>NZ_JCAQAW010000004.1:0-578442 GCF_059617945.1 Janthinobacterium sp. BCJ23 | reverse complement strand
CCTGAGCACCGGCTTCCGCATCAATTCGGCCATGGACGACGCTGCCGGCCTGCAGATCGCCACCCGCCTGAAAGCACAAACCAGCGGCATGACCGTTGCGATGAACAACACGCAAAACAGCACCTCGCTGCTGCAAACGGCTGAAGGCGCTTTCGCCGAAGTCACCAACATGCTGGTACGCATGAAAGACCTGGCCACCCAGGCAGCCGATGCTTCGTCGACCGCAGCCGACAAGACCGCCATGCAAGCCGAATACAACGCATTGGGTCAAGAGCTGTACAACGTCATGACCAACACCACGTTCGGCGGCACCAAGCTGCTGGGCAACGGCGCAGCCGGCAATGGCACGCTGTCGACGTCGATGACGTTCCAGATCGGCGCCAGCTCGACCGAAAAAATGAGCTTTGACGTCTCCGGCAATCTGAGCACGCTGAATACCGCTCTGAGCGGCTTGAGCACCAACTTCTCGTCGGCAGGTTCGACGCTGGCCGCGGAACTGACCGGCAGCGCCAACGCCACCATCGGCCTGCTGGCTACCGCCATCGACAGCGTCAGCACCGTGCGTTCGGCACTGGGCGCGACGGCTAACCGTCTGGACCACGTCAACACCAACTTGTCGAACATCGCCACCAACACCAAAGCCGCTACCGGCCGCATCATGGACACCGACTTCGCTACCGAAAGCTCGAACATGACGTCGTCGCAAATGCTGCTGCAAGCTGGCACCGCGATGCTGAAACAAAGCAACAGCATGTCCTCGATGGTCATGTCCCTGCTGCAATAATATCGGCCTGGCCGCTTGCGGCCAGCTCATCGAAGCCAGACTCCGGTCTGGCTTTTTTTTCGCCTGCAGCTGACACAAGCATGCCGCAACACCAGCAAAACGGGGCGACGAAGCAAGAAACAGCATTTATTTTAAAAAATTTCCTTAAAGCATTTAATTAAGGTGGCGGCACGGTCGTCTTGTACTGATAGGAGCAGATAAATCGTCGCTCCTCACCGCAACCACCCAATTAGGAATGACACCATGCTGAGCCTTCACACCAACGCTGCTTCCCTGTCGGCACAAAATTCGATCTCGAATACCCAATCCAAACTGTCGACTTCGATGACGCGCCTGAGCACCGGCTTCCGCATCAATTCGGCCATGGACGACGCTGCCGGCCTGCAGATCGCCACCCGCCTGAAAGCACAAACCAGCGGCATGACCGTTGCGATGAACAACACGCAAAACAGCACCTCGATGCTGCAAACGGCTGAAGGCGCTTTCGCCGAAGTCACCAACATGCTGGTGCGCATGAAAGACTTGGCTACCCAAGCTTCCGATGCTTCGTCGACCGCCGCCGACAAGACCGCCATGCAAGCTGAATACAATGCATTGGGTCAAGAGCTGTACAACGTCATGACCAACACCACGTTCGGCGGCACCAAGCTGCTGGGCAAAGGCAGCGCCGCTGCTGACGGCACGCTGTCGACCTCGATGACGTTCCAGATCGGCGCCAGCTCGACCGAAAAAATGACTTTCGACGTATCGGCTAACCTGAGCTCGCTGAACGCAGCCCTGACCGGCCTGAGCGCCAACTTCTCGAGCGCCGCCGCAGCAGGCGCCACGGAACTGACGTCCAACGCCAACGCCAATATCGGCCTGCTGGCTACCGCCATCGACAGCGTCAGCACCGTGCGTTCGGCACTGGGCGCGACGGCTAACCGTCTGGACCACGTCAACACCAACTTGTCGAACATCGCCACCAACACCAAAGCCGCTACCGGCCGCATCATGGACACCGACTTCGCTACCGAAAGCTCGAACATGACGTCGTCGCAAATGCTGCTGCAAGCTGGCACCGCGATGCTGAAACAAAGCAACAGCATGTCCTCGATGGTCATGTCCCTGCTGCAATAATATTGACCCGGCCGCTCGCGGCCAGTCTCTCGAAGCCAGACTCCGGTCTGGCTTTTTTTCGTCTGCAGTTCCTGGCTTTTCCGGCATATTGAACTAAATTGCCATCACGTTTAACGATGTTGCCGGCATAGTCGCCTATACAAGGTAGAACACCGAACAATCGCCTACTGGAGCCGCCGCGTGCTGAGCATTCATACCAATACTGCCGCACTGTCAGCCCAGCGGGCCATGGGCTGGGCACAGCAAATGCTGTCGACGTCGATGACGCGTCTCTCCACGGGCTTTCGCATCAACTCGGCCATGGACGATGCGGCCGGCTTGCAGATCGCCACCCGGCTGAGCGCCCAGACCAGCGGCATGGCGGTGGCCATGCGCAACACGCAAAACAGTACTTCCCTGCTGCAAACGGCCGAAGGCGCGTTTGGCGAAGTGACCAGCGTGCTGGTGCGCATGAAGGACCTGGCCACCCAGGCAGCGGACGCCTCGTCGAACCAGAAGGACCGCGAGGCCATGCAGGGCGAATACGATGCGCTGGGCGCCGAGCTGTACAACGTGATGACGAACACCCGCTACGGCGGCACTTTATTGCTGGGTAATGGCAGCGCCGGCATGGGTACCCTGTCGCAAGCCCTGACGTTCCAGATCGGCGCCACCGGCAGCGAAACCATGCAGTTCAGCGTGGCGGGCGACATGGGCGCGCTCAACGCGGCACTACAGGCGATCTCCGTCAATTTCGCGCCAGGCGCCACCGCCGGCAGCGAATTTGCCAGCAACGGCAGCGCCAACGGCATGATCGACATGCTGGCGGCGGCCGTCGACAAGGTCGGCAGCGTGCGCTCGGCGCTGGGCGCCACCGCGAACCGGCTTGGACACATCTACAATAACCTGTCCAACATGGTCACCAACACCAAGGCCGCCATCGGTCGCATCATGGACGTCGACTACGCGGCCGAAAGCGCCAACATGACGTCGGCGCAAATGCTGCTGCAGGCGAGCACGGCCATGCTCAAGCAAAGCCAGAGCATGAGCAAGCTGATTCTTTCTTTACTACAATAATTACCGGCAGGACGCGATGGCGGATCGGATGAATATGTATCAGCAGGAAGCAATGGCATGGCGATAGACCGCATTGCATCGGGCAACCCGGTGCCCCTGATTACCCAGCGCTTCGACGTCAGCCCCGCTACGCCGATGGTGCCTGGCGTGGTGCAGCCGCTGGTGCCGATCGGCCCCTACATGGCGCCCGCGCCCGACGCCGGCACCCTGCCCGCCCAGCTGCAGCAAAAGGGACAGGACAGCCTGGCGTCCCTCATCAAACCCAATGCCGATGGTACGGGCGGCGCCCTGCCGCGCGACAGCAGCGCCATGCAGGTCAACCAGCTGTTCTTCACGCGCCAGCTCATATGGCAGCCGCCCGACGCTGCGCAGCTGGCCGCGTCGTGGCGCGTGATGGTGCGCACGTATGGCGAACAATATGCGGCCCTGCAAGAACAGGCGCGCGGCCAGCATGTGCCGGGCAGCCTGTTCATGGCCGAGCAGCAGCCGGCCCTGCTGCGCGAAGGCGCACGTCCGCCGTTGACGGTCGACAGCGAAGCGTGGCGCTTTGCCGTGTATGGCTGGGGCGGCCAGCGCCTGCTGCTGCGCGTGCTGGCCAGCGACGAAGACGAAGATGCAACGCCAAGGCGGCGCGGCAAGGTGGCGCTGCGCGTCGAACTGATCATCATCGGCATCGGCCGGGTCGTGATCCAGATGGAACCGTCCGGCGACGGCGTGCTGCTGGAACTGGCCGCCGACGAGGAAGCCGCCTTGCGTCATTTGCGCCTGGCCCTGCCCGAGATCGCCGACGCCGTGCGGCGCGCGGGCCTGCGCCTGGTGCGCTGCCGCCTGAACCGCCAGCTGCATGCGCAGCGCGTGCACGGCAACTACCCGATGCAGGCGGGCGCCGCCTCGCTGTCGCTGCCCCTGTTTCGCGCCATGGCCGAAGTGGC
Source organism: Janthinobacterium sp. BCJ23 (assembly GCF_059617945.1). Taxonomy (NCBI): domain Bacteria; kingdom Pseudomonadati; phylum Pseudomonadota; class Betaproteobacteria; order Burkholderiales; family Oxalobacteraceae; genus Janthinobacterium; species Janthinobacterium sp. BCJ23. Next base: position 574,551 of record NZ_JCAQAW010000004.1, on the reverse strand, counting down.
CCTGCTGCTGACGCAGCCGGAAGCGGAAGTGGCGGCCGATCCCGATGCGCCCCAAGCCCCCGCCGCCGAAACCGAGGAGGAGCCCGTCATCGTCTCGAAGGAAGTGGCGGCGCCGTTCGGTTACGACTATGGCGACGAGGAAGACACGGCGCCAGGCGCCACCGTGCTGCTGCTGGCCGATGGCCAGGAGCACGAGCTGATGCCGCCCATCGACGAGCAGGATTGACGCGGCATAAAAAAACGGCGCCCGAAGCGCCGTTTTTTCATTTTACCCCACCGTACCGATGATGCTCACTTCGCGGTTTTCCGGGATTTCATTGTACGACAGCACGTGCAAGCCAGGCGCGAACAGGCGCGCATAGCGGGCCAGCAGCGGACGGATCTGCGGCAGCACCAGCAGCAGCGGCGGCGTAGCCTGCTGCTTCATCTGCTCGCGCGCCACCGGCATGTTCACTTGCAGCTGCGACAGCAGATGCGGGTCGATCGGATAGTTGTCCAACGTCACCTTGCCCGACTGGCGCGCCTGGTTCAGGGAACCAAGCAGCATGTTTTCCAGTTCGCCGCCCAGGTTAAACGCCTGCATTTCCATCTTCTGGCCGAACAGGCCGCTGACGATCTGGCGCCGCAGCGCACAGCGCACTTCGGCCGCCAGCAGGATCGGATCCTTGGTCGTTTCCGAACTGTCGAGCAAGGTGGTGGCGATGGGCACGATATCCTTCAGTGACACATTTTCCGCCAGCAAGACGCGGAACACGCGCAGCAGCTGCGTGTGCGTCAGCGCCTTGTCCAGCGCGCCAGCGAGCTTGGGCGACAGGGCCGTCAGGCGCTCCATCATGTTCGACACGTCTTCGTGGCGGAACAGTTCCGGCAAGTATTCGCGCACCATCTTCGACAAGTGCGTGGCGATCACGCTGGGCGCCTCGATGACCTGGTAGCCGAGGCCCAGCGCATGTGCTTTTTCGCCCGGTTCGATCCACGTGACGGGCATGCCGTAGGCCGGCTCGATGCCGGGGATGCCGTCGAGCTGGCCATACACGTTCGGCGACGGGATAGCCATCAGGCGGTCGGCCTGCACTTCCGCCTGCGCCACCACGGTGCCCGACAGCACGATCGCATACTGCGACGGCTTCAGGGCCAGGTCGTCGCGCACGCCGATATTCGGCAGCAGCAAGCCCATCGATTCGGACAGGCTCTGGCGCACACCCTTGACGCGCTTGTTCAACGGTTCGCCCTGGGTCTTATCCACCATGCCGACCAGCTTGTAGCCGAGCATCACCATCAGCGGCTGCACGGCCGGCAATTGCTGCCATTCCAGTTCAGCCGGCTTGTCATCGCGCAAGGCCGCCTCGATGGCCGCCATGCCGGCCGCATCGGGCCCCTTCACGCGCTTGGTCAGGCGCCAGGCAACAAAAGCCAGCACGCCGGCAAAGGTCATGAACATGAACCACGGCATGCCCGGAATCAGGGCCAGCGCCACCATCATGCCGGCCGCGCTGTAGATCACCGTTGGCGAGGTCAGCACCTGGCCTGCCACTTGCTGTTCGAAGTCGCCCGAATCGCTGATACGGGTTACGAGGATGGCGGCCGCGGCCGACAGCAGCAGCGCCGGGATCTGCGCCACCAGGCCATCACCGATGGTCAGCAGCGCGTATTGGCGGAAGGCGTCGCCGAACGACAGGTCGTGCATCAGCGAGCCGATGGCCACGCCGCCGACCATGTTGATGATCAAGATCAAAATACTGGCGACGGCATCGCCACGCACGAACTTCGACGCGCCGTCCATGGCGCCATAGAAATCCGCTTCGGCGGCCACGTCCTTGCGGCGGATCTGGGCTTTTTCCTGGTTGATCAAGCCGGCGTTCAGGTCAGCGTCAATCGCCATCTGCTTGCCCGGCAAGGCATCGAGGGTAAAGCGCGCCGACACTTCCGAGATACGCTCGGCGCCCTTGGTGACGACGGCGAAGTTGATGATCATCAAGATCACGAAGACCACGATACCGACGACGAAGTTACCGCCGATCACCACGTTACCAAACGCCTCGATCACCTTACCGGCCGCGTCCGCGCCCGTATGGCCGTGCAGCAGCACCACGCGTGTGGACGCCACGTTCAGGGTCAGCCTGAGCATGGTGGTGGCCAGGATCACCGTCGGGAAGACGGAGAAATCGAGCGGCCGCTTGGCCGACACGCTGACGAGGATGACGATCAGTGCCAGCACGATATTGAAAGTGAACAAGATATCGAGCAGCACGGGCGGCAGCGGCAAGATGATCATCGCCAGGATCACCAGCAGGAACAGCGGCGTGGCGAACTTGTGGCGGCGCATTTCGGCAACCAACCGGTTCAGGAAATTCATGAAGGTACTACCTCGCTCAAATGAGATGGCACGACCACCTCGGTGGGAAATGGGGGCTGGGCGGCGCGCTGCCCAGTACGGAATGCTTTCAGCTGCAGTATGTAGTTAAGCACCTGCGACACGGCCTGGTACAGCTGCACGGGAATCTGCTGCTGCACCTGGCTGGTGTTGTAGATGGCGCGCGCCAGCGGCGGCAACTCCAGCGTTTCGATATTGTGTTCCTTCGCCACTTGCCGGATATACAGCGCCATCTCGTCGACGCCCTTGGCAACGACGAACGGCGCCTCGGCGCGGTCCTGGTCATACTTCAATGCGACGGCATAATGCTCGGGGTTGACGATCACCACGTCGGCGTCGGGCACGGTCTTGCGCACGCTGCGCCGGCCGATCTGCTGCTGCAACTGGCGGATGCGCTGGCGCACTTCGGGCCGCCCTTCGCTGCTTTTATGTTCTTCCTTGACGTCCTGCTTGCTCATGCGCTGGTTGCGGGCAAAGAAAAACGCCTGCGCCGGCACGTCGATGATGGCAAACAGCACGAAGACAGAAATGAGCGCCATCAGGCCGTCGAGCATCAGCGCCGAGCCATCGAGCATGGCCTGCTGCAGGGGCCGGTGTTGCAAATCCACGTACTGCGTCAGGCTGGAGCGGCTCACGTGCACGAGTACCATGCCCAGCACGGCGGCCTTGGCGATCGACAAGCCGAATTCAAAGCCGTGCTTGGGCGACACGAGGCGGCCCAGATTCTTGGCCGGACTCAGGCGCTCCATCTTCGGCGCCCAGTTCTTCGTGCTGATGACCCAGCCGCCGGGGATCAAGGAACCGAGTACAACAAACAAAGGCACGCAGAACAGCGGCACGATCATCTTGATCAGCAAGCCCACCGACGTGGTAAACGCCATCGACATGGCATTTTCCAGCGCGCCCTTGCTGTCGAGCGGCATGAAGGACATGGCGAACAGTTCGCGAAAGCTGACCAGATAACCGGGCAGCAGGTAAATGAAGACCTTCATGCTGATCAGGATGCCCAGCGCCGTCGACAGGTCGCGCGAACGCACCACCTGCCCTTCCTGGCGCGATTTCTTCAGCTTCTGTGCTGAAGCCTTTTCTGTTTTGTCGCCCGTGCTGCTATCCGCCATGGGCCACCCGCATTTGTTCCTGGATCATGTCGAGCACGCGGTTCGTCATGGCGACATAGTGCTCCGGGATAAAGCGCACGATCTGTATCAGCATCAGCAGGCCGAACATGGTGATCATGGAAAAACCCAGCGAAAACAGGTTTAGCGACGGCGCCACCCGGTTCAGGAAGCCAAAGCCCAGCTGCACCACCATGGTGGAAAAGACGATGGGCAAGGCCAGCAGCATGGCGGCGGCGAAAATCCACGCCACGTTGTACGCCACCGTCTGCAGCAGCAGCGGCCCGTAGCCCTGTCCCACGGGCCAGGCAGTGAAGCTGGCGCCGATCACGCCCGTCAGCACGAGGTGGCCGTCGATGGCGAAAAACACGATCATGCACATGATGGTGAGCAAACCCGTGATCACGTCCGACGAGGTGCCGTTGAGCGGGTCATTCATGACGGCCATAGAAAAGCCCACCTGGCTCGACACGAGGTAGCCGAGCACCGACATGACGGACATGGCGAAGTGGAAAGCCAGGCCCAGGACGAAGCCGATGATGGCCTGCTCCAGGGTGGCGACGAGGGCGTGCAGGGAAAACGGATCGATCTTCAGCAACTCCTGCGACACGCCAGATGCCTGCATCACGGGCAGCATCAGGATCGCCAGCACCAGCGACAGCAGCACCCGCACGGGAACGGGCACCATCGCGTCGCCGATCACGGGCGAGGCGCTGAGCATGGCCAGGATGCGGCAGAACGGCCACCACACGGCCAGCAGAAACGGCAGCACCTGATTGAAAATCTGATCCATGGCGCGGTGCTATCCGACCAGGGTGGCGGCGCGCTGAAAAATGGACACGCAATAATCCATCAGGTAACCGGCCATCCAGCGTCCGGCCAGGATCAGGGCCAGCAGGGTGACCAGCAGGCGCGGCAGGAAACTCATGGTCTGTTCATTGATCGATGTGGCCGCCTGCACCAGCGCGACCAGCAAGCCCATGAGCAAACCCGGCACGACCAGGATCACCACCAGCAGCATGACGACATGCAATGCTTCGATGATCAGGTCGACGGCGACTTCAGGGGTAAACATCGGTCAATAGCCCTGTATGCTGGTAACTAAGGTGTTGACGGTCAGGGTCCAGCCATCGACGAGCACGAACAGCAGCAGCTTGAACGGCAGCGAGATGACGAGCGGCGAGAGCATCATCATGCCCATGGCCATCAGCACGGACGCCACCACCAGATCGATGATAAGGAAGGGGATGAACAGCATGCAGCCGATCTGGAACGCCGTCTTCAGTTCGGACAGCACGAACGCGGCCAGCTTGACCGTGAAACTATGGTCTTGCGGGCGCATGCTCGACGGCTCGCCGGCCAGGTGCGCGATCTGCGCCAGCGCGGCCTTGCTCGTCTGCGCCAGCATGAAGCGCGAAATGGGCACTTCGGCAATTTTCAAGGCTTCCTGCATGCCGATCTGGTCGCGGTCATAAGGCACGAACGCTTCCTTCCACACCTGGTCGCCGATGGGACGCATGACCAGCAAGGTGAGAATCAGGGCGATGCCGGTGACGATACGGTTGGGCAAGCCCTGCTGCAGACCGAGGGCCTGGCGCAGCAGCGACAGCACGATGACGAAGCGGGTAAAGCTGGTCATCATCATGACCATCACGGGCAGCAGCCCGAGCAGGGTCATGACGACGAGGATCTGCATCTTCACCGACAGGTCGGTCTTCGCGCCCGGCACCACGCCGGCGAGCAGGTCCTGCGCGCCGGCCGCGCCGCAGCACAGCATCAGAACAGGGACAGCCAGCGCGGCAGCCAGCGCGCCGCGGCGCCGGCTCAAGCCGGGTACCGCCAGCTTCATGCTGTCATCAGGTCGAGATTGAGGCCGTCGAGGTCGATGACTTTCAGGCCATAGTTCTCGCCGGCCACCACCACTTCGGCACGGCCGATCGGCGTGCCGTTGACCTTGATCACCAGCGGTTCGCCGGCCAGCATGTCGAGTTCGATCACGCTTTCCGGGCCGATGGCCATCAACTCTTCCAGCGAGATGCGGGCCGAGCCCACTTCCAGGGTCAGGGTGACGGGAATCTTGCGCATCATTTGCGGAATGTCGCGGCGCGCGCGGGTGCTGGCCACGTCGGAGACGTCGCCCTGGTCGATGATCATGTCATCGCCCAGGTCTTCCAGCAGGGTTTCGCTCTGGTTGGTATCGGTGATATTCATATTATTCGACATCTTCAAATGAGGTTAAACAGAGCTTGCCCTTGTGTTCGGAAACAGCCGCTGTAAATAAACGGGAGTCGTCAAGCATGACGTCGGTACGGCTCAGGCTGACTGGAATCACGTCGCCCACGCGCAGGTCGAACAAGGCGCCCAGCTGCACCTGCTTGCTGACGAGCCGGCCTTCCAGGGTCACTTGCAGGCGCGAAGCGAGCGGGCGTACGCTGCCGCGCAAGGCTTTCTTCGCTTGCGCGCGCTCGGGCAGCAGGCCGCGCAGCACGTCGGCCATCAGGCGCTTGTCCAGCGAGAACCAGAACTGGCCGCTCTGACCCGCCTCGACGTCGCTGAGCGCCACGGTGACGATCCAGCTGCCGCGTGCCGGATGCACGCCGGACTGCACAGCGACCTCGGCAGTGGTGTCGATGTCGCTGCTCTTGCCCAGGGTTTGCAGGTTCTTGTGGATGCGGGTGAACAAACTGTGGACCAACTGTTGTCCCAGCACCACAGCGAGGCGCTCTTCCGTTGCCGTCACGCGCACTTGCGCCGGATCGGGCAGCGCGCCCTTGGCGCCGGCACTACCGTAGCGATAGTTCAGCACGCTCAACAGTATCTGCCGTTCGAGCGCAAAGCCCGGCTGGCCGGCCGGCGTGGAAAAACTCAGCCAGCGGTTCACGCTGTCTTCGTTCTCCACGCGCGACAAGGTCACGGCGTCGATCTGGAAATTGCCCCAGTAGCGACGGCTCATCGGCTGGCGCAGGGCCACGGCCAGGTCGTCGCGCAGCTGTGCGCCGAATACATGCAGCAAATGGACAGGACGTCCAAGCAGACAGGAATCGAGGACTTGATGGCGCACAGTTTGATCTGTCTTGGTAATGATTGTCATGTAGTGGTCATGTCGGTATTGCGGTGGCAGAACAAATTATACGGATCGCCCGAAATTAAATACAGCATCATCTTGGCCTTGCCGACAGGTCTGCAAGCAAACGATTGCGCATCGTATCGCATGCTCGATGGCTACGGTGCTGAACAATACATGAAAAAGCCAAATATTGCCATGTATCAATATTCCTTGAGGCAATCCTCTCTTTACTTTATAGTTGCCCCGAGGTAAGCTTATAGCGAGAAAATAGTGATTTGCAGTGCGCCATTCCGCTTACCTGATTCCGGTTTTTATGGCAGTTTTCAGCTCCTCTTATTGCCACCAGAAGAAACTTTTATCAGATAATCATTAGTTGTCATGGCCATGTAAATCATGTCGGCGCAGGTCTGCCGGGTTTGTTTGAATCTGCTGAGCGGATGGTGTGGCAACTGATAAAACTGATGGGCCCAATTGAAATCGGGCCGGGCAAGATGGCATTCGATGTAATGCCTGCCGGAATGGCAAACCAGTAATTTCTGATTGATACGTCACCGCATATTGAAAGTAGAGGGCAAGATGAGCAACGAACTCGCAGGTCTGATCAAGGCCGATCTGGCAGCACTGAGCAATGACGCGCGCGCCCTGGGCGCCAGCATCGCTCCCGCCGCCCAGTTCGGCGCACCGGAACAATCCGGCTTCTCGTTTGCGCAAAGCATGAAAGACGCCATCGGCAAGGTCAACGGCGACGACCGCCTGGCCGCGCAGAAAATGAGCGACGTCGACAGCGGCAAGAGCGACGACATGGTCGGCGCCATGCTGGCCAGCCAGGAAGCGAGCCTGTCCTTCTCCATGTTGATGCAAGTGCGCAACAAGGTCATGGGCGCTGTCGACGAACTCATCAAACTGCCTCTGTAATCTTCACGTCCTGATCCACGCCCAGCCTCCCAGCGAAAGTTACCCCAAGTGATTACCACCATGAAGTCCGCATTTGCGCGCTGGCGCCCTGGCGCCCAGCCCGCCATCCCGCCCGCCCTGCTGAAAAACCTGGTTCCCATCGTCGTGCTGGCCATCGGCATCACCGCCATGGTGACCATGTACGCGTGGCGCGACCAGGCCAACTACAAGCCGGTGTTTGGCGCGCGCGAAAAAGTGGCCGTGACGGACATGATGGCCACCCTGGACGCCGAGCACATCCCCTACCGCCTGCATCCGGACAGCGGCCAGGTGCTGGTGCCCGACGCCATGCTGGGCAAGGTGCGCATGCTGCTCGCCTCGAAAGGTGTGACGGCGCAGCTGCCGGCCGGCCTGGAGCTGATGGACAAGAATGACCCGCTGGGCGTGTCGCAGTTCGTGCAGGACGTGCGCTTCCGCCGCGGCCTGGAAGGCGAGCTGGCGCAAAGCATCATGACGATGGACGCGATCGCTTCGGCGCGCGTCCATCTATCGATCGCCAAGTCGACATCGTTCGTCGCCAGCGATGGCGACAAATCGTCGGCCTCCGTCGTCGTGGCGCTGAAACCGGGCCGCACCCTGGCGCCGGAACAGATCGCCGCCGTCATCAACATGGTGGCCGGCAGCGTCGCCAGCCTGGCGCCTACGCGCGTGAGCCTGGTCGACCAGGGCGGCAACCTGCTGTCCTCGCACGTCGACCTGACGGACGGCTTCGACGCTTCGGCCGCCGGCAATGAAGGCGCGAAACGCTTCCAGGATGAGATCCGCCGCAACGTCACGGGCTTGCTGGGTCCCGTCATCGGCGAAGACAACTTCAAGCTCAGCGTGACGGCCGCCGTGAACAACGACCGCGTCGATGAAACGCTGGAAAAATACGGCGAAGCCCCGAAAGTGACGAGCGAGGCGATGCGTGAAGAGCAGGAACGCAACCGCACCGTGGCCGGCATTCCCGGCAGCCTGTCGAACCGTCCGCCAGCGGCCGCCGTGCCGGCACCGGCCGACGCCGCCGGCGCCGCACCGGCCGATGGCGCACCGAAGCCGTCCGACGATGGCACGGCCCGCAAGAACGCCACCACGCGCCAGTACGCGTATGACCGCAGCATCACGCAGATCAAGCGCAGCCGTGGCCGCCTGGAAAAACTCAGCGTCGCCGTCGTCCTCAACAGCGCCGCCGCACCGAATCCGAAAACAGGCTGGACCCCTGCAGAACTGGGCAATATCGAAAAAATGCTGACCAGCGGCCTGGGCATCAACGCCCAGCGCGGTGACAGCCTGAGCCTGACGGCGCTGGCCTTCCCTGCCAAGCCGCCCGTGGCGCAATGGTGGGAAGAGCGCGACACCGTCGTCGATTTCAGCAGCTGGCTGCTGTACGCGCTGGGCGCCGTGCTCGGCTACTTCCTGATCCTGCGTCCGCTGCTGCGCCTGCTGACCTCGCGCCTGGCGCCGCCGCCACTGAAACAGCTCGATCCAGCCCTGGCGCTGGGCGGCAGCCCCGCCGCCGCCAGCGCCAATGGCGCAGCCGTTGCCGCCGCGCCGGCCCTGGGCGTGAACGGCAACCCGCTGGCGCTCGAAGGCGAGGCCGGCGCCGGCAACATGCCGGTCGTGCCGCTGCTGGAAAACTATGACTTGCCGCCACCAGGCTCGGCGGTCGACGTGATGGTCGACCACCTGAAAGTGCTGGCGGAAAAAGAACCCGAGCGTGTCGCCGAAGTCGTCAAACAATGGATGCAGAAAAATGGCCGAACTCAACAACAGTAATCCCTCCGACGGCGCCGAATACGAAAGCGCCAGTCTGACCCCCGTGGAACAGGCCGCCATCGTGCTGCTGAGCATCGGCGAAGAACAGGCCGCCAACGTGCTGCGCTGCCTGTCGCGTGAAGAATTGCTGGAAGTCACGCAAGTGATGTCGCGCATGAGCGGCATCAAGGTCGAATCCGTGAAAACGGCCATGCAGACCTTCTTCGACGACTACCGCCAGCAAAGCGGCGTGCATGGCGCCTCGCGCAGCTACCTGAAGCGCTCGCTGGACATGGCGCTGGGCAGCGATATCGCGAATAGCGTGCTGAACAATATTTATGGCGATGCGATCCGCCCCAAAATGGCGCGCCTGCAGTGGGCCTCGCCGAAATGGCTGGCCGAATACATCGTCAACGAGCACGTGCAGATGCAAGCCGTGTTCCTGGCCTTTTTGCCGCCCGCGCTGGCCGGCCAGATCCTCGACGCCCTACCCGTCGAAGGCCGCGACCTGGTCTTGCTGAACCTGGCGCGCCTGGACGAGATCGACCGCGACCTGCTGGTCGAGCTCGACGAACTGGTGGGCCGCTGCCTGGGCACGCTCGACACGCAAAGCACCAGCGTGGAAGGCATCCGCCAGGCGGCCGAGATCCTCAACCGCATGCCGGGCAACCGCGCCGCGCTGGTCGAACTGCTGCGCGCGCACGACCCGGACGTCGTCTCGGAAATCGAACTGAGCATGTACGACTTCCTGATCCTGGCCACGCAGAGCGATGTCACGCTCACGCGCATCCTGGAAGACGTGCCGATGGAACAATGGGCGATCGCCCTCAAGGGCGCGGAACCGTCGATCCGCGACGCCGTGCTGAAAACCATGCCGCGCCGCCAGGCGCAGAGCTTCGAAGACATGATGCGCCGTTCCGGCCCCGTGCCGCTGTCGCGTATCGAACAGACGCGCCAGGAAATCATGGCCACCGTCAAGGGCCTCGCCGATGCGGGCGAGATCGAAGTGCAACTGTTTGCTGAAGCGGTGATCGAATGAAACACTTCCGCTCGTATCGTTTCCCGCCGCTGTCGCAATTCATCGCCGCCGGCCAGCGTGCCTCCAACGAGGACACGGATGGCCAGTGGCAGGCGTCCGTCTCGGAAGGTTTCGAGCAGGGCCAGCGCGACGGCTACGAAGTGGGCCTCGTGCAAGGCCAGCAAGACGGCTACGACACCGGACGCAACGATGGCATGGCGCAGGGCCGCGAAGAAGGCCGCAATGAAACCCTGGTGGCGCTGGACCGCCTGGCCCGCCCTGTCGACGCCATCTTGCGCGACCTGAAAAAAGTACGCGCCGACTACCGCGAAGCGCAGCGCAAGGAAGTGGTCGACCTGGTGGCCAAGGTGGCGCGCCAGGTGATCCGCGCGGAACTGGCGCTGCAGCCGGTGCAATTGCTGGCCCTGGTCGACGAGACCCTGGCCTCGATGCCGCCCACGCGCGAGGAAATCGACGTCTTCCTCAATCCGGAAGAATTGAAACGCATCAGCGAACTCGATCCGAAGCGCGCCAAGCGCTGGAACCTGATCGCCGACGCACGCCTCGACGCAGGCGAATGCCGCATCAAGGCGGGCGACAATGAAGTCGACGCGGGCTGCCATCAGCGCCTGTCGGCCTGCATGGAGCAGGTCAGCAGCCACCTGGCGCTGGCCGCCGAACACGCTGACCACGGCGCGCCTGCATGATCGCCGACACGCTGCGCAGCTTCGAGATCGGCGATATCCCGGTCGCGACACCGACCGGCCGCCTGGTCGGCGCTTCCGGCCTGCTGCTGGAAAGCGCCGGCTGCCGCCTGCACACGGGCCAGCGTTGTCAAATTGAAACTGTGAGCGGCGAGTGGCTCGATGCGCAAGTCGTCGGTTTCCGCGAAAAATTGTCCTACCTGATGCCGTTCAAGAAGGCGACGGGACTGACCACGGGCGCCAGGGTCCTGCCCCTGCCCGACAAGGCCAGCCTGCAGATCGGCCCGTCGTGGCTGGGCCGCATGGTCAATGGCCTCGGCGAGCCGATCGACGACCTGGGCCGCCTCGGCGGCGAACACGTCCTGGAAGTAACGCCACCGAAGGTCAATCCCCTGAAGAAACAACCGGTGGTCGAACCGCTCGACGTGGGCGTGCGGGCCATCAACAGCATGCTGACCCTGGGCAAGGGCCAGCGCGTGGGCCTGATGGCCGGTTCCGGCGTGGGCAAGAGCGTGCTGCTCGGCCTGATCACGCGCCAGACGGTGGCCGATGTCGTCGTCGTCGGCCTGATCGGCGAGCGGGGCCGCGAAGTGCGCGAATTCGTGGAAAAGTCGCTGGGCGCCGAAGGCCTCAAAAAGGCTGTGCTGGTGATCGCGCCGGCCGATGAATCGCCGCTGATGCGCATCATGGCGACCGAACTGTGCCATTCGATCGCCGCCCATTACCGCGACCAGGGCAAGCACGTGCTGCTGCTGGTCGATTCGCTGACGCGCTATGCGATGGCTTTGCGCGAAGTGGCGCTGGCCTTGGGCGAGCCGCCGGCCACGCGCGGCTATCCGCCGTCCGTCTTCTCGAACTTGCCGCAACTGGTGGAAAGCGCCGGCAATGGCGCCCACCCGGAAGGCAGCATGAGCGCCATCTACACGGTGCTGGCCGAAGGCGACGACCAGCAGGACCCGGTGGTCGACACGGCGCGCGCGATTCTCGACGGCCACATCGTGCTCACGCGCGAACTGGCCGAGCGGGGCCACTACCCCGCCATCGACATCGCCGCCTCGATCAGCCGCTGCATGGCGCAGGTGATCACGCCCACCCACATGCAGGCGTCGCGCGCGCTGAAAGCGTCGATGGCGCGCCATGCGCGCGTGCGCGATCTGATCCCGCTGGGCGCCTACGTGCCCGGCGCCGACCCGATCACCGACCGCGCCGTGCAGCTGCACGCGCCTATCGAAGCGTTCCTGTGCCAGGGCACCAAGGAAGAAGCGCCGATGGCGCCGTGCATCGAACAACTTGAACAGATCATGGGCTAGGAGCATACGTGAGCAACGCGCATACCATCCGCAACCTGACCACCCTGGTCGGCCTGCGCAGCACCGAAGTGGAACGCCTGCAAAGCGAAATGGCGGCGCAGACGGCCGTGCGCGAGCGCTACCAGAAAAACCTGGAGCGCCTGACGGGCCTGTACACGGATAGCGGCCCCAGCGGCGCCCTGCCCCTGGCCCTGTCCGTCAATTGCGGCAACTTCAAGCAAGCCGTCATGCAGATGGCCGACCAGCACCGTACCGACTTGCATTTGCACGAAGCCAACATGGCCGTTTCGCAACGCGCGCTGAATACGGCGTGGGCCAAGCGCGAGGTGCTGGACCAGGTGCTGACACAAAAACAAAAGCATGTTGCAAACGAGCAACAACGTGTCGATGCCAAGCGACAAGACGAACTGGCGACGCAATTCTGGTTCCGCGGACAGGTAAAATGAGTTTGTGTAAGTTTCTTTCAGGAAAACTTCACGAAACGGGAATGGGGGTCGCCTTGTACCGGTATATCCCTTTATTCAGGAGTCTGGCATGGCAAACGTAATTACTGCACCGCAATACGATCCGATCGTCACCGCAAAAAATCTGGCGACCAAGTCGGTAGCGGCGCAACAGGCCGCCCTGGCTGCGCAGACCGCGCTGGCCAGCAATACCTCCAGCGCGCTGGGTAACCTGAAATCGGCCATCTCGGCATTCCAGCTGGCGATGTCGTCCATGACGTCCAGCAAATCCGTGCTGAGCCAGTCCGCCACCTTCAGCAATACCGCGTATGGCACGGGCACGGCCGGCATCAAGGCGGCGCCGGGCAGCTACGCATTCTTTGTGGAACAACTGGCCACGGCCGGCCAGACTTCGTATGGCGGCTTGAGCAACACCATGCCTGCCAACGGCGGCGCCATGACCATCCGCATCGGCGACCCGCTGGCCGCCGTGACCGCCGACAACGCCTTCGACATCGACCTGGCCGCCGCCAACAAGGATGGCGACGCCTATTTGACGCCGCAGGAAATAGCCGCCGCCATCAATGGCAACAGCAAGAATAATGCGCGCGTCACCGCTTCCGTCATCAATATCGGTAACCAGGCGCAACTGGTGCTGACGTCGACGCTCACAGGCGCCGCGAATGCCGTCTCAATCGACACCAGCAGCGTGACGGATTCGGGGCTGCAGACAGCGCTGCAGAGCGACAAGAAAACCCTCGTCGAGCCCAAGGATGCCATCGTCTGGCTGGGCGCCCAGGGCACCGGCACCAAAATCACCCAGGCATCGAATACCTTCACCAACGTGCCCGACGTGAAAATGACGTTCACCAAGGCCATGAGCGCTGGCGAGAGCCCGGTCACCGTGACCGTCGGCACCGATAGCACGGGCACCATCGCCAATGTGCAAGCTTTCGTCGACGCCTACAACAAGCTGAAAAGCGTGATGGATGGCCTGGCCAGTCCCGGCAATCCGGAAAAGAACATCGCCGCCGGCCTCTTTGCCCACGACTCCGGCCTGAACGCCCTGCGCTCGAGCATGGGCGATGCCCTGCGCCTGAGCGTCGATGGTGTATCGCTGGTGGCGTATGGCATTACCGCCCAGCGCGACGGCACGATCAGCCTCAATACCGCCAAGCTGACGGCCAAGCTGGCGGACAATCCTGGCGGCCTGGACAAACTGTTCGGCAATAACAGCCTGTCGGCGCCAGCCGGCGTGCTCGGCGGTCTGGACAAGGTGCTGGGACAGTGGAGCAATGTCACCAAAGGCCAGATCACCCAACGCATGGCAGCGACGGACAAGTTGCAGAAAAGCCTGGCCCAGAGCAGCGAGCGCCTGACCAATCAGTACAACACGGCGTACAACCGCTTCCTGGACCAGTTTTCCCGCCTGCAGGTATTGCAAGAGCAAATGACACGCAATTCCGACATGTTCGATGCCATGTTCGGCAACGACAAATCCTAAGGCGAGCGTGCCTGCAGCACCGCGCCACGTTAACATAGCGAGAAGATAATAATGTTGAACAATGAAGCTTACGGCAGCTACCACGCCGTCAACCTGGATTCCCAGACCGCCCGCGCCACACCGGTCGAGCTGGTACTGGTGCTGACGGACGGCTTGCTGGAAGAACTGGCGCGCGCGCGCGGGCACATCGTGGGCAAGCGCTACGAGCAAAAGGCCATCAGCCTGGACAAGTGCACGCAAATCATCAACGGTTTGTCGAGCTCGCTCGATTTCGACAATGGCGGCGAAGTGGTCGTCAACCTGGCGCGCCTGTACGACTATTGCGTGGCGCGCCTGTACACGGCCGGCATCAAGCTGGACCCTACCCTGATCGACGAAGTGACGACCTTGATGACGACCATCAAGCGCGGCTGGGTGGGCGTCCAGGCCAACAATGCCTAGGCGCGCGGCGCTGCAGCAGCTGAGCCGGCAATTGAGCGCGGCAGTCGCTCAGCCGGACTGGGATGCGATGGAAAAACTCTCGGCCAGCCTGGCGAAAAACATCCCGCTGCTGGCCGAACGTGGCGCATGGAATGCGCTGGAACAAACAGAATTGTTGCATTTGCGCAAAATTCACGCGCAAGCGGTTAAAATTTGCTCTGAGGAAAAAGAACGCCTGGGTCAACACCTGGGTGCATTACAGGCAAATAAGGAAGGTTGGGTCGCCTACGCCGCGCTCGGCGAATACGACTCGGACGGGAATCAAGCATGATCATGAACTTCAACAAGGCACCGGCCGCTCCGGCACCGGCGGCCCCTGCGGCATCCGCACCAGCACCGGCGCCAGCGCCGTCACAAGCCGCTGCCTTGCCTGGCACGCCGGGCTATGCCGCCAATGGCGCCGCCCCTTCCGCCCTGCCCCTGTTTGCGCAGGTGCTCGATGTGACCGGCGTGGCAACGGCCGACGCCGACACGCCCGCGCCAGCCAACGACGGCGATAGCGATAGCCAGACCGACAGCAGCCTGCCAGCCATGGCCGCGCCCGTCATCAGCTTGCCGGTGAGCATGCTGCCGCCGGCGGACGCCGCCGCGGCCGAAGCACGCGCCTACGCGCAGGCGCAAGTACAGACACAAGCACAGACACAAGTGCAGGCAAATGTGGCGCAAGCCAACCCTGCGCTCAACATCAGCCTGCATCCGGCGGCGATCACCTTGAACGCGCCGGCAACGGCGCCAGCGCCAGGCCGCGACACGCGCGAGCCGCTGGCCGCCGCCAATCCGGCGGCACCCGCCAAAGGCAGCGCGCCGGCACAGCCGTTCGAATCGCTGCTGCAGCAAAGCGCTCCGGCCACGGCCGTCGCCGCCCCTGCCGTTGCCGCGCGCGAAGGCGAACGTGGCGCCGCGAACGTGGCGCCCGCCACGCCCAACATGGGCCTGGCGGGCGCGGTCGGCAATACGGCCACGGCGGCCGCGGCCGGCGACACCATCAAGCTCAACGGCCCAGCCCAGCAATGGCAGGAACCGCTGCGCGAAGCGCTGGGCGAACGCCTGCAGACGCAGATCGGCCGCAACAGCGAACACGCGACGATCCGCCTCGACCCGCCCATGCTGGGACGCATTGAAATTTCCATCCGCCACACGGCCGGCGCACTGCAGGTGAACGTCACGGCATCGAACTCGGAAGTGTTGCGCCAATTGCAAGGCATCGGCGAAAACATGCGCAGCGACCTGGCGCAGCGCCAGTACACCGACGTGGCCGTCAATATCAGCGCCACCCCGCGCAGCCCCGCCGCCCAGGCGTTTGCCGAGGGCGATGCGCGCGGCCAGCGTCAACCGGGCCGCCAGCACGATGATGCCGAGCCGGGCCGCGCCCTGTCCGACGGCAGCACTGCCGCCACCACTTACGCCATGCACGAGCGAGAGAGCGCCTGATGAATATGAAAATGAAACTGATAGCCGGCTTTGTCGGCGTGGCCGTGCTGGCCGCTGGCGCGGCTGGCGGCGCCATGTGGTATCTGGCCAAGCCGGTCGCCGGCCATGCCGATGCCGCCGAAGCGAAAGCCCCGCCGCCACCGGCCACGGGCAAGAAGGCGCGCAAGTTCCTCACGCTCGACAAAGTCATCGTGATGCTGCGCCGCGGCCCAGGCGACGGCGAAACGCATTATCTGTCGGCCGACCTGGTGATCGCCACCACCGAGGAAAAGGAAAAACTGACGAAGGACCATTTGCCGCTGATGCGTTCGATCGCCGTCAGCACCCTGTCGAGCTTTCCGCTGGACAAGGCGCAGACCATGACCGTGGAACAATATGCCGAGCAGATCAACAAGGCCTTCAACGTCAGCTACGAGCGCGAACAGATGGAAAAACCGTTCACCGAAGTCATGGTCGGCAAGCTGATCATTGAATAAGCCAACACGCCAGCCGACCTAGTGGGAGATCCCTTGGCCTATGTAGAGCAATACCAGGAAGCGTACGGCGCCGGCGAATATGCCGCCGCCAGCGCTTGCGCGGCCGTGCTCAGCGTTGCTGAAGAGCAACAACATCTGGTGGCATACTCCCCTCTGGTCAAACGCATCGTGCGCCAGCTCAATTCGCAGGTGTCGGGCGCCATCGACCGCGACGACATGGAACAGATCGGCCTGATGGGTTTACTCGAAGCCTTGCGCCGCTACGGCGTGCCGGACCAGTCTTTCGGCAGCTATGCCAGCCTGCGCATCCGTGGCGCCATCCTCGACGAACTGCGGCGCCAGGACTGGCGTCCGCGCGCCGTGCGCCAGGAAAGCCACCGCCTGCGCGACAGCGTGCGCGCCCTGACCCGCCGCCTGGGGCGCGAGCCGCTGGAAGCGGAAATCATGGCCGCCCTGAAGCTGACGCCGGAAGCCTTCCAGGAATACCAGCTGGCGGAAAACGCCGAGCTGATCGCCAGTTTCGACGAAGTGCTGCAGGAAAGCCTGGGACAGGCCGACAGCGCACCGAGCCCGGAAGAGCAATTGATGGTGCGGCGCAGCCTGGAGCAAGCCTTGCGCGCGCTCGACGAACGCGAGCAGCGCGTGATCCAGATGTATTACGAATTCGAACTGAGCTACAAAGAAATAGCCGCCGTACTGGACCTGAGCGACGCCCGCGTCTGCCAGCTCAACAAAACGGCGCTGGGCAAGATGAAAGCCATGCTGCAAGACGCATAAGTTTCAGCACTATCCATCAAATTGACGCAGCACAATGACGCAGAAAGGCAGTTGACATGGTAATTATCGGTATCTTAATCGTGATGGGGTGTGTATTCGGAGGCTTCGCCCTGATGGGCGGCACCGTCCACGCGATCTGGCAACCGGTCGAGCTGATCATCATCATCGGCGCCGCCGTCGGCGCCCTGGTGCTGGGCAACCCGAAGCATGTACTCGGTGAAATGCTGCACCAGATGCGCAAGATCGTCACGCACAAGAAGCAAGGCTCGGAATTCCAGCGCCAGTTGCTGCTGCTGATGTATGAACTGCTGCAAACGGCCGCCGGCGGCCTGAAGGCGCTCGACGCCCACGTCGAGGCGCCGCGCGAAAGCGCCCTGTTCCAGCGCTACCCGCTGGTGCTGGAAGAGCCGAAACTGCTGGCCTTCATCGTCGACAACTTCCGCTTGATGGCGATGGGCAAGATCAACGCGCATGAACTCGAAGGCGTGCTGGAGCAGGAACTCGAGGCCATCCACGACGAGCTGCTGCAACCGTCGAAGTCCTTGCACAAGATCGCCGAAGCCATGCCCGGTTTCGGCATTCTGGCCGCCGTTCTCGGTATCGTGATGGCCATGAATTCCGTGGCCGATGGCGCCGATGCGGCGGAAATTTCGGAAAAAGTGGGCGCCGCCATGGTCGGTACCTTCATCGGTATTTTCTTCTGCTACGGCGTGCTCGATCCGATGTGCAACATGATGAAGCAGCTGGTGGGCGAGGAAGGCTCGACCATGGAATGCGTGAAGGTCGTGCTGGTCACGCACGTGGCGGGCAAGCCCCCCCTGCTGGCCATCGATGCGGGCCGCCGCCTGGTGCAGCTGAACATCAAGCCGAGCTTCGCCCAGCTGGAAAGCTGGATCAATGCGCTGGAAGATGGCGGCGCCGAACAAGAGCAAGGCCAAGGCCGGGGAGGCCGCCGTGCTAAAGCCGCATGAGAAACATGAACAGGCCATCATCAAGCGTGCGGGACGCAAGCACGACGACGATGGCCATGGCGGCGCCTGGAAAGTAGCGTTCGCCGACTTTTGCCTGGCCCTGCTGTCGCTGTTCCTCGTGCTGTGGCTGATGGCCGCGCGCGAGCAGCAGGCGATGAAGGAAATCATGATGGATGCGTCGGCCAGCAGCCGCCAGGGCGAAGGCCAGGGCGTCATGCCGGAACAGAGCGGCGGTCCGCGCGGCAGCCTGATCGAGCGCTTCCCCATGCCCCGCAAGGGTTCGGGCGACACGCGCACGGAAGGCAAGCAGATGCAGGATGGCAAGGCCGGCGCCGCGCCGCAAAACCAGACCAAGGTCAGCTACCAGTCGCCGGAAGACTTGCTGTCGCTGTCGCGCGCGCTCGACAAGCTCAGCGACGAAGCGGGACTGAAGAGCAATTTGCAATCGGTGATCACGCCGTACGGCTTGCGCGTCATGCTGCACGATACGGACAAGCAAGGCATGTTCGTGCGCGGCAGCGCCGTGCCGACCGACCGCTTCCGCAAGCTGCTGCGCCAGATGGGCCCCGTGTTTGCGCAAATGGAAAACCAGATGCTGATCGTCGGCCACACGGACTCGATGCAGTACGCCAATACGGGCTATGAAGGCTTTTCGAACTGGACCCTGTCGGCCAACCGCGCCATGTCGGCGCGCGCGCAATTGTTGATCGGCAGCATGAGTCCGGACAGCGTGCTGCAAGTGGTGGGCATGGCCGACCGCGCGCCGCTGGACGTGAAAAATGCCAGCGCCGGCATCAACCGCCGCATCGAACTGTTAATATTGACGCGTGGCCAGGCCGACAGCATCGCCGCCATGTTCGGCATGGCCGGACAAAAGCCGCAAGGCGACGAATTGCAGGTGGGTGAACCGGACTCCGGTACCCTGCAGCGGCTGCGCGAAAAACTGGGCCTGCCCGCAAAGAAAGATCGGGACGAGCATGCAAATTAAGGGCAAGGGACAACGTATGAAAATCTCCTCCGGCAATACCGGTGCTGCCGTGCGCAGCAGCGCCGTCGCGCCTGCCGAGGCGATCGCCGAGAACGCGGGCGCCGCAGGCGCCATGGGCGGCTCGTCGGCCGGGGCGGAACTGCAATCGGCCGTGCTGCAACCGGCCATGGCCGCCCTGCGCGCCATGCCCGAGATCGACCATGAAAGAGTGGCCATGCTGCGCGATGCGCTGGCCAAGGGTGAATTGCCGTTCGATCCATCGAAACTGGCAGGCTTGATCCAGCGTTTCCACGGCGGTGAATCGTGACCGCGCCGCGCAAGGGCATCACGCGCCAGGAAGCCGTGCGCCGCGTGCTGCTAGGCATGACGGAGGACCGCGCCGGCTATGCGGCACTGCAAACCTTATTGGAAGAGCAATTCCAGGCCACCTTGCACCACCAGAGCGCCCGGCTGACGGCGCTGGCCGACCAGGTCATCGCCGCTGTCGAACCGCTCGATGCGCGCCGCCGCCAGCGGGTCAGCCTCGTCACTGCCCTGCTGGGCCCGCAAGGCGATATGGCGCAATTGTTTGCACTGTTGCAACAAGACGCGCGTACGACCGCCCAGCGCGACTGGGCCGCGCTCGAGCAGATGGTGCTCGAATGCAAACGCCTGAATGCCCGCAACAGCGATTTATTAACAGAGCAGTACAGCATCATGCAGCGCGTGCTGCATGGCGAGGAAGATACGTATGCGCCAGGCTGATTTCCTGACCACCCGCGCCACGACGGCGACGCCATCGACGGCGGCGACAATGGCCGTGCAGAGCAATATGCACGCTACCCCTGCCACGGTGGCCACTGGCAGTTTTGGCAGCGTGTTCAAGCAGGTGCAGGGCGAAGTGACCCGCTTCATCGAACAGGGCGGCGGCAACGCCACCAGCCTGAGCCCGCAAGGACGCGCCTACCTGGAGCAAAGCCAGCCCGTCAATGTGCTGGGCAGCATCAACCAGGGCGGCGAGATCGGCGAGACACAGCAGCAATTCCTCGCCTCGATCAAGCCATGGACGCAAGAAACGGGCGCGCGCCTGGGCGTGGCGCCGGAAATCGTCGCCGCCCACGCGGCGCTGGAATCGGGCTGGGGCCAGCGTCCGCTGCGCCAGGGCACGGGCGCGGACACGAATAATCTGTTCGGCATCAAGGCCGGCGGCAAATGGCAGGGCGACGTGGCCAGCAATGTCACCACCGAATACGAGGCGGGCAGCGGCACGGCCCTGAAGAAAACCGAGCGTTTCCGCAGCTACCCGGACCAGGCCAGCGCCTTCCGCGACTATGCGCAAGTGTTGCTCGACAACCCGCGCTACCGCGCCGCCCTGAACACGGGTGCCGACGCGGGCGCCTTCGCGCAAGGCCTGGCGCGCGGCGGCTATGCCACCGATCCCAACTACGCCGCCAAGCTGACACAGCTGGCGACACGCCTGCAGCGCACGGCCGCCGCAGACTGATCTCCTCAACGGCCGGCAATATCGGCCGGTTCCACCACGCCCGCATCGACCACCCTGGCACGTATCACCGTGCCGCTGGTGGCGTTGCGCACGCGGATCACTTCGCCCAGCGCGCCCGGATCCATCGCTTCGCCTGCCATGCTCACTTCCACCTGCTCCTTGCGCGCCACGATGCTGACCGCACTGCCCCGCTTGATCAGCACGGGCGACGCCAGTTGCCCCTGGCGCAGCACTTCGCCGGCACGCAAGCTGCGCCGGCTTGACAGGCCTATCGCGCCCGGCAAGGCAGAAATACTGTCCGGCACCATCGTCACGTCGCGCCGTGCCAACGTCACGTCGCCCGATTGCAACGGCGTATTGGCCGTGACGGGCACGCTGGTGACGGCCACCTGGGCCGTGATACTGCCGCGCGCCAGCATTTCGTAACGCCAACCGTTGCTTCCAGGACACACCGCGATAAAGCGCATGCGCTGCGCCGAGCGGCTATCCGCCGTCTCCAGCGCGACGGGCGCCGCGCACGCGGGCACGGGGCGCGTGCTTTTCACGACGGTCACCTGAAACTGCGGTTCCAGCAGTCCCGCCGTGGCCGCCTGCTGCGCCAATTGCTCACGCGCCAACTGTTCCACACGTGAAAATATATTGTCGGCTGGCAATTCTGCGCGACCTGCACTACTATATAGGCTGGCCAGGAAAAAGATGCCTGGAAGCAGTATTTGACGACATTGCGCCTTGTTCCACATCACGGAATAGTTCTCAAAGTAAATCATTGCTAACCTTAATCAAAGATACTGAAGCGGCATGACCTTACCATGCGTCAACATGACCTGGCTGGAATTTTACCTCTGCACCACCTGTTTTCTGGCCCGAACCGCAAAAAGCACGATCGAATTCAACACAAAGGATGACCATGGGGATTAATTTCAAGGATGCGCTGGGTGTGCACGCCGATGCACTCGCGCTGCGTGCCGACCGTACGCGCGTGCTGGCGGCCAACATCGCCAATGAAAACACGCCCGGCTTCCAGGCCATGGACATGGATTTCGGCAGCGCCCTGCAGCAGTTGCAGGACAACGAGGCCGGCCTGCTGTCGACCGATGACGATGCCAGCGCCCTGTACCGCGTCCCCTACCACCCCAGCCGCGACGGCAATACCGTCGAAATCGGCGTCGAACAGGCGGCGTTCTCGCAGAATGCCACCGACTTCCAGACCAGCCTCACTTTCGTCAACATGAAACTGAAGGGTCTGTCCAAGGCCATTTCCGGACAATAAGGATCAGCATGAGCTTCCAGGATATTTCCAAGATCGCCGGTTCGGCGATGGCGGCGCAAACCGTGCGCCTCAATACCATCGCCAGCAACCTGGCCAATGCCGATTCCGTTGCCGGTTCCGAAGGCGAAACCTACCGCGCGCGCAAACCCGTGTTTGCGGCCGTGATGGATGGCCCCGGCGCCAGCGGTGCCGGCGGAAGAGTACAGGTGCTCGACGTGGTGCAAAGCGACGAGCCGCTGCGCAAGGTGTACGAACCGGGCCACCCGATGGCCAATGCCGACGGCATGGTGTTCTACCCCAACGTCAACCAGGTAGCCGAGATGACCGACATGATGTCGGCCTCGCGCGCCTTTGAAACCAATGTCGAAGTTCTGGGCCGCATCAAATCGATGCAGCAATCGCTCCTCAAATTAGGTGAAGCATAATCCATGGAAACCAATCTCTTTACAAACAATACCAGTGGCAGCGGCGGCAGCAACAATGCCGTCAAGTCGCAAAGCAATGCCACCCAGGATATGTTCACCAAATTGCTGGTCGCCCAGATCAAGAACCAGGATCCCCTCGCACCGACCGACCCGAGCCAGTTCGTCAATCAATTGACGCAGCAGGCGCAGACGGAAGCGATGCAAAACCTGTCGTCGCTGACCAGCGCCAATGCCAGCGTGCTGCAATCGATGCAAGTACTGGCCCTGGGCGCGCAAGTGGGTTCCGAAGTGATGGTCAACAGTGAAACGGTGCAGCTCGACAAGAGCAAGGTCAGCGGCAGCATCGCGCTGGCCGCCAGCACCACCAAGACCACGGTGACCCTGAAAGGGCTGGACGACAAGGAATACAAGATCGAACTGGGCGCCAAGTCGGCCGGTACGGTGCCGTTCAGCATCGATCCCGTGGCCCTGGGCTTGCCTGCCGGTACCTACAGCATGAAGGTCACCACCAGCGGCGCCGAAAAACCGACGGTCGACATCGCAGGCAAGCTTAACAGCGTGCGCCTGTCGTCCGGCGGCAGCATGATACTGAGCGTGTCGAACCTGGGCGAAGTCAACCCTGGCGCGATCACCGGCTTTAACGGCAAGACGGCCTGATCCGCTCGCCCCTTCGTTTCCTGCACACTAATCTCGTCCTTCACTAAAGGAAATCAACATGAGTTTCGACATCGCCCTGTCCGGTATCCAGTCCATCAACCAACAGTTGAACAGCACCAGTAACAATATCGCCAACGCCGGCACCTACGGCTTCAAGAGCAGCCGCGCCAACTTTTCGGCCATGTACGCCGGTTCGCGCGCCACGGGTACGGAAATCGGTTCGATCACGCAAAGCATGTCGCTCAATGGCGGCGTGCTGAACACGGGCCGCGCGCTCGACGCAGCCATCGACGGCCGCGGCTATTTCGTCGCACGCGATGCGCAAAACACCATGAGCTACAGCCGTGTCGGCATCTTCTCGGCCAGCAATGAAGGCAAGCTGATCGATTCGAACGGCCGCCTGGTCCAAGGCTACGCCGCCGTCAAGGGCAGCACCACCCTGGGCACCATGGGTGACATGATCATTCCGACGGGCCAGATTCCCGCCGTGGCGTCGACCAAGCTGGCGTATGCGGCCAACATGTCGTCCGAATGGACCATCAAGGCTGTGCCCTTCAACAAGACCAACGAACTGAGCTACAACAGCGCCAAGACCTCGATCGTCTACGATTCGCTGGGCGCCAAGCACTCGCTGGGCCAGTACTTCGTCAAGACGGCAACGGGCGTGGACGTGCACTACACCTTCGACAACGCCGACGTGACACCGGTGACGAGCATGACCTTCGACACGAATGGCAAGCTGGTGACCGGCACGGCCGCCGCGCCAGCGCTGCCGACGCCGGCTGGCGCCGCGGCACTGGCGATCGCCATCGACTACACGGGCACCACCCAGTACGCTGGCGAAGCGACGACCTCGACCGACCGCGCCGATGGCTATTCCTCGGGCACCTACACGGGCGTGGAACTGGCCGATGACGGCTCCGTCGTGGCGAAATACACGAACGGCCAGAAGCAAAGCATCGGCGTGATCGCCTTGGCCACCTTCCCAGACGAAGGCGCGTTGACGGCCGTCAACGATACCAGCTGGGTCGCCTCGACCACGTCCGGCACCCCCATCTATGACCGCCCGGGCGTCGGCATGGCCGGCAAACTGGTAACGAGCTCGCTGGAACAGTCGAACGTCGACATCACCTCCGAACTGGTGGGCCTGATGACGTCGCAGCGTAACTACCAGGCCAACTCGAAGGTCATCTCAACCGAGAACGCCATGCTGCAATCGCTGATGCAAGCGCTGTAATCCACGATACGCAAAGGTAAAGAGCAATGGATGCGCTGATTTATACCGCCATGAGCGGGGCCGACCGTGCCCTGCGGGCACAGCAGGTACACGCCAACAACCTGGCCAATATTGAGACGGGCGGCTTTCGCGCCAACCTGGAAGTGTCCACTGCCCAGCCGCTGCAAAACGGCTATGGCTACGACGACCGCCACATGACGCAGACGCAGTCGAGCGCCATCGGCACGCGCACAGGCGCCATCAAGGAAACCGGGCGCGAACTCGACGTGGCCGTCACGGGCCCCGGCTTTCTCGCGGTGCAATGGCAAAACGGCGAAGCCTACACGCGCGCCGGCGCCATGGACCTCGATGAAACGGGCGCGCTGACCATCAACGGCCGGCCCGTGCTGGGCGAAGGCGGACCCATCACGATTCCCGAGCACACCAGCCTGTCGATCGGCGGCGATGGCACGATTTCCATCCAGGTGCCGGGCACCGCGCAAATGCAGACCGTCGACAAGCTCAAGCTGGTCAATGCGGAATCGGGCGAGCTGACGAAGAACGAAGCGGGCCTGATCGTGGCGCGCAGCGGCGAAGACTTGCAGGCCGACCCGGCGGTACGCATCCGCGACCGCCACCTGGAAGGCAGCAACGTCTCGGCCGTCGAGGAAATGGTCGCCACCATGAGCCTGAATCGCAGTTTCGAGATGCAGATGAAAATTTTCAAGGCCAGCGACGCGATGACTGAATCCGGCAACCGCCTGCTGGGCGCCTAAGCCCAACGCCAACCAATTACCAGGAGTAAATCATGAATCCAGCAATGTGGATCAGCAAGACCGGCGTGCAGGCACAAGATGCCAAACTGCAAGCCATCGCGAATAACCTGGCCAACGTCAATACCGTTGGTTTCAAGCGCGACCGCGTCGTCTTCGAAGACCTGTTTTACCAGGTCGAGCAGCAGCCGGGCACGCAGCGCGCCGACAATACCCTCTCGCCATCGGGCGTACAGCTGGGTAACGGTACCCACATGGTGGGCACGCAAAAGGTGTTTACCACCGGCAGCCTGCAAACGACGAGCCGCGAATTCGACGTCGCCATCACCGGCAACGGCTTTTTGCAAGTGCTGCGCCCGAACGGCGAAGCGGCCTACACGCGCGCCGGCCAGCTGGGCATCAATGAAAACGGCGTGATGGTCAACGCCCAGGGCTTGCCCCTGGTGCCGCAGATCACCGTGCCGAACAATGCCACGGCGATCACCATCGGCGAAAACGGCATGGTCACGGCCACCGTGCCGGGCAATGTCGCCGGTACCGAACTGGGCCAGTTGAACCTTTCCAGCTTCGTCAACCCGACGGGCCTGCTGGCACTCGGTGAAAACCTGTTCCAGGAAACGGCATCGAGCGGCACGCCGACGGAAGGCCGTCCCGGCGAAGGCGCCCTGGGCAAGCTGAAACAGTTCGCGCTGGAAGGCTCGAACGTGCAGGTGGTCGAAGAGATGGTCGACATGATCGCTGCCCAGCGCACCTATGAAATGAACACCAAGGTGCTGTCGGCCGCCGACAATATGCTGCAATACCTGGCGCAAGCGGCACGCTGATGACAGCCGCAATGAAAGCCACGGCCGCCATGCTGCTGGTGTTGATGGCCGGTTGCGCCAGCCAGCCTATGGCGCCGCTGGCGCCCAGCTTTTCCGATACGCCGCTGCCCGTGGCGCCGCGCAGCGCTGCGCAAGGCGGCGTGAGCGGCGGCGTCTTCAATCCCGACGCGGGCCTGGCCCTGACTTCCGATAGCCGCGCCTTCCGGGTCGGCGACGTCGTCACGGTGGCGCTGCAGGAAACCACGCAGGCCAGCAAGAAGGCCGGCACCTCGTTCAACAAGGGCTCGTCCGTCGGCGTGCAGGCGGCCAACATCCTCGGCAAGACCTTCCCCAAGACGGGCATCGACCTGTCGGCCGACCGCAATTTCGCCGGCGACTCGACCAGCACGCAGCAAAACGCGCTGTCCGGCGCCATCACCGTGATCGTGCAGGAAGTGCTGCCGAACGGCTTGCTGCGCGTACAGGGCGAGAAAACCCTGACCCTGAACCAGGGTGAAGAATTCGTGCGTCTGCGCGGCTATCTGCGCGCGGCCGATATCGATTCGAACAACCAGGTGTCATCGTTGCGCATCGCCAATGCGCAGATCGCCTATTCCGGCCAGGGCACCCTGGCCGAAGCCAACAAACCAGGCTGGCTGACGCGCTTCTTCGTCGGCCCATGGATGCCGTTTTAAGGTGAGCTCATGAAATTTCGTTCCGCCCTGCCCCTGGCAGCCATGCTCGCTGCGCTTTCCGGCTTTGCCCTGCCCGCCAGCGCCGCGCAAGTGCTGCGCAACCTGGTCAGCATCGAGGGCGTGCGCGACAACCCGCTGGTCGGCTACGGCCTCGTCGTGGGCCTGAACGGCAGCGGCGACACCACCCAGGTAAAATTTTCCAGCCAGTCCGTGGTCAACATGCTCAAGCAGTTCGGCGTGAAGATGCCGGACGGCGCCGAATCGAAAAGCAAGAACGTCGCCACCGTCATGGTCAGCGCGGTGTTTCCCCCGGGATACCGCCGTGGCCAGGCCATCGACGTCACCGTCTCGTCCCTGGGCGATGCGAAAAGCTTGCGCGGCGGCACCTTGTTGCTGACGCAATTGCGCGCGGCCGATAATGAAACGTATGCGCTGGCGCAAGGCAACGTCGTCGTCGGCGGCTTGAACGCCACGGGCAAGAGCGGCTCATCCGTCACCGTCAACACGCCCACCTCGGGCCGCATTCCCAACGGCGCCAACATCGAGCGCGAAATCCTCAGCGATTTTTCGACCAAGCCGACCGTCACCCTGAACTTGCGCCACCCGCATTTCGAGACGGCCATCAATATCGTCGAAGCCGTCAACCGCCGCTTTGGCGCCGTCGCCACCACGCGCGACGCCACCAGCGTGGAAGTGCTGGCGCCGGAAAACCCGACCCAGCGCGTGGCCTTCATGGCCAAGCTGGAAGCGCTCTCCGTCGATGTCGGCGTCGATACGCCGAAAGTGGTGTTCAATTCGCGCACCGGCACCGTGGTCATCGCCGAAGGCTTGCGCGTAAAAGCGGCCGCCGTCACGCACGGCTCGCTGAAAGTGGTCATTTCCGAAAGCTCGGCAGTGAGCCAGCCGGCGCCGTTCGGCCGCGGCCAGACCACCGTCACGCCGCAATCGAAGGTGTCCGTCGACCAGGGCAACGGCAATATGTTCAAATGGCCGGCCGGCGCCAAGCTGCAGGCCATCATCGACGTCGTCAACAGCCTGGGCGCTTCGCCCGACGACATCATGGCAATTCTGCAAGCCCTGGACCAAGCCGGGGCCATCGAAGGCGAACTGGTGGTTATCTGATGCTTAATATCAACGACAGCAGCAGCGCCCTGCCTTCGGCGCTCGACGACAAGTCCCCTGCCGCCGCCACGCCGGCCGATCCCCGCTATGCGGCCAAGGCCACCGAGGCGGCCGTCAAGTTCGAAGCCTTCTTCATCTCGCACATGCTGCGCCAGATGCGTTCGGGTACGCGCGAGATGGCGGGCGAAGACAGTGTCTTCAAGGATCCCGTCAACAGCGACATGCTGGAAATGGCCGACAATCTGGTGGCCGACAAAATGGCCGGCCAGCGCGCCTTCGGCATCGCCGACGCCATCCTGCGCCAACTGCTGCCGGCGGCCGGCGCCCCCGTGGCAGCCAAAAGCGCTGTCAAGACCGACAATATTGCAGCGCCGCTTAATAAATCCGTCTGAAGCGTCGCCTGTACAAGGTAATATCGATTCAATGCCTGCCCACCCGCACGCGCCACACTCTTCACGAAAGAAACTTGCCCAATGAGCATCATCAGCAATGCATTGTCAGGCAGCATCGCCGCCCAGGCCGCACTCAATGCGGCCAGCCAGAACATCGCCAACCTGCAAACAGCGGGCTACACGCGCCAGGGCGTACTGTTGTCCTCGCTTGGCGCAGGCGTGGGCGTGCGCTCGGCAGGCAATGGCGTGGAAGTGTCGGCCCTGCTGCGCTTCGCCGATGCGTATAAAAGCCAGCAAATGTGGCGCGCCGCGTCCGACCAGGGCGCCCGTTCGCAGACCCAGCCTTATCTGACCCAGCTCGAGCGCGTGATGGGCGACGATGCGTCGAGCATCAGCAACGGCATCGACGGCTTTTTCGCCGCCCTCAATGCCTCGGCCGTCGACCCGACGTCGACGCCGCTGCGCCAGCAGATCGTCACCTCCGCCGACGCCATGGCGCAACGCTTCAACAGCATCAGCACCGTCATGGGCAACCAGTTGCTGTCGTTGCAGCAGCAACGGGCAGCGATCGTGCCGCAAGCCAATACCGCGCTGGCCAATATCGCCGCGCTGAACCAGCGTATCAGCACCTCCACGGCCGCGGGCACGAATGTGTCGTCGCTGATGGATGCGCGCGACCAGCTGATCGATGGCCTGGCCGCGCAAATGGGCATCGAGGTGCTCGACCAGGCGGACGGGTCGCGCAATGTCTCGCTGAAATCGGGCCAGCCGCTGGTCATCGGCAGCATGGCAGGTACCCTGAGCAGCAACATGACGAACACGGGCGAGCAAACCCTCAGCCTCGATTTCGCCAAGTCCTCGTACAAGCTCGACCCGGTCACCATCGGCGGCCAGATGGGCGGCCTGGGCGAGTTCGAGCAAAATACCCTGAAACCGCTGCAGCAGTCGCTGCAAGACATGGCGACCCAGTTGACCAACAAGGTCAACGCGCAGCTGGCGCTGGGGAAAACCATGGCCGGCGCGCCGGGCGGCCCCCTGCTGGTGTATGCGAATGGCAAGCTGAGCATTACCCCCGGCTTCAACGCCAAGGATCTGGCCCTGTCGCTGACGGGCCAGGCCGGTGACAGCGGCAACTTGCAAAAATTAATCGAGATCAAGAATCAACCGATCACTGTCAGCTGGGTCGGTTCCGTCCTGATGAGCGACGCGGACACGCAGCTGGTCGGCAAGCTCGGTATCTACAGCCAGCAGAACCAGGCCCTGCTGAAGACGGCCAACACAGTGCGCTCGCAAGCGATCGACGACTGGAAATCCACCAGCGGCGTAAACAAGGACGAAGAAGCGATGAGCCTGGTCGAATTCCAGAATATGTATCAGGCAAACATGAAAGTCATTTCCGTGGCGAATAGCCTGTTTGACGCCACTTTGCAAATGATGGGTTAAGGAGAAGATCATGCGTGTCGCCAGTAGCCAATACCAATCGCTGATCAATATTTCGCTTCAGCAAAACCAGGAACGCATCAACTTCCTGACCCAGCAGATGTCGTCGGGCCTGCGCATCCAGCTGCCATCGGATGATCCGATTGGCAACGTGCGCATTTCGCGCCTGACGCGCGAGCAAGCCATGGTCACCCAGTACCAGGACAATATCGCCACGGTAAAAGTGCGCCTGCTGAAGAACGAAAACTACCTGTCGAGCATGGTTACCGACATGGGCCAGGCGCGCGACCTGCTCGTGTGGGCCGCCGACGGCAGCAATACGCCCGGCGACCTGAACGCGATGACGCAATCGCTGACAGCCATGCGCGACAGCGTGCTGTACACGGCCAACCTGAAGGACCAGGAAGGCCGCTACATGTTTTCCGGCACCGCCACCGACCAGCCTGCGATCAAATACGACCCGGCGGCAGCCGTCGGTTCGCGCTACAGCTACGTCGGCAATACCGACACGCAGACCGTCGTGGTCGGCAATGGCGTGACGCAGGCGGCCAACGTCGACGTGAAGAACCTGGAAGTGTGGCTCAACAAGATCGACAAGGTCGTCACCACCCTCGGCACGCCGGGCGTCAACCCGAACGACCCGGCCGTGCGCGCCATCGTCAACGATGGCCTCGGCGGCACCGACGATGGCATGGATTTGCTCTCCGGCAAGATCGCCATTTTCGGTGGCGCGCAAAACATCCTCACCACGCTGTCGGGCAACCTGTCGAATGTCTCGCTGTCGAACAATTCGGCCCTGCTGGACCTGAAAAAGACCGACATGGGCGCGGCGGCCATCGAACTGACCGGCTACCAGACGGCCCTGCAGGCAACATACAAGGCATACGCCAAGGTGGGCACCCTTTCCCTGTTTGATCTTCTCTGACCATCATGCAAATCGTTCAGACCTCCTCCTCTTCCGGCGTCAATGCCAAAGGCGCTGGCACAGCCCGCGTCGTCGATGACGCATCCGCCGCCATCAACGGCAGCGCCAGTGCGCGCAGCGAGGCGCCAGCGGCGAAGAGGTCGACGGCGAGCCTGCAGCGGGGCCTGAGCAACTGGGATCACCAGCTGCAGGGGGAGATTTCCAACGCGCAACAAACACTCGACTACCTGGAACGCAGCAGCAGCCAGCTGCAAGCGCTGAAAAGCGAGCTGGCAGCCAAGCTGGCCGCGCGCCAGGGCCGCGAAGGGCAAGTCGAGGCCAGAGTACGCCAGTTCAGCAATACCTGGCGCCAGCGCGCCAGCGCCTCGGGCGGCACGCTCGACGCACAACTCGGCTATACGAGCCCGCAGGCGGCGCAGCAAAACTTCAGCATCCGCGGCCTGACCATGGCCAGCCTGCAGGAAGGCCCGCAGGAAGTGCTGGCGTTTTCCGTCGGCGGCGCGAACCAGGCCTTGCGTTCGGTCAATATCGAACCTGGCCTGAGCGCGAATGAAATCGTCTCGCGCTTCGACCGCGCCTTGATGCCATCAGGCATCGGCGTCAAGCTGGGCGAGAATGGCGAACTGGTGTTCAGCACATCGGAAGCGGCCTGGGCCAACGTGCGCGACAGCCTGTCCGTGCGCGGCAGCGGCATCCGCTACCCGACCGGCCAGATGAGCCGCGTGCGCACGGATGCGGAACCGGCCGCCATCGCCCCGGAAGAATGGAATACGGGCGACGTGGAAGCCCTGCGCGCCACCTTGCAGCAAGTGGTGCAGGCGCTGGCGCAGTTGCAGGCGGCGCGCAGCTCCGTCAGCCTGGCCCTGGCGCAAGCGACGGGACGGGTTGCCCGCGCGCAACCGGTGCAAGTGAACGTCAGCATGGATACCCTGGCGGAAAACTTCACGCAAAAGGCCAGCGAACCCGGCTATGAATCGCTGCTGGCGATCAGCTCGGCATTGGTCGGCATCAGCCGCGAGCGCGTCGTCGCCCTGCTGGGCCTGGAATAACCGCTTCCCGTGCGTGCGCCGCCCTGGCGCACGCGGCAATAAAAGGGGCATGCCCCCTAGCTCAGGACGGTGGAAATCCGTAAGATGCTGCTGTCGCTTGCCGATTCACCACTACGCCGGCGCATTTCGTCATCCACCTCCGGAGTTCCCTTGATAAAAACCGCCGCCCGGCTGATCAGCTACGCCCTGCTGGGAAAATCCGGCAAGCAACCCCTCGACATCGCCAAGGTGCGCAAGGTGCTGATTTTGCGCAATGACAAGATCGGCGACATGATCGTCACGTCGGCCCTGCTGCGCGAACTGAAGAAAAACTATCCGCACTGGCAGATCGACGTGGCCGCCAGCAGCGTCAACCGCGATGTCATCGCCGGTAACCCGCATGTGAATGAGATCCTCATCTGGGACAAGCAGCCGCTGCTGGGCGACTTGCGCACTACCATCGCCGACCTGCGCCGGCGCCGCTACGACGTCATCTTCAACCCCTACAACCGCTTTTCGATTCCCTTGCTGCTGCGTATCAAATGGCTGGGCGCCCGCTATCTGACGGGCTTTGCCATTCCCAAGTACGGCACTTCGACGGCGAAGCTGGGCATGTTCGACCATACGGTGCCCTGCGACCGCAGCCGCCACATCCTGCACAGCTTTTTCGCCACGTTCGAGGAGTTTGGCCTGCGCGACATCGATATGCGCTATGAACTGTTCGGCGTGGACGCGCACGCGGCACGCGTCGACGCCGCCTGCGACAGCCTGCTGCGCACGCATGACGGCTTGTTCTGCCTCAATTTCCAGGGCAGCAATGCGCAACGCACGGTCAGCGTAGCCGATGCACAGCGCTGCTGCGCCGCCCTGGCGGTACGCTATCCGCGCCATGCGCTGCTGGTGATCGCCGCGCCGGGTACCGAGGCGCGCGCCGCCGAGATCGTGCGCGGCGCCGGCCATGCCAACGTGATGAACGCGCCGCCCACCGGCCACATCCTGGAACTGGCGGCCCTGATACGCCGCTGCGAGCTGGTGCTGTCGCCCGACACGTCGGTGATCCACATCGCCTCGGCGTATGACAAGAAAATCGTCGGCTACTACATCCGCACCGACAACTACCGCTGGTTTTACCCGGCCAGCCGCCATTACCGCGTCATCCTGGCCCCAGGCCTGACCCTGTCCACCGTCAGCGATGCCGACACCCTGGCCGCCGTGGAAGACCTGATGGAAGGCGCCGGCCAGGCGCAGGAGACGCTTCAGGCCGCCGGCTGAGACGCCAGCAGGCGGTCCATCTGCCCCACCGGCAGCGCGCGGGAAAAGAAATACCCCTGCGCATAGTCGCAGCCGGCGGCACGCAGCAGATCGCGCTGCGACGCCGTCTCCACGCCCTCGGCCACGACTTTCAAGCCCAGGCGCTGTGCCAGGGCAATGATCGCCTCGCACAGTCCCTGCCCCGCGCCATCGCTTCCCAGTTCGCCGACCAGCGAACGGTCGATCTTGAGAAAATCGATATCGGCCTTCTGGATGCACGCGAGCGACACCTGGCCGCTGCCGAAATCGTCGAGCGCCAGCGCCAGGCCCATGGCGCGGAACTGGCGCAGCCGGTCAACCACCTGGCGCGCTTCGTCGAGCAGCACCGCTTCCGTTGTTTCGATGACGATGGCGCCCGGCGCCAGGCCGTGGCGCGCCAGATGCCCGCCCCAGTCCTGGTACAGCGCGGCGTCGCAGCGAAATTCCACGGCCGACTTGTTGATGCTGATCTGGAACGCGGTGCCATGCTCGTCCTGCCACTGCCGCGCCTGGCGCACGACCTGGCGAAACACCCACTCGCCGATATCGATGATCAGGCCGTTCGCCTCGGCAAAGCCGATGAAATCGGCCGGTGCCAGCAAGCCGCGCAGCGGATGGCGCCAGCGCAGCAGCGCCTCGGCCCGCTCGATGCTGCCGTCGCACAGGCGGATGATGGGCTGGTAATGCACTTCGAACTGGTCCTGCGCCAGCGCCAGGCGCATCTCGCGCACCGTGCTGCGGCGCAATTCGGCCGCCTGCTGCAATGCCGGTGTGAAATAACTGTAGCCATTGCGCCCCGCACTCTTGGCCGCATACATGGCCTGGTCGGCGTGCCGCAGCAAGGTGTCCGGCGACTCGGCGTCGGCCGGATACAGGGCCACGCCCACGCTGGCCGACACTTGCGCCGTGTCGCCGTCGAGCACGAACGGCAGGGCCAGCGCGGCCGTCAGTTCCTGCAGCACGCGCTCGATGCCGCCCAGCTGTCCCACGCCGGCGAGGATGACGGTGAACTCGTCGCCGCCCAGGCGCGCGACCGTATCGGTGGCGCGCACGCGTTCGCTGATGCGCCGCGCCGCCTGGCGCAGCAGCATGTCGCCCTTCTCGTGGCCCAGGCTGTCATTCACCTGCTTGAAATGGTCGAGGTCGATGAACAGCAGGGCCAGGCAAGCGCCCTCGCGTTTGGCATGGGCCGCCTCGTGCTGCAAACGGTCGAGAAACATGTGGCGGTTCGGCAAGCCCGTCAGCTGGTCAAAATTGGCTTGCCGCCAGATGCGCTCGGACGCGGCGCGCTGCGCCGTGATGTCGCTGACCAGCGCCAGCGCCCCCAGGTAGGTGCCGCTGGAGTCGAAGATGGGATTGGTGGCCAGGGTGGCCCACAAGGTGCTGCCGTCGCGCCGCAGGAACTTGAATTCGTGGCGCTCGACGATACCGTCCTGGCGACGCGCGATGTTGCGCTCGAGGATGGCGCGCCCCTCCTCATCCATGAAGGCCGCCAGCGGCTGGCCCAGCATATCCTCGATCTGGCAGTCGAGCATGTGCGCCATCTTCGGATTGACAAAGCTGGTCAGCGCCTGCGCATCGATTTCCCAGATGCCTTCCTCGGCGCTGTGCACGATGCGCCGGAAGCGCTCTTCGCTGCGTTCGAGCGCGGCCAGCTTGCCCTCGGCTTGCTCGAGCACCAGGCGCAGCGCCTGGCCGTTCGGGTCGGCGCTGCCCAGCAGGCTGACGGGCAAGCCCGCCTCGCGCACGCCGGGACGCGGCGGGGGCAGTTGCACCTGTAGCTGGATACGCTCGGGCTCGCTGCTATTGAGCACGCGTTCCACGAACTGTTCGTAATCGCGGCGGAACGCCTCGTGCACAAAAGAACGGAACAGCACGTGACCGGGACGCCCGCGCGCCAGGCCGAACAGTTCGGCCGCCACCAGGTTGACCTGCAGGATCACGCCATCGAGTCCCAGCACGAAATAGGCGACGGGCGCCAGCAGGTATAAATCGTTGAAATACGCTTGTTCGCGTTCGGCCTTCATCCGTTCCGGACTGAAGACGCCATCGTCAAGCAGGGGCGCGACGTGCCGCGGCACGCCGTCGTGGCCGGGCGGGGAGGAATCCAGAGCAGGTACCGCTTGCGGTGGTGTATCCATGGCTGTCCTTGGCACGGCCGCCCTGGAAAACAGGTGGGTGCAGTAGCGAGACTAGCACGCGCCACGCGCAGTGTCGAGCCATGGATGCCGTTTCTGCAACAGGGCCGCTCAGCGGCCCATGCCCATACGGTGCCGGCGCAAGCCGAAATCATGGCCGACCACCAGCAAGGTGCTGGCCACCAGGCTCGACAGCCCCACGATCAGCTGGATCAGCTTATCGTCGGGCAAGACCCACAAGGACGAGTCCGGCGCCTCGCAGCCCGTGGCCGCGCTGATCAGCGGAGATACCCAGGCCGCGTCCGGCGTCACGTCGAGCACGACGGCGCCGTCGGCGCTCGTCTGCATATAGATATCGCCCCCTTCGGCCAGGGTAAAGCAGATACCCACGCCCGTCTCCGTGGCGCGGATATTGTCCTGCATGCTGCGGTTATGTTCCTCGATCCACACTTCCACGTCGTATGGCGTTTCCAGGTGCTCCCATGGACGGGGACGGAAACGGGGACGCTCTTCCGCGCTGGCGGAGGTGTCGGGAACGTCGGGGATATTGCTGTCTGCTGCGCCTTGCATGCTCGTTGACCTTTTTTGCGGTGATGCGGCGGGACCGGTTGCCCGCCAGCCGCCATTATCCACCGTTCGCGGTGCGCATGGTATTACCCTGCTCAATCCATCAGAAAAACTGACAGCTATCGACTTCAAACATCAGCACACCTGACTTAAAATGTCCGCCATCTCTTCTTTACAGGCTTTACATGCAAGGCATCAAACGCAAAATCGTCTACGTCACCGCCTTTGAAATCATCGGCATGGCCATTTCTACGGCCTGGCTGACCCTGCTTTCGGGCGAATCGCCCACCAGCACGGGACCGCTGGCGATCATGATCACCACCATCGCCGTGATCTGGAACCTGCTCTACAACACGGCGTTCGAATACTGGGAAATCCGGCAAGTGTCGCGCACGCGCACCGTCTGGCGCCGCATCCTGCACGCGATCGGCTTCCAGATCACGCTCGTCATCTATTTGATCCCGCTGATCGCCTGGTGGCTCGACATCAGCCTGTGGCAAGCGTTCGTGCTCGATTTCGCGCTGATGCTGATCATCCCGTGCTACAGCTTCATCTTCAACTACTTCTTCGACGGCCTATTTGGCGTGCCCCTGTCGGCGCAGCAGCCGAAGGAAGAGCCGGCCGACATTCAGGCCGCTTCGCTGAGCAACTGAAGAAAGGACCGCGCCGCCATGCCCAGCGGCCGGTCCTTCATCCACACGAGGTGGATCGGCACGACGAGGCCATTGCCCGTATTCTTGAATGCCACGCAGCGCACCCGCCCTGCCGCCAGCGAATCCTGGATGGCCGAGGCGGCAAAATTACCCCATCCCAGTCCCGCTTCCACCATCGCCAGCGCCATCGGCAAGCTGTCCGTGCGCCAGTAGGACAGTCCCACCACGGGGCGCGCGTCGGCCAGGTCGAGTTCGCGGCTGGCCACGATGATCTGGCGCAAATTCACCAATTCCTCGATATACAGGGGCCGGCCCGCCGCGTCGGGCGGATGCTGGGTGGAGATAATCGCCAGCAAGGCATCGCTGCCCACCAACTGAAACTGTTCTTCGTGATTGATGCGCCCGCCAGCAAAAGCCATGCAGGCGCTGATGCGGCCCCGGTGCAGCATGTCGAGCACATCGTCCTGCGGCGCCGTCAGCACTTCGATGTCGAGCAGCGGATGGCGCTGCGACAGCGCGCGCACGGCGGCCAGGAAGGGCGCGTGGTCGAGCTCGGCCGCGATGCCCAGCGAAATGCGGCTTTCCAATCCCTGCGACAATTCCTGCACGTGCAGGTGCAACTGCTTCAACTGCTCGGCAATCAGGCGCGCGTGGGGAAGCAGCGCCATGGCGGCCGGCGTGGGCACGGCTTCGCGCGCGCCCCGGTCGAATAAGGCGATACCCAGTTCCGCCTCGATATTGGCCATCGCCATGCTGACAGCCGATGGCGCCCGCCGCAAGGCGCGCGCGGCGGCCGAGAACGAACCGCCATCGACGACGGCCAGGAACAGTTCGATGTTATGGCTGGAGAGTTTCATGGGGAATATGGAAAGTGCGGTGGAAAGTGCGGCACTTTTGCGCGCCAGGGCGGTCAAAAGGAAAAACCATGGGAGGACGCGCATGCGCCATCGACTACCGTACCGCCGCAGCGGCTATGTCTCGGACTTTACCCGCTTTATCGACGGCTATCTGCAGACGCACCCGGAAGTACTGGAAAACCAGCGGCGCGGCTGGCGCATCTGGTGGGAGCGCCCGGCCAAGCTGCGCGAACTGGAGCTGATCCACGCCGACAGCGTGCCGGAGCCGCCCTACCACTACGACTAAAAACGCCTGACCAAACCTACTGCGCGGTGCGCCTTGCGGCCTGCGATGCTCGCCGTACCTTCGTACGGCTGCGCGTCTCGGCCACAAATCACTACCGCTCGCGACGGTTTTGTCAGGTGTTTAATCTTTCGTTTAACCTTTCCAGACGCGCTGGAGGCCCGTATCCGCATGGATCCAGCCGCCACGCGGGCCGTTGCGGTAATAGAAGCCCACGCCGCCCTGCTTGAAGCTGCGCACGAGCGAACCGAGCACTTCCGCGTTCAGATTCGCCACGCGGATGTCGGCGGCGCGGCCCGAGATGTGCAGCGACTGGCGCGCGGCCGGCACGCCCGCTTCGCGCAGGCGGCTGTTCGACTCGGCCGTGCGGTAGCCCGACAGGATCTCCAGTGGCTGCTCGATGCCGTAACGGGCCACGAAGGCTTGCGTGCCCCACAGGGTTTCCAGCAGTTTCGGGTCGATCGGCGCCGTCTTCTTGCCGTTCACGTCGCGCAGCAAGTGGCACAGTTCCTGGTAAGCCGAATCGATGACTTCGCCATCTTTCCAGTACAGCAATTTCGCCTTTTCATTGCTGGCCGGGCGCACCACTTCCAGGGTGCGGGGCTTGAGCCAGAATTCCAGGTCCAGCGCCTGCGCGTCGAAGATGTCGGGCGGCGGTTCCATCTCGGTGATGGCCTGGCGCGACTGCGACGTGATCGAGCGGTCGACGCTGGCCAGTTGCGTCGGCTGCGGCGGCACGGCCGTGCGCGGTGCGCGCGGCTTGGCGCTGGCCGAAGCCGAGGCCGGAGCGGCCGTGCGCGAGGCGCAGCCGATGAGAGGAGTGGCTACCAGGCCCAGCGCGGCCAGGCCCATACCGTGATGTAGAAAATTTCTGCGCGATGCCATAGTCAGTCCAATTTAACGATGGGAATACTATAGCGTATTGTGCTGCGAAGAAAAACCCTCCATTGCCTATCGTGTCGCCCTCATTTCAGTATTGGGTGCCCTATACGGCGGCCGCGACGGACGCGACGCCTCCTTTCGCCTGCGCCAGCGCCGTCAAAGGCTTGTCGAGCAGATAACCCTGGGTCACGATGGGCAAGCCTGTGGCGACGCCAATGCGCTGCAGCGCGGCCAGCGCCGGCGGCGTGTCGAGGCGCTTGAAAATGACGCGGATCTTCGCCGCATGGCACAGAGTGACGAAGCTGGCGACGGCCTGCTCGTCGCTGAGATTGCCCGCGTCGAGCTTGAACGCATGCGGGTGCAAGCGCTCCAGCATGCCGGTCGCCTCCTGCACGCTGGCCACATTGATGGCCAGGCGGAAACCGTTGCGCCGGTAATTGTCGGCCACGTAATTGAGCAGCCAGCCCTGGTTAGTCGTGACCGTCGGCAATTGCAGCACGATGCGCTCGATGGGCAAGCCCAGCGCGTCGAGGATGCGCTGGAAGGCGTGGCCGTGATTGCTGCTGACGGCGCTCAGCAGGCGGTCATGCACGTTCAGGTACAGGTCCGACTGCTCCGCTTCGCCCTGGCGAAAGAAATTGATCGCGTGCAGCATGCGGCACAACCGGTCCAGCTCCACGGATTCATCGTCGCTGGCTGCGTGGTCGAGCAAGCGCCACAGCGACAAGCCCTCGTCCGCCTTCGACACGCTGCGCGCCAGCCCTTCGAACGCCACCAGCTTGCCGCTGTCCAGTTCGCGCAGCGGCTGGAAGGCGCTCGTCATGGTGCAATTGAAAAAGCGCCCCAGCGCCCTGCCCTCCCCGTCGAGCCAGACGCTGGTGCCGGCCTGGGTTTGGTGCGACAGGCGGGCCAGGTAATTTTTCAGGACGGGAAATGGCATACGTGCTCCTTCATCGGGCTGCGCCAGCTGCCCTCATGGGGAAGACGGCGCCAAAGTGTGCAGAGTAAGGCAGCGCCAAGCAAAGGAGAACGAATGGTTTCGCCATTTGATATGCGCCGAGCACATAAGGATTGCGACGGCCAGCGCATAACGATAGTCGGAAACATTCGTTCCCGCCCCCGGCGCCCGCCTTTACTGTGGACATGTACCGATACCATCAGGAAGGGCCGCCATGTGCCAGTTACTCGCAATGAACAGCAGCAAACCGGCCGCGCTGGGATTTTCCTTTGCCGGCTTTGCCGAGCGGGGCGGACGCACGGACGAGCACCGCGACGGCTGGGGCATCGCCTATCATTCCAGTAGCGGCTGCACCCTGCTGACGGATCACCTGGCCGCCATCGATTCGCCGCTGGCGGCCCAGGTACAGCAGCATCCCGTGAAAGCGAAAAATATCGTCGCGCACATCCGCAAGGCTACGCAAGGCCGCATCGCGCCGGAAAACACCCACCCGTTCGCCCGCGAACTGTGGGGCAAGACCTGGTCATTTGCCCACAATGGCGACTTGAAAACGTGGCGCGCGCCCGCCAATGCGCACTACCGCGCCAGCGGCGACACGGATAGCGAGCAGGCGTTTTGCCATTTGCTGGCCAGCCTGCGCACGCGCTTTCCCGCTGGAGAACCCGCGCGCACCGACTTGCGCACCGCCATCGCCGAGGTCGCCACGGACATCGCCGCGCACGGCAGCTTCAATTTCATCCTGTCGGACGGCGAGCTGCTGTTTGCCCACTGCTCCACGCATCTGCACTATGTGATACGCGAATACCCGTTTTCCGTAGCGCAACTGATCGACTGCGAGCGCAGCATCGACTTTCGCCAGCACAACCATCTGGACGACCGCATCGCCGTCATCGCCACGCATCCGCTGACGCAAAACGAGGACTGGCTGGCCTTCGCGCCCGGCGAACTGAAACTGTTTGCCGGCGGCACCTTGCTACCGGCAAACGATCGCGCGCAACAAGGCATGCAACCAGGCGTGTATATCCAGATCAGTTATTGAGGGGAACTATTCAAAGGAAGGAAAGGCCCGCCGCCGGATGGGCGGGCTGAAGGACAAGCTAGCCGTCAGGCCGAATTGCAGTTGCAAAAGCGCTTGCGCTTGGGGTCGCCACTGGCAATGCCTGCGGGATCAATCTGTTTCCAGCAAAAAATCGTTTCCACGCCATATGGCGAACGCACATTGCCCGCCTCGACATAGCCACGCTTGACGAAAAAGGCCTGGCTGCTGGCCGTGCTGTGCAGCTGCAGGGCCTTGATGCCCCACTCGCGCGCCTGCGCTTCCAGCTGCTCCACCAGCGCCTTGCCCGCGCCGCGGCCTTGCGCCTCGGGCAGCAGGTAGCACAGGGCCAGCTTGCCGGCGCGCGTCAGCAAGCCGACGCCGACCACGGCGCCCGCCTCGACTGCGACCAGCGAAAAATTGGTGGGCGACGCAAACCAGCACGCCACCATCTGCGGTGTTTTATTGCCCAGCCAGGCTTCCAGGATGGCCGGATCGTCCCGATGATCGAGGCTACAGCATTCGACGATGGAGCGTCGTAATACGTTGCACGCCTCGAAAGCGTCGGTCGATGTTGCAATACGAATTTCAAGACTCATGTACGCTCACAAAATATTCCAGTTGCCAATGCAGGCGGTTTTACCCCTGTATCGTGCGATTCGACTATACACCAAGCGGCGAAATCGGGTTTTTTGCCGCACGCCACAGACCGGTTTTGCCTATGGCGCCATGCCTGCAGACTAAGTGCTGGTGCGCGCCTTGCCCACGAATGTTTCCAAAAATCGATATCTGTTTTTTAGCGTAAACGGGAATCAAATCTAAGCATATTACGAAAAATTCGTTTCTTTTCCGGCCGGAATTTTAGACTATGTCTATCTATTATCACAACAAGAGTTCAACATGACCCATTCCAACGCCGTATCGACCACCGCAGCGACGCTCACCCAACGCTCGCGCCGCTGGTTCCTGGCCAGCGCCCTGGCCGCTTCCGCTGCCGCCATGAGCCTGCCCATGGCGGCCAGCGCCGCCGAACCCGTGGTCTTGCTGAACGCCTCGTACGACGTGATGCGCGAACTGTTCAAGGATGTGAATCCCGCATTTATTGCTGACTGGAAAGCCAAAACGGGTGAAACCATCACCATCAAGCAATCGCACGGCGGCTCGAGCAAGCAGGCGCGCTCCGTCGCCGATGGCCTGGAAGCGTCCGTCGTGACCATGAACCAGGCCAATGACATCGATATCCTCGTCGACCGCGGCCTCGTGGTGGCCGACTGGGCCAAGAAATTCCCCAACAATGCGGCGCCGTTTTATTCGACCATGGTGTACCTGGTGCGCAAAGGCAACCCGAAACGCATCAAGGATTGGGACGACCTGGCCAAGCCCGGCATCAAGGTCATCGTGCCGAACCCGAAAACCTCGGGCAATGGCCGCTACACCTACCTGGCGGCATGGGGCTATGCCGTGAAAAAAGGCGGCAGCGAAGTGCAGGCGCGCGACCTCGTTACCAAGCTGTTCAAGAACGTACCCGTGCTGGACGGCGGCGGCCGTGGCGCCACGACCACCTTCACGCAGCGTGAAATCGGCGACGTGCTGGTGACGTTTGAAAATGAAGTACAACTGGTGCGCGCCGAATTCGGCGACAACTTCGAAGTGGTGTATCCAAGCATCTCCATCCTGGCAGAGTCGCCGGTGGCCGTCGTCGACAAGGTCGTCGACCGCCGCGGCATCCGCAAGGAAGCCACGGCCTACCTGCAATACCTGTATTCGGAAGCCGGCCAGGAACTGGTCGCCAAGCACTATCTGCGCCCCCGTTCGGCCGCAGTCGCCAAGAAATACGCGGCCAGCTTCAAGCCGATCACGCTGTTCACCATCGATGACGTGTTTGGCGGCTGGAAACAAGCGCAAAAGAAACACTTTGACGATGGCGGCGAGTTCGACAAGATTTATCAGAAGTAATCTTCGCCGAACCAGCACAAAACCGGGACATGTCCCGGTTTTTTTATGGCTGCGCGCCAGCATGCCACTCTAACGCGCTGAACAGGCTGGCGATCTCGCTGCTGCGGTGCGTGCCTGTCTTGGCCAGGATGGCCTGGATCTGGCTGCGTACGGTACTAATGCACACGCCCTGGCGCTGCGCGTACTCGGCTGGCTCCATGCCGTCGGCCAGGGCCAGCGCCAGCGACCACTCCGCGCCCGTCAAGCCGCATGGCCGCTCGGCCGCGCCGGGCCAATGCCGCCGCCCGCTCCTGAACAGTGGCCGCAAGGACAGCATGGCCAGGCTGGCGCCCTCCCCGTCTGCCGGGCCGATACGCACGGGAAGCGGCAGGATGCCGATTTCCAGCGCCGGCCGGCCGTCTGCGTCACTCGCATACAAGGGAGCGGGACGGTGGCACGCCAGTCCGACGCAAGCCTGCCGCACCCGCTGCGCCAGTTGCTGTTGCAGCTGGCTCACGCGCACAGCCACCTTACCGCCATGCAAGGTGATCACGGAGGCGAGCGGTGACGTCGCGGCCAGCAAGCGCTGCGCCGCCAGGTTCATGAAAACCAGCCGCAGGCAGGCATCGGATAGCAAGATGGCGCGCGGCAAGGCATCGAGCGCCTCCCAGGCCAGCGCGCCATGCGCCTGGGCTTGCTGCGCCGTATCGCGCAGGCAAAAAACATTCGGCAGATGGTCAAGCACGCGCTGCAGCTGGCCGCGCGTGTTCCCGTCATACGGACCCTGGCCCGCGGCGCGGTGCGCGGACAGGATGGTGAGCGCGCCGTTGTCGCGCACGACGCCGCTGCACGAATAGCGCACGCCCGCGCGCAAATAGAAATCCTGGAAATACTCGCTGCGCGCCACGGCCTGCTCGCTGAAATAATCCTGCATCAGATGCATGCGCCCGGGCGGCCCGCGCGTGAGCACCGCATAGCCGGGATCAAGCGCATGGTAGTAGCGCCGGTAGCCGTCCTCCCAGGCGCTTTGGTCCAGCCCGGTCACATAGCCGCGCGACGGTACCGCGCCCGTTTCCGCTTTCAGGAAACAGCAGGCCACATCGCCGCCCGCCAGCCGGGCGAACGCGCGCATGGCCACGCTCCACTGCAACGGTTCCAATGCCGCCCGGTAAAAGGCGGCGATAACGGGATCCGCGCCTTCCTTGTCCATCATTGCCCTACCTGTAAAAAAAACGGCAAACCAGTACCGCATCCTTCACTTGAAGGATGCGTGGCAACGGGCCGGCACGCACCATGGCATCGACGGCTGCCGCCATGCGCATGCCATCGCCAGTGTTCTCCCTAACCTCGTCCTCATCAAGGAGTAGCATCATGCCTTCAATCGATACCGGTCGCCACACTCTCCAGTTGATCCATGCAGGCAACAAGCCCTTGCGCATGGCCGCGAGCGCGTCCCTCCTGCTGGCGCTATCGGCCTGCGCCAACCTGCACACCATCCACCGCACGACCGACTTGCCAGGCGATGGCATGGCCGTCCACCTCGACGCGGCCCAGCGCGTGATTCATGTCACCAAAGACGGCAAAGCCTGTGCCGAGCCGACACCCGATGCCCTGCAATCGTATGCCTCCTCCTTCGGTGGCACCCTTAGCGCCGGCCCCGACAGCGCCGCCGTCTCGAATGCCCTGCGCGCCAATGCCGCCAGCGTGGGCCTGCACTCCCAAAGCATCACCCTGATGCGCCAGC
Organism: Janthinobacterium sp. BCJ23; assembly: GCF_059617945.1. Lineage (NCBI taxonomy): Bacteria > Pseudomonadati > Pseudomonadota > Betaproteobacteria > Burkholderiales > Oxalobacteraceae > Janthinobacterium > Janthinobacterium sp. BCJ23. The sequence goes on along the minus strand of NZ_JCAQAW010000004.1, from coordinate 530,633 downwards.
AACTGTTCAATATCTGCGAATACGCGCAAAACAAATGGCTCAACGATGCTGACGTCATGCTGCTCATGGAGCGTTCGCAAGACCTGACCCTGGGTATCCTGGCCATCGAGCAACTGACTGGCGCCGTGGTGGCGCGCCAGCCGGTGCTGGCAGACCATACCGACATAACCGCAGAGGCACAACGGCGCCTCAAGGCGTCCCAGGATGCCTTGGCAACGCAAGCGAAACTGGATCTTGCCATCAAAAAAGAACAAGCCCTGCAAGCCAATGCCGATGCCGATGCCGCCGTTCAAGTCAAGCCAACGGCCCTGGCCACTACGGGCAAGGAAGTCGTCATGCTTAAGACAGCCCAGGAAGGTGCAAGTTCCGCCAGCGCCACGGACGGCAAGGCCGGACAGGTGGAGGCGAACGCGGGGCTGGCGCAAGCACAGGCCGAGCGTGTCGCGCTCGAAGAGGAACTGGCCGACAAGCTGGCGCAAAGCCAGCCCGGTACCAGCACCATCAATGCAGGAACGGCAGAACACCTTGCCAGGGCCAGTACCGACATCGTCAAGATGATCTTGAACAAGGGGCACTTGACCGATATGTGCATCACCTTTATCAATCATCCGAAGAAGTATGTGGAAATGTGGCAGCACTACAAGGAAGTCATGGACCAATGCAAGTCGGTACTGGCGGCGGATTTGCTCCCGGGTACTGCTCATCCATACAGCCACACCATGCCTGGGCCCAGGGATGCCACGCAGGCCAAGCCGGAACTGGAATAAGGGAAACCAGCCTTACTGCTTCTTCAGCAGCAGCTTGAACTGCGGCACCCAGCGCCCGTCCAGCAGCATCTCGCTGGCCGCCTCATAGGCATCGCCCGATGTTGTCCAGCGCACGCGGTAGGTCAAGGTCTTGCCCTTGGCGCCCACGTAGTCGGTGGCGGGAAAGTCGAGCCCGCCGTCCACCGGCTGCATCGTGCCGCGGCTATGGCCGCCGCTGTTTTCCAGATACAGGAAGGCGACCTTGTTTGCGGAGGGATCGTGGTAATACGTGGTTTCGCCCACGTAGTCGGGCTTGCCGGGGCTGTGCACCGTGTGCACGTCGCGCAGCATCTGCCCGCCGTACAGCCACTGGAAACAGTGCTCATCCGTTTGCTTGCCACCAGAGAACTCGCCCTTCCAGCAATGGCCCGCCAGGAAGGCCATCGGCTGCAGCGCCGCGACCGGTTGCGCCAGCGCGGCAAATGAGGGCAACAGCAGCAGCAAGGGCAATGGACGCATGGCAAACCTCCGGAATGTTGCAGCCAAGTATAGGCGAATAATGTGCTTGCGTCAGCGCTGGCGCACGCTTTGCGCATATCGATATGCGCATCGATTCGTGGTCAAAAGCGTGCGCTGGCCGTACTCTGGCCTTGTCGCGCCGCATGGCGTATTACGGGCACAAAGGAAATATCATGGCTATCTCGGAAGTGAATGTACGCAACCAGTTTCGCGGCAAGATCAAGGAAATCATCTTTGGCCCCGTGGTCTCGGAAGTGGACGTGGAAACGCCGCACGGCATCGTCACGTCGGTGATCACCTCGCGCTCGATCAAGGACCTGGACTTGAAGGTGGGCAGCGAAGTCATCGCGCTGGTCAAATCGACGGAAGTGTCGATCGCCAAGATCCAGTAAGCGCCCGGCGTTTGCCTTGCCAGCTAGTCGCTAATCGCGGAACAGATACGTAAACGTGCGGCTGACGGGCAGCTTTTCCGTGCTGCCGCGCACCAGCACCTGCATGCGCTCGGCATCGATGCGTTCAGCCGCCTCGATGGCTTTCACGTTGACCATGGTGCCGCGGTGGATTTGCCAGAACTGTTCCGGATCGAGGCCGCCCAGCAAATCCTTCAATGGCGTGCGCACCAGCGCTTCCGAACCGGCCAGCACGACGCGCGTGTACTTGGTGTCGGCCTGGAAGAACAGCACGTCGTCGATGTCGATCAGGCGGATCTGCTTGCCCACGCTGGCCTTGATCCATTTCAACTTGTCGCGCGGCGGCGCCGGCAAGGCCGCACGCAGCGACTGCAGTAAATTGGCCATGTCGGCAGGCTGGGCGCCGAGCTTGTCGCGCAGCCGGGCCAGCGCCCGCTGCAGCCGCTCGGCCTGCACGGGTTTGAGCAGGTAGTCGACGGCGCCCGCGTCGAACGCGTCGACGGCGTACTGGTCGTACGCCGTGACGAACACCACATGGGCGCGCTTGCCGATGCGCTCGGCCACTTCCAGGCCCGACAGGCCCGGCATGCGGATGTCGAGAAAGACCACGTCCGGCTCATGCTCGAGGAAACCGTCCCAGGCATCGTTGCCGTTTTCCGCCACCAGCACGACGTGCGCTTCGGGCCAGGCTTGCGCCAGCAGCATTTGCAGGCGCTCGCGCATCAGGGGTTCGTCTTCGGCAATCAGGATGGTGGGATTCATGCGGCAGGGTCTTTCAGGCTCGATGCAATTTTGATGGGTAGCAATATTTCAGCGGTCACGCCGCCCTCCTCGCCGTCGTCGTGCAGGCTCAGGCTGGCGGACGGATCGGACAGCAATAGCCGGCTGCGCACGTTTTCCAGGCCCAGTCCGCCGCCCTGTGCGCTGTCGGTGCCGCTGGCAGGCAAACCCATGCCCGTATCCTGCACGCGCAGGCGCAGCATGCCGTCCACCCGCAGCGCCGACAGGCGGATCTCGCCGCCGCGCAACGACGGTTCAATACCGTGTTTGATGGCGTTTTCCGCCAGGGTCAGCAAGATCATGCTGGGTATCGTCGCGTGCGCAAACTCGGCCGGCAAGTCCAGCGCATAGCGCAAGCGCGAGCCCATGCGTGCCTGCATCACGCGCAAATACGCCGCCACCATGTCGAACTCGCTTTGCAAGGGCACTTGCTCGCTGCGCATCTCCGCCAGGCTGGCGCGCAGGAAGGCGATCAGGTCGGCCGTCAAAGCGGCGGCCTTGCCGGCGCCTTGCGCGCCCTGCTCGGCCAGCTGTTGCACCGCGCCCAAGGTATTGAACAGGAAATGCGGCTCGATCTGCGCGCGCAGCAGGCGCAGCTGCGATTCGCTCAGTTCGCGCGCCAGACGATCGCGCTCGGCATCCTGCTGCAGCTGCACCGTCAGCGCTTCGTACTGGCGGTTGCGCCAGGTGGTCACGATCGCCAGCGGCACCATGTAAAACAGGCAAGCCACGAGCAAGGCCGTGCCGCCCACGCGCAGCAAACGCTCGAAGGCCATGTCCATGGAACCGGTATCGCTCAAGCCGGCCATCAGCACGCCAACGGCCACGCCGGCCACGCAGGTCGACACGATCAGCAAGAGTTTCTTGAGCTTGTTGCGCACGGAACTGCGGTAATTGAACCAGACGCCCACCAGGCCCCACGCCAGCGCAAACCCCAGGCCGTTGCTGAAGACCAGGGCCTTGAGCAATTCGAACTTGGCTGGCAGCAGCAAGTGCAGTGCGACGCCGATGGCGCTGAACAACAGCATCAGCTTGAAAGCGGCGATGTAAAAACCGGCGCCGCGGTACTTGAGCAGGAAATCGTGCAACTGCTGGCGCTCGATCGGCGTCAGCTTGACCAGCTTCATGGCGATGTAGCGGCGCATCCGTCCCTGGACCTGCTCCGCCATCTCGGGGTGTTTCAGCACCAGCAGCGATTCCTCATCGACACTGCGGTACCAGTCCGTATATTTTTTTAACACGATGCGTTCTCCGTGGTCTGTGATTCAGGCATGAACGCAGTCTACGGCGCCCCTGTTACGGGGCATAGCGCGGGGCGACGAAGCACGAAGCGGCAGGCATCAACGACGAAGCGCGCGGCGCCTGCCTGGCCCTCGCCATCAATATTGCTCAAATCATACGAAGTTTCCAAGGTGAAATCAATAATTGCGTAACAATTTTCACTACGGAAAGAATAGCCGTTTTTATTTGCCAAATTGGCCGCAACGCCGCCTGTTACGGGCCTGTACCGTAGACATCGCTTGATCTTTAATGGTATTGTCTAAGCTTGGCAAATATTGCCTCCGAGATACACGCCGCGTCCCCGCGCGGCCCCGTTCCGGATTTGCGCGCAGCGCCCACGATGGCGCCCCAAAACTGCTTCCCCACATACAATCCCATGCTCAAAAAAATGTTCGCCGCGGTGCTGATGACGCTTTCGACAGCGGCCATCGCCGTGCCCTTCGGTTCCCAGTCGATACTGGTGGTCGAAGACGGTACAGGCAAAGTCTTGCTTGAAAAAAACTCCAACGTGGTGGTGCCCATCGCCTCGCTGACCAAACTCATGACAGCCATGGTCGTGCTCGACTCCAAGGCGAACATGGAGGAAGAGATCAGCATCGACCGCGAGGACGTCGATACCCTGAAGCACAGCACCTCGCGCGTGCCCGTGGGCGCCACCCTGAGCCGCCACGACGTGCTGCAACTGGCGCTGATGTCGTCCGACAACCGCGCCGCCGCCTCGCTGGCGCGCACCTTCCCCGGCGGCCCGACGGCGTTTGCCGTGGCCGTCAACGCCAAGATCAAGGCCCTGGGCATGCGCCAGACCGTGATCGAAGAGCCGACGGGCCTGTCGCCGAACAACCAGTCGACGGCGGCCGACCTCGTCAAGATGGCCGTGGCCGCCTCGCGCTACCCGGAAATCAGCCGCATCACCACGGATTCGAAGGACGTCATCCAGATCAAGGGCCGCGACGTGGAATACCACAACACGAACCGCCTGGTGGGCGCCAAGGGCTGGGACATCGGCCTGTCGAAAACGGGCTACACGAATGAAGCGGGCCGCTGCCTGATCATGCGCATCAAGTCGGCCGGCAAGTTCGCCACCATGATCCTGCTCAACGCGCGCGCCAATTCCGTGCGCGCCATGGACGCCGTCAACATCCGCCGCATGCTGGCGGCCGAGAACGGCATCGAAGAGCCGAAGGTGATGCGCGCCTCGGTCAGCCGGCACAAGAAGGCGCCGGCGAAGCCGAGTAAACGCCGCCGTGCCCGCTAAGCACGGCTGAATGCTGGGGTCAGACCCGACGGGTCTGACCCCGGAACTATTTCGCTTGCCGGTTGGTCATGATGACGCCGGCAATCGTCACCGCCCCGCCCACCAGCATCGAGGCGAGCACCGGCTCGCCCAGCAGCACCGCCGCCAGCACTATGCCGAACACGGGCACGAGGTTGTTGAACACGGCCGTGCGCGACGGGCCCAGCGCTTTGACGCCCTCGTAATACCAGACGAAGCCGATCACCGTGCCGAACACGCCCAGGTAGCCGATGGCGGCCCACACTTGCCAGCCGAAGCTGTGCCATGGCACGCTCGGGAATTCCACGGCCGCCCCCACCAGCAAAAAGGCCAGGCCCCACATCGACGCATACGTGGTGGCGGCAATCGGCGACAAGCCCTTCAACGCGACCCGGCCGATCAGGGTATAGGCGGCCCAGCTGGAAATACCGCAAAACATGAAGATTTCACCGGCGCCGATGCCGCCGCCGTTACCGTGCAGCACGCCGGCAAGGTCGCCGCGCGTGATGACGATGGCCGTGCCGCAGAACGCCAGCATGATGCCCAGCCACTTGAACGTTCCGAGCCGTTCGCGGAACAGCATGGCCGAGGCCAGCGCCGTGACGATGGGGTTCAGCGCGACAAATAAAGCCGTGCGCCCCGCCGGCATGCGCGACAGCGCGGCCAGGAAACACAGGTTGTACAGAAAGATGCCCGTCAGCCCCAGGGCCGCCGTCGTCATCAGCTGCTTGCGGTCCAGGCGCGGCAAGCCCCCTTCCAGCTTCCACGCCAGCACGACGAGCAACAGCACGGCCACGCCGAAGCGTCCGCTGGCGGCCGTCATGGGTGGCATCTGCTGCGCCAGCACGCGCCCCGCGATAAAGGTACCGCCCCAGAACAGGGCGACGAAAATCAGTTTCAGGTAGACGAGCGGCGATTGCACGGCAGGCAAGGCGGCGGAAGGTATGGCGGTAGTGCGCATGGAAAGTCCTATGATGTCGCTTGTGCAGCGGATGCTGCAGATATATATTAATACTAATATCAACTCATAAAATAATGAGCGAATACTCATATATCAAAGAAACCACACCATGACCTTCACGCAACTGGAAATTTTTACCTTGGTGGCTGAACTGCACGGCTTTTCCGCCGCCGCCGCGCAGCTGGGCATCAGCCAGTCGGCCGTCTCGCACGCCTTGAAGGCGCTGGAAAAGGAGATGGGCGTGGACCTGATCGTGCGCCACCAGGCCTCGGCCGAGCTGACCGACGTGGGCCGCCAGCTGCTCGTGCGCGCGCGCGAAATCCTCGGCTTGTCGGAAGCCATGCGCCAGGAAGCGGCCGACGTGCTGGGCCAGCGCCAGGGCAGCCTGCGCATCGGCTCATTCGGCCCGACGTCGTCCCTGAATCTGCTGCCGGCCATCACGGCGCAATTCCGCCTGCGCTATCCGGGCATCGACCTGCGCATCGACGAAGGCGCCGACCATGAAGTGGTGCAGTGGATACGCGAGCGGCGGGTCGATGTCGGCTTCGTCGTGCTGCCCGACGAACGTTTCGATACGGCGCCGCTGGTGGAAGACCAGATGATGGCGCTGGTGCCGCGCAGCCATGCGCTGTCCAGCGAAACGTCCATCACCCTGGCCCAATTGTGCGAAGGGCCGTTCATCATGTCCGAGGCGGGCTGCGCCTGCCTGATCGAGCCGCTGTTCGCCAACGCGGGCCTGCAGCCGCAGGTACCGTACCGCATCAGCCAGGTCATCACCATCCTCGACATGGTCAGCCGCGGCGACGGCCTGTCCATCGTGGCAGAACTGGCCCTGCCCCAGCGGCTGCGCGAGCAGTATCCGGAGCTGGTCGCCCTGCCCTTGAATCCCCCCGTCAGCCGCAAGGTGGGCCTGGCCGTGCGCGACCGGCGTCAGAACACGCCGGCCACCAACGCTTTTTTCGAGGTGGCGAAACAGATGGCGCCGACCCTGGCGCCACGGCGCGCTTGAACGCTACTTAGAAAGTTTCCCACTCCTCGCTGCGTTCCGGCTTGGCGGCGGGCGCCGGTGCTGGCCGGCTGGCGATGCGCGGCGCGATGGCTGCCCGCGCCACCGGTTTGACAGGCGCCGGCGCCTGCCCTTCATCGAGCTTGAACACGCCCACCACCTGCGCCAGGGTACTGGCCTGGTCTTGCAGGCTTTCCGCTGCGGCGGCCGCCTCTTCCACCAGGGCAGCGTTCTGCTGCGTCACCTGGTCCATCTGCGCGATCGCCTGGTTCACCTGTTCGATGCCCGAACTTTGCTCGACGCTGGCGGCCGTGATCTCGCCCATGATGTCGGTGACGCGGCGCACGCTGTCGACGATTTCCTGCATCGTCGCGCCGGCCTCGTCGACGAGGCGCGCGCCCGAATCGACCTTGCTCACCGAATCGTCGATCAGCAGCTTGATTTCCTTGGCCGCCCCTGCGGAACGCTGGGCCAAGCTGCGCACTTCGGTCGCCACCACGGCAAAGCCCCGTCCCTGTTCGCCCGCGCGTGCCGCTTCCACGGCCGCATTGAGCGCGAGGATATTCGTCTGGAAGGCAATGCCGTCGATGACGCTGATGATGTCGACAATCTTCTTCGACGAATCGTTGATCGAGGCCATGGTATCGACCACCTGCGCCACCACTTGGCCGCCCTTGCTGGCCACGCCGGATGCCGATTGCGCCATCTGATTCGCTTGGCGCGCATTGTCGGCATTTTGCTTGACGGTGCTGGTCAGCTCCTCCATCGAGGCGGCCGTCTCTTCCAGCGAACTCGCTTGCTGCTCCGTGCGCGACGACAGGTCCTGGTTGCCGGCGGCGATTTCCGACGACGATACTTTCACCGATTCGCTGGCCGTGCGGATTTTCACGAGCACGGCGGCGATCTTGTCGATGAAGCGGTTGAATGCGCCGGCGATCTGCGCCAGTTCGTCCACGCCGGAAGCGTCGAGGCGGAGAGTCAGGTCGCCCTCGCCCGAGGCGATATCGTCGAGCGCGTCGCGCACCAGTTCCAGGCGCTTGAGCATCTTGAACACCAGCAGCGACAGCAGCAGCGCGGCCAGCCCGGTCAGCAGCGCGGCCGTGACGGTGGCCGTCGTCAGCATCGTCTGCAAGGCTTGCATGGCTTCCTGCTGGTCGAGCACCACGGCCAGCAGCCAGTCGGTGCCGGCCACGCGCGTGACGTACAGCTTGCCGTCGCGGTCATTGAGGCGCACGGCCTCGCTCGTGCGCGCGCTTTCCAGCCGGTTGACCTGTGCGGCCGACAGCGACGCATCGAGTTTCGCCACCGGCTGCAGGCTAAGGTCCTTGTTCGCGTGGGCGATGATGGTGCCGCTCTGGTCGACGAGGAAGGCAAAGCTGTGCGGCGTCGGCTTGATCGCCACCACGTTGGCAATCACGGTATCGAGCAGCACGTCCGCGCCCGCCACGCCCACCAATGCCTCCTTCGGCCCGACGGGCGCCGTGAACGACACCACGAGCTTGTGGCTGGCCGCGTCCACGTACGGCGGCGTGAGCATCGGCACGCCCGCCTTGACCGTGTCCGTATACCAGGCGCGCGCCGTGGGGTCGAAATCGGCCGGGCGGCCCGGATGGGTAAACACGGAACGCTTGTCCGCGTAGCCGATGAACACTTCCGCAAAATCGCCAGCCTTTTCCGCGATCTCGAAGGCGCGCAGCGGATCGGGCGTCTCGGCCGACATGACGACGGACGCCATGACCTTTTTCTTGCCATCGACCCATTGCGCCAGCACCGCCGACTGGCTTTGCAGCAGCTGCTGCATCTGCTGGTCCGACGACGCCAGCATGCTGCTGCGTGTGGTGACGTAATTGGCGACCGACAAGGCGAGCATGGACAATACGACGATGGCCACGCAGATGAGCACCAGCCGCGTGCGAAGGGAAGACAACATGATGGACTCCTCGTTTCGATTTGAGTGACGAGAAACAGTGCTCTGCACTACTTTCTCTATGAAAGCATTCTCACACAAAAATCGGAACAATTATCATCAATATTCGGAATACAACACATATATTTCCACGTGGAAACCTGTCAAACCCTATCAGCCGATCAGCCCTCTCAAGCCGCTGGCCCGCTGCGTACGGCGCAGAATCGCGTCGAACAGCACGGCTTGCGTGGGCGAGACGAGGGTAAAGAAGTCGCGCGCGCGCGTGATGCCCGTGTAGACCAGTTCGCGCGCCAGCATGGCGCCGCCTTCCTGGGGCAGCACCAGCACCGTGTGGCGGAATTCCGAACCCTGCGATTTATGCACGGTCATGGCGAACGCCGTCTCCACGTGGCGCAAGCGCGTGGCCAGCACGCTGCGCACGTTCTCGCCTTCCAGGAAGTACACGCGCAATGAACCGGGCCGCGCCGGATCGCGCAGGGTCAGTCCGATGTCGCCATTGAACACGCCCGTGCCGTAATCGTTACGCGTGACCATCACGGGACGGCCCACATACCATTCGCTGCGGCGTATCAAGCCTTCCTTTTCCAGCCGCAGTTCGATGGCCGTGTTCAAGCCGGCCACGCCCCACTCGCCCTCGCGCACGGCGCACAGGATGCGGAACGACTCAAACGCATGCAGCACGGCGCGCACCCAGTCGTCATGCTGCGCGTACGCCGCTTCGCCCGCATTCACCAGTGCCAGGTAGGGCTGGTAGCCGCCCGGCGCGTCCGCGCGGCCACGCAAGGCCAGGCGCAGCACCTCGTCCGGCTGCGCGCTCACGCTCCACGCCAGCTGGCCGCCGCTGTCGCCGGCAAAACACGCTTTGGCAAGATCGGGCCTGCCGCCATTCACGGCGAAGGCCAGCTCGCCGATCGGACCGCTGAAACGGTGGCTGTGGCGCAGCATCACCGTCTGCTGCGCCAGCGCGCCAGCGGCCCCCGCGAAGTCGGGCGGAATGGCCACGCCGCTGGCCGCCTGCGCATACGCGATGGTAGCCGGCGTGTAGCCGCCCGCCTGCGCGTCGTGGCACAAGTCGCCCAGCACGGCGCCCGCTTCCACGGACGCCAGCTGGTCCTTGTCGCCGAGCAGGATCAATATCGCCGTGGGCGGCAAGGCGTCGAGCACGGACGCCATCATTTCCAGGTGCACCATCGACGCTTCATCGACGATCAGCACGTCGACGTCGAGCGGATTGCCCGCGTGGTGGGCAAAGGCGCGCGTATCGGGCCGCGCGCCCAGCAAACTATGCAGGGTGCGCGCCGCGCCCATGCGCCGCGCCAGTTCCAGCAGGGGCAGCGCATCGCCCGCCTTGGCCGCCAAGCCTTCCAGGGCCTTGTCGATCGACTGTTTCAAACGCGCGGCCGCTTTGCCGGTCGGCGCGGCCAGCGCGATGCGCAGCTGCTCCGGCTGTGGCGAGACGGCAAACAACAAGGTGAGCAAACTGGCCACCGTGTAGGTCTTGCCCGTCCCCGGGCCGCCCGTGATGATGGCCACCTTGCCGCGCAGGGCGATGGCGCACGCCACTTTTTGCCAGTCCGGACCACCGTCCTGCGTGGGCTGGTTGAACAGGATGTCGAGCCATTGCCGCACCTGCGCCAGCGGCGGATTCGTCAAATCCTGCGCGCGCGCGGCGATTTTTTCGCCCACCAGGCTTTCGTCGCGCCAGTAGCGGCGCAAATACAGGCGGTCGCCATCGAGCACCAGCGGCTGGCGCACGTCGTCCTCGCCCACCTGCCACACTTGCGGCGCGCCGGCCAGCAGCGCGCGCCAGCCCTCGACGCTATCCGGCAACGGACCGGAAACGGCCAGCACGCCATGCCACAGCTCTTCGCTCCAGCCCAGCAGCTGCGACGGTTCGCTGGCCAGCTCAAACAGCATCAGACAGCTGTGCCCCCGCCCTTCCAGCTCGGACAGCACGACGCACGCCACGGCCACGGCGGACGCATTCGGCGCGCCCTCGTCCAGCGTGCCGATGAAGCGGGCAAACGCGGCGCTCAGGCGGCGCAGGTGCCCCGCCTCGGCAACGCCGTCGATATGGCTGAACAAGGCATCCATCTGCAGGGTATCCAACTGCGCGTTATGCTGCATGGTGTTCCGTTTCTTCTAACAGTTGATCGAGGCCGTCCAGAAGTTCCAGCTGCGGCGCCAACCAGTAGCAGCCATGCGTGTCCGCATTCGCGATGCCGCGCAAAAACAGGAAGATGGCGCCGCCCAGGTGCTCGGCCGGGTCGTAGGCGTCGCCCAAACGGCTTTTCAGCAGCCGGTGCAAGGCCAGCATGTAGATGGCGCCCTGGATATCGTAGCGGTGCTGCGCCATGCCGGCCGCCAGCGCCTGCGTGTGGTAGGCCGCGTCGTTGGCGCCCAGCGCATTCGACTTGTAGTCGAGCACCCAGTAGCGGCCATCGTGTTCGATGACCAGGTCGGCAAACCCCTTCAGCATGCCGTGCAGCTGGCGCCGCGGCAGCACGGGACGCGGCGCGCCGTCGAGCAGCAAGCGCGTGCACAGCTGGTCGAGCGCCGCCGTGGACAAATGCTCGCTGGGGAACCAGAACTCCATCTCGGACAGGGTGCTATCCAACTGCGACAGCGATGCATCGAGCAGCGGCAGCGGCGTGATGGCGATTTCCCTGAGCCAGGCGATGGCGTCGTCCTGGCGGTGGCCCCAGCCCGAGCGCTCGCAGCGCGCGGCCAGGCGGGTGTCGAAGTTGTCATCGTGGACGCTGTCAAACCCTTCGCTGCCCATCCACTCGAGCTGCTCGTGCAGGAAATTGCCGGGCACGGAGCCGCGCGGAAAACGGTGCCAGGGCGCGTCGCCCATGTGCGTCGGCGAGGCCACGGCGACAGCCGTGCCATCTTCCAGCAAGGTTTCTTCCAGCGCCCGCTGCGGCACGTGCGCGGCCGTCACGGCGCCGATCTGGCGCGTCAGCGACGTGAAGCTGCCCACCGACCAGTCGCGCTCGAATTCGCCCGTGAACACGGGCGCGGGACGCAACTCGGGCCGCCGCTCCACCCGGTCCAGCACCGTGCAGGCGTCGGGCTTCCCCAAGGTGCTGACATAGATGGCGTCGCAGCTGCCCGCCACCTGCTGCCAGCGCAGCAGCAGCTGCTCGAACGGCAGCTTGTCGCCGCCTGTCAGCAGGTAGCCGAGCGCCGATTCGTGCAAGGTGTTCTCGCCCGCCTTGCGCGCCGCCTGGGCGGCGACGCCCAGCCACAGGAAGTGGCGCGCCCGCGTCAGGGCCACGTACAGCAGGCGCAAGTCTTCCTCGATGCGCGCTTCTTCCACAAACGCCATGGCCTCGTCGGACAAGGACAGGTCGAGGCGGCGTTCGCCATCGTCGCCCGCATACTCGAAGAAGCTGCGGTTGCGTTTATCCACCTTGCGCGCCGTGACGGCGAACGGCAGGTACACGAGCGGATATTCGAGCCCCTTGGATTTGTGCACGGTGATGACCTTCACCAGCTCCGCATCGCTTTCCAGGCGCAGCACGCGCTCGTCGCCGTTTTCGCCTTCGCCGGCGATCTGCTCGGCCAGCCAGCGTATCAGCGCCTGCTCGCCATCGAGCTGGCGGCTGGCCGATTGCAGCAATTCGGCCAGGTGCAGCAGATTCGTCAAGCGCCGCTCGCCGCCCGTCTGCTGCAGCAGCATGGCCGGCAGCTGCAGTTCGTGGATGAAGCGGCGCAGCATGGCCAGCACGCCCTGGCGCTGCCAGATCAGGTGCAGGGCCTTCAGCTGCTCGACCCGGCGTTCCCATTCCAGCTCATCGCTCGACAGGCGCGCCAGCTCGCCCAGCGACAGGCCTATCGTGCGCGTGGCAAACGCGGCGCGCGCCAGTCCTCCGTCGAGCGGGTTGGCCAGCGCCGCCAGCCAGCGCAGCACGTCCTGCGCTTCCTCGCTGTCGATGACGGAATCCTTGTCGGACAGGTAGACGCTGGCGACACGGCGGCGCGCCAGTGCGCGGCGGATGGCGGCCGCCTCCTTGCGGTCGCGCACAAGGATGGCGACATCGGCCGGCTGCAGGCGCACAAAACCATCGGGGCCCGTAAAACCGGCCTGCGGGTCGCCCAGCATGGCGACGATATGTTCGGCGCAGTGCTGTGCGAAATACTCGCGGTAGCTGTCGCCGCGCAGCGCTTCATCGCTGGCGCAGGCGGCCAGCAGGGCCGGCAGCGGACCGCTGGCGTTCACCAGGTGTTCGGCGCGGCCCTTGGCGTCGACGGCCTCGAACGGCAGCGGATTCTCGCCCCCTTTACGGTAGCGGAAGGCGCCGGCAGGCACCTCGTCGCGCTCCGCGTGCAGGAACAGCTGGTTGACGGCCGCCACCAGCGGGGCCGTCGAACGGTAGTTGGTGCCCAGCTGGTAGTGGCGTCCCGTGGTCGCGCGGCGCGCCGCCAGGTAGCTCTGGATGTCGGCGCCGCGAAAGCCGTAGATCGACTGCTTCGGGTCGCCGATCAGGAACAGGCCCAGGGCCGGATCGTTGTCGGCGATCCGGTACAGCAGGTTGAAAATCTGGTACTGGGCGGGCGCCGTATCCTGGAATTCATCGACCATGGCCAGTGGATACTGGTCGATGATGCGCTGGCGCAGGGCCGCGCCATTCTCGCCGGCCAGCGCGTCGTGCAGGCGCTGCAGCATGTCGGCAAAGCCGAACTGGCGCGACTGGCGTTTTAACTGATCCATGCGCCGCGCGATGGCCGCCGCCGCATGCAAGTGCAGCTTGTGCGCCAGCGGCGTGATACCCGCCAGGGCGATCCCCAGTGCCTCCGTATGCTCGAAGCATTCGGGCACCTGCGCCGTGAAACTCTTGGCAAACGCATCCTCGATGCCGAACGGCGTCAAGCGTTCCCACGCCTTGGCCGTGATGGCCGGCAGCAGCAAGAGCGGATCTTGCGCCCATTTACGCAAGCCGTCGAACCACTTCGCCAGGTTCTCCGGCTTCATCTTGACGCCATTAAAACACTTGGGATTGGCGGCGCGGTGGTCATTGATCCACATCGCCATCTGGTCCACGCGCTCGACCCAGCCCGCCTTCAGGGTGGCCAGCTGCGCGGCCAGCGCCCGCTGTTCGCGCGCGATCAGCATGGATAACGGCTCTTCGTCCGCCAAGCGCATGATGTCCGCGCGGCGCGCCAGCTCGCGCGCGCCCTTCTTCAGCGCGCCGACGTCGGGCCAGCAGGCCAGCAGCACGTCGAGCGCCTGCGGCGGCAAGGGATAGACTTGCTGGCGCCAGTAATCGTGGGCCGCATCCTCGAACAGGGCTTGCTCGTCGCTGACCAGTTCTTCGTCGAACAGGCTGCCGCTGTCGAACGCGTGTTCGCGCAGCATGCGCTGGCACCAGGCGTCGATGGTGAAAATGGCCGCTTCATCCATCGTCTCGGCGGCCAGCATCAGCCGGTGCGCGGCTTTTTGCCGCTCGCTCTCGTCCGGATAGGACTCGAGCAAGGCGTCGAGGAACGGGTCGCTGCCGCCGGATTCGTGGCGAAAATAAGCGGCCGCCTCGATCAGGCGCTCGCGCACGCGGTTCGACAATTCGCGCGTGGCGGCGCGGGTAAACGTCATCACGAGGATGTCGGCCGGCAGCAGCGGACGCGTAAAGCGGCTGTCGCCGTCGCCATGCCCCAGCACGAGGCGCACGTACAGCGCGGCGATGGTCCAGGTTTTACCCGTACCGGCCGACGCTTCGATCAGGCGCGAGCCGTGCAGCGGAAACGCCAGGGGGTTGAGCAGATGGCTCGTCATTGTTCTTCTCCCGCGCCTTCATCGGGCGCGCTGATCGGGTCGATCGTGATGTGTTCCTGCAGCCAGTCGGCCAGCGGGCCATACAGCTCGCGCGTACAGTCTTCCCACGCTTCCTCAGCGGCCAGCGCGGAAAACTCGGGCCACAGGCGCGCCAGACATAGTTCCGCGCGCTCGCCAGTCATGTCGAAGCCGCCGTCATACACGGCACGCGGGTCGCCCTGCCGCACCAGCGCCAGCCCCGTCTTGCACGCCGTCGGCAGCGGATGATTCATGCCTTCGCGCCACAGCGCCAGCAAGGTGGCCAGCGCGTCGCGCGACGTGGCCGGATCGAGCGGCGCCATGCTGACGATGGCGTCGCGCGCCACCAGGTAGCCGGTGACGGGAAAGCCGAGGGCGGCGGCGGCCAGCTGGCGCAGCCACATCAGCATCAGCTTGTCGCCGCGCGCCAGACCGTTCTTGTCCGTCACCTTCGAGGAAATCTGCATCAGCCAGGCCGTATCCTGCCCGTTGCTGCACAATTTGTCGAGCCAGTCGTCGATCTGTACTTCGCCAAACGGCAGGTTGATGGCGCGCTTGTCGGCCGCGTACGGGAACGAGGCGCGCAAGGACAACCAGGCGCTGCGCACGGGCACGAGCGCCTCGACCAGCTGCGCCTGTACTTGCCGGCCGATCAGGCCGATCGGCAGCACGCCTTCGCGCGCCAGCTTTTCCGCGCGCGCTTCCAGGCTGGCGCGCACGTCGTCCAACGCTTCCACGGCACCGCCGTCGTCCAGCATGGTGTCTTCCAGCAGATAGCGTTCGAGCGCATTCAGGCCGAACGGTTCTTCATCCTCGCCCAGCATGGCCGCATCGGCGAAATGCACGCTCAAGCGGCGGCGGAAAAAGTATTTGACGGGCTGGCGCAAAAAGCTGGCCAGCTCGCCCAGTTTCAAACGCGTGCCCGGATCGAGCTCGTAAGGGCCCAGCGCCAGTTCCTCGGCCTGCGCCTCCACATCAGCATGCGCGACGCGCCATTCGCGCGCGTACGTCAGCAAGCCATCGACTTCGAAATAGCGGCGGCTGAACGGCTGCAGCGCGTGCTCGGTAGTCAGCGAGACCAGGTGCCGGTCCAGCGACCAGCCGGCGGCCAGGTAATCGCGCAGCTGCGACACGAGCACGGACGGCGGCTGCTCGGAATTGTCGCGCACATTGCGTCCCACCCAGCTCACATATAGTTTGTCGCGCGCGGCCAGCAAGGCTTCGAGCATCAGGTAGCGGTCATCGTCGCGGCGCGAGCGGTCGCCCGGGCGCGCCATGCCGGGCAGCGCCAGCAAATCGAAATCGGCCTTTTGCGCGCGGCGCGGGAAGTCGCCATCGTTCATGCCCAGCAGGCACACGACGCGGAACGGCACGGCGCGCATCGGCATCAAGGTGCAAAACGTCACGCCGCCGGAGACGAATTGATGGTTCAGGGTCGGCTCGTCCAGCGCGCCCAGCCACGCCACGCGCAGCACGGACAGCGGCACCGGCTCGATAAAGCCCGCATGCTCGCAGGTTTCCAGCCAGCCCTGCAAGGCGCCTTCCAGCTGCGCCAGGGTCAGGCGGTCGCCCTCGTCGTCGGCGTCAAAGAAGGCGCCCAGCAGCGCGCGCGCCTGCACGCCCCACTCGGCTGGTGTGCGCACGCCGGCCAGCACGGTGCGCCAGTGCAGCAGCGCCTCGACCAGCTGCGCCAGCGAGCCCGCCAGCGCCGCATCGAGGCCGCCCACTTCCGCATACGGTTCGATGCCGCCAAAGCTGGCGCCACCGCCGCTGGCATAGCCGAGCAGCATGCGCCGCACACCGAAGATCCACGCATTCTGCTCGCCGGCCGCGCCCAGCCCCAGGCCGCTGCGGTGATGCTGGTCCAGGCCCCAGCGCACGCCCGCCCCTTCGATCCAGGCGCCCAAGGTGACCAGGTCGTCCGGCTGCAGGCCAAAGCGGGTGGCCAGCGCGGGCACGTCGAGCAGGTCGCGCACTTCGCTCTGGCGGCAGCGCTGCTGCGGCAACTGCAGCAGCCACTCGAGCGCGACGAGCAGCGGGTTGACGCTGCGGTCTTTCACGTCGCCGATCTCGAACGGGATGAAACGCTCGTCGTTGCGCCGGTACTGGCCGAAGACGGCGTGGATGGCTGCCGTGAAGGTATCGATGTCGGGCACCATCACCACCACGTCGCGCGGACGCAAACCCGTTTCGGCGCTGTGCGCGAACATGGCCAGCAGCTGGTCGTGCAGCACTTCCACTTCGCGCTGCACGCTGTGCGCCACGTGAAATTCGATCGAGCGGTCGCCGGCGTCGGGCGGTATTTGCTCGTGTTCGGCCAGCGGACGCAGTTCGCGGATGGCCACCTGCACCTGCTGCAGCAGGGTCTCGCCCGTTTCCTCGCCAAACAGGTCGATGCGCAGGCTGTCGTCGCGCCCCTCGGCTTGCGCGTGTTCGTCGAATTCGTCGAGCATGCGGATGAAATCGCGCCCTTGCCTGCCCCAGCTGGCCAGCAGCGGGTGGCTGTGCGCATGCAGTTCTTCCAGCGGAATCCCGGCCAGGTCGGTGCCATTGCGCTGGCGCTGGCGCTTGTTTTCCGCGCGCAGCAAGTCGCGCCCGTCGATGATGTCGCCCCAGTAGAACTGGCACGGATTGGGTACGGCCAGCACCACCTGCGTGTGGCGCGCCAGCGCGGCCAGCGCCTGCAAGGTCTGGTACGGCAAGGCCGACACGCCAAACAGCACGACCCTGCGCGGCAGCTTGCCTACCGGCGTATCGCCGGCGGCGATCGCCGCCAGGAAGGCGTCGTGGATGTCGGCGCGGCCCGTGTCGCGCTCGAAATCCTCGACATCGGCCGCCACGGCGCGCCACAACTGCGCCTGCCAGCGCTGGTCTTCCTTCAGAACGATGGAGTCACCGCGCGCCGTGCGCAACTGGTCGCGCCCGGCCGCCCAATCGGCCAGCCAGTCGGCGCGGTAAACCTGATACTGGTCGAACAGGTCGGCCAGGCGCTCGGCCAGCTGCAGCCGGCGTTCGCAATCGCCATCGGCAAGGAAGTAGCGCAGCGGCGCGAACACGGGGTGGGACAGCAGCGACGGCAACAGGCGCATCAAACGCCACGTCAGCGGGGACTTGTCGAACGGCGACACGCGCGGCACTCTGTCGCGCCCCAGCATGCCCCGGTAGCTTTCCCACAGCAGGCGCGCCGGCAGCGCGATGCGCGTGGCGGCGCATACACCCATCTCCTCGGCCAGGGCGATCTTCAGCCATTCGGCCACGCCGTTCGACTGCACCAGGAAGATGTCCGTTTCCAGCGGCGCCAGCGGATGCTGGCGCAGCCACTGGAAGACGGCGGCGCGCAGCTGTTCCAGCTGGTTGCCGTGCAGGATGAGGAGGCCGGGCGTGACGGGTGTATGCATGCTGATCCGATGGGTTGCAGCGCCTCCGGCCCGGTGGCCGGAGACGTCAAACGCCTATTATCGCCGCTGCTTGCGTCAGGGGGTGTCGCTGGCGGCAAATTCCACTGAAATTTGTTCCGCCACCTGCGCCAGCGCCGGTCCCAGAGCTGTCAGCAAGACGCGCGCCTGCTGCAGGTCGCCGCCCACGCGCAAGCCTTCGATCGACGTGCACAGGCCCGCAAAGGCATGGGCGCCCACGGCCAGCGCCGACGATTTGCTGCGGTGGCCCAGGTCGGCCAGGCGTCCCAGGTCTTCCAGCGCCATGGCCTGCTCCATTTCGGCGATGCCGTCGCGTGCCGTGTCGAGAAACAGCTGGGTGTATTTGCGCATCTTCACGGCGTCATTGCTGAACGTGAGGGCCAGGGTGGCCAGGTCGAGGATGGCCGTGTCGCGCAATTCCGGCGCGGCGGCCGATGACGGCGCTGCCGGCGCCGCCGCCAGCCTGTCGCTTGCACGCATGCGGCCGATGTTGCCGATGCCGCCACGCAGACGGAACCATTTCGCCAGCAGGTGAAACAGCAGATTCGGGGCGATCGGCTTGGTCACGAATTCATCCATGCCCGCCTCCAGGCAGCGGGCGCGGTCTTCGCTGCCCGCGTTGGCCGTCATGGCGATCACCAGCAGGCCAGTGAGTTTCGGGTCGGCGCGGATGCGGCGCGTCGTCTCGAAGCCATCCATCTCCGGCATCTGCACGTCCATCAGCACGCAGTCGTAGCGCTGGCGGGCCAGCAATTCCAGCGCTTCGCGGCCATTGCTGGCGACGCAGACGGTGGCGCCGGCGTCTTCCAGCAATTCGCAGCCCACCTGCTGGCTGAAGACGTTATCTTCGACCAGCAGGATGGATGCGCCGCGTATCACGCCCAATACTTCCGGCTCGACTTCGGCGATGCGTTCGTCGGACGCCTGCGCGCTTTTCTCCAGCCGCGCCGTGAACCAGAAGGTGCTGCCCAGGCCCGGCTGGCTGTACACGCCCACCTTGCCGCCCATGAGCTCCACCAGCTGCTTGCTGATCACCAGTCCCAGGCCGCTGCCGCCATACTTGCGCGTGGTCGACGGGTCGGCCTGGTGGAAGGAGCGGAACAGCTGCGCCACCTCTTCCTGGTTCATGCCGATGCCCCGGTCCTGCACTTCGAAGCGCAGCATGGCGTAGCTGCCGCGCTCCTCGGACTGGCGCACGCGCACGAAGATGCTGCCATTGTCGGAAAACTTGATGGCGTTGCTGGTCAGGTTCAGCAAGACCTGCTCCAGGCGCAGCGGGTCGCCGCGCCAGCGCTGCGGCAGCTCCGGCGCGATATCGAACTGCAGCGCCAGACCCTTGACGGCGGCCGCGTCGCCCAGCTGGCTGGCGATGTTCGCCAGCAGGGTGTCGAGACGGAAGTCCAGCACCTCGAGTTCCAGCTTGCCCGCCTCGATCTTGGAAAAATCGAGGATGTCGTTGATCAGGCCCAGCAAATGCTGGCCCGAATGATAGATTTTTTGCAGGTAGTCGCGCTGGCGCGCGTCGGCCACCGATTTGAGGGCCAGGTGCGCCATGCCGATGATGCTGTTCATCGGCGTGCGGATTTCATGGCTCATGTTCGACAGGAAGTCGCTCTTGGCCTGGCTGGCCGCGTCGGCCTGCTCTTTCAGGCGGTGCAGCTCCGTCACGTCGGTGGACAGGCCGATCAGGCCCGTGACGGGACCGGGCAAGCCCAGCGGCACCTTCACGCTCCACAGGTGATGCACCTGCCCTTGCGCATCGACGAAGCGCTCCTCGCCGACGAACTTGGCGCCGCTGTCGAACACCTGGCGCTCGGTCAGCTGCGCGGCGGCGGCCGCGTCGCCCAGCATCAACTCGCCATCCTGGCGGCCGATCAGCTGCTCCACCGGACGGCCCAGGATGGTGGCCGTGCGCGCATTCACGTAGCGGTAGCGCAGGTCGGCATCCTTCATGTAGACGTAGGCATCGACGCTGTCGAGCACCGTATCGAGCAGGGTGCGCTGCGCCACCGCGTTGCGGCGCGAGCGGTACAAGGTAAAGATGTAGCCATAGATGAGCAGGGTGCCGGCCACGCCGACGCCCAGCGCCAGCCATGGAAAGTAGCGGTCGAAGGGGCTGTACAGCTCCGCCTTGCGCACGCGGAAATGGGCTTTCCACAGCCCCCCCTGGTAGGCGACGGGCAGCACCCGGTCGAAATAACCGGCATCGCCGCCCGGTTGCGGCGGCGCCGCCAGGTCGCCGTCATCGTTGAACAGCAGGCGGTCCTGCGGCGTGATGGACAGGGCCCCGCTGGCCGGCAAAGGACCGGCCGCGCTGTACAGGGTCAGGTGCAGCGGTTCCAGGGCGCTGCGTTCGAGCGCGCTGTGCACCAGCCGCGCCACGCCAAAGCCGATGCCGACGGAACCCTGGTAGGCGGCGCGGCGCTCGGCCACGCTGCCCTGCGGCATGCCATTGCGGTACACGGGCAGGCGCATGCCCAGGCCCACGTGCGCGGGCGGCCCTTTGATCATGATCACCTGCCCCGACGCACTGACCTTGCCGCTGTCGCGCGCTTGCGCCAGCGATTGCGCCACCAGCGGATTGGCGCCGATATCGACGCCCATGCGTTCGGCCAGCAGGGAATCGGGTTCCAGGTAGGTGAGCACCGTGTATTCCGGCCGCTCCCCCGCAGGCCGGATGGTGAAGGCAGGATAGCCGCGCGGCGCCAGGCTGGTGTCTTTGCGCACGGACTCGATGAAGGCGGCGCGCTGCGCCGATGGCACGGCCGCCGCGTAGTTGACCGATTCGATGGCCGGGAACTGGCGCACGATATCGAGGCCGGCCACGTAATCGTGGAACTGGCGCCGCGTCAGGTGCTCGCTGGTGCGGAACAGGGCTTCGAGGCCACGCAGCAGGTCGGAATAGCTTTTTACGCGCGTGATCAGGCTGTGCTGAGCACTATGCGTGAGATTGTCGAAACGCTGTTCGGCGTCGTCATTGACCGTGCGCGCCGCGCCCGCATACAAGGCGCCGCCCACCGCCAGGGCCAGCAGCAGGCCACCCGCCCATATCCTGATACCTGATCCCGCCCCGCCCTTGCTCAAAGTGTGCATTGTCGATCGCTTATTCCGGTTTCCTCGAATGGACGGCGCTGCGGCCGCCCAGCAAGTACGAGGATACTATCAAAGCTCATGCCCGACGCGCTTGTGGAAGAAAAAAAGCGCGTACGATGGTTGCACTGGAAACACCGGGTGCTTAAGCTTCCCGCAGTGCCCCGGCCAGCAAGGCGCCGACGCCATGGTCATCCCAGGCATCGGCGCAGCGCACCACGTCGCCCACGACGATGATGCTGGGACTGCCCAGGCCGCTGGCCAGCAGGTCGTCCGGCAAGTGTTGCAAAGTGCTCAGCAACTGGCGCTGGGCGGCCAGGCTGGCCGATTGCACCACGGCCACGGGCGTGCCGGGCGCCATGCCGCCGGCCAGCAAGCCGGCCTGGATGGCGGCCACCCTGGCCACGCCCATGTAGATGACGAGCGTCAAGCCGCTTTGCGCCAGGGCCTCCCAGTTCGGCTCTGACGCGGCATCCTTGCCGTGGCCCGTGACGAAGATGGCGCCCTGGCTCCAGCCGCGGTGCGTGAGGGGCACGCCAATGGACGATGGCGCGGCCAGGCCGCTGCTGATGCCCGGGATCACTTCGACGGCCACGCCGTGGCTGCGCAGGTAGGCACGCTCTTCGCCGCCCCGTCCGAACAGATACGGGTCGCCCCCCTTCAGGCGCACCACGTGCAGCCCCGCGCGCGCTTCGGCCAGCATCAGGCGCTCGATGAACGCTTGCGGCGTGGACGCGCAGCCGCCCCGCTTGCCCACTTCGACCACGCGCACGCCATGTGCCGCATGCGCGAGGATGGCCGGGTTGACGAGATCGTCGATCAGCACCACGTCGGCCCGTGCGATGGCCTTCACGGCCTTGAGGGTCAGCAGGTCCGGGTCGCCGGGACCGGCACCGACCAAGGTCACGCTACCACATTGCGCCATGATGAACTCTCCAATCAAAAAAAGTGGCCGATGGCAAACGATGCCGCGTACGCTTCCGGCGCGCTGCCGTCCCACACGACGCCGTCGCACAGGGTCGAGCTGCGCATCGGGGATTTTGGTACGGGTGTAGCCGTCATTTCCGCCGCTTGGCGGTACAGGTCGATGCGGTTGACCTGGCGCGCCACGGCCAGGTAATCGGGTTCGTCACGCAGCAAGCCCCAGCGCCGGTGCTGGGTCATGAACCACATGCCGTCCGACAAATACGGGAAATTGACGGCGCCATCGCCGTAAAACTTCAAGCCGTGCGCCTCGTCCCAGGTCTTGCCCAGGCCATCCTGGTAATGGCCAAGGATACGCGGCGCCAGGGTTTCCTGCGGCGTATGCAGATAAGCGGGCTCGGCCAGGGTGGCCGCCATGGCCAGCCGGTTGGTGTCGCTGGCATCGATCCAGCGCCCCGCCTCGAGCACGGCGGCAATCAGGGCGCGGCAGCTGTTCGGATGCTGCTGCGCAAATGCGGCGCTGGTGCCCAGCACCTTGCCCGGATGGTCGGGCCAGATTGCGCCGCTGGTGGTGGCCGTCACGCCCACGCCATCGACGATGGCCTTGTAGCCCCACGGTTCGCCGGCGCAAAAGCCATCCATCTGGCCCGCGCGCAAGGCGGCCACCATTTGCGACGGCGGCACCGTCATCACGCGCGCGTCGCGCAGCGGATCGATACCGTGCGCGGCCAGCCAGTATTGCAGCAGCATCGCGTGGTTGCCGGTCGGGAAAGTATGCGCAAACGCAAATGGCCGCGCCGCGCCGCGCATGTGCCGCGCCAGCGATGGTCCATCGTGGGCACCTTCGCGCGCCAGCGCCGCCGATAGGGTCACGGCCTGGCCGCTGTGGTTGAGGTTCATCAGCACGGCCATGTCGTGCTGTTGCCCGCCGATGCCCATCTGCACGCCATACACGAGACCGTACAGCACGTGGGCAGCGTCGAGTTCGCCGTTGTTCAATTTGTCGCGCACGCCGGCCCACGACATCTCACGGCTCAGTTCAATCTTGATGCCGTATTTTTCGTCGAGGCCCAGTTTTGACGCCATCACCAGCGAGGCGCAATCGGTCAGCGGCAGGTAGCCGATGCGTATCGTCTGTTTTTCCGGATGCATGGAGCGCATCGCGTGGGCACTCGTGCCCGCTTGCTGTGTCATACCATTCCTTGCTGATAAGTACTGTTTTGCCGCGCCGACATGGGCAAGGCCATAGCCATCCAGCAGCAAGGACCGTGCCTGTGCATGCCCGGTCCCAGGCAGGTGAAAATGCACCGGAATGGTGCACTGCACCAGCATGTGTCAGGAAATGCGCGCTTCATCCCAGCAAGTCCTCCACGTCGAGGATGCGTTGGGCAATGTCCGCCAGTTTGAGTTTCTTGTTCATGGCCATGCTGCGCAAGCGCTGGTAAGCCTGGTCTTCCGTCAAGCCATGATGCGTCATCAACAGGCCCTTGGCCCGTTCGATCACCTTGCGCTCGAGCAGCTTGTGCCGCGTGTCGAGCAATTCGGCGCGCAGTTTTTCTTCCTGGCGAAAGCGCGCCAGGGCCACATTGAGCACGGGCAAGATGCGCTCGGCATGCAGGCCGGCCACGATATACGCGGACACGCCGGCCGCCATGGCCGCATCGATGCTGGCCGTGGCGCCGTCTTCGGTAAACAGGACGATGGGGCGGCGCTCGTCGCGCGTGGCGATGACGATGTGCTCGAGCACGTCGCGCGCGTCCGATTCAGCATCGATGATGATGAGGTCAGGCTGCAGTTGCGCGATGCGCTCGGGGAGGTAGAGGTCGGCTGGCAGCGAGGCGACGATATCGAAGCCCGATTCCAGCAAGCCGATGCGCAAGGCATTGCCGCGCTGCACCTGGGCAGCCAAGGCCGCATTCTCGTGCACGCCGTGCTCGACAATGGTGTTGACGACAACGATGCGCAAAGGCTGGGTACGGCTGGACGTCATGGGAGCGATCTGCAATGGCTAAACACAACCATTGCAGTAAGCAAGAAGCGAACCAGCCGGGTTTACACGGTACTTTACTTCAGGGTCGGCATGGCAAACTCGGCGCCGGCCGCCGTCGATGCGGGCCAGCGTTGGGTCACGGCCTTCTGTTTCGTGTAGAAGCGTACGGATTCCGGGCCATGCGCGTGGTGGTCGCCAAACAGGCTGCGCTTCCAGCCGCCGAAGCTGTGGAAGGCCATCGGCACAGGAATCGGCACGTTCACCCCGACCATCCCCACCTGCACCCTGTGCGTGTACTCGCGCGCCGTGTTGCCGTCGCGCGTGTAGATGGCCGTGCCATTGCCGTACTCATGCGCGTTGACCAGGTCCAGCGCCGTCGTAAAGTCCGGCACGCGCACGATGCACAGCACGGGGCCGAAGATTTCTTCCTTGTAGATGGTCATGTCCGGCGTGACGTGGTCGAACAGACTGCCGCCGAGGAAGAACCCTTGCTCGTGGCCGGGCAGCACGAAACCGCGCCCGTCGGCCACCAGCTTGGCGCCCTCTTCCACACCCTTGGCGATGTAGCCTGCGATCTTGTCCTTGTGCACTTGCGTGACAACGGGGCCCATCTCGGCCGACAGATCCATGCCCTGCGTGATTTTCAGGGCGGCAATACGCGGCACCAAGGCTTCGACCAGCTGGTCCGCGACATTGCCCACCGCCACGACGACGGAAATGGCCATGCAGCGCTCGCCGGCCGAGCCAAACGCCGCACCCATCAGCGCGTCGACCGTCTGCGGGATGTCCGCGTCGGGCATGACGACCATGTGATTCTTCGCGCCACCCAGGGCCTGCACGCGCTTGCCCTGCGCACAGCCGGTCGCATAGATATATTCGGCAATCGGCGTGGAACCGACGAAACTGACGGCGCGCACGTCCGGGTGGTGCAATAACCCATCCACGGCTTCCTTGTCACCCTGCACCACATTGAAGACGCCATCGGGCAAGCCCGCGTCCGTCAACAGTTGCGCCAGCAGCAGGCTGGCCGACGGATCGCGCTCCGACGGTTTCAGCACGAACGTATTGCCGCAGGCAATCGCCATCGGGAACATCCACATGGGCACCATCACGGGAAAGTTGAATGGCGTGATGCCGACGCACACACCGAGCGCCTGGCGGATCGACCACGCATCGATGCCGCCGGCCACCTGTTCCGAGTATTCTCCCTTCATCATTTGCGGGATGCCGCAGGCAAACTCCACCACTTCGATGCCGCGCGTCACTTCCCCTTTGGCATCCGTAAATACTTTGCCGTGCTCCGCCGTGATCAGGGCGGCCAGTTGGTCGGAGTGCTCTTCCAGCAATTCCTTGAACTTGAACATGACCCGGGCGCGACGCAGCGGCGAGGTTTGCGACCAAGCGGGAAACGCCGCGTGGGCTGCCGCCACGGCCGCGTTCAGTTCGGAAGGCGTGGCCAGCGCCACTTTCGCCGTCACGGCGCCGGTGGCGGGATTGAAGACGTCGCTCGTGCGCTCTGAACGCGAAGCCATCGGGTTGCCACCAATAAAGTGGCCAATCATCGGGGTTGTCATTGTCTTGTCCTAGGTTATTTCGTCATCAGCCAGTCATGGGCCGGGTCGTTCTTGAAATGCCAGACCCGCTTGGGGCCAGCCATCACGTTCAGGTAATAGCCGTCGTAGCCATACGGCACGGTCACGGGGTGGTAGCCCCTGGGCACCATTACCACGTCGTGGTTTTCCACGGCCATGGCTTCATCAATGGAACGGTCGTCTGTGTAGACCCGTTGGTAGGCAAAGCCCTGCTCGGGATTGAGGCGGTGGTAATACGTTTCTTCCAGTGAGCTTTCCAGCGGCACATTGTCGCTGTCGTGTTTATGCGGCGGATAGCTGGACGAGTGGCCGGACGGCGTGACCACCTCGACCACCAGCAAACCATCGGCCTCGGCCGTCTGCGGCAGGATGTCGCACACATAGCGGGTATTCGCGCCCTTGCCGCGCACGGAGCGCGTCATGGTGGCGGGGTCGATCAGGCGCGCCGGACGGTGGGTCGTGGCGGGCGCGCTGCAAAGTCCGACCTCGGCATTGCTCACTGCCGTGATGTTGACCGTTGTATCCAGCGGGACATACACGGCATACGGCGAGCGGTCCTCAAAGACGCTTTGGCGGTGACCGATCTCGCGCCACTGCTGTTCACCGGCCTGTACGGTCACCGTACCCGTCAGCACGACGATGCACAGCTCGCGCTTCCCCGTGTCCAGGCTCAGCGATTCGCCCGCCTGAAGCCGGTGCGCGGCGAACCCGACATGCGTCCAGCCGGCCGACTCGGGCGTCACCTCGACGATCTTGCCGCCGGCCTTGTTCGCTTTGACCAATAGCGGGCTCATGCCGCCTCCCGGCCCAGACGCGGAATGGCCTCGACGAGCTTGGCCAGGTAGTCATGGCCCATCTTCGCGTATTCGTAGCTGGGGGCCACGGCCGGATCCTGCTCCGCTTCCACCACGAGCCAGCCTTCGTAGCCGTGCAGATACAAGCGCGTGAGGATGGCCGGAAAGTCGATGCTGCCGTCGCCCGGTACGCTGAAGGCGCCATTGATGACGGCCTGCAAGAAACTCCAGTGGCCATTGCGCGCCAGTTTCACGACGTTCGGGCGCACGTCCTTGCAATGCACGTGGCAGATGCGATCGATGTGTTTGTTCAGCACCGCCAGCGCATCGCCGCCGGCAAACGTGATGTGGCCCGTGTCGAACAGCAAGCCGACTTCGGCCCCCGTCAAAGCCATTAGTTGATCCACGTCGGCCGGCGTTTCCACGTAGGCGCCCATGTGGTGGTGATACGCAAGGCGTACGCCATGCGCGAGCAAATGGGCGGCAAAGGCCGTCAATTTGTTGGCGTAGTCCTGCCATTGCTGCTGCGACTGGAAACGCGGGCGTTTATACAGCGGGCGCGCTTCGCCCTGGATCGCGTCGGCCACTTCGCCGTAGACCATGACGGTGGCGCCGCTGTCGGCAAGCAGCCGTAAATGCGATGATACGGAAGCGATCTCTTCTTCGACCGAGCGATGCGCCAGCCGTCCCGAATACCAGCCGGAAACACAGGCGAGATTGTATTTGCCCAGCACCGCGTTCAGCGCTGGGGCATCCTTGGGAAACTTGTTGCCCAATTCAAAGCCTACGTAGCCGATCTCGGCGCCTTCCTTGAGGGCTGTTTCCAGCGGCGTTTCACCGCCCAGGCTCGGCAAATCGTCGTTCATCCACGAGATCGGGTTGATGCCGATCTTCACATTCCATGTCGGTGCGTTCATTGTTGTTGTCCTTGGCGGTCAAGTTCATAACGGGCGCGCGCAGCTTGCACGGCTGGCTGCGTGGAGACCTCGGGCACGGCCACTTCCCACCAGCAACCGCCCTCATCAGTCGTGCGCGTGTCGTCCGTGTCGATGCAAATCAAATACGTGCGGCTAGCTGCCCGGGCGCGCAGCATGGCCTGCTCCAGCTCGGCAATGTTGGTCACGTGTTCGGACAGCGCGCCCAGCGATTGCGCATGCAGGGCAAAGTCAATGTGTGGTGCGCTATCGGGCAACATATTGTTGAACGAAGGATTGCCGCACGCCTGCTGCAGGCGGTTGATGCAGCCATAACCCCGGTTGTCGAGCACGACGATGATGAGTTTTTTATCGAGCATGACGGAGGTGGCGATTTCCGAATTCATCATCAGATAGCTGCCGTCGCCCACCATGACGATGACCTCGCTATCAGGCTTGGCCATCTTGACGCCGAGGCCACCGGCGATCTCGTAACCCATGCACGAGTAGCCGTATTCCATGTGGTAGCCGCCCGGCGTCGACGTGCGCCACAATTTATGCAGCTCGGCCGGCAAGGTGCCCGCCGCGCAGACGACGATATCGTTGCTGGTCGAGTCCGCTGAAGAACGTTGCACGGCGCCGATGACTTCGCCGTCGTACGGCAAGCCGGCCACATCGCGCCGGCCCGTGATGCTTTTGACCGTCTCGCGCCACGCGTTCCCTGCCTGTTGTGCCCGGTCCATCCACTGGCCCGCGCTATTCCAGCTGCCCAGCAGCCGCGACAGGCCTTGCAAACCGAGTGTCGCGTCCGCCTGCAAGCCCAGGCCCCGGCGTTTCAGCGCATCAAAACTGTTGACGTTCAGGCTCACCAGTTGCGCCTGCGCAAACAGGGAGTTCGAACCCGTCGTGAAATCCTGCAGGCGCGTGCCGATGGCCAGCACCACGTCCGCATCCGCCGCCAGGCTGTTGGCCGCAGGCGAGCCCGTCACGCCGATGGCGCCCTGCTGCAGCGGATGGTTCCATGGCAAAGAACTTTTACCGGCCTGGGTTTCCGCCACGGGAATGCCATGGCGCTCGGCAAACGCCTGCAAGGCGGCGCTGGCCTTGCCATACAGCACGCCGCCACCGGCGACGATCAGCGGCTGCTTCGCGTTTTTCAACAACGCTGCCGCCTCCTCCAGTTCCTGCTCGACAGGCGGCAAAGAGCGGAAACGCACGATGCGCGGTTCAAAGAAATCCACGGGATAGTCATACGCCATCGTCTGCACGTCTTGCGGCAAAGACAATGTGACGGGGCCGCAGGCGGCCGGGTCCGTCAAGGCGGCAATGGCGCGCGGCAAGGCCGTCAGTAGCTGTTCCGGATAGACGATGCGGTCAAAGTAGCGCGACAGCGGCTTGAACGCATCGTTCACCGACACGCTGCCATCCGTGCCGTCTTCCAGTTGCTGCAAGACCGGGTCCGGCGCGCGCGAGACGAAGACGTCGCCGGGCAGCAAGAGCACGGGCAGGCGGTTCACATGCGCCAGCGCGGCGGCCGTCAGCAAGTTGGTCGCGCCCGGGCCGATGGAACTGGTCACCGCCATCATGCGCCGGCGCATGTGGGCTTTCGCATAGGCAATGGCCGAGTGCGCCATCGCCTGTTCGTTATGGGCGCGGTAGGTCGGGAAGCTGTCGCGGTACTGGTACAGCGCCTCGCCCAGGCCCGCCACGTTGCCGTGGCCAAAGATGGCAAAGGCGCCGCCGAACAGAGGTTCGCCCCCCTCCACCCGCAAGGCGGCCAGGTAGCGCACCAGCGCTTGGGCCATGGTTAAACGAATCGTGCTCATGCTGCACGCTCCAGACGGTTGCGTGTACGCTGCCACAGGGAAATGAGCTGCTCGAAGTTGGCGCGCACGGCGGCGATCAGGCCGGCATCGTCAAGTTCGCCGGCCAGCCAGCGGCGGCTCGGTTCCTGGAAGATAGTGCGGCCTACCATGAAACCCTTGCACGTCGTGCTGGCACTGGCTTGCTCGAAACTGTCGGCCAGGGCGGCAATCGGCGCGTTCAAACCCAGCAGGACGACGCCACGGCAGTACGGATCGCGCTCGTGCACGAGGGCATCGATGGCTTGCCATTGCTGGGCTGACATGCTTTCCAGCTTCCACCATTCGGGATAAATACCGAGGTTGTACAGGCGCTTGACGGCGCGTAACACCGTGTCGTCGCTGTGCGGCAACGCTTCCGACGGTATGACTTCGAGCAACAGTTCGTGACCGCTCACTTGCGCCGCGTCGTACAGGGCCTTGATTTGCGCTTCCTGTTCCAGCCGGTTTTCCACGGCGTCGTCAGGGTGCAATTGCACCAGGCACTTGATCACGTGTTCCTTGGGCCAGCTGAGCAGGTGGGAGCCGATGGAACGGCCCCAGTCGAATTGCAGCGGGTTCGATCCCGGCAATTCCACGGGACGGCCTATCCACCAGCCGCGCCCGGTCGCATCGTTGAGCGCATCGACGCCATAGCGGCCATCGATCAGCACGCCCGTCTTGCCGGCCAGCTGCAAGGCCGTTTCCGTCTGCGCCACGGCTTGCACCATCAATTGCTTCAAGGCCGCAATGGCGGACTCGGGCGCGCCCGTCTGTTGCGCCAGCTCAAAGAATTGCGTGCGGTGGTCAAAGGCAAACACGCACAACTCATCCCACTCCTTGCGCGCCACCGTCGTGCGGTGCAGGCGCGACAAGGTGGCGTCCTGGTCCGGCTGCGTCAGTTTGGCCGCATTGGCGAGGAAATAGTCGAGCTCGACGGGCGACGGCATGGCCGGCGCGCAGCCGTGGCGCGACACGACGAGGGCGCCGCAGCCATTCGCGTAGCGGCAGCACGCTTCGTAATCCTCGCCGCGCAGCCAGCCTTTCAGGAAGCCCGACAGAAACGCGTCGCCCGCGCCCAGCACATTGAGCACTTCCACGCGCACGCCACGGTAATTATATGCATCATCGAGGCTGTGCGGCACCACATTGTCGATGACGGCGCTGCCCAGCGGCCCGCGCTTGACGACCAGGGTGGCCAGGGTGGCGGCCCGCACGGCGCGCAAGCTGGCCATGATATCCGCGCCGCCGCCGGCGATCATGAATTCCTCTTCCGTGCCGACGATCAAGTCGAATTGCGGCAGGATGCTTTGCAGATGCTTGGTCACGCCTTCGTTCGAAACGAAACGCGTTTCGCCATCGGCCTTGCCCGACAGACCCCACAGCACGGGCCGGTAATCGATGTCGAGCACGGTACGCACTTTGTTGGCGCGGGCCAATGTGAGTGCCTGCGTGCTGATGGCGTGCATGGCAGCCGTGGAGAAATGCGTGCCGGTGATCAACAGCGCCTTGCTCGAGGCAATGAAAGCCGCATCCACCGACGATGCGTCGATGGCCATGTCGGCGCAATTTTCACGATAGAAAATCAGGGGAAACGTGTTCTTGTCCTTGATGCCCAGCATGACGAGGGCCGTGAGGCGGTCGCGGTCGATGCCCACGTGGCTGACGTCGCAGCCCTCTTTCGACAGGGTGTCGGTGAGGAAACGACCCATGTGGTCGTCGCCCACCTTCGACAGCATGGCGGACTTCAAGCCCAGCCGGGCCGTGC
Organism: Janthinobacterium sp. BCJ23; assembly: GCF_059617945.1. Lineage (NCBI taxonomy): Bacteria > Pseudomonadati > Pseudomonadota > Betaproteobacteria > Burkholderiales > Oxalobacteraceae > Janthinobacterium > Janthinobacterium sp. BCJ23. The sequence goes on along the minus strand of NZ_JCAQAW010000004.1, from coordinate 499,607 downwards.
CGAAGGCGATGTTCGCCGACGAGCCGCCCAGGTATTTGGCAAAGCTCGTCGCGTCTTCCAGGGGGCTGCCGATCTGCTGCGCGTACAGGTCCACGGCCAGGCGGCCCAGGCAGATCACGTCCAGCGCCCGGCCCTGGGCAAATTGTGTGGAATTATTCATGGCTATCCTTAAATCGTGACACCGTCAAGTTCACTCATCAGCGTTTGCATTTCCGCGCCGCCCGCCATCATGTCCAGCAAGGCTTCCTTGCTCACAGTATCCTTGGTGAAGGTGCCCAGCGACTTGCCCCGGTTCAACAACGTGAACGAGTCGCCCACCGGATACGCATGGTGCACATTGTGCGTGATAAAGATCACGGAAATGCCCCGCTCGCGCGCCTTGTAAATCAGTTTCAACACATTGAACGACTGTTTTACGCCCAGGGCTGCCGTCGGCTCGTCGAGGATCAGCACCCTGGCGCCGAAGTGGATGGCGCGGGCGATGGCCAGGCACTGCTTTTCGCCGCCCGACATGGTGCCGATGGCCTGGTGCGGGTCGCGCACCATGATGCCCATCTCGGCCAGCTTGTCGCGCGCCGTCTCGGCCGCATAGTCGATATCCATCACGGGCACCAGTCCCAGCAGCTTTTTCATCGGCTCGCGCCCCATGAAGAAATTGCGCGCCACGGACAGCAGCGGCACCAGCGCCAGATCCTGGTAGACGGTGGCCACGCCCATGTCCAGCGCTTCGCTGGGCGAATTGAAGACGACGGGCTTGCCGTCGACCAGGTACTGGCCATCGGTGGGCTTGTGCACGCCGGCCAGGGTCTTGATCAGGGTCGACTTGCCGGCGCCGTTGTCGCCCAGCAAACAATGCACTTCGCCTTCCTTCAACCGCATGGTGATGTTTTGCAGCGCCAGCACGGAGCCGAAACGCTTGCTGACATTTTCCAGGGCAAGAATATGCTCGCTCATGATTTATCTCGCTTCCGTGACGCGTGAGCGTACAAAGTTATTGAATAGCACCGCGATCAGCAGCATCACGCCGAGAAACACGCGGAACCAGTCCGAATTGATGTTGGTATAAGTGATGCCGATCTGCACCACGCCGAAGATCAGCGCGCCGAAGCAGGCGCCGACGACGGAACCGTAGCCGCCCGTCAACAAGGCGCCGCCGATGACGGCCGCGATGATGGCTTCGAATTCCTTTTGCATGCCGCGGTCGGCAGCGGCCGACCCCACGTCGCATACTTGCAAGGTGGCAAACAGGCAGGCGCAGAAGGCCGTGAAGACGAACAGCGAAATTTTCACTTTGCGCACCGGCACGCCCACATTCTTGGCCGCGTTGGCGTCGCCGCCCACGGCGAACATCCAGTTGCCGAAGCGGGTCCGCGACAACACGAACGCGGCGCCGGCAGCCAGCACCAGCCACCAGGCGATGACTTTCGGAATGCCCTTGACCAGCGGCGAGCCGTCGTCGAGCACGGCGATCCAGCCATGCGCGCCCATCCACTGGAACAGGCCAGTGGCCACATTGCCGTGGAACAGCAGGCTGGCCAGCCAGTCCTGCGCCGCCAGGTCGCCCACGCCACTGACGATGGTGCGGTTGGCGAACATGATGGACAAGGCCAGGGTCAGGCCGCGCAGGATGAACAGGAATGCCAGGGTGACGATGAACGAGGGCAAGCGCGTCTTGATGACGATGTAGCCGTTGAGCCAGCCCAGCGCCATGGAACCGGCGAAGGCGAAAATAATGGCGGCCCACAGTGGCCAGTGGAAATAGATGGTCGGGATGGCGATCATCATGCCGGCAAAGCCGATCATGGAGCCAATCGACAGGTCGAATTCACCGGCGATCATCAGCAGGCAGGCACCGATGGCGATGATGCCCAGGTAGGACGCCACTTGCATCCAGTTGACGACGCCATCGAGGTTGAACATGCCGGAGTCGCCGGCCGTGATGACGAAGAAGGCAAACACGAGCACCGCGCCGGAAATCGAGGCGAACTCGGGGCGGCCAAAAAACCGTTTGACCCAGCTGGTCGTGCCCACGCGCTCGTCGGCGGCGGCAACTGGCTTGCTGGCGGCGCCGGGAGGCGGAGGAGGATTCATGCCGGGGCTAGCCAGGCTGGTTTTGAGCGCAGTCATACGATGTCCTTTCAGTGATACTTGTTACCAATTTCAATTACTTTCCTGCCAGCATCGCTGGCGCCAGGCGTGCTCCTCCCATGCGCCGCCCGCAGGTAGCGGTGCGGCGCTGGGCAAACCCGGTGGCGACTGTGTGGATTAGCGGTATTGGCCCGCGTATTTTTCGACCTTGGAAATGTTTTCCTTGGTCACGAAACCGGGGCCGGAGCTGATATGGCGTGGGCCGTAGATCGGGGTCAGGCCGTATTCCGCCAGGCGTGCCTGGTATTTCGGATTGGCGATCAGGATCTCCTTGACCTTGGCCAGGTCAGTGATCTTTTGCTGTTTCATGATGGCCATCACGGCGACAGGAATGTAGCCTTGCAGATAGGGCTGCTGGTCGATGGCGAACTGGATGCTGCCATCCTTGATGCCCTTGGCGATTTCTTCCGACAAGTCGAAGCTGGCGAAGTACATCTTGCCTTTCAAGCCCAGCTTCTCGACGGCGCGCATGGCGGCTGGCGCCGAATCCGGTCCCAGCGCCAGCACGGCCTGGGTCTTTGGATTGCTGCGCAAATAGGCACTGACCTTGCTTTCGATCACGCCGGGGTCGACGCCATTGGTGTCGAGCGTGGACGATTTGAAGTCGACGCCGAGCGCGTCGGCAAAACCGCGGCAGCGTTCGAACGACGACGCATTCATCGCATAGTGATTCACGCACACGAACGACTTGATGCCCGCTTCCTTGGCGCGCTTGCCGGCGCCCAGGCCCGCGTCATATTCGGGCTGGCCCACGTGCATGATGGCTTTCAACTGTTCGCTTTGCGCGATGGTGCCCGAATTGATGGTCACGAGCATGATTTTCTTGGCCACTACCGTGCCCAGCGGTTTTTGCAGCACGCTGAAGTCGGCGATGTCGGCGATCAAGCCATCGTAATTGCGCGCGGCCGACTGCTCGATCAGGCGCGCCATGTCGGCCAGGTCGCCATTCGGCGGATTGCGGTAGTCGACGGACACGTTGAAGTCTTCACCGGCTTGCTTGATGGCGTTCTTGATGGTGTTCCACCAGGAATCGGAGTCCGGCGCGTGGCTGACCATGACGAATTTCTCGCCGGCAGCATGGCTAGCGCCCGTGCTCAAACCCAGGCTCAGGCCCAGGCTGGCGATGGCCAGGCACTTCATCAAACCCTTGCTTTTATTGCTATGCATGAATGTCTCCTAGACGGATTAATTTTTATAGTTGCGAGCTTTTATGAAGGGTGTCACCGGCCTGGCCTTGCGGCACACGAACCGATGCACTGCGCACAGCTTAGGCCACAAAAAAGACAAATGCAATAAAATTTTCAAAATAAATTTAAATAGAAATTCGTTTCTATTTTTAAGATTCCCTCCTATAATTCTCGCCAGAACCAGCCGCACGGAGACAGCGGCCCAGCAAGTACACCAAGGAAAAAATCATGGCAGCCACCGCCCCCATCGAACAACTGATGCAGCACATTGCCGCCGAGTACGACAACCTGTCGCGCCAGTTGAAAGTCATCGCCCAGTACATTGAAAAGCACCGGGCCAGCCTGATGCTCGAACGCATCAGCGACATCGCCGCCGCCTGCGACGTGCAGCCGTCCGCCATCGTGCGTTTCGCGCAGCGCTTCGGCTACACGGGCTTTTCCGAAATGCAGGACGTGTTCCGCCAGGCTTATACGGACCAGGCCGGCGCCACGCCCGACTACCAGCAGCGCATCCGCAAGCTGATCTCCACGCGCGACGCCGCCCTCAGCGCAGGCGACCTGACGCGCGAATTCGTCGGCGCCAGCCGCGCCGGTCTCGACGACCTGGCGGCAGGACTCGACGACGCCCAACTGGAAGCGGCCGTCAACCTGCTGCTGAAAGCGGAAAATATCTATGTGATCGGCGTGCGCCGGTCCTTTCCGATCGCCTCCTACATCGCCTATGCGCTCGAACACACGGACAAGCGCGTGCACCTGATTAGCGGACTGGGCGGCATGCACCGCGAACAGATGCGCAGCGTGCGCGAACGCGATGTGGCGATCGCCATCAGTTTCTCGCCTTACGGCAAGGAAACCCAGCAGTGCATCAAGGCGGCGCAAGACAAAGGCGCCAAGGTCCTCGTGATTACCGACAGCAAGCTGGCTCCGCTCGCGCGGGCCGCCGACGCGCTGCTCACCGTCACAGAGGGTAGCGCCTTCGCCTTCCGCTCGCTGACCAGCACCATCTGCCTGTGCCAGGCGCTGTTCATCGCGCTGGCCTACAAATTAGAGCTCGACATCGAAGAAATCCACACCCCAGGAGAACATGATGATTGAAGTAGCGTTGTTCGGCGCCGGACGCATCGGCAAAATCCACGCGGCCAACCTGGCTGCCCAACCCGGCGTGCAGTTCAAGTACGTGGTTGACGTCAACCAGGAAGCGGCCGCCGCGCTGGCCTGCCTGCATGGCGGCAGCAGCGCCACGGTTGAGGCGGCATTGGCCGACCCGGCCATCAAGGCCGTCGTCATTGCCTCGAGCACGGACACGCACGCGGACCTGATCCTGCGCTCGGCCGCCGCCGGCAAGGCCATCTTTTGCGAAAAACCCGTCGACCTGACCATCGACCGGGCGCGCGCCTGCGCCGCCGCCGTCAAGGAAGCCAATGTGCTGTGCATGCTGGGTTTCCAGCGCCGCTACGACCCCACTTTCAATGCCGTCAAGACACGCATTGAAGCGGGCGAGATCGGCACGCCGGAGTTACTCATCGTCACCAGCCGCGACCCGGGCCCGCCACCGGTCAGCTACATCAAGGTGTCGGGCGGCATCTTCAAGGATATGCTGATCCACGATTTCGACATCTTCCGCTGGATACTCGACGATGAAGCCGTCAGCGTGCACGCCACGGGCAGCTGCCTCGTCGATCCGGCCATCGGCGAAGCGGGTGACCTGGACACGGCCGTCGTCACCATCCGCACGGCCAAGGGACGCTTGTGCCAGATCAATGCCTCGCGCCGCGCTGCCTACGGCTATGACCAGCGTTTTGAGGTGCTGGGCAGCGCCGGCATGCTGCAGGCGGGCAACCACAAGCCGACGGAAGTGACGGCCTATGGTTCGGTGAACGTCAGCGTCGACAGGCCGGAAGATTTTTTCCTGGAACGTTATCGCGTGGCCTACGCGCAGGAAATGGCGCACTTCTTTGACGCCCTCACCCACGGCACGCCGCTGCGCACGACCGTCCACGATGGCTTGAAGGCGCTGGAACTGGCCGAGGCGGCCACCCTGTCGTGGCGCGAGGGTCGTGTCGTGACCCTGGCGTCGTAACTTTATAAACAACAATAAAAAATCTGGAGACACCATGTCATCCCCAACATTAAAAGTCGGCATCGTCGGCCTGGGCCGGCTGGGCCAGCGCCACGCCATCAACCTGGCGCAGCGCGTGCCGAATGCCGAAGTCGTGGCCGCCTGCAGCCCCGTGCCAGCCGAACTGGACTGGGCCTCCAGCCAGCTCGGCATCACTACCGGCTATGCCGATTACGACGCCCTGCTGGCCCATCCGGGCCTGGACGCCGTCTTCCTCGTCACGCCCACCTCGCTGCATGCGGACCAGATCATCGCCGCCCTGCGCGCCGGCAAGCACGTGTTTTGCGAAAAGCCGCTGTCGCTGGACCTGGCCGACTGCCTGAAGGTGGAAGCGGAAGCGGCGCGCCACCCGCAACTGACCATCATGATCGGCTTCGTGCGCCGTTTCGACGCCAGCTACCATGACGCGCAGCAAAAGATCGCGCAGGGACTCATCGGCAAGCCGTATCTGGTGCGTTCGCAAACCTGCGACCAGAACGACCCCAGCGGCGCCTTCATGCGCTTCGCCCCCACCAGCGGCGGCATCTTTCTCGATTGCAGCGTGCACGATATCGACCTGGCGCGCTGGCTGCTGGGCAACCCCGCACCCAAGCGCGTGTATGCGAGCGGCACCAACGCCATCCACACGGGCTTGCAGGCGTTCGGCGACGTCGACAACGGGCTGGCAACGGTCGAATTTTCCGATGGCAGCATGGCCAGCTTCATGGCCTCGCGCACCATGGCGCATGGCCATGAAACCCTGACGGAAGTGTTCGGCACGGGCGGCCGCCTGGCCGTGGGCAGCAATCCACGTCTGAACAGGGTGGAAATTTCAGATGCGCATGGCGTGCGCAATGAGTGCACGCCGGACTTCTATGCCCGCTTCACCGACGCCTTCTTGATCGAGGCGCAGGAGTTTACGGATGCGGCACTGGGCCGGCGCACCTTGTCGCTGACCTTGCACGACGCAACAGAAGCGACGCGCATCGGCCTGGCCATGACGCAAGCGATGCGCGAGGCACGGCCCGTGGAGTTTTAAACTCAGGGCGGGGACTCAGGCAGCCGGTGCGGAAAATGGACCTTCGGGCTGCCTGGGTTCCACGGCCAGCCGCAAGCCCATGGCATCGAGGATGGCCGTCAAGGTACTCAGGGAGGGATTGCCATCGGGCGACAGGGTGCGGTACAGCTGGGTAGGATTGAGCTTGGCGGCCTGCGCCACGGCGGGCACGCCGCCAAAGGCGCGCGTCAACTGGCGCAGCACGGCCAGCAGTTCGCCATGGTCGCCGTCGACGAGGATATTGTTGATCAGTTCAAGGGCGAAGGCGGGATCATCGCGGTACAGTTCGGCCATCGCTTCGTCATGCGAGCGGTCTCTTGGTGGTTTGCTCATGACCTGTTTCACGTCCTCTTTCATGTCCTCTCTCCTTCCAGTCGTGCCAGCAGGCACAGGCGTATTCGATGTCTTTCGACTGCGTGCGCTTGTCTCCGCCACACAGCAATAAAATAATCTGGCCCTCGTCGATGGCATAGTAAATACGGTAACCAGGCCCCACGTCGATGCGCAATTCCCACACGCCGTCGTGGCAAAATTTATGATCGCCAAAATTACCGGGCATCATGCGCAGCACGCGTCGCACGATAGCCACCCTGGCCGTATTGTCGCGCTGCCGCTTCAGCCATTCCGTATATAAATCCCTGCCCGATGATGTCAGGTAGTGCCGGATCTCGTACATCATATTCGTCCATAAACGAAGAAAAATCAAGGGGAAAATCACGTGTACACATAAAAAAGAAGACCACGCCATCTTGCTACCAAACCCGCACGCGCAGGCCACGAACGCCGGGTTCACTGAGCTATATCAAGATGCATTTTTCTAATTGTTATAGAGAAATGAGGCCGCCCGTCCGTGCTCCGTATCCGTGCCTCGCTCCAGCATGTTGCGCTATACAATAAGCGCCTGCCCAACCGCAAAAACCAGGCCACCATGACGAACAACGACAGCAACTCTCCTACTCTCGCCGACGTGGCCGAACGCTACGTCAGGCTGGTCCTGGCCATGGGCCAGCACGATGCCTCGTATGTGGATGCCTATTACGGCCCGCCCGCATGGCAACAGGAAGCGGTGGAACAGCAACTGGGTTTAAGCGATATCCAGGCTGCGACGGACAAGGCGCTGGCCCTGCTGGCCGGTGAAACTGGCCTGCGCGCCCTCAACCTGCGCAAGCAGCTGCAAGCCGTCATGGCGCGCGCGGAGATGCTGCAGGGATCGCGCCTCGATTTCGATACGGAAAGCGCGCGCCTGTACGACGCCGTCTCGCCCCATCACAGCCGCGCATACTATGCAACACTGGTGGCGCAGATCGACGCGCTGCTGCCTGGCGACGGCACGGTCAGCGACAGGGTCAACGCCTTGCGCGCACAGCTCATCATTCCCGCCGACAAGCTGCACGCCGTCATGGATGCGGCCATCCGCGCGGGCCGCGAACGCACCTTGCGCTACATCGCCCTGCCCGAGGGCGAAGATTTTATATTGGAATTTGTCACCGACAAGCCGTGGAGCGGCTACAACTGGTACAAGGGCAACTACCAGAGCGTGATCCAGATCAATACGGACTTGCCCGTGTACATCGATCGCGCCGTCGATCTCGGCTGCCACGAAGCGTATCCGGGCCACCACGTCTACAACGTGCTGCTCGAGCGCGACCTGGTGCGAGGCAAGGGCTGGATGGAGTACTGCATCTATCCGCTGTATTCGCCGCAATCCCTGATCGCCGAAGGCACGGCCAATTACGGCATCGAACTGAGTTTTACGGATGAAGAACGGCTGGCTTTCGAACAACAGGTGCTGTACCCGCTGGCCGGCCTCGACCCGGCGCTGGCGCCCCGCTATGCGCAACTCAACGCGCTGCTGGCCAAACTCGGCTATGCCGACAACGACATCGCGCGCCAATACCTGGAAGGCAGCCTGAGCCGCGAAGAAGCGCTGGAATGGCTGGTCAACGTGCGCCTGTACCCGGCCGAGAAATCCGCGCAGCGCCTGCAGTTCTATGATGCCATGGGCGCATACGTCATCAATTACAACTTGGGCCAGGACATGGCGAAAGCCTATGTCGAACGCCAGGGCGCGACGCGCGCCGAGCACTGGGCCGCCTTCCGCGACCTGATGTCTTCGCCGCGCGTGCCCAGCGCACTGCTGGCCGGGTAAAGCTGACGTCGCTTACTGGGCCGGCAGGCGAATGGTCGCTTCCAGGCCGCCATCGCGGTGGTTGGCCAGGGTCAGCTCGCCGCCGTGAGCCTGGACGATGCTGCGCGCGATACCGAGCCCCAATCCCATGCCATGCGCGTTTTGCTCGCGGCCATGTTCCAGGCGCACATAGGGCTGGAACAGGCTGGCGAACGCCTCTTCGGCCACGCCGGGGCCATCATCGCGGATGCGGATGACCACGTTGGCGCCCTCGCGGCACGCCGACAAATGGGCGGTCTTGCCGTAAAACAGGGCATTGTCGAGCAAGTTGCCGATGGCGCGCTTCAAGGCCAGAGGCTTGGCCTTCACGCTCAGGTCCGTCCCCACGTAATGCACTTCATGGCCTGCCAGCTGTGTCCCGCGCACCATGCGCTGCAGCAAGGGGTCCAGGCGCACCTCGGTGGCGTTTTCATGGATGTCGCTATCCTTCACGCATTGCAGCGCCCCCTTGACCATCATGTCCAGCTCATCGAGGTCATCGTGGAATTCGTTGCGCTGCACGTCGTCGTCGAGCAATTCCGTGCGCAATTTCAGGCGCGTGATGGGTGTGCGCAAGTCGTGCGAAATCGAAACGAACAGCCGTTCGCGGTCTTCCAGGTAGCGCTGGATGCGTTCGCGCATGCCGCTGAAGGCGCGCGCCGTCTGCACAAACTCGCGGCTGCCCGTCTGCGGCAGGGGTGGCGGCGTCTCGCCACGGCCAAACGCTTCGGCCGCGTCCGACAGGGCCGCCAGCGGCCGTGTGGTCCAGCGTACGACGAGGATCGACAGCAGCAGCACGGCCGCCAGCGACAACGCTTGCAGCAATACCCGGTCGAGTGTCCACGGATTACTGCTTTGCAAGAAATACGGGTTGGGCATCAGTGCCGCCAGGTACAGCCAGTTGCCCGGCTCAAGCTCGGCCTGGATCACGAGGACGGGTGCGGGATTCGGTTTCAGCAGCAAGATGTGCTGGACCCAGTTTTCCGGCAAGTCGCCGATGTGCGCGCCGCTGTCGGCCACCACCAGGTCGCTCGGCCAGGCGAAGCCCACGCGGTAGCCGGCCAGCTGCGGCAAGTCGCTCTTCAGCGCCGCCCCCACCGTGGCCACCACCGTATCGGCCAGCGCGTGCGGGGCGATTTCGCGGATGGCCAGCGGCCCCTGATTGACGTTGACAAAGAAACGCGTGCCGCCCATTTCGCGAAATTGCTGGATCAGGATGGGGCGGTAGTTGGCCGGCAGGCTGAGGAAGAAACGGATGGTGCTGGCGGCGCTGCGGGCCAGGTGCTGCGACGCCATGCGCGCCTCCACGGCCGAGTCGCGGCGCAGCTGCGTGGCCCAGATCAGGTTGCCCACCAGTTGCGTGGCCAGCACGCCGGCCACCATCACCACGGACAGGCGGCCCAGCAGCGATGGCGGCAGCAGGCGCTCGAGCAGCCGGCGCACACCCCGCTCAGGCATGCCCACTGCTCACGTCGGCCGAGAACACATAACCGGCGCCGCGCACCGTCTTGATCAGCATGGGCTGCTTGCCATCGTCCTTCAGGCGCAACCGCAGCCGGCTCACCTGCACATCGAGCGAGCGGTCAAGCGGCCCCGCGTCGCGCCCCCGCGTCTGTTCGCACAGCACGCTGCGGTCGAGGATATCGCCCGGATGCTCGACAAAGTAGCGCAACAGCTGGAAATCGAGGCCCGTCAGCTGCAGCGCTTCGCCATCGGCATCCGTCACCGTGCGCTCGAGCGTATCGAGCGTGAAACCGACGAAGCGGTAATAGCGGGGCGGCGCGGCCGCGTCGATGCCCGTGCGGCGGTGGATGGCTTTGATGCGCGCCAGCAATTCGCGCGGACTGTAGGGCTTGGCGATGTAGTCGTCGGCGCCCAGTTCCAGCCCCACCACCCGGTCCGTCTCGTCGGAGCTGGCCGTCAGCATGATGATGGGCACGTTCGAGCGGGCGCGCACCACCTTGCACAGGGCAAAGCCATCCGTGTCGGGCAGCATCACGTCGAGGATCACCAGCGACAGGCTGTCGACGTGGCGGTGGAATTCGGCCAGGAAAGTGGCGCCATCGTGCGCCAGGCCCACCTCGTACTGGTTCTTTTCCAGGTAGGCCTTCAATAGCATGCGGGTCTTTTGATCGTCGTCAACGACGAGGATTTTGCGTGACATGGTCTCGTCCTTTTTTATTCAGCGCCTGCAACATGCTGCCGATGCGGCGTTGCGCGTCGGCCGCGCTGATCGTCTCATCTAGGAAATAGCGGTGCACTTCGGCGATGATGGCGTCCTTGCTGGTTTCATCGGTGGCCATGCGGTGCACGAGGCTGGGCGCCTGGAACGCGGCGCCGCGCGCGAATGCCTGTGCCGAGGCGCGCGCGCAGCTGTCCAGGCGCGACAGGTCGGCCTGGCGCAAGGCGGGAATCGAGCCCTTTACCTGGCTGTATTCGAGCTGCACGGGCAGCGAAGCGACCACCTGCGCCAGCTTTTCCTGCGCGCCCTGGTGCGTGTAGTCGGAGGCGAACATGGCCAGCGTGTCGATGCTGTACAGGTGGTAGTCGCCCGTGTCCGGCGCGGCGGCGCAGCCGAACGCCTCGTCCGTGGCGCGGCCCCAGGCATTCAGTTCGCCCTTGACCCAGTCGCCCATGATGTACATGGCCACCTCGCCGTCGCCCACCTGGCGCGCCATTTCGGGCCAGCCCTGTTCGCGCAGCGGCGTGCCCATCCATTGTTTCAGCGATCTCAAGCGCTGCAAGGCGTGGCGCAGGCGCGGGTCCGCATACGCCTCGGCTTTCTTGTCGACAAACAGGGCGCGGTAATACGCGGGCCCCGATTCGGCCAGCACCAGCGTTTCAAACAGGGTCGCCACCTGCCACGCTTCGCTGCTTTGCGCCAGCGGCGTGATGCCGGCCTGGCGCAGCTTGCCGGCCACGCGCTCAAAGTCGCTCCAGCTGCGCGGCACGGCCAGGCCCAGGCGCTGGAAGATCTTGCGGTTGTAAAACAGGGTATTGATGCGGTGGATGCCGGCCGGCACGCCCATCGTATGGCCGCGGTTTTGCAGCAATCCCCACACGGTGGGATACATGGTTGCGCGCCAGTTGTTGCTGGCGGCGACGCTGTCGAGCTGCAGCAGCAGACCCAGGTCGCTCCACTCGCCCAGGGTATAGCCGATCAGCTGCATGACTTCCGGCGATTTGCCGGCCAGCACGCGGCTCTTCAAGACCTTGCCCGCGCCGACCCCGGCGCCGCCCGCGATGGCCGCGTCACGCCATTCGACGCCTTCCTGCGCCAGGCGCGCCACCAGCACGTCGGCGGCGCGGCGTTCGCCGGCCGAGGTCCACCAGTGCAGCACTTGCAGCGCTTCGGCCCGCGCCGGCACGCTGCTGCACAGGAAGGCAAGCAGCGCCAGCGCCGCCACGCCGCGACGGCGGGCGTCCCCGGCATGGCGGTCGGCGGTGCTGTGCGGCGGCGTCTTCAATCCTGTCCCCTTGTTCTTGTCGCGACAAACTATAGCCCAACTACAAAACAGCAGGTTGGTAATTTAGCCCCCTGATTTGTAAAGAAACGTGAGCTTTTGTTGCACTACCTTGCGCACCGCACAAGGGGCGCCACGCGCCCGACGCCCCGCGCGGCGCGCCACGGCAGCGGACATCGGTAAGGAAAGGTAAGCAAGCACCCCCGCGCATTTCAAGATTTTTCTTTTAAATCAACGAGATAAGAAATAATCGTCGGCACAATACCGGACGCTGGCGTCACATTTCCCCCGATGCTACTGTCCGCCAACTGCAGCGTAACAGGCAGCCAAACAAGACCAACACCAACAAGGAGACGACATGCAACTGCATGCAAAAGGCGGCGCGGCCGCGCGCAACACATTGCTGGCCCTGCTGCTGGCCAGCGGCACGGCACAGGCGGGCACGCTCACCATCGAAAGCTGGCGCGTGGATGACAAGACCCTGTGGGAAACGGTGCTCATTCCCGCCTTCCAGAAAAAGCATCCTGGCATCGAGATCAAGTTCTCGCCCACGGCCCCTACCGAATACGATTCCACCCTGAACGCGCGCATGAGCGGTGGCACGGCCGGCGACTTGCTGGCCTGCCGACCGTTCGACGTCTCGCTGGCCCTGTACAAGCGGGGCCAGCTGGAAAAGCTCGACGGCAAGGCCGGCATGGACAACTTCCCCGCCTCGGCCAAGGTGGCGTGGCAGACGGACGATGGCAAGGACACCTTCTGCATGCCGATAGCGTCCGTCATGCATGGCTTCCTGTACAACAAGAAAATCTTCCGTGAACTGAAACTGCAGCCGCCCGCCACGGAAGAGGAATTCTTCAAGGTACTGGAAACGGTCAAGAAAAGCGGCAAATATGCGCCCTTGGCCCTGGGCACGGCCGACCAGTGGGAAGCGAACCAGGTGGTGTTCACCAGCATCGGCGCCAATTACTGGAAGGGTGAAGAGGGCCGCAAGGCGCTGATCGCCGGCAAGGCCAAATTTACCGACCCGCAATTCGTTGCCGCCTGGGAATACGAGGCCCGTCTGGGCAGCTACCTGTCCAAGGGCGCCAGCGCGCAAACCTATGGCGACAGCCAGAACCAGTTCGCGCTGGGCAAGGCCGCCATCTACCCGTCCGGCTCCTGGGACATCGCCTACTTCAAGCAAGACCCGGAACTGGAACTGGGTGCCTTCAACCCGCCCGTGCGCAAGGCCGGCGACAAGTGCTATATCTCGGACCACACGGACATCGGCATGAGCGTCAACAAGAAGTCGAAGAACAAGGAAGACGCCTACAAATTCCTCGCCTGGCTCGGTTCGCAGGAATTCGCCGACATCTACACCAACAAGGTGACGGGCTTCTTTTCGCTGTCGAACCACCTGATCTCCATCAAGGACCCGCTGGCCAAGCAGATGAACGGCTGGCGCGCCAGTTGCGCCTCGACCATCCGCCTGAATGCGCAAATCCTCAACCGTGGCGAGCCGAGCATGGAAAACGAGCTGTGGAACGTCAATGCCCAGGTCCTGAACGGCAAGCTGGCGCCGAAGGACGCCGCGCGCCAGATCCAGTCCGGCTTTGCCAAGTGGTACAAGCCGCAACAGTAATCACCACGTCTACCCTCCCCGAGCAACCGGCCTGAGCAGTGCGATGCGGCGGCCGGTGGCACGGTTTTGCCGGCGGCCCCGCCGCCGGTGCTTTTCTTCGTCTGGAGTTTCGCCGTGAAAAAAGCTTTCCCATGGCACGTCCTCGTGTTCCTGGCCCCGGCGCTGGTCATTTACTCGCTGTTCAGCGCCCTGCCCCTGGCCGATACCCTGCGCCTGGGCCTGTACACGACCGATGAGAGCGGCCAGCACCATTTTGCCGGCCTGGCCAACTACGCCACCATCCTGTTCGACCCGCAATGGTCGCAAAGTTTCTGGAATGCGATGTGGAACAACTGCAAGTTTTTCCTCATCCACATGCTGCTGCAAAATCCCATCGGCCTGCTGCTGGCCACCCTCTTCAGCCTCAAGGGTTTGAAGGGCGAGCGCAGCTACCGCACCCTGATCTTCCTGCCGACCCTGCTGTCCGTCGTCATCATCGGCTTCATCTGGCAGCTGATCCTGTCGCCGCTGTGGGGCGTGGGCCAGTCGCTGATGGATGGCGTGGGCATAGGCACTTACTTCGCGCCATGGCTGGGCCAGGAATCGACGGCCCTGCTGACCATCGCCCTCATTTCCGTTTGGCAATATATCGGCATCCCCATGATGCTGATCTATGCGGCCCTGCTGGCCGTGCCCGAGGAAATCATCGAGGCGGCCCACGCGGAAGGGGCCAGCGCCATGCGCATCTTCTGGCAAATCAAGCTGCCGCTGATTTGGCCCACCCTGGGGCTGGTGACCATCCTCACCTTTGTCGCCAACTTCAATGCCTTCGACCTCGTGTATTCCGTGAAAGGCGCGCTGGCGGGGCCGAACTACGCCACCGACATCCTCGGCACCTTCTTTTACCGCACCTTCTTCGGTTACCAGGCCCAGCTGGGCAGCCCCACCATGGGCGCCGCCGTGGCCACCATGATGTTCCTCGTGATCCTCGTGGGCGTGGGCGTGTATTTCTTTTTCGTGCAGCGCAAGCTGACACGCTACGAACTGTAAGGGCCGCCATGCGCAACGTTTCCACCCGCCCCCTGGGCCGCGCCGCCGTGCATGCGATCCTGGCCGGCTACACCATCATCGCCCTGTTTCCCATCGTCTTGATCCTGATCAACTCAGTGAAGACGCGGGCCGCCATCTTCGACAATCCGCTGGCCTTGCCCACGCCTTCCACCTTTTCGCTCGTGGGCTTTCACAAGGTGCTGGCCAATTCCGACTTCCTGCTGTACTTCGGCAACAGCCTGTTCGTCACCCTGCTGTCGCTGCTGCTGATCGTGCTGTTCGGCGCCATGGCGGCCTGGGCCTTGTCCGAATACACGTTTACGGGCAATCGCCTGCTGACCCTGTACCTGGCGCTGGGCATCATGATCCCCATCCGCCTGGGTACGGTGTCCATCCTGGAACTGGTGGTGCGGCTCGACCTGATCAACACCTTGACGGCGCTGGTGCTCGTGTACACGGCGCAGGGCCTGCCGCTGGCCGTGATGATTCTGTCCGAATTCGTGCGCCAGGTGCCGCGCGAACTGAAGGATGCGGCGCGCTGCGACGGCGTGGGCGAATTCGCCATCTTCTTCCAGGTGATCCTGCCCCTGATCCGCCCCGCCATCGCCACGGTGGCCGTGTTCACCATGATTCCGGCCTGGAACGACCTGTGGTTCCCGCTGATTCTGGCGCCATCGGACCGTACCAAGACCGTCACCCTGGGCGTGCAGCAATTCATCGGGCAATACGTGACGGACTGGAACTCCGTGCTGGCGGCGCTGTCGCTGGCCGTCATTCCCGTGCTCGTCATGTACGTCATTTTCTCTCGTCAACTGATCCGCGGCCTGACGTCCGGCGCGGTCAAATAATAGGTGCGCCATGGCCCATGTAAGCCTGCAACAACTGACCAAATCCTACGACGGCCGCCACAATGTGCTGGCCGGCATCGACCTCGACATCCGTGACGGTGAATTCGTCGTGCTGGTGGGTCCTTCCGGCTGCGGCAAATCGACCTTGCTGCGCATGCTGTGCGGCCTGGAAAGCATTTCGCAAGGGACATTGTCCATCGGCGGCAAGGTTGTCAACGACTTGCCGCCGGCCGAACGGGGCATCGCCATGGTTTTCCAGAGCTATGCGCTGTATCCGCACATGAGCGTGTACCGCAACATGGCGTTCGGCCTGAAGATCGCCGGCGCCAGCAAGGAAGCCATCGCCCAGCGCGTGCGCCACGCGGCCGCCATCCTGAAGATCGACCACCTGCTGGAACGCCTGCCGCGCGAACTGTCGGGCGGCCAGCGCCAGAGGGTGGCCATCGGCCGCGCCATCGTGCGCGAACCGCAGCTGTTCCTGTTCGACGAGCCGCTGTCGAACCTCGACGCGGCCCTGCGCGTGCAGACGCGGCTGGAAATCGCCAAGCTGCACCGCCAGTTGAACGCCACCATCGTCTACGTCACGCACGACCAGGTCGAGGCGATGACCCTGGGCGACAAGATCGTCGTCATGCATGGCGGCCATATCCAGCAGGCGGGCACGCCTTTGGAGCTGTACCAGCAGCCGGCGAACCGCTTCGTGGCCGGTTTCATCGGCGCGCCGATGATGAATTTCTTCGAAGGCAAGGTCGTCGCCGCACAGGACGATGGCGTGCGCGTGGCGCTGGCCAGCGGCCAGGAAATCACGGCCCTCGTCGACCCGGCCGGCCTGCATGCAGGCGACGCCGTCACGGTGGGCCTGCGGGCGGAACACATCCTCGAAAACGGCGACGGCAGCGCCCGCTTCCAGGGCGTCGTCAGCCTGGTGGAACACCTGGGCGAAGCCAACTTCATTTACCTGGCGCTGGACAACGGCCAGGAACTGGTGATACGCGGCGACGGCAACAACCGCGTGCCGCTGGGCCAGCCATTCACGGTCTCGGCCGCCAGCAGCGCCTTCCATTTGTTCGACGCGCAAGGCGTGGCGCGCACGCGGCGCCAGCCCGGCAACCTGATTTCATCGAAACAGATATTGGCCGCCTGAGCCTTTCCGCCCAGGCAGCCCCCCGATTGGATCGGCAGCGATCCGGTACGACGTGCCCAAGCACGCATTTTGATAACGACAAGGAGACTCCATGCAACACCCGATGAAGACCTCGCTGGCGCTGGCCTGCGCCATGCTGCTGGCCTGCGGCGCCGCCCACGCCAGCGATGCCGAAGGCGAATACCACGGCTACTTCCGCGCCGGCCTCGGCTCGAGCACGGACAGCCGCGGCCCGCAAAGCTGCTACGGCCTGGGCGGCAACACCATGCGCTACCGGCTCGGCAACGAATGCGACACCTATGGCGAATTCGAATACCAGAAGGAAATGGCCAAGTCGCCCAATGGCGTCAGCTTCGTCGGCCATATCATGGTGGCCGCCTATACGCCCAGTTCCGCCGTCAGCGATTCGGACCTGAGCATGTCGAAGATGTACGTGGAAGCGAAAAACATCGAAAGCCTCAACGGTGGCACGGCCTGGATCGGCAAGCGCTACTACATGCGTCCCGACATCCACATGTTGGACTTGCAATACATCAATATGAACGGCACGGGCGGCGGCATCGACCAGTACAAACTGGGACCGGGCCGCATCAGCTATGGTTTCTTCAAGGATAACGACAAGCCCGGCAGCTCGGCCATCCGGCAAAACCTCGTCTATCAGGGCATCCCCATCAATCAGGATGGCACCCTGGAAGTGCTGACCACCCTGATCACGCCCGACAAGAAGGACAGCACCTCGCACAGCGGCTGGCAAGCCACCGTGCTGCACAAGCAAGATAAAGTATGGGGCGGCGCAAACACCTTCGGCATCCAGTACGGCGTCGGGCCGGGCACGGGCGCGGGTGGCCAGTGCTGCAACCGCATGGGCACGACGGGCTCGATCCGCAACGGCAGCGACGTCACGCGCTTGCGCATCTTCAATTCGCTGTGGATACAGCCGACGCCGGAATGGAGCGCGGAAATGATCGCCATCGTGCAGCGCGACAAATCCGACGCCACGGGCGGCAGCTCGACCTGGACCACCCTGGGCGTGCGCCCCGTGTATGCCGTCAACGACAACTTCAAGCTGCAGTTCGAACTGGGCACGGACCGCGTGACCTCGCCCACGGGCGGCGCCGCGCAGCGCCTGACCAAGCTGACCTTCGCGCCCACCCTGACGGCGGGCAAGGGTTACTGGTCGCGCCCCGAGCTGCGCGCCTTCGTCACGTACGGCAAATGGAACGACGCCGCCACGGCCGCCGTCAACAAGGCCAATGAATCGGGTCCCGTGTATGGCAACGCCACCAGCGGCACCTCGTTCGGCCTGCAAGTGGAGACGTGGTTTTAAGAAGCTGTCTTGATATGGCGCAGTGCATGCGCCTGTCGGACTGCGCGAAATCGCGTGCCGCGCTATGCTGCACGCCATACCGCTCACTTCGGAGGCCGCATGCACGCCGCATTCCCCCGGGCCGCCGCCGCGCTGGCCCTCGTTTTCGCCAGCATGGCATGGGCTCGCGATGCCGCCGTCGCGCCGGCGCCGGTCCCGAGCGCGCGCCAGCAGGCGCTGATGGCCACCGTCGTGGGCAGCGCCGCCCATCCGCGCATCCTGCAAGTACGCCTCGATGAACTGCATCCGACCCAGCCAGCCATCGGCTACGACCAGGTGTATTACAAGCTGGGACGCTATGCGGCCGAAGAAAAACACATCGCCGACATCGCCAAGCCAAAGAAATTCGCCGACCTGTGCGAAGCCAATGGCCAGGGCGACGTCTTGCCCAACACGGCCAATGTGCCTGGCGCCACCCTGGCCGCGCCACCGGCCGGCTACCGCTGCAAGGCGGCCGTGGGCAGCCGTCCGGATGACATGAAGACCGTCGTCATCGGCCCGCGCGGCATCGTGTACCTGACCGATGGCCACCACACGTTTTCCACATTTTGGGATGCCGACGGCGGGCGCAATCGTCAAATGAAAGTCTGGGTCAAGGTCAGCGACAATTTCAGCGCACTGGGCGAAGCGGCGTTCTGGACGCGCATGCGCGAGGAAAACAAGGTGCGGCTGAAAAACGGCCGCAACCAGGCCATCACGCCACGGCAGCTGCCGCCCGCCATCGGCCTGCAGTCCCTGGGCGACGACCCATACCGCTCGCTCGTCTACTTTACGCGCGGAATCGGCTACGAGCCGCCGGAACACGCCACGGAATTTCTCGAGTTTTACTGGGCCGACTGGCTGCGCGGCATGCCGACGCTGGACCTGGCGCGCGTCGACCTGCGTGATGCCACCGCGTATGCGAATGCGGTCCTGCTGGCCGCGCAGGCAATGGTGGCGCTGCAACCGGACGATATCGTCAGCGGCGGCAAGAGCGCGCGCGAACTGGGCGCCCTGCGGGAAGTCAACCGGGAAGCGTTCGATGAACTGATCGACGACAAGGGCAAGCTGCGCCACGCCATCGCCTATAAAAAATCGCTGGCGCAATAAGCGCGGCAGCGTAAACAAGCTGCGTAAACGACAACGGCCCGCCTGTCATGCGACAAGCGGGCCGTTTTTATGGAGACAACGCTTAGGCGATGCGTTCGCCGTTGGCCGGATCGAACAGGGCCGCTTTCGACAGGTTGAACGACAACTGCATGGTCTGCCCCGGCAGCACGGCTTCGCGCGGGTGCGTGCGGCAAGTCACGGCCGCGCCGTTCAAACGCGTCGTCAGCAAGGTGTCGGGACCGGTTGGCTCGACGAGGTCGATCAAACAACCGAGTTCCTGGCCCACGTCGCCGTGTGCGCTGCTCATGTCAGTGATCTGCTCCGGACGCACGCCCAGGATCACGTCGCGGCCCGCATAGCTGCGCAGCTTGTCGGCGGCAAACGGCAAGGCCAGGCGCAGGCTCTTGCCCGCGTTCTCGATGGCGACAAACACCTCGTTGCCTTCGATGACAGGCTTGACGGTGATGAAGTTCATCGACGGCGAGCCGATGAAGCCGGCCACGAACAGGTTGGCTGGATTGTCGTAGATTTCCTGCGGCGTGCCCAGTTGCTGCACCACCCCATCCTTCATGACGGCGATCAGGTCGCCCATCGTCATCGCCTCGATCTGGTCATGCGTGACGTAGACGATGGTGGCTTTCAGGCGCTGGTGCAGCAGCTTGATCTCGGCGCGCATTTCCACGCGCAGCTTGGCGTCCAGGTTCGACAGCGGTTCGTCGAACAGGAACAGCGACGGCTTGCGCGAAATGGCGCGGCCCATGGCGACCCTCTGGCGCTGGCCACCCGACAACTGCGCCGGACGGCGATCGAGCAAGTGCGTGATCTGCAGGGTTTCGGCGACGCGGGCGACGATTTCCTCCTGCTCCGCCTTCGGCACTTTTTTCACGTTCAGGCCGAACGCGATGTTTTCGCGCACCGTCATCGACGGGTACAGCGCGTAGGACTGGAACACCATGGCGATGTCGCGGTCCTTAGGCGGCAGGTCGTTGACGACCTTGCCGTCGATGAGGATTTCACCGGACGTGACGCTTTCCAGGCCGGCCACCATATTGAGCAAGGTCGACTTGCCGGAGCCGGAGCCGCCGACAAGGATCAGGAACTGGCCATCCTTGATCTCGATGTCGATGCCCTTGAGGACTTCGACGCCATTCGTGTACACCTTGCGGATGCTGCGTATCGATAAACTGGACATATTCTTTCCTTAACCTTTGACTGCGCCTGCGGTCAGACCGCGCACAAAATAACGGCCTGCGACCAGATAGACCAGCAGGGTCGGCAGCGCGGCAATCACCGCGGCGGCCATGTTGACGTTGTATTCCTTCACACCCGTGGACGTGTTGACCAGGTTGTTCAAGCCCACCGTGATCGGCTGCGAATCGCCACTGGCGAAGACGATACCGAACAGGAAGTCGTTCCAGATCTGCGTGAATTGCCAGATGATGCAGACGACGAAAATCGGACCCGAAATCGGCAGCACGATCTTGCGGAAGATCAGGAAGAAACCGGCGCCGTCGATGCGCGCCGCCTTGATCAGTTCTTCCGGCACGCCGATGTAGTAGTTACGGAAGAACAAAGTCGTGAACGCCGTGCCGTACACCACGTGCACGAAGACGAGGCCCGTGGTGGTATTGGCCAGGCCGAATTCGCCCAGCAGGCGCGCCATCGGCAGGATCACCACCTGGAACGGAATGAAGCAGCCCACCAGCAAGGCGGCAAACAGGATTTCCGAACCGCGGAAGCGCCAGTGTGCGAACACATAGCCATTGAAGGCGCCAAGGAAGGTCGAGATCAGCACGGCGGGAATCACCATCTTGATCGAGTTCCAGAAGAACGGCTGCATGCCGTCGCAGGTGACGCCCGTGCAGGCCGAAGACCAGGCCTTGAACCAGGAATCAAATTGCCATACGTGCGGCAAGGCCAGCAGGTTGCCGCTGCGGATCTCGTCGAGCGACTTGAACGACGTCGACAGGGTCACGTACAGGGGCACGATGTAGTACACCGCGAACAGGATCAGCAGCAGATATAACACCACCCGTCCCAGGGTGAGTTTGTTGTTACGTGTAGGAGTGTGTGTCATCTCATCGCCTTTGCGCTGCGCGTTTCCAGATACATCAGCGGCACGAGCACGGCCACGATGGTGGCGAGCATCATCATTGCCGATGCCGAGCCCAGGCCCAGCTGGCCGCGGGTGAAGGAAAACTGGTACATGAAGATGGCCGGCACGGACGACGAGTTGCCAGGTCCGCCAGCCGTCAGTGCGATGACCAGGTCGAAGCTCTTGATGGCGATATGCGCGAGGATCAGCAGCACGCTGAAAAATACGGGACGCATGGCGGGAATCACGATGCGCCAGTAGATCGTCGGCAAGGACGCGCCATCGACCTGCGCCGCCTTGATGATCTCGTCATCGATGCCGCGCAGGCCGGCCAGGAACAGGGCCATGACAAAGCCCGACGACTGCCATACGCCGGCGATCACCACCGTGTAGATGGCCATGTCGGAGTTCACCAGCCAGTCGAAGGTAAACGAGGTCCAGCCCCAGTCGTGCATGACCTTTTCCAGGCCCAGGCTGGGATTGAGCATCCATTTCCAGGCCGTGCCGGTGACGATGAAGGACAGCGCCATCGGATACAGGTAGATGGCGCGCAGCGCGCCTTCGGCGCGGATTTTCTGGTCCAGCAGGATGGCCAGGAACAGGCCGATGGCGATGCTGCAACCGATGAACAGGACACCGAAGATGCCGAGGTTCTTGAGCGAGGTCCACCAGCGCTCGTTGTCGAACAGCTCGACGTATTGCACCAGGCCGGCGAACTCGTAGTTCGGCATCAGCCGCGATTCGGTCAGCGACAGCCAACCGGTCAAAAAGATAAAACCATAGACGAATACCAAGCTGGCGATGAGCGTGGGGCCCAACACCATCTGCGGTATCCATCGGTCGAATTGCTTGCGTATGGACATAGGAGAGCCGTAGAGAGAACTGCGTGTGGCGCCGGCCTGGTCGAAGCCAGGGCGGACGCCTGCGATGCATGCAATGCAGCGGGCGCCGGCGAGCGTGCCGGCGCCGTCGTGATTACTTCACTTTTGCCGCTTTGGCCAAAGCTGCAACCGCGTCTTTCGAGCTCATGTTGGTGTTCATGAACTTGGCGATGACGTCGGTCACGGCGCCTTGCGTGGCCGATGGCAGCGCCATGCCGTGGGCGAACGATGGCACCAGGCCGCCGGACTTGTTGGTGGCGTCCATGTCTTCCATCGATTTCAGGGCGCAAGCGTCAAACTTGTCCTTCGATACGCCGGAACGCACAGGAATCGAACCCTTGTTCAGATTGAAGATCGACTGGAACTTCGGATTCATGATGGCGTTGGCCAGGGCGATCTGCCCTTTCTTCGCATTCGCATCCTTTTGCGTGAACATGGCAAACGAATCGATGTTGAAGGTGTAGGCCTTGTCCGTGCCAGGAGCGGCCACGCACAGGTAGTCCTTGCCCGGCACCTTGCCAGCGGCCGTGAACTCGCCCTTGGCCCAGTCGCCCATGAACTGGAAGCCGGCCTTGTTGTTGATGACCATGGCGGTCGCCAGATTCCAGTCGCGGCCTGCCGCATCCTTGTCGATGTAGGTCTTCACCTTGCCCAGGGTGTCGAACACCTTGAGCATGGTCGGGCCGGTCAATTCCTTCTGGTCCAGCTTGAGGATGGCTTTCTTGTAGAACTCCGTGCCGCCCACGCCCAGCGCGACGGATTCAAACACGGTGGCGTCCTGCCAAGGCTGGCCGCCGTGGGCGATCGCGATGCCGCCCGATTTCTTGATCTTCTCGGCCGCGTCAAAGAACGCATCCCAGGTCGTCGGGGTGGTGGCCACGCCGGCTTTTTTCAGCACTTCCGGATTGACCCACATCCAGTTGACGCGGTGGACGTTGACGGGAGCGGCAACGTAGTGGCCCTTGTATTTCATGATGTCGGCGACGACTTTCGGCAGCACGGCATCCCATTTGCCTGGAATGGCCGCATCATCGATATTGGCCAGCACGCCTTCAGCGCCCCACTCCTGAATCGATGGGCCCTTGATCTGGGCGGCCGTCGGCGGGTTGCCGGAAATGACGCGGGTTTTCAGCGCGGTCGCGGCGTTTTCGCCAGCGCCGCCGGCCACGGCGAAGTCTTTCCAGCCGAAGCCGCTTTCTTTCACGATTTGCTGCAACTGGCCCACGGACTTCGCTTCGCCGCCGGAGGTCCAGTAGTGCAACACTTCCACGTCGGTCGCAAAGGCGCTGCCAGCGAATGCCAGGGTGGTCAATGCGGCCAGTTGGGTAATCTTGAATTTCAGTTTCATCTCCACATTCCTTTTTTGATCAAGCTTTTAGGGGGCTTCGGCATACGGGGGCCGAAAAAGGTGAAATCTGCGCCTGTATCGACGCTCTTGTGCTCAGACCCGCTTGTAAACGGGCATCATCTTGGTGTAAAGACGGCGCCGTGATCCATGACATGACTACATTGCATTTATATCACGGGACGGCGCCAAAAACGCATCCGCGAAGGATGCGCCAGGTTGATCTAGACTTACGACGCCTGCAAACTTAGAACCAGGTTTCTACCTGGAAACCGTAGGAAGTGCCGCTGGTATTGTTGTTATAGATCGGGCCGCCGTTGTTCGACGCATTGACCGAGGCGGTGGCCGCATCGTTCCATTTGCCGTAGGTCACGAAAGCGCGCAGTTCAGGACGCGACCACAGGCCAGGACCGGCGGAGATCGTCGGTGCGATGGTCAGCTTGGTCAGGCGCTTGGCTGGCTGGCCGCCCGATTGCGTCACGCGGTCCGTACCCAGTTCGCCCACCAGCTTGAAGTTGTTGGTGAACGCGTACACAGGACGTACGCCGACCGAGGTCCAGGTCGAGGAACCGGTAGCATTCGACTCGTCTTTTTGCCACAGGGCGACAAATTCCATGCCGAAGTTGGCCATCGGCTGGATCGCCATGTCATTGAAGACGCGCGTACGCTTGCGGTCCGAACCGAAACCGGTGTCGCCCGAAGCGCCGAACTGGCCGTTGCCGGCACCGCCGACGCCAGGACCGACGCCGTACTGCACGCCGAAGGTATTGCCGCCGCCGAAGACTTTCGCTTGACGGTGGAATGCCGACAGCTGCCAGCCGTTATTGCGCTTGCCCAGGATGGCGTCATCCTTGCCTTCGCCGATGATGTAGGTCGCGGCCAGGTCCAGGGTACCGTTTTCATTGACGGGGATTTCGCCGTAGATGAAGTTCTGGCGCACGGCCGATTTCGTGCCCAGGTAGGCGCCAGGTACGCCGCTGCGCGAGCCTTTGTCGTCATCGCGCTGGGCGATGTCGTTGTCCTTGAAGAAGGCGTACGAGAATTTACCAGGACCCATCGGAATGCGGTCCAGGCCGGCGCCCGTGCCGTTCATGTTGATGTATTGCAAGTCCAGCATGTGGATGTCAGGACGGTAGTAGAAGCGTTTACCGACCCAGGCCGTGCCGCCGTTCAGGAAATCGAGTCCCTGCGCTTCGACATAGGCTTTGACGATGCCCAGTTTGTTGTCGCCGAAATCCGAGTTTGGCGCGTAAGCGTTGACCCAGATCGTGGCCAGGAAGTTCACGCCGCCGGACTGGGCAACGGACTTGGTGTAGCCGAATTCCGTGTAGGCGTCGCACTCATTGCCCAGACGATATTTCATGGTGTTGCCACCGAGGCCGAAGCAGCCTTGCGAACCGCCGTCACCCGAGGTATTGCTGCCAGCGCCAGCGCGCAGGTAGCCGTGGAAGCCTTCGGAGTCGGATGGGTACATTGGATCGGCGGCAGCGGAACCGCTGGCGATGGCTAAGACGATGGCAGCTGGCAGTGTCTTCAACACGGCCTTCAACATGTTGCGATGCAGCATGGTAAGTCTCCTCAGTAGTTATTTTTTATCTAGTCATTCGTGGCCGAATGTACTGGCCAGAATTCTTTCCAGCAGGGACATAGTAACTATACTACGAACAAATATCAACATATTATGTTGTAATCCTACGACTACTCTGCGACACTTTATTTGCGTACCGATATACGGGTTGACTGCCCTGATTTTCCCGCCGACACCGCAGCATCCGGCACTGTGGGCGGGCATTTGCGCAAGCACCCCGCATTTTTCGGCACGCGGCACGTATACGAATTAAAATCCTTGGTTTTTGCCATAACGACAGTGCGCGGCCACGACCGTGCACGCATACGAGACTAGGCACCGCCATGAAAATTGATGAAAAAATGGAAGTAGCAGGCAGCGATCCGGCGGAGCGTTTCAGTGAAGGCCCGCGCCTGCTGGCCGACATCGGCGGCACCAATGCCCGCTTCGTGCTGGAAACGCGCCAGGGCCACCTGGAAGCGGTCGCCGTGCTGCCCTGCGACGACTACGCGTCGCTGCTCGACGCCATCACCGCCTATATGGATAGCGACGAGGCGCGCGCCGCCGGTTCGGCGCGCGTGCGCCATGCGGCCATCGCCATCGCCAATCCCATCGACGACGACAATATCCGCATGATGAACCATCACTGGTTCTTCTCGATCGAGGCGATGCGCGCCGCGCTGGGCCTCGACACCCTGCTGGTGGTGAACGACTTCACGGCGCTGGCCATGGCCCTGCCCTATCTGCGGCCCGACCAGCGCCAGCAGATCGGCGGCGGCATGGCGCGCGCCGACAGTGTCATCGGCTTGCTCGGTTCAGGCACGGGCCTGGGCGTGTCGGGCATGATCCCCGCCGAAGACCGCTGGATCGCGCTGGGCAGCGAAGGGGGCCACGTCAGCTTCGCTCCCTGCGACCAGCGCGAAATGGACGTGCTGTCCTTCGCCTGGCGCGAGCTGTCGCACGTCTCGGCCGAGCGCCTCGCTTCCGGACGGGGGCTGGAACTGATCTACCGCGCCCTGTCCGAGCGCGCCGGCAAGCCCGATGCGCCGCTGCTGCTGGCAGCCGACATCACCAGCCGCGCCCTGAACAATGAATGCGACGTGTGCCTCGAAGCGGTGGACTGCTTTTGCGCCATCCTCGGCTCCATCGCCGGCAACGTGGCCATGACCCTGGGCGCGCTGGGCGGCATCTATATAGGTGGAGGTATCGTGCCGCGCCTGGGGCCCCTGTTCGAACAGTCGCAGTTCCGCGCCCGCTTCGAACAGAAGGGCCGCCTGAACGAATACCTGGCGCAGATCCCCACCTTCCTGATCACGGCCGAACTGCCGACATTCCTCGGCATCGCCGCCATCCTGGCGCAAAAGCTCAAGCGCGCCCATACCGGCGCGCCCGTACTGGAATCCGTGCGCCAGGCGCGCGGGCGCATGAGTCCATCGGAATGCAAGGTGGCCGACTGGGTCTTGAAGGAACCGAATGCCATGCTCACGCTGCCGATCGCGGAAATCGCCCAGCGGGTGGGCGTGAGCCAGCCCACCGTGATGCGTTTTTGCCGCTCGATCGGGGTGCAGGGCCTGGCCGACTTCAAATTGAAGCTGGCCTCCGGCCTGACGGGCGGCGCCATCACGGTGGCCCACTGCCACGTGGAGATCTCGGACTCCGACGCGGAATTGGCGCGCAAGGTGCTGGGCAATAATGCCTCGGCCGCGCTGGCCATGCGCGACATGCTCGACGTGAAAGCGCTGACGGCAGCCATCGAACTGCTGCGCGGCGCGCAGCGCGTGGAACTGCTGGCCGTGGGCAGCGCCCGCGTGGTGGCCGACGACATGCAGCACAAGCTGCTCAACCTGGGCATCGTCAGCAGCTTCTTTGCCGACCCGCAGGCGCAGGAAATGAGCGCCGCCATGCTGAAACCGGGCGATGTGGCGCTGGTCATTTCCCGCTCGGGCGCCCTGCCCGACCTGCTGCGCACCGTCAAGGTGGCGCAGGGCTGCGGCGCGCGCGTGCTGGCGATCACGGCCAGCGGTTCGCCGCTGGCCAAGCTGGCCGACGTGCTGCTGACCTTGAACCACCCGGAAGGCAACCTCAATTTCGTGCCCATGATCGTGCGCCTGCTGCAGCTGATGATGCTCGATATCCTGTCGGTGGGACTGGCGCGGCGCGACACGGCGCAGCGCACCAGCGCCGCCGAGCTGGAAGAAGGCCAATTGCACGGCATGCGCATCAGCGGCAAGCTGAAATTCGGTGGTCACCTCGAATAAGGCGGCGCACGCCGCACCAGACACCGCCAGCGGGGCCACTGTGCACGACGTGGCGCGCGTGGCCGGCGTGTCGGCCATGACGGTATCGCGCGTGATCAACGGGCGCGCCAGCGTCAGCACGGCCACGCGCGACAAGGTCGAGGCGGCGATCGCCAGCCTGCGCTACCAGCCCAACCTGGCGGCCAGAGCTGCCCGCACGGGCACCCTGCGGATCGGCCTCCTGTACAGCAACCCCAGCGCGGCCTTCCTCAGCGAATTCCTCGTCGGTGCCATGGACCAGTGCCGCCAGGGCGGCGGCCAGCTGCTTCTTGAACGCTGCGAAGACCAGGGCAGCCAGCGCGCCGGCATCGATTGCCTGGTGGCCGCCGGCGTGGACGGCATCCTCGTGCCGCCGCCCCTGTGCGATTCGCCCGCGGTGCTGGCGCAGCTCAATACCATGGGCATCCCCGCCATCGCCGTGGCCACGGCGCGCCCCTCGCCCGGCGTCTCGGCCGTGCGCATCGACGACTACGAAGGCGCGCTGGCCATGACGCGCCACTTGCTCGCGCTGGGCCACCGCGACATCGGTTTCATCGAAGGCGACCCGGCGCACACGCCCGCCCTGCTGCGCCGCCAGGCCTTCGAGGACGCCATGCGGGAAGCGGGCTTGCCAGTGGCGCCGCACAGGGTGGCGCAAGGCTACTTTACGTATCGCTCGGGGCTGGACGCGGCGCGCCAGCTGCTGGCGCAAGCACCGCACCCGAGCGCCATCTTCGCCAGCAACGACGACATGGCCGCCGCCACCTTGGCGGTGGCGCACGGCATGGGCTTGCAGGTGCCGGCGGAATTGAGCGTGTGCGGCTTCGACGATACGCCCGTCGCCACCACGGTCTGGCCCGAGCTGACCACCATCCACCAGCCTATCGCCGACATGGCGCGCGCCGCCGTCAGTCTCGTCATCGACGAAATCCGCCAGCGCCGCGCCGGGGAAACGGCGACGGCCACGCATCATTTGATGGCGTTTACCTTGATGGAACGGGCCTCGACGGGACGTGTGCGCTAGCCACAAGCGTGCATGGCGCTCACGCCTGCATGTCGGGCAGCTCGATTTCCGCCTTGCGCGCCGCGATCTGGCTGCCCATGGCTTCCAGATCGATTTCCGCGTCGCGCGCGCGCGGGAAAATCTCGCCCTCCTCTTCCAGCACGTGATGATCGATTTGCTCGGACAGTACCTTGACCTTGGCGTCATACAAGTCTTCGCCGGGCGCCATGGCGACGATTTGCGCGATCAGCTCCTTGGCTGATGCGTGCTCAACGGTGGCTTCATCGACCAGGTCTTCGTTCGAACGGCTGGCGTCGCGCACGGCGGGATAGAAGATTTCTTCTTCCACCATCGCATGCTTGCTCAGTTCCTCACAGATTTTCAGGGCCAGCTTGCGCTTGCTGACGAGCGAACGGTCGCTGAGGCCCTCATACTGTTCGAACAGTTCTTTGACGGTTTGATGGTCTTGCGTCAGCAGCTCGATCGCGTCCATGTCCGGCATGCCTGCCTGTGTTTGGGAAACGGAAGCTGCCTGAGGTGATTGGGTGGCCATGATGTTGTCTCCAAGTGTCAGCACGAAGTAGACATTGTAGGCAGCACCCTGCGGTAGCCATGTAGGAGCATTGCTTACAACAAGGTAGGCCAAGCGTAAATGCGGCTACCTTGTTGATGCAGATCAGGCCAACCCTGACTTAACTGACGACCGTGCGTGTCTCGAGCGACTGCACCAGCTCCACCGAAGGCGGCGCGGCGCCGGCCGCCAGGCAGGCACCCGCGCCGGCCGCGACGGCAAAGCGCAAGTGCTGGCCGCCGTCGGCATCCGGGCGGTACATCAGGCTATACAGCAAGCCGCCGATGCTGGCGTCGCCCGCCCCCACCGAGTCGACTACCTCGATGACGGGTGGCGCCGCCTGCCATGTCCGTTCGCCCTGGTACAGGGCCGCGCCCTGCGCGCCGCGCGTATATAAATACGTGGCGTGCGGATTCCAGCTGCGCAGCATGGCAAACGCGCCATCGATGTCGCCGTGGCGGAACAGGCCCGCCAGGTCTTCATCGGACACCTTGATCACGTCGGCCAGCTCCGTCATGCGGCGCAGGGTGGCGTCGTAGCGTTCATCCATCATGATGCGGAAATTCGGGTCATAGCTGATCTTCACGCCAGCCGCCTTCAGTTCCTGCGCCAGGGCCACCAGCTTGCCCGCCAGCGGTTCGCGCGCCAGGCTGATGCCGCCGAAATGCACCCATTGCGCGCCCTGCATCCAGCCGGCCGGCAAGCGCGCCGCGTCGAAATGCAGGTCGGCGCTATCGTCGCCGATGAAGTAATACGTGGGCGGATGCAGTTCATGCACGATGGCCAGCAGCGGCGACTTCGCATGGCGCTGCAGGAAGCGCATGTCCAGGCCCGCCACGTCGGTGGCAGCGGCCAGCGCATCGCCGAAGACATCGCGGCTGACGGCGCCCGCAAACGCGCTGGGCACGCCCAGGCGCGCCATCACGCGCGCCACGTTCCAGGTCGAGCCGCCCACCTGGCTGCTCCACGTGTCAGGACCCGTGCGCAACATGTCCGTCAGCGCTTCGCCGGCCGACACAAAAGTTGGAAAAGAGGTGTTCATGCCGCACCGCCAATCGCGTTCAGCACTTCATAGCAGGCGCCCATGGTATGGTAATCGGTCTTGCCGGCCGGGCTTTTCTCCTTGCTGATTTTTTGGTTCTCGGGCGTCAGGATGCGGTACCAGGCGCCGTGTTCATGGTCGATGAAGTGCTTCCAGCTGTAGTCCCAGATCTTGTCATAGCTTTGCCAGTAGGCCTCGTCGCCCGTGCGCGCGGCCAGCACGGCGGCGGCGGCGAAGCTTTCCGCCTGCACCCAGAAGTATTTGTCGCCATCGCAGATTTCATCGTGCGGGCCGAAACCGTAATGGATGCCGCCATGCGTGCCATCCCAGGCCTTGGCCAGGGCCGTGTCGTACAGTTCGCGCGCGCGCGGCAGCAGCCAGTCGGAAGGACCGGCCATGAACTTGGCGTGGCGCTCCATGATCAGCAGCAGCTTGGCCCATTCCGTGAAGTGGCCGGGCTGGTAGCCCCACGGACGGAAGATATTGCTCTTGTCGTGCAAGTTGTAATCCCAGTCGATGGCCCAGTCGGGCGTGTAGTGTTCCCAGATCATGCCGTTCGCCAGACCCGCCTGGCGCACGGTGATGTTGTGCGCCAAGGTTTCGGCGCGGTGCAGGTAGCGCGCCTCGCCCGTCGCTTCGAACGCGGCCAGCATCGCTTCGCAGGCGTGCATGTTCGCGTTCTGGCCACGGTAGCCATCCAGAGTAGACCAGTCGGCGCTGGCCACGTCCGCATACAGGCCGTGTTCGGGCAACCAGAAGCGCTGCTCCATCAGCTCAAACGTTTCGTCCAGGTAGGCGCGCGCTTCCGGCATCCCCGCCTGCAAGGCGTGGGCATAGGCCAGCAGCACGAAAGCCAGGCCGTAACAGTGGTTGGCGCCGTCTTCGACCGTCTTGACACCGTCTTTCCACGACAGTTGCCAGGCGTAGCCGCCCGTGGCCGGGTCGCGGTGCGCGTCGCGCAAAAAGGCCACGCCGTGGCGCAGGGCCGCCTGGTATTCGTCCCCGCCGAAACGGCGGTGCGCCATGGCGTAATTGAAGATGAAGCGCGTGCTGCTGACCAGGTGGCGCGTGCTGGCGTCGTACACCGTGCCATCGTCGAGGAAGAAGTGATAGAAGCCGCCGCTGGGGTCAATGGCGCGCGGGTGATAAAAGTGCATCGTGTGCAGGATATGCGCTTCGAGCATCGCCTTGGAGCGGAAATCGGGATTCATGGTTCTCTCATGATATTGTTATCGATAACAATGATGATAGCATGCCGTTTCCGCGCCGTCATGCCCCCTCAGGGAGTCTTGGCCAGCCTGAGCTTTTCACGCCACAGTGCGGCCTGCGCGGGGTCGGCCGCCTGTCCCAGCTCGCCCTTATCGTACACCTTGACCAGCCGTTCGATGGCTTCAGCATCGCCCTGCTTTGCCGCCAGCAGGTACAACTCGAACGGTTCAGGAGCCGGCCCTTGCCGGGTCGGGCCGCCACGGCCCTGCTCCAGCAGCCGCGCAAAGCCCGTCTGCCCCGGCGGGCTTTTGGCGATGGCCGCCATCTCGTACCAGCCCAGGGCCGCTTCGTCGCTCTGCGGTGCGCCCTGCCCCATTTCATACGAGTACGCGACATTGTTCAAGCCCGACGGATCGAGCGCCTTGGCCGACTTCATGTACCAGCCGAACGCCTCCTTGCGCTGCGCGTCGTCCTTCGCCGTCATCATCAGGCGGTAGCCGATTTCATTGTAGGCGGGGATGAAGCCGTTTTCAGCATAGTACTTGAGCCAGTGCAGCGCGTGCGCCTGCTCTTCCGCGCTGCTGTGGATATTTTCAAAGTGCTGC
The DNA here is from genome assembly GCF_059617945.1 of Janthinobacterium sp. BCJ23. Taxonomy (NCBI): domain Bacteria; kingdom Pseudomonadati; phylum Pseudomonadota; class Betaproteobacteria; order Burkholderiales; family Oxalobacteraceae; genus Janthinobacterium; species Janthinobacterium sp. BCJ23. The sequence continues at coordinate 467,795 of NZ_JCAQAW010000004.1, read as the reverse complement.
GCCACCATGAAGTTGGCCAGCTCGACGCCTTGCGCGGCGCCCTTGCGCGACCAGTATTCGCCCAGCTTGCGGTCGATGGCCATACCCTGCCCCAAGGTATAGGCCACGCCCAGGAAAGCCTGCGCGGGGCCATAACCGCCTTCGGCCGATTTCTTCATCCACGCCAGACCGGCGTCAAGGTTGCGCGGCGTGCCCTCGCCCTCATGCAGCATCTGCGCCAGTTCCAGCTGGACGGCGGCATCGCCCCCTTCCGCAGCGGTACGCGCTTTGTCGAAGGCGGCGACCTTGTCCGGCGACAGGTCGGCCGGGCGGTCGATCACGGCCCGCACCTTTGCGCGCATGTCATCGAGGCCGCGTGTGTCGAATTCGGCCAGCGCCGGATGCTGGCGCGGTGCTCTGGCGAACGCTTGTTGCGCCAGGACGGGCTGCGCCAGCGCCAGGCTTAATACAAACACGATGGTCTTCATTTCTTTTCGCTTTCCGCCAGCTTGCCGCGCCATTCGGCCGCATCTTCGGCATTCGCCTGTTGTCCCAGTTCACCGTTGACGTACACATCGACCATGCGCCGCATGGCGGGCACAAAGTGCTGCTCGTTCGCCGCCGCCTTCAGCCAGGTGATGGCCAGCGCCTGTTCTTCGGCACTGCTGTCGCCATTGATGAATTCCAGCGCCAGGATGGTTTGCGCCATTGCGTCATCCTGCGCCACAGCCTTGCGCAGCCAGTATTCACCCTGCACGCGGTCGATGGGCACCTTGCCACCCACGGTATAGGCGAGGCCCAAAGCCGATTGCGCCGGCGCATAGCCGCCCTCGGCCGACTTGCGTACCCAGGCCATCGACTGCGCCGTGTCTTGCGGCGTGCCGACGCCCAGCTGCAGCATGCGCGCCAGGTCCAGCTGAGCCTCCACGTCGCCCGTTTCCGCCAGCCGCCGGGTCTCGGCAAATTCGGCGATACTTTGCGGGCTATGGCTGGCCACATCCGCCCTGGCCTTGATGGCGAGCAGCTGCAGATCGAGCAAGGTGGGCGAGGTTTGCGCCAGGATGGGCAGCGGCAGCAGAAAAGGAATCAGACAGAGTAATTTCTTGGGCATGCGACGGTGTCGGAAAGAAGAAAACACGCATGGTAGCCGATGGCTCGCCAGGAAGGCGCGCACGGTACGGGAAGTTTGACAGGGCACCCCGGCGGGCTTACATTGCACGGGCCCGCCACTGATACAGGAACACTATGAACCATCTATCGAAAACCGCCCTGGCCTTGCTCCTTGCCATCGCCGCAAGCGGAGCCGCCAGCGCCGCCGACACCCAGCTGGCCGGCTGCGCCGCCAAGCGCGAAAGCATCCGCAGCGAATTGCGCCAGGCCAAAGAACAGGGCTTGTCCGACAAGGTCGCGGGCCTCACGCGCGCGCTCGACGAAGTCAATGCCCACTGCCGCGACAGCACCTTGGTCGAGCGCCACAACAAGAAAATCGTCAAGGCGCAGGCCAAGGTGAACCAGACGGAGCGTTCGCTACGCCTGGCCCAGGAAGCGAATAAACAGCCGAAGAAAATCGCCAAGCTGGAAGGCAAGCTGGAAAAAGCCAGGGCGGAACTGGCGGCCCTGCAGGCGCAACAGCCTTAAGTTTTATCGCCCAGCATCTGATAGATGCTGGAAAAATCCAGCGCACCCGATCCCGCCTTGCTGTGCAAATTGTATAAATTGCGCGACAAGGCGCCCAGCGGCACGGAGGCGCCGCTGGCCAGCGCGCTTTCCACGGCCAGCCCCAGGTCTTTCAGCATCAAATCGACGCCAAAGCCGCCCGTATAGCCGCGCGACGCGGGCACGTTTTCCGCCACGCCGGGGCACGGGTTGTACACGTCCAGGGTCCAGTTGCGGCCCGAGCTTTTCGCCATCACGTCCGACACCACCTTCGGGTCCAGGCCATTGGCCACGCCCAGGCGGATCGCTTCGCTGGTGCCGATCATCAGTATCCCCAGCAGCATGTTGTTGCAGATCTTGACCGTCTGGCCGCAACCCGAGCCGCCCGCATGGAAGATGGCCTTGCCCATGACGTCCAGATAGGGCCGCGCCGCAGCCAATGCGGATTCTTCGCCGCCCACCATGAAGGTCAAGGTGCCGTTGGTGGCGCCCGCCGTGCCGCCCGAGACGGGTGCGTCCAGCATGGGCATGCCCTGCTCCTGCGCCGCGCGGCCCACCTGGCGCGCCGCCTCGGTGGAAATCGTCGAACAGTCGATCAGCAAGGTACCTGGCCGCGCCTGCGCCAGGATGCCCGCGTCTCCAAGGTACGCGCCGAGAACATGCCGGCTGGCCGGCAGCATGGTGATGACGATATCGGCGGCCTGGATCGCCGCCGCCTGGTCATCGGAGACCAGGCCGCCGCCATCGGCAAATTGCCGCACGCTGGCCGGCACCAGGTCAAAACCCGTCACCGCATGGCCGGCCCGCACGAGGTTTTGCGCCATGGGCAGCCCCATGTTCCCCAGGCCGATGAAAACGATATTGGTGCCCATGGCATCCCCTTATTTCATCGAGATGGTGGTATTGACGCCGCTGCCGCCATCGTCCGGGGCGAACCAGCGTGCCGTGACGGTCTTGGTCTGCGTCCAGAAGTACAAGGCTTGCTTGCCGTTCGGGCCCAGGTCGCCCAGTTTCGATGCGCGCGAGCCCGTGAAACTGAAGTAGGCGACGGGCACGGGGATGGCCACGTTGATGCCCACCTGCCCCACGTCGATCTCGTTCTGGAACTTGCGCCCCGCCCAGCCGGACGAGGTGAAGATCGACGTGCCGTTGCCGTTCGGGTTCGCGTTGATGAAGGCGATGGCCTGGTCCAGCGTATCCGTTTCGACGACGCACATGGCGGGGCCGAAGATTTCCTGCGTGTAGACGGAGTTCGATGCGGCCACCTTCGAGAAAATCGTCGGCCCCATGAAGTTGCCGCCTTCGTAGCCGGCCACCTTGTGGCCGCGGCCATCGAGCAGCAGCTGCGCGCCTTCGTCCACGCCCGCCTGGATCAGCTTTTCCGCCCGCTGCATGGCCGCTTTCGACACCATCGGACCCAGGTCGGCCGTGCGGTCGCTGCCCGGCCCCACTTTCAGCGCTTGCGAGCGGGCGACGATTTCCGGCAGCCAGGAGCGGGCTTCGCCCACCAGCACCACGACGGAATTGGCCATGCAGCGCTGGCCGGCCGCGCCGAATGCGGCGCCGATCAGGTTATTGATCGCCTGTTCCTTGTTGGCGTCGGCCAGCACCACGCAATGATTTTTCGCGCCCATCATCGATTGCGCGCGCTTGCCCGATTCGCTGGCGCGGCGGTACACATGCGTGCCCACATGGGTGGAACCGATGAAGGACACGGCCTTGATGTCGGGATGGTCGCACAGCATGTTGACGACGTCCGCGCCGCCATGCACGACATTCAGCACGCCGGCCGGCAAGCCCGCCTGGTACATCAGTTCAACCAGATACATCGACGAGGACGGATCCTGCTCCGACGGTTTCAATACAAAGGTATTGCCGCAGGCGATGGCGATCGGGAACATAAAGCATGGCAGCATGACGGGGAAATTGAAGGCCGTGATGCCGGCGCCCACGCCCAGCGGCTGGTAGATGTTGTACACGTCGACGCCGGTGGCCGCGTTTTCCGCGATCTCGCCCAGCTGCAGGGTGGCGATCGAACACGCGTGCTCGACCACTTCCAGGCCGCGCATCACCTCCCCTTCCGCGTCGGGCAAGGTCTTGCCGTGCTCGCGCGTGATCAGTTCGGCCAAAGTACCGATGTTTTCGCGGATCAGGTGCTGGTACTTGAGCATGATGCGCATGCGCGCCGCCAGCGGCGTATTGCGCCAGGTCCTGAACGCTTCCTTGGCAGTGGCGACGGCCAGGTTCACTTCGTCGGGCGTGGAAAACGGTACCTTGGCGACGATTTCCTGCGTGGCCGGATTGATGACGTCACGCCATTCGGTGCTGGTCGAAGCGTGGTGCTTGCCGGCGATGTGCAGTGGGACAGCAGGGACTTGGGTGAGGGCTTGGTTCATGGTTGAGGCTCCGGGTGTGCGATGTTCATAGGACTCGACGGAGCAGCGGAGTACTGGGGTCAGACCCGCCGGGGGAATTTCCCCCAGTGGGGGGAAATTCCGATTCCGAAGGAACTGACCCCGGCCTTATGCTGCTCCGTCGATAGACTAAAATTACTTTTTAACCAAATTGCACGCCGCCGCATCCATTGGCTTGAACGCCTGGTCGGCGGGGATGGTCGACAGCACTTTCAGGTAGTCCCACGCGCCTTTGGATTCGGCCGGGGTTTTGACCTGCACCAGGTACATGTCGTGGATCACGCGGCCGTCGGGGCGGATCGAGGCGTTGTTCATGACGGCGTCCTTGATCGGCAATTCGCGCATCTTCTGGGCGACGATCTTCGAGTCGTCGCTCTTGGCCGCCGCCACCGATTTCAGGTAGTGATAGACGCTCGAATACACGCCCGCCTGCACCATGGTCGGCTTGGCGCCCTTGTTGAGCGCTTCGAAGCGCTTGGCAAACGCGCGGCTGCGGTCGTCGTAATCCCAGTAAAAGCCGTCCGCATAGACGAGGCCCTGGGCCGTATCGAGGCCCAGCGCGTGCACGTCCGACAGGAACACGAGCAAGGCGGCCAGGCGCTGGTCCTTGCCGCTGCCGATACGGAATTCGCGTGCCTGCTTGATGGCCGACACCGTGTCCGCGCCGCCGTTGGCCAGGCCGATCACCTGCGCTTTCGAGCCTTGCGCCTGCACCAGGAAGGACGAGAAATCGGACGCGTTCAGCGGATGGCGCACGGCGCCCACGACGGTGCCGCCATTGCGCTTGACGACGTCGCTGGCATCCTTTTCCAGCGAGTGGCCGAACGCGTAGTCGACGGTGACGAAGTACCACGATTTTTGCCCCAGCTTGGTCAGCGCCGCCGCCGTGCCGGCCGCCTGCGAATACGTGTCGAACATCCAGTGGAAGCCGTTCGGCGAGCAGTCTTCATTCGTCAGGCGTCCAGTGGCGGGGCCGCTGAACATGGCGATGCCGCCCTTCTCTTTCATCAGCTTTTGCACGGACAGGGCCACCGAGGAATTGGTCAGATCGGCGATGGCGTCGACCTTGTCGCGGTCTATCCATTCGCGCGCCTTCGAGGCGGCGATGTCGGCCTTGTTCAAGTGGTCGGCCGACAGGATCTCGATCTTCATGCCCTTGCATTCGGCCTTCAAACAATCCTCGACGGCCATCTGGCTGGCGACGACGGAGCCGCGCCCGCCCATGGCCGAATACGGGCCGGACATGTCGGTCAGGATGCCGACCTTGACGACGCCATCGGAAATCTGCGCGTGTGCGCCAAAGGACAGGGTAAGCGCCAGCGCGCCCATGGCCAGAACGGTTTTTTTCATGCGTGTCTCCAGGTGGATGGGTTTTTCTTATATGTGTAGATGCATTCTGCATGTGTAAAAATATGCGCTCAAGTGAAATTAATGCATAATTCCTTTGCAAAAATACACAGAGAGGGTTTGCCATGCTCGATTGGGACAATGTACGGGTCTTCCTGGAACTGACGCGCAGCGCCGGCCTTGTCGATGCGGCGAAAAAGCTGGGCATCGATCATTCCACCGTGTCGCGCCGCATGCGCAAGTTCGAGGAGCAGGTGGGCACGCAGCTGTTCGACCGCAACTACGTGGGCTACCAGCTGACGCCCGAGGGCCACCGCCTGATGGAATACGCGGAAACAATGGAAAGCACGGTGTTTGCCGCCACCGAGGAATTGGGTGAACACAACCGGCTGCTGTCGGGCCAGGTGCGCCTGGGCGCCACCGAGGGCTTCGGCGCCATCGTGCTGGCGCCCCACCTGGCACAGTTTTGCGGCCGCTACCCGCACATCAGCGTGGACCTGATCGCCGTGCCCCGTTTCGTCAGCCTGTCCAAGCGCGAGGCGGACGTGGCCATTTCCATCGAGCGCCCCCTGTCCGGCCCGTATGTGGTGACCAAATTATCGGACTACCGGTTGAAACTGTACGCCACGCCAGCCTACCTGGCACGCCACGCACCGATCACCAGCGTGGCGCAACTGGCGCAGCACCCGATCATCGGCTACGTGGACGACCTGGTCTTCAGTTCGGAACTGCGCTACATGGACAACGTGGCGCCCGATTCCCTGCGCGCGTTTCGCAGCACCAGCGTGATCGCTCAGTACCACGCGGCGCGCGCGGGCCAGGCGCTGGCGATCCTGCCCTGCTTCGTGGCCCAGCAGTCGAACGAACTGGTGCCCGTGCTCGATGGCGAGATCGACCTGCTGCGCGCCTTCTGGATGATCTCGCCCAGCGAGCGGCGCAATATCGCCAGGGTCAGCGCCCTGTGGAACTACCTGCGCAGCGCCATCGATTTGAACCACGCCTACCTGATGGGCGAAACGGCCACGCCCAGCTGGCCAGCTTGAGCACGCTGCGGCGCGCTACACTGTCGCCACATACTAATAGGGAGAACGCCATGCTGATGGATGCGAACCAGGCCGTGCTGGTCATTGTCGACCTGCAAGGCCGCCTGATGCCGGCCATCCACGATGCGGGCCTCGTGCTGGCACAGAACCTGCGCCTGGCAAAGATCGCCCGCCTGCTCGACGTGCCCGTGCTGGGCACGGAACAGAACCGCCAGGGACTGGGGCCGAACGTGGAAGAGATCGCCGCGCTGTGCGAACGGACCTTGCACAAGACGCATTTCGGCGCCTGTTTTGACGGCTTGCAGCAGATGCTGCCCGCCGGGCGAAAACAGATCGTCGTCACGGGGTGCGAAGCCCATGTGTGCATGCTGCAGACGGCCATCGGCCTGCTGGAGCTGGGCTACGAGGTCATCATCGCCATCGACGCCGTCGGTTCGCGCCAGGGAGCCAGCCGCGACGCGGCGCTGGCCCGCCTGGACAAGCTCGGTGCCCATCTGGTGACGGTGGAGATGCTGGCCTTCGAATGGCTGCGCGACTGCAAGCACCCGCGTTTCCGCGAAGTATTGGCGCTGATTAAATAGCCATACTTTTACGCAGGATCAAGCCCGACCGCCGCTCATTTGCTAGCTTGGTAACAGCGCCGCCATTCCGAGCGGCGCGCCGTCCACATCAGCAAGGGAGCCATCATGGCCTATATCCTGCGAGGCAAGCTATGCGGCTTGATCTGTGCCGAGTGCCCTGAAGCATTGTCCCACGTCATCGTGCGCCTGTACCGGCCGCGCGAGTCGCAAAACGTCACGGCGCTGGCCATGGCCAGCGCCAAGGAAACCTTCGCCATCCTCACGGAAGAAGAGGTGCAGGCGAAAGCACCGTTCCTGCTGGCCGAAGCGCGCACGGACGAGGACGGCAACTACAGTTTCACCTTGGCAGGCGATTACCAGGGCGAGGCCGTGGAAGTCGATATCCTGTGCCCTACCGTGCCGCGGTTGAAACCGGGGCCGAAAGACCCCGTGCCGCTGCAGTTTTCCATCACCACCATTCAGCCCCGCTGGCGCCAGGCCGAAAACGACTATCTCGCCATCTGGGACTATTGCCTGCCGCAACGCTTCTGGTGCCTCGTGCGCGCCCGCTTCGGCGCCTGGACCATCTGCGGCCGCCTGCGCACCTGCGACGCTCCCCACGCGCCGATCGCCGGCGCCACCGTGCGGGCCTTCGACGCCGACTGGCTGCAGGACGATGCGCTCGGCGTCGCGGTGACGGACGCCAGCGGGCGCTTCCGCATCGATTATCTGACGTCGGACTTCACGCTCACACCGTTTTCACCGTTCATCAACGTGGAGTTCGCCAGCGGCCCCGACGTGTATTTCACGGCGCAACTGGGCAGCGTGGCCATTCTGTCGGAAACGCAGGCCAACGGGCGCCAGCCGGGCCGCGAAAACGTGGGCCACTGTTTCTGCGTGGAATTGTGCTCGAAAGAAGTCTTGCCGCCCGACGTGGAAGGCGTGCCCCACTGGCAGCAGGTGGAAATCTTCGACATCCACCCGTTTCCCTCGCTGGCCGGCTTTTCCGCGCAAGGCTATGCAGGCGGCCCCGGCGCCTCGTATGTATTCGCCGGCGGCGTCACCCTGAAGGGCAATTGCCCGCTGCGCAACAGCGCCATTCCCGCGAACCCGCTCGAATACCGTTTCCTCATCGGCGAATGGTCCTGGCCCGGCGGCAGCGACGACCCGACGGCCATCCCCCCGGTCGCGCCCGCCAGCCTGGCGCCGTTGACGCAAATCCTCGGCACGCACGTCGGCTATGTGTTTTATACGAACGGACTGGGTCTCGGCGATTCGGCGCCCGTCATCATCGATGCGGGCGACTTGAAACCGGGCGGCTGGATACGGGTGGACGGCAAGCCCGTCACCGTGGACATGCGCGACGGCACGACGGCCATCGTCAACGTGGCGCCCAACATCTTCCTGCGCACGTTCGACTTGCTGACCGTGAATACGCCGGCCATCACGAGCTTGCACCCGGCCAAGCTGCCGGGCGGCTTGCCCATCCTCGACGCGGGGCGCAGCCTGACGGCGGCCGAGAGCGAACCGATACGCCGCTACCGCCTGGGCTTCGAAGTGCGCGACGGCATCAGCCTGGCGCTGGTGTCCACGGACGGGCTCGATTCCATCGTCTTCGACAACTCGCCCGTCATCGTGGCGCTGGACCTGGAAGAGTTGCGCAGCAATGCCTGCAATCCCATCGCGGGCGGCCTCGTGCATATCCTGTACACGATCGACCACCCGCATCTGCGCTTTTTCAATGTCACGATTTCCAACAACAACGGCATTACGCATCCGCCGCCACCGCTGCCGGCCGCCAGCTTCACGCCGCCACCACCGTCCAGCAACTATCTGTTCCGTGGCGGCGCGGGCGGGCCTCACCTGTCGGGCAACAATGGCGGCTTCCCCGTCAACGTGGCGCTCGATCCGCCGTGCGCCTACCGGGTGGCCATCGGTTGGCAGACGCGCCATTACCTGGCATCGCCGCACAGCATTGACCGCCTCTACTGCAAATAGGCGAGCTTAGAAGTAGCGCACCCAGGCCTGCTTCGAGGTGCGCTTGTAATTGGCGAACGCGCGGCAAGGGAAATACAGCACGGGCATCAGGGCCAGCGCGATCAGCCACACTTGCCAGATGTGCTCGACGCCATAACGGTTGCCGTGATTGGCGCCCAGCACAGCCGTCAAGGTGATGCCGATGGCCAGCAGCAGATACAGGTGCAGCAAATAATAGAACATGGGCGCGCCGCCAAAGGTGGCGCAAGCGCGCGTAAACCAGTTATCGACGCTTTCCAGCCAGGCCATGCCCAGCAAGCCCAGGCCCAGGGTAAACAGCAGGAAATCCAGCGACGGCGGATACTTGGTGAAGTTCAGCACGCTCATGGCCGTGCGCAAGGCCGTGTCGCCGGCCACCCACGGCAAAGTTTCGCCATACAGATTAAAGCCGCGCAACACAGCCAGCAGCAGCAAACTGCCGCCGCCCAGCGCCAGCAGCAGGCGACGCCGTCCTTCGGCAGACAGCCCGCGAGCATACAGGGGGCCAGCCGCATAGCCGAGCACGATCACGCCTATCCACGGCAGCAGCGGATAGCTGACCTTGATTTTCATGGCGCCATCGGCGACCAGATAACCGCGTTGCAGCAGCACCGTCAGCAGATAGTAGCCAACGCTGCCCTCTTCCGCGTGCAGCCAGGTAAACAAATGCTGGCCGGCGACAATCGCCACGCCCAGCACGACCAGCACTTTCAACGGCAGCTTGTGCAGCACGGCCAGCGCCATCATGGCCAGGCCGATGACCCAGATCACCTGCAGATACAGGATCGCCGGCGTGAAAGTGCCCATCCAGGCAAAGTTGACGAACACCAGTTCCAGCACGACCAGCAGCAAGCCCCGCTTGAACAAAAAGCCGGTAGCGCTGCGCGGACCGGCGGCCGGATGCGCATACAGCCAGGCCGACAAACCCGTCAAAAAGACGAACATGGGCGCACACACGTGGGCGGCCAGGCGCGTGAAGAACAGGGCCGGGTCGACGTGGGCCGCATCCATGGGGTCGCTGACCTGGTGATGCAGAAAGAACGTTTCGCGCACATGGTCGAACAGCATGATCAGCATGACGAGGCCGCGCATGACGTCGATGACGGCAATGCGGGCGCGCAGGATGGCGGGGGAAGTCAGGGGAGTGGGAACGGTCATTTATTCATTTTAAATGTAAGGATAAGAGTAGCGTGCGTACCCCAACAGCAGAAACTGGGGTCAGTTCCTTCGGAATCGGAATATGCCCCATTGGGGCATATTCCCCCGGCGGGTCCGACCCCAGCACTTTGCTGTTGGGTGAATACATCAAAACCGGTAATGCGCATTCAACGTCACCGTACGCTCCGCCCCCGGCGCCACCCAAAGCTGGCTATAGGAACTCGCATAATAGCTGCGGTTGAACAGGTTTTCCACGTTCAGGGCCAGACGCAGTTTCGCCGTCGGCGAGTACGATGCCAGCAGTTTGGCCGTCGTATAGGCCGGCAAGGTAAATTTGCTGCTGACGGCGACGTCGCCCAGGCGCTCGCCCACGTATTGCAGGCCGCCGCCCACGCTGGCCGTGCCCGTGCCCAGTGCGAATTGCTGGGTGGCCAGCAGATTGGCGCTGTGGCGTGGCACGTTGGCGAAGCGGCTGCCCGTCACGATCGTATTGTCGCCGCGCGTGACGGTGGCATTGGTGTAGGCATAGGCGCCCGAGACGCGCAAGCCGCGCGCCACTTCGCCCGACACGTCGAGCTCCAGTCCCCGGCTGCCCACCTCGCCCGCCGCGATGGCGAAGTCCGTGTTGGCGGGATTGGTCGTCAGCACATTGCTCTTGCGGATGTCGTACACGGCCACAGTGCCCGTCAGCTTGCCCGTTTCCAGCTTGGCGCCCAGCTCATACGAGCGGCTGCGCTCGGCCGGGAACGCCTGGTTGGCTATGCTGATGCCGCTGTTGGGCCGGAAACCCTTGGCCGCGCTCGCATACAGCGACCACGCCTTCGTCGGCTGGTAGACGAGGCCCGCGCGGGGGCTGGTGGCCGACAGCGACTGGCGGTTGCTCACCTGCAGGCGATTGTTCCTCACATCCTGCGTGTAGCTATCGTGGCGCACGCCGACCAGCGCCTTCCATTGCGCACCCAGGTCGATCTGGTCCTGCGCATACAGGCCACGCGCCCTTTGCCCTTCCTGCGTGTCGATGGACAGGGCCAGCGGATCGGCCTTGCCGCCATACACAGGATTGAAAATATCGATGGCATAGCCATTCGCGGCCGAGGGATTGCGGCGCAGCTGCACCCGGTGGTCGTCGAAATGATAGGCATCGACACCGGCCAGCACTTCGTGCGCCAGCGCGCCCGTCCCGAACTTGCCCAGCACTTCAACGCGTGCCGACACGTCGGTGGCCGAGAAATCGCGGTGGCGGCGCTGGCGTTGCAGGGTGTGGCCATCGGCCAGCAGCCTGTTCGCCTCGGTCGAATAGCCGCTCAATTCGCTGTCGCGGTAGGAAGCGCCCGCCTGCACCGTCCAGTCGTCGGACAAGGCGTGGTGGATGAACAGCTGCTGCCCCAGCGACTTGACCGTCATGGGACCGTCGCCCGGTTCGCCCAGGAAGCGTGACACGGGGACAAGTCCCAGCTGGCCATTTACGGCGACGACGCCGCGGTCGAACGGCGCGCGCTGCCGCACGGCCTCGATTTCATACGACACCGTCGTATGCTCGCCCACCAGCCAGAGGAAGGACGGCGAAAACAGGCTGCGCTCGACTTTCACCGTATCGCGGAAGCTGTCCCCTTCTTCATGCGCCGCGTTCAGGCGGTAGGCGATGGTGCCGCTCAAGGGTCCCGTCAAATCCAGGGCGGCGCGGCGCGTCTGGAAGCTGCCGAGCGATACATCGGCGCTGTATTCCGGCGCGAACTTCGGCTTTTTCGTCGTGATGTTCACCGTGCCGCCCGGCTCGCCACGGCCGTACAGGGCCGATGCGGGGCCTTTCAGCACTTCCACTGCCTGCGTATTGCCGCCGTCGCGCATGCCGTTGTAGCCGCGGCTGGAACTGAAACCGTTGACCATATAGTCGGAACCGAAATTCGGGTCGCCCGTGAAACCGCGCATGGCGTAGCTGTCCCACAGGCCGCCCAGCGGGCTTTGTTTGGAAATACCGCTGGCCAGGTCCAGCGCGCCGGTCAAAGTCGTCACGCCCGCGTCGCGCAGCAGGTCGCCGGTCAGCACGCGCACGCTTTGCGGCAAGTCCATCAGCAAGGCGTCCGTCTTGGTGGCGCCCGTGGCGGATAAACTGCGGTAATGCTGGCGCTCCGCCTTGACGGTAACGACGTCATCAGCCTGCGCACCATCGACTGCCAGTGACCAGGGGCTGGCGGCGGCCAGCAAGAGCGCCACGGGGCGGCGTAAAAACACGGACATGGGGATTCCTGACAATGGGCAATTCAATGCAATAGGCTTGCATTATAATTGATAATCAATTCTCATTAAAGCCTTCATCAAACATCTGCGTCAAAAACTCCACGAACACCTGCACCTTGGCCGCGCGCAGCTGGCGCGGATGGAACAGCGCCCACAGGCCCGGCCCCCGCGTGCGGAACGGTTGCAGCACGGGTACGAGGCTGCCTTCACGCAACGGCTGCAGCACGGAAACCGACAACGCCTGCACGATGCCGCAGCCGGCCTGGGCGGCGGCGATCATCGATTCGATATGGTCGAAGGCCAAGGCGGCCGGCGGCGTGTGCGCATATGCCGCATCACCATCCTCTCCAGCCTTGGCCTGGAACAGCCAGGGCCGCACCTGGCGCGATTTCGGATACAGGAAATGCAGGCAGGCAAACTGGTCCAGCTCCTGCGGCGTGCGCGGCAGGCCATGCCGGGCAACAAAGGCGGGCGAGGCGCAGCACAGATAATCCATGTTCAGCAGGCTGCGCGCCACCAGCGACGAATCCTGCGGTTCGCCGATGCGCAGCATCACATCGATGCCCTCTTCCACCATGTCGACCAGGCGGTCGCTGACGGTCAGGCGCAGGGAAATGTCGGGATAAGCGGCCATAAAGCGGGGCAAAGCGGGCGCCACGAGGTTGCGGCTGATGCTGCTGGGCATATCCACGCGCAAGCTGCCCGACGGTTTCCCGGCCGCTTGTTCAAGACTGGACTCCAGCGCCGCCATGTCGGCCAGCATCTGGCGCGCCTGCGCATGGCATTGCTGGCCTTCGGCCGTCAGCGACATGCTGCGCGTGGTGCGCTGCAAGAGCCGTACGCCAAAGTGTTTTTCCAGCGCCGCCACCTGGTTCGTCACGGACGAGGTCGAAATGCCCAGGCGCTGCGCCGCCTTGCTGAAACCGCCCGCCTCGACCACGGCGCAAAACACCTGCATCGCTTCCAGCCTGTCCATGCACTCCCTCCTGTTTGACTATGATTATCCACGATATCGAAATAGTGCATGGGGCCGCGCCCCATTTTTCTTTGTGCCGTCACCGCCTAGACTGGGGCATCAACCACAGGAGAATCCCATGCAAGCCCTCGTCCTCACCAGCTTTGCCGCCCCCATGACCATCGAAAACGTTCCCGTGCCGCAGCCCGGCCCCGGGCAAGTCCTCGTGCGTATCGCTGCCAGCGGCGTCAATCCGCTCGACACGAAAATCGCCGCCGGCGCCGCCCCGCACGCCCGGCCCCGCCTGCCTGCCATCCTCGGCATCGACGTGGCCGGCACGGTGGAAGCCGTCGGCGATGGCGTGACGACTTTTCACGTTGGCGCAACAGTGTATGGCATGGCGGGCGGCATCGGCGGCATCCAGGGCTCGCTGGCCGAGTACGGCGTCTTTGACGCCGCGCTGCTGGCGCCCGTGCCGCCAGCGCTGGGCATGCGCGAGGCGGCCGCCCTGCCCCTCGTCTTCATCACGGCCTGGGAAGGTTTGGTCGACCGCGCCCACGTGAAGGCGGGCGACAGCGTACTCGTGCATGGCGGCGCGGGCGGCGTGGGCCACATGGCCGTGCAGCTTGCCGTCGCCCTTGACGCCACGGTGTATGCCACGGGCAGCGCCGCCAGCCGCGATGCCATCGAAGCGCTGGGCGCCCGTTTCATCGATTACCGGACCAGCACGGTGGACGACTACGTGGCCGAACATACGGGCGGCGCCGGCTTCGACATCGTCTACGACACGGTGGGCGGCGCCACCCTGGACGCCAGCTTCCAGGCGGCACGCCTCTACGGCGGCCACGTCGTCAGTTGCCTCGGCTGGGGCACGTTCGCCCTGAGCCCGCTGACAGCGCGCGCGGCGACGTACTCGGGCGTGTTCACCCTGCTCCCCCTGTTGAGCGGTGAGCATCATGCGCGCCATGGCGCCATCCTGCGCGAAGCCAACAAGCTGATCGAGGCGGGAAAGCTGCAGGTGCGGCTCGATCCACGCCGCTTTACCTTGCACACGGCGCACGATGCGCACGCGGCGCAAATCGACGGCAGCGCGCGCGGCAAGCTGGTGGTGGAGATGCGGGATTGAACGCGGGCTTGTTACTTGCAAGAGGAAACGTTAATATGCAAGAATAAACTTGCATATTAACGGGGCTCTTGATGCGTGAAAATCTGGAAAAACTGCTGGCGCAGGGGCGCGACAACGCCCTGCTGCGCTTTGGCCTGGGCGACGCCTGCCTGAAAGAGCATGACGCCGAGCAAGCGGCCCTGCACCTGGCGCAAGCCACCGTGCAGCAGCCCGGCTATTCCGCCGCCTGGAAACTGCTGGGCAAGGCCTTGCACCAGCTGGGCCGGCTGGACGAAGCGCAGGCCGCCTGGACCACCGGCGTGACAGTGGCCCAGCAGCAAGGCGACCTGCAAGCCGACAAGGAAATGACGGTATTCCTGAAACGCCTGCACAAACAGCGCCAGGCGGCAGAGTAAAAAACTTAATGCACGTGCGCGGCGCCCTTGGCGTCGAGAGGCGCCGCCTCGCCCCGCTCTTTCGCCAGCTTCTTGGCCAGCAAACCGCCCGCTTCGGCCGCATAGGCGCGGCAGGCGCTGGCGTCGATCAGGGGATTGTCCGAGCCGCTGCGCCTGGCGGCCTTGCCCAGCACGTCCGTCGTGCCCGGATGCACGGGGATGATGATGTCGCATGGCAAGGCGGCCACCTTGGCGATGCTCGCTTCGAACGAGGCCGAAATATCGGGCGTGCCACCTTTGCCCGCGCCTTTGCCCGTATAGCGGAAATCGCCGCTCGAATACGGGTTCAGGCTATCCGCATACACGACGTCCAGGCAGCGCTGACCTTCGCACGACGTCCACGTCCATGTCGTGCCGCCGGGGGTGTGGCCCGGCGTCATGTGGGCCGTCAGGGTCAACGGTCCAACCTTGACGGTATCGCCCTCGCCCACCAGGCTGACCTTGCTTACCTTGGCCACATGCACGACGGGATCGGCCTGGTATTGCGGATCGTCCTTGCCATTGGTGCCGCTTTGCAGCACGGGGGCGGCCGCTGCGCTGGCCATCACGGTGGCGCCGCTGGCCCGCTGCAGCGCGGCGATGCCGCCCGCATGGTCCCAATGCGCGTGGGAATTGAGGATGTATTTCACGTCCTCGATGCGAAAGCCCAGCGCCTTGATGTTTGCGATGATCAACGGCGCCGATTGCGGCAGCGCGCCGTCGAGCAGGATATGACCTTGCGGACTCGTCACCAGCACGGCCGACAGGCCGGCCGTGCCCACATACCAGGTATTGCCAAAGACATTGAACGGCTTGACGGGCGCGTTCCATTCCTTGCAATTGTCGCAATTCACCGGTTTATCCTGCACAGTCACCGGCGTCTTCGCCTGCACCGTACCAGCCGCCATGGTCGCAACCGTAGCCAGCATCAACTTCGCCAATAGTGTCATCTTCATCTCCAGAGTGTAAAAAAAGGGCGCCCGCACTGGCGCGCCCGGGGGGGGTATCAATGCATGCGACCGGTCCTGTCGGCCAGGGTGTCGCGGATGTGTCCCGCGTCGAGCGAGCGCCGCTGTGCGCCGTCGGCGTCCAGCAGTACGATGGTGACGTGCTTGCCGCCGCTGCGCATGCGCATCGTCAGGCAGCTGCCCGCCTCGTGGCTGCTGCCCGTCTTGGACAGCACAATGTCCCAGCCCTTGCCACCGACCAGCGGGTTGGTGTTGTGCAAGGTGCGTGTCTTGCCATTGACGGCCACGCTCGCTTGCGGGTGGCTGGTGATGCGCGCGATGTCCGGATAGCGCGCGGCGGCCGCGACGATCTTCGCCACCTCGCTGGCCGTGGACGTATTCGCGGGCGAACTGCCGACGGGGTCCAGCAAGGTAGTACGGCGCAAGCCTAGGTGGCGGATCTTCGCTTGCAAGGCGTCATTAAAAGCCGCGCTGCCGCCAGGATAAGTGCGCGCCAGCGCGGCGGCGGCGCGGTTTTCGGACGGCAGCAGCGCCAGTTGCAACAGCGCGCCGCGCGACACGGCCACGCCATCGGCCAGCAGGCTGTGGCGCTGCAAGGACGCATCGCCATCGGCGCGCACGATGCGCACCTGCTCATCATGATCCTGCCCCGCGTCGAGCACCACCATGGCCGTCATCAGCTTGGTGATCGAGGCGATGGGCACGACGGCGTCCGCGTCTTTCGCCATCAGCACCTTGCCGCTGGCGTCATCGAACACCAGCATGTGTTTCGCGCTGACGGGCAAGTCCAGCATGCCGGCTGCGGCTTCGGCCAGGATCGCCCCGCTGACTTCGGGCTTGCCCTGCGTCTGCAGCAGCAAGGTGGCGCAGGCCAGCAGCAAGGCGGGCACGGCCATCTTCCAGCTGCCGGTATCAAGGCCGGGCGCCATCAAGCGTTCTATGCGCGTGAGCAACGCCCCGCCCCGGGCCGACATCAGCAAGCCAGAATGGTTTGGCGCGACCGTGTGCAAGGACAGCGCATGCAGCGCCGTGGCCAGCCGCTGCGGATCCTGCAGCGCTTGCGCAGCCAGGGCATCGGCCACCTGTTCGCGCTCGGCCCGCATGCGCGCCGACAACCACCAGACGACAGGGTGAAAGAACAGCAGCGCCTCGGCCACGCTTTGCAGCAGGTTGACCAGGTAATCCCAGCGCCGCACGTGGGCCAGTTCATGCGCCAGCAGCGCTTCGAGCAAGGCGACGGGCATGCCGCTCAGCAAGGCGGCCGGCAGCAGGATGACGGGGCGCCAAAAGCCCACCGTCACAGGACTGGCCAGGCCCGCGTGCAGCTTCAGCGGCGGCCGCCGGTGCAAGCCCATGCGCAGGGCCAGCGCATCGAGGCGCGCCTGCCAGACGGCCGGGGCGGCTACTGCCTGGCGGCGCAGCTTGCCGACCCAGGCCAGGCCCAGGCACAGGCGCAAGCTCATCAGGCCAACACCAGCGCTCCAGGCCAGCACCAGGGCTGGCATCCACGCTTGCAGCGCGGCGCGCCAGGCCGGCGGCGCGTCTACCGCCAGCTGGGCTGGCGATGTGCCCGACAGCAGAGACAGAAGGTGGAGCGAGGGAATGCACAGACACAGCAGCAGCGCCAGCGCGCACACGGCATAGCGCCAGCGCGCGCTGGCGTGGCGCAGCAGCCAGAGCAGGACGGCGGACACTGCGCCGACGATCACGCCCTGCCAGACAAAATACAGCAGGACCCAGCCCAGCGCAGGGACAAGCTTGCCCAACTCAACGCCCAAGCCCATGTCCAGGTTCATGGCGCGCCGCCATCCTTGCTGCGCAGGATTTTTTCGATTTCCAGGCGTTCCGCGTCGCTCACGTGCTCGCGCAGCGCCGTCAGCACGAGCGCCTTGCCGGAACCGGAAAACACCTTGCCGATCAAGTCCTTGAGCAAGCTGGTCTGTAACTTTTCCTGCGCTTCGACGGCCGCATACAGTTGCGGACGCTGGCTTTCATCGCGGCTCAGCAAGCCCTTGCCATGCATCAGCTGCAACTGGCGTAGCACGGTGGCGTAACTGGCGTCGGCACGCTCGGCGGCCAGCGCGTCATACACGGCGCGGGCGTCGGACGGACCGCGCTGCCACAAGATGCGCAGCAGGTCCAGTTCGGCGGCCGTGGGATGGGGAGTGGAGGTATTTTTTAACATGCCGCCAGAATACCGATTCTAGAACTCGATGTCTAGAACTTTTTTTCTAGCTCATGAAAAACTAAAATTCGCGCAAGCGGTCGAACAGGTCCAGCAAGGCAGCCTCATCGACCAGCACAACGCCCTGCCCGCTCAGTTGCCCACTTAGCTGCACCAGCAGTTCCGCCAGCACCGAGTAGATTTCCTCGCGCTCGACCGTCTCGATGATGCTGGCCCGCCGCTCGATCTTGTTGAATGCATCGACATAGGCGGCGACCATCGCCTCCAGCGCTGCGGCGGCCGCCGTCGCGTCCATGGCGGCATCGATGCCGCGCGTCACGGCCAGCATGTTCTTGTAGGCCAGCGCCGCCTTTTTCGCATACGCGGGAGAAATATGTTCGCGGCCATCCCAGTCGCGGAACGGGTTGAGCAGGTTGTCCGCTAGCCATTCCGGCTTGCGCGCCTTGGTCACCGACAAGTCCAGTCCCAGCGCCGCCGCCCTCTTGTAGCCGGCCTTGATGGCCTTGGCCACATCGGCGGGCAAGCTGGTCAGCCACAAGGCCGACAGCTGCGGCAATTGCGTGGCCGATGGAAACTCCTCCGCCGTGTAACCGAACAAGTCATAGGCGGTGAACATCCGCAGCTGGCTCAGTTGCGCCAGGCTGGCCATGTGCGACGCCAGCCCCGGCTTGCCCCAGATGCGCAAGGCCGTCAGATAGGGAAAGCGCCGCGCCACTTGCGCCAGGTCGACTTCCTTCATGCTGACCAGCGACAGGCCGCCCAACTGGCCGAGACCGTGGAACGGCGGCAGCGTCTGCGTGCACTGCAGTGTCAGATGGCGGCCATCGGCGTCATCGTCGATGCGCAGCGCCGGCGATGGCGCGCCGCGCAGCGCGAGCAAGCTCAAGCCTTCGTTCAAGACCAGGCTGGTAACGCCATCGGGCTGCAGGATCAGCCGGTTCAAGCCGCTGCCGGTGAAATCGAGCGCATGCACCGTCGATGATTGCCAGTGCAGCTCATTGATGAAGGGGTTGCCCTGGATAAACTCCATCAAGGCTTGCGTGCCATTGCTGGTCTCGATGGACATCAGGCAAGGCAGTTGCTCCAGCTCGGACATGTCGCCCAGCGCCTGCAAGACGCTGTCATCGATTTTCGTCGCGTCCTGCCGCAAGACCTGGCCGCCGACTGTTACTTCACGCTCGTCCGACGCGGCCTTGAATTGCTGGCGCCGCAACGGGTCGATGCGCTCCCAGTTGCGCTGGCGCAGCACGCTGTCGCCCACGTTCCAGCCGCTGCGGTAGCTGTTGACTTCCACATCGACCAGCGGCGCGATATTGCCCACGAGGGTATGACCAGGCGGCACGTTTGCCGTGGCATAGCAGTGGTCGTGGCGATTATTCCAGAAGAAATAATCGCACAGCAGCGGCCGCATGGCTTGCACGGCCGCCGCATCGGGCAAGGCGTCGCCGGTCCAGTCCAGCTCCAGTACGGCAGCGACCGGCCTGGACGATGAAACGTCCTTGATGCGGGTGACCTGGCAAGCCACATACTGCTGCAGCTCGGACGAAAACACACTGTAAACATCGCCAACATTCGGTAGCACGCAACTTCCTTTCAAAACACCTGACGGTCGAATGTTGAAAGATAGCAAAAATGACAGCGCAGCGTCGTCCTGCTCAGTCCGCGTGCAGCTTGTGGTGCATGCGCCGCAGGCCCAGCCAGACGGCGGCGGCCACGAATGGCACCAGGGCGCCGACGAGGATTTCCGGATTCACGGGCAAACCCATCACCTTGGCCGCCTTGCCCGTGTAGCTGAACAGGCCGATCACGTAATAGGAAATGGCGGCAACCGACAGGCCTTCCACCGCTTGCTGCAAGCGCAGCTGCTGCGCGGCGCGCGCGTTCATCGATTGCAGGATTTGCCGGTTCTGCAATTCCTGCACGATGCCCACGCGCGTGCGCAGCAAGTCATTCGTGTTGGCAATGCGCTGCGCCATCGCTTCCTGGCGGCTGGCCATCGCTTCGCACGTGTTCATGGCCGGTGTCAGGCGGCGGTCCATGAATTCCTCGACCGTCGGGATGCCTTCGATGCGCACTTCGCGCAACTCGTCGATGCGCGCCTTGACGAGGCCCATGTAGGCTTTCGAGGCGGAAAAACGGTAGCTATTGTCGAGTGACAACTTTTCAATGCGGGCGGCCAGGCGCGTGATGCGGTCGAGCAAGCCTTGCTCGGAGACACCGTCGTCGCTCTTGGCCAGGCCCGGTGCGTCGTCCGTGTCGACCATGGCGGCGGCCAGGGTGGCCAGTTCGTTTTCGATGGCGTTCAGCGATGGCGCCGCCTGCATGGCGTAGGGCAAGCCCAGCAAGGCCATCATGCGGTAGGTTTCGATTTCCAGCACGCGCTGTACCAATCGGCCCGACTGCTGCGAGCGCATGCCCGCGTCGCGGATGACGAAACGGCTGAAACCGTCCGACTGGATCGTGAAATCCGTCCACAACTCTCCGCCCTGCAGCACCTTGCTGCCGGCCAGGGTATTGCCCTCGAACACGCGCGACAAACCCTGCATGAATATCTCGGCAGGCTCGGTCGCCTGCTCGAGCACCACGTGGGCCGCCACCATCAGCTTGCCCTTCAAGCCCACCAGCCACTGCTGCGGCAATTGCTCCAGCGGCATGCGCTCGAACGCCTGTTCCAGGGGCAAGGCGGCACCAGGATGCTCGGCGAAGGTAAACGTGGCAAATTCCGTGTGGCATTCCCATTTCAGGCGGAAGCGGCCAAAGTCGTAATAGAAGTATTTGGCTTCGGCAGCGGGCGGCGTGACGCCGAAATGCGTGCACAGGGCCGCCAAGGTGGCGTGCTGGACCGCCATATTCGAGGCGCCCAGCGCCGCGCTGTCATCTTTATACACGGCCAGATGGGTGATCAACTCGGGGGCGTCGAGCTGCAAAAACGGCCGCGAGTGGATTTCCGCAGCCAGCGGCACGCGCAAGGCGTGGTTCAAACTGGAGTTAATCAAGTGCATGATAGCCAAAGGTAAAGTTGCAAAACTGCTTAGACCCACGCGGGTGCTGCGCTGCCGCAGCAGGGGTCTGATTGTCACAGTGTAACAAAGCAGGAAGCATGCCTACCTTTTCAAACCCCGATCATGCCGCTTTGATAACTCCGGTAGCGCCGTGCGCCGCGTTCTGGCGCGTGCCCAGCCACCAGAAAAACGCGGCCAGCGCCACGGCCGAGGCCTGCCCCAGCGCCAGCTTGAATGCGCTGTCGAACAGCAATGGTGCGACAAAACCGGACACCAGCGCAAACACCAGCATTTGCACGAAGTTTTGCAAGGAGGCGGCCAGGCCCCGCATCTGCGGGAATATGTCGAGCGTGGACATGGTCATGCCCGGCAAGGCCAGCGACATGCCGAACGCGTACAGCATCACGGGCACGACGGCGAACGGGATGCTGGCCGCGAACCAGTGGTTGTAAGCAATATTGAGCGCGCCGGTGGCCGCCATGGCCAGCAAGCCCCAGCGCACCAGCACGGTGCTTTTCACCGCGTGGGCCAGCTTGCCCGACAGCGCCGAACCGCCCACCAGGCCCGCCACCATGGGGATGAACATCCAGCCGAACGCCGTTTCCGGCAGGCGCAGCAGTTCCAAAATAAAATGCGGTGCCGACGCGATGTACAGGGCGAAGCCGCCAAAGGCGAAGGCGACGGCCAGCGAACGCAAGAGGAAAGCCCGGTGGCGCAAGGCCAGCCAGTAATTGCGCGCGATGTTGCCCGGATGAAAAGGCTGGCGCTGTTCGACAGCCAAACTTTCCGGCAAGCCTTTCAGGCAGGCCAGCAACAGCAGCACGGTGACGGAAAAGGTGAACACGAACGTCGATTGCCAGCCGTAGGCCACATGCAGCCAGCCGCCGATGATGGGGGCGATGGCGGGCGCGATGCCGAACACCATCATGATATTGGCCAGCATCTTTTGCGCGGCCGCGCCCGACAGGCTGTCGCGCACGATGGCTTGGCCGATCACCCTGCCCGCCCCCGCCGAGGCGCCTTGCATGCCGCGGAAGAACAGCAGCCAGCCAAAGCTGGGCGCGAACGCGGCGCCGATGGAGCCCACGGCAAAGATCAGCAGGGAACCCAGGATCACGGGACGGCGGCCAAACGAGTCGGACAAGGTGCCGTAGAACAAGGTCATGAAGGCATAGGCGGCCAGGTAGACGCTCAGGGTCTGCTGCACCAGCACGCTGCTGACGTCGAAATGCGTGCCGATCGCGGGGAACGATGGCAAGAAGGTATCGGTGGCGAACGGGCCCAGCATGGCCAGCCCGGCCAGCACGAGGGTCAGGTTTCTCGTCTTCATGCGTCCGCCTGCGCAGCATATTGGCGGCACAAGCCGTCGAGGGCCGCCAGCGAAAACGCGGCGACATGCCGCGCGATGCTGGCGGTGCCCGCCTCGTCATAGGTGATCTCGGGCGCCACCAGCTCATGCACGATGCGCGAACGGGCATAGAACACGGCCTGGCCGATCACGCTGAACACGCATTTCTGCACCACGTCGTCGGGCATGGCCGGCCCCACCACGCCACGGATCAGGCGAGTGAACAGCGCATGCTGCGGCCGCACATTGCGCTCGGCCAGCTTGTGGATGGCCGCCGTCGGCTCGATCAGTTCGCGCGCCACCAGGCGGCTGAACAGGGATGCGGAACCGGAGCGCAGCATGTCGGAGACGAGCGCCTCGATAGCCAGGCGCAACTGTTCCACGGGCGGCAGCTGCGCCTGCGCGCTGGCGGCGGCCACGTCCGCAGCCGAGGCGCGCGCCAGTTCGCGCGCATGGTCGAAGGCAGCCAGATACAGCTCTTCCTTGCCATGAAAATAGTAATTGACCATCGCCACGTTGACGTGGGCCGCCTCGCAGATCCTGCGCACGGACGCGAGCTTGTAGCCCTCATCGGCAAACAGCTGGACGGCCGCCTGCAGGATGCGCGCACGCGCCGGTTCGCTCTGTTTCTCGCTTTCTTTCTCGATTTTATTGTCTTGCGTCATGCCATTCCCATCATTTAAACAGCTGTTTAATATTGTGCGGAATTATATCAAACAAGCGTTTAACTTTCAGGCGGACGCAAAAAAGCCCGGCGCACCGGGCTTCTGGCCAAAATGATGGCGATCAGTGCTTCATGGCAGGCATCGGGGCCGAGGTGGCGCCCAGCGGACGCGCCACGGCATTGACTTCGATGGTTTCACGGCGCTTGTCCTCGCCTTCGACGACGAGGGTCAGCGGAATCTTGTCGCCCGCCTTCACTTGTCCTTTCAGGTCCAGCAGCATGACGTGGTAGCCGCCCGGCTTCAGTTCGACGGCCTTGCCGGCTGGCAAGGTGATTTCCTTGACCTGGCGCATGCGCATCATATTGTCCGCCATGCTCATTTCATGGATTTCCGCCACGCCGGCCACGGACGAGCGCACTTCCAGCAAACGCATCGCTTTCGGCGCCGTGATCTGCATGAAGGCGCCCGTGGCTTTTTGCTGCGGCACGGTGGCGCGCACCCACGGGTCGGTGATCTGCACGCTGGTTTGTGCGATGGCGGAGAAGGACAGCACGGCCAGGGCCGTGGACAGCAGGGTTTTCAGATGGGTCATGATTATTTCCTCGCAATGGTTATAAGGTGTATTTCGATTTCATCAGGGTCTTGATGTCCTGCACGCACTCGTCGCCCGTCAACTGGTGCTTCAGGCCCAGGCGCATGCGCCCCTCGGTATCGAGCACATAGCTGATGGCCGTGTGGTCCATCGTGTACGAGCTGCCGCTCGGCACGCGGCGGTAGAAGACCTTGTAATTGAAGGCCGTCTGCGCCGTGTTCTTCGGGTCCGTGCGCAAGCCGAGGAAGCTGGGGTCGAAGGCGCGCATGTATTCACCCAGCAACTCTGGCGTATCGCGCTCGGGGTCGATGCTGATGAAGATCACTTGCAGTTTATCGGCGTCCGGCCCCAGCTTCTGGCGGACTTCCAGCGCGCGCGACAGGGCTGTCGGGCACACGTCCGGGCATTGCGTGAAGCCAAAGAAGACCATCACATATTTGCCCTTGAAGTCG
Source organism: Janthinobacterium sp. BCJ23 (assembly GCF_059617945.1). Classification (NCBI taxonomy): domain Bacteria; kingdom Pseudomonadati; phylum Pseudomonadota; class Betaproteobacteria; order Burkholderiales; family Oxalobacteraceae; genus Janthinobacterium; species Janthinobacterium sp. BCJ23. The sequence continues at coordinate 443,678 of NZ_JCAQAW010000004.1, read as the reverse complement.
GCCAGGGTGTACACCTTGCCGTCGGGGCCGCTCAACTTGAAGTCGGGCTTGTAATCGCCTCCCGTCAAGTCAAGACCGTTGTAATGGGGTTTCGGCGCTGGTTCGCAAGCGGCAAGCGTAAGCAATCCCGCCGTGCCGGCGAGAAGGAAAAGACGACGTTTCATGATAATTCCGGCCCGATGGGCGTAGTGGATACAGTTAAGACGTGGAAGGCGTGACTGGGCGTTCAGGCGGCCGAAGGGGGACCGCGCGGGCTGGCGGCCAGCCACGCGAACGGGACTCGCGGCGCCTGGTAAAACAAGGGCGGATAGTCGTCGTGGCCCGTGATGACGGGCAGCGGCGATGAAGACGGCGGCGGCAGGCCCACGCTGCCCGCATGGCTGATGCAGAACGGGCAATGCTCGATGTGGTGCAGCACGGAACCGGTGGTGGATGTGGCGGCAGGCGCCAGATCGGCCTGCGTGTAGACGGCGCCGCTGGCCGAGCAGATGTCGACGGCGGCATTGTTCACGTTCGCGTGCTGCGAAGCAAACGCATAGGACAGGGACGGCGACAGCGCATTGAGCAGTATCGCCAGGCAGGCGAACCACATGTGCCACTGTTTGCGCTTCAATAAATATCCCATGGCCCGATTATAACGGAGTCTGGCTATCCGGGCGCCTGGCTGCGCAGGAACAGGCTGGGGCGCACGCCGGCCACATCCACGCAGGCGTCGCAGAACGCGGGGATCGAGGCAAAACCGGAGCCGGCCGCCACTTGCGCCAGGTCGCGCCCGCCATCTTCGCCATCGGCGCCCGCTTGCGCCGCCGTGTGCAGCGCGTGCGCGAGGCGCTGTTCGCGCACCAGGCTCAATAAGGCCTCGCCCTCGGCAAACAGGCGCGCGCGGGCCTTGTGCGGCGTCACTTGCCACAGGGCCGCCAGGCGCGCCGCCGTCCATTTGCCTTGCGGCGTATCAAAGATGTGCTGGGCCAGCGCCTGGCTCCAGCGCTTGCCGCCGCCGTGGCCGCCATCGGGTTCATCATCTTCCAGCGCCAAGGTGAACACGGCCGGCTTGCCCCGCCCCGGCATCACGTCGCAGGCAAAGCGCAAGAAGGCGGGCACGACGAAACTGTCGCCGCTGGCCAGTTTCTTGGTCGTGATTTCATTGTGCAAGGTCACAAAACCCTGGCGCACGGTGACGCGCAGCCGGAGCGGAAAGCGCAAGCCCAGCAAATGCAAGGGATGATCGGAAACAAGGGCCATGCGTCAGGTCAATATGGTAAACGAGCCGCCAGCATGCCACACATCGCGCGGACAGTCTGTCATCACAGCGACGCTACGCCATAACGGCGCAAACCGTCGAGGTCGACGACGCGGATCGACTGGTAGGCAATGCTGATGAGTTTCAATTCGGCCAGATGGCCCAGCGCCTGGTTCACGCGCTGGCGTGAAATGCCGGTCAGCAAGCCGATTTCTTCCTGCGACAGCTCAAGCACGCTGGAGGTGCGCGGATATAGCATGGGGTGGAACAGCTGCGCGATGGCTTGCGCCACTTGCGCGTCGACGGCCAGCAGGCGCTGGTTCTGGATGGTGGCGATGAACTGGCCCATGCGTTCGTTCAGTTGGCGGATGACGAAGGCGTTAAAGGAGAGGCTCTCGGCCAGCAGCAGATGAAACAGGTCCACGGGGACGAGGACGATGCTCGACGCGCGCACGGCCACCACGTCGTAGCGGCGCAGTTCGCGCTTGAGCACGCTGCCCTCGCCGCACCAGCCGCCGGCCGGCACGCCGGAAAACGTGGCGCCGCGCCCATCGGCGTTGTAGACAGCCAGCTTGATCAAGCCCGTGTGCACGCCGATCCAGTGCACGGACGGTTCGCCGCGCCGCGTGATGACGGCGCCCGCTTCGTAATGTTTGATCACGCTGCCGGTACGCAACAGGGTCTGATGCCGGGGATCAAGGGCCGCGAACCAGTCGTGGCTGTCGAGTTCCGGCATTGCACGTTCTACACTATCGTTGCTATCCATTCCATCCTTCAGACCTGTCACTAAGATGACAGTGATTTTCCAGCACCGGTGCTATGCTAACCGGTATCAATCCCGAAACAGGGAGCTACAAGATTCTTTTACCAGGAGACAAGCATGACAGCTGATTTCAACACCGGCCTCGGCAAAAACAGCGCCAACTACGCCGCCCTCACCCCGCTCGACTATATCGCCAGGGCAGCCGCAGTATATGGCAATCGCCTGGCAATTGCACATGGCGCCGTGCGGCAGACGTGGCAAGAAACGTATGCGCGCACGCGCCGCCTCGCCTCGGGCTTGATCAAGCTGGGCGTGGGCACGGGCGATACGGTGGCCGTGATGCTGCCGAACACGCCCGCCATGGTGGAAGCGAGCTTTGGCGTCCCCATGGCCGGCGCCGTCCTCAATGCCTTGAATATCCGCCTCGACCTGGCCTCATTGACCTTCATGCTGCGCCATGGCCAGGCGAAAGTCTTGCTGGCCGACACGGAATTTGCTGAGCTGGCGCGCCAGATGGCGGCGCAGATTCCCGGCTTGCGCGTGATCCAGGTCAACGACGTGCTGGGGCCCGAAGTGGAAGCATTTTCCGAGCTCGACTATGAAAGCTTGCTGGCCAGCGGCAACCCCGATTACGACTGGCAGCCGCCGGCGGACGAGTGGGACGCCATCGCCCTCAACTACACGTCCGGCACCACGGGCGACCCGAAAGGCGTCGTCTACCACCACCGGGGCGCGGCCCTCAATGCCCTGTCGAATATCCTGGAATGGGACATGCCCAAGCACGCCGTCTACCTGTGGACCTTGCCGATGTTCCACTGCAATGGCTGGTGCTTCCCGTGGACCGTGGCCGCGCGTGCCGGCGTGAACGTCTGCCTGCGCAAGTTCGAACCGAAGCTCGTGTTCGACCTGATGCGCGAATTGCGCATCACCCACTATTGCGCGGCGCCCATCGTGCATGCAGCCCTGGCCAACGCGCCCGCCAACTGGCGCGACGGCATAGCCTGGACCGTGCGCGGCATGGTGGCCGGCGCGCCACCGCCGGCGGCCATGGTGGCGAAGATCGAAGCCATGGGCTTTGACTTGATCCACTCATATGGCTTGACGGAAGTGTATGGCCCGGCCGCCATCTGCGCGGAACAGGATGAGTGGGCGGCCTTGAGCCAGGAAGAGCGCGCCGTGTTGAAATCGCGCCAAGGCGTGCGCTACCACCTGCAAAGCGCCGTCGCCGTGCTCGACCCGGAAACCATGCAGCCCGTGGCAGCCGACGGCGAACAGATCGGTGAGATCATGTTCCGTGGCAATATCTGCATGAAGGGCTATCTGAAAAATGAAAAGGCGACGCAGGAAGCGTTCGCCGGTGGCTGGTTCCACACGGGCGACCTCGGCGTCATGTATCCGGACGGCTATATCAAGCTGAAGGACCGCAGCAAGGACATCATCATTTCCGGCGGAGAAAACATTTCCAGCGTGGAAGTGGAGGACGCTTTGTACCACCATCCGCAAGTACTGGCCGCCGCCGTCATCGCCCAGCCGGACGAGAAATGGGGCGAGACGCCGTGCGCCTTCGTCGAATTGCGCGAAGGCGGCACGGTGACGGAAGCGGAATTGATTGCGTTTTGCAAGAACAACCTGGCCGGTTTCAAGGTGCCGAAAGCCATTTATTTCGGCCCCCTGCCCCGCACATCGACGGGCAAGATCCAGAAATTCGAACTGCGCAAGCGCATGCAGTCGGACAAGGCCATCGACGTCTGATTACTCGTGCTTGCCGGCCAGCCACGCCGGCTGCGCCACCACCAGGCGCGAGAAGCTGGCGATGCTGGCCACGGCGGCGAATCCTGCCGCCAGGCACAGCGCATACGTCGTGCCCCGGCTGGCCGAAACCGTGAAGCAATACGCGACCAGCGCCGCGCCCGTGGCTTGGCCGATCAGGCGCGACGTGGCCACCACGCCGCTGGCACCTCCGGCCCGCTCGGGCGGTGCGCTGCCCATGATGGCTTTCAGATTGGGCGCCTGGAAAAAGCCGAAGCCGATGCCGCACAAGGCCATGCGCCAGCCGATGTCAAAGACGCTGGGGTGCGCCGGTATCCACACCAGGGTCAGCAAGCCGCCAGCCAGCGCCGCCAGGCCAATGCCGCCCAGCACACCCGGCGAATAGCGGTCGCTCAGGCGCCCGGCGACAGGCGCCATCACGGCCACCAGCACGGCCCATGGCGTCATCAAAAATCCCGTCTCGACGGGCGAACGGCCCAGCGTCACTTCAAAATAGAATGGCAGAGACACAAACGCCAGCCCCTGCGCGGCAAACGTGCAGATGGCCGTCAGCGACGACAGCAGGAATAATGGACGGCGGAACAGATCGATCGGCAGCATCGGCGCCGCATGCCCCGCCTGGCGGCGCAGCAGCAAGATAAAAAAGATCACCACGGCCACCAGTTCCGGCAGCAAGGTTGACAGGGCCGCGTGATGGGCCGCATCGCCAAAGAGCAGAATCAGCAAACCGAAGGCGCCCACGTTGTACAGCGCCGTGCGCCCATCGAGCGTGTGGCCAGACAGTTTTGTCGCCGGCAGCATGCGGCTGGCGAGGAAAAAACCGGCCACGCCCAGCGGCACATTGATGGCGAACAGCCACGGCCACGAGGCCGTCGCCAGGATCAGCGACGCGGCCGTGGGCCCGATGGCGAACGCGACGGCCACCACCAGCGCATTGTTGCCAAACGCGCGGCCCAGCAAATGTTTCGGATACAGGGCCCGCAGCAGCGCCGTGTTGACGCTCATCATGGCGCTGGCGCCGACGCCTTGAAAGAGGCGCGCTACCACCAGCGACGGCAGGGACCAGGCCAGCGCGCAGGCGAGCGAGGCCAAGGTAAACAGAAACATGCCGGAGATAAACACGCGCCGGTAGCCGGCGATTTCACCGAGTGCGGAGAACGGCAGCAAGGTCGCCACCATGGCCAGCTGGTACACATTCACGATCCAGACAGAGGCGGCCGGCGTCGTGTTCAGCTCGCTGGCGATGGCCGGCAAGGCCGTGTTGGCGATCGCCGTATCGAGCGAAGCCATGCCCACGCCGATGGCCAGCGCCAGCATGGCCCATAAACGGGCGCCGGGCGGCAAGCCGTCCTCGCCTACCATGACGGCTTGCGTGTGCTGCTGCCTAGTCTGCTGCATAAATACACTACCTGTTCATCTTGCTGATCCGGGCGATACACTAGCATGGATGGGCGGACTCTGCCGGGCAGGCAAGGTCCATCACTTCTGGCAGTCGATGACCTTGAAATCTTTCGAATAACAGATGCGCAACTCGCCCGAGTGCTTTTCATAGCCGAGCCAGCGGCCTTTCAGCTGTGGGTTGTGCTGCTTCATCCACTGGAACAGCTCGTTTTTCGGCATGGTGGAGTCCGGCAACTTCAAGGCCTGGAACAGTTCGCGTTCCTTCTCGAAATATTCCTTCGCCGTATCGAAATCGCAGGCGCCATGCTTTTCCCATTCGCCCTGCAGCAAGGCTTCGCCCGGCTGCATGCACATATAGGGCAAGATGTCGGACGGTGCCAGTTTCGGCAAATTGCCCTTGCAATAGCGAGGGTGCATATCCGTCTTGCGCGGCGGCGTCACGGAAATGTCTTCGCAGGTGGCGGGATTGTTCGACTGCGCCCACAGGCCATGCACGATCCAGCCGAACTGGTTGCTCTCGGCGCACTGGAAAGCGGCCTTCTTCCACACGGCGCCACGGCGGCGCTGGCTGTCGCAAAAGCCTGGCGACCACGACAGCGCCAGCATGAAGTAATCGGTGGGCACATTGGTGCTTTGCTTGTAGCACGTGTTTTTCTCGTCCGACGGCTTCACATCGTAATCGTAGTAACTGACGTTGCGCGGAATGGCGCAGCTGGCATCGGCCGCATGGACGGCGCCAGCGGACAGGCTGAGGAAAACGGCGGCTAGCGCAGGCAAGACAGAGCGAATTTTCATCGTAATTCCTTCAAGATATAAAAACGCCGGCAACTGGGTGCCGGCGCGGTATCAGTCAAACAAGCTGATCAGCAGACCTTGTGCATCCAGCCATGTACATCGGGAGCCGTGCCATGCTGCAGACCCAGCAACGCTTCGCGCAGGGCCAGGGTAACGTCACCGTTTTCATTGTTGTTGATGGTCATTTCAAAGCCATTGGCCTTGGCCACGCCCACGGGCGTGATGACGGCGGCCGTGCCGCAGGCGAACACTTCGGTCATGCGGCCCGAGGCGATGTCGTCGCGCCATTGCTGGACGGACAATTTACGCTCTTCGGTCGCATAGCCGAGGTCTTTCGCCATTTCCAGCAGGCTGCGGCGGGTAATGCCTGGCAACAAGGTGCCCGTCAGTTCCGGCGTCACGACGGTGATCTTTTCGCCATCCTTGTAGACGAAGAACAAATTCATGCCGCCCATTTCTTCGATGAACTCGCGGTGCACGGCGTCCAGCCACACGACCTGGTCGCAGCCCTTCTCTTGCGCTTGCGACTGGGCCATCAGGCTGGCCGCGTAGTTGCCCGCGCACTTGGCTTCACCGGTGCCGCCCGGCGCGGCGCGCACGAAGTCTTCGCTGATCCACACGGTAACGGGTTTCACGCCTTTCGGGAAGTAGGCGCCGGCTGGCGAGGCGAACAGTACGAACAAGTATTCTTCCGATGGACGCACGCCCAGGTACGGGTCGGTGGCGATCATCAGCGGACGCATGTACAGGCTCTCGCCCGTGTTTTTCGGCACCCAGTTGCGGTCTTGCGCAATCAGCGCATCGCCCGCTTCCAGGAACAGCTCGACAGGAATGGCCGGCATGGCCAGGCGCGCGGCGCTGCGGTTGAAGCGCTCGGCGTTTTGTTCTGGGCGGAAAGTCTTGATGCTGCCGTCCGGCTGGGCAAACGCCTTGTAGCCTTCGAAGATGGCCTGGCCGTAGTGCAGGGACGAGGCGGACGGGTCCAGCATCAGCGGGCCGTAAGCCTTCAGTTCGCCCTGCTGCCACTTGCCGTCACGGTAAGGAATCACCACCATGTGGTCGGTGAAGATGCGGCCAAAGGCGGGATTGACCATGCGTGCGGCGCGCTCGGCGTCGGACAAGGGGTGGGCGGACGGGGTGACGACGAGATTCGGTGTGGAAGTGGTCATGGCAGCAATGGGAACTAGTGAACAGTATCCCTATTGTAGCGCCTATGGCGCCCGATCAGGCAAACGGGGATGGCTCCTGCCACGTGAAAACAGGGCACCATCATTTGCGAATGATTCTCGTTTGCGTTAAAATGTCAGCCTTCCTTCTTCCCGCCATGCCTGACGCACTGCATGGCGGCGCTATCGAAAGCCACCATGACCACTTCCTCCCTCCCCCAGTTGCGCGCCAGCACCGACGCCGTGCCCGCAGTGCGCCAGCCAAGCGCCGCCCCGCAACAGCGGCGCTGGCACTGGAACTGGAAGCAGGTATGGTTTCAATTGCACTGGTTTATCGGCATCACGGCCGGCACGGTACTGGTGATCATCGGCCTGAGCGGCGCCACCCTGGCCTTCAAGGATGAGTTACTTGACGTCATGAACCCCGGCGTGCGCCATGTGTCCGTGGAAACCCGCGCCCCGCTGACGCCGGCGCAGTTAAGTAGCATTGCCGCAGCCGAACACGGCCAGCGCGTGGCGTCGATCACCATGTATGCGCAAGCGGGCACGACGCCACGGCTGTTCTTCGCGCCGAAGAACGGCCAGCGGCGCGGCGAGTCCATTTATGTGCATCCGTACACGGGCGCGACCCAGCCTGCGCTGGCGGGTGCGGAATTTTTCGAGTGGACGGAGTCATTGCACCGCTGGCTGCTGCTGCCGCGCGATCCGGGGCGGCAAGTGGCGGGTGCGCTGGCCCTGTGCCTGCTGGGGTTAGCCCTGTCCGGCCTGTATTTGCGCTGGCCCCGCCGGCCGCTGGACTGGCGCACGTGGCTGACCTTCGATCCCGCCCTGAAGGGCCGCTCCTTTTTGTGGAATCTGCACGCCGTGGCCGGTACCTGGTGCCTGGTCGTCTACGTGGCGCTGACCTTGACGGGCATTTACTGGAGCTATGACGTGGTGCGCGACAATATCGACGCCTGGGCCGGCAAGCCGCCAAGGATGGCACAGGCGCCCGCGAAAAAAGGCGGCGGCAAGGAGAAGGCGCCCGCCGTCGACATCAGCCTGGCCTGGACCAGCTTCCAGCAGCACGCCGCCGGCTGGACCCTGGCCAGCGTGCGCCTACCCACGCGCGCCGGCGAAGCCGTGCAATTCACGTGGCTGGCCAGCGATGCGCCGCACGAGCGGGCGCGCAGCCGCATGAGCATTGCACCGGCCGACGGCACGGTCACGGAAAACGAACCTTACAGCCAGCAGGGGCTCGGTGCACGCCTCGTCAACATCATTTATCCGCTGCACATGGGCACGTATTTCGGCTTGCCGGGCCGCATCATCGTTACTTTGGCCAGCCTGGGCCTGCCCCTGTTCGCCATCACGGGCTGGATGCTGTACCTGGGCCGCCGCAAGGCAAAACGGGCAATCCAGGCGCAGCGCGCCATGCTGGGCGCCGGCGCAGCGGACAAGAAAAATACCGGCTTGCCCACCCTCGTCGCCTACGCCAGCCAGTCGGGACAGGCCGAGCGCCTGGCCCTGGAAAGCGCGCGCGCCCTGCAGCAGGCCGGGGTCGCCGTCGACGTGCAGTCGCTGGACCGGTTTGATCCTGCGCAATTGCGCCAGTACGAACGGGCGCTGATCATCGCCAGCACCTTTGGCGAAGGCGAGGCGCCGGACGGCACGCGCCGCTTCGCGCGCCTGCTGCACGCAACATCGGGCACGCCGCTGGCGGGCCTGGAATTCGGCATGCTGGCCCTGGGCGACCGCCATTACAGCGCCTTCTGCGGCTTTGGCCATGCGCTGGCGCAGCAATTGCAAGCGCTGGGCGCCCATCCATTATTCCCGCTGATCGAAGTGGACAAGCACGACCCCGCCGCCCTGGCCGACTGGTCCCAAGCACTGGCCCGCTGCAGCGGCAGCGCCATCGACGCCATCGGCGTACAGGAAGAAGCGTCGTATGCCGAGTGGCGCCTGGCGCGGCGCGTGCTGCTCAACCCGGGCAGCCTGGGTGGCGAATTGCATGAAATCACCTTGACGGGCCCTGCCGGCGCCAGCTGGGAAGCGGGCGCGCTGGCGGAAATCATCGCCCGCAACGCGGATGGCAGCGAGGGCGATGCGCACCACGCGCCCCGCAGCTATTCGCTCGCTTCGCTGCCATCCGATGGTGAACTGCAATTGCTGGTGCGCCAGGAACGCCATGCGGGCGAGGACAACCAGGGATTTGGCGTCTGTTCCGGCTGGCTCACGCGCTTCGCCCCGCTGGGCAGCCCCATCCGCCTGCGCCTGCAAACCAACCCCGCCTTCGCGCCCGCCCTGGTCGACGTGCCCTGTATTTATATCGGCAACGGTTCCGGCCTGGCCGGCCTGCGTGCCCACCTGCGCGCGCGCCAGCGGACGGGGCTGGCCCGCAACTGGCTGCTGTTCGGCGAGCGCCAGCAAGCTTTTGACAGCGTCTGCGGCGAAGAGTTGCAAGGCTGGCTAGACGCTGGCCACCTGGCGCGCCTGGACAAGGTCTTTTCGCGCGATGGCGAAACCCGGGAATACGTGCAAGACCGCCTGCGCGCCAACGCGAATGAACTGCGCGAGTGGCTGGCGCAAGGCGCCATCGTCTACGTATGCGGCAGCCTGCAAGGCATGGCGGCAGGAATCGATGCTGTACTGCAAGAAGTGCTGGGCCAGGAGGGCCTCGACGCCCTGCTGGCGGCCGGACGCTACCGCCGCGACGTGTATTGATCTGCCTCAGCCCATCGCCAGCACGGCCCGGCTATGTGGGCAGGCGCACAGTCAGCACCAGCCATCGGACTAGAGTGGAGGCATTCCCACCCACTGCCTGCGAGGCTAGCCATGAAAAATCCCTGGATGAGCATGTACCTGAGCGCCGCCAACCGCATCGCCAACACGGCGCGCGGCCACGCCACGGCCGCCGTCAAGCGCGAGGCGGCGAAAAATACGCGGCAGTTGACGCAAGTGTGGTTCGATTCCTTCCTGCCGCCCACAGGCAAGCCACGGCGCAGCCGCAAGGCCAAATAGGCCCCTGGCAGCAGGCGAACTGGTGCAGTGCATCACAGCAATAAGTTGAAGTTACGACCAGGTGAACTAAACTGCAAGCATGGTAGTACATATGGAAGTGACCGGCAGGCGCCGCATCCCCGCGCCGCCGCCGGGACACCGGGAGACGACCATGTTGACGCTCAAAGTGCTGGCCTGCCTTGCCCTGTCGGCCCTGATGCTTGCGCCCCTCGTGCTGAGGGATACGATGCAGCTATCCGCCGGGCAGCAGTTGCAGGTGCCCAATGTCGATGCGCATGCCATGTGGAGCCATTGGCCTCGGCAATAAGACGCGTGGCTGAGAAAACACCGCTGACCGCGTTGCCGTGCCTCGTCGTACATTCGTACTGCCTTCGGCACGGCGCCTTGCCAGCGGCGTTTTTCAGCGGCGCTCGGTAACGCGGCGCATCGCTGAAACCGCTTTATTACGGAGGGGAAATTGGTTCCTACATCCATTTGTTTTTGCTTTGTTTTCCTCGCCCCCTCTTCACCATACTTTTGATCCAGGTCATGGATTTCCCTCTTCGCTGCGCCCACACTGGAACAGTCCGCTTCGCACCGCGACGGACTTAACCGGGAGCATCGGCATGGGTAAATCGCATTGGAAGGATGAGATGGCGCTGGGTGTTCCCGTCATCGACGAGGCGCATGAGGCGCTGTTTCAGGAGCTGGCGCGGCTGCAGCAATTGGGCGACCAGCATTTCAGCGTGGCGTTTCGCGAACTGATTGCGGCCGTCGAACGCGATTTCCGCGAGGAAGAGGATTTGATGGAACAAATCGCCTTTCCCTCGCTGGCCAACCACCGCGAACAGCATGCGCGCGTGCTCAGCGGCTTGCACCATGCATGGGCCGCCGTCGATGAAGGCGACCTGGAACAGGGACGCCATGCGCTGTCGCTGTTGCCGCAATGGCTGATCTTCCACCAGGCCACCATGGACCTGGCCCTGGCGGCGGCGCTGGAACTGGTGCAGCGCCAGCCCAACTAGCCTCTACAGCAGCAGCACCGTCGCCTGCTCGGGCATGACCACGCGGTAGTGTCCCGGGTATTTGTCTTCGCCATCGAAAATCTTGCAAAACACGGGCTGGTTGATGTCGTTGACGGCCTGCTCGTTCATGGGCAAGGTGGCGATCAATTGCTCGCCATCCATCAACTGCAAGGCACTGCCCCGCTCGGCCGCGCAAAAGGCCAGCGATTGCACGTCGCTGGCGAACGGCCGCTTGTACCACGGCGTGATGGCCCGCACGGCGCGCCGGGCGTCGCGCAAGACTTGCCCCACACGCGTGACGTTCCACGCATCGCGCGCCACGGCGGGCTGAAGCACGATATTCGCCGTCAGTTCTCCCCTGCCCTTGTTCACCAGGAAAGTGCCATCTTGCGCGGCGATGTCATCGTTGAGCGGCACGACAAACACGCCGCCGTCCGACACCTTGATCGGCATGGGCGCGCCATTGCCTTGCAAGGCTACGCGCACGTCGTCGATGGTGGCGCTCAGCTTGGCAGGAATCAGGCGCAGGGCCATGACCACGCTGCCGCTCGACACTTGCCACACTTTCCTGGCCGTCAGATAACTTTCGCGGTAAGCCGTGAAGCGCACGCGCGGCGCCTTGGCGTCGCTGCTGGCCGTGATCGTCACAGTTTGCGGTGGCAGCGCCTCTTCCGCTGGCGCGGCGGGCGTGACCGGCGCAAGAGGTGCTGGCATGGTATCGGTGGCGGGCGGCACGCTGGCGCTCTGCAGCGGCGCGGGAACTGCCGGCGGCGGCGCGAGTTCCTGGGCCTGGCCCAGCGACACGACACACAACCATCCGGCACAAGCGATCCATGTACGCATGCATTTCTTTCAATGAGGAAAATATTTGTCAGCGCCTGCATTATCGCAGAAGGCCAGACCTTACGCCGCCATGGGCTTCTGCACAGTTTTGGTGCGCACGCTTGATTATTTGGCAAATACCACCTATATTGATAATGATTCCTATTCACGAAATTGAAGGGAATCGCGCGCCCTTCCTTTCCACTGCCCGTCAGCGCCGGGCCTTGCGGTGGAACTGCTATCCAAGCCAGACCACGGGCCAGCGTCACGCCATCCCCCCAGCTACTGCGCACCTCGCCAGACGAGATAGGAACACTCACGACTAAAAATATTCCAGGAAAATGATGCAATCAACGACAGTCTCCTCTTCTTCGCGCCAGCCCGCCTTGCGCCGCCTCCCCCGTCTGTTACACATCAGCTTGCTGAGCCTTGCCGCCGGCGTGGTTTTGCCCGCACAGGCCGCCGACGCGGCCGACGTCACCATGCCGGCCGTCACCGTGCTGGGCCAGTCGACGGCGACGACGGAAGGCACGCAGTCGTACACGGCCGGCGAAGCGCGCAGCGCCACGCGCATGGAGCTGACTTTGCGCGAAACGCCGCAATCGGTCAGCGTCATCACGCGCCAGTTGCTCGACGACCTGGGCGCCGTGCGGCTGGACCAGGCGCTGGCGCAGACGACGGGCATCCAGGTGGGCCAGAACGACACGGAGCGCACGCGGTTTTATGCGCGCGGCTTCGGCATCAACAATCTCCAGATCGACGGCATGGCGCGCGGCGGCAATGCGCCGCTGCAAGACACGATCCTGTATGACCGTATCGAAGTCGTGCGCGGCGCCACCGGCTTGATGGGCGGCACGGGCGATCCGTCGGCCACCATCAACATGATACGCAAGCGGCCCACGAAGGAATTCCAGGTCAGCGCCGGCCTCATCATGGGCCGCTGGGACGACCAGCGCTTCGAAGCCGACCTGTCCACGCCGCTGAACGCGGAGGGCAGCGTGCGGGCGCGCACGGCCCTGGCCTGGCAAAAACGCGATTCCTACCTGGACATGTATCACGAACACAAGACGGTCGGCATGGTCATCGTCGAGGCGGACTTGCGCCCCGGCACCTTGCTGACGGCCGGCGTCGACTTCCAGGACAACAAGCCCACGGGCGCCACCTGGGGTGCCGTGCCTTACTGGAATGCGGATGGCAGCCTGGCGAACTTGCCGCGCAACACCAGTTTCACGACGCCATGGAGCACCTGGGCCAACAAGCAGCACACGCTGTTCACGTCGCTGGACCAGCGTCTGCCCGGCAACTGGAATATGCATCTGGGCTACGCGCGCACGGAAAGCACGAACCGCACCACCGTCGCCTATGCGGGTGGCGGCCATCCAGACCCGACCACGGGCGCAGGCATGCTCCTGTGGACGGGCGCCTATGGTCCGGGCAAGACCACCAACGACAACTTCGACCTGTACGCCAGCGGCCCGTTCACCTTGCTGGGACGCAAGCACACGGCCATCGTCGGCTGGAACGGCGGCAACCAGCGCGCCCGTTCGCTCGGTGGCGAGGCGGACATCGATTACCCGGCCTTCGTTCCCGATTACCGCAGCTGGACGGGCAACATTCCCCGCCCCGTCTTCCATCCGGACGGTTCGCACTCGGAAACCATTACGCGCCTCGCGGGCGGCTATGTCGCCACGCGTTTGAGCCTGGCCGATCCACTGCACGTCATCATCGGCGCGCGCACGAGCACTTACCGCACGGATACGCGCAACTACGATACACGGGGCCTGCACACGGACAATAGCGACTTTTCCGAGACGCGCAATGAAGTGACGCCCTATGTGGGCGCCGTGTTCGACATCAACAAACAATATTCGGCCTATGCCAGCTTCACGCAGCTGTTCAACCCGCAATCGAGCAAGGACCGCAACGACAAGTTTTTGCCGCCGGAAACAGGCGACAATGCCGAGCTGGGCATCAAGGGGGAATTCTATGAAGGCAAGCTGAACGCATCGGCCGCCCTGTTCCACACGAAGAAAAAGAACCTGGCGGAACTCGACCGCACGGTGCCGCCCGGCTTCTTGCTGCCCGACGGCGGCCAGGCCATGGTGGCCAACGGCAAGGGCGTGACGGCGAAGGGCGTCGAGTTCGACGTTGCCGGCCAGATCACGCCCGCCTGGGAAGCGAGCGGCGGCTATACCTATCTGCACGCGGCCGAGGCCGATGGCCGCCGCGCCGCCACCACGCAGCCGCGCCATTTGCTGCGCCTGGCCACCAGCTACCGTTTCGACGGCAAGCTGGCCGGCTTGAGAGCGGGCGCCAGCATGACGGCACAGAGCGCCACCTACAGCGAATCGTGGTATGGCCGCCCGCCATCGAACGCGATCACAAATATCCCGCAAGCGGGCTATGCGCTGGTCAACGCCATGGCCAGCTACGCGCTCAACCGCCACGCCAGCGTGCAACTGAACGTGAATAACTTGCTCGACAAAAAGTACTACCGCAACGTGGGCTTCTTTGACGGCGTGTTCTGGGGCGAACCGCGCAACATCAGTCTCTCCGTGCGCACGGCGTTTTAAACACGCCAGTGCGCGGGCGCCGGCAGGGTAAATCCTTCCAGCAAGGAACCGCCCACGGGCGCCAGCACGGCGGCGGCGACTTGCTCGAAGGCGCGCTGGCCGGCCGGCAAGTTGCTGGCAACCAGGCGCAGCGCACCGTCGAGCTGCGCGGCGATGGCGGCGTCAAATGTCTGCAGGCGCCGGAACAGATGCTTGCCGCCGCCGCTCCATTCGCCGGCCGCGCGCAAGTGCAGGTCGGCCAGTGCTTCGTACAGCTGGCAAGCGACAGCCAGCGCCTCGCCCGGGTGCGTGCTGTCGACCAGGTCTTCCAGCGCGGTGGTGATGGCATAGCGGCGGCGCTGCAGGTTTTCCACGTCGAGCACGGGCGGTCCGGCCGTCTCGATGGCGTGCGCCAGCGCATGCAGCCGGGCGTAGGCATCGCCGGCAGCGACAATGTTTTTCCCTTCGACCACCATCATCGCCAGCGGCACCTTGCCGCCGGGCGCATCCATTTCCTTGCAAAAATACGTGAACGTGGACATGTCGTGCCCGAACAGTTCCACCGTGCGCCCTTCGGCGACGAGGGTGTCGCGCCAGGCGCAGTCGACGTGGTCGAACAGCAGCAGCAGGTCGATATCGGAAGTGGCCGTTTGCCGGCCCGTGGCGAACGAGCCGCCGATGATGGCCGCCACGGCCGAGGGATAGCGTTCGTGCACCAACCGCAGGGCAATGGCGCGGATATCGTCATAAGTGGGGATCGTCGTCAAAGCCTGTGCTCCATGCCGAAAACGCCATCCTACACGCAATATGCGGCATGCCGCCATCCTGCTACACTGGCACCATCTGACCGAGGAACAAACATGGAATACGACTGCATCGTGGTGCCCTCGCCCGTGGGCGAGCTGACCCTGGTGGCGCGCGGGGAAGCCCTGACCGCCATCCTGTGGGAAAACGACAAGCCGAACCGCGTGCGTCTGGGCGCCATGCGCGTCGATGACGGTTGCGTCGTGCTGCAGGAAACGGCGCGCCAGCTGGCTGAATATTTCGCCGGCACGCGCCAGCAATTCGACGTGCCTCTCGACTTTGCCGGCACGCCATTCCAGCAGGAAGTGTGGCGCGCGCTGCTGACGATACCGTACGGCCAGACGCGCAGCTATGGCGAGATCGCGCGCCAGATCGGCCGCCCCGCCGCCGTACGCGCCGTGGGTGCAGCCAATGGCAAGAATCCCATTTCCATCATCGCCCCCTGCCACCGTGTCATCGGCGCCACGGGCGAGTTGACGGGCTTTGCGGGCGGCTTGCATGCCAAGGAATCCTTGTTGGCGCTGGAAGGCATCACCCTGTCCAGCGACCGCGAAGCGCTGAAGACGGGCCATGCCCGGCGCCGCGCTGTTCAAATAGATACGGCGCAAGGCTGTCTGTTTTAGGCTGCGGCATCGCTTCCCTTGTGGGATACTCACGCCCTCCGCTCAAGCCAACACATCCTATGTCCTATCTTGTCATCCTGTTCTTTGTCGTTCTGTATTTGCTGGCCACGTTCTTTTTCCACATCCCCGTCTTGATCGCTCTCGTGTATGGCGTGCTGAGCCTGAGCTGCTTTGTTGCCTATGCGATCGACAAGTCGGCCGCCAAGGAAGGCCGCTGGCGCACGTCGGAACGCACCTTGCTGCTGCTGGGATTGTTGTGCGGCTGGCCCGGCGCTGTACTGGCCCAGCAATGGCTGCGCCACAAGTCCAGCAAGCGCTCATTCCGCGTGCTGTTCTGGATCACGGTCGCCATCAATATCGGCGCTTTCGTGTATTTCAGCATGCATTACGCTGCGCCCGATATCGGCACCGAAGTGGCACCCATCGAGCTGTAAATCTATCAACGCGAAAATGTAACAGTTATTGCGGCGCGTTGTAGGTGAAAAGCTCGCCTGTCAGAATATCAATATATCGGGCAATCAACCTAATTCATCGACACGGGAAAGCACTTTTCGACCATGCGCACTTTGCAAATCCACAATTTCTACTTGTTCCGCCTTGCTGTTGCGATTTGTTTCGCAATCACCTTGGCCAGCTGCACAAGCTATCGCTATATTCCTCCGGATTCGGATGCGGGCCGTCAATGCGTGACGAGCTGCGGGACCAATCAGCAAATATGCATTGCCGGCAAAGAGCAGATTGCGGCGAGCCAGGCACAGGCTTGCGAAATGCGCAACACCAGTACCGTTTCCATCTGCTTGGCCGTAGCGAAAACAGATGCGGACCGCGAACTATGCGCGAAGAAACGCCAATATTGTTCATCCAGCGCATCGACATGGCAATGCGACTCCGATTACAGAGCATGCTATACGCAGTGCGGCGGCAGGATCGAGGAAAGCCAATAAACGGCCGGAAGGCATATGCCGCTTAACAAGACGCCGGCGCGGCAGGCTAGCTTCGTCTAGTTATTCGCCCAGCAGGCGCAGCGATTCCAGCCAGTCCGCCTTCCACTCGCGCAGCAACGGTTGCGTGGCGAACGCCTTTTTCAGATGTGCCATCGGTACGCGGTGCACGTCGTGCAATCCGAACGCCAAGGTCACCGGATGCCACAGGTGGCTATTCTTGCCGCCGCGCGAATTCTTGCGCACGCGCGCGCCATCATCGCCAAAGATACCCACGCCGCTGGCCAGCCCCTGTTCCAGGTCAACCTTGCCCACACCGGCAAAGGCCATCAGAATCTGCTCGCGCCCCAGACCCTTCAGGGCGCTGGGCAGAACGGCGGGCGCCTTCTCCGCTTCCGCTTTGGCCAGCTGCGGGTGCTGCAATTCCTTGAGCAAACGCAGCAGATCGCGCTCCTGGAAATGCAAGCCGTCCAGCGGCACGCGCAGTCCCGGCGCCTTCAGTTCGATGGCGATGTTGCTTGAATCGCGCGTAAAACGCAGCCACACATCATCGGCGCCCGAGGCCAGATGCTCTTTGTCGCCGATGAACACGACGGGCGCCGCGTAGCGCGTCACGCCGTCATGGAACAGCTCGGCCCACGCTTCGCTGTAATCGAGCCAGACGTACGGCAAGCCGCCCTGCTCCAGCAAGCGCGCCAGGCTCCAAGGCGTGCCTGTCTGTTGCGCCAGCCAGGCACAGGCCTCAAGTGCGGTGGCGCGGTATGGCAAAGGAAGGGAGGTCATGGCGGTTCCATCGATAAAAGTGGAGCGCAGTGTAGCAGACGCCGCCGCCATCGCTTCGGCAGGCGCATCCGGCGCGCCATTCCTGCACGATGTGCTAGGCTGGAAACAGCAGCACGCGCCACGGCCACCTCGGCAGCGTGGCGCACTACCGCGAGGAGATCATCATGCATTCGAGCACCAACGCCGCCACCGCACCCGCCCCGCCACCGGAGCGCGATTCACCCACGCCGGCCAGCGAAAGCCACGCCGAGGAAATCCTCGATGAAGCGCTGAAGGAAAGCTTTCCGGCCAGCGACCCGATTGCCATTGCAACACCCAAACCGCCGAGCAAGCCACCTGCCGGTAGGTCGTAAGCCGACGACACCACCGTCGCGGCCAACAATATTGTCGGATTACGCGCTTGCGCGCCTCGGCGGCCCCGCTAATCCGACCTACCTCTCCACCGCCAGCAACCCACCCGCCAGTAGGTCGGCTTAGCGCGCAGCGCGTAAGCCGACGACGCCACCATTGCAAGCTCGCAAAGCCACCGCCATGGTGGTTTTTTATGCCTGCACCACATCCAAATGACGCTCCCGTGCGTAGATGGCTATGCCATCACCTGATTTGTTACCACGCGGAAAGGGAAAGCGATGCAGCATTACAGCAAAAAGACGGATCCCATGGACCAGCGCCTGTACCCGGCCCAGCGCATCGACCGGGCCGATGCGCGCCTGCGGCGGCTGAACGAGGCGCTGGCCGATGCGGCGGCGCGCGAACGCTGTGCACGCTGGATTACCGCCTGGGCCGTGGCGGCGGGTGCCGACGCGCCGCGCGGCATGAAACTGCGCATCCGTGGCGAATTCATCTTGCTGTAGAAAGCAAAAAAAGCCCCGCCGGGCATTGCGCCGGGCGGGGCTGTTCAGTCCGTACTGCGGCCAGTTGAACTAGTCGCGGTACTGCTCGGGCGTCGTGTCGCCATCGGCGATTTCATACCACATCGCATTGAGTACGGCGAAGGTCGCCGCCAGCGGCAGACCCAGTATCCAGGCGAAATACCACATAGTTAATTCCTTTCGTAAATTCTTAGTAGGCGTGACCGGTTTCGTCTTCGATGGCTTTGCCGTCAACCTTACCCCACAGCACTTTATACACCCACGTCGTGTACGCCACGATGAGGGGAATGAAGACGGCCGTGACGACCAGCATGATGAACAGGGTCATGTGGCTGGACGAGGAATCCCACACCGTCAGGCTGGCGCGCGGGTCGATCGACGATGGCAGGATAAACGGGAACATGGCCGCACCCACGCTGAGGATGATGCCGGCGATGCTGGCCGCGCTGGCCAGCAAGGCGGGCACTTCGCGGCGCGCGCGCAGCAAGGCGAACGCCAGCAAGGGCCCAAGCAAGCCCAGCACAGGGGCGATCCAGGTCCACGGATGGGTGGCAAAGTTGAGGAACCAGGCGCCCACGTGCACCTGCGCCGTTTTCAGCATCGGGTTCGACGGGCCATCGGTGACAACGGCGCTGGTGACGCGGTAGCCATCGACCCACAGCCACAGGGCCACGCCGGCCAGTGCATACAGCACGACGGTGGCGATCGCCGCCACGCTGCCGTAGCGGCGCGAGCGTTCAGCCACGGCACCGTCCGTTTTCACTTGCAGCCAGGTGGCGCCGTGCATCACCAGCATGGCCACCGAGACGAGGCCGCATAGCAGCGCGAACGGGTTGAGCAGCGCAAAGAAACTGCCGTCATAGAAGATGTGCATGTCCGGCGAAAAACGGAACGGCACGCCTTGCAGCACGTTGCCAATCGCCACGCCGCAGATCAGGGCCGGCACGAAGCCGCCCACGAACAGGGCCGCATCCCAGCGGGCGCGCCAGCGCGGATCTTCGCGCTTGCTGCGGAACTTGAACGCCACGGGACGCACAATCAGCGCCACGAGGATGACGAACATGGCCAGATAAAAGCCCGAGAACGAGACGGCGTACAGCTGCGGCCAGGCGGCAAAGATGGCGCCGCCGCCGAGGATCAGCCACACCTGGTTGCCTTCCCACACGGGGCCGATACTGTTGATGATGACTCTGCGCTCGAGGTCCGTCTTGCCGGCAAACGGCAGCAAGATACCCGTGCCCAGGTCGAAGCCGTCCGTGATGGCAAAGCCCACCAGCAAGATGCCGATCAGCAGCCACCATATCAGGCGCAGGGTTTCATACGAAATCATTTCATGCAAAATCATGGTCTGGTCCTCCTCAGGCGCGTTGAGTATGAATGGCTGCGGCCGCTGGCACGGGGGCCGGCGCCGTCTCTTCCGGCCCCTTGCGGATGGCCTTGAGCATGAGCTTCATTTCGATAATCAACAGCACGGTGTAGATGGCGGCAAAGCCGGCAATGGTGATGAGCAAGGTCGAAGCGCCCAGGTTCGAGACGGCCACGGCCGTTGGAAGCACGCCTTCGATGACCCACGGCTGGCGGCCCACTTCGGCCACGATCCAGCCCGCCTCGATCGCCACCCACGGCAGCGGGATGGCGAACACGGCCAGCTTCAGCAGCCACCGGTGCTTGTCCAGCGTGCGGCGCGTCGACAGCACGAAGAACGTGCCGGTCAACAGGATAAAGAACATGCCCAGGCCCACCATCACGCGGAAGGACCAGAACAATGGCCCCACGGGCGGCACGGTATCGAGCGCGGCCTTGCGGATCTGCTCGGGCGTGGCCTGGCGCGGATCGTCGACATAGCGTTTCAGCAGCAAGGCATAGCCCATGGACTGGCCTTTCGACTCGAACACATCCTTCGCGTCCTGCGGCACGGGGCTGCCCGGCGCCACGCTGCGGATGGTTTGCAGCGCGTCATACGCCTTGATGCCATCCTGGATCAGCAGTTCGCCGCGGTCGACCAGTTGCTCGATGCCGGGAATTTCCGTCGTCAGCGAACGCGTGCCGATCAAGCCCATCACCATCGGGATGTGCACGGCGTAATGCGTCTCGCGCGCTTTCGCGTCGGGAAAACCGATGGCCGTGAAGGCGGCCGGGGCCGGCTCCGTCGTCCACATGGCCTCAATCGCGGCCAGTTTCATCTTCTGGTGTTCCGACGACAGGTAGCCGCTTTCATCGCCGAGCACCACCACCGACAAGGTGGCGGCCAGGCCGAACGAGGCGGCCACCGTCATCGAGCGCTTGGCCAGCTGCACGTGGCGCCCCTTCAGCAGATACCAAGCAGAAATACCGAGCACGAAGATCGATGCTGCCGTGTACCCGGCCGACACCGTGTGCACGAATTTCGCCTGCGCTACCGGGTTCGTCAGCACGGCGCCGAAGTCCGTCACTTCCATGCGCATGGTTTGCGGGTTGAAGGCCGCACCGACGGGATTTTGCATCCAGCCGTTGGCGATCAGAATCCACAGGGCCGAGAAGTTCGAGCCTATGGCCACCAGCCAGGTCGTGACCAGATGGCCCCGCTTCGACAGCTTGTCCCAGCCGAAGAAGAACAGGCCGACGAAGGTCGCTTCCAGGAAGAAAGCCATCAAGCCTTCGATGGCCAGCGGCGCGCCGAAAATGTCGCCCACATAATGGCTGTAATAGCTCCAGTTCATGCCGAACTGGAATTCCATGACGACACCCGTCGCCACGCCCATGGCGAAGTTGATGCCGAACAAGACACCCCAGAACTTGGTCATGTCGCGCCAGATGGGACGGTTCGTCATCACGTAGACCGTCTCCATGATGGCGAGCAGCACTGACAGGCCTATCGTCAGCGGAACAAATATAAAGTGGTACAGAGCTGTCAGCGCGAACTGCAGTCTGGATAAAGCGACAATATCGAAGTCCATATGATTTCCTTGGTGTTACCCTACTGTGTGTAAACTTGCTACCTTTCCAATACTGACCGGTTGCCCGTCAGTCCCCCCGCAAGCCCGCCAGAGCAGTCTCGAAGGCATCCGTGCCACGCCGCGCGTCGCCCACGATACGGCCATCGCGTAGGCTGACCAGCCGGTCCGCCAGCGCCGCTTCGCGCCGCAAGTGGGTTGCGATCAGCAAGCTGCGCCCTTCGCTGCGGGCGCGCAGGCGCTGCAGCACGTCAATCGCCGTCTGCGCATTGAGCGCTTCCGTCGCTTCATCCAGCAGCCACAAGGTCGATTCATGCAGGAACAGCCGCGCCAGCGCCAATCGCCGCGCCTGGCCGCCGGACAAGCCCAGGCCGCCCTCGCCCAGCATGGTGTCCAGGCCGCCCGCAAACGCGCGCACCTCGTCGTCCAGGCCGGCTGATTGCAGCGCAGCCCACAGCTGCGCATCGCTGGCGGACGGGTCGGCCAGGCGCAGGTTGTCGCGCAAGCTGTCCTGGAACAGTTCCGTCTTCTGCGTGAACAGGCAGGCGCGCGGCGCGGCCACCTTGCCCGACAGCGGCGCCAGTTCGCACGCGGCGATGGCCAGCAAGGTCGACTTGCCCGCGCCGCTGGGGCCGATCAAGGCGACGCGCTCGCCATCGGCGATGTGCAGCGATACGTCGTGCAAGATGGCAACGTGGCTGCCCGCATGCGCGGCGCTGACGTGTTCCAGGCGCAGGCCCGGTGCGGCGTCGACAGGCGGTGCAGTGATCTCTTCAACATCCAGGCGCGGCGCCAGACGCCGTACGGCCAGCAGCATGCGCCCCGCTTCCAGCGCGCCGCGGCGCAGTCCCGCAAATGGTTCCACGGCCGTCAGGGCGATCAGCAAGGCCAGGGCCGCCAGCGGCAAACTCATCGTTTGCTGCTCCACCAGCGCGGCCACGGCCAGCAGCACGGCAGCAAGAGTTGCGCCGCCGGCGACGCCATATGCGGCGCCAGCGGCCGTTTCCAGGCGCAGCAGGGCAAAATCGGCTTGCGCCAGCGAACGGTCGATCTGTCCCAACGCCGCGCATTGGGCGTCGATGCGACCCGCCATCACAAGATCCGTCTGGCCTGCCACGAGGTCGATGGTGCCGGAACGCAATTTTTCGATGGCGCGCGAGCGCACGATGGCGGGACGGCGGGCGCCGCGCGCCACGATCCAGCTGACGCCGCCACCGGCGGCCAGCAGCCACACGGCCAGGCCCAGGCCCAGCTGCCACTGCATCACGCCCAGCGCCACGCCGGCCAGCAGGGCCACGCACAGGGCCGTGAAGGCCGGCACGAGCAGGCGCAAGTACAGCGACTCAAGCGCGTCGATATCGGCCGTCAGGCGAAACAGCAGCTTGGCGGGCTGGCGCAGCAAGCGGCTGGCCGCTTCCGGACGCGACCAGCCACGGAACAGGCGCACGCGGATGCTGGCCAGCGCGGCGAACGTGGCGTCGTGCGTGACGAGCCGCTCCGCATAACGCGAACCCGTGCGGCCGATGGCCAGCAGGCGGATGCCGGCCGAGGGGCCGAAGACGTCGAACACGATGGCCGTCGAGGCGTGCAAGCCGGCAATCGACGTGGCCGTGATAAACCAGCCGGACAAGCCCAGCAAAACCATGCCGGCCACCGCCGTCAGGGCCGCCAGCAAGGCGCCCCCGATCAGCTTGCGGGGCTGGGCCAGCAGCAATTGCCGCAGGACGGGGTTCGATATGAGTGAAGTTTTCATGCGCGCAACTCCTGCACTTGGGCATGCGCATCGACCTGCACTGTGCGCTGCAGGCGGCCAGCCAGCACCGGGTCGTGCGTGGCGACGATCATCGTCTTGCCTTTCGCCAGTGCCAGCAGGGCGTCCGTCACGCGCGCCGCCGTTTCGCTGTCCAGGTGGGCAGTCGGTTCATCGACCAGCAGCAAATCGGCATGCGGATGCAGGGCCACGCGGGCCAAGGCCAGGCGCACGGCTTCGCCGCCGGACAAGCCCTGGCCGCCATCGCTGAGCATGACGGCCGGCTGCGCCTGCGCCACCTTGGCCAAGTCCGCCAGGTGCAGCGCCTGCGTCACCTGCGCGGCGTTCGCCCCAACGCGGCCCAGGGTCACGTTCTGGCTGACGGACGCGGCAAACACGTGCGGGCGCTGACCCATCCAGGCCATACGCTGGCGCAAGGTATTGACCGTGCTGTCGGTCAGGCGCACGCCGCCGATGCGGATGTCGCCGCCGCTGGCGGGCAGCAAGCCGGCCAGCAGGGACAGCAAGGTGGTCTTGCCGGCGCCGCTGGCGCCCAGCAGGGCCACATGTTCGCCAGCGCGCACGGTCAGGTCGAAGCCGTCGAACACGGGCGCTTCGCCGGGATGGGCAAAGCGCAATTGCCGGAGTTCCACGGCGGGCGCCGCCGCCACAGCCATGGCGGCGGCGGAAACGGCCGCCACTTCCACACCAAAACCAGGCAAAGGCACGCCATCGGCCGCCAGGTCGTGCAAACCGGCCAGGCCCGCTTCGCCGGCCGCCTTGTCGTGCCAGACGGCGGCCAGTTCGCGCAGCGGCTCGAAAAACGCGGGGGCCAGCAGCAGGATGAACAAGCCCTGCCCCAAGCTCAGCTCGCGGCCCCAGGTGCCGAAATGGATGCTGCCCAGCAGAGAGAAACCGATGAAGGCCGCCACCATGGCCACACCGAGCGCGGAAAACAGCTCGAGCACGGCCGACGACAAAAAGGCGATGCGCAGCACCACCATCGTGCGCCGGCGCACGGATTGCGACGAGGCATCGAGCCGTTCGGCCGTGGCGTCGACGGCGTCGAGCGCGCGCAAGGTAGCCAGGCCGCGCAGGCGGTCCAGCAGGAAGGCGTTCATGCTGCCCATTTCCACCATCTGCGCGCGGCTGGCCGCTTGCGCGCCCATGCCGACGAGCGCCATGAAGACGGGAATCAAGGGGGCGGCGATGAGCAGGATCAAGGCGGCGATCCACGACAGCGGCGTCACCACGGCGAGGATCACGAGCGGCACGAGCATCACTTTCCAGCGCGCGGGTTTGTAGCGCACCAGATACGGCACGATGGCTTCGGCCTGTTCGGCGATGACGCTGGCCGCCTGGCCCGACTGGGCGCGCTGGCGGTCCAGCGGCGAGCGCTGCGCCAGCGCTTGCGCCACCTGTTCCCGCAAGGTGGACAGGTGTGCGCGTGCCGCCGCATACATGCGCCGCGCGCCCCACGCTTCGCAGCCGGCGCGCAGCACGCCCAGCAGCAGCACGCCAACGGCCGGCAACAGGGCCGCGCGCCAGGGTGCACCGTCTTGCATGGCTTGCACGGCCCAGGCCAGCAAGGCCGCCTGCGGCAGCCACAGCAAGGCGGCGCCGCCTTGCGCCAGGCTGGCGGCACGGGGAAGAATAAAGCGGGGCAAGGACAAGGACGTGGTCGGCATCTTCTATACTTCTTGAGTTTTCAGAATTTTCTGTAAATTCGATATTTTGTATAATACTGCGAAACATGACATATATCAATTGACCCCACCAGTATGGCGTGAAAAAATTCAGATAATTATGAAAACTCAACATATCCAAATGACGCCGCTGATCCTGACCTTTGTCAGCCATTTCGGCGAGATGGGCAGCCGCTGGGGCTTTAACCGTACGGTAGGGCAAGTGTACGCCTTGTTATTTGTCGCGGAGCACCCTTTGCACGCAGATGAAATCGCGGAGCACCTGAGTTTTTCACGCTCGAACGTGAGCATCGGCCTGAAGGAATTGCAGGGCTGGGGCTTGATCCGCCAGTCGCGCATTCCCGGCGACCGGCGCGAGTATTTTTCCTCGCTGGGCGATGTGTGGCAAATCTTCCGTGTGGTGGCCGCCGAGCGCCGCCGCCGCGAAGTGGCGCCCACCCTGACGGTGCTGCGCGAAGCGCTGCTGGCACCGGCCACGGAACCGGTGGATCAATATGCGCAGGAACGCATGCGCGAAATGTATGAACTGGTCGACCTGGCCAATACCTGGTTCGACGACTTGCAGCGCCTGTCGCCCGAATCGATGGCGCAGCTGATGAAAATGGGCGCCAAGGTACAAAAGCTGCTCAACGCCAAGGATCGCCTGTTTGGCGTCAGCAACAACAACGACTGAAGCACCCGCCGCCCCCCTCCCAAATAAGCCGAGACGCCGCTAGCACAAGCTGGCGCGCCTTGTCACGCCGTTTCCTAACGTCATGTTGTCTATCGTTAACACAAGCAGACATAGCCGTATGCGATGTTGTCAACTGAACCAATAGTATTATTTAAATTGTATTAATTTATATCAAGAGTAAGCTTGCATTTGCGTACTCTCTACGCACAAGAAATAGATAAAAACGGGCAATGGGATGACTTCCCCGGTATGTAGGGACGCGTCCCAACACTATGAAGCGACTGTCTCAAGCACAAGGGGATTTTCATGAAAAGCGTAAAGAGCATTGCCATCAAGGCATCCATGCTGGCCGCAATGACCGTACTGGCAAGTGCGGCCCAAGCCGCCACCTGGGTGGATGTGGGCCCGGCCAGCGGTTTCGTCATTGACGGCAGCACCGTCACTTATTCACCATCTCCGGCACTGCAGGTGAAATATTATGACGACAATCTCGTGCCACAAAGCCCCTCGGACATCCAGGGTTATATCAATGGCGTGTTCGGCACCAGCCTGGGCACCGCCGTCTCGTATTGCGAAAGCGCCACCTCGGGTTGCACTGCCGGCACCACGGCAGGCTTGAGCGGCGGCGTCAATTCGTATACGAGCGCGGCCGCCTATGACTACCTGGCCATCCACTTCGGCCAGGGCGAACTGGTGTTCCACTGGGCCGCGCCCGTGGCTGCCGGCACCACCTTCACGATCGAGGGCCTGCCCAAAGGTCTGAGCAATTACAGGGCCTTCATTTCAGCCGTGCCGGAACCTGGAACCTATGCCATGCTGCTGGCCGGCCTGGGTCTGCTGGGCTTCATGGCACGTCGCCGCCAGGGAAAGTAAGCCTCATCTGCGGCAGCGGCGCACCAGCGTCCGCTGCCGCCCTCAATGCCAGCGGCCTGTTTGGCCCGTTTACACCGCGCTTGCGGCGCAGGTCCCGCTTTTTACACCATCTTTAGACTCCCTTCGCTATGCTCGACGGCATCCACTGCTGACCGACGAGGGAGTACTCATGCATGAACAACCGTTTCAGCCACGCGCGCGCAGCGTGATCCGCCAGCACCTGCCCGTGCGGGAACGGCTGCGCCTGGCACGACTGACCAACAGGAAAATCATTTCGGCATGCTCGGCGCTGCTGTGCGCGGCGCCGCTGTTGTATTTGCTGAGCGTAGTGCTGTTTGCGCAGCCGTGACACGGCTTGCAGGCGAGCGAAGAACAGAGATGAAGAGTGATGGCAATGCGACAGGCTGTCGCATGCATGGCCAGCATGAGCTGGTCCGCCCAGAGGGAATCGAACCCCCATTCACGGTTTAGAAGACCGTTGTCCTATCCGTTGAACGATGGGCGGAAGGTGCAGTATTTTAATCCATGCGCGCCAGCAATGAAATGCCAGCGCGAAATAGAAAACGGGCTGTCATTTCTGACAGCCCGCTTATGACTTTGGTCGGAGTACAAGGATTCGAACCTTGGACCCCCTGGTCCCAAACCAGGTGCGCTACCGGGCTGCGCCACACTCCGAAGACAAGATAATAACGCCCCCACCCAATTTCGTCAATTGCCATAGACGAATTAGATGGAAATAACTATCGACGCTGCCCCGTGCCTGCCCCTTTAAGCGCCGACTTTATCGGCGATGCGGCGCGCCATGCTCTCGGCCTTCTCCTTGTCTTTCGCTTCCACCATCACGCGGATCAGCGGTTCCGTGCCCGAAGCGCGGATCAGCACGCGGCCCGTGTCGCCCAGTTCGGCCTCGACCAGCTCTTTCTCGGCCACCATGGCGGCATTTTTCTGCCAGTCGAAACCGGGCGCCACGCGCAGGTTGATCAGGGTTTGCGGGAACAGCACCAGTTCGGCCAGGCATTGCTGCAGGCTCTGGCCGCTGCGCTTGAGCGCGGACAGCACTTGCAGCGCGGAGACGATACCATCGCCCGTCGTGTGGCGATCCAGGCACAGCAAATGGCCCGAGCCCTCGCCGCCCAGTATCCAGCCCTTTTCCTTCATGACTTCCAGCACGTAGCGGTCGCCCACCTTGGCGCGCGCAAAGCCGATGCCCTGCTGCTTGAACAACACTTCCAGCGCCATATTCGTCATCAAGGTGCCGACGGCACCGGCCACGGGGCCCGTCGCCAGCCGGTCCTTGACCATGACGTACAACAACTCGTCGCCGTTGTACATACGGCCCGTGGCGTCGCACATGATCAGGCGGTCCGCGTCGCCATCGAGCGCGATGCCCAGGTCTGCACCATGCTCGATGACGGCTTCGGCCATGGCCTTGGTTGCCGTGGCGCCGAAGCCCGCGTTGATATTGAAACCGTCAGGCTTGTTGCCGATGGCGATGACTTCCGCGCCCAGCTCATGGAACACGTGCGGCGCGATATGGTAAGCGGCGCCGTGCGCGCAATCGACGACGATCTTCAGGCCACGCAAGTCCAGTTCGTTCGGGAAGGTGCTCTTGCAAAATTCGATGTAGCGGCCCTGGGCGTCATCCAGGCGTTTGGCGCGGCCCAGCTTGTCCGATGGCACGCAAGCCATGGGTTCGTCGAGCGCCGCCTCGATTTCCAGTTCCACGCTGTCGGGCAGCTTGGTGCCCTGGCCGGAAAAGAACTTGATGCCGTTGTCGTGATACGGATTGTGCGAGGCGGAAATGACGACACCGGCCGCCAGGCGCAGTGCCCGCGTCAGGTAGGCAATCGCCGGGGTCGGCATGGGGCCGGCCAGCATCACGTCCACGCCAGCGGCCGACAGGCCCGCTTCCAGCGCCGCTTCCAGCATGTAGCCGGAAATGCGCGTGTCCTTGCCGATCAGCACAGTCGGGCGCGCCTTGCCGCCTTGCGACTTGGCCAGCACCTTGCCGGCCGCATAACCGAGGCGCATGACGAAATCGGGGGTGATCGGAGCCGTGCCCACCAAGCCGCGGATGCCATCGGTGCCAAAATATTTACGCGTCATAGTTTTCTCTTTTTGTTGTTTATAATGAATCTTACAGGGTCAGTGCGCCATGCGCCAGACCTTCAGTGCATCGGCGGTTTCCGCGACATCATGCACACGGATAATTTCCGCGCCTTGCGCTACCGCAGCCAGCGCGCCGGCCACGCTGCCGGCCAGGCGCTGCTCGACGGGACGGCCCGTGACGGCACCGATCATCGACTTGCGCGACAGTCCGGCCAGCACAGGCAGGCCCAGTTCGCTACGCAGCTGGCGCGTGGCGCGCAGCAAGGCATAGTTCTGTTCCACCGTCTTGCCAAAGCCAAAGCCGGGATCGATGCACAGGCGTTCGCGGGCGATGCCGGCCGCCGTCATCGTGTCGATGCGCGCGCGCAAGAAGTCGATGACTTCGCGCACCACGTCTTCGTACTGCGGCTGGTCCTGCATGGTTTGCGGCACGCTTTGCATGTGCATGATACACAGCGCGCAGTCGCTGTCCCGCACGGCCTCGATGGCGCCCGGCGCACGGAAACCATTGATGTCGTTGATCATGTCGGCGCCCGCCAGGATGGCTTCGCGCATCACTTCCGGCTTGTACGTGTCGACGGACAGGGGCTTGCCGCAGTCACGCAAGGCGTACAGCACCGGCATGACGCGCGCAAGCTCGTCCTTCAGCGGCAGCGGCGGCGCGCCGGGACGGCTCGATTCGCCGCCGATATCGATGATGTCGACGCCGTCAACAATCATCTGCTCGGCGCGCGAGATGGCAAACTCCAGGTGTTGATACTGGCCCGCATCGGAAAACGAGTCGGGCGTGATGTTCAGGATACCCATCACCAGCGCCTGCGTGCCTTGCAGGTTGAAGCCGAAACGGCCGAATTGCAAATAATGTCGCATGTGAATCTTTGTAGTCGTCAGGAAAAAACTGCCGCGGCAACGAAAAAGGGCAAGGATTGCTCCTTACCCTCGTTCTTGCCATACCCTTGCGTGTCGCCCGTCAGGGCGGCCTTTATCAGGCTGGCGCCGTCACGTTTGGCGAGATGCCGCCCGTGCCGCTGTCGCCCGCATTGCGGCGTGGCGGAATGACTTTCGGTGGACGCGGCTCCAGGCCGGCCATGATGTCATTGATTTGCTCGGCATCGATGGTTTCCCATTCCAGCAAGGCTTTGGTCATCATTTCGACCTTGTCGCGGTTGCTTTCCAGCAAGGTGCGCGCCAAAGCATATTGCTTGTCGAGAATGTTGCGGATTTCAGCATCGACCTTTTGCTGGGTCGCTTCCGAGATCGTCTTGGTGGCGCCACCGAAGAAACCTTCGTTTTCGCTATCCTCGTAGACCATCACGCCCATGCTGTCGGACATGCCGAAGCGGGTCACCATGGAGCGGGCCAGCTTGGTGGCACGCGAGAAGTCGTTCGACGCGCCCGTGGACATTTGTCCCACGAAAATCTCTTCGGCGATACGGCCACCGAACAGGATGGAAATTTCTTCCAGCATCTTGTCCTTGTAGGCGGACAGATTGTCGTGTTCCGGCAGCTGCCACGTCAGGCCCAGGGCCCAGCCGCGCGGCATGATCGTGACTTTATGCACGGGATCGGCCTTCGGCAGCAGCTTGGCGACGACGGCGTGACCGGACTCATGGTAAGCCGTATTGCGACGCTCTTCCTCGCGGATGATCATCGATTTACGCTCAGGACCCATGTATATCTTGTCTTTCGCATCTTCGAAGTCGATCATTTCCACCAGGCGCTTGCTGCGGCGTGCCGCAAACAGGGCTGCCTCGTTGACCAGGTTGGCCAGGTCCGCACCCGAGAAACCAGGGGTGCCGCGGGCCAGGATATCGGCTTTCACGTCGGTACCGATAGGTACTTTGCGCATGTGCACGTTCAAGATCTGTTCGCGGCCGCGGATATCGGGCAAGCCGACGGACACCTGGCGGTCGAAACGGCCCGGACGCAGCAAGGCTTTGTCGAGCACGTCGGCGCGGTTGGTGGCGGCCACGACGATCACGCCGGAGTTCGCTTCAAAACCGTCCATCTCGACCAGCAACTGGTTCAAGGTCTGTTCGCGCTCGTCATTGCCGCCGCCCATGCCGGCACCGCGGTGACGGCCGACAGCGTCGATCTCGTCGATGAAGATAATGCATGGCGAATGCTTTTTCGCGTTTTCGAACATGTCGCGCACACGGCTGGCGCCCACGCCGACGAACATTTCCACGAAGTCGGAACCGGAAATCGAGAAGAACGGCACCTTGGCTTCACCGGCGATGGCGCGCGCCAGCAGGGTTTTACCCGTGCCAGGAGGACCGACCATCAACACGCCGCGGGGAATGCGGCCGCCCAGTTTCTGGAATTTGCTCGGATCCTTGAGGAAGTCGACCACTTCGTTGACTTCTTCTTTCGCCTCGTCGCAACCGGCGACATCGGCGAAGGTGACGGTGTTGCTGGCTTCATCCATCATGCGCGCCTTCGACTTGCCGAACGAGAATGCCCCGCCCTTGCCGCCGCCTTGCATCTGACGCATGAAGAATACCCACACGCCGATCAACAGCAGCATGGGGAACCAGGAAACAAAAATAGTTTGCAGGAAAGACGCTTCCTCAGGCGGACGCACATCGAAATGCACGCCATTGTCGCGCAGGTCGCCGATCAGGCCCTTGTCGAGGCTGGTGGCGGTGGTACGCACCTTGGTGTCGTCCATCAGCTTGGCGGTGATCGACGAACCTTCGATCACGACATCCTTGACGCGCTTGGCTTTGACTTCATCCAGCAAATCGGAATAAGCGATGGCCTTGCTGCCGCCTGTGGCGCCATGACTGTCGAATTGCTTGAACAGCATGAACAACAGCAGCAATACGACTACCCAGATGGCAGATTTGGAAAACATGTTATTCACGAAGACTCCTTGGATGCAGTGCGCATCTCTTTACCTATAGCTAGAAACACGATTTTACTCGCAATAAGCGGGCCGTGCCAAAGCCCGCCGATCCGTGCGCGCGAAAAAACCGCGTTCACGCAAAAAAAATGCAGTATAAACAATTTAGGCTTTTATACCATCAGACGCTACTGCACTTCTCGTTCCCATGTGCGGATTCCCTCTTAAATATCAAGGGCGGAATCATCTTCTTCAACGGCATTTTTCAGCGGATTCTTGATTCCACGGCCCATCAGGAAGATTTCCGACGATTTATCGCGGCTGGCCTTGGGCTTTTTCTGCACCACGACCTTGAATTCAGCGCGGAATTTCTCGACGATCTGGCTGAAACCCATGTCTTTGAAGCATTTCACCAGCAGCACGCCAGACGGCTTCAGGTGCAATTGCGAAAATTCGATGGCCAGGTCGATCAGATGCTCCATGCGCGCGGCGTCGGCCGTGGCAATGCCCGACAGGTTGGGCGCCATGTCCGACAGGACCAGATCGACCTTGCGGCCCTGCAACACCACTTCCAGCTGGCGCAGCACGCGCGCTTCGCGGAAGTCGCCCTGGATGAAGTGGAAATCGGCGATCGGTTCCATTTCCAGCATGTCCAGGCCAATCAGGGTACCATTGACCCCGCCGCCGTCCTTGCCGGCCAGCTTGCGCCGTGTGTACTGGGCCCAGCTGCCAGGAGTGCAACCAAGGTCGACAATCACCTGGCCAGGTTTGATCAGTTTTTCGTCTTCATCGATTTCTTTGAGCTTGTATGCTGCCCGGGCGCGGTAGCCCTCTTTTTGCGCCAACTTCACATATGGATCATTTATGTGGTCGTGCAACCAGTTTTTGTTTAATTTCTTCTTTGCCATTCGCGTAGAATACTGCTTTTAAGGGAATTACTAAATATTATTATGCTAAAACTTACACCCGTAGAGCGCAGCGCACTGCGCGCCGAAGCACACGCGCTGAAGCCTATCGTCATCATTGGCGAAGCGGGCTTGACACCTGCTGTCCTCAAAGAGATCGACCTTGGCCTGGATTCGCACGGTCTGATTAAAGTCCGCGTGTTCGGCGACGACCGCGAAGCCCGCGTCGGAATGTACGATACGATTTGCGGCAATCTCGGCGCCGCCCCGGTACAACATATTGGCAAACTGCTGGTAATCTACCGTCCGAAAAAAGAAGTGGTTAAGGAGAAGGTCAGCGCCGGCAAAGGCATGCGCGAAGTGACCATCGTCAAGGCCAGCGCCAGCGGCACCAAGCGCCCGAGCGTGACGAAAGTCATGATCAAGGGCAATGAGCGCGTTACCGAAGGCGGTTCCATCAAGCGTGCCAAGCCACGTCAGAAAAGCGCCAAGAAAAGCGCACTGGGCAGCAAGTAAGCCTGTCGTTCAGCAGCCGCAAGGCTGTTGAAACAAGAAGCGGAGCACGGGATCTTCCCTGCTCCGCTTTTTTATTGCAATTGCGCTTGTCGGATTACACGGCGCCAGGGCGCCGCTAATCCGACCTACGGCATCGATCGGTAGGTCGGATTAGCGCGCAGCGCGTAATCCGACACACACGGCAACAATTACTGCTGTTTCCAGATCAGCACGCCCGCCAGCAAGCTTTGCACGGCAAAGATCACGGTCGACACGCCATGCAGCATGCCGAAGCGGCTGCGCATGGCCTCGTCCATGATTCCCGACGGGGCTTGCGCCTTGAGTTCGGCCATCAGCGGCGAGATGCCGAAATGGCTGAGCAGCGCACACACGAGCATCGACAGCACCAGCGCCCCCAGCAGGCGGCGGCGCTTGAGTTCCAGCGCGCCGGGCGCCCATTGCAGCAAGGCCAGCAGTATCAAGGCGCAAACGATCGACAGCCAGGCCTCGGCGCGGAACATGCTGCCTGCGATATTGCCTGCCAGCACGCGGTCGCTCAAGGTAGCGAACAAGGTCGGCGCCACGATGAAGCCGATGGTCCACAAGCTGCCGGCCCACAGGGTGGCAACGAGGATGCGCACGCGGGCGAGCATCAGATGTACAGCACTTCCAGGATTTCGTATTCGCGCGGGCCGGACGGCGCCTGCACTTCCACCACGTCGCCGGCATACTTGCCGATCAGCGCGCGGGCGATCGGGGACGTCACGGACACCTTGTTCATTTTCAGGTCGGCTTCATCGAGTCCGACGATCTGGTACGTGACTTTCTGGCCCGATTCCAGGTCTTCCAGGTTCACGGTCGAGGCAAACACCACGCGGCCTTCCGCGTCCAGCGCGGTCGGGTCGATGATTTGCGCTGCGCCCAGCTTGCCTTCGAGTTCGGCGATGCGGCCTTCGACGAATGCCTGGCGTTCCTTGGCGGCATCGTATTCGGCGTTTTCCGACAGATCACCGTGCGAACGCGCTTCGGCGATCGCATCGATGACGATGCGGCGTTCCTTGGTCTTCAAATGATGCAGCTCTTCTTTCAAGAGTTCTGCGCCGTATTTGGTCAATGGGACTGAGGTCATGTTATCTCTACTATCTGCTAGTTATCGGCGCCGTTGCAGTGTGTTGCCACGTTTAACGGCCTTACCAAGTGAAAACCACAGAGGCCGCGCGCTGCTCTGCACGGAACTCTGTGGTTGATAAGCATGCAGTGTACCGCCTAACGGCGGTCACTGCAAATGGCACGCGGACTACGCTTGCTGCAGGGTCTTGTGCAGGCCTTGCAAATCGTACACACGCAG
This sequence comes from Janthinobacterium sp. BCJ23, assembly GCF_059617945.1. Taxonomy (NCBI): domain Bacteria; kingdom Pseudomonadati; phylum Pseudomonadota; class Betaproteobacteria; order Burkholderiales; family Oxalobacteraceae; genus Janthinobacterium; species Janthinobacterium sp. BCJ23. The sequence continues at coordinate 409,505 of NZ_JCAQAW010000004.1, read as the reverse complement.
CTCATCCAGGTGACGGATGCCTTCGACGGCCGCTTCCGCGCCCGCGATGGTGGTGTAGGTCGTCACGCGCGACGCCAGGGCCGAGGTGCGGATAGCCCGCGAGTCGACGATGGCGCTGCGCTTTTCTTCCACGGTGTTGATCACCAGCACGATTTCATGGTTCTTGATCATGTCGACCACGTGCGGACGGCCTTCGATCACCTTGTTCACTGGCGTGACGGCGATGCCGGCGGCAGCGATCACGGCGGCGGTACCCTTGGTGGCGACCACGGTGAAACCGGACTCGACCAGATCACGCGCCACTTGCACGGCGCGCGGCTTGTCCGACGCTTTCACGCTGATGAAGACCTTGCCCGATTTTGGCAGGTTCACGCCGGCGCCCAGTTGCGATTTCACAAACGCTTCGCCGAACGTCAGGCCTACGCCCATGACTTCGCCCGTCGATTTCATTTCAGGGCCCAGGATGGTATCCACACCAGGGAACTTGACGAACGGGAACACGGCTTCCTTGACGCTGAAGTAAGGCGGCACGACTTCCTGCGTGATGCCTTGCGAGGCCAGCGATTGACCGACCATGCAGCGCGCGGCGATCTTCGCCAGTTGCAGACCGGTGGCTTTCGAGACGAAAGGCACGGTGCGCGACGCGCGCGGGTTCACTTCCAGCACGAAGACGACGTCTTTCATTTCGCCGTCGATCTCTTGCTTCTGGATCGCGAACTGCACGTTCATCAGGCCGACCACGTTCAAGCCCTTGGCCATCAGCGCCGTCTGGCGCTTCAGTTCTTCAATGGTTTCCGGCGCCAGCGAGTATGGTGGCAGCGAGCAAGCCGAGTCGCCCGAATGGACGCCAGCCTGTTCGATGTGTTCCATCACGCCGCCGATGAACGTCGTTTCGCCGTCGGAGATGCAATCGACGTCGCACTCGATGGCGTCGTTCAGGAAGCGGTCCAGCAGCACCGGCGAATCATGCGAGACCTTGACGGCTTCGCGCATGTAGCGCTCGAGGTCGCGTTGCTCGTGGACGATTTCCATGGCGCGGCCACCGAGCACGTACGATGGACGCACGACCAGCGGGTAACCGATTTCCTGCGCCAGCGCCAGAGCGTCGGCTTCCGTACGCGCGGTGCGGTTAGGCGGCTGGCGCAGTTCCAGCTTGTGCAGCATTTGCTGGAAACGCTCGCGGTCTTCGGCCGCATCGATCATGTCAGGCGAGGTGCCGATGATCGGCACGCCATTCGCTTCCAGGTCCAGCGCCAGTTTCAAAGGCGTCTGGCCGCCGTACTGCACGATCACGCCGACCGGTTTTTCGATGGCGACGATTTCCAGCACGTCTTCCAGGGTCAGCGATTCGAAGTACAAACGGTCCGAGGTATCGTAGTCGGTCGACACGGTTTCCGGGTTGCAATTGACCATGATGGTTTCGTAGCCGTCTTCGCGCATGGCGAGGGCAGCGTGGACGCAGCAATAGTCAAACTCGATACCCTGGCCGATACGGTTCGGGCCACCGCCCAGCACCATGATCTTTTTCTTGTCGGTCGGGTTCGATTCGCACTCTTCGTCGTACGTGGAATACATGTACGCCGTGTCGGTCGAGAACTCGGCCGCGCAGGTGTCGACGCGCTTGTAGACGGGACGGATGTTCAGCGCATGGCGCTGCTGACGCACGGCCGTGTCGGTCGTCTGCAGCAAAAAGCCCAGGCGGCGGTCCGAGAAGCCCTTCTGTTTCAACTTGTACAGGGTGTTCTTGTCCAGGTTTTCCAGCTTCTGCGTATCGAGCCACAGTTCCAGGTCGACGATTTCCTTGATCTGGATCAGGAACCATGGGTCGATCTTGGTCAGCTGATGCACTTCTTCCAGGGTGAAACCCTGGGCAAACGCGTCGCCCACGTACCAGATGCGCTCAGGACCAGGCTCGCCCAGTTCTTCTTCGATCTTTTCGCGGTCCTTGGTCTTCTCGTTCATGCCGTCCACGCCCACTTCCAGGCCGCGCAAGGCTTTCTGGAACGATTCCTGGAAGGTACGGCCGATCGCCATCACTTCGCCGACGGATTTCATCTGCGTCGTCAGGTGGTGGTCGGCGGTCGGGAATTTCTCGAAAGTGAAACGGGGGATCTTCGTGACGACGTAATCGATCGACGGTTCGAACGATGCCGGCGTGGCGCCGCCCGTGATTTCATTGCGCAGCTCGTCCAGGGTGAAACCGACGGCCAGCTTGGCGGCGATCTTGGCGATCGGGAAGCCCGTCGCTTTCGATGCCAGGGCCGACGAACGCGATACGCGCGGGTTCATCTCGATGACGATCATGCGGCCATCGACCGGGTTGATCGAAAATTGCACGTTCGAACCGCCCGTGTCGACGCCGATCTCGCGCAGCACTGCCAGACTGGCATTGCGCATGATCTGGTATTCCTTGTCCGTCAGGGTTTGCGCAGGCGCCACCGTGATGGAGTCGCCCGTGTGCACGCCCATCGGGTCGAGGTTTTCGATCGAGCAGATGATGATGCAGTTGTCCGCCTTGTCGCGCACCACTTCCATCTCGTACTCTTTCCAGCCCAACAACGATTCTTCGATCAGCAGCTCTTTCGTCGGCGAAGCTTCCAGGCCGCGCTTGCAGATGGTTTCGAATTCTTCTTCGTTATAGGCGATGCCGCCGCCGGAACCGCCCATGGTGAACGATGGACGGATGATGGTCGGGAAGCCCAGGGTGCGCTGCACGGCCCACGATTCTTCCATCGAGTGCGCCACGCCGGAACGTGCCGAACCGAGGCCGATCTTGGTCATCGCGTCCTTGAACTTGGAACGGTCTTCCGCCTTGTCGATGGCTTCCGGCGACGCGCCGATCAGCTCAACGTTGTATTTCGCCAGCACGCCATTGTTGAACAGGTCCAGCGCGCAGTTCAGCGCCGTCTGGCCGCCCATCGTCGGCAGGATCGCGTCAGGACGCTCCTTGGCGATGATGCGTTCAACGACCGACCAGGTGATCGGCTCGATGTAGGTGACGTCGGCCATTTCCGGATCCGTCATGATGGTCGCAGGGTTGCTGTTGACCAGGATGACTTTGTAGCCCTCTTCGCGCAGGGCCTTGCACGCTTGCGCGCCGGAATAATCGAATTCGCAGGCCTGGCCGATCACGATCGGGCCAGCGCCAATAATCAGAATACTTTTAATATCTAAACGTTTAGGCATTTTTCTTTTTCTCCTCCGCAGCCATCAAGTTGATGAAGCGGTCAAACAGGTAAGCAACATCCATCGGGCCCGGCGACGCTTCAGGGTGGCCCTGGAAGCAGAAGGCCGGCTTGTCCGTGCGGGCAAAGCCCTGCAGGGAACCGTCGAACAGCGATTCATGGGTCACGCGGCAATTCGCGGGCAGAGTTGCCGCGTCGACTGCGAAACCGTGGTTTTGCGAGGTAATCAAGACCTGTTTCGTTTCCAGGTCCTGCACCGGGTGGTTGGCGCCGTGGTGGCCGAACTTCATCTTCAAGGTTTTCGCGCCGGAAGCGATCGCCATGATCTGGTGGCCGAGGCAGATGCCGAAGGTCGGGATGCCCTTCTCGATCAGTTCCTTGGTGGCCGCGATCGCGTAGTCGCACGGTTCCGGGTCGCCGGGGCCGTTCGACAGGAAGATGCCGTCCGGATTCAGTGCCAGGGCGTCGGCGGCCGTCGCTTGCGCAGGCAGCACGGTGACTTTGCAGCCGCGCGCCGTCAGCATGCGCAGGATGTTGCGCTTGACGCCATAGTCGAAGGCGACCACGTGGTATTTCGCGTCGGCATCGGCCAGCTGGCCATAGCCTGCACCCAGGGTCCATTCCGTTTCGCGGTACTCATAGGCATCCTTGCTTGAGACTACCTTGGCCAGGTCCATGCCGGCCAGGCCGGGGAAGGAGCGGGCCAGTTCCAGCGCTTGCGCGGCGGATGGCTCGTTGCCTTGCGTACCGACGAGGATGGCGCCGCCCTGCGCACCTTTTTCACGCAGGATGCGCGTGAGCTTGCGTGTATCGATGCCGGCGATGGCGACGATATTTTCAGCTTTCAGGTAATCGGACAGGGAGAGGGTGGAACGGAAATTGGATGCCAGCAATGGCAGATCGCGGATGATGAGGCCAGCGGCGTGTACCTTGGAAGATTCGACGTCTTCCGGGTTGACGCCCGTATTGCCGATATGCGGATAGGTCAGGGTGACCATCTGGCGGCAATAGCTTGGGTCGGTAAGGATTTCCTGATACCCGGTCATCGAGGTGTTGAAAACAACCTCGCCCGTGGTATGACCGGCGGCACCGATCGAAAAACCTTTAAAGATCGTTCCATCAGCAAGCGCTAATATGGCTGGAACGGCAGGGCCAGAAAAAAATGGCGGCAAGGGCAACTCCTGATAAAGTTACCGTAGCTGCGCCACGTCAGACCGACCGCCTAGATACCCGAGCCAGATGCACTCAGGGTGTTTCAACGGTCATTTTGAATGAGGGGATGGGTAGTCGCTACGGTATATGTGTGATTGGCTAAACCTTTGAATTATAACCAAAAGGAAGCTTTTCCACAAGGAAGAAAATACAGAAGGCCCGGCATTTTTTTTGCGCAGCAGCATAAATCTTGCACCCCATGAAAAAAGCCGCCCGGCGTGCGCGGAGCGGCTTGCAAAGCAATATCGGTTACTACTTACACTAAGGCCGCAATGCCTGCCTTGGCGATTTGAGCGTCCTCGGCGGATTTCACGCCCGAGACGCCGACGGCGCCCACGTAGTGGCCATCGAACACGATGGGCACGCCGCCTTCGAGCAAGCCGTCGATTTCCGGCGCGCTCAGGAACGACACGCGGCCACCATTGATCATCTCTTCGTAGATGCGCGATTCGCGGCGGCCCAGCGCGGCCGTCTTGGCTTTCGATGGGGCGATGTGCGACGAGATCGGCGCCACGCCATCCATGCGCTGCAGCCACAGCAGGTGGCCGCCGTCGTCGACGATGGCGATCGTGACCGCCCAGTTATTCTTGACCGCTTCCGCTTCGGCGGCGGCAGCGATTTTCTTTACGTCGTCCAGGGTCAAAATCGGTTTCGATTGCATGGTGCATCCTTGTTATGTTGAAACAAAATTGTATACGAAATGCGGCAGGCAACCAGCCCTTACTGCTCGCGTTTGGCTTTCAGCTTTTGCTTGAGCTGCGCCATCACGGCAAAGGTCGCCTGCTCGCCCGCCAGGATGGCCTGGTTGCGGCTGTTGAAATCGTTGCCCTTCATGGTGCCCAGGCTGGGCTGGATCACCACGTCCGCATCTTTCAATTCAAACTGATTGATGCGCTGGCCCATGATGGCGAACGTCTGCATCAATACTTCCATCGAGCTGATGGCTTTCTGGGTATCCGTTTGCGACGAAATATTCACGGCGATGATGAAATCGGCGCCCATGTCGCGCGCGAAGCGCACGGGCACGGGAGCGACGAGGCCGCCATCGACATAGGTGTGGCCGGCAATCGTCACGGGCTGGAACACGCCGGGCACGGCCGACGAGGCGCGCACGGCCATGCCGGTGTTACCGCGCTGGAACAGGATCGGCTGGCCATTTTTCAGATCGGTCGCCACCACGCCGAATGGAATCTTGAGTTTTTCCAGCGGCACGCCGCCGACAGCCTTGTTGACATAGCTTTGCAGCGCTTCGCCTTTCAGCACGCCGGACGACTTGCCGAACAGGGGCAAGGCCCAGTCGGAAATGGCCGCCTCGTCCATGTCGAACGCCATCTTTTGCAAGGCAAAGCCGGAGTTGCCTGCCGCATACATGGCGCCCACCACGCTGCCGGCGCTGGTGCCGGTGACGATATCGGCCTGGATACCCTGCGACTCGAGCGCCTTGATCACGCCGATATGCGCGAAACCGCGCGCCGCGCCGCCGCCCAGGGCCAGGCCGATCTTGATCTTGCGCGGCGTGACGACGATGGGTTCGGGCGGCGTCAATACTTGTATCGGTTTCGGGGCGGTGGTATCGCAGCCGGCCAGCACGAAGGCGGCCAGGGCAAGCAGGGTCAGGCGTTTAGGGAACATGGTGGAGAGGGGAAACCGCGCGCGGCAGTGGCAATAAAGGAGAGCCGATTGTAGCGCAAGCGGGGCCGCCCGCACTGAAGCCCGTCTTAAATGTTTGCAAATGACAATGTTCCGAACCGTGCGCACCCCTGCGGCTGCTAGACTGGCGCCTGGTTTACCACCTCCCCACCTCCATTTGGCGACTCATGAAAACAGACCAGTTCCGCCTCATCGCTCCTCCATGCTTGCTCGTTGCCGCCCTGCTGGGTGCGGCCTGCGCCAACGCCACTCCCATCGCGACAAAAATGGTGGGCTTTACATGTACGGGGAAGCTGCAGATACCCAATGATCAGGAGGAGCACACGATTGAGCTCAGCTTCGACGCCCCCGACCAGCACGGCGCGCAAGGCACCCACCTGGTTGACGGGCGCGGCAAAGCAGGCAACTTTTACGGCTGCCGGCAAAGCGGCGACAGCCTGTCTTGCACATACGACGCAGGGCCGGCCAGCGGCCCGCTGACCATGCGCTTTACTGGCAACTTGACGCAGGTAAAGGGCGAGTTCAATTCCCCTTTTGAAAACAGTGCCACCATGCAATTTTCCGCACGCTGCCAAAAATCGGCGCCGTAGCGGCGTCCAGTCCATTTTGCCGAAACGGACCTGCGGAACTTGCTCAAGGAAATAGTATGAATCGACAAGCCCTCGTGACAATCGACTTGAGCGAGATCAACTCGCCGCGCCAGCTGCATGCGGCCCTGGCTACCGCGCTGGCGTTCCCTTCCTTCTATGGCATGAACTGGGATGCGTTCTGGGATGCCGTCACGGGCCTGGTGGACATGCCGCAACAGATCGAGCTGCGCGGGTGGACAGCCTTTGCTGCACGCCTGCCCCACGATGCGGCCATCCTGCAGCGCATCCTGGCGCGCATCCTGGCGCGCATGACGCAGGAAATGCCCGACGAGGCAGCGCATGTGCTTTACATGTAGCACGGAAACGCTTGACAGCCCGGCCCGACTTCCCTTACATTGAGTGCATGTCCTCCTTCAAACATCCATCCCCTTCCCTGCTGTCGCTATCGCGACTACACCTAGCACGCGCATAAGTTTGCCGCTTTGCTTCGCCTGGCCACACGCCGGCGTGTTTCAAAAACCCTGGAAGGTTTGATGATGTTTGCACCATCCCCATTCGTACACGTAATCCCCACTGCGACCGCCCCTGCTGGCATCGCAGCCGCTCTGCTACCGCTACCGATCGCTTGCCTGGCCTAGTGTCTCGTGGCCGCCCGGCAAGCTTGCGCCACAACCATTGATTTCCCCCTATTTTCAGGAGTACCCGATCATGATGTTGCAAAACCCAGCTTCCAAATACCGCGCCTTTCCTCCAGTTAAATTGACCGACCGTCAATGGCCGAACCAGATCATCAGCAAACCGCCGATCTGGATGAGCACCGACTTGCGTGACGGCAACCAGTCGCTGATCGAGCCGATGAGCGCGGAAAAGAAGCTGCGGTTCTTCGAGATGCTGATCGCCATCGGCTTGAAGGAAATCGAAGTGGGTTTCCCATCGGCATCGCAGACGGATTTCGATTTTGTACGCAAGCTCGTCGATGAAGGCCGCATCCCGGACGACGTCACCATCATCGTGCTGACACAGTCGCGTGAAGAATTGATACGCCGCACGGTGGAATCCGTCGTCGGCGCCAAGCGCGCCATCGTCCACCTGTACAACTCCGTGGCGCCCGTGTTCCGCAAGGTCGTGTTCGGCATGTCGCGCGAAGAGATCACGAATATCGCCACCACCGGCACCACCCTCGTCAAACAGCTGGTGGCCCAGCATCCGCAAACGGAATGGGGCTTTGAATACACGCCGGAATCGTTCTCGACCACGGAACTCGATTTCTCCAAGCATATCTGCGACGCCGTCAGCGCCATCTGGAAGCCGACGCCCGCCAACAAGATGATCATCAACCTGCCATCGACGGTGGAATGCAGCACGCCCAACGTGTATGCGGACCAGATCGAATGGATGTCGCGCAAGCTGGCGCGCCGCGATTCCATCATCATCAGCGTACACCCGCATAACGACCGCGGCACGGCCGTCGCGTCGGCCGAGCTGGCCGTGATGGCGGGCGCCGACCGCGTGGAAGGCTGCTTGTTTGGCAATGGCGAGCGCACGGGCAACGTCGACCTGGTGACGTTGGCGATGAACTTGTACACGCAAGGCGTGCACCCGGGCCTCGATTTCTCCGACATCGACAGCGTGCGCAAATGCGTGGAAGAGTGCAACCAGTTGCCCGTCCACCCGCGCCACCCGTATGCGGGCGACCTGGTATTTACGGCCTTCTCCGGCTCGCACCAGGATGCGATCAAGAAAGGTTTCGCCAAGCAACAACCGGACAGCATCTGGGAAGTGCCGTACTTGCCGATCGACCCGGCCGACCTGGGCCGCAGCTACGACGCCGTGATCCGCGTCAACAGCCAGTCCGGCAAGGGCGGCATGGCGTACTTGCTGGAACAGGAATACGGCCTGGTCTTGCCGCGCCGCCTGCAGATCGAATTCTCGCGCGCCGTGCAAGCGGTGGCCGACGCCACAGGCCGCGAAATCGCCGCGCAGGATATCCATGAAATCTTCCAGCAGGAATACCTGGAGCAGACGGCGCCGTACTCCTACGCTTCGCACCGCATGGTGGAAGACACGAGCAGCGATGAGTCCGTGCAGATCGACATCAGCCTGTCGCACCGCCAGACGCCGCTGGCCCTGCAAGGCGGCGGCAACGGCCCCATCGATGCCTTCGTCAACGCGCTCGGTCTCGACATCAAGCTGATGGATTACCATGAGCACTCGATCGGCTCCGGCGCCAATGCGCAAGCGGCTTGCTATGTGGAATTGCGCCTCGATAACGGCCCTACCCTGTTCGGCGCCGCCATCGACAGCAATATCGTCACCGCCTCGTTCAAGGCCGTCTTGTCGGCCGTGAACCGCCGCATCAAGCAGACGGACGCCGAAAAAACAACAGCGGCCGACGTGGCTGCCAGCGCCGCCTGAACACGGATCAAGCATCGCTCATAGGGAGAAAAAGCGGTACGGCTTGATCGCCGTGCCGCTTTTTCATTTCTATAAGGCAATTAGTAGTGCAAATCAGGTATCGCCAGCCGTATAATCATTTCATAACAAGACCACCGGAGACAGATCACTAGCTACCGAGGGAATCAGTATGAAATTGACGGATATGAAGATAGGTGTGCGCCTGGGCGCCGGTTTTGGCGTGGTGCTGCTGCTGATGGCAGTGCTGGTGGGCACGGGCCTTTTCCGGCTGGACAAGATCGGCGCGCTCAGCGAAGCCATCATCGAGAAAGACTGGGCCAAGGCCGACGCCATCGCCACCATCCGCAGCACCACGCGTTCGAATGCGGCACTGGTGCTGGAACTGTTCATCCATGAAGATCCGGCCCGCGCCAACGCCATCCACGGCGAAATCGACGCCAACAAGGCCACCATCACCGATGCGCTGACCATCCTCGACCGCCTGATCGTGCTGCCTGAAGGCAAGGAACTGCTGGCCACGCTGAAGCAGCAGCGCAAGGCCTATGTCGTCTCGTTCAGCCAGGCCGACAAGCTGCTGGTGGCGGGACAGCGCGCGGAAGCGGCCACGCACGTGCGCGACGACACCCTGCCCGCCCTGAACCAGTTGCAAAAGACCGTGAACCGCCTGAATGAAATCCAGCGCGGCGTCGTCGTGCATGGCGGCCAGCAAATCCAGCAGAATATTTCCGCAGCCAATGTGCTGATGGCCAGCCTGGGCACGGCCGCCCTGCTGCTGGGCGTGCTCTTTGCCTGGCGGGTGACGCGCTCGATCACCACGCCGATCGCCTACGCCCTGCGCGTGGCGCAAGCGGTGGCCGGAGGCGACTTGAGCAGCAAGATTGTGGCCGACGGCAAGGATGAAGCGGGCCAGCTGCTGCAAGCGCTGCGCGACATGAACACCAACCTGGCCACCCTGGTGGGGCAAGTGCGCGGCGGCACGGGCACCATTGCCGTCGCGTCGAGCCAGATCGCCAGCGGCAATGCCGACCTGTCGGCCCGCACGGAAGCGCAGGCCAGCGCGCTGGAAGAGACAGCCTCGTCGATGATCGAACTGACGGGCACCGTGCGCAGCAACAGCGACAATGCGCGCCAGGCCGACAGCCTGGCCCGCTCGGCGTCGGCCATCGCCCAGCGCGGCGGCTCGGCCATGGCGGAAGTGGTCGGCACCATGGACGCCATCAATGCATCGTCGCGCAAGATCGTCGACATCATCGCCGTCATTGACGGCATCGCTTTCCAGACGAATATCCTCGCCCTGAATGCGGCAGTCGAGGCAGCGCGTGCCGGCGAGCAAGGACGCGGCTTTGCCGTGGTAGCCTCCGAAGTGCGCAACCTGGCACAACGCTCGGCCGCGGCGGCCAAGGAAATCAAGGAACTGATCGCCGACTCCGTCGACCGGGTTGGCCAGGGCGCGCAGCTGGTCAGCCAGGCGGGCGCCACGATGGATGAAGTGGTGGCCAGCGTGGGCCGGGTCAGCGCCATCGTCGGTGAAATCAGCGTCGCCAACCACGAGCAAAGCGAAGGCATCGAGCAGATCAATGCCGCCATCATGCAGATGGACCAGACGACGCAGCAAAACGCGGCCCTCGTCGAGGAAGCGGCCGCGGCGGCGGCGGCCATGCATGAACAGGCGGGCGAACTGGAAACCCTCGTCAGCCAGTTCAAGCTGGAACAGAACGCCGGAGGCAAAGCGCCGCCACCTGCCGTCCCGCGCTTGCACTAAGCCGATTACTCCACCTGGCGTGCCAGGCGGATGCCGGAAAATTGCCAGCGCGCGCCGGCCGGGAAGAAATTGCGGTAGCTGGCACGCGCATGGCCGGCCGGCGTGGCGCAGGACGAGCCGCGCAGCACATACTGGTTCAGCATGAACTTGCCGTTGTATTCACCGAGCGCCCCGGGCGCCGTGCGGTAGCCCGGATACGGCGCGTAGCTGCTGCTGGTCCACTGCCAGCAGTGGCCGAACATCTGCCGCAATCCCGTTCCCGGCGCGCCCGCCGCTGGATGCAGCTGGCCAACTTCCACGGCGGTGCCTTGCGCCGCCAGCTCCCACTCCGCTTCCGTCGGCAGGCGCGCGCCAGCCCAGTGCGCATAGGCATCCGCCTCGAACAGGGACAGATGCGTGGCCGGCGCCTGCAGGTCGAGCGGGCGCAAGCCGAACAAGGTGAATTCCTGCCAGTGTCCGGCATCATCGCGCTGCCAGTACAGCAGACACTCGAGCTGCTGGCTGCGTACCCAGTCCCAGCCTTCGGCCAGCCACAAATGCGCCGTGCGGTAGCCGCCCGCCTCGATGAAGGCGAGATATTCGCCATTCGTCACCAGCGCGCTGGCCAGTTCGAACGGCGCCACGTATTGCGGGTGGCGCGGCAATTCATTGTCGAAACAAAAGCCATCGCCCGCATGGCCTATCTGCGCCAGGCCGCCGTCGAACGCCAGCCAGGCCGTCGGCTGCACGTGTTCTTGCGCCGGCGCAGGCGCAGTGTCAAGGTAAGCGGGAAACAGGGCGCTCTGCGCGAGCAGGTGCTTGACGTCCGTCAACAGCAACTCCTGGTGCTGCTGCTCATGCTCGAGGCCCAGCGCCAGCAGCATGGTCAGCCGTTCGCGCTCCTCGCGCGCCAGTTCGCCCGCCAGCAGGCGCGCGATGCGCGCATCGACGTTGGCGCGGTAAGCGCGCACCTGTGCCATGCCGGGGCGCGTCAGCAAGCCCCGCTGGGCGCGCGGGTGCTTCTCGCCCACGCCGTTGTAATACGAGTTGAACAGCACGCGGAAGGCCGGGTGAAAGGGCGCGAACGCCGCTTCCATGCTTTCCAGAATAAACGTTTCGAAAAACCAGGTCGTATGCGCGAGATGCCATTTCACGGGACTGGCGTCCGGCATCGACTGGGCACCGCAATCCTCGTCGGACAGCGGTTCGGCCAGCAGCAGCGAGTGCTGGCGCACCTTGTTGTAGTGATCGATCAGCATCTTTTTCTTAGTCCCTGATCACGCGTGCGTAAATCACGGCAAACCACTGCTGCGGGTCCGTCCAGACTTGCACAGTGGAAAACCCGGCCTGCTCCAGCAAGCCGACGAAGCTGGCGCGCGTGTATTTGTAGCTGTCTTCCGTATGGATACGCTCGCCTTTCGCGAAACGCCGCTGGCCGCCTTTCCAATGGACAAGCTGCTCGCTGCGCGCTTCCAGGTGCATTTCGACGCGGCGCTCGTCGGCGTTGAAAAAGCCGTGGTGCTGCCACGCGCGCACGTCGAAGTCGGCGCCGATCAGGCCGTTCACGTGGCGCAGCATGTTCAGGTTGAAGGCAGCCGTGACGCCCAGCGCATCGTCATAGGCGGCGTCGAGGATGGCGTCGTCCTTGATCAGGTCGACGCCGATCAGCAGGCCGCCATCGCCGTCCGCATTCGCGCGCAGGCGGCGCAAAAAGGCGGTCGCTTGCTCAGGCGCAAAATTGCCGATCGACGAGCCGGGGTAGAAGAACAGGCGCCGCGCGTCGCGCACGCTGTCGGGCAAGTCCAGGCGGCTGGAGAAATCCAGGCCCAGACCCGTCATCTCGATGTGCGGAAAGCGCTGCTGCAGCCGGCTCAGCGATTCACTGAGGAAATCGTAGGAAATATCCACGGCCACGTACTGGGCCGGATGCAGCAGCGGAAACAGGCTGGCGGCCTTGGCGCAATTGCCCGCGCCCAAGTCGATCAGGGTGCTGCCCGGCCCCACGGCGTGCGCGATCTCGGCGCCGTGACGGGCGAAGATGGCCGCTTCCGTGCGCGTCGGATAGTACTCAGGCAAGGCGCAGATGGCTTCGAACAGTTTCGAACCGAGCGCGTCGTACAGGTATTTGGGCGAGGTCCAGGCATCGCGCGCCAGCAGGCCGCTGCTGATCTCGGCTATCGTGGCAGGAGTGGCGCTGGCCGCTTCTGCGTTGCTGGCGGGATACAAATTGGACTGCTGTTGCGCAAGTGGCATGGTCATGGGCTGGCGTCGTCAATATTAGGTTCACGAAGGGCTTGCACGGTCAGCCAACGGGCGCGCCGCCCCTGCCATAGCGGTTTGCAGGCGCCTTGCCGATGACTTTTTTCCATCATAACGGAATCCGCACAAGCCAGCCGTGCGGCAGGTAACTTAAGGTCAAACAGGCTGCGCACAGAAAAATTGGTATTACCAAGCAAAAAGCATAAGCCTGTCGTATACTACACATTGCCGGCCAAACAATCCGCGCGCCATTGCAGTTCCCAGGCCCCCCTCTCCCCCGCGTGCCTCCCTTTACGGTAACCGTTAACACCATGCTCGAATTGCGCCATCTGTCGAAGTCCTATGCCAATGCCCGTCCCGTGCTGGCCAACATTTCCTGCCGCTTCAAGGCCGGGGAATTCATCGCCATCATGGGCGACTCTGGCGTGGGCAAGTCGACACTGCTGAACCTGATCGCCGGCCTCGATACGCCCGACGCGGGTGCCGAAGCGCACCCTATCCTGGTGGACGGCATTGCCATGTCCAGCCTCGATGACGCCGCCGCGACCCGGCTGCGTCGCGCCCGCATGGGCTTTATCTTCCAGGCGTTCCACGTCTTGCCGCACCTGACCCTGCTGCAAAACGTGGCCCTGCCGCTGCTGCTCAACGGACTGCCCCAGGAGCGTGCCGCCAGCATGCTCGAGGCCGTCGGCCTGGGCGGACGCGGCGGCGACTTCCCGCAGCAATTATCGGGCGGCGAAATGCAGCGCGTGGCCATCGCCCGCGCGCTCGTCCACAAGCCGGCGCTGGTGCTGGCCGACGAGCCCACCGGCAACCTCGACCCGGACACGGCGCACAGCATCCTGCAATTGCTGCGCGCCGAAATCAAGGCCAACGGCAGTTGCGCGATCATGGTCACGCATTCGCTGGCCGCCGCCGAAATGGCGGACCGGACCATGATCCTGACGAAAAGCGGATTACAAAATACAACAATCGTCAACCAAATTGATCAAACAATCAGTTAATTTAACTGACCATCTGTCACAAGTTTTGTTATCGTAGTATTATTTAAAACACTTGCCTGGTTATCAATGTTGTAACGCGAATGTTGTCACGTCACCCAGACAGCCGTACTGCGATGACGAACTATAGCCGGGACCATATAAAGTGGTCTCGTCCCTTGCATAACCTGAAGGAGGAGTAAATGAACGTTCGGCAAAAGAAGCTGGAAATGATTGAAGCGATGAACCGGGCGCGTGCGCTCGAACCATCGAGTTTTGTGCCCAACAAGCTGCTCGATACCTTGATCGAGAAGTTGAACTTGAAAAATGATGCGGAACTGTGCCGTGTCCTGGAAGTTCAGCCTCCCATCATCAGCAAGATTCGGCACGGAAAACTGTCGGTCGGTGCAACGATTTTATTGCGCATGCATGAAAAATCGGACATCACCATCCGCGAACTGAAGGAACTGTCCGCCACGCCAGTCCATTGAAGCACCCGCTGTTGTAATGCCATGCCAGGCACCCAGGTTCCCGGCGCCATGAACTTTTGCCATACAATTCGCGTAGTTCGCTCACCGCACAACATCCGAGCACGATAGCGAAGAGACCCAGCCCAAACCATGCTGACCGTTTCTCTGCCCTCCCGCTCCGGCAAGTCCCCTCCAGCTTCTCCCCTGCATTTCCACGCAAACTTGATCTGACACAACACGCATAGTCCCAGCAGGCATCAAGGTCAGCTTTTAACCAGCGATCCCAACCGCATGTCCAGCGATCCCCTTGCGCCGTCCGTGCTGCGCCTGACGCTCACGCGCGATCCCCTCGCCAGCGCCGGCGACTGCCCCGCCGCGCCCGGCTGGCACGCCGAAACCCATGTGCTGTCCAGCGCGCGCGGCATCGGCAGCTGCCGCACCGTGCTCGATATCGGCCCGTCCGACGTCGTGCAACTGCTGCTGTGCGACGGCAGTTCGCTGCTGGCGGGCAGCCTCGACCTGCCACGCTACCTGGGTCCGGCCACAGTGGCGCGCGACGGTGCGCCCGCCAGCATCGTAGTGGGGCTGGCCCTGCGCCCGCAGGCGGCGCGCCAGCCACCCGGCGCCAGCCGCGACGGCCTGGGCGCCTGGATGCTGCGGGCCGTGCGCGTGTACCGCTGCGGCGCCGCCGCCATGACGGCGCTGGCGGCGGCGGGCGCCTTCCAGGACCGCCAGCTGGAACAGCGCCTGGGCCTGTACCGCTGCGGCATCGAGGCGGGTAGCATGACGGCCGTCGCCAGCCTGCCCGCCGGGCCGGAACCCGTGCTGCTGCTGTTGCACGGCACAGCCTCGTCGACCCAGCGCAGCTTTGGCGGCCTGTGGCGCAACGGCCTGGCGCCGCAACTGGCGGCGCAGTACGGCAACCGCATCTACGGCTATGAGCACCGCAGCCTCAGCGACAGCCCCATCGAGAATGCGCTGGCCCTCGTGCGCCAGCTGCCGCACGGCGCCGTGCTGCACCTGCTGGCCCATTCGCGCGGCGGCCTGGTCGGCGAATTGCTGGCGCGCGCGCAGCGCATCGACAGCCGCGGCGCCGTCGACCTGGCCGGCGACGGCCTGGAGCGGTTGAGCGAAAACACCGTGGGCGGCGAAGCGTTCAACAGCCACGATATCGAACACTTCACGGCGCAGGCGCGGCTGGGCGGACGCGGTGGCTACGACGAAGATGCGGCGCGCCTGCGCGCACTCAGCGTGGAACTGAAGACGCGCGCCATCCGCATCGCCCGCTTCGTGCGCGTGGCGTGTCCTGCGCGCGGCACCACCCTGATGTCGGGCCGCCTCGACCGCTGGGCCAGCGTGATGTTTAACCTGCTGCTGCATGGCGGCGTTCCCGATGGCGCCATGGCCTTCCTGCTGGCCGTGGTGCGGCAGCGCTGCGACGCGCGCATCCTGCCCGGCCTGGAAGCGATGATGCCCGATTCGCCGCTGGTGGCGCTGCTCAACGCGCCCGACGTGCGCGTGGCCAGTCCGCTGCACGTGCTGGCCGGCGCCTGCAGCGGCGATGGTTTGCTGGGCTGGCTGGGCGACTGCCTCGGCGACCAGCTGTACGGCGGGCAGAACGACCTGGTGGTCAATTGCGCCTCGATGGCCGGCGGCGCCACGCGCAGCACGCCGGTGCGGCAACTGCTGCTGCGCGGGCCGCACACGCACCACATGAACTACTTCGAGCGCGCGCCGTCCAGCCAGGCCGCCGTGCAGGTGCTCACCGGCGACGAGGCAGCCTACCAGCCGTTGCCCGGCATCGAGCACGGCCCGCTGGCGCGCGGCGGCGAAGTGCCGAAACGGCGCGCGCACGCGCCCATCGCGCTGCTGCTGCCCGACATCATGGGCAGCCACCTGCAAGTGGGCAGCAACCGCATCTGGTTCGACCCCGTCAATCTCGTCGAAGGGCGCATCGAACGCCTGGCCGTGGGCCAGCCGCACATCGTCAGCGCCGGCTGGATCGAGTCCTGCTATGAACCGTTTGCCCGCTTTCTCGCGCAAAACCAGGAAGTGCGGCCTTTTACCTATGACTGGCGATTGTCGCTGCAGGAGTCGTGCCGCGCCTTCCTGCCCGTGCTCGACGACGCCATGCGCGACGCGGAACAGCGCGGCCAACCGCTGCGCATCGTCGCCCACGGCATGGGCGGGCTGGTGGCGCGCCTGGCCCTGAAAGACCGCTGGCAGCGCTTCGGCGCCCTGCCCGGCAGCCGATTGCTGCAGGTGGGCACGGCCAACCGCGGCACGCAGGCGATGGTGCAAGTGCTGCTGGGGCGCGACCGGCTGGTGCAGATGCTGGCCTGCTGGATCGGCTGGAAGCACACGCGGCGCCAGTTTCTCGGCTTCGTGCGCGCCTTTCCCGGCGTGCTGGACATGCTGCCGTGGCCGCAGGCGGCCGGCGGTGTCGATTATTTCGACGCCAATACATGGGCGCAGCTGGCCGCCGGCGACGCGCAAGCGAACCTGCCCGGCGGCTGGCAGGCGCCCGAGGCCCAAGCGCTGGCTGCGGCGCGCGCCACCGTCGCCTTGCTGGAAGCGGCCCCGCTCGACGCCCGCCTTTGCAGCTACCTGGCCGGCTGCGCCGACACGCCGGTGGCGCTGCGCCTGCGCGACGGCGGCATCGAGACGGCCTGGTCGCCCGACGGCGATGGCCGCACGGCCTGGCAAGGCGCGGTGCCCGACGGCGTGGCCGCCTGCTACCTGCCCGTGGCGCATGGCGACCTGCTGCTGCAAAAAGACTACTACCCGGCCATCGCGCAGCTGCTCGACAGCGGCCAGGCCGCAGCCCTGCCCCGCCACCCGCCGCACGCGCCCGGCGGCGCCCCGCCCCGCTTCCATCCCTACGTGCCCGAGGCGACGCCGCTGTACCCGCAGCCGCAGGAATTGCTCGACGCGGCCATCGGCGCCGCCGGCCCGGCCAGCGCGCCGGAAAGCCGCGCGCCGCAGTTGAGCCTATCCGTCATCCACGGCAGCATGGCCTCGGCCGACGCGCCCGTCATGAGCGGCTGCTACGCGTCCGAATCGCTGCGCGGCAGCATGAGTTTTCTCGACCGCCTGCTGGCGGGCAAGCTGCAGGAAATCCACGCGCTGGGCCGCTTTCCGCAGCGCCCCGACTCCGCCCTCGTGGTGCTGCAGCCCGATGCGGCGCGCCGGCCCGGCGGCGCCATCGTCATTGGCCTGGGCGCGCTGGGCGAACTGACGCCGGGCGAACTGGCGCGCGCCTTTGCCGGCGGCCTGCTCGAATACGCGTGCGTCTGCCTGCAGGTGCGCGCCGCCGGCCACGTGGCCGCGCCGCCGATGGGCGAGCACGGCTTGCGCGTGGCCAGCCTGTTGTCCGGTTCCGGCTATGGCGGCTTGAGCATCGCCCTGTGCGCGCGGGCCCTGATCGACGGCGCGCGCAGCGCCAACCGGCGCCTCGAAGACGCGGGCATGGCGTGCCGCATCGGCCACATCGCCATCTATGAACAGTCCGAGGCGCGCGCCATCGCCGCCGCCGTGGCCATCGAACAGATCATGGCCGAAGCGCGCTACCAGGGCAGCTTCACGTTCGAGCGGCGCATCCGCCACAGCCCCGGCGGCTACCGGCGCATCCTGCCCAGCCTGAGCGGCGACAATGGCTGGCGCCGCGTGCAGATCGTCGCCGCCGACCTCTCCGGCGCCCTGCGCTTCACCGTGCTGACGGACCGCGCCCACAACAGCGTCGACGAGGAACCGAACCAGCGGCAGGCCGTCGATGGCCTGATCATGGACGCCACCGACAACACCACCGACCAGCCGGGCCTGTCGCGCGCGCTGTACGAACTGATGCTGCCCAATGGCCTGAAGGCGGCCATCCCCGAAATGCGTGGCCTGATCCTGGCCGTCGACCAGAGCGCCGCCATCTATCCGTGGGAACTTATGCGCGACGAGGCGGGCAGCGAGGAAAGCCCGCTGTCGACGCGCATCGGCATGGTGCGCCAACTGGCCAGCCTGCGCGAGCAGCCGCCCGCCGTCAGCCCGCCCAGCAACAGCGTGCTGGTGATCGGCGACACCGATTCCGGCCTGCCCGAACTGCCCGCCGCGCAGGCCGAGGCGCAGGACGTGGCGCACATGTTCGGCACGTACGGCTACCAGGTGCGCGAGCTGCTGCGCCCGCAGGCCCAGCGCGTGCTCGTGCACCTGTTCGACGAGCGCTATTTCGCCATCCACCTGGCCGGCCATGGCGAAGTGGCCGGTCCCGGCATCGCCCATACGGGCCTGGTGCTGGGACCGAAGACGCGGCTGACGGCGGCGCAGGTGGGCAAACTCAAACGCGTGCCGCAATTCGTCTTCATCAATTGCTGCCACCTGGGCGACATGCGCCCGGACGCCATCGCGCCGTGGTCGAAACTGGCCGCCAGCCTGGCCACGGCATTCATTGAAATGGGTTCGCAGGCCGTGATCGCGGCCGGCTGGCGCATCGACGACCAGGCGGCCAGCATCTTCGCGCACAGCTTCTATCACGCCATGCTGAGCGGCGAATATTTCGGCGATGCCGTGCGCCTGGCGCGCGAAGCGGCATACCTGCAGTTCCCCGCCTCGAACACCTGGGGCGCCTACCAGGCGTATGGCGACGACCGCTACCGCTTTCCGAACACCCAGAGCCGGCCCTGGCAAGCGCCCGACTACCACTACCACGGCCATTTGCTGGCCGACCTGGAAACCCTGCACGCACGCCTGGCCGGCGCCGATCCTGGGCGCCGCGCGGCCATCGAGGAAAAGCTGGGCAGCATCGAGGAAGCCGTGCGCGCGCGCTTCTTCGGCTGCGCCGACATCCGCGAAAACATGGCCGCCACGCGCGCCGGCCTCGGTGGGCTGGAGAACACCTTGCGCGCCATCGAACACTACCGGGCGGCGCACAGCGCGGCCGACGGCAAGGTGGGCTTGCGCGCGCTGGCGCACTGGGCGGAACTGGAGATACGCCAGGGCGCGGCCCTGTGCGGCCTCGATGCGGGCGCCGGCATCGAGGTGCCGGCCGTACCCGATATGGCGCAGGGACGCCGGTTGCTGCAGGATGGGAAACAGCATATCGACCTGCTGGTGGCGCTGGCGCCCACGGCACAGCGCCTGGCCCTGCTGGGACGCTACTGGGCCTTGCAGGCGCGCCTGGCCTGCCGCGAAGGAAACTCGGGCGCGCCGGCCCTGCGCGCCATGACGGATGCCTGCCTGGCCGCGCTGGAAGAAGCGCGGCGGCGCAGCGGCGTAGCCGACTGCGACCTGATTTTCCAGGTGCTGGCCGGTGCCCTGCTGCTGAAAGCCCATGGCGACGGCGGCGCCTGGCGCGCGCTCGATCCGCAGCTGGGCGACTTGCTGCACGACGCCATCGCCTACGCGCGCCAGCGCCACGCGGATGAACACCGCGCCATCGACGCCGGCGCCCCCGTGCGCGCCGCACTGCTGGCGGCCCTGTGGCAGGTGCCGGACGGCCAGCCTTTCGACGCGCCCGCGCGCGCCGCTTTCCTGGCCCTGTACCACGACGCCGTGCGGCGCCACGGCAGCATCGGCGAACCCGAAACGATCACGGCGCCGCTGCGCTTCCTGCTCGAACTGCTGCCGTCCGACAGCCCGGACACCGCCTTGCGCAGCGCCGTGCAGGCGCTGGCCGGCCAGCTGCAGGCATCATTCCCCGCTATCAGCCAGGTACCACCCCGTAGTGGCGCGCATAGCGTTCGTCCAGATTCGCCAGCGGCATCATCATGAACATGTCGGCGCTTTCGAAATCAGGATCCCATGCCGGTTCGCCGCAAATCCAGGCACCCGAACGCAGATAGCCCTTGATCAGCGGCGGCACTTGCGGCTTGTGCGCCGCTTCCACCTGGTGGATGGGGAAAGGCAGGTGCGGCGTGACGCGGTATTCGCTTGGGGCCATGTGCTTTTCGGCCAGCGCCTGGTACACGGCGACGGCGTTATGGCCGCCATCGGCCAGGCTGATGCTGGCGCAGCCGACCAGGTAGTCGCAGCGCTCGCGGCGCATGTACTCGGCCAGGCCCGACCACAGCAGCATGATCACGCTGCCGCCCCGGTATTTCGGGTGGATGCAGGCGCGGCCCGCTTCGACCATGCGTCCGCGCAGGTTCTTCAAGCGGCTCAGGTCGAACTCGTTTTCCGAATACAGCCGGCCGATCTTGGCCGCCTTGGCCGCGCTCAGCACGCGGTAGGTGCCCACCACTTTCAGGGTATCGGCGTCGCGCACGATCAGGTGATCGCAGTGCGCGTCGAATTCATCGCTGTCGAGGCCATCGGCGTTCGCCAGCGACGTCAGCCCCATGGTCTCGATAAACACCTTGTAACGCAAACGCTGCACTTCGCGCAATTCCGACGCTGTCGTGGCCTGGCTCAGCACCAGTTGGACCGGACGGGCCTTGGCTTCGTTTGATGCGATTATGTTTTGCATGGTTTCATCCCTGTGATCAAGACGACTCCAGCGTACTTGCCTAATATGTCAGGAAAATGACAGCCGAATGTCATTTCCGTGACGCAAGTCAATGTCATTCGGGGATCGTGCATAATTACCACACTCGCCCAGCCGAAAGAGCCCATGAAAGACCAGGACGCACCGCACATCACGCCCTACACCAAGCCGGCCGCCGGCTGGGACGCCCTGAAACACGTGACCATCAGCCTGCGCCAGGAGCGGGTCGCGCCCGAAAATCTGAAGGCGCTGCTGGCGCAAAACCAGCCGGACGGCTTCGATTGCCCCGGCTGCGCCTGGCCCGACCGCAACCACGCTTCCACGTTTGCCTTTTGCGAAAACGGCGCCAAGGCCGTCGCCGCCGAAGCGACCAGCCGCCGCGCCGGCCCCGAGCTGTTCGCCAGCCATACCGTCACGCAGCTGCTGGAGCAATCGGACTACGCGCTCGAACAGCACGGCCGCCTGACCGACCCGATGGTGTACGACGCCGCCAGCGACCGCTATGTGCCGATTTCCTGGGAAGACGCCTTTGCCCTCGTGGGCCGCCACCTGCGCGCCCTGCCCGACCCGGACCAGGCCGCGTTCTACACGTCGGGGCGCGCCAGCAACGAAGCCGCCTTTCTGTACCAGCTGATGGCGCGCCTGTACGGCACGAATAACTTCCCCGACTGCTCCAACATGTGCCACGAGGCGACCAGCCGCGGCTTGCCAGCCACCGTGGGCATCGGCAAGGGCACGGTGACCCTGGCCGACTTCGAACTGGCCGACACCATCCTCATCTTCGGCCAGAATCCCGCCACCAACCACCCGCGCATGCTGGGCGAACTGCGCGATTGCGCGCGCCGCGGCGGCAGCATCGTCTCCATCAATCCCCTGCGCGAACGGGGCTTGCAGCGCTTCATGGACCCGCAAAGCGCGCTGGAAATGGCGACCCTGGGCAGCACGCGCCTGGCCGGCCTGTTCGTCCAACCGACGCTGGGCGGCGACTTCGCCCTGATCAAGGCCATCGCCAAGCGGGTCGTCGAGCATGACGATGCGGCGCAGGCGGCAGGCAGGCCCGCCGTCATCGACCACGCTTTCATTGCTGAACACTGCAGCGGCTTCGACGCTTTCCGCGACGACCTGCGCGCAGAGAATTGGCAACTGCTCGTGGCAGAATCGGGCGTGGCGCGCGCGCAGATCGAGGCATTGACGGACATCTTCATCAAAGGCCAGCGCATCATCGCCACCTGGGGCATGGGCCTGACGCAGCACAAGCACAGCGTGGCGGCCATCCGCATGCTGTCGAACCTGATGATGCTGCGCGGGCAGATCGGCAAGCCGGGTGCCGGGCTATGCCCCGTGCGCGGCCACTCGAACGTGCAGGGCGACCGCACGGTGGGCATCGAGGAAAAGCCGACGGCGGCCTTCCTCGACCGCCTGGGCCAGGTGTATGGATTCGCGCCGCCGCGCGCGCATGGCCACGACGTGGTGGCCACCATCGCAGCCATGCAGCGCGGCGACGTCAAGGTATTCATTGCGCTGGGCGGCAATTTCGCCGCCGCCACGCCCGACACGCCGCTGACCTTTGCCGCCCTGCGCCAGTGCGCGCTGACGGTGCAGGTGGCCACCAAGCTCAATCGCAGCCACCTGGTCATCGGCAAGGAAGCGCTGCTGCTGCCCACCCTGGGGCGCACGGAAATCGACGTGCAAGGCGGTGTGGCGCAGGGCGTGACGGTGGAAGATTCGATGAGCATGGTGCATATCTCGTACGGCCGCAATGCGCCCGCTGCGCCGCAGCTGCGCTCGGAAGTGGCCATCGTGGCCGGCATGGCTGAAGCGACGGTGGGGAGCGTCCTGGTGAACTGGCGCGCGTATGCGGCCGACTATGCGCGCATCCGCGACGACATCGAAAAGGTGTTTGACGATTTTTACGACTACAACGCCAGGGTGGCGCAGCCGGGCGGCTTTCATCTGACGGTGGCGTCGCGCGAGCGCGTGTGGAAGACGGCCAGCGGCAAGGCCAGCTTCCTCGTCGCCCCGCTGGACCTCGATACGCCGTTGCACCGTGCTAGAGCGCGCCACGGCGAGCGCCTGATGGTCTTGATGAGCACACGCTCGCACGACCAGTACAACACCACCATCTACGGCATGGATGACCGCTACCGGGGCGTGTACGGCACGCGCAAGGTGGTCTTCGCCAATGCGGACGATATCGCCATGCTGGGTTTTGCCGATGGCGACATGGTGGACTTGATCGGCGCCTGGGACGATGGCGTGGCGCGCCGCGCCGATGGCTTCCGTCTCGTCGCCTACGACATCCCGCGCGGCTGCCTGGGCGCATATTACCCGGAGACGAACGCGCTGGTGCCGCTGGCCAGCACGGCCGACGGCGCCGGCACGCCCACGTCGAAGTCCGTGCCCGTGCTGCTGGAACGCAGCGGAAACTACAAGGTGACGCCGGGCGTGTAATCGACGTAGGCATCCTGGCGGCAGAAACCCGCCAGCTTCATGCCTGCCTGCGTGGCGATGGAAATGGCCAGCGAACTGGGGGCGGAAATCGTCGCCAGCAGCGGAATCTGCATGCGCGCCGCCTTGCGCGCCAGCTCGTAGCTGCCGCGGCTGGACAGGAAGACGAAGCCGCGCCGCATGTCGATACCGTGCAGCGCGAGATGGCCGATCAGTTTATCGAGGCCGTTGTGGCGGCCGACATCCTCGAACACGTGCACGATATCGCCATCGGGCGTGCACCACGCGGCCGCGTGCACGCCGCCCGTTTCCCGCATCAGCGTCTGGTGCTCGCGCAAGCCGGCGGAGGCACGCGCCAGTGCGGCCGGCAGGTCGACGCGGATCAGGGATGGCGGCAGCGGCGCCGGTTGCAAGTCAAGCATGTCGATGCTGTCGATGCCGCACACGCCGCAGCCCGTGCGGCCCGTCAGCTGGCGGCGCCGGTCCTTCAGGCGCACGAAATCTTCCTGGGCGATGCGCAAGGCCACTTCGGCGGAGTCGGGACGCAAAAATACTTCGCAATCGAAGATGGCATCGGCGGAAACGACCACGCCTTCCGTCAGCGCGAAGCCGTAGGCAAACGCTTCCAGGTCGCGCGGCGTGGCCATCATGACGACGTGGGAAATGCCATTGAAGACCAGCGCGACGGGGATTTCCTCGGCGACGTGGTCGATGGCGGGGGTAGCAACGCCCGCCTGGTGGCGGACGATGGCGCGCTCGACGAAGCCGGCGCGTTCGATCTCTGTATCTTCTGACATGGCAACCATGGGGGAACTTTCACAGGCCCCATGGTAAACCAGAACGGCCAAGCAGGGGGCGGCCCCTGCCCGCGCCATCAATCCTTCTTCGGACGGCCCGTTTTCAGCTGCGGCAAGCCGGCCAGCACGTTTTGCAGGGTGGCCAGGTCGATCTGGCTGATCAGCGCTACGCCGATGCGCAGCAATTCGCTTTTCTTGATCTCGAAACCGGCCTTCAGGCAGGCTTTCTTCACCTGGCCCAGGACTTCGTATTCCGCCTCCGGCATGGTGAAGCTGTCGCGCACGAGTTTCGGCTTGCGGGCTTTTTCCTTGACGGCGACGACCTTGGCCGCCGGCGCTTTTTTCGCTGGCGCAGGCTTGGCGGCTAGTTTGGCTACCGGTTTGACGGCGGCTTTCGCTGCCGGCTTGGCGGCGGGTTTCGCAGCGACTTTGGCCGCTGGCTTGGCAACGGCTTTCACTGCCGCCTTGGCGGCTGGTTTGGCGACGACGGCCTTGGCCGCCGGCTTGGCGGCTGGCGCCTTGGCAGCGGCAGGCTTGGCGGCGGCAGGCTTCGCTGCTACTGGCTTCGCTGCTGCCGGCTTCGCTGCGGCCGGTTTGGCGGCCACTGGCTTGACGGCGGCTTTTGCCACCGGCTTGGCTGCAGGCTTCACTGCAGGCTTGGCGGCCGGTGCGGCCTTGGCCGCTGCCGCATTGATCGAGGCGCTGGTAGGGAACATCGATACGGGCGCGCTGTCGGGCTTTTTCGCTGGGACGGTTTTGGTCATGGATTTTCCAATCTAGTAAATAATATAAACAATATATACTGTTTTTAAAAATCTTGCTTGCTGCACATCAAGTCATGCGCATGGCATGACCC
The DNA here is from genome assembly GCF_059617945.1 of Janthinobacterium sp. BCJ23. NCBI lineage: Bacteria > Pseudomonadati > Pseudomonadota > Betaproteobacteria > Burkholderiales > Oxalobacteraceae > Janthinobacterium > Janthinobacterium sp. BCJ23. Next base: position 384,433 of record NZ_JCAQAW010000004.1, on the reverse strand, counting down.
AATGATCCACTACGCGCTGGCGCGGATGGTGAAATCGACCCCCACCTCGTCCCAGAATTCCTGCTCCTTCTCGATCCAGAACGACACAGTCGGATGGTGCGCCACCCAGCCGCGCTTGATATCGAGCTCGATGCGGTTCTTCATGCGCAGGCGCAGTTCGCTGAAATCGGCTTCGATGCGCGCATGCATGAGCAAAATCGACAGGCGCAGCGCCAGCACGGCCTTGGCGAAATCGGGGTCGGACAGCACTTCGCCGATCTTGCGCAAGTTGCCCTTCTGCGCCAGGATCAGCCGGCTCATAGTCTTCTGCTCGCGCGTGGTAAAACCGGGCAAGTCCGCGTTTTCCACGATGTAGGAGGCGTGCTTGTGGTAGCCCGTCTGCGACACGGCCAGGCCCACTTCATGCAGCAGGCTGCTCCAGCGCAGGCATTTCACCAGCGCGTCGGACGTGGGCTTGAGCTGCGCATACATGGCCAGCGCCTGCTCGGCCACCCGGCCGGCGCGCTGCTGGTCGATATGGAATTTCTCCATGCAGCCCTGCACCGACTGTTCGCGACGGTCGCGCTTGGTCGAACGCAGGTACAGATCCCACATCACGCCCATGCGCAAACCCGCCTCGATCGGCGTCATGGCGGGAATGGCCAGTTCACGGAACAGGCCAATCAAGATCGCCAGGCCGCCGACGATGGTGCTGGCGCGGTCGGGCCGCAAGCCGGGCATGTCGATGCGGCTCGTGTGACCGAGTTCGATGAAGCGGCGCGCCAGCGCGTCGAGGCTGGCGCTCGTGAGCAAGCCGTCACCGAGCTTGTTGCGGGCGATGATGTCGGCGATCGTGCGGATGGTACCGGAAGAACCATAGGCCGTCTTCCAGTGCTGCGGATGGTATGGCGGTGCCGCATCCTCGAAATGGCTGCGCGCCGACAGGATGGCCGCCTCGAACGACGGCGCGTCGATGCGCCCGCCGATGAAGAACGACAGGCTTTGCTTGACGGTGCCCAGGCTGAACGACTCGACCCGCTCGATATCGTTGCCGCGCCCCAGTATCAGTTCGGTCGAGCCGCCGCCGATATCCATCACCAGCCGGCGTTCGCCGGGTATGGCCAGCGCATTGGCCACGCCCATGTAGATCAAGCGCCCCTCTTCCTCGCCCGAGATGATCTCGATCGGGTAGCCGATGGCTTGCTCGGCCAGCGGCAGGAAGACGGCGCCGTTGCGCGCCACGCGCATGGCCGATGTGGCCACCACGCGCACGGCATCGAGCTCGAAGCCCGCGAGGATGGCGCGAAAGCGCTGCAGGCAGGCCAGTGCGCCCTGCATGGCCGCCTCGGTCAGGTCGCCATTGGCATCCAGGCCGGCGGCCAGGCGTATCGGATCGCGCACGCTCTTGACCACGCGGATCGTGTCGCCATCATGCTTGCCGACGTGTAAACGAAAACTGTTGGACCCCAGGTCCACCGCTGCATACATACTGGCCTCTTGTCTTGTCATTGCTGTGCCAACTGAAAAAGTTGGCAAACTCAGTTGCTAAACTATATAAATCATTTAAACGATTTAAAAATCCTACCACACTACCCCCATCGTATGACAGCGGCGTGACAGGATTGTGACAAAACGGCAGCCGTGCGGCAGCTTACGGCACGATGGTGGTAAATAAATATACCGCGAAAATCACCAGGTGCACGGTGCCCTGCATGACCGTGGTGCGGCCCGTGCCCAGCGACAGGGTGGCCACCATCAGCGACAGCAGCAGCAGCACCGTCGACTTGATATCGAGACCCAGGGTGATCGTCAGGCCCGTGGCCAGCGACACCACGACAACAGCCGGTATCGTCAGGCCGATGCTGGCCAGTGCGGAGCCGAGCGCCAGGTTCAGACTCGTTTGCAGGCGGTTGGCACGCGCGGCGCGCACGGCGGCCAGGCCTTCTGGCAGCAGCACGATGGCGGCGATGACGATACCGACCAGGGTTTTCGGCGCGCCCATGGCGGCAATCGCCGTCTCCAGCGCGGGCGCCAGCGACTTGGCCAGCAGCACCACGGCGCCCAGACACACCAGCAGCGCACCGGCGCTGACCCAGGCGACTGTTGGCGTGGGCGGCGCCGCATGCACCTCTTCATCACCGACGGCCTCCTTGGGCAGGAAGTAATCGCGGTGGCGCACCGTCTGCACCAGCACGAAGGTGCCGTACAGGACGAGGGAAATGACGGCGATGAAGATCAGCTGGCTGGAATTGTAGAAGGGGCCGGCGGCGCTCGACGTGTAGTTCGGCAGCACCAGGGTCAGAACGGCGATGGCCGCCAGGGTGGCCAGCGAAGCGCTCACGCCCAGCAGGCCGAAGGTCTGCTCACGGTGGCGCCCGGCGCCCAGCAGCAGGCAGATGCCGACGATGCCGTTCAGGATGATCATGATGGCGGCAAACACGGTGTCGCGCGCCAGGCCCGTCGTTTCCGGTCCGCCTGCCAGCATCAGCGAGACGATCAGCGCCACCTCGATCAGGGTCACGGCCAGTGCCAGCACCAGGGTACCGTACGGTTCGCCGATGCGGTGCGCCACCACTTCCGCGTGGTACACGGCGGCCAGCACGCTGCCGATCAGGCCAGCGACCAGCAGGATCTGGTAGGCGCCGCCGACATTGAAGGTGGAACCGAACAGGAACAGCCAGCCGGCAATCGGGGCGGCAAGCGGCCATACAGGCAGGGATTTAAGCATTTTCATTATGGGCCTGGCAAGAGTAAAAAAGGGGAACTGCGGTGCGGACAGCAAAGGACAACAAGGGCAGCCTGGCGTGCATGCCACAGCATAACTTGCCTAGCTTAAATGAAAGTTAGGGAATGCACATGTTCCGGTGAAGGCGCTCCACGCCTGGCTCACCGTTCAATCACCTTGCCGTGGCGCACGTGCTTGCTACCAGCAACTATAGTCCCTTTGGTAACATGCCGTTGCAATTTCCTTGTCTTTTTGCTTCCGGCTGCCGTCATAATGCAGGATCCGCCTTCGCGGCACCGACCAAGGACCAACCATGATTTCCCTAAACAGCACAGCCATGCGCATGTTCTTCTTCGCGGGCAGCTTGCTGTGCGCCGCCGCGCACGCGGACACGCCGCCAGCGGACGCCGCGCAAGTTGACGCGGACTGGGCCACTGCGGCCGCGCCGGCAACAGCGTCAGAGTCACGCTGGCAAGACAGCCTGCCGCCCGCGCCGCCCGTGGCGCCACGCGAAGAAAAGATACTGCCCAAGAGCGAATGGCTGACCGTCGAGCCGATGAAAGTGCCCGACCGGCGCTGCGATCCGGGCCTCGATGCCCTGTTCCTGCCCAAGGAATGCGGCAAGGAACCGAGCTGGCTGGGCTCGCACAAGAAATAAGCTGATTTATTTATACGTCCAGGGTGCTGGCGCCCTGCGCCTCGACGACGCGGTTGCGGCCCGCCTGCTTGGCCGATTGCAGCGCCTCGTCGGCCCGCTTGAACAGGCTGACGGTGCTGTCTTCCGCGCGGATGGTGGTCACGCCCAGGCTGGCCGTCAGCTGCAGCACGGCGCGCTCCGTCTTGACGGGCAGCGCTTCGACAGCGGCGCGGATCCGCTCGGCCACCATCAGCGCATCGACCAGGGTCGTGCGCGGCAGCTGGATGGCGAATTCGGCGCCGCCCAGGCGGCCCATCAGGTCGCTGTCGCGCAACTGCTGGCGGCAGGTGTCGACGATGGTTTTCAGCACAGCATCGCCGACGGGATGGCCATAGCTGTCGTTGACTCGTTTGAAGTGGTCGATATTGAGCACCACCAGCGCCGTCGGCAAACCGGGCCGGCGCGCCAGCGCCATCCATGGCGCCAGCGCCTGGTAAAAACCGCGCCGGTTCGGCACGCCCGTGGCCGCATCGAGCACTTCCAGACGCGCCAGCTCGCCGCCCAGTTTTTCACGCGACAGCAGCAGATAGCCGAAGGCGTTCGTCAGCATCATCAGGTACAGGGCGCCGAAGCCGGCCAGCTGCATCAGCTCCGCGTCAAAACCGGGGACGGCGGCGGCCAGCACACCGCGCGCGGCGATCAGCAGCGACAGGATGCCCATGCTGACGACGAGGAAGCGGCGCAGCATGCTCGCCTCGCGCCACTTCAGGCACAGGGCGGCCACGCCGGAGAGGAAGAAGCCGGCCACGATCAGCGAACCGCCGGCGCTGCGCAGCAGCGGCGCCACGTCGAACAGGTAGCAGGCGGCAAACAATCCCACCGACAGGCCCAGCGCCGGCAGAACGGTGCGGCGCCAGCCGCTGCGCCCGGCCGCCTGCCACAGCGCGCCCGCATCGAGCGCCATGCCGGCAAACAGCAGGCTGTTGCCAAGCAGGATGGAGAGGAAATCGGGCAGCACGCCGCGGAAATACAGCAGACACCAGGCCACGGCCTGGCATTGCTTGGCCACCGCCCAAGTGGACATGCTGAGCGACTTCTTGCGCTCGTACTCGAAGAAGAACAGGGCCGCGCACAGGCTCAGGTTGCCGAGCGCCAGGGCCAGTACCAGGGTCTTGATATCCATGGGCTACGCGATCGATGCGCAGGCGCGGCGCGCCAGGTCAGATTTCGTGTTCGACATTGGTGCTGCCGTCGCCGATCTTGCTGGACCACGCCTGCACGAAATACTGCTTTTCCACTTCGCTGGGCGCCTCGTGCCAGAACACGATCAGGGTGCCCTTGTGGTCGTGGATCTGCGCCACTTTTTCAATGAATCCGACATTGGCGGCCTGGTCGGCCAGCGCCGCCGCGTAACCATACACGCGCGTCAGCCGCTCGATGCGGTCAGGCTCCGTGAAACTGTTCGTCGCCGTAATGATGGGGTGATCCAAAAACATGCTTGTCTCCATGGTGCCCGACTGCGCGGCCGTGCCGCCGCGCGCCGTACATATACGCATGCTCGGCGCGGATTAATCGGGTATGCTCACGGGAGCTTATCAGATTTCTCTGAATGCAACAAAGCATCTCCCCCAGCCTACTCAGCGAAGTCGTCCCATGCCGGAAAACAGAAGCACCACCCCACTTGCCCCGCAGGTGCATACCTGTGGCGACCGGCGCCGCCTGGAATTCCAGCCCGGCATGATCCAGAGCGAAATGCTGCTGTCGCGCCCCGACCATCTGCTGCTGCGCTATGCGCGCGCGATGATGTGCTTTACGCTGTTCGTGCCGCGCCCGCGGCACATCCTGATGGTGGGACTGGGCGGCGGTTCGCTGCTGAAATTCTGCCACCGCCACCTGCCCGATACGCGCATCACGGTGCTGGAATTGCGCGCCGACGTGATCGCCCTGCGCGAGCAGTTCATGCTGCCGCCCGACGATGCGCGCCTGCGCATCATCGAGACGGATGCCGTCAGCTACATCCGCCAGCATCCGGGCTGCGCGGACGTGCTGCTGCTCGACGGCTACGACGAAACGGGCTTGCCCCCCGCCCTCGGCAGCGCTCGCTTCTACGCGGACTGCCTGCGCGCCCTGCTGCCCGGCGGCGTGCTGGTGGCCAACCTGTTCAGCTATGACGAGCACTACCCCGCCATGCTGGCGCGGCTGATGCTCACCTTCCGCGGCGCCGTGTGCCACTTCGATGGCATCGCCGGCAATAACCGCATCGTCTTCGCCGCCAAGCCCGGGCAGGACCCGGGCGCCGGCGGCCGCGCCGTGCGCGTGGTGCGCCTGGTGCGCTGGCGCCGGATGGCCGGCCTGGCGTTCCTGAACCGCTTTCTGCCGGCATGGCAATTGTGGCGTTTGCGCCGCCAGTCCGGCGCGGGCAGCGACTGAAAGTCATCTTCCCCGGCCAGAGATATTGTTGCTTATTTGCAGTGTTTTGGTGCAAAATCAGCATGCCGGATGTGGTTTATGACAAACTACGGCCTGCGTGGGGCCGGCAGGCGCTGCGGAACCCAAGTGACCATGAAGTGAGATAGGAAAAACCATGCTGCGTGGCCGCCTGCCATTGTCGATTTCCGCCGCGGCCGCGCTGACCTTTGCCTGCGGCGTCAGCGTGACGGCCGTGCTGTTCGCCGCCATCAGCCAGCTCGAATACGACAAGATGAGCCTGAGCCTGCAGCAGCGCGCCGGCGCCAGGGTGGCCGCCATCGAGCAGGGACTCGACGATGCGGTCGAGGTGCTGACCACGACGAACCAGCTGTTTGCCGCCGTCGTGCCCGTCACTCGTGAACAGTTCCATGACTTCACCACACCGCTGCTGCGGCGCCACCCGTTCATCCAGGCCTTCAATTTCCACCGCATCGTGCCGCATGCGCAGCGCGCCGCATTCGAAGCGGAGCTGCGGCGCATCGTGCCCGACTACGCCATGACGGAAATGCGCGACGGCGTCGTCGTGCCCGCGACGACGCGCGCCAGCTACCTGGTGGTGGACTACCTCGAACCCTTGCAGGGCAACGGCCCCGCCTTCGGCCTGAACGTCAGCCCGAACGGCGTGCTGGCGCGCGCGCTGGAACAGGCGATCATCAGCGGCCAGACCACCGCCACCGGCTTGCTGGCCCTGGCGCAGGGACCACGGCAAGGTTTCGTCATGGTGCATCCCGTGTACCGCCACGGCGCGCCCCTGCAGACGGTGCAGCAGCGGCGCGCGGCGCTGATAGGCGATACGGCGGCCGTCATCCTGGCCGGGGAGCTGGTGCAGAAAATCCTCGCCGGCGCCGACCTGCTGGGCGACCCGCAGCTCGAACTGAGCGTCTACGCGGACGCCGGCGCCGACCCGCGCCAATTGATCTTCCGGCATGGCCAGGCGCCCGCCAACGAAGCTGGCGGCGCCTGGGAATCCTTGCCGCGCTGGCTGCACTTTGCCTACCACGACCATTATGACCGGGCCTTTACTTCCGCCGGCCGGCCCTGGCATGTGCGCGTGGTGGCCCATCCGCGCCCCTTCCTGGCCGACCATCTGGGCTCATTATTCACCGTGATCACGGGCTTGCTGTTCAGCTTGCTGACGGCCGCCTTCGTGCAATCGCTGACGCAGCGCTCGCGCCGCGTACAGTTGCTGGTGGAGCAACGCACGGCCGACCTCAAGCGCAGCAACGAGCTGCTCAGCGCCGACGTGCGGGCGCGCCAGCGCACGGAGCGCGCCCTGCAGGAAAGCGAGAAGCGCTTCCGCCGCCTGCTGGCCCTGTCCTCGGACTGGTACTGGGAACAGGATGCCAACTTCTGCTTTACCCACATCACCAGCGGTTTCACGGACAAGTCGAACATGCCGCTGGAACGCTTCATCGGCATGACGCGCTGGGAAAACAATCCGGAGATGCGCAATTCGCGCTGGGGCAAGCAGCATATCGCCAACCTGGAAGCGCACCTGCCCTTCTCCAACCTCGAATATGCGATGCACGACCGCGATGGCCAGCTGCGCTGGTTCAGCATCAATGGCGAACCGCTGTTCAACGAACTCGGTGAATTCCGCGGCTACCGGGGCACGGGTTCCGAAATCACGGAACGCAAGCTGGCCGAGCAGCAAATCCAGCACATCGCCCACCACGACGTGCTGACGGGCTTGCCCAACCGCGCCCTGCTGCGCGACCGCCTGGCGCAGGCGATGGCCCTGTCGCGCCGCAAGAACCGCGCATTGTGGGTACTGTTGATCGACCTCGACCGCTTCAAGTTCGTCAACGACAGCCTCGGTCACAAGGCTGGCGACCTGCTGCTGAAAACCATCGCCACGCGCCTGCAGGCCAGCCTGCGCGAAAGCGATACGGTGGCGCGCCTGTCGGGCGACGAATTCGTCGCCATCCTGTGCGAACAGGCGGACGAAGTGCTCAGCAGCGCCATCGTGCAGCGCGTGATGGATGCCGTGGCCCAGCCCGTACTATTGGATGGCAAGGAATTCTTCGTCACCTGCAGCATCGGCGTGGCCGTCTACGACATGTCGCGCTACGACGCGCCCGGCGACGTGACCCTAAATGGCGAGACGCAAAACCTGATCGAGCAGGCCGACATCGCCATGTACTGCGCCAAGAAACAGGGCCGCAACAACATCAAGTTCTATACGACGGCCATGAACCAGGCCACCCTGGAGCGCCTGCGCATCGAGACAGCGCTACGCAACGCGCTCGAACGCGAACAGTTCGTGCTGCACTACCAGCCGCAGGTGGACCTGGCCAGCGGGCGCATCGTCGGCGTGGAAGCGCTGCTGCGCTGGCAGCATCCGGATCTGGGCATGGTGGCGCCGCAGCGCTTCATCGCGCTGGCGGAAGACACGGGCCTGATCGTGCCGATCGGCGCCTGGGTCATGCGCGAAGCGTGCGCGCAGGTGAAACGCTGGCATGCGGCGGGACTCGATACCTTGCGCCTGGCCGTGAACCTGTCGGCGCGCCAGTTCAACGAGCCTAACCTGGTGGCATCGATCGCCGAAGTGCTGCTGGAAACGGGCTTGCCGCCCGCCTGCCTGGAGCTGGAACTGACGGAAAGCCTGTTCATGCACGACGTGGCGCTGGCCGTCAGCCAGCTGCACGACATGAAGGCGCTGGGGGTGCAGCTGTCGATCGACGACTTCGGCACCGGCTATTCCAGCTTCGCCTACCTGCGCACCTTCCCCATCGACGTGCTGAAGATCGACCGCAGTTTCGTCGGCGACGTGGCGCGCGACGCGGACGACGCGGCCATCGTCGTCTCCATCATCGCGCTGGCGCACAACCTGAAACTGCGCGTGGTGGCCGAAGGGGTGGAAACGGCCGAACAGCTCGATTACCTGCGCCGCCATGGCTGCGACGAGGCGCAGGGCTATTACTTCAGCCACCCGCTGCCCGCGCACGAAGTGGAAGCGCTGCTGCATACGGCGGTGCAGGACAGCGGCGTCCTGACTTGAACATATGGCGCGGGCCTTACAGCTTGTGCTGCAGGAATTCGAGGAAGCAGCTGATGCGCTGCGCCAGCTGCGTGTTGCGGTAGTAGACGGCGTGGATCTGCTGGCGGTAGCCCGTATAGAACGGCTGCAGCACTTTCACCAGGCGGCCGGCCGCGATGTCGTCCTTCGTCATGAAGTCGGACAGGCAGACGATGCCCTGGTCGTGCAGGGCCAGCTGGCGCAGGGTTTCGCCGCTGGAGGCGGCCAGCGCGGGCACGATCTGCAGGCTGTTGCCCGCTTCGTGGCGCAGCGGCCAGTTGTTGCCCAGGTCATACTGGGCAAAGCCCAGCAGCGCGTGGCCGGACAGCGCTTCCGGCGTAGCCGGTTCGCCATGGCGCGCCAGGTAGGCGGGCGTGGCCAGCACGTGCAGCGGGCTGGCCGTCAAGGCGCGCGCATGCAGGGTCGAATCGACCAGGGCGCCGATGCGGATGGCGATATCGGTGCGGTGTTCGAGCAGGTCGGCGATCTGGTCGTTGCTGGTCAGTTCCAGGCGGATGTCCGGGTACATGGCGCGAAATTCGGCCACGTGCGGCACCACGCAATGGAGCATGAAGGGTGAAGCGGCATCGACGGACAGGCGCCCGGCCGGCTTCTGGCGGCGGATGCGGATCGATTCCTCCACGTCTTCCATCGAGGCGAGAATGGCGCGCGCCTTGTCCAGGAATAGCTGCCCTTCTTCCGTCAGCTCCATGCGCCGCGTCGTGCGGGTCAGCAGCGAGGTGGCCAGCTTGTCTTCCAGCCGCGACAGGGCGCGGCTGACGCCCGACGTGGTTTGCCCCAGGTGCACGGCGGCCGCGCTCAGGGTGCCGCTGTCGATGACGGTGACGAAGATTTTCAGGTCGTCCGAATTGATATCCATTGTTGCCTTATTATTGCCTGCGTTTCACATATCGCGCCATTATAATGGAACCATGGCAACAGTGAGGGCAGGCAACAACGTCAGGCAACGTAGAACAAAATGGCGACAAAATGGCAGCTACTGCCGGCCAGCACGAACAGGTGCCAGATGCCGTGGCCATGGCGCAGCTTGTGGTCGGTGGCATAGAAAGCGATGCCGCCCGTGTAGCACAGGCCGCCCGCCACCAGCCACAGGAAGCCGTTCCACTCGAGCGCCGCCAGCAGCGGCTTGATGCCGATGACGATCAGCCAGCCCATGGCCACGTAAATGACCAGCGACAGGATGCGCGCGCCTTTCGCGTACACATATTCCTGCACGATGCCAAACAGGGCCAGGCCCCAGACGACGCCGAACAGCGACCAGCCCCAAGGCCCGCGCAGGGTCACCAGCATGAATGGCGTGTAGGTGCCCGCGATGAGCAGGTAGATGGCGCAGTGGTCGAGCCGCTGCAGCACGGCCTTGGCCTTGCCGCGCACGCTGTGGTACAGGGTGGACGTCAGATACAAGGTCAGCAGCATGGCCGCATACACGCTGCAGCTGACGATTTTCCACGGATCGCCCGTGCGGGCCGCCACGACGATCAGGATGACGCCGCCGATGGCAGCCAGCGCGGCGCCCACCGTATGGGAGATGCTGTTGAAGCGTTCGCCGTGGTACATGGCTTAATACCGCTTTGCCAAGACGCAGCAGACACCCGGGGTCAGACCCGCCGGGACTCGGCGTCCCCGTCTGACCCCAGCCTTCCGCTGGGAGCGGTCAATCAAGCTTCTTCCGCCTTCTTGCGGGCCGGACGGCGCGCTGGCGTCTTGCGCGGCGCCTTGGCTGGCTTGTCTTCCGCTACAGGCGCGATTTCCACCGGTGCCGCTTCGACGACAGGAGCCGATTCCACAACATCAGCCGCCTTCTTGGCCGGCTTCTTCGCCGCTGCCGCCTTGCGGGCCGGCGTGCGCGGCTTGGCCTTCGGCTTCGCTTCGGCGACGGCTTCCACGATCGCTTCAACTACCGGCTCAGGCATGGCTTCCACAGCAGCGACTTCGACAACTTCGGCGCGCGCTTCGCGGGCGCCATCGCCATTCTTGCGGCCGCCACGGCCATTGCGGCGCGAACCGCGCTTGGCGTTGCCTTCTTCGGCCACCACCTCGGCGGCGGCTTCCGCTACCTCGTGCTGCACCTCCGGCTGCGGCGCCGGCGCATACTGTTCGACGACTGCTTCGGCGTCGGCCACCGGCACGAAGGCCTGTGGCGCGGACTCGCCGCGGCGTTGTTCGTTCTGCTTGCGGCCGCCACGTCCATTGCGGCGCGAATCGCGGCGGCTGCCGCCTTCGCGCTGATTGCCCTCTTCCGCCGCCACGCCGGTCTCGCCGGTGACGATGGCTTCGCTGGCCACTTCCCCGCTCACGGGCGCAGCGACAGGCACCAGGCCGCTGCTGCGGTAGACATAGGCGCCCGATTTTTCATCGCGGCCAAATTCCAGCAAGCCGCGCGTCTGCGCTTCTTCCAGCAGGTTGCCGAAGGTACGGAAACCGTAGTACGACTCGCTGAAGTCCGGCTTGCGGCGCTTGATCGCTTCTTTCAGCATCGAGGCCCAGATCTTGCCGCTGTCGCCGCGCTCCGAGACCAGCGCGTCGAAGGTGGCAACGGCCATCTCGATCGCTTCCGTCTTGCGCGACTCGTATTTTTCCTTGCGGCGCACTTCTTCGTCGGGCGAACGCTTGGCCGCCGGGGTCTCGCGCGCATCACGCTTGGCGGCCGTGCGGCGGCTCTCGCGCACCAGGTCATCGTAGAAAATGAATTCGTCGCAGTTCGCCACCAGCAGGTCGGAGGTCGACTGCTTGACGCCCACGCCGATCACCTGCTTGGCGTTTTCGCGCAGTTTCGACACGAGCGGCGAAAAGTCGGAATCGCCGCTGATGATGACGAAGGTGTTGACGTGGGCCTTCGTGTAGCACAGGTCCAGCGCATCGACCACCAGGCGGATGTCGGCCGAATTCTTGCCGGACTGGCGCACGTGGGGAATTTCGATCAGCTCAAAGTTCGCTTCGTGCATGGTGCCCTTGAAACTTTTATAACGGTCCCAGTCACAATATGCCTTCTTGACAACGATGCTGCCCTTGAGCAGCAAGCGTTCGAGGATGGGCTTGATATCGAATTTTTCGTAATTTGCATCTCGCACGCCAAGCGCGACGTTCTCGAAGTCGCAAAACACGGCCATGCTGAGGTTTTCTGGGGATGACGCCATAGGGGTGAATTCTCGCTGATGATAAGGGCGGACGGGAAGCGCAACGCCTCCCTTTTCCCCTAGTATATTCGCCCATCCCCCGTTTCGGCGACAACTATCGTGCGCGGCAGCCTATTGCGCGCCGCCGGCGGCGCTCGCGCTGGCGCCGTCGACGGGCCAGACGACGCTTTCATCGACCGAATACAGCTGGCACGGCAGGCTGCTGCGCCGCTGGCACGAAGCGAGGGCGCGCACGTCGGGGCTTTCGCCCTCCTCGGCCCAGGCCCAGGCACCGCTGGCCGACAGGGCAAAGGCGCGCGGCGCGGTTTTCTCGAGGAAGTCGCGGTAGCCCGCGCGGCCCTGCTCTTCCAGATACGGCACGGCGGCGATATCGTCCTGCGGCGCGAAATGCGTGGCGGGCGGCGACGGCGCATCGGCCACGCGGTAGACCTGGCGCACCGGCATGCCGATTTTCTGCAGGAAGCGCTCGGTGGCCGGCAGCCACACGGCCACCCCGTCACGGCTGCCCAGGGTCAGGTGGGCGTCGCGCTTGAACGGGCCATAGGCGACCAGTTGCGCCTGGCCGCCGGAACCCGTGAACGAGCGAAACAGCCGCTGCGCCAAGGCCGGCCCGAAGTAGGAATCGTTGGCGCCATACAGCCACAGGCTGGGAATATGGTTATAGGCGCCCAGGGTGGCGAAGGTCTTCGCCAGCGCCCCTTGCCAATCGCAGCCGGGCATGTCGACGCGCAAGCCGCCGGAAAAATTGAGCACGCCGCGCACGCCGGGCACCACCCGGGTGGCCAGCGCCAGCGCCGCCATGCCGCCGTACGACTGGCCCGCGACGACGATGCGCTGCGGGTCGACCCAGCTCTGGCGGCGCGCATACGCGAGCGCGGCCAGCATGTCGCGCGCCTGGCCCTGCGCGTTGCCCAGCATGTCGCAGCCGAAATCGCGGTAGGCGCCCGTGGAACGGGCAAAGCCGGCGCGCATGGGCAGCATCACCGCATAGCCGCGGCGCACGAATTCGGTGGCCATATAGATAAAGCGCTCGCGCTGCTGCAGCCGGGCCGGGCCGGCCTGCTTGCCGTGATTCATCAGCAGCAGGGGGAACGGGCCGGGGCCGGCGGGACGAAACACCGTCGTCTCCAGCACCTCGCGCAAACCGTCGCCGGCCGGCACCATGATGACTTGCTCGTTCAGGCGTGCGTCGAGCGGCAACGGCGAAGGGACAAGCTGGGCTTTCAGTGGCAGACAAGGCAGGCTGAGCAACAAACCCAGCAAAATGGGGCGAAACAGGTGAAAAATGGCGGACTCCGTGGATGACTTCCCTGCCAGTCTAGACAGTGAAATGCCACAGAACAATATAAAAAAATTACGTGACGCACATATTTTTTACGGCAACCACCTGGGGAAAATTGTTGCCTTGCACCAACCACTTTTCCTGTTGACGGGAGTACACTGGGCGCATACTGAAGGAGTTGCCATGTCCATATCCGCCCTTACCACCGGTACCTCGGGGCTGACCGCCAACCAGCGCGCGCTGGATGTGGCCGCCAACAATATCGCCAATGCGAATACGCCGGGTTTCCAGCCGCAAAAGGCCGAATTCCAGGAAAGCAGCCCGGCCGGCACGGGCGTCAGCCTGTCCATCGAAGGGCGCAAGCTGGCCGCCAGCGAAAGCGTCAGCGGCGCCAATGCGAATGCGGCCAAGGCGGCCGAAAGCCGGCCAAACGGCGTGGGCCTCGCGTCCGAACTGACGGATAACCTCGTCTACAAGGCCGGTTTTAATTTATCGGCGAATGTCGTCAAGGCAGCCGACCAGGCCTTGGGCAGCCTGATCGACGTCAAGACTTGAACCTGAAGGCTATCGATTAGGTAGCCTGGTTTTTCATTTCCAGCACCAAAGGCGCCATCGCCGGCCGTATCAGCGCCAGCAGCCGCTCGGCGGGAATGCCGTCGCGCGCCTGCACCGACAAGCCATGCAGCAGCGCCGCATAATAGTCGCCCAGCGCCTGCACGTCCGCTTCCCCTTTCAATTCTCCCGCCAATTGCGCCGCGCGCAGGCGCTCGATGACGGCTTGCGTGCGCGCGCGGCGGTGCTGCGCCAGCCAGTCGGCGATGCCCGCGTTTTCCGCGCTCGTGTTGGTGGCGGCCGTGACCACCATGCAGCCTTGCGGCTGGCCGCTGCGCGTGTACAGCAGCACAGCCTCTTCCAGCATGCGCGCCACCGCGTCGCGTACATTCAGGCTGGCGGCCAGCGCGTGCACGGCGAACGCGCCCTCGCCCGTTTCATACAGTTCCACGGCTTCGCGGAACAGCTGCTCCTTCGAGCCGAACGCCGCATAGATGCGCGCCGAGGCGATGCCCAGCGCCGCCACCAGGTCGGCCATCGACACGCCCTCGTAGCCGCGCATCCAGAACGCGTCGCGCGCTTTTGCCAGCGCCAGCGCGCGGTCAAATTCCCTCGGTCTTCCTGCCATTTTGATCCTCTGCTTGCGAACTGGCGGCCAGTATAACGCCTGGCACCCGCAGCGCATTCGCGATTTATTTTGCATGACCGCCTTGACCGCGCAAAAAATTTCGCCTATTCTTTGTCAATCGACAAACAATAGGAGCCGATATGAAAACCATTCAAGGACCGAGCCTGCACCTGGCCCAATTCGCCGCCGACACGGCGCCCTTCAACACCCTGCCCGCCATCGCCGAGTGGGCGGCCGGCATGGGCTTCAAGGCCCTGCAGATTCCCGCCTGGGATGCGCGCCTGTTCGACGTGGCGCAGGCCGCACACAGCCAGCAATACTGCGACGATCTGGTCGCCATGCTGGCCGGCCATGGCCTCGTCATCAGCGAACTGACGACGCACATCTTCGGCCAGCTGGTGGCCGTGCATCCGGCCTATGACGCGCTGTGCGACAGCTTCGCGCCGGCACACCTGCATGGCCAGCCGGCAGCGCGCACGGCGTGGGCCATCGAGCAAGTCAAGCTGGCGGCCATGGCCTCGAAACGCCTGGGCCTCACGGACATGGGCACGTTTTCCGGTTCCTTCGCCTGGCCCTACCTGTTCCCGTTCCCGCAGCGCCCGCCCGGCCTGATCGAAACGGCCTTCGACGAACTGGCGCGCCGCTGGCTGCCCATCCTCGACGTGTGCGAGGAACAGGGCGTCAACCTGTGCTACGAAATCCACCCGAGCGAAGACCTGCATGACGGCATCAGCTTCGAGATGTTCTACGAGCGCGTGGGACGCCACCCGCGCTGCAAGATGCTGTTCGACCCCAGCCACTTCGTGCTGCAGCAGCTGAACTACCTGGAATTCATCGACATCTACAAGGATCACATCCGCATGTTCCATGTGAAGGATGCGGAGTTCAATCCGACGGGTCGGCAAGGCATCTACGGCGGCTACCAGTCGTGGGAAAACCGCGCCGGGCGTTTCCGCTCGCTCGGCGATGGCCAGGTCGACTTCAAGGCGATCTTCTCGAAGATGGCGCAAAACGACTACGCGGGCTGGGCCACGCTGGAATGGGAGTGCTGCCTGAAGGACCAGGAGGTGGGCGCGCGCGAAGGCGTGGCCTTCATCAACGCCCACATCATTCCTGTGACCGACAAGATCTTCGACGACTTCGCCGGCGCCCCCGTCAGCGCGCAACAGATCAATACCCTGCTGGGCATCCGGCACAACTAATCAAGGAAACCCTATGAACGACTTCATTCACGACTACGTCCGCATCGACGGCCAGCGCCTCCATTGCGTCATCGCGGGTACCGGCAACGGCAAACCCGTGCTGCTGATCCCCGGCTGGCCGCAGACCTGGTATGCGTGGCGCCACGTGATGGCGGCGCTGGCCGCCAGCGGCTACCGGGCCATCGCCATCGATCCGCCGGGCAGCGGTCATTCGGACCGCCCGGCCGGCGGCTATGACACGGGCGCCGTGGCGACCACCCTGCACCGCGCCATGCTGGCCCTGGGCCATGCGCAGTACGACGTGGTCGGCCACGACATCGGCATGTGGGTCGGCTATGCGCTGGCCAGCGACTTCCCGCAGGCCGTGACGAAACTGGCGCTGACGGAAGCCGTCATTCCCGGCCTGGCCCCCGCGCCGCCGATTTTTGTCGCGCCGTCCGACAACATCTTCCTGTGGCACTTCATGTTCAACCAGGTGCTGGACTTGCCGGAAATGCTCACGGCGGGCAAGGAGCGCGAGTACCTCCGCTTCATTTTCGACCGCTGGTCGTACCGCCGCGACAAGGTGGCCGTCGACGTGTATGCGGATGCCTACGCCACGCCGGGCGCCCTGCGCGCCGGTTTCGCCTACTACCGCGCCATCCCCGAAACCATCAAGCAAAACCTCGAGCGGGCCAAGCGCAGCCTGGCCATGCCCGTGCTGGCCATCGGCGCCGACCATGCGACGAATGACGCGCCCCTGCTGACCATGCAGGGCAAGGCGGACAATCTGCAAGGCGCCATCGTCGCCGAATGCGGCCACTTCATCATGGAAGAACAGCCGGAAGCATTCATCGCCCACCTGCTGCCCTTCCTGGCCGGAGAGCTGGCGTGAGCCTCGATCCGCTGATCGCCGCCTGGCTGGAGGAAACAAAGGATGCGCCGCCGCCCGCCTCGCTGGCAGCGCTGCGGGCGGCCACGGAAACGGGACTGCGCCAGCTGCACGGGCCATTGGAAGACGTCACGGCCATCAAGGATTACGTGCTGCCCGGCGAGCCTGCGCTCACCGTGCGCGCCTATGTGCCGGCCGGTGCGGACACGGGCCAGCCCTTGCCGGCCATCGTCTTTGCGCATGGCGGTGGATGGTGTCTGTGCTCGCTGGACCTGTACGACAACCCGTGCCGCGCGCTGGCCAACGCCACCGGCTGCGTGATCTTTTCCGTCGACTACCGTCTGGCACCCGAGCACAAGTTCCCCGTTCCGCTCGACGACTTTTACCGGGCGCTGTGCTGGGTCGCCGAGCATGCGGCGGCGCTGGGCATCGATGCGAAACGGCTGGCCGTGGGAGGCGACAGCGCGGGCGGCAACCTGGCGGCGGCAGCGGCCTTGATGGCGCGCGACCAGGCCGGTCCCGCGCTGGCGCACCAGTTGCTGCTGTACCCTGCCCTCGATTTCGCCTTCGACACAGCTTCGTATCAGCGCCACGCGGAAGGCTTTTCGCTGACGCGGGAAGCCATGCGTTTTTGCTGGTCCACCTACCTGAACAAACCGGCAGATGGCATGCAGCCTTATGCGGCACCGCTGCGGGCCGCTTCGCTCAAGGACTTGCCGACGGCGACGGTGCTCGTATGCGAACACGACCCGCTGCATGACGAAGGCGTCGCGTATGCGCGGCGGCTGCGCGACGGCGGTGTGGCGGCCGATTGCGTGCAACTGGACGGCATGATCCATGCGGCTATGCACATGGCGGGCTTGACGCCAGCGGCGCGGGGATTGTTCGACGTGGCTGGCCAGGCGATAAGGAAAGCAATGACAATGTAAAAAATCCGCCGCCGGGGATGGCTCCACGGCGGCGCCACTAGCCATGGTGTTTTCTTCCTCCGTATATCGTCTTGTTTGGCGATGCTCAGGCGCCAAGCGCCGAAACGCTTGCGCAAGTCAATTTTTCAGACATTTCTCCCGCACCGTTCATGCACCGCACCATTTCGCTGTGCGAACGAATGTTTCACAAAACGGTTGACATGCACAATTTGGCTAGGCAAACTGGTTTCCAGGGAGCCTGAAAATGAATGCAAATATGACCAATATTCAGACCGCAGCAGATCCGGAACTCATCGTCTTCGGCGATGACGAGGAAGGCAAGGACCGCCAGTTCGTCAACGCGCTGGCACGCGGACTGGAAGTGCTCCGTTGCTTTCGCCCCGGCGAAGTCTATCTGTCGAACGCGGACATGGCCAAGCGCACGGGCATCCCGAAACCGACCATTTCGCGCCTGACCTACACCCTCACCAAACTCGGTTACCTCAATTATTCGGACAGCCTGGGCAAGTACCAGCTGGGCGCCGGCGTGCTGGCCCTCGGCTACCGCATGCTGTCGAATCTCGACGTACGCAAGATGGCGCGCCCGCTGATGGAGGAACTGGCGGAACACGCGCAGGCGTCAGTCTCGCTGGGCACACGCGACCGTCTCAGCATGGTCTACGTGGAAACCTGCCGCAGCAGCGCCAACGTCACCTTGCGCCTCGATGTCGGTTCGCGCATTCCGCTGATGACGACGGCCATGGGCAAGGCCCTGCTGTGCATCCTGCCGCAGGCCGAGCGCGACTACCTGATGGACCACGCCAGGGTGCACGAGACGGAACGCTGGCCCCGTATCAAGGCCGGCATCGAACAAGGCTTCAAGGATTACCAGGACCGGGGCTTTTGCATCTCGGCTGGCGAGTGGCAGAACGACGTGCATGCCGTGGGCGTACCCATGCTGGGCGCCGACGGCGAACAGGTGATGGCCTTCAATTGCGGCGGCCCCGCCTTTTTGCTGTCGCGTGAAAAACTCGAATCGGACCTGGGACCGCGCCTGGTGGCCCTCGTCAAGACAGTGGAAAAAAACCTGGGCCGCGGTTAGACTGCGCGCCCCTCTCAACGACAGCTCAAATCAAAGCGCCGAGGAAACCGATGATACGCGACGAAGAAACCCTGAACATCCTGCTCGACAGCATCGCCCGTTTCGTGCGCGAAGTGCTGGTGCCGAACGAGGCGCTGGTGGCTGAAACAGATACGATACCGCCTGCCATCGTGGCGCAGATGCGCGAACTGGGCCTGTTCGGCCTGTCGATTCCGGAAGCGTACGGCGGCCTGGAACTGAGCATGGAAGAAGAAGTGCGCGTCGCTTTCGAGATCGCCCGTACCTCGCCCGCCTTCCGTTCGCTGATCGGCACCAACAACGGCATCGGCTCGCAAGGCATCGTCATCGACGGCACGGAAGCGCAAAAACAATACTACCTGCCCAAGCTGGCGGCGGGCGAGATCATCGGCTCCTTCGCCCTGACGGAAGCGGGTTCCGGTTCCGACGCGGCCTCGCTGCGCACGACGGCCGTGCGCGATGGCGACTTCTATATCCTCAACGGCAGCAAGCGCTATATCACCAACGCACCCGAAGCGAGCATCTTCACGGTGATGGCGCGCACGGACCCCGTCAAGCGCGGTGCCTCGGCCATTTCCGCCTTCATCGTGGAAAAGGATACGCCGGGCCTTTCCTTGGGCAAGACCGACAAGAAGATGGGCCAGCAAGGCGCGCATACCTGCGACGTGATCTTTGAAAACTGCCGTGTCCCGGCCGCAAATATCATCGGCGGCAAGGAAGGCGTGGGCTTCAAGACCGCCATGAAAGTGCTCGACAAGGGACGCCTGCACATCGCCGCCGTCTGCGTGGGCGCGGCCGAACGCATGCTGGCCGACGCCCTTGCCTACGCCATGGAGCGCCAGCAGTTCGGCCAGCCCATCGCGGAATTCCAGCTGATCCAGGCCATGCTGGCCGACAGCAAGGCCGAGATTTATGCGGCGCGCAGCATGGTGCTCGACGCGGCGCGCCGGCGCGACAACAAGGAAGACATTTCGACGGAAGCGTCGTGCTGCAAGCTGTTCGCCTCCGAAATGTGCGGCCGCGTGGCCGACCGCTCCGTGCAGATCCACGGCGGCGCCGGCTACATCAGCGAATACGCGGCCGAACGCTTCTATCGCGACGTGCGCCTGTTCCGCATCTACGAAGGCACGACGCAGATCCAGCAAATCGTCATCGCCCGCAACATGATCAAGGCGGCGCAAAAGTGAAGGCGGCCGCGATGGACATCCCTGCCCTGCTGGCTGGCTTGCCGGCGCGCCTGTCGGCCATCCCCGCCTACTGGGCCGCGCGCGCGCCCGATGCGCCGGCGCTGCATGAAGGTGGCCGCCGCTGGACCTATGCGCAGCTGCAGCACAGTGTGGAACATGCGGCGCTGCTGCTGCGCCAGCTGGACGTGCGCGCCGGCGACCGCCTGATGGTGGTAGGCGAAAATGGCGCGCTGCAGGTGGCGCTGATCTTCGCGGCCGCCAGCATCGACGCGTGGATCGTCAACGTCAATGCCCGCCTGTCGGCGCGCGAGATCGACACCATCGCCACGCACAGTTCCGCACGGCGCGTGCTGTTCCTGGCCGGCGCCTCGCCGGAAGCGGCCGTCCATGCGGCGCGGCGCGGGGCCAGCGCCGTCACCGTCGATGGCATGGGCGAGCTGCTGGCGGGCGGCTTGAACGACGCTGCCATCGCGGAAGACACGGTTCCCGGCAACGAACAGGTGGCCGCGCTGATCTACACGACGGGCACGACGGGGCAGTCGAAAGGCGTGATGCTCACGCACCGCAACCTGCTGTTCATCGCCGCCGTCTCCAGCACCTTGCGCGGCTTGACGTGCACGGACCGCGCCTACGGCGTGCTGCCGATTTCGCACGTGTACGGCCTGGCCTCGGTAGCCCTGGGCACCCTGTATGCGGGCGCCGCCTTATATCTGGTGCCGCGCTTTTCCGTCGATGGTTTGCTGGCCGCGCTGAAAGACGATGAATTGACCATCCTGCAGGGCGTGCCGGCCATGTACGCCAAGCTGCTGCAAACCCTGGGCGGCGCGGAAACTCCTTTGCCCACGCGGCTGCGCTTTGCGTATGCGGGCGGCTCGCCGCTGGCGCCATCGCTCAAGCACGAGGTGGAAAAGCTGCTGGGCACCGCGCTGCACAATGGCTACGGCATGACGGAAAGCGCGCCCACCATCAGCCAGACGCGCCTGGAAACGCCACGCCGCGACGATTCCGTCGGCATGCCGATCCCCGGCGTGGAAGTGCGCGTGGTGGACGTGGCCGGCGTGGATGTGGCGCCGGGCGAGCCGGGAGAACTGTGGATACGCGGGCCGAACATCATGGCCGGCTATTACCGCGAGCCGGCCATGACGGCGGCCACCATGCGCGACGGCGGTTGGCTGAACACGGGCGACATGGCGCGCCAGGATCCCGACGGCGCGCTGTTCATCGTGGGACGCACCAAGGAACTGATCATCCGCTCCGGCTTCAATGTGTATCCGCTGGAAGTGGAAACGGCCCTGAATGCCCACGCTTCCGTGGTGCAGTCGGCCGTGGTGGGACGCACCCTCGCCGATGGCAACGAGGACGTCATCGCCTACGTGGAACTCGACCCGCGCCAGCCCGCCAGCGTGGCACAATTGCAGGCCTGGCTGGCGCAGACCCTGTCGCCGTACAAGTGCCCGTCCGTCATCATCGTCATGGAAGCGCTGCCGGCCGCCGCCACGGGCAAGATTTTAAAGGGGCAGCTGCGGCAAATGGCGCAGAATACCCTGTGAATTAACCCTGCTGTACCAGACCCGACAATAAAACCAAGCCACATCACCGGAGAAGACACGATGAAACGCACCTACACACGCATCGCCATGGCAGCGCTGGTTGCCAGCGCCTGGATGGCAAACGCCAGCGCCGACGAATTCCTGGTCGGCGCGGAAATCCCGCTGACGGGCAACCTGGCGCGCGTCGGCGCCGGCATGCAGGAAGGGATCATGGTCGCGGCCGAGGTATTCAACAAGACCAACGGCAAGCACACGATCAAGATCATCACCGTCGACGACGAATCGGCGCCCGCCAAGGCCATCGCCGCCGTGGAAAAGCTGGCCAGCCAGGGCGTGGTGGCGATCACGGGCGGCTATGGCTCGAACAATATCTCGCCCGCCTCGGACACGGCGAATAAACTGGGCCTCGTCTACATCACTTCGGGCGGCGTGGACGACAGCCTGGTGACCAGCGGGCGCAAGAATTTTTTCCGCATCAATAACACGGCCGGCTACGAAAAAGCCATGCTGGGATTGCTGCAGGACGTGGGCGCCAAGTCCGTCTCCATCGTGTATTCGACCAAGGACGCCACCACGGGCCTGGCGAAAGACGTGGAAAAAGCCCTGGCCGCCAAGGGCGTGAAAGTGACAACGCACTCGTTCGACCCGGCCATTACCGACTTCAAGCCCATCATCAACAAGATCAAGCTGCAGGATAAATCGGAAGTCGTGGCCATGGTCGGCTACGAAAACGATTATGTGGGCATCATCCGCGCCGCGCGCGTGCTGAAACCGAAGATCAAGGCCATGGTGGGCGTGTGGTCGCTGGCCACGCCGAAAATGGCGGCCGATTTCCCCGACCTGATGCCAAACGTGTTCGGCACGGCACTGCTGCCCTTCCCCACGGAATTCAAGACAGCCGACGGCAAGGCCTTCAGCGACGCCTACAAGCAGTTGTACAAGAAGGAGCCGGACTACCTGGGCCAGTTCGGTTATGTGCAATCGATGCTGCTGTTCGAAGCGATCGCGCGCGCGGCCGACAAGGGCACCATCAAGAAAGGCGGCGTGGCCGAGGAAATGCGCAAGACGGACCGCGAAACCCTGATCGGCCGCGTGCAGTTTGCCGCCAATGGCGACAACCAGAACTTCGTGCACCGCATGGCGCAGCACCAGGACAAGAAAGTGGTCATCGTCTGGCCGAAGGAACACGCGACGGGCAAGCTGGCCTATCCAGCCCTGCCCTGGTAAACGGCAGCCTCCCGCTGCACACGCGCGCGCCCGCATGGACGCGCACCGATGAACGGCGGCCCTGGCGCATCTGTCAAGATGCGCCAGGGCCGCCTGACGGGATGACGACATGACAGAATTAATCTTGCAAGCCCTGTATTCGGGCTTGCTGCAGGGCGGCTCCTACGCCCTGATCGCACTGGGACTGGCGCTGGTCTTCGGCACCATGAAAGTGATCAACCTGGCGCACGGCGAGCTGGTACTGCTGGCAGCCTACATCGCCTACAGCGTGGAATCAGGCCTGGGACTCGGTCCCATGTTCGCCATTCCCATCGCGCTGGTGATCGTCAGCCTCACGTCCGTGGGCGTGTACCTGATCGTCAGCCGCATCAAGAAGGACCGCGAAATCAATTCGCTGATCCTCACCTACGGCATCGGCGTGATCCTCACCAATTTCATCCTGCTCGTATGGAAGGCGGACATCCGCTCGACGTCGTCGACCTGGCTGCAGGAAGGTTTTGAAATCGGTCCGTTTTTCAGCATGCGCAGCGAAGTGATTTTCTTTGGCGTCAGCCTGGTGCTGATGGCGGCCCTGTGGCGCTGGCTGTCGACCAGCTGGTATGGCCGCGCCGTGCGCGCCGTCTCCAGCAACCGCGACGCGGCCAAGCTGATGGGCATCGACCCGGGCCGCACGGAACTCGTGTCCTTTCTGGTCGCCGGCATCCTGGCCGCCTTCGCCGGCGTCGCCCTGTTCAGCTATGGCGTGATCCAGCCTGCCTACGGCGGCGCGCTGACGGTCAAAGCCTTCATCATCACGGTATTGGCCGGCATCGGCTCGATCCCCGGCGTGCTGCTGGCCGCCGTGCTGCTGGGCGTGGCAGAAGCGCTGACCGTCACCCTGGCCAGCTCCGCGCTGCAGGAACTGTCGGGCATGGTGCTGTTCCTGCTGGTGCTGTTCATCATGCCGAACGGCTTGTTCGGCGCACAACGGAGGCGCGGATGAAGCGCTCGACTTTGATTTCAACAACGGGCCTGCTACTGGCCGCCTATATCGCTGTGCCGCTGGCCCTGGGCGCCAACCAGTACGTGATGAGCATGGTGGTGGCGGCCCTGATCATCGGCGGCGTGGCCATGTCCTGGGCCCTGCTCGGTAACTTGGGCGGCATGGTCAGCTTCGGCCATGCCGCGTTTTTCGGCGTGGGCGCGTATGTCTCCGCGCTGGCCACCGTGAAACTGGGCTTGCCCGTGTTTGCCGCCATGCTGCTGGGCGGCGCGGGGGCGGCCATCGCCGCCGTCATCATGCTGCCCGTGCTGCGCTTGCGCGGGCCGTATTTTGCGCTGGCCATCCTCGCCTACGCCCACATCTTCCGCATCCTGGCCACGGAATGGAGCTCGGTGACGGGCGGCGCCGGCGGCATCAACAATATTCCCGCCTTGCCCACCGTCTTCGGCGTCGATCTGGCCAGCAAGACGGGCGCCTACCTGGTCGTGCTGACCCTGGTGGTCTGCTGCGCATTTGCCTACAGCCGCATCCGCGCCAGCCACTACGGCATCGCCCTGCGCGCCATGCACGACAGCGAAGACGCCACGCGCGTCGTCGGCGTCAACAGCACCTTGCTGAAAGGCGCGATGCTGCTCGTGTCGGCGTTCATGGCTGGCCTGTTCGGCGCCTTCAACGCCCATTACATCAACTTCCTGGAACCGGACTACGCCTTCAACAGCCTGTGGGTGACCTTGCCGATCGTGGCGGCCATCTTCGGCGGCTACCGCACGATACTCGGCCCCGTGCTGGGCGCCGTGGTGGTCTACCTGGTCGACCAGCTCATTTTCAAGTCGCTGATCCCCACGGGCCACCAGCTGGTGCTGGGCGTGCTGCTGGTGGCGATGATCGTCTTCAGCCCGAACGGCTTGCTGCCGCTGCTACGCAAAATGTTCAAAGCGAAGGAGAAAGCACATGCTTGAACTCGATAATGTGTCCGTGCGCTTTGGCGGCCTGACGGCCGTCGATTCCGTCACGTTGAAAGTGGCCAGCCATGACGTGATCGGCCTCGTGGGCGCGAATGGCGCCGGCAAGACCACCCTGTTCAATGCGATCTCGGGCCTCGTGCGTCCCACCAGCGGCAGCATCCGCTTCGAAGGACGCGACATCATGGCCACGCCCATGTACCAGCGCGCGCGCCTGGGGTTGGGGCGTACCTTCCAGATCCCCCAACCGATGCATGAATTGACGGTGCGCGAAAACCTCGTCGTGGCGCAGCGCTTCGGCACCGGCAAGGTCGACATGCGCAAGATCGATGAAATCCTCGATTTCACCAGCCTGCTTGACAAGGCCGGGCGCGACGCGGCCAGCGAACTGGCGCTGACGGAATTGAAAGCGCTGGAAGTGGCCAAAGCGCTGGCGACGAACCCGAAACTGCTGCTGCTCGACGAAGTGCTGGCGGGCCTGGAAACAAACGGCAAACGCCGCTTCATGGGCATGCTGAAGGACTTGCACGCGGCCTTTGGCGTGGGCATCGTCATGATCGAACACGATATCGAAACCATCAGCAATCTGTGCCAGCGCGTGGCCGTGCTCAATTTTGGCCAGCTGATCGCCGACGGCACGCCCGACGCCGTCTTCCGCGACCCGGCCGTCATCGAAAGCTATACGGGGGCAGCCCATGCTTAAAGTTGAAAACCTGCGCGCCGGCTATGGCGCCATCAATGTGCTGTGGGATGTGTCGCTGGCTATCCAGAAGGGCAAGCTGACTACCATCATCGGCCCGAACGGGGCCGGCAAGACGACCCTGCTGCGCGCCATCATGGGCTTGCTGCCGGTCGGCGCGGGCAGCATCGCGCTCGACGGCACGCCCATCAACGGCACGCCGACGTGGAAAATGAGCGACGCGAGAGTGACGATGATACCCGAGGGGCGCATGACGTTCCGCGACATGAGCGTGGAAGAAAACCTGATCATGGGCGCATTTCCGAAGGAGCACCGCAGCCACATGCCGGCGCGCCTGGCCGAAGCCTACGCCATGTTCCCGCGCCTGCACGAACGGCGCAAGCAGCTGGCCGGATCGCTCTCCGGCGGCGAGGCGCAGATGCTGGCGATGGCGCGGGGCCTGATGTCGGATCCGTCGCTCCTGATCATCGACGAGCCGTCGCTGGGCCTGGCGCCGCTGGTGGTCAACGAGCTGTTCGAGATTCTCGCGCGCCTGAACGACGGCAAGCGCACCATCATCCTCGTGGAACAGAACACGGCGCGCGCCGTGGGCGTGGCCGATCACGTCTACCTGATGCAAAGCGGTAAAGTGGCGCTGTCGCAGGCGGCGCTTGACGTCGACCTCGAGCACCTGCACGAACTGTATTTTGCGCGCTGAGCGATATCAGCCGCACGCGGTTGCCATCAGTCCTCGTCGTCGGCCAGCTTGCCAAACGCCAGCAAGGCACTCTTGTCGAGTCCGCTCGTCACGAAAGGATCGTCGGCGGAGAAGCGGCCCGTATCGGCCAGCATGCGCAGCTTGCTCAAGCGTTCGCCCAGCGCCAGCGCTTGCGCCTGCGGATCGGCATCGGCTTGCCCCACCTGCCCGATCGCGCGGGTCACGGACTGGGGAAACTCCCACAATTCGGCGATCCTCACCGACAGGATGCGCGCTTGCGCAAACACCTGGGCGATGAAGGCGTCCGATTGCGGAAAGACATCGGGCGCATGCATCTGGTCGATCAGCCGGAACGCCACCACCAGGCCGACATTGGCCATCAGTCCCGCGAGATAGGCATCGAAGGCGTTGGCATGCATGGCCGGCGCGACGAGGCTGGCCGCCAGCGCACATTTCTCGGACTGGCGCCAGATCAGCGGCGCCGTGCGCACGGTCAGCCCGCCGCTTTGCATGCTGACGATGGGGCGGAAGGCGACGCGGGCGAGCAGCATGCGCATGCCGTTTTGCCCGAGCAGCATGATGGCGCCTTCCATATTGTTGATCGACGGGCTGGCGTTATAGCGCGACTGGTAGCAGGGCCGGTTCGCTTCGCGGTAGACCTCGGCGACCAGCAGCACGTCCTGGGCCAGCTGGGCCGACAGCTTGGCCGCGCTCATGTTTTCATCTTGCAAGGTACGCATCAACTGCGGAATGATGGCTGGAATACGCGGTACCAGCGCAGCGCCAGCGATCGGTTCACGAACCAGGCGCGCCAGCTCGTCCAGAATCTGCTGTTCAGTCTGCTCCGGAGCCTGCGCCGCACTCGCGGCCGCCAGCCAGCGGTAGTACATGGCATCGATTTCAGCGATGGTGGCTGGCTGCCGTGCCGCTTCGGCAGCCGCCGCTGCCGAGACTGCCGCAGGCTTGTTTTTTTCGTCGCCGCCGTTCAGTAATTTTCCTATCCAGCCCATTTTGCTATCCAAGCCCTATCTGCATCACTATCGCGCAATCCGCCCCACGATTTTACTTGATGATGGCAGCGCTGGTGCGGCTGGCGTGAGCGCTTTGTCCATCTGCCGCAACATGCTAAAGTGGCATTGCAAAACCCTGCCCTACCCGACAAGCGATCCATCATGAACAATCCACTTGCGCACTACCTCACCAGCCAGGCGTACAACAACGCCTGGGCCAACCACCGCCTGCTGAAGGCGTGCGGCCAGCTGACCCAGGCCGAATTCCAGGCCACACGCGTCAGCTTTTTTCCCACCATCCAGTTCACCCTGAACCACATCCTCACATGCGACTGGTTTTATCTCGACGCGCTCGAACGCGAGCTGCGCGGCGAAGCGCCGCATGCCGACTGCTACGTCTTCTTTGAACAGGATGAACCGTTCAGCGATTGCGCGGCCCTGCATGCGGCGCAGCGCGCATCGGACCTGCGCCTGATCGCCCATTGCCGCAGCCTGTGCGATGCGGACCTGGCGCGGCCCGTGACGATATTGCGCGACACACCGCAAGTCGACTCGCGCCAGCGCCTGCTGGCACACCTGTTCCAGCACCAGATCCACCACCGTGGGCAAGTGCATGCCATGCTGGCTGGCACGCGCATCGCGCCGCCCCAGCTCGACGAATTCTATTGCGCCGGGGAAGCGAATGAGCGGGCGCAGGATTTCCTGGAACTGGGCTGGACGGAAGACGACGTCTGGGGCCCGCGCTGAACTATTCCTCCGCGTGGCAGCAGACGCACAGCTTGTTGCCGTCGAGGTCGCGGAAGTAGGCGCCATAGTAATGGGCGTGGTAATGCGGGCGCAAACCGGGTGGCCCTTCGCACACGGCGCCCAGCGCCAGCACGGCCTGGTGGCAGCGGTCCACCTGCGCGCGGCTGGCCGCCAGCAAGGCCGTCATCTGGCCATTACCGGGCGCGGCCGGCAAGCCGTCATGGGGCGCCGTCAGCACGAACAGGGGCCGCGGCGCCTGCTGCGCCATCCAGCCCGCCCAGGGCTTGGCCGTATCATGAAATTTCTCGATCAGATCGAGTTCTCCCAGCAGGGCCGTATAGAAAGCGTAGGCGCGGGGAAAGTCGTTGGTGCCGAGGCAGATATGGGACAGCATGCTGCTCCTTCTTGAGTTCAAACGGGTGTGCGGCGCAATGCGCGAGCTGATTATAATGGCGCATCGCTTTCCGACACGCTCCCATGCCAGACCTCGACCGCCTTCAGCTGCACCCGCCCTCCAGCGCCGACCTTCCCGCTTTGCTGGCCTTCGAACTGGAAAACCGCGCGTATTTTGAACACTGGGTCACGGCCCGCGCGCCGTCCTACTATCACCAGGAAGCCATCGCCGCCGCCATCGAGCAGGCGCAGCGCGAACGCGAACAGGACCGCGCCTACCAGTACCTGGCCAAGCTGGATGGGCAAATCATCGGCAGGGTCAACCTGACGGGCGTCACGCGCCCCTATTTCAACAAGGCAGCGCTCGGTTACCGCATCGGCGAACGGTTCGGCGGACGCGGCTACGCCACGCGCGTGGTGGCCCTGCTGCTGGACGAAGCGTTTGGCGCGCTGGACCTGTGGCGCCTGGAAGCGACGGCACGGCCGCAAAACCTGGGCTCGGTCGCGGTCATGCAGCGCAACGGTTTTCATCAATATGGCAAGTCGGAACAAGCCATGTTTTTCCAGAATGCCTGGTCGGACTTGCTGTATTTTGAGCGGCGCAACACGCAAGCCATGGCCTGAGATGCCGCATTTTTCCGGCAGCAACGCGACTTTTATCCTATCAGGGGCGACTTTGTCACAGCGCA
This sequence comes from Janthinobacterium sp. BCJ23, assembly GCF_059617945.1. Taxonomy (NCBI): domain Bacteria; kingdom Pseudomonadati; phylum Pseudomonadota; class Betaproteobacteria; order Burkholderiales; family Oxalobacteraceae; genus Janthinobacterium; species Janthinobacterium sp. BCJ23. The sequence goes on along the minus strand of NZ_JCAQAW010000004.1, from coordinate 355,739 downwards.
AAGCCGCACCATGATGGACTGATAACGTCAAGGCTCGGGAATCTTCCCAACCTTGCCAAGTCCAACATGAAATTGCGGCTACGCCTGTTCGAACATGTGCTGCTGGTGCTGGCCTTGGCCGTCGTTATCTTTGCCGCCGCCATCGTGCTGGCGCGCATGACACAGTGGGCGGAAGCGCGGGAGCTACCCGCCTATCTCGTGCAGGGCATGCACCTGGTGGGCAAGGTGCTGTTTTTCCTGGACGGCTGCATCGTCATCGCCGTCAGCAGCATCCTGGCCGCCCGGCTGTTCCGCATGCTCACCAAGGAGGATTTATGAACGATCTTCACTACCTGCTGACGCTCCGGCATCCGCGCCGCTTCTGGTGCAGCGCCATCGTCATCGCCGTGGCCTCGGCCATCGTGCTGGGCCCTTGGCTCGACAGCATTCCATGGCTGGTGGCCATCCCCTTCGTGGGTGGCGGCTTGCTGGTGGCGCTCGGTGAGCTGTGGGATGACATGCATGGCAAGCGCCTGCACAATGGCGACGATACACAGTCGCCGTGCCGCCATCCTTGAAACCGGCATGGTGATGCGTGCACGCAACAGCAGTCACACCATGCCTGCCATTTGCCTGCGCAGTGCGCCTATTTAAGACTGGCTTCAGCCTCGCCGTGCATCGTGAACAGGTCGCCAGCAGCCATGGCGTTTCCCTTCACCATCACGGGCACAGCCCAGCGAAAGAGCCGACATGAGCACATGGATGCGCGCCAACAAAGGTTTTTTGATGTTTCTCCTGCTGTTCGGCGTGTTCCGCACGGCCGTGGCGGACTGGAATCCCATACCGTCGGCATCCATGCGCCCCAATCTGCTCGAGGGCGACGTGGTATTCGTCAACCGCCTCGCCTTCAACCTGAAAGTGCCGCTCACCGATATCGTGCTGCAGCGCCTGGGCGAACCGCAGCGGGGCGACATCGTCACCTTTTCCTCGCCGAAAGACGGCACGCGATTGATCAAGCGCATCATCGCCCTGCCCGGCGACACGGTGGAAATGCGCAATGAACAGCTGGTCATCAATGGCCAGCCCGCCCAGTACACGGCGCTCGACACGGCGCCCGAAACCATCGCCCACGTGGGACAGCTGACGGCGCAGCGCATCAGCGAACGCAACCAGACAGAGCAGCACCGCATCCAGATCTTGCCGCAAATCGCAGGCGCGGCCCGCAGCTTTGCCCCCGTGACGGTGCCGGCCGACCATTTTCTCATGCTGGGCGATAACCGCGACAACAGCGCCGATTCGCGCTACTTCGGTTTCGTGCCCCGCGCATTGCTGATCGGCAAGGCCGAGCGCATCCTTGTCTCGGCCAATATCCAGGAGCATTGGCAGCCGCGGCTGCAGCGTTTCGGCATGAAACTGGAGTAATCGCCGTCCCGTGCAACAGCGCCATGCTTTTCGGTTAGCATGGCGCATCATGCAAAACTTTTCCTCAGCCAGCCAGCGGTCCGCCAGCGACGATCCTGCCCTCGGGCAATTGGCGCAGTTCCTGCAGCGCCATCCCGACGTGTTGCTGCTGACGGGCGCCGGCATCAGCACGGCGTCCGGCATACCGGCATACCGCGACACGGAAGGCGTACGGCGCGGCAATGCGCCCGTGCAAGGACCCGATTTTCGCCGCCAGGAAGCCGTGCGCCGCCGCTACTGGGCGCGCAGCATGGTGGGCTGGCCGACCCTGGCGCGCGCCACGCCGAATCCCGGCCACCTGGCCATCGCGCAACTGGCCCAGCGCCAGCAAGTCGGCGGCCTGGTCACGCAAAACGTCGATGGTCTGCATCAGCAAGCCGGCAGCGCCGCCGTCACGGAGTTGCACGGCAGCATACATGGCGTCGTCTGCCTCGATTGCCGGACCCGCCACACGCGCCGCCTGATCCAGGATCAGCTCGAACGCGACAATCCGCAACTGCTGGGCGCCACGGCCACGCCGGCGCCCGATGGCGACGCCTTGCTCGAGCCGTCGCAGCTGGCCACCTTCCACGTGCCTGCCTGTCCCCGGTGCGGCGGCACCCTGCAGCCCGACGTGGTGTTTTTCGGCGATGGCGTGCCCGCCGCCTGTGCGGCCGAGGCCGAAAGCAAGATGCATGCGGCCAGCGCCCTGCTGGTGGTGGGCTCGTCCGTCATGGTGTATTCGAGCTTTCGCCTGTGCCGCATGGCGGCCGAAACGGGCAAGCCCGTGGCCGCCATCAACATGGGCAAGACGCGCGCCGACCATTTGCTGGCATTCAAGACCGATGCCCCGGCACAAGACATCTTGCCTGCATTAGCGGCCATGCTGGGCTGATCCCGTGCCGGCCCCGCGCCGCTCTGGCTATACTGTGGCATTAACGAGGAGAATTCATGCTGGAACTGTTGAGTGAACACGCCTGTTTTGGCGGCGTACAACGCTTTTATCGCCACGACGCGCAAGCCATCGGCTTGCCCATGCGTTTCTCGGCCTTCATTCCCGACACGGCGCCAGGCGCCACGGTCACTACCAAGCGCCCCGCCCTGTTTTATCTGGCGGGCCTGACCTGCACGGAAGAAACGTTCATGATCAAGGGCGGCGCGCAGCGCGTGGCGGCCGAGGAAGGCTTGATCCTGATCGCCCCCGACACGAGTCCCCGTGGCGCGGACATCGCGGGCGAAAGCGACTCCTGGGATTTCGGCGCGGGCGCCGGCTTTTACGTGGACGCCACCGAGGCGCCATGGAGCAGCCACTACCGCATGTACAGCTACCTGCTGGAACTGCGCGCCCTGCTGGAGCAGGAACTGGCGATCGATGCGCAACGCACGGGCGTTTTCGGCCACTCGATGGGCGGCCATGGCGCACTGGTGCTGGCCTTGCGCAACCCGGCCCTGTTCCGCTCCGTGTCCGCCTTCGCCCCCATCGCCGCACCGAGCCAATGTCCATGGGGCAAGAAAGCATTCACGGGCTACCTGGGCGGTGATGCCGCCAGCTGGCAGCAGTACGACGCCAGCGCGCTGATGCGCGGCCTGCAGGGTCAGCCGCCGCTGTTCCCCGAAGGCATCTTGATCGACCAGGGCCTGGCCGACAAATTCCTGCCCGAACAACTGCACCCCGATGTCTTCGAAGCGGCGTGCCGCGACGCCGGCCAGCCATTACGGCTGCGCCGCCATGCTGGCTATGACCACGGCTATTACTTCATCGCCAGCTTCATGGAAGAGCATGTGCGCTTCCATGCGAGGAATCTGCGCGCCGCCTGATCCGCCGCGCTACTGCGCCGTACTGGTATGCCCGTTGAAATGGCGCGTGTACCAGTCCGTGGCCAGCAGCGCCGCCTGGTGGCGCGTGTCGGGGCCGCTGGGCGCGGCGATCTGTTCCAGTTGCTTGTCGCAGCGCAAGGTGGCAAAGGCCATGCGGTTCAGGCCGGCCACGTCGGGGTCGCGTCCGCCCACGATCAGCAGCGACGGCACGCGCACGTTTTCCAGCGCCGCCTTGCCGGCCATTTCCACCTGGCCATCGCAGACGGCGAGCGCGGCGATTTCCGCGCTGCGCCAGGCCGCCAGCTGCATCACGACGGCCGCGCTGGTGCCATAGCCATACAGGCCGCAGGGCAGGCGCCGCGTGGACGGGTCCACTTGCAGCCAGCCCAGGGCTTTTTCCAGCTGGCGCGCCAGCAGCACGATATCGCCGCGCACGAAATACGCGTGGCCATTGCTGCCGCCGCCAGGCTCGATGCCGCCCTGGTCGAAGCGCAGGGTGGCGATGCCCGCTCGCAAAAAATCCTGGGAAGTGGCGTGGCTGGAAGCGCCCAGATAGTCGCTATCGGCGCCCGCGCCGTGGGCAAACAGGACGATGCCCACGGGCCGCTCGGGCATTTCAAGCACGCCGTCCATTTGAAGTTCATCGGCCGTGATGCTGACAAATTGTTCTTGCATGGCTGCCTCCGCTATCGAGCTGAAATCCAGCTGCTGCTAAGCTGATCTAGCCGGGCCGGGCGGTGTCTGCATGCCCTGAGCGGCAAGCCTCAGTGTACCAGCCTGCGCCCGTTCTCGCGCGGCGCACGTCAAATTCGCCACGCGCCCGCATCAGACGGCGCCGTGCCGGTCCAGCCCCTTGAGCACGGATTCCGGGCGGATCGGCAAGTGCCGCACGCGCGAGGCCACGGCGGCAAAGATGGCGTTGCCGATCGCCGGCGCCACGGCCGTCGTGGGCGGCTCGCCCATGCCCGTCGATGTTTGCGTGCTGGCAATAAATTCAATGTCGAGCTCGGGCACATCGGCCATGCGCAGCGGTGTGTAGGTATTCAGGTTGGTATCCTTCACCTGGCCGTTGAGGAAAGCCGTGCCTTCATGCAAGGCCATGCTCACGCCCCACAGGGCGCCCCCTTCCGCCTGCGCCAGCGCGCCATCGGGATCGACGATGCTGCCCGCGTCGATCACCATGAACAGCTTTTCGACTTTCACCATGCAAGTGCTGCGGTCCACTTTCACTCTGGCAATGCAGGCCGTCCACGTCGGCATGTCGCGTTCCTGGCCGAACGTGGCGGCGATGCCCAGGCCCGTGTCGGGCGGCATGGCCGTACCCCAGCCCGCCTTGTCCGCCACGCGCCGCAGCACGTGGGCCAGGCGCGCGGCGCCGCCGACGGCGTTCGGCGCGCTGCCCGCATTGCGCCCCGTGGCCTGCAACAGCGACAAACGGAACGCCAGCGGATCGACCTTGGCCGCCTGCGCCGCCTCGTCCATGAAACTTTCCACAGCCCAATTCGTCCAGCCGGGCCCCACGGAACGCAGCCAGCCGGGGCGGAAACTGCTGTTGGCCAGGTCGTTCGACACGGCCCGCACGCGCTGCGCGCCCACCGTGTACCAGTGGTCGGCGCCGGCGATGGCGAACGGGTCATACGGATGGCCCTGCTTATCCTTGGCCAGGAAGGTGGGGATCATCGCTTGCGTGGGCCAGCCCGCGCTCGCTTCGTGCACCATCGCCGACACCTTGCCGACGTCGTCGAACGCCATGCGCACGTGCTGCACCGATGGCGAACGGGGCGAATCGAAACGGGCGTCGTCGGCCCGCGTGCAAATCATCTTGACGGGCCGCCCCACGGCTTGCGCCGCCAGCGCGGCCGGCACGCAATAATCGCCATTCAGGCGCCGCCCGAAACCGCCACCGAGCAGATAGGTGTGCAGCATGACATGGCTCTCGGGGACCTTCAACGCCTGCGCCAGCACGGGCAGTATCAACGATTGCCACTGGTTGCCCGCATGAATGTGCCAGACGCCGTCGATTTCCTGCGCCAGGGCATTCACGGGTTCCAGCTGGAAATGCAGCACGGTACTGGTCGTGTAGTGGCGCTCCAGCTGCAGGCTGGCATCGTTGAAAGCTTGCTCCACGCCATCGTCATCGACGACGCGGGCGCCCAGGCTGGCGTCGGCCAGCTGTTTGGTCGCGTAGTTAAAGATATCCTGCTCCGCCACGTGGGCCGCCGCGCCGGCCCGCCATTTCACTTGCACGAGGTCGGCCGCGCGCATGGCGGCCGCATATGTTTCGGCCACCACCATGACCCAGCCGGGCACCGTGCCGCTGGGATCCTGCAAGGCGAACGAACGCAGATAACCCGGCACCTTTTTCGCGGCCGTATCATCGATGGAGACCACTTTCGCGCCGTAGCGCGTGGGCGGGATCTTTGGGCGCGCATACAGCATGCCCTCGACTTCCGCATCGATGCCGTACACGGCCGTGCCATTGATTTTCGCGGGGATGTCGAGCGCCTGCACGTGCTGGCCGACCAGGCTGCGCTGCTGCGGCGTTTTCAGCACGATGGCTTTCAGTTGCTCGGGCGTGTACTGGCGCGCCAGCTTGCCACGGCGCACGATGTCGCCATAGCTGATCGACCGCCCCCGGCCATGCACGACGCCCAGCCTCGCGTGGCAGGCGGACACGGGCACGCGCAGCAGGCGCGCGCCCTCCTCGACCAGCGCGAGGCGGCCGGCCGCGCCGGCACGGCTGAGTGGATCGAAATTCTGCCAGACGGACCAGCTGCCGCCCGTCACCATCAAGCCCCATTTCGGATCCGTGTCCACGTAATGCAGGCGTACTTTGCTCCAGTCCGCTTCAAGCTCCTCGGCGACGATGCGCGCCAGGGCCGTGCCGATATGCTGGCCCATTTCCGCCTTGGCGATGTTGACGGTAACGATGCCGTCGCGGCCGATCTGGAACCAGATGCCGGGATCGAACACGGGCGCAACGCTTTGCTTAGACTGCACGGGCGCCGCCTTGCCTGCGGCCAGGGTGTTGTCGGCGCGCAAGAAGGCGAGGGTAAACCCCGTGCCGACGGCGGCGATCAGGAAACCGCGCCGGCCCAGCGCGCTGGGGCGGGTAGCTGAATTTTCTTTCGGTAACTTAAACACCGGGCGCCTCCTGCATGCCGGCCGCCAGTTTGATGGCCTTGCGGATGCGCACATAGGCCATGCAGCGGCACAGGTTGCCGCTCATGACGGCGTCGATATTCGCATCGGTCGGCTGCGGATAGTCTTTCAGCAGGGTGGCCGCCTGCATGATCTGGCCCGACTGGCAATAGCCGCACTGGGGCGCCTGCGTGGCGAGCCACGCCTGCTGCAACGGGTGCGTGCCATCGGGCGACAGGCCTTCGATGGTAGTGATGGCGCAGCCGGCCACGGCGGCAATCGGCGTAATGCACGAGCGCATAGCGCGGCCATCCACGTGCACGGTGCAGGCGCCGCACATGCCGATGCCGCAGCCAAACTTTGTGCCTTTTAATTTAACTTCGTCGCGCAGCACCCACAGCAGGGGCGTCTCGGCGTCAACCTCGGTGCCGAAGGGCTGGCCATTCACGGTCATGTTGTACATAGAGTCTTTCAGTAATTACTTGCCAGCGCGGGCGCGTGCCACGGCCGCTTCCAGATTCGTCCAGGCCGGCTGGTGGCTGCGGCTGCGGCGCAGATAGGCGGCCAGCTGGGCCACGTCGTTGTCCGTCAGCGAGGCGGCAAAGCCGGGCATCAGCACGCCGGGCATGGCTTCGTCCTTGCTCAAGCCGTGCAGGATCACCTGGATCAGGTTGGCGGGATCGGGCGCGCTGACGGCGCTGTTCAGGCTCAGTTCCGGCCGCAGCGCCGCGGGCTTGCCATCGCTGTTCGAATGGCACGACGCGCAGGCGGCCACGTACAGGCTGGCGCCACGGTCGTTGTCGACCAGGCTGACGCGCTGCGAACGCTTGATGCCGGCTTTTACCACGGTATCGGTATCGACCTGGCGTTGCTCTGCACCGGCCACGCCCGCAAAATACACGGACAGCGCGCGGATATCGCTATCGGGCGAAGCACCCATGCCTTCATGCACGACAGCCGACATGGGCCCGGCCGCCACGCCGTGCAGGGACGTCGCCCCCGTGCGCAAAAAGGCGTACAGCTCGTCCTGCGTCCACGGCAGCGGGGCCGTGTTGGCGCTGGTCAAGGCCGGCGCATACCAGTGGTCGATGGGCGCGCCCAGGTAGGATGAGCCGGCAAGTTCGGCGCCCAGCGCATTGCGCGGCGTGTGGCAGGCGGCGCAATGGGCCAGGCCTTCGGCCAGGTAGCGGCCCCGGTTCCAGTCCAGGCCTTGCGCGGGGTTCAGCTGAAAGCTGGCCGGCTTGAAAAACAGCAGCTTCCAGCCTGCCTGCAGCGGCCGCAAGTTCAGGGGGAAAGGCACGCTGTTGGCGGGCCCCACCGCATACACGGGCGGTCGCGTCATGAAATACGCGTACAAGGCCGCCAGGTCGTCATCCGAGACGAGGTTGAAATGGGTGTACGGAAAGACGGGATACAAATGGGCACCGTCGCGGCCCACGCCTTCGCGCATGGCCCGCTGGAAGGCGGCCTGCGACCAGCGGCCGATGCCCGTTTGCCTGTCGGGCGTGATATTCGTCGCATAGATCGTGCCGAACGGCGTGGCCAGGCCGTGGCCGCCCGCATACTCGGCGCCGCCCTTGGCCGTATGGCAGGCGGCGCAATTGCCCATGCCGGCCAGGATGCGGCCCCGCTCCACCACTTGCGGGGAAAATGCCGTGGCGGCAGGGGGATCGATGGGCGCCAGCGCGGGACGCCAGTAATACAGATACGCGGCCAGGGCCGCCACGATGAGCAATGCCAGCGACAGCAGCAAGCCGGTGAAGATTTTCTTGAGCAAAACAGGAGTCCGGTAAAAGGCCAGGCACGCGCCTGCCGCGCACGGACGGCGGCAGCAGAGCAGATTGTGGCAATGAATGGGAGAATCTTACCGCGATTGTGACTTGTTGTATGTACGCAATGACACGCACGTGCCGCCTGCAGGCGGGCTGCGCCTTATAATCAGCGTTTCAGCACGCCGCCGCTCCTTCATGCATACCGTTACCATCATCCTCATCCTCGTGTTGACCGTCGTCCTGTGCGGCTTTCTCGCCCGCTCGCGCTGGGTCAAGCTACCGCTGCCCCTGATCCAGATCGCCGGCGGCACGGGATTGGCCGTGTTTGGCGTGCAAGTGCCGCTCGATCCCGATATTTTCTTCCTGCTCTTCATCCCGCCGCTGCTGTTTCTCGATGGCTGGCGCATTCCCAAGGGCGCCTTCTTTTCCGATGCGCGCTCGATCCTGATGCTGGCCATCGGCCTCGTGCTGTTTACCGTGCTGGGCATGGGCTTTTTCATCGACTGGCTGATTCCCAGCGTGCCGCTGGCCGTCGCCTTCGCGCTGGGCGCCATCCTCTCGCCGACGGACCCCGTGGCCGTCTCCGCGATCGCCGCAGGCAATCCGATCCCGCCGCGCCTGATGCACATCCTCGAAGGCGAATCCCTGCTCAACGACGCGTCGGGCCTCGTCTGCTTCACGTTTGCCGTGGGCGCCATGATGACGGGCGGCTTTTCCATCGGCGCCGCCTCGCTGAGTTTCCTGCAGGAAGCAGGCGGCGGCATCATCATCGGTCTGGCCATCTCATGGGGCGTGGGCCTGGCGAATAAATGGCTGGTGAGCAAGGTCGGCGAAGAACCGGGCCTGCAAATCCTCATCAGCATCCTGATCCCGTTTGCCGCCTACCTGGGCGCCGAGCAAATCCACGGCTCCGGCATCCTGGCCGCCGCCACGGCGGGCGTGTCCATGCATTATGCCGACCTGATCGGCCGCCCGCTGGCTGCCACGCGCACCCAGCGCAAGGCCGTGTGGGATACCGTGCAACTGGTCTTGAATGGCGTGATCTTCGTCATGCTGGGTGCACAGCTGCCCACCACCGTTGCCGGCTTGCCCGCCGCCTCAGCCGAGATCGGCGCCGGCAGCGCCTGGAAACTGCCGCTGTTCGTCATCGCCATCACGGTGGGACTGACCTTCATGCGCTTCCTCTGGGTCTTCATTTCCATGAAGCTGACCCTGTTCAAGCACCACAAGAAGGTGGCGGGCGAACCGAAGGACGCGGCGCTGCTGGCCCGCCCCAGCCTGCGATTGCTGCTGGTGGCGTCGTTCGCGGGCGTGCGCGGCGCGCTGACCCTGGCCGGCATTTTGACCCTGCCCTTGTTCCTGCCCGATGGCACGCGCTTTCCCGCGCGCGACCTCGTCATCTTCCTGGCCATGGGCGTGATTTTGCTGTCGCTGCTGCTGGCCAGCGTCACCCTGCCCCTGCTGACCAAGGGCCTCGTCTTCGCGCCGCCCGCGCGCCGTTCGACGGAAGAGCGCAACGCCCGCGCCGCTGCCGCCGAAGCGGCCATCGCGCGGCTGGAAAAAGTGTGCGAAGGCATCGACAAGAATGACAAGCAGCAAGTCGTCACGGAAGCGGCCAACCGCCTGATCGAAGCCTACCGGCGCCGCCTCGCGTATGGCGAAAGCAGCAACGACGAGGCGATGCGCTTGCAGGAACTGGCCAGGGCCGAACGCTCGCTGCGCCTGGAAGCGCTCAATGCGGAGCGCGATGAACTGTTCCGCCGCCGCATCTCGGGCGAGCTGGACGACACCATTCACTTGCGCCTGCTGCGCGAAATCGACTTGCTGGAAGCGACACTGGAAGAATAGCAACACTCTGGCCCGCCGAGGCAGTGTTGATAAGTAATTCTCATGGTAAAGAATGCAAGTTTTCACATTCGTGTTTATAATGCAAGGTTTATGGCGTCATGCCGTGATTTACTTTCAACATGGACTTCCGTAGAGTCTGTGTTGCGAAGTAACTATTTGAATAGCCACCGACCTGCATAAAGACACCGACGCCGTGCCCTCCTTCCCTCGCTACCGGCAGCGCCCCGCGCCGCCCGTCCTGCTCGCTGTCGTGCTGCTGGCCTCGCTGCTCGCCTGCGGTGCGCTGGCGCCGTGCGCGGCGTGGGCGCAAACGGGCGCGGCTGCCGACGCCAGGCGTCCCGCCGAAGTGGCGCAGGTCCTGTTCGGCATCATCAGTTATGTGCGCTGGCCCGTGGCGCGCCAGGAAGTGCGTGTCTGCATGCTCGGTGCGCCACGCTACGGCGCGTCCATCGTCGACACGCCCGCTTCCAGTCTGGGCCAGCGCATCCGCGTGAAACTCCCGGCGATGGCCAGCGCGGCCAGCGAATGCGACGTCGTCTATATGGGCAGCCTGCCCGAGGGCGAACGCGAGCATCTGCTGGCGCAGATCATCGGCAAACCGATTCTATCGGTCGCCGAACCGGGTACTTCCTGCGCCGTGGGCACCATGTTCTGCCTGCGCCTGACCGAGGCGCAGATCGGTTTTGACGTCAACCTCGACGCCATCGCCCGCAGCGGCCTGCGCGTGCATCCGAATGCCTTGCAAATTGCACGTCGCAAGGGACCGCCGCCATGAGCGCCCGCATGAGCAACAAGCACGCCCGCCAGCCCCGCCGCACGCTCGACAGCGTGCTGCGGCGCGCCCACCTGAGCGTGTCGCTGATCGCCGTGCTGGCCGCCGGCCTGACGCTGACTGCCGTGGCGCTGCTGGCCCTGCGCGTGTATTCGGACCAGAACCTGCGCTTGGTGGCCCGTTCGATGAGCTATACGGTGGAAGGGGCCGTCGTCTTTGGCGACTCCATGGCCGCCAGGGAAGCGCTGGCCCTGATCGGCGTCAATGAAGATATCGACCAGGCGCAGGTGAGCGACCAGGACGGCAAGGTGCTGGCCCGCTGGGAACGGGGCGAACACGGCACGCGCTACTACATCGAGCGTGCGCTGACGGGCTGGATGCTGCCCGATTCGCTGACCTTCCCCATCATGCGCAATGAACAGGCCATCGGCAGCATCAAGCTGGTGCCGCACAGCCGCAGCCTGCTGCCCTTCCTGCTCAGCGGCCTTTCCTGCCTGCTCGCCTGCCTGGTGCTGAGCCTGGTCGTCGCCGTGCGCCTGTCGCGCAGCATGGAAACGGAAATCACGTCGCCTCTGCGCCACCTGGCGGAAACGGCCCACCGCGTGCGGCGCGACCGCTCGTTCGAGCTGCGCGTACCGCCCGCCAATATCGCCGAGCTGAACCAGATCAATGACGACTTCAACGCCCTGCTCGACGAACTGGAAGCGTGGCAAAGCCATCTGCAGAAGGAACACGCCTCGCTGTCGCACCGCGCCAACCATGACAGCCTGACGGGCCTGTCGAACCGCGCCTTCATGGAAGCGGAACTGGAACGCGCCATCCTCGACGCGCGGGTCGGCAATGGCAAGGTGGCCGTGCTGTTCCTCGACAGCGACCGCTTCAAGTACATCAACGACACCTTCGGCCATGCCTCGGGCGACCGCGTGCTGGTGACGATCGCCGCGCGCATCAAGCAGCAATTGCGCGAAGGCGACCTGGTGGCGCGCCTGGGCGGCGACGAATTCGCCATCGTGCTCAAGCCGCTGCGCAACAGCAGCGACGCCATGCACATTGCCGACAACATCATCGCCGCCATGGCGCAAGCCATTGAACTGCCCACCGGCAACAGCATCGTCAGCTCGCTGACCATCGGCGTGGCCGTCTTTCCCGATCACGCCATCGACGCCATCTCGCTCGTCGGCGCGGCGGACGAAGCCATGTACCGCGCCAAGCAGGCGCAGCGCGGCACGCGCCAGGTGGCACGCCTGCCGCAACCCCATACTCACCCCTGAACCAAGGAGCAACACCATGCAATTCATCTACACGCAATTACGCCGCGGCTTACTCGGCTTGTTCATGCTGGGCCTGCTGGCCGCCTGCCAGAGCACGCCAGAAATCAAACCGCTGTTCAATGCCGAGCAAGTGGCCACCTTGAAGGAACAAGGCTTCAACCAGACGGACGAAGGCTGGGAACTGAGCTTTACCGACAAGCTGCTGTTCGAATTCGACGCCGCCAAGCTGATCGCACCCAGCCGGGGCGCCATCCAGAAAATCAGCGCCGCCCTGCTGAAAGTGGGCATTACCCACATGCGCGTGGAAGGCCATACGGATAACGAAGGCACGGAAGCGTACAACAACAAGCTGTCGCTGGCGCGCGCCAACGTGGTGGCCGACGCCATGAGCGCATCGGGCATTCCGCGCGAGAACATCACCGTCAAGGGTCTGGGCATGAGCAAACCCGTGGCCTCGAACGCCAGCAAGACGGGCAAGGCGGAAAACCGCCGCGTCACCGTCATCGTTTCGGCGCCTTGACCATGGGCGTGCCCGCCGTGCGCTGGGTCGTGATGGGCGTATCCGGCTGCGGCAAGAGCGCCGTCGGCAGCCTGCTGGCCGGCGCCTTGCACGTGCCCTACGTCGAAGGCGACGAGGTGCACTCCCCGGAAAACGTGGCCAAGATGGCGGCCGGCATTCCCCTCGACGATGCCGACCGGGCCGGCTGGCTGGCCGCCCTGCGCGAGCGCATCGCCACGGCCCGCGCGCAAGGCAGCGGCCTCGTCGTCTCGTGCTCGGCCCTGAAGCGCGCCTACCGCGACGTGCTGCGCGAGGGCGACCCGGCCCTGCGCTTCATCCACCTCGATGGCCCGCGCGACGTGCTGGAAAGCCGCTTGCAGCGCCCCGGCCATTTCATGCCGGCCAGCCTGCTCGACAGCCAGCTGGCCGCCTTGCAGCCATTGCAGCCGGACGAGGCCGGCATGGTGCTCGACATCCGCCAGCCGCTACCCGTGTTACTGGAACAAATCCTGCAGGCGCCCTGACTGGCGGCTGCGCGGCTGGACAGCCCGCGGCCCCCTGTGTAGACTGGCGCGCACTTTCATGAGGGATTTTTATGAGCACACCAACGACAAAACCAGCACCGGGCCCGGAATTCTGGGAACGCGCCGACCAGGTCATCGCCCTGGCCAATGAGCAATGCATGCACAGCGGCGGCAATGAAGTGGCCACCTCGCTGCTGTACGCAGCCGCCCGCTTCAACGCCTTCCTCGTCGCCAGCAAGAGCAATGACGTGGCCAAGATGCAGGAAGAAAAGGAAGGCGCCGTGGCCTTCTTCACGGAACAATACAAGCGCATGCTGACCGACAACTTCAACGACTACATCACCAACTTCGACAAGTACACGCAACCATCGTCGGCCCCCAAAGCCTGATGACGGCGGCCAGCCTGGATGGCCACCGCGCCCGCGCCACCCGCGCCGATAGCGTGCTGCACGGCACGGTGCGCTTTGCGCCGCTGACCTCCCTATGGCTGACGGTCATGCTGGCCGGCGCCGTGACGGGCGCCCTGTGCTTCTTCAGCTGGACCGGTCTGCTGCTGTTTGCGGCCGGCACGGCCATCGTCCTGCTGTTCGGCCACTCGCTGGGCAGCCACCGCAAGCTGATCCACGACAGCTTTGAATGCCCGCAATGGCTGGAATACCTGCTGGTGTACCTGGGCGTGCTGGTGGGCCTCAGCGGTCCGCTGGGCCTGCTGCGCCAGCACGAACTGCGCGACTATGCGCAGCGCCTGCCCGATTGCCACCCCTATTTGCGCCACGGCGCCGGTTTCTGGCGCGATGCCTGGTGGCAATTGTTCTGCCACCTCGACCTCGACCACCCGCCGCACATCGCCATCGAGCCGCGCATCGCGCACGACCGCTTTTACCGTTTTCTGGAAAGAAGCTGGATGCTGCAGCAACTGCCATGGGCCCTGCTGTTCTTTGTCTGGGGCGGCTGGGGCCTGGTCTGCTGGGGCGTCTGCGCGCGGGTCAGCGCCGGCGTGCTCGGCCATTGGTTGATCGGCTACTTCGCCCACAACCATGGCCAGATGCACTTCCACGTCGACGGCGCCGCCGTGCAGGGCCGGAATATCCGCCTGACGTCGCTGCTGACGATGGGCGAATGCTGGCACAACAACCATCACGCGTATCCGGGCTCAGCCAGGCTGGGCCTGCTGCCGGGAGAATGGGACCCGGGCTGGTGGATGCTGCTGCTGTTGCGGCGCCTGGGGCTCGTCTCCGGCCTGCGCCTGCCGCAAGACCTGGCGCCGCGGCCGGAACTGCGCGAAACGGCTGGCTGCAGATAGTTATTGACCAATCGTTCACCAATGCATATAGTGGTGCCAGAAACAGGGCATCCCGCCCCGTCGCACCCATCGCCTACCTACCATGGCCAGACCACGCAACTTTGACGAAGCGACCGTCACCAGCCAGGCCGCCGCCGTCTTTGGCAGCTTGGGCTACAACGCCGCGTCGATCGATGACCTGGTCAAGGCGACGGGTTTGCTGCGCGGCAGCCTGTACAAGGCTTTCGGCTCCAAACGCCATCTGTTTGAGCGCGTGCTGACACAAGCACTGCAGCCTGGCTGGCCAGCGCGGGAAGAAGCGGTCGATTTGCTGATCATCGCCTTGAAGGAACTGGCGCCCTCTGACGCCGCCATCACGGCGCTGTGCCGTGCCGCCGTACTGGACACGGGTGCCGATACGTCCCGCCTGCTGGGCGAACGCCTGTTAAGCCATCTGGATCAACCAACGAAGGAGACACCATGCCTAGCCTCGAATTGAACGACGATGCACTGACCATCCGCCTGGCCCTGTGGGAAAAACTGGCGTCCTTTCAGGGCAACCTGTGCATTCCCCTGCAACATGTGCGTGGAGCCACCGACGATGACGGTTTCCGCGGCGCGGCCCTTGGCTTGCGCGCACCGGGCACCAACCTGCCGGGAGTCATTTCGGCAGGCACGTATCACAAGGGCGGCGACCGCCAGTTCGTCTTCATGACGCGTGGCATGCAGCCACTGGTCATCGAATTGCAAGGCGAAAAATGGGCGCGCCTGGTGCTGGGCGTGCCTGATGCACGCGCCATGGCGGCGCGCATCAATGCGCTGGCCATGGCGCCAGCCTGAAGCATCAGTCCGGTTCGCCAACCAGGTAGTTGTTCTTCACGCGCACATAGTGCTCGGCCGAATAGCGCAGGTAGGCGATTTCCGCTTCCGTCAGCGCGCGTACCTTGGCGGCGGGACGGCCCACGTACAGGTGCCCGCTTTCCAGCACCTTGCCCGGCGACACCAGGCTGCCCGCGCCCAGCATCACGTGCTTTTCCACCACCACGTCATCCATGACGATGCTGCCCATGCCGATCAGGCACTCGTCGCCAATCGTGCAGCCGTGCAAGATGACGGAGTGGCCGATGGTCACGTATTTGCCGATGGTCAACGGTGACCCGTCGGGCTTGGCCGCGTTCCTGTGCGATACGTGACCCATGGAAAAGTCCTGGATATTGCTGCCTTCACCGATGACGATGCGGTTGACGTCGCCGCGCAGCACGCTGTTGCACCAGATCGAGCAGTCGTCGCCGATCTGCACGTCGCCAATCACTTGCGCCGTGTCATGCAGGTAGACGCGCTCGCCCACGACGGGGCGGGTATTCAGGTAGGAACTGACAGGCATCGCTTTCTCACTCTTCATTAAATTGAAACAACAGGATTCACACCCAGCCGGCGGCCAGCGCAAAAATCGCCAGGCCATGGGCCAGGGACGCGCCCAGTAAGCCGGCACGGCAATATACCAGCCCCGCCACCACGCCTTCGATCACGGTGAAGACGACGATGGGCGCACCCACCTGCGTGACGGTGGTGGCAAGGAAGGCGTGGCACAGGCCAAACAGCAGGCCCGACACCAGCGCCGCGCGCCAGGCCGGCAGCCAGGCGCGCAATTGCTGTTGCAGCAAGCCGCGAAACAGCAATTCCTCATAACAGTTGGCCGCCAGCGCAAAGCCCAGCAGCAAGGGTAGCAGCGATGACGCGACGGGCGGCAGGGACGGCAAGCCGAACAACGCTTTCAAACCCGTCGCCAGCGCGATGATCAGTGCCGCGCCCGCCACGCCCAGCAGCACGGACAGAACCGGGCGCATGCCGAACCAGCGGATCTGGCGGCACGCCTCGTTTTCCAGCCAGCACGTGCTGGCCACCAGCCCCAGCGACATGGTGCCCAGCACCAGCAAGACCAGCGGCGGCGCAGTGAAGCGCAAACCGCCCGCCGCCACTTGCCAGTAGCCGTGCGCCGTCATCGCGTCGCGCGCCAGCACGAAAAACACGATGTGCACGAGCACGCGCAGCAGCGGCACCGTCCGGGGAACGGCCAGCAGCAAGGCGGCGCAGACGAGGAAGGCGGGCGTGATCGCCAGCAGATACTGCGCCAGGGAAGTCAGGTCGGCCATCGCTCACATCGGGAAAAGACGGTGCCAACGGGCACGGGCGCAGCAATTGTATGCGGCGGCTGGCAAAATGGGCAAATATCCATGCTATGCCGCCTTGCGCCCCCAATGCATCAGCCCATGCGCCGCCAGTCCCGCCGCCAGCCCCCACAGGGCGCCGCCCACGCCCAGCAGGGTCACGTTCGCAGCCGTGGCCAGGAAGGTGATCAAGGCCGTTTCGCGCATGCGCACGTCCGCCATCGCCTGTGCCAGGCTATTGCCGATGGCGCCCAGCAAGGCCAGGCCCGCCAGCGCCGTGATGAAGGAGCGCGGCAAGACCATGAACAGGCTGGCCAGGGTGACGCCGAAGATACCCACGAGGATGTACAACACGCCGCAAGTCAGGCCCGCGACATAGCGTTTCGACGGGTCCGCATGGGCATCCTTGCCCGTGCAGATGGCGGCCGTGATGGCGGCCACGTTGAAGGCGTGCGCGCCGAACGGCGCCATGAGCAGCGAACCGAGCCCCGTCACCGTCAAGATAGGATTGGCGCTGACCTGGTAGCCGTCGTTGCGCAGCACCAGCATGCCGGGCATGTATTGCCCCGTCAGGGTGATCAGGAACAGGGGCAGCGCCACGCCCAGCAGGGACGCCACGGAAAAACGCGGCATCTCGAACACGGGCGCGGCCAAGGCCAGTTCGATGCCTTGCGCATCGATGCGCCCCTGCGCCAGCAGCAGGGCCAGGCCGATCAGCATGATGCCGACCACGGCAAAGCGTGCCGTAAAGCGGCGCAGCACGGCGTACGACAGCAGCAATACCACCACCAGCACAGGATCGGCGCTGGCGCCGCCAAACGCGTTCACGCCGAACTGCAGCAGGATGCCGGCCAGCAAACCGGCGGCGATGCCACCGGGGATCAGCCGCACGAGACGTTCGAAGGCGCCGGACATGCCCAGCAGAATGAAGGCGATGGCGGAAATCATATAGGCGCCGATCACCTCGGCATACGGCGTGTGCGGCATGACGGTGGCGAGAAAAGCCACACCGGGCGTGGACCAGGCCGTGAGGATGGGCGCGCGGTAGCGGTAGCTGAGCCAGATGCCCGTCACGCCCACGCCGATGCTCAGCGACCAGACCCAGGACGCCGTCTGCGCGGCGCTCAGCTGGGCCAGCTGGGCCGCCTGGAACACCAGCACGAAGGTGCCGCCATAGTTAACGAGGACGGAAATGAAGGCGGCCATGGCGGGGGATGCCAGGTCGCGCCAGCGCGCCCGGCCAGCCATGGCGGCGGTTGTTGTGGTTGTTGTCATGTATATGCCTCTGCCATTAAAAGCCAGCATATTAATGCTCACATGGACTGCTCAGGCAGGCCAATTCAAGAACATACAGCAGACCACTTTGACAGCATTAACCGAGCGCGCGGGCCAGGCGGACGATGCCGCTGTCAATCTCGTGCGGGGTGAGCGTCGCAAAGCCCAGCAGCCAGCCGCCGCGCGCCGGCGGCGTCGCGTACAGCCGGCTCAGGCCCGGCAGCACGATGCCCGCCTGCGCCGCCATGCGTATCGTTTCCAGCTCCACCCTGCCCTCGTGCAGCAGGCACGGCATCTGCAAGCCGCCCGGCGGCAGCTGCGCCGTGACCACGTGCGGCAAGTGCCGCTGCACGGCCTGCGCCATCGCATCGCGGCGCACGGCGTAGACCTTGCGCATGGCGCGCACATGGGCCGCAAAGTGGCCGTCGGCGATGAAACGGGCCAGTGTCAGCTGATCGAGTTGCGGCGTGTGGCCATCGAGGATGCTGCGCGCATGGGTCATCGCTTGCACCAGCGCGGGCGGCAGCACCATGTAACCGATGCGCAGCCCCGGATACAGCGACTTGGCGAAGGTGCCCAGGTAAATCGTGCGCTGCTGCGTGTCGAGCCCCTGCACGCACGCCGTCGGCAAGCCCGCGTAGTGGAACTGGCTGTCGTAATCATCCTCGATGATCCAGCCCTGGCGCTCGGCCGCCCAGGCAGTCAGGGCCAGGCGGCGCTCGAGCGCCAGGGTGGCGCCCGTCGGATATTGATGCGACGGCGTGACGTACGCCGTGTTGGCGCCGCTGCGGTCCGCCCGCAGATGTTTGATGGACAAGCCATGCGCATCGACGGGCACGGGCACGACGCGCAGCTGCGCCATCTCGAACGCCTTGCGCGCGCCGAAATAGCCGGGGTCTTCCATCAGGATGGGGCCATGCGCGTCGACCAGCACCTGCGCGCACAGGTACAGCGCCTGGCGCGTGCTGCTCAGCACCAGCACCTGGCTGGCCGTGGCCCGCGCGCCCCGCTCCAGGTTGACATAGTCGGCGATGGCCTGGCGCAAAGGCTCTGCCCCTTGCGGGTCGCCGTGCAGCAGCACATGGTGTTCGCTGGCCGCCTGGCGCCGCAAGCGCTCCCACACGTCAAGCGGAAAAGCCCGCGTTTCCGGCAAGCCCGTGGCGAAAGCTTTTACGGTCTGCTGGTCGGCCACGCCGCCGCTGGCGAGAATCTGTGCGCCGCGCGCGCTGAGCGCCACCGTCTGCGTGGACAAGGGCGGCAGCGTCATCGCAGACTTGCCCAGCAAGTTCGCCCCTATCGTCGGCGAGACGAAACTGCCCGATCCCGCCTGGCGCTGGATATAACCGTCCAGGCGCAGCTGCGCGTACGCCATTTCCACCGTATCGCGCGACACGCCCAGCGATTGCGCCAGCGCGCGCGTGGCCGGCAGGCGCAGGCCCGGCGCCAGCACGCCATCGAGTATCAGCTGGCGCAGCGCACGTTGCACGCGCACGCGCAAATCGAGCGCCGCCAGTTCGGGCGCGGCGATGCGGATTTTCAGGGTGTCGAGTTCGAACTGCGGCGTCATGTGGCCTTGGCGCGGACGGCATCCACGGCAGCCATGCTGCTGGCCAGCGAAAAACCGTGCTGCTGCAGCACGGCCACCAGCTGTTCGCCGGCGCAGCCCAAACGCAGGTTTTCCGCCACCCAGTCCCGCCAGGCGGCGCCGATCTCCGGCATCGCTTCCTCTTCCAGGGTGAGACCCAGTATGCACTTGGCCAGCAAGCCGTTGATGCGTTTCGTGTCGATCAGGTGCTGCACCACGGCGTGGCCCGAGTGCGGAAATGGGTGCAGGGTACAGCGGCCGAAGGCGGCCAGGCGCTGCGCGTGCATGGCGTCGAGGTTGACCGATTCGCTGGCGCTGGCGCCAGGGTTGGCCACATCCGGCCGGGCCGCGTCAGGCCGCGTGCCGAACACCAGGTGCAGCTGCGTATGCTCGGTTGCCCTGGCGCGGCACAGGGCCGCCAGGTCGTAGTAGCCGGAGGCTGGCGGGTCTTGCGCCAGCGACTCCATCACGGGCAGCCAGCGCAGCTCGTGGTACAAGCGCGCCTGCTGCACGTCGAGGAAGGACAGCGGTCCGAAGGCGACGATCTGCTGCGCGTCCAGCAGCAAGCCATACATGACGGCAGCATACGCGCCCATGGACTGGCCGACGGTCGTTACCTGGCTGGGCGCGATGCGGCGCACGAGTTCGCGCAGGGCTTGCGCCGTCTCGTCGACATGGCTGCCCAGGCCTGCGATGCGGCGGTGGTACCAGACATTGCCCGAATCGCGCACGAGGATTTTGTTCAGGTGCTGGCCGCTAACCTGCTCCAGCTTTCTCAGGCGCCCGTAAAAATCGAAGGCGGGACGCGTGGTCCACGAAACGAAGCCGAAGGCGATCACCAGCGGCGCGCCGGGCACGATGCGGTCGACCAGCACGTCGTCGGCCGTGGTGGCCACCAGTCGATTATCCAGCGCTTGCGCTTGCAGCATCGGCCCGGCTCCCCGATCAACGTTAAAAGAATAGAAAGCATGAGTTTAATGCCAGGACTGGCAAAATGGAAACAATGAACGCTGCCGTGCGCTGAACGGCGCGAAAAACCTGCTAGTCTGCAGGCATTCCCCCTCACAGGAGCATCCCATGCCGCATCGCCTGAAATACCTTCCTCTCGCCGCCGCCATCGCCATGGCCGGTGGCTGTGCCGCCACCAGCGACAGCGCCAAGCCGAACGCCAGCCTGGCGCCGCAGGCCAGCCTGACGAATACCTACTGGAAGCTGACGCAGCTCGATGGCGCGCCCGTGGCGATGGCGCCGCAGCAGGAGCGCGAAGTGCGCATCACCCTTACCGCCGATGGCAAGGTCACCGGTTTCACAGGCTGCAACCGCGTCATGGGCGGCTATACCGTGGCCGGTACGGCCCTTCGCTTCACGCAACTGGCCGGCACGCGCATGGCCTGCCCGCCCCCTTTGATGCAGCTGGAAAGCGCCGTGCTGGCCAATTTGAACAGCGTGACGGGCTACCAGCTCGATGGCGAGAAGCTGATCCTGCTCAAGGATGGCGCGCCCGTGGCCAGGTTTGAATCGGTGTACCTGTGAAATAAAAATCGACTGCCGTTACAATGGCTTCCAGCCCATCATCTGGAAGGAAGCCATGTCCGCACTGCCCTCGCCGTCTTCATCCCCGACACCATCGGCCGCCGGCCGCTACCGCGCTTTTCTGTTCGACATGGACGGCACCGTCATCAATTCCATCGCCGCCGCCGAACGCATCTGGGGCACGTGGGCGCAGCGCCAGGGCCTCGACGTGGCGGCCTTTTTGCCCACCATCCATGGCGCGCGCTCGGTCGACACCATCGCCAAACTGCGCTTGCCCGGCGTCGACGCGCAGCGCGAGTCGCAGGGCATCACGGATGCGGAAATCATCGACGTGGAAGGGATCATTGAAATCGCGGGCGCGCTGCGCTTTTTGGAATCGCTGCCGCCCGCACAATGGGCCATCGTCACCTCGGCGCCGCGTGCGCTGGCGACGGCCCGCCTGAAGGCGGCCGGCATGCCGATACCGGCCATCATGGTGACGGCGGAAGACGTCAAGGCAGGCAAGCCGAAACCCGATTGCTACTTGCTGGCGGCTGAAAAACTGGGCGTGGCGCCCTCCGACTGCCTCGTGTTCGAAGACGCGTCGGTGGGCATCGAGGCGGGCGAAGCGGCTGGCGCGAAGGTCATCGTCGTCACGGCCACGCATGCGCACCCGCTGGCCACGCGCCACCCGGCCATCGACAATTATGAAGCCATCGTGGCAACCGTCGATAGCGACGGCTTTATTGTCCTTGCCGAGACGGCTGCAGCACGCGCGACAAGATAGACTGCTCCAGGGCAGCGAAGGCCGCATGGCCGCGCTGTCGGGGGCGCGGCAAGTCCACCGGCACGTCCATGGTGATCTGGCCATCCTCGATCAGCAGCACCCTGTCGGCCAGGGCCACGGCTTCGGCCACGTCGTGCGTCACCAGCACGGCCGTGAAACCGCGCGCCAGCCATAGCGACTCGATCAGCTGCTGCATCTCGATGCGCGTCAGGGCGTCAAGCGCACCTAGCGGTTCGTCGAGCAGCAGCAGTTGCGGCTCGTGCACGAGGGCGCGCGCCAGCGCCACGCGCTGCTTCTGCCCGCCCGACAGGGCAGATGGCCAGTCGTTTGCCCGTTCGGCCAGGCCCACCGTCCACAGCGAGGCGGCCGCCGCGCCGACGGAACGGGGCAGGCCCAGGGCCACGTTATCGAGCACCGTTTTCCACGGCAGCAGACGCGATTCCTGGAACATGATGCGGATGTCGGGCGCGCCCACGCCGCTGCCGATGGCAACCTTGCCGTCATCGACGCTTTCCAGTCCCGCGATCGAGCGCAGCAAGGTGCTCTTGCCGCAGCCGCTGCGCCCCACGATGGCGACGAACTCGCCCGCTTCCAGCTGCAGGTCGACGTTCTTCAAAACAGGACGTTCGCCATAGGCCTTGCTCAATTGCGTCAGCTCCAAAGGCACGCCACGGCGCGCCAAGGGAGCTTGCGGCGCGGCCTTGGCCTGCGGCGGCGCACTGGCCGGGTCGTATTGCACGAAATGCGACAAAAAATCCGTTTCGATCTGGATGGGGGCGAGCAGCATGGTGTCTTCCTTCGTCATTTCGTCACTATCGGTAAGCGGGATTCCATCGCAGGCAGTGGCGTTCCAGCCGGCGCGAGAACAGATCGGCCAGCTTGCCCAGCAAGGCGTACAACAAAATCCCCACCAGCACCACGTCCGTTTGCAAAAATTCGCGTGCATTCATCGTCATGTAGCCGATGCCGGCCTGCGCCGAGATGGTTTCGGCGACGATCAGCAGCACCCACACGAGGCCCAGCGAAAAGCGCACGCCGACCAGAATCGAGGGCATGGCGGCCGGCAGGATCACGTCGCGGTACAAAGGCCAGCCCGAGAGGCCATAGCTTTTCGCCATTTCGATCAAGCCCTGGTCGGCCGAGCGGATGCCGTGGAAAGTATTCAGGTAGACGGGAAAGAAGACGCCGACGGCCAGCAGGAACAGCTTGGCCGTTTCATCGATGCCGAACCACAGGATCACCAGCGGAATCAGGGCCAGCGCGGGGATGTTGCGCACCATTTGCAGGGTCGTGTCGAGCAGGGTTTCCGCGTGGCGGAAGCTGCCCGTCAATAAGCCCAGCAGCAAGCCCAGTCCCGCACCGACGGCGAAACCGACCGTCGCGCGCCACAAGCTCGTTTTCAGGTGCAGCCACAGTTCGCCCGACACGGCCAGGTGCCAGAACGCCTTCGCCACGGCCCACGGCTCGGGCAGGATGCGGCTCGACAGCCAGCCCCACTGCGTCGCCAGCTGCCAGGCCAGCAGCAACACCACGGGCAAGGCCCATGGCGCCAGCGAATCACGCCATGGCGCGGCGCGTGCCCGTCGTATGGAGCCGGCCGCCATCTCAGGCCGCCTTTTTCTGCGGCGCGGCAGGCACGATATTGCTGGCCATGACTTCGCCGAAGGGGCCGCTCAAGGACTGCTCACCCACGGCCTTGCCCTTGCCCAGCAACGGAAACACCAGTTCGGCAAAGCGGTACGATTCTTCCAGGTGCGGGTAGCCCGAGAAAATGAAGGTGTCGATGCCCAGGTCCGCGTATTCCTGCATGCGCGCCACCACGGTCGGGCCGTCGCCGACGAGGGCCGTGCCAGCGCCGCCGCGCACCAGGCCCACGCCGGCCCACAGGTTGGGCGATACTTCGAGCTTGTCGCGCCGCCCTCCATGCAGGGCCGCCATGCGCTGCTGGCCCACGGAATCCATCTTGCCGAAGGCCGCCTGCGCCTTGGCGATGATGTCGTCGTCCAGGTGGCTGATCAGTTCATCGGCCGCGCGCCAGGCCGCCTCGTTCGTTTCGCGCACGATCACGTGCAATCGGATGCCAAACCGGACCGTGCGACCTTTTTTTGCCGCGCGCGCGCGGATGTCGGCGATTTTCTCGGCGACGGCGGCCGGCGGCTCGCCCCACGTCAGGTAGACGTCCATCTGCTCGGCCGCCAGTTCATGCGCCGGTTCCGACGAGCCGCCGAAATACAGCGGTGGATACGGCTTTTGCACGGGCGGATACAGGGTTTTCGCGCCCTTCACCTGGATATGCTTGCCCTCGAAATCGTAGCCGGCTGCGCCGCCCTCGCCCGCGAGCGTGGCGCGCCACACCTTGATGAATTCATCGGAGATTTCATAGCGCTTGGCGTGGTCGGCAAACAGGCCGTCCGCTTCCAGCTCACCCTGGTCGCCGCCCGTGACGACGTTGATCAGGAGGCGTCCGTTCGACAGGCGGTCGAACGTGGACGCCATGCGCACGGCCAGGCCGGGCGTGGACAGGCCGGGGCGGATGGCGACGAGGAATTTGAGCTTTTGCGTCACGCTGATCAGCGACGACGCCACCACCCACGCGTCTTCGCAGGAGCGGCCCGTCGGCAGCAGCACGCCGTCGTAGCCGAGCGTGTCGGCGGCCACGGCCACCTGGCGCAGGTAATCGGCATCGACGGGGCGCGCGCCCTGCGACGTGCCCAGGTAACGGCTGTCGCCGTGGGTAGGGATAAACCAGAAGACATTCAATGACATGGTATTCGTTCCTTATTTTGTGCTGGTGGCCAGCTGGCGCGCCGGCAGCAGCGCGTCCTTGACGACGATCGGTTTCGGGATCAGCTTCAGGCTGGAAAACGCATCGGCCACCCTTTGCTGCGAAGCGATAACGTCGACCGACACGGGTTTGACGCCATATGCATAGCGCGAGGCGGCCAGCGCCACGACATCCTTGC
Source organism: Janthinobacterium sp. BCJ23 (assembly GCF_059617945.1). Classification (NCBI taxonomy): domain Bacteria; kingdom Pseudomonadati; phylum Pseudomonadota; class Betaproteobacteria; order Burkholderiales; family Oxalobacteraceae; genus Janthinobacterium; species Janthinobacterium sp. BCJ23. The sequence goes on along the minus strand of NZ_JCAQAW010000004.1, from coordinate 331,103 downwards.
CCAACCCCGTCTGTGCCGACAGGATCGTCGCCACTTCGTCCGGGTTGTTGCGGCCCCAGTCGTCGACCTTGGCCACTTCATCGAGCACGATGCGCAGGATATCGGGATTTTTTTCCGCATACGTGCGCGAGGCGAGATAAAACTGGTAGTTCGCCACCAGGCCCTTGCCATCGGCCAGCACGCGCGCGCCCAGCTGTTTTTCGGCGGCCGCCAGGAACGGGTCCCAGATGGCCCACGCATCCACGCTGCCCCGCTCGAAGGCGGCGCGCGCATCGGCCGGCGGCAGGAACACGGGCTGGATGTCGGCATACGCGACGCCGGCCTTTTCCAGCGCCTTCAATAACAGGTAGTGCACGTTCGAGCCCTTGTTCAGGGCGATTTTCTTGCCCTTCAAATCGGCCAGTGTACGCAAGCCGGAACCCTTGGGCACGACGATGGCTTCGCTGGCCGGCGACGCCGGCTCGTTGCCGACGTAGACCAGGTTGGCGCCAGCCGCCTGGGCAAAGATCGGCGGCGCCTCGCCCACGGTGCCGAAATCGATGCTGCCCACGTTCAAGCCTTCCAGCAGCACGGGGCCGGCCGGGAACTCCGTCCATTTCACGCCCACGCCCTGCTCGGCCAGGCGTTTTTCCAGGGTGCCGCGCCCCTTCAACAGGGTCAAGGTGCCGTATTTCTGGTAGCCGATGCGCACCTGGAGCTCCCCTTTGGCCTGCGCCTGCGCCGCGACCGGCATGCCGGCCGCCATCACGCCGGCAGCGGCGGCAAACAGCAGGCCCAAAGTGGTACGGCGCGAGAGTCGTTGTGCGTGGCGGTGTGTCATGGCAATTCCTTGGTCGGTGATTAATCAGGCGGCTTGATAGTGGGACGCGTACGGCTGGTCTTGCAGCGAACGCACGGGGTGCGGGATCTCGGCTGGCGCAGGCGGGCGCTGTCCCTGCAGCACGAACAGGCCCGTGGAGAGTTCCTCGATGCCGGCCTGCACGCGGTCGGCAATCGGCGCGTCCAAGCTCAAGCCCCCTTCTTCATGCCACGCCAGTTGCTGGGCATTGGCATAAATGCTGGTGAAGACTTGCTTGGCACCCAGCGCATGGAGCACGGGACGCAACGCATAGTCGAGCGCCAGGGTGTGGGCATGGCCGCCGCCCGTGGCCAGCGGCAGCACCAGCTTGCCGGCCAGGCCATCTTGCGGCAGCAGGTCGAGGAAGGCTTTCAGTAACCCGGTATACGACGCCTTGTAGATGGGCGTGGCGATCACGATGGCGTCCGCGTCGGCCACGGCGCGCACGGCGCGGGCTATCGCCGTGTCATCGTAATCGGCCAGCAGCAAGGCGCGCGCCGGCAGGTCGCGCACATGCAGCTGGGCGTAGCTGTGGCCTTGCAGCACCAGCTGTTCGCCGATATGCAGCAGCAAACGGCTGGAACTCGATGGGAGTTGCGGGCTACCGCCCAATAACAAGATGCTCATGTGATGCCCGTCCCTGTAGGTTGTCGAAAGTGGCGTTGCTCGGATGCTTGCAGCCTATCGCCATCAGCCGCCCGGTAAAACGAATGCTTTCGCGCTTCGATATGCGTTTTTTGACTATCCGGGCCTGACGCCCCGCAAGCGAAGGCACCGGTCCGCGCATGGCTTTTTTCGCATATCCATGCGCGGTTTTCTTCGTGTACGGCGCACGCGGGGCGGTGCAATATCGGCGTCATCGTCTTTCTGGAATCTCACTCATGTCTAGCGTTTTTCTCCATGCCGCCCGTCCCCAGCCGCCTGTGCCGGAACCCCTGCAGGACGCCATCAGCATCGCCACGTCGCTGGCCGCGCGCCTGGCCGAAACGGCCAATGCCCGCGACCAGGCCGGCGGCCATGCGGCGCAGGAACGCGAATGGCTGCGCGAGTCGGGCTTGCTGACCTTGTCGATCCCCGTGGAATTCGGCGGCCAAGGCGCGTCGTGGCCCCTCGTGTACCAGGTGATCCGCATCCTGGCGCGCGCCGACAGCGCCCTCGCGCATGTCTTCGGCTTCCACCATTTGCAGCTGGCCGGCTTGCAGCTGTATGGCAGCGCCCAGCAGCAACGCCGCCTGCTCACCTTGACCGCCGACGAGCGCCTGTTCTGGGGCAATGCCTTGAACCCGCTCGACAAGCGGGTCACGGCCAGCGACAGCGATGACGGCTTTATCCTCGACGGCATCAAGAGTTTTTCTTCCGGTTCCGTGGGGTCCGACTGGCTGACCGTCTCCGCCTGGCATGCGCCCACGCAGACGGCGCTGATCGTCGCCCTGCCCACGCGCCAGGACGGCGTGACCGTGCAGGCGGACTGGGACGCCTTCGGCCAGCGCCAGACGGATAGCGGCAATGTGCACTTTCAGGCGGTAGGCCTGCCGCGCGACCTCGTGCTGCAGGCGCCCGCGCAGGTCCCCACGCCGCAAGCGACCGTGCGCTCCCAGATCGCGCAACTGATCATGAGCAACCTCTATCTGGGCATCGCCGAAGGCGCGTTCGAGGCGGCGCGCCAGTACACGGACGAACAGGCGAAAGCCTGGTTTGCCTCGGGCGTGGCCAAGGCAGCGGACGACCCCTTGGTGCAGCACCGCTATGGCCAGCTGTGGCTGTTGCTGCGCCCCGCGCAAGTGCTGGCCGACTTGGCGGCGCAGGAACTGGAAAAAGTGTTCCGCAAGGGCGCGCTGGTGACGGCGCGCGAACGGGGCTTGCTGGCCGTGGCCGTGGCTGAAGCCAAGTGCCTGGCGCACAAGGCGGGACTCGAGATCAGCAGCCAGATGTTCGAACTGACGGGTGCCCGTTCCACCTCGGCCCAGTATGGCTACGACCGCTACTGGCGCAACGTGCGCGTGCATACCCTGCACGACCCCATCGACTACAAGCTGCGCGACCTGGGACGCTTTGCCTTGACAGGCACGGTGCCCGAGCCGACCGCGTACTCGTAAAATCACGGCCTGGCGAATCGATACATTCACGCCGCAGGCTATTTAGCGGACTTCCGGGGTCAGTCGCTTCGCGATCGGAATACGTCCCATTGGACGTATTTCCCCCGGCGGGTCTGACCCCAGTTCTTCACTATGCAGGAGTTACCATGACCATCGCCCGCCGCAGCATCCTTCTCACTGCCCTGACCCTGGCCTTGACGGCCAGCTTCGCCCACGCCAAGGACCCGAAAGACATCACCATCGGCACCAGCGCCGGGCCGTATGCGGACCAGATCAAGCTGGGCATCAAGCCTATCCTGGAAAAACAGGGCTACAAGGTCAAGCTGGTGGAGTTCAATGACTACATCCAGCCGAACTTCGCGCTGGCCGAGGGTTCGCTCGACGCCAACGTGTTCCAGCACATCGTCTACCTGAAGAAATTCGCGCTGGAGCACAAGCTGGCCCTGACGGACCTGATCACGATCCCGACCGCGCCGATTGCCATCTACAGCAAGAAGCACAAGACCCTGGACGACGTGAAGGAAGGCACGACGGTGGGCTTGCCGAACGATCCGACCAACCAGGCGCGCGCGCTGGTGCTGCTCGACCAGCTGGGATGGATCAAGCTGCGCGCCAGCTTCGACCCCGTGCGCGCGTCGGAAAAGGATATCGCCGTCAACACGAAGAAAATCAAGCTGCTGCCGCTGGAAGCGGCGCAACTGCCACGCTCGCTGGGCGACACCGACTACTCCTTCATCAATGGCAATTACGCGCTGGCCTCGGGACTGAAACTGACGGAGGCGCTGGTGGCCGAGAAAATCTCGCCCAACTACATCAACCTGGTGGCAATCCGCACGGCGGACAAGGACAAGCAGTTCGCGAAAGACCTGGCGGCCGCCTACCGCTCGCGCGAGTTCCTCGACATCACAAACAAGCACTTTGCCGGCTATTCGAAACCCGATTACCAGCAAGCGTTGCAGACGGCAGCCAAATAAGCCATGGCAAAGACGATACGCTTCAACGCCTTCCAGATGAATACCGTCGGCCACCAGTCGCCGGGGCTGTGGACGCATGCGCGCGACCGCAGCCACCGCTACACGGATCCCGCACACTGGACGGAACTGGCCCAACTGCTGGAAGCGGGCCTGTTCGACGCCGTGTTCCTGGCCGACGTGCTGGGCGTGTACGACGTGTACCGGGGCAGCCTCGATGCGGCCCTGGAACACGGCGTGCAGGTGCCGCTGAACGATCCGCTGGCGCTCGTGCCCATCATGGCGCAGGCGACCACGCACCTGGGTTTCGGCGTCACCTGCGCCCTCACCTACGAACACCCGTATACGTTCGCGCGGCGCATTTCCACGCTCGATCACCTGACGGGTGGGCGCATCGGCTGGAATATCGTCACCGGCTATTTAGACAGCGCGGCGCGCAACCTGGGCTTGAGCCAGCAGCTGGGCCACGACGAGCGCTACGACCTTGCCGACGAATACCTGGACGTCGTCTACAAGCTGTGGGAAAAGAGCTGGGATGACGACGCCGTCGTCAACGACAAGGCACGCGGCATCTACGCCGATCCGGCCAGAGTCCATCCGATCAACCATGCCGGGCGCCACTACCAGGTGCCCGGCATCCATTTGTGCGAGCCGTCGCCCCAGCGCACGCCGCTGCTGTACCAGGCGGGCACCTCGCCGCGCGGCACGCGCTTCGCGGCGCGCCACGCGGAAGCGACCTTTGTCAGTGGCCCCAGCAAGACGGTGGTGAAACGCTACGCCGACGACTTGCGCGCCGCCGTGCGGCAAAGCGGACGCGATGGCGACGCGCTGCTGATCTACGCGCAGGCGCTCGTCATCACGGGCGCCACGGAAGAAGAAGCGCGCGCCAAGCACGCCGGCTACCTGCGCCACGTGAATATCGAGGCGGCCCTCGTGCTGCTGTCGGGCTGGACGGGCGTCGATTTCAGCCGCTACCCGCTCGACGCCACCATCGACTACATCGATTCCCCGGCCGGCCGCTCGGCGCTGGCCTCGTTCAGCCAGGCCGATCCGGATCGCACGTGGACGGTGCGCGAAGCGGCCGAATACATCGGCCTGGGCGGGCGCGGCCCCGTGCTGGTGGGCGATGCGCGCCAGGTGGCCGACCAGCTGGAAAGCTGGCTCGATGAAACGGGCATCGACGGCTTCAACCTCGCCTTCGCCGTGGCCCACGACAGCATGGCCGACGTGGTGGCCCACATCGTGCCGGAACTGCAGCGGCGCGGCCGCTACCGCACCCATTACGAGGAAGGCAGCTTGCGCCACAAGGTCTTCGGCCAGGGCCCGCGCCTGCCTGCCGATCACGCGGGACGCCTGGTCAGCATCGCACCCGCCGCCCTGGCAGCGGCCTGACATATCCAACTCCCCATTCAAGGACACCATGAAACGCAGAACCATCTTGCAACTGGCCGCCAGCGGCGCCGCCGTCGGCGTCTTGCCCACCCTGACCGAGCCCGGACTAAGGTGAAGTGAAATCCCGACTTCTTGCGTGTGGAGCGGCCGTGCAGAATAGATAAAAAAGCTCACCATAGGATTTCGCCAATTCCGCAATTCCAGACACTTTATGAGATGAGCTGCAGTCGGCGGTTAGCTCCGATAAAGGTCCCCTGCGGCTGGCCAGGTCACACTTACACAATATATAAAAATTCTACGCTCGATAGTTACTTCTGCTCGTCTAGCTCGGCAACTCGCCTATAGCTGTTCGCCATAGAGTAGAATTGGTTAGTCCTCTGACCAACGCGACCAAATGGATATTCCTGCTTTACGCGACCTACTTCGTCCTATCGTCGGCGATTTCAAAGATCACTGTACGAACACGTTTATACCGGAACGCTGCATTGAGTTAGGGCTACCAGTTCCGGACGACGTAGGCAGTAAGCGAGAACGATGGCACGCCGCTTTCGATGCTTTGGAAGATGTGGATGTCCCCCTCTTCGCACAAGAATTGGTCGACCGGGAGCACTTGAGTCCTCAAGTGCGTAATAACGTCCAAGACATCCTTTGGGGCGATACGCCAGTTGTTGTTATACCGAAACGGCACCGTCGCGACGTCGCACGTGCACTGCAATCACTCGTGCTCTTTCACCATTGGGATAGCTTTGCTCAACTGCTTAAAGATGTGTTTGTCATCTACGAGACAGTAAGCTGGGCATCTTTAAATGGCGAACCCACTGGAGTACTCGGAGAAATTTTTCGACATTTTGTCCGCAATGAAGAAGACGCCGACGTCGAATGGCTATTCGACTACCTGAATGCGTTTGATCTTTCTGACAATCGATTTAGTGTCTTTCTCAAAGGCCTCACCTCAGCAGATGTCCAAAGAGACATCGAGCACCAGATGTCTATCATAGCGGCGATGAACGTACCTCTTAAGGCATGTGGCGCAGAGATGCGTCACACAGACGAGCACGAAGGCTACCCTGTCTTCAACTTGGTAACTCTGCATACAACACTCACTCGGCCGAAAAACCTTATCTTCGCATCCTCCACCAAACCAGACATTCGTTTCCGAGACGCAGTAAACAACGACATCGAAATTGTGTCAAACGCAAACGACTGTCTCTTCTATGACAGGCCAATAGGCTTAGAAGGTCTGCGTTGGAAAGACTTGCAGCAATGGTGGGCCGATATGTCGATGGAAAAAGACCAGCAAGCTGCGAAAAAGACGTTGTACCAAAGACTATTATCTTGCTTGCCAAAATCTTCACCACCCCAGCGCTTACTGTTTACATCGTTCTACAGAGCATTCGGAAAGGAGATTCCCGATTTACCGGCGCTATTACCTGAGGTATGGCTGCACTGGGATCCTAAGACAGTGGCACAGCGTGGTGTGCACGCACTACTCAACCATCGTATGGACTTCCTTCTTCTTTTCCCTGGCGGTGCTAGAGTCGTAATTGAAGTTGACGGGGTTCAACACTACGCCGATGATACCTGCCGAGCTGACACGCGCCGGTATGCTAGATTGGCGGCAGGAGATCGGGAGCTCAAATTGGCAGGTTATGAGGTTTATCGATTTGGAGGGATTGAACTGCAATCCGCTGAGTCATCGATTATGGTTGAACAGTTCTTCAAAGCATTGTTTAGCCGCCATCACATCAAAGTGAACTAAGTTATGACCATTTCAGACGCCACGCGCCCATTACGACGTGGCCGCGCCCCGTCCCCGCCTGCGCACGCCGGTGGCGCACGCCGCATTGAAGGAGGCCATCCTGGGCGAACTGCACGCCGCGCACGCGATCTGAGGCTGGCTCGCCGCCCCAGTGACAAGCCTTGTCATTCATGTTAGCTTGCCATGGTAAAAACAAACAGGCGGCTACGTGCACCTTTCCTTACTTACCGTCCTCGCCATCCTGGCCCTCGGCCACAGCGCGGCGCACGCCGATGCGCCGGCCGACACCGGCCAGGCCGTCCACGTCAACAGCATCCGCAATCCGGAATTGAAATCCTACCGCGTGATGGCGGCCGGCCTCGATGCCTTTGACGACTACCATGCACTGGCGCCCAAGGCGCGCGAAGTGCGCTTCCAGCTGATCCCCGGCCCCGGCACTCCGGCGGACATCATGCAGGACGTGACCTTGCGCATCGCCGGCAACGACACCACGATCACCGTGCCCCTGTCGGCCGATGGCAGCTTTGTGCTGCCCCGCAGCGCGCAAGCCGACAGCGAAGATGCGGACCTGGTCACCAACAGGAAGCAAGGCCAGTTCCGCTGGCAGGCCAGCGTCCGCAGCGACGGTGTGCCGCCCGGCATGCGCCGCCTGGGCGACTTGCGCCTGCAATGCCAGGTGATGGTCGCCATTGCAAAGAAAGAGACGCCCTTCTTGATACGCACCCTGGTCGCCACCAAGCTGCGCACCACCGACTGGTGTTCCGCCGACGCGCTCAAGATGGGCACGCACAGCGATCCGGCCATCGCCAGCGCCACCCTGCTCGATGGGGAGCGCCGCGTCGCGCTGCAGGTAAAAAATGGCGGCACGTCCTTCCTGGCGCCCGTGGGCGATACCCGCTATGCGGACGATACCCTGATCGAACTGGTGTACAAGGACACTGGCGATGCGCCGCCCGCATCGTTGTGACGTTTGCGTCCAGCCCCGTTCCGTGTCAGCATACGCCACCCTGGCAACACGGATAAGGATCGCAATGCCCCCTACTCTTACACGCGTGCTGGCCATGGCCCTGCTGCTGGCCGGCCCCGTCGCCCAGGCGCAGACGCCGGGCTGCGACGTCTGCGCCACCTGGAACGCGGACCAGGCGCCGTTCCGCATCTTCGGCAATACCTATTATGTGGGTGTGAAAGGCCTCAGTTCCGTGCTGGTGACGTCGCCGCAGGGCCACGTGCTGGTCGACGGCGGCTTGCCGGAATCGGCGCCCAAGATCATCGCCAATATCGCCGCCCTGGGTTTTCGCATCGAGGACGTGAAACTGATCCTCAATTCGCACGGCCATATCGACCATGCGGGCGGCCTGGCCGAACTGCAGCGGCGCAGCGATGCGCTGGTGGCGGCCAGCCCGTCGGCCGCGCTGGACCTGGCGTCGGGCGAAGTGGGCCCGGACGATCCGCAATACCACGCGCTGCCCAAGTACCCGCCCGTCAAGGACATGCGCCTGGCGCGCGATGGCGGCCAGTTCAATGTCGGTCCCGTCAACGTGACGGCGCACGCCACGCCGGGCCACACGCCCGGAGGCCTGAGCTGGACATGGCAATCGTGCGACGGCCCCCGTTGCCTGAACATGGTCTACGCGGACAGCCTCAACGCCGTTTCGCGTCCCGGCTTCAAGTTCAGCGCCAGCAGTGAGTATCCGAACGCGGTGGCGGACTTGCGCCACAGCTTCGAGACACTGGAAAAACTGCCGTGCGACGTGCTGATCTCGGCCCACCCGGAAGCGTCGCAGCTGTGGGAAAGGCTGGAAGCGAGCGCCACGGCCGGCAGCGAGGCGTTCATCGACCCGCAGGCTTGCCGCGCCTACGTGGCGGCGGCGCGCACCGTGCTCGAGTCCCGCCTGGAGCAGGAAAAACAGCAGTGAGCTTGCCAACCGTGCACGCTGGCGCGGCGCCGATCTGCTACGCTGGCGCCATTCAATTGAAGAAGGATTGCCATGTTCACACTCGCCAGACTGATTCCTCTCGCCGCCATCGTCGCCATCACGGCCGGCTGCGCGCAAACGCCCGTGCGCAGCGACGCTGCCGCCGCCGCGCCGGGCGCCACCTCGCCCGCCAAGCCGGCGCCGAAGCTGACGGGCACGCAGTGGAAACTGAAGGAATTGAAGGGCAAGCAAGTGGTGCGCAAGGCGCCCGAGCAGCGCGAAGTGACCCTGCAGCTGGCTGAAGGCCGCGCCAGCGGCAACAGCGGCTGCAACCAGATGATGGGCAGCTACACCAGCGATGGCGTCAGCACCTTGAACTTTGGACAGATGGCCGGCACCATGATGATGTGCCAGCCGCAGGACATGGACCTCGAGCGCCTGCTGCTGGCCACCCTGGGCGAAGTCAACGGCTACCGCTACGCCGACCAGGAATTGCTGCTGCTGAAAGATGGCGTGCCCGTGGCGCGGTATGAAGTCCTGACCGCAAAGTAAGTAACTACAAGGCCAGGACTATCTCCTGGCATGAAGAGTGATCGAAAAACGTTCAGGGCAAGGCGCGGCGCCGCAGACAGTACGCTAGTACGCCAAGGCGCTGCAACGCCGCCATGGACGTTTTCTCGGCCACTCTTCAATCGTTACGCATCTGCGCCTGCGATACATTGCTGTTAGCTGGCACGCTCTGCGTCAGCCACACATTCCCCCCGATAGTCGATCCCGCGCCGATGGTGATGCGCCCCAGCACAGTCGCGCCCGCGTAAATGACCACGTCGTCCTCGACGATGGGGTGGCGCGGCGTGCCCTTGATCAGCGCACCGGAAGCATCCGCCGGAAAACGCTTGGCGCCCAGGGTGACGGCCTGGTACAGGCGCACCCGCTGGCCGATGATGGCCGTCTCGCCGATCACGACGCCCGTGCCATGGTCGATGAAGAACGAGGCGCCGATGCGCGCGCCCGGGTGGATGTCGATGCCCGTCAGGGTGTGCGCGATATCGGCGATCAGGCGCGCAAGGAATGGCGCACCGAGCGCGTGCAGCTGGTGCGCCAGGCGGTGGTACAAAATGGCGATGGTGCCCGGATAGCACAGCATGATCTCGGCCACCGAGGTGGCGGCAGGGTCGCCTGCGTAGGCGGCCTGCACGTCCGACACGAGCAGCGCACGGATATCGGGCAGGCTGGCGGCAAACGCGCGCGTGATGTCGCGCGCCTGCTGCGCCAGGGCCGCATCGTCGCTGGCGGCATCGCCCTCATCACCGGCCGGTACGGAAAAGAGCAAACCGCGCCGCACCTGTTCGCTGAGGCGGTTCAACGTGGTATTGAGCGTGTCGCCGACAAAGTAGTCGATGCTTTCGTCCGTCAGGTTGGGCCGCCCGTAATGCGTGGGGAACAGGGCCGCCGACAGGCCGTTGACGATGGTGGTCAGCGCTTCGCGCGACGGCAGCTCGCGCACCCTGCCGTTATGACGGATCTTGTGCTTGTCTTCGCGCGAGCTGCGCAAATCCTGGATCACGGGCCCCAGGTTCCACTGGGCCGTGTCGTCGGCGGGCGCCGCGGGATAAATGCTGTGCATGGGTATCGCTTCCAGAAAACGGCGAACAAGCCGGGTCGCCCCAGCTTAGCGGCCAGGCACTGCGATTCCAACGAAGAATTCCAAGATTACATATACGAAAAACGCATATCAACCGCGTGGCGGCCAGCGATCAAACCCGATTGTTGCCACTAGCGTAAAATGACGGACTAACAAAAACACTGTTTAACATGACTAAATTATTAACATGGATCTTGGCGGGCCTGGCGATGGTCGGACCGCTTGCAATTGACACCTATCTGCCGTCGTTCCCCGCCATCGTGCAAGATTTCAATGCCAGCCCCCTGCTGGTGCAGCAAACCCTGAGCTTTTTCCTGTTCACGTTCGCCTTCATGATGCTGTTCTACGGCACCCTGTCCGACTCGTTCGGCCGCCGTCCAGTGATTCTCGTCTCGCTGGTGCTGTATGTGATCGCCTCAGTGGGCGCCGCGCTGGCGCCGTCGCTGGGCTGGCTGCTGGCCTGGCGCGTGCTGCAGGGACTGTCGGCGGGCGCCGGTTCCGTGATCGGCCGCGCCATCGTGCAAGACCGCTATTCGGGCGCCGCCGCCCAGAAAATCCTCTCGCACATCATGATGGTGTTCGCGCTGGCGCCGGCCATCGCGCCCGTGCTGGGCGGCTGGCTGCAAGTGGGCCTGGGCTGGCGCTGGATCTTCTGGTTCCTCACGGCGTTCGGCGTGCTGATGTTCGTCGTCGTCTGGCGCGCGCTGCCGGAAAGCTTGCCGAAGGAGCAGCGCCAAGCCTTCCACCTGGGCGACATCGCCGTCAATTACTGGAAAGTGCTGTGCCACCGCCAGTTCCTGCTGCTGTCGACGGCCATCGGCGCCGCCTTTGGCGGCTTCGCCCTGTACATCGGCTCGGCCGCCTACTTCATCATCAACATCCTGCACCTGCCGGAAACGGCGTTTGCCTGGCTGTTCATTCCCCTGATCAGCGGCATGGTGTTCGGCTCGGCCCTGTCGGCGAAAATCGCCCACCGCTACAGCCAGCGCCAGATGATCTGGGCCGGCTTCATTCTGATGCTGGTGGCGGCCGCCGCCAACATCGGCTACAACTATGTCTTTGCCGCCGAAGTGCCGTGGGCCGTGCTGCCGCTGTTCTTCTATTCATTCGCCCTGTCCATCGCCATGCCGCCGATGACCCTGATGGCCCTGAACCACTTCCCCAACAACAGTGGCCTGGCCTCGTCGATGCAGTCGTTCATCCAGATGCTGCTGTTCGCCCTCGTCTCGGGCCTGGTGGCGCCGCTGCTGTTCGACAGCGCCTTGAACCTGGCGTATGGCGTGATGGCGGGGCTGCTGGTGAGTTTGGTTTGCTGGGTGTTTGCGCAAGGCAAAAGCAACGCGTAGGTCGGATTAGGCCCGGAGGGCCGTAATCCGACAACATTGTTGGCGGGTGACGTCGGATTACGCGCAAGCGCTAATCCGACCTACGGCCACGGCGCTGGCGTCACATCCAGGTACTGCGCCCCGCCCTGCTCCGGTTCCGCTTCATCCTTTTGCGACGGCTGGTTCAACGACCCCGCCGGCGAACGCAGACTCAAGATCTCCTTGCGCGTCTCGACGAAGTCGGCGGAACTGAGCGGGTGCTGCTGGTCGGGCCAGTGGCTGACAGCCCACTCCTGCAAGGCTTCGAAACGCCGCCACAGTTCGGCGATGAATTCGCGGCGCGCTTCTTCCTGTTGCTCGGGCGTCTTGTCGGCGCCTTCCCCGATAGGTACTTGCATGGCGGCTCCCTGGCTGATCAATCGTCCTGCCAGCCTACGCAGGGGCAAGCCATGCGTCTGTTCGCGAACGAACAAAGAACTTATTCCGGCATCTTGCGAAAGCCCACGGCCAGGCGGTTCCAGGTATTGATGGAGCCGATGGCCAGGGTGACGTTGACCATTTCCGCCGGCGTCAATTGTTCCGCCAGCGCAGCATAATCTTCATCGGACGCGTGATTCTGCGGCAGCAGGGTCAGCGCTTCCGTCCAGGCCAGCACGGCCCGCTCGCGCGGCGTGAAGAACGGCGTTTCGCGCCAGACGGACACGGCATACAAGCGGCGCTCCGTTTCGCCCGCCTTGCGCGCGTCGCTCGTGTGCATGTCCACGCAAAAGGCGCAGCCATTGATTTGCGAGGCGCGCAGGCGGATCAGCTCGAGCAGCGAGTGTTCGACGCCCAGCTTGGCGATCGCCGCTTCCAGCGCGTACATGGCCTTGATGGCATCGGGCGAGGCTTGCATGAAATCGAGTCGTTGCTGTGTCATGATGGCATTCCTTGATAAAGTAGAGATGCATCATTGTAGAAGCGCAAGAAGTACGTGCGGCAGGCCAATCTCCCCGAAAAACAGCAGACCACCAGCAGACACACCATGGAATTACATATCCTGATCGACGGCACGCGCGACCTGGGCGGCCAGCTGTACCGCCAGCTCAGCGAAGCCATCCGCTCGGGCCGGCTGACGGACGGCCAGCAATTGCCACCCTCGCGCCTGCTGGCCAGCCAGTTGGGCCTGTCGCGCAAGACGGTGTCCGACGTGTATGACAAGCTCGGCTATGAAAAACTGCTGGTCGGCAAAGTGGGCGTGGGCAGCTTCGTGCAGACGCCGCACGCCTCGCCGCAGCGCCGCCACGCCAGCGCGCCGCTGGCCAGCGCGCAGCGCATCGCCCGCTGGGAAGCGACGCCCACGCCCTTGCGCCGCGCCAGCCAGGAAACGCCGGCGCGCTACGCCTTCATCGGCGGACGTGCCACGCCCGCGCACTTCCCGCAGGATGAATGGCGCGCCTGCATGCTGCACGCGCTGCGCCAGGGTGGCCAGGCGCGCGGCCGTTATGGTCCTGTGGAAGGCTTGCCCGCCTTGCGCGCGGCGATCGCCGGCCATGCCGCCTTCAGCCGCGGCATCCATTGCACAGAAGAACAGGTGCTCGTCACCAGCGGCGCACAGCAAGCTTTGCACCTGCTGGCGCAAACCTTGCTGGAACCGGGCGACACGGTTGCCGTGGAAGAACCCGGCTACCCGGTGGCGCGCGCCGTGTTCGCCAGCCAGGGCGCGCGCGTGGTGGGCATTGAAGTGGACGAGGATGGCCTGATCGTCGGGCAAATCCCGGACGGCACGCGGCTGATCTATGTCACGCCCGCGCATCAATTCCCGCTCGGTATGCCGATGAGCATGGCGCGCCGTCACGCCTTGCTGGAGCGGGCTCAACAGCTGGGCGCCATCATCATCGAGGACGATTACGACAGCGCGTTCCGCTACGAGGGCCGGCCCGAGGACGCGCTGCAAAGCATGGACCGCTACGGCATCGTCGCGCACGTGGGCAGCTTTTCCAAGATCATGCTGCCGGAACTGCGGCTCGGCTATGTGGTGCTGCCGCAAGCCATCGTGGCCGCCGTGCAGACGGTGAAATACCTGAGCGATTGCCATACGGCCAGCCTGGGCCAGCATGCGCTGGCCAAGTTCATCGGCGACGGCCATTTGCTGCGCCACATCCGACGCTGCCACGACATCTATGCGGGGCGGCGCGAGCGTCTGCTGCACTGGTTCAACGGTCCGCTGGCGCCATGGTTCCGCCTGGTGCCGGCCAGCGCCGGCTTTCACGTGGCGGCCCTGGCCCAGGCGCCGCTCGATATCGCCGAATTGCAGCGCCGCGCGCGCCAGGCCGACATCAGCCTGTATGCGCTGGCCAGCTTTTACCATGGCCCCGCCCGCCACGAAGGCCTGTTCCTCGGCTATGGCGCCATCGACAAGCTCGATATCGACACGGCGCTGGCCAAGGTGCTGGCGATCCTGCAGGAAATAGCACCCGTATCCGTCAGCGCGGCTGCCAGCGGTAGTGTCCGGTAATCGGATAGCTGAACAGAATATTCTCCTCGCGCGCGCCCTCGCCGATGTTGTGGATGATGAGCGGCACGCCGCCCCACGACTGTTTGTCGCTGACGATGCCGATGTGCGTGAGGTTGCCCGGCAGGCGCCACGTGACGATGTCGCCCGCGCGGTAGGCGTTCGCCTCCTTGCTTGGCGGCAGGCTGGTGCCGTGGCGGGCAAAGTAGGTGCCCAGGTTCGGCACGCGGCGGTGGTCGATATTGCGGTCCGGTCCCTTCATCTGCCAGCGTCCCTGCTGCTGGTACACCTGCCACGCCTTGCGCATGTCTTCGTGTACGAGCACCTGCAAATCCTGCCCCAGCTGGCGGTAAGCGCGCACGACCACGTCCGTGCACACGCCCCGCTCGAGCGGCACATCGCCGCCCGGATAGGCGAGCCGTTCGTAGCGCGGATCGTACCGCACGGTCACGCCCACCTGCTTGCGGGCGGCGGCGACGAGGGCTTGCGGGGTGGCAGGGACTGCTGACGCCAGCATGGGCGCCAGGGCAAGCAACAGGGTGGAGAGCAGTTTGGTTGGCATCAACGTCAGTGTTCGGATGGAAATGCCAACTTTACCGCAGCGGCAAGGAAAACGCCGTACGCTTAGATGGCCGCCAGTAGCGCCAGGTGGCCAGGGAAATCCACGGCCGTGCCAGCCGCATTGATGGTGTCGAAGTAATCATGCCAGCCCGTGGCGGCGATGCCGGCCAGCAAGGCGTCCAGTGCCGCCTCGTCCGGGAAGCGCCAGACAGCATAGAATTGCCGGGCAGCCGCGTGCAGCTTGCCGCCATCGATGGCGCCCATGGCCAGCGCTTCGGCGCCCATGCCGGACAAGGCCGCCATGCCGGCGCCGACCCTGTCGAAATACGCCTGGCGCGCAGCGCCTTCGAGGGCCAGCCAGGCCGGTTTCGGGCTGTACAGTTCTAACAGATAATGCATATTTTCCTCCCAAGAATTAAGAAAGCGAGCGCTGGGCGCGCTTGCAGATGCGTTGCGTGGCAGCGGCAGGGGTTTCCAGCAGCCATTGCGCGCACAGGCTGCGCACCCAGTCCGGCTGGCTCTTGGCCGCATCGTTGAGCCAGTTGGCCACGGAATCCTGCACGTAGACGGCCGGGTCGGCGCGCAAAGGCTGCAGCACGGGCAAGGCCAGCTGCGGTTGCGCCTTTAACCGGGCGATATGCGCGCACCACACGCCGCGCGGACGCAGCGCTTCGCAGGCAAAGCGGCGCACTCTTTCCGACGGATCCGCCGTCCACGGCGCCAGCAAGGTGATGGCCTCGTCAAGATGCGCCGCCAGATGGGGACGCAGCGCCAGCCAGGCCCATTCACGCACGCCGAAGTGGCCATCGTCGGCCAGCGGCCGCATGGCGGCCAGCCGCTGCGGCAAGGTCAAACCAGCCTGGGCGGCGATGGCAAAGCAGACCCAGCCGCGTACCGTGTCGGAGGCGTGTCCTTGCAAAAGCGCCAGGTCAACTTGCGCGTCAAACAGCAATTGCGCCGCCAGCGCCATGCGCCTGGTGATGCCGTCTGCCGCCTGCGCGCGCATCTGCTCCAGGCGGGCGGCGGCGCCAATACCGGGCACGGCCGCGGCCAGCAGCTGGGCGAAATCGATGGCCAGCCCTTCCGTCAGGGTGGCGCTGGGCACATTGCCCCCGTTCAGCAGGGCCAGGCGCGCGGGCGCGATGTCGGCGATGCCGCGGCTCATGCGGCACCCCGGTCCGTCTTGCGCCAGGCTTTTTCCAGCAGCGCATTCAATAGCTGCATTTCTGCCGGCGTGAAATCGGCAAACAGGCTGGCGATCCACTGCGCGTGCTCATCGACCAGGGTCGCGGCGGCCGCTTCTCCCTTGGGGCTCAGGCGCACCAGCAGCTTGCGCCGATCAAGCTGGTCAGCATGGCGCGCGAGGAAACCGTCGCGTTCCAGGCCGTCGAGCAAGCCCGTGATGGTGCCGCGCGTCACGCCTGCCCGCTCGGCCAGTGCGTGCGGCGAAAGTCCGTCGGGCACGTCGCGCAACAGAGACAGCAGCACAAATTTCCCTTCCGACAAGCCATGCCGGCCCAGGCGCACAGCGCAATCGCCATCGATGGCGGACGCCAGGCCCAGCACTTCAAAACACAGGCGCAAGCGTCCGATCGATGCCTGCGTGTGCGCGCCGAGCGCGCGGCGCTGCACGTCACCGAGCAAGGCCGTGTATTTCTGTTCGAGTTTTATCATATGGCGCAATATAATATGGCGCCATATTAAATGTCAAATGGAAAACCGTGCTGGTTTTCCTGTCGGCTCAAAGGCGGGCTTTGTCCCTCGCCCACGCGACGATGGCATTGGCATCGATGGCGCCCGGCTGGCGCGCCACTTCCACGCCCTTGCGAAACAGGGCCAGAGTGGGAATGCTGCGGATATTGAAACGGCTGCCCAGGTCCGGCGACGCTTCCGTATTCACCTTGACGACGCGAAACGCCGGCTCCAGGGTCTTGGCGGCTTGCACATAGAATGGCGCCATGCTGCGGCACGGGCCGCACCACGGCGCCCAGAAGTCGACCAGCACGGGAATGTCGCTGCGTTCGATATGCTTGAGGAAACGGGCGCTGGCCAGGTCCACGGGCTGGCCCGTGAATAAATCCTTCTGGCACTTGCCGCAAGTGGGCTGTTCTGCGAGCCGCGCGGCCGGCAGGCGGTTGACGGCGTCGCAATGGGAGCACACGATGTGCAGGGAGTCTGGCGTGGTGGTCATGGCATTCCTGGAAAGCATAGCGTCAAGTTGACGGCTATTCTACGGGGAATTGCCGCGCGCCGCAGGCAGGCTGCGGCGCTTGTCCCGCTTACAGGAACAGCGAGGCGGCGATGGCCCACATGACGAGGGCAATGATGCCGTCGAGCACGCGCCAGGCCATGGGCTTGGCAAACACGGGCGCCAGGTAGCGGGCGCCAAAGCCCAGCAGGAAGAACCACAGGGCCGACGCCATGATGGCGCCGCCGGCGAAGTAGAAGCGTCCCACGCCTTCATGCTGGCCGCCGATCGAGCCGAGCAGGATGACCGTGTCGAGGAAGGCGTGCGGATTCAGCAGGCTGAACGCCAGCGCCGCGCCGATCACGGCCCAGTAGCCTTCGGGCGACTTGGCGGCCGACACCGTCAGGGCCGTTGGGCGCCAGGCGGACTTGGCCGCGCGCAAGCCGTAGGCGATCAGGAACGTGGCGCCGCCGGCCTTGGCCCACAGCAGGAAATTCGGGTTGTCGGCGATGAACGTGCCCATGCCGGCCACGCCGGCCGTGATCAATATCGCGTCGCACACGAGGCAGACCAGGATACAGGTGAGCACGTAGTGGCGCTTCAAGCCCTGTTTGAGCAAAAAGGCGTTTTGCGTGCCGATGGCCACGATCAGGCTCGCGCCGAGCCCCATGCCTTTCAAGAAGATTGCGCTGTCCATATCGATTCCTTTATTGCTTTCCATCGCGCGCACGGCCGCCCACGCTCTGCCGGCAAAGGCAAAGTCATCAGAGGTAGGTGGAGGGTGGTGCGGAACCAGGAGGACCGCGCGGCAGAGTGGAGTTGTTACCCTATTTCAACAGTGTAAAGAAAAAGTAAATATAAGTATAATGAATGATTTTAACCATATATAAGAGAAACTTATGCGTGTCGTCGATTACCGTGGATTGGCCGCCCTCGACGCCGTGATCGGACTGGGCAGCTTTGAAAAGGCCGCGCAGGCGCTGGCGATCAGCCAGCCGGCCGTGTCGCAGCGCATCCGCACCCTGGAAAATCTGGAAGGCACCCTGCTGATCATCCGCAGCCACCCGCCCCTGCCGACGGAAGCGGGCCAGCGCCTGATCGCCCATTACCGGCAAGTCAAGCTGCTCGAAGCGGCGCTCGACGCCCAGCCCGGCCCCACCACGCAATTGCCGGCGCTGGCCATCGCCGTCAACGCCGACAGCGCCGCCACCTGGATTCCGGAAGCGCTGGGGCCGCTGCTGTTGCCGCCGTCCTGCCTGCTTGATATCCGCCTCGACGACCAGGACCACACCCTGAGCCAGCTGCGCGAAGGGCGCGTGTTTGCCTGCGTCACCAGCGCCAACGACCTGGTGGCCGGCACCACGGCCACGCCGCTGGGCGGCATGCGCTACCTGTGCGTGGCCTCACCAGGGTTCGCGCAGCAGTGGTTTCCCCATGGCTTTACGGTGGAAGCCGTCAGCCAGGCGCCCGCCATCACGTTTGGCAGCAAGGATGCGCTGCACGAGCGCTACCTGCAGCACCGGCTCGGCTACACGGGCCGCTATCCGCACCATGTGCTCGGTTCTGCGCGCGACTTCGTACGCTTCATCGAAGCGGGCTATGCTTATGGCATGGTGCCTTTGCTGCAGGCGGAAATGGCGCTGGCCGCCGGCCGGCTCATCGACGTGGCGGCCGGGCAAGCGCTCGACGTGCCCCTGACCTGGCATGCCTGGGATATCCAGACGCCCCTCACGCGCACGCTGTCGGACGCCGTCATCGCCACGGCGCGCAAATGGCTGTTACAGGATTGATTGACGCATGCAACATTTATCTATGCTAGAGAGCAACTTTCCCGTGTGCGCCCTGCCCAGCCTGGCCTACACTGCAAGCATCATCCACCAACATCGGGAGCTTGCATGACGATCCTGCGCACCACCCTGCTCGGCGTGCTGGCGGCCATCCCGCTCGCTGCCGGCCTGGCCGCCTGCTCGCCCTTGACCGCCATCAATGCCTTGTCGTCCGGCAGCGCCTCGCAAGTGACGCGGGGCCTGGCCTACGGCCCCCTGCCACGGCAGAAACTCGATGTGTATGCCCCCAAGGCCCGCACGGGACCCGTGCCCGTCGTGGTGTTCTTTTATGGCGGTAACTGGACGACGGGCGAACGCGCCGACTATGCCTTCGTCGGCCACGCGCTCGCTGCGCGCGGCTACCTGGCCGTGATCACCGATTACCGGCTGTATCCGGACGTGCACTACCCCGAGATCTTGCAGGATGCGGCCCGCGCCGTGGCCTGGGCCGCGATGGAATCGCGCCGCCATGGCGGCGACCCGACGCGCCTGTTCGTCATGGGCCATAGCGCCGGCGCCTACAATGCGGCCATGCTGGCGCTCGACGCCAGCCTGCTGGCGCGCCACGGCATGCGTCCGCACGACTTGCGGGGCTGGATAGGCCTGGCCGGCCCCTATGATTTCCTGCCCATCGAAAACACCACGACCCGGCCCGTCTTTTTTTACCCGGACACGCCCGCCGCTTCGCAGCCGATCCACCATGTGACGGCCGACGCCCCGCCCGCCCTGCTGATCGCCCCGCTGCCCGGCAAGGACAAGCTGGTCAATCCGCAACGCAACACGGGCGGCCTGGCCAGCGCCTTGCGGGCGCTGCACCGGCCCGTGACGGAAACCTATTTCGACCACGTGGGCCACGCCACCTTGGTCGCCACGCTGGCCGGCCCCTTGCGCAGGCTGGCACCCACCCTGGATGCCGTCAGCGCCTTCATCGATGCGAACAGCGGGACCGGGAGCGGTGATGCGGCCTCGTCCGCAGTCTTGTCCGCGGTCTTGTCAGATACAGCCTTGCCGGCAGGCATAGCCTTGCAGCCTCACGTACCTGGCGCGGCCATGCCGGCGCCTGAGCCGCACGCCTACGACAAAACGCCCGCCCCATGAAGGGCGGGCGTTCTGCCTGAACCAATACGCACGATACCGCGTGCCGTCTGGCCGCATAGCAAGGCTCGGCCCTCGCGATGCGGCTCAGCTGCAAGCAGCCTCGTGCTTACTCTTTGCGGCTGGCGCCGCTCTTGCTTTGTGCAGAGCCCGCTTGCGAGGCGCTGCCGCTGGCCGAGCCTTCGCTGCCGGCCGACTGCTGGCTGCCCTGGTGGCTGGCACTTTGCAGGCTTTGACCGTCACGGCTTTGCGCGCCACGTTGCTGGTCGCGGTTGGCGCCGTTTTGCTGATAAGCCTGGAACGGTTCGGCCATGCGCTGCATCGCTTCCTGCTGCTTGCGCACGTTTTTCTCCGTTTCTTCCGAAGCGGTGCGGGCCACTTCTTCGGCCAGGGCCTTGGCGGTACGGCTCGTTTCATTCACATGACGCTCTGCCACATTGGCCAGTTCGACCTGCGTATCGGCGGCCAGGCGCGACACCTGTTGCTGGTACTTGCGCAATTGCTCGGCGGCTGGCTGGCCCGATGCGGCAGCCACCTGGAACGCATCTTCAGCGCGCTCGACCGTCAGCAGGTTCTGGCTGGTAACCGTGGTTTCTTCCAGCAAGCCTTGCGCCAGCTGCATGTTCAGGTCACTGAACTGCTGCATCGATTGAAACAGCGACTTCGACAGGCCATTGAAAAAAGCCAGTTGTGCTTCCAGGTGGTTTTTGGCGGCGGGGGTAACACTACGGGAATATGGATACATGGAGTTCCTCATTAAATAGCGGTTGGGTGGACATATGGCGGCACCACCGGCTGTCGAACGGGTGAGGCAGACGGCCGGGCTACGCCACGAAACGCGAAAAAACATATCCGGTTGGTGGGAAGATGCTTTGCAACGCGAGTCCCAAGGCTACGTGAGCACCGCAGGTGAGGGATGATCTGGATCAAAGGTGCGCCAGGCAGCGCAGAAAGTTTGTACTGGACAGCTTGCCCTTGGCAAACGTCAGTAACAGAGGGAGATATTTGTGCCAGGCAGGCTCAGCCAACGGCGCCCGTGCCTGGCACGACGGGCTTGTAGCCATGGCTGCGCAGCGAGGCTTCCAGCCAGCGGTTGCCATACCAGCCGCGCGCCAGCAGGTAACTGAGTTCCGCGCCGGCCATCAGCAGCATCATCGGGCCGATGCGCATTCCGGTGGCGAGATGACTGCCAAACCACAGGCAGGCATCCATCGCCAGCATGAGCAGCAACAGCCACCAGCGGCGCTTGGCGACGGCCCAGAACGAGCCCAGGAACAGGGCCGGCCAGGAAAAACCCGCTTTGACGTAGGCATAGCGGCCGGCATCGTCGGCAAACAGGGTGGCGCTGTGCTTCATGCTGCTCTCTTCAGGTAATGCCCGGCGTCAAGACTCGGGACGGTGGCAGACGGCTTCGACATTGTGGCCATCGGGCCCCAGCACGAAAGCGCCATAGTAATTCGGGTGGTACAGGGCGCGGATGCCTGGCGCGCCATTATCCTTGCCGCCCGCTTCCAGCGCGGCCTTGTAGAATGCGTCCACCTGGCCACGGTTGTCCGCCGCGAAGGCCAGATGCATGCCGGCATGCGGCTTGTCGCCCACGCCGAACCAGAAATCGGGCTTGCCATCCTTGCCCATGCCAACCCAGCCCTGCTCTTCCATCACCACCGATACGCCCAGTGGCGCCAGGGCGGCCGAAAAGAAGGCCTTGCTGGCCTGTGCATCGCTGACATTCAAACCGATGTGATCAAGAATCATGGTGGCGCTCCCTGGAGGTAGTGGAATAGAAAATACAGTATGCGCCAATATTGCCTTTTAGGCAATCACGACTGTATATCCGCCGCAGTTACTCCAGGAAGCGCCATGCGCCAGCCTAGCGCAGGTTGCCCGTATGGCCGAGCGAATAGCGGCCCGGCTGCGGCCACACGGTCAGGCCGTGCGGCTCCTGGCCGACTTTGACCTTGGCAACGTCGCCGCTGTTCGTATCGATGCGGTAGACCACGTCGTCGAAACGGCCGGACAGCCACAGATACTTGCCGTCGGCGGACACATTGCCCATGTCGGGGCTGCCGCCGCCGGGAATCGGCCAGTTCGACACGACTTTTTCCGTTGCGAAATCGATCACGCTGACGCTGCCCTTGCCCTTCGCCTTGCCATGGATGCGGTGCGTGCCGCGGTTGGCCACGTACAATTTCTTGCCGTCACGGCTAGGGTACAGACCGTGCGCGCCCACGCCCGTCTGGATGAAGCCGATTTCCTTCAGGGTGGCGCCATCGACGATGTGCACGCCGTCGGCGTCCATGTCGGCGATAAAGAATTTCTTGCCGTCCGGCGAGATCCGTATGTCTTGCGGCATGCCTTTCTTGACGCTGCAGATTTCATTCGCCGGGCCGCCTACAGGACCGGACTCGGCAAAGCGCTTGGCCGGCATCTGCAATTTCAGGTAGCCGTCGACCTTGCGGCCCACCAGATCGATCTTGGCGATGGTGCCGTCGAACTCGCAGGTGAACATGGCGTAGCGGCCGTCATTCGAAAAGTCCGCATGGTTGATGCCGCCGCACTGGGGCGTGTCGATCGAATACTGCACGGCCATGGTCTTCGGATCGCGGAAATCGAGGCGGTGGCGCGCTTCGGCCACGACGATGGCGGACTTGCCATCGGGCGTGTAGTACATATTGTAGGGGTCATCGACGGGCACTTCCTTGCCCGGCTTGCCCGTCAACGGGTCGATTGGCGTCAAGCTGCCCTTGTCCGTGCGCTCGGCATTGTTCGCCACCCACAGGGTGCGCAAGTCCCACGACGGCACGACGTGCTGCGGGCCGCTGCCGACCTTGAACTTGTCGACCACTTTCAGGCTCTCCTGGTCGATCACGTACACATCGTTCGAGCGCAGATTGGGCACATAGACGCGGCGCAAATGATCCTTGACGACGGGGCTCATATTGCTGCTGGCGATGCTGCCGTACACGTTTTTCGGATCCACCAGCGGCGGCATGCCCGGCAGCGGCGAATAGGCGGCGGCCGGCGCTACGGCGGCCGGGGCCGGCGTGCTGGCGCCGATGACCTGGCTGGCCACGCCCAGGCCGGCCAATGCGGCAGCCAGGGCGGACAAGGTGACGATGGTGCGTCGTTGAGATTTTTTCATGTAATTTCGCGTCGTTTCGTTGCAAAAGCTGGAAGTTCAGCACTTCCAGCGGAATTATTTAGTACGTTGCAGCAGCTGCTTGATGGCGGCCACCGACGTGTCCACCTGCAGCTTGATACCGATCTGGCCCAGCTCCGCCGTCGCCCGCGAGGCATCGCCGCGCACGCCGTCCGCCACGCCGGGCTTCGGCCCGTGCGCCATGGCCTCGCTGCGTACCAGCGACGGGTCCGTCGCCAGCATCAGCGCCGCGTCCGCCAAGCCCGCATGCAGGCCGATCTCGGCGCTGCTGTGGCCGCGTTTCTGCAGCTCGGCAATATACGCCGATTGCGTGATGTCATAGTAGTCGAGCAAGGCGTAAGCGCGCGCATCCTTGGCGGTGGCGGCTTTGCCCCAGGCACGGTTGAGCTTGTTGGCCACGTTCTGCTCGTTTTTTTGATAGCCGCCATGGTCGCCGAGAAAGATGATGTCGCGGAAACCATGCTGGCGCAGGCTGGCGGCCGCCCCTTCCAGCACGGCTTCGAAAGCGGCGGGCGGTATCGAGATGGTGCCGGCAAAGCGCATGTGGCCGGCCGGCGGAACAATCGCACCTTCGGGCACATAGGAAACGACGGGCGCGACAATGGTATTGCCCAGCTTTTGCGCAATCTGCCGCGCCAGCAGCCCGGCACGCACATTGTGCTTGCCCAGCGCGATATACGGCCCGCTCTGCTCGACGCCACCTATCGGCACCAACACGGTCGTGGCGCCGTGGTCGATACGGCTGCGCAACTCCGTGCTCGTCAGCTCTTCCAGCATCACGCTGCTGCTGGCGGGCGCAGCCGCCATCACGGACGCGGCTGGAATCAGGCAGAACAGGGTCAGGGCAAACAGGGAGCCGAATGGCTGGGACCGACTCGATGGCGCGCAAGGCGCAAGAGGTACATTCGGCAGGGGGAACTGCAGAGTCATAAGCAAACATCTTTCCGAGGTCAAAGGCGCCGTGCCCGGCATTGCCAGGCAAGCTGGCTGCCACGCAAGAATTGTATTCCATCATGAGGGGAACGGCACGTTAATTTGACGCGGCAGTTTGCAAGGAATTGACGAGGGGAAACTATCTATCAGGCTGTTGTCGCGCTGGCCCCGCCGCTTCACCATCATGGGGAGTCTCGTTGCGCTTCTCGGCATAGGCCTTGAGCGAGCGCATCGTCCTGGGAAGCCCGTCCCGGACTTGCCTGGCAACGCCTGGCCCGAACAAAAAGGCAAGCGCTCCCGTAAACCACACGCGGTGAACGACTTCCGATCCGCCATCTGCGGCAACCACCGTGTGCTCGAAATGGATGCGGAACAAAGGGATGTAGCCTTCGACGGTGAACGAACGGCCCGCGGAGCGCTCCGTGACGAGCATGGGAATGCCCATCCCCTTGCTGGGAACGATACGGCCATGTGTTCCCACCGCAAATGGCCCATTGAGCCGGGCTTGCTTTGTATCCGGATCCCACTGATGCCATCGGTCGACCTCGCTCCAAATCTGATCGACGACCGTGGGCGGGACTGCAATGTGGATGCTTTCTTCGATTTGCATCAGTGGGTATCTCCCTATTAATATCAATATAATTGCATTCTGGCTATACAAACAAATGACAAGGCATGTATCCACACCTGGGCACGATGCTACCCTAGAAACGCTGGCCAAGAGCCCTTAGATTTTGAAAATTATGAATGCAACACATTGGAGAGTTCAGGAGCTACAGCATCACTCGGCCGATATTGCCTGGCTGGATGCCGAGGAAGCTCGCCGTGCCTATGATTTGGTTGGTCTTCATGACTCGAAGACGCATCCCGGCCTGAACGTTGACACCGTCGATTCAATCGAGCGGCTCGCCTCCGGAGACGATGTGGCCGTCGCAAGCAGCTGGTTACGTGCTCGTGTGCCGGGAATTCAGCAGGTCGTCGTGGTGTTTGGAGAAGACGCATGCTTCGTCTGCAGCAGTGCGTTCCTGATCGAGAACTGGTCGGATATTTTTGTGCCGTCACGTGACGACGCGATGATCTATTCGAAGGACACGCCGCTTATCCTGTTTTATTGCCATGAGAATCAATTCGAGGTGGGGCAGCGGATTGTCTTTGATTGAACGGCCATAAGCCGTCATTGAAAGGAAAAAAATGAACAGCACTGATGGGAAGTTACGAGGTTCATGCCATTGTGGCTCTGTACGATTTCAAGTTCGACTTAGCGACGGACTCAATACGGCACGGCGCTGCAACTGCTCCTATTGCCGCATGCGCGGTGCGATAGCAGTTTCTGCGGCGCTTCAGGATATAGAGATCACTTCTGGAGAGGAATTGCTCACGCTCTATCAGTTTCACACCATGCAAGCGAAGCACTATTTCTGCTCAAAATGCGGGATATACACACATCACCAACGCCGGTCAAAACCCGATCAATTCGGGATCAATGTGGCCTGCCTGGAAGGAATCAGCCCGTTTGACTTTGAAGAGGTAGCAGTCAACGAAGGCCGACTCCATCCAAAAGATAAACTTGCTGGAGGCGGACCTGACATCGCTGGATACCTGCGCTTTTTCCCTAATACCTCCATTAAATGAACCGGAGCGGTCAAAAGATTTAGCCGCGAGCACTACGTCCCGGCAGCGCCACCCGCCGGCTGGCGGCAGCTGTTGCCGGGGCAGGCAAGCCGCCCGCCACTTTCAACGCCTTTCCCTGAGCATCGCCACGCAGGCGGAACACGGCCACCACGTCGACCAGCTCGACCGCGCGGTCTTGCAGCGAGGATGCGGCCGCGGCCGCCTCTTCCACCAGGGCCGCGTTTTGCTGGGTGACCTGGTCCATTTGCGAAATGGCCTGGTTGACCTGTTCGATGCCGGCGCTTTGTTCGTGGCTGGCGTTGGCGATATCGCCCATGATGTCCGTCACGCGGCGGATGCTGACGACGATTTCTTCCATCGTCGCGCCCGCCTGGTCGACCAGCGCGCTGCCCGTGTTGACTTTATCCACGGAATCCTCGATCAAGCCTTTGATTTCCTTGGCGGCCGCCGCAGAGCGCTGGGCCAGGTTGCGCACTTCGGTGGCCACCACGGCGAAGCCACGGCCCTGCTCGCCCGCGCGGGCCGCTTCCACGGCAGCATTCAGCGCCAGAATATTGGTTTGGAAGGCAATGCCGTCGATTACGCCGATAATGTCGGCGATCTTCTTCGCCGATTCGTTGATCGACCCCATCGTGCCCACCACTTGCGCCACCACGGCGCCACCCTTGCGTGCCACGTCCGAGGCGGACACGGCCAGCGAGTTCGCCTGGCGCGCATTGTCCGTATTCTGACGCACGGCCGAGGTCAGCTCTTCCAGGCTGGACGCCGTTTCTTCCAGCGACGACGCCTGCTGCTCCGTGCGCACGGACAGGTCCGCGTTGCCGGCGGAAATCTGCGCGGCCGCCACGCTGACCGTATCGGCCGAAGCGCGCACGGTGGCGATCACGCCGACGATGCGCTCGAGGAACTTGTTGAAGGCCGTGGCCGTGCGGCCCACTTCATCCATGCGCTCGACGGGCATGGCGGCGGACAGGTCCAGCGAAGCGCTGACGCGCTCCAGGGTATGTTCGATATTGCCCAGTCCACCGCTGATGGTGCGGTAGATATGCCAGGCCAGCGCGCCCGTCAGCAGCACGGCCACGCCCAGCACGGCCAGCATGGTGCTGAACGCCGTGTCGTAGGCGGCCAGACTTTCCGCTTTTACATCGTCGACCAGCTTGTTGTTGTAGGCGATATGGTCATCCATGCTCTTTTTCGCGGCGGCGGCCGTGATGGCCAGCGGCGTGCCGGCCAGCAAGGTGGCGCGCACGCCATCCATGTCGCCTGCGTAGGCGGCGGCAAAGAATGGCGCCAGCGCGCGGCGGTAGGCTTCCATGGCGGCCTGGTCGGCGTCGAGCATCTTGCTGTCCGTCGGATCGTACAAGCGCTCGGCGCGGTAGGTGGCGATGACCTTGTCGAAATTCGTGTTGGCGTCGGCCACGGCCTTGTCCAGCGCCGTCTTGTCGGCCAGGTTCGAGAATACGGACAGGCGGTAGCCGGCCAGGCGCGAATCGGCGAGGAAACCCTTGGCCGCATTCAAGCCCTGGATGCTGGGAATGATACGGTTTTGCACGGTGTCGAAACGCTCCTGGGCGCGCTGCAGCTGGATGGCGCCGCCGGCGCCCAGCAATAGCAGGGCCAGCAAGGCGATGGTGAGGGTCAGAATTAATTGCTTGGTGATATTCATGGTGTGTCACAGTAAAAAAGGTGGCCTGGCAAGGCCAGGCAGGATGAGTAGCTGCCGATCGGGTGGCCGGGATCGGTTGCTAGCGGCTAGGCCGCCAGCGGGGCGGCGTCAGGCAAGCGGCGCAGCAAGTCGCCATGCTGGCGGCAAAACGCCAGGCCCGCCTTGTGGCCCACGTCGAACAGCAACTGCATGTTCGAACTGGACCAGTCCAGGGTGTCGGGCCAGTGCTGCTCCGGGATGCCGCCCATCAGGTCGAGCTTGAGCAAACGCCGCTTGGGCTGGCCCGTGCGCGCATCCGTGTTGTGCTCGAGCTCAAACAGGCGCAGCTCGCTCTTGGAAATTTTCACGAGCGGCGTAATGATGGAGCGCACCCAGGCGTCGTACAGGTTGCGCGGCTTGCGCAGCAAGCGCTCGTCGCCGAGGATGTCGAGGATGACCAGGGTGTCAGCGTCATGGTGCTCGCCCTTGCCTTCGATAAACGGGTCGAAATTGAGCGTGTCGAGGGCCGCGCCTTCGATGTAGTCGTCGCCGGCGATGGTCGTCGGTGCATACAGGAAAGGAAACGACAGGGCCGCACGCACGTGGATCGGTTCGATCTCGTGCTTGCCCCAGATTTGCATGCGGTGCTCGCTGAGGTTATAGGCATTGATGTAGAAATCGGGACGCATGCGCGCCACGCCCGAGAAATCCACGGCTTTTTCCAGGAAGGGCAAATGCGCGCACAGGCCCAGGCTTTTCGCCGACAAGTCCGATGGCGACAGCGACGACACCATCAGCTTGCCCCAGTCGGACCAGGCCGTGGGCACACCCGCAAACGTTTGCTGGAATGCCTGGAAAAAAGGATTGTTGGCCGGCGGCTGGAAGGCGTCTCGGAAAGTGCTCGCGTGCATGCCCGGCTTCTGGAAGACCTTGTAATTGATCGGGATCATCTTGTAGATGCTGTCGGCCACGCCCGTGTCGGCCCAGCTTTGCAAGGCCTGGCGCGGCGTGGCTTCGTGCGGCGTCGTGTAAAGCAAACCCATCAACACACCGGCGCCCGAGGCGGAAATGACGTCGAATTCGATGCCCTCATCGAGAAACGCGGCCAGGGCACCGGCGATCAAGGTGGAATTTGGTGCACCGCCACCGAGCAGCAAACCCGTTTTGCGGGCCGGTTTCGCTGTCGCGGCTGATGCCGGATCCGGCGGTGTCGTCGTGACTGTCTTCATGCACACTCCCTGAACGGAACGGGACTATCATCCCTTAATTGTTGGTTACTACACGCTGATAGCGCCTAATCCTGCCCATGTCCCCGCAAGCGGCGAGCCGATGCAATGTTGCAGAAACAGATATGAAATTAACATAAATAAATTCCTTATGGCAATTTCCATAACGAATGATGGGTATTCAGAAAGGGTATAAGTTGATGCCGTGCGGCATAGCTTGATGCGGTGCAGCAAATATAAATTCGGCGGCGTTAGGATTAATCGCTTTTGGGTAGGAATATTCCCCAAGCAGCCGCCAGCGCGGCGGCCAGGGGGATCAAAGGAGTGGCGCGGGGCCGGGAGGGAGCGAAGAGAAATGCAAGTGGGTACACAAATGGTCAACAAAGACGCGAATCTTCGGCGACAGGTGGCGGCTTGACGGCCACAGCACCCAGAACTTGCTCGAGTGCAGCAAGTAGCCGGTCAGCACGGCTTGCAGTTCGCCGCGCGCGATGGCGTCGCGCACGATAAAGTCAGGCAGATAAGCGAGGCCCACGCCCTGCGTGGCGGCGCCGATCAAGGCTTCGATATTGTTGCAAGTCAAGGCGGTCGGCAAGCGCAACTCCCCGCCGCTGTCGCCCTCGGCGCGCTGCAATGCCCATTCCTGCAACTTGCCCGTGGTGGGAAATTTGTAGCGCACGCAAGCGTGCTCTTCCAGCGCGCGCGGCGTGGCTGGCACGCCATGGCGGGCGAAATACGCGGGCGAGCCGACGATGGCAAAGGCAAACGGCCCCAGTTCGCGCGCCATCAGCCGCGAATCGGTCAGCGTACCGCTGCGCACGGCCACGTCCACGCCTTCGGCCACCACGTCGACAAGGCGGTCGTTGAAATCGAGGTCGAGTTCGATCTCCGGGTACAACCGGGTAAATTCCGCCAGCAGGGGCAGGATGATGCGGTAGCCAATCACGGGCAGGCTGACACGCAGCTTGCCGCGCGGCGCTTCTGCCAGGTGCGACAGTTCCGCCTCGGCATCACCGAGGTCGGCAAGGATGCGCTGGCAACGCTCGTAGAACAGCGCGCCCTCGTTGCTCAGGCTGATGCGCCGCGTGCTGCGGTTGAGCAGGCGCACACCCAGCTTTTCTTCCAGCCGCGCCACGCTCTTGCCCACGGCCGAGGCCGACACACCGAGCAGCCGCCCGGCCGCCACATAGCTGGAAGTTTCCGCCGCGCGCACGAAGGCGGCAATGCCATTCAGATTATCCATGCGACCTCGCTGTCTCTATTAGGGAATATTTGTCCGCTATGAGCGGATTTTCAGCCACTTTTTCACAGATTACGTCCATATTATCATCGGATTCCCTCTTTCTGGAATCATTCCCATGGATACGAATCTTCCCGCGCAAGCCCCGGAACCAGCAACTGCACGGCGTACGCTGGTGCTGGCAGCCGTCTGCCTGGCCGCGCTATGCATGCCGCTCAGTTTTACAGGGCCGGCCATCGCCATTCCCTCCATCGCCGCCGACCTGCACGGCACGCCGCTGGCGCTGGCGTGGATCACGAACGCCTTCATGCTCAGCTTTGGCGGCTGCCTGATGGTGGCCGGCGCGCTGGCCGACCGCTATGGCCGCAAGCGCGTGTTCTTGCTGGGCATGGCCGTGTTTTCCGCCGCCGCGCTGGCACTGGCGGCCGCGCCCGGCATTGTGTGGCTCGACGTGCTGCGCGCCGTCCAGGGCCTGGGCTGCGCCATGGCCCTGTCGAGCGGACTGGCAGCGCTGGCGCAGGAATTCGACGGCCCCGCCCGTGCGCGCGCCTTCAGCCTGATCGGCACGGCCTTCGGCGTGGGCCTGGCCTTCGGCCCCTTCCTCGCGGGCGCGCTCATCGCCCACACGGGCTGGCGCGCCATTTTTGCGGCCACGGCCGCGGCTGGCCTGGCCGCCCTGCTGGCCGCCGCGCGGGCCATGCGCGAATCGCGCGACCCACAGGCGCAAGGCGTCGATTGGCCGGGCGCCCTGACGTTTACCGGTGCGCTGTCCTTGTTTACCTATGGCTTGCTGCAGGCACCCGACAGCGGCTGGGGCAGCGCCGCCAGCCTGGGGCTGCTCGGTGGCGCGGCCTTGCTGCTGGGCGTGTTCATCCGCGTGGAGCGGCGCGCGGCACGGCCCATGCTGGACTTGACCCTGTTCCGCCTGCCCGCCTTTGCCGGCGTGCAGCTGCTGGCCGCCGCGCCCGCGTTTTCCTTTGTCGTGCTGCTGGTCTTGCTGCCAGCCCGCTTCATCGGCATCGAAGGCTACAGCGCGCTGGAGGCGGGACGCATGATGATCGCCCTGTCGGCGCCCATGCTAGTGCTGCCGATCCTGGCCGGCATGGCGGCGCAACGCATCGCCGCCGCGCACATCTGCGCCAGCGGCCTGCTGCTGGCGGCGGGTGGCTTGCTGTGGCTGTCCACTTGCGTGCCGGGCCAGGCGCCAGCTACCTTGATCGGGCCGCTGCTACTGATCGGCTGCGGCATCAGTCTGCCGTGGGGCTTGATGGATGGCCTGGCCATCAGCATCGTGCCCGTCGAACGGGCCGGCATGGCGGCCGGCATCTTCAATACGACGCGTGTGGCGGGTGAAGGCCTGGCGCTGGCCATCGTCAGCGCGCTGCTCGGTACGCTCACGATGGCGGCCTTGGGCAAGGTGCCCGGCCTCGCCCTGGAGCAGGCGGCGCTGGCGGCGCCCTTCCTGGCATTGGGAGAATTACGCCATGCGGGCGCTCTGTTGCCGCAGGCCGGCGCCGCCGAACTGGCGCAAGCGTATGGCGCCGCCTTCCGCCACTTGCTGTATGTGCTGGCCAGCATTACGACGGCCTCGGCCCTGCTGATCCTGGCCTTTTTGCGTCATCCAGCTGGTGCAGCAACGGGCACGGCCGCCCTGCCCGCCTGCAAGGTGCAGCAATAATTCACGACCATCATAGTTCCTCCTGCCGTACACGGCGGCGCCCACGCGCCGCCGCCCGCCCTGATGTTTCTCCGCAACACCTCAAAAGTTTCAAGGAATAAAACTAGTTTACTGATCAAAGCGCTTTGAACTATACTCAAAGCGCTTTGAAACATAACTAAAGCGCTTTGGTTGTGCGAAACTACGCGCGCTAATCCCACACCTATAAAAACACTGGAGACACAATGAACAAATTTTTCTTGAAAGCGTTGCCAGCGGCAGTGCTCATGGCCTTGAGCGCGTCGGCCCAGGCCGCCCTGCCGATCGACTTCGGCGGCTACATCCGCTCGGGCTTCGGCACCAGCAGCGAAGGCGGCAAGGAAGCGTGTTTCGGCCTGGCTGGCGCATCGTCCAAGTATCGTCTGGGCAATGAGTGCGAAACCTACGGCGAGCTGAAATTCGGCGGCGAAGCCTTCAAGGCAGCCAACGGCACCACTTTCCGCATCAATACCCTGGTGGCGTTTTCCGTCAATCAGAACCAGGACTGGGAGCAATCGGACCCGGCGTGGCGTGAAATGAACGTGGTCGCCGACAAGATCGGCACGGGCGCCTTCGCCGAAGCGCGCGCCTGGGTCGGCAAGCGCTACTATGACCGCCAGGACGTGCACATCACCGATTACTACTTCTGGAATAACAGCGGCCCGGGCGCCGGCCTGGAAAACATCGACCTGGGCGCCGCCAAGCTGGCCTACGCCATCGTGCGCACGGCCGACGATGGCGACAGCAATCGCATGGGCCTGTCGCACGACTTGCGCTTCTCCGGCATCAAGGTCAACCCCGATGGCGAACTGACCCTGGGCCTGCAATTCAACCAGAAACGCAACGCGCAAGGCGCGGCCCCCATCGCCAGCGGCCACTTGCTGACCGTCATGCATACGCAAGGCAATCTGCTGGGCGGCTTCAACAAGGTGGCATTGCAGTACGGCAAAGGCAGCGCCGCCAACACGGGCGGCTTCAGCCTGGGCGCCGGCAAGGATGACAAGGTCGTGCGCCTGACGGAACAGATCATGATCCAGCCCAAAGGCGCGTGGTCGGGCATGGGCACCTTCGTCTACGAAGACAAGGAAACGGCAGGCGTGAGCAGCAAATGGACATCGATCGGCGCGCGTCCCGTCTACCACTTCACGGACAACTACAGCCTGGCCGTGGAACTGGGCCACGACATCGTCAAGCCGGAAGGCGGCGAGAGCCGCAACCTGACCAAGCTGACCTTCGCGCCGCAACTGTCGGCCGGCAACAGCTTCTGGTCGCGTCCCGTGCTGCGCGCCTTCTACACCTACGCCAAATGGAACAAGGCAGCCCAGTCGGCCGCCGCCGCGGAATCGGCGCTGTCGTCGACGGGCGTGTTTGGTGGAAAAACAAACGGCAGCTCGGTCGGTTTCCAGGTCGAGTCGTGGTGGTAAGAGCATCTGAAAAACGTCCATGGCGGCGTTGCACGGTCTTGCCGTACTAGCGTACTGTCTGCGACCGCGCGCCTTGCC
This sequence comes from Janthinobacterium sp. BCJ23, assembly GCF_059617945.1. Lineage (NCBI taxonomy): Bacteria > Pseudomonadati > Pseudomonadota > Betaproteobacteria > Burkholderiales > Oxalobacteraceae > Janthinobacterium > Janthinobacterium sp. BCJ23. The sequence goes on along the minus strand of NZ_JCAQAW010000004.1, from coordinate 297,963 downwards.
CTGAACGTTTTATCAGACGCTCTTTATTGACCAGAGGCATCCAACACTGGCTGACGCCGCAAGGCGCCAGCCACTGGCAGCAGCACCACCCGCTCATTCAGGGGCAGGTAGTAACCGGACCCACCATTTCGCCGCTGCACGCGATGGCCGGCAGCTTCAATGTAGTGATTCAGCAGTATCCTCTTTTAGCGCGGGCGCCCCTGGGTTTGCCCGCGTATTTTTTTGGGCGCCGCCGCCGCTTGCCATACCTCTGATCATTCCGGCATTTATCAGATAAACTACCCTGCATTGCACGGCACCGCACCGCTCCCGACCCACCCCGACTGCAGCATCCATGAACCTCAAAAATCTCGCCAAAACGCTAGGAATATCCGAAACCACCGTCAGCCGCGCCTTGAATGGCTATCCGGAAGTAAGCGAACGCACGCGCGAGCGGGTGCTGGCCGCCGCGCAGGCGGCCGGCTACCGTCCCAATCCCATGGCGCGCAGCTTGGCCGTCGGGCGCACGAATATCGTCGGCATCATCTACCCGCTGATGCCGAACGACCTGGCCGACCCCATGTTCATCGACATCGTGGGCGGCATGTCGGAAGCGCTGGAAGCGCAGCAGATGGACATGATGATCGCGCCCGCTTCGGCCACCAATGAATTCCACACGTATGAGCGCATGGTCAAGGGCCGCCGCATCGACGGCCTGATCGTCGGGCGCACGAAACCGTTCGACGAGCGCATCGCCTACCTGGCGCAGCAGGGCATGCCGTTTGTCGCGCATGGCCGCACGCAGCTGAACCAGCCGCACGCGTGGTTCGACTACGACAACGAGGCGGGCATGCGCCTGGCCGTCGAGCGCCTGGCGCAGCTGGGCCACCAGCGCATCGGCCTGATCAGCGCAACGCCGGACCTGAACTTCGTGCGCCAGCGCGTCGAGAGTTTCCAGCACGCCATGCAGGCGGGCGGCCTGGCCGTCGACCCGGACAACCTGGTCGACAACGCCCACGACCGCCGCGCCGGCTACCAGGCCATGCAGCGCCTGCTGGCCCGCTCGCCCCGCCCCACCGCCGTCATCGTCGACAATCACATGTCGGGCGTGGGCGCCGTGCGCGCCCTGCTCGACGCGGGCATCGCCATAGGCAGCGAGATGTCGCTGATCGTCTGGGGCGTGATGGAAGATTCCCTGGCCGGCCACAACGTCACCACCGTCGTCCAGCCCGACCCGCGCGGCGCCGGCGCAAAAATGATCAACATGCTGCTGGCCCTGATGGACGGCACGCCCGTCACCGACTTGCAGGAACTGTGGCCGTGCGAACTGTTGCCGGGCGAGTCGGCGGGACCGGTAATTAGGTAGTTAAATATTGCATTGGCCCGCAGCAGAAAGCTGGGGTCAGTCACTGCGTGATCGGAATGGGTCCCACTGGGACCATTCCCCCTCAGGGTCCGACCCCGGCCTCCGCTGGGGGGTTTCGTAAACGCCCTCTTCGCGCAGTTTTTCCCTTTCTGAATCACCCTCATAAAAAAATCGTATGTCTGGAGCGTGTATCGCTTTACTTTTCAAAGCGCTTTGAACTATACTCATTTCATACCCAAAGCGCTTTGAATTTTAAAATAAGACGTTCGCCTACCAACCAGCAGCGCCGCCCTGATAGCCAACGCTACAGGCAACTTTTAAGAAATCATTCATGCCGACCATCCAGAACAATCTCGCCCACCTGCCCGCCGACTGGTGGCGCAGCGCCGTCATCTATCAGGTGTATCCACGCAGCTTCCTCGACAGCAATGGCGACGGCATCGGCGACTTGCCCGGAATTACCTCCAAGCTCGACTACATCGCCGCCCTGGGCGCCGACATCGTGTGGATCTCGCCCTTCTTCACGTCGCCGATGAAGGACTTCGGCTACGACGTGGCCGATTTCTGCGACGTCGACCCGATGTTTGGCACCCTGGCCGATTTCGACCGTCTTGTGGCACGCGCCCATGAACTGGGCTTGAAAGTGATGATCGACCAGGTGCTGTCGCACTCGTCCGACAACCATCCGTGGTTCGTGGAAAGCCGCTCCAGCCGCGACAATCCCAAGGCCGACTGGTATGTGTGGGCCGACCAGAAACCGGACGGCACGGCGCCGAACAACTGGCTGTCCGTATTCGGCGGTTCCGCGTGGCAATGGGAGCCGCGCCGCGGCCAGTATTACCTGCATGATTTCCTCGTCAGCCAGCCCGACCTGAACTTCCACAATCCGGCCGTACAGCAGGCCCAGCTGGACAACCTGCGCTTCTGGCTCGAGCGCGGCGTCGATGGCTTCCGCTTCGATTCCTGCAACTTCCCGTATCACGATCAATTGCTGCGCGATAATCCGCCAGCCGCGCAGCGCGACGCGAGCAGCGTGTCGGCCATCAATCCCTACGGCATGCAAGCGCACGTGTACGACAAGACGCAGCCGGAAAACATCGCCTACCTGCAGCGCGTGCGCGCCGTGCTCGATGAATACAAGGCCGTTTCCATCGGCGAAGTGGGCGACGACAATGCGCTGGCCACCATGGCTGCCTATACGGGCGCCGACAAGCTGCACATGGCCTACAGTTTCAACTTGCTGACGGCGGAGTTTTCGGCCGCGCACATCCGCAAGCAAGTGGAAGAATTCGAAGCGCAAGTGGCCGACGGCTGGGCTTCCTGGTCCGTGGGCAACCACGACAGCGTGCGCGTCATGACGCGCTGGGGCGGCGAGAACCCGTCGCCATCGCTGGCCAAGGTCGTGCTGGCCGTGCAAGCCGCCTTGAAAGGTACGCCGTGCCTGTACCAGGGCGACGAGCTGGCCCTGACGGAAGCGGACATTCCTTTCGAAGCGCTGCAAGACCCGTACGGCATTCCGTTCTGGCCCCAGTTCAAGGGCCGCGACGGCTGCCGCACGCCGATGCCGTGGGTGGCCGAAGCGCCGCATGGCGGCTTCAGCACCACCACGCCGTGGTTGCCCGTGCCGCCGGAACACCTGGCGCGCGCCGCTGACGTGGAAGAACACGATAGCGGCTCGGCGCTGCGCTTTGCGCAGAACATCCTCGCCTGGCGCCGTACCCTGCCGCAATTGCTGCGCGGCGATATCGTCTTCTTCGATGCGCCGGAACCTGTACTGGCCCTGCGCCGCGACTTGCCCGGCCAACCGTCCGTGCTGGCTGCCTTCAACCTGGGCACGGAGGCCGTCACCTTCACTTGGCCGGACGCGGCGGCAGCGGCCGATCTTGCTGGCCATGGCTTGCCAGGTAGTAAAGATAACCAACAGCTCAGCCTGCCCCCGCATGGCGGCTGGTTCGGCACTTTGGCGTAAATCGCAGGCTTTGGCGGCCATGCCGCCAATTACAATAACGAGCCCCGCGCATCAGCGGGGCCAAATTGAGAGAACGAGGACGACATGGCTGGACTGAAGTTAACAGGCCTGAAGAAGGCATATGGCGACGTGCAAACCCTGCACGGCATCGACCTGGAGATCGCCGATGGCGAATTCATGGTCTTCGTGGGCCCGTCGGGTTGCGGCAAATCCACCTTGCTGCGCAGCATCTGCGGCCTGGAAGAAATCAGCGGCGGCGACTTGTTCATCGGCAAGACCCGCATGAACGACGTGCCGCCCGCCAAACGCGGCATCGCCATGGTGTTCCAGAGCTATGCCCTGTATCCGCACATGAGCGTGGCGCAGAACATGGCCTTCGGTCTCAAACTGGCCGGCATGAGCAAGGTGCAGATCGCCGACGCCGTGCAGCGCGCCGCGCAAATCCTGCGCATCGAGCCTTTGCTGGAACGCAAACCGAAGGACTTGTCGGGCGGCCAGCGCCAGCGCGTGGCCATCGGCCGCGCCATCGTGCGCAAGCCCGACGTCTTCCTGTTCGACGAGCCGCTGTCCAACCTGGACGCTTCGCTGCGCGTGCAAATGCGCATCGAACTGGCGAATTTGCACCGCGAATTGCGTTCGACCATGATTTACGTCACGCATGACCAGGTCGAAGCGATGACCCTGGCCGACCGCATCGTCGTGCTCAACGCGGGCCGTATCGAGCAAGTGGGCGCACCGCTCGAGCTGTACCACCACCCGGCCAACCTGTTCGTGGCCGGCTTCCTCGGTTCGCCCCGCATGAACTTCCTCAAGGGCAAGATCCACAGCTACGCCGACGGCGTGGCCACCATCGCCACCAACGCGGGCGGCATGCTGCAAGCCGTCTTGACGCAGCCATTGGCCAGCGGCACCCCCGTCACCGTCGGCGCGCGTCCCGAACACGTACAGGCATGCGCGCCCGGCGCCACGGCCGCCATCACGGCCACCGTGCAGGCCGTGGAGAAACTGGGCGACATCAGCTATCTGTACGTGCACGTAGCAGGCGGCGACGAGCCGCTGGTCGTGCGCGCCGATGCGGAAACGGACTGGACCATTGGCCAATCCGTGGCGCTGCAGGTGGCGCCCGCCCGCGTCCACGTATTCGACGAGCACGGCCAGACCCGTACCTGATTCGGCATTTAAAGGGCCAGGCGCTACAGGCGCCGCCTGGCCTGGTTGTATCGTTTCAGCCTTGATACTCAACATAAACTTAGCATAAAAAAAGATACTGGAGATTGACATGTCCTTCACGCACCCGAAACGCAGCTTCATCAAAACCACCCTGATCGCCGCCGCCCTGGCCGGCATCGGCAACCTGGCCGCCGTCAGCATGGCGAACGCGGCCGAAGCCGGCACCCTGCTGATCTGGATCAATGGCGACAAAGGCTACAAGGGCCTGGCCAAGGTCGGCGAGGAATTCACCAAGAAGACGGGCATCAAGGTCGTCGTCGAGCATCCGGAAGATGCGCCAAACAAATTCCAGCAAGCAGCCGCCGCCGGCAAGGGTCCGGACATCTGGATCTGGCCGCATGACCGCATCGGCACCTGGATCGACGCCGGCTTGCTGCAACCATTGACGCCAAGCAAGGAAGCGCGCGCCGCCATCCTGCCGCTGGCCTGGAACGCCTTCACGGTGAGCGGCAAGACCTGGGGCTACCCGATCTCCATCGAAGCCGTCGCCCTCGTCTACAACAAGGACCTGGTGCCGACGCCGCCAAAAACCTTCGAGGAAATCGCCGCGCTGGACAAGAAACTGTCCGCACAAGGCAAGAAAGCCATCCTGTGGGATTACACGAATACCTATTTCACGTGGCCATTGCTGGGCGCGGGCGGCGGCTTCCCGTTTGAAGTCAAGTCCGACGGCCGCTACGATGCGGCGAAAACGGGCGTGAACAATGCCGGTTCGCAGGCAGGCGTGAATGCGCTGATGACCCTGATCAACAGCGGCGCCATGCCGAAGGGCGCCGGCTACGCGGAAATGGAAGCGGGCTTCAACCAGGGCAAGATCGCCATGATGATCAACGGCCCATGGTCGTGGGACAATGCGCGCAAGTCGAAGATCAATTTCGGCGTGGCAACGATCCCTACCGTGGCAGGCAAGACGGCCACGCCATTCGTGGGCGTATTGGGCGCGATGATTTCGAAAGCCAGCCCAAACAAGGACCTGGCCACGGAATTCCTGGAAAACCAGATGCTGCAGATCAATGGCCTGAAAACCATCAACGCCGACGTCCCGCTGGGCACGCCAGCTAATAAAGTGCTGTTCGCGGAACTGAAGGCCAATCCGAACATCCAGGCAACGATGGAAAGCGCGCAAGCGGGCCGCCCGATGCCGAACAACCCGGAAATGGGCCGTTTCTGGTCGTCGATGCAATCGGCGCTGGAAAACATCACGCAAGGCCGCCAGACGACCAAGGATGGCCTCGATGCGGCGGCGAAGCGGATTACGACGGCGAATTAATCAATGTCGCGCTGCACCACGTAACTTCGCGTAGGTCGGATTAGCGCTTGCGCGTAATCCGACATGTGCAGCCAACAATGTTGTCGGATTACGGCCCTTTGGGCCTAATCCGACCTACACCACAACGCCTTCATCCAGCATCCATCTTCACAGGTATCCATCGTGCGCAAGTTTATCGGCCCTACGGTATTGACCATCAGCATGGCGCTGGGTCTGTATCTGCTCTTCATGTTGTACATTTCCGGCCAGACCATGCTGGCCGCCGTTTTCCTCGGCTTGCTGACCCTGACGACGTTCGTCTTCACGTCGCCGCGCGCCTATGCCTACCGTTATCTGTTTCCCGGCATCACGGCGGTGATCGTCTTCGTGCTGCTGCCGATGGTGTACACGGTGTCGATCGGCTTTACCAATTTCAGTTCGCGCAACCTGCTCACCTATGAACGGGCCACGCAATATCTGCTCGACGAAACGCAGCGGGTGGAAAGCGCCGGCTATGCGATGACCGTGCATGCCGACAACAAGGAATACCGCTTGCGCCTGGAAAGCCCGGACACGGGCGAAGTGCTCTTGACGCAGCCGCTGGCCCTGAAGCGCGCCGTGCCCCTGAACGTGGAAGTGGCGCCGATCGATCCCGTGCAGGCGCCCGTGCTGGCCGCGCCGCTGGGCATCAAGGAAATCATCGCCCTGCAAAAGGATTTGAAGCTGCTCACCCTCGTGCTGCCGAACAAGATCGAGCTGCGCATGGTGGGCTTGCGCGAATTCGGTCCCGTCGCGCACGTCTACAAGCAACTGCCGGACAAGACCCTGAAGAAGATCGCCACGGGCGAACTGGTGACGCCGAACTTCAAGACGGGCTTTTATGAAATGCCGGACGGCACGAAACTGGAACCGGGCTTCAAGGTCAACGTCGGCTTCGCCAACTTCGTCAAGATTTTCTCCGATGAAGCGTTCCGCGGCCCCTTCCTGCGCATTTTCGTCTGGACCATCGTTTTCGCCCTGATCAGCGTGGCCACGACGACGGGCCTGGGCATGGTGCTGGCCGTGCTCCTGAACTGGGATGCGCTGCGCTTCCGCGGCCTGTACCGCACCCTGCTGTTCCTGCCGTACGCCGTGCCCGGTTTCATTTCCATCCTCGTCTTCAAGGGCTTGTTCAATAACAACTTTGGCGAAATCAACCTCGTGCTCGACGCCCTGTTCGGTATCAAGCCCGCCTGGTTCTCGGACACCACCCTGGCCAAGGCCATGATTTTGATCGTCAACACCTGGCTCGGCTACCCCTACATGATGGTGGTGTGCATGGGCTTGATCAAGGCGATTCCGTCGGACCTGTACGAAGCGTCGGCCCTGGCCGGCGCGGGACCGCTGACGAATTTCTTCAAGATCACGTTACCGCTGATCATCAAGCCGCTCACGCCGCTGATGGTGGCCAGTCTCGGTTTCAACTTCAACAATTTTGTGCTGATCAGCTTGCTGACGGGCGGGCGTCCCGATTTCCTCGACACCACCTTGCCGGCTGGCACGACGGACTTGCTTGTGTCCTACACCTACCGCATCGCGTTCGAGGATTCCGGCCAGAACTTTGGCCTGGCTGCCGCCATCTCGACCCTGATCTTCTTCCTCGTGGCCGCGATTTCGCTGGTCAACATGCGCCTGACGCGCATGAACAAAGCATAAAGGACAGCCATGGCTATCGTTGTCGACCGTTCCAACCGCTGGCGCATCCTGGCGGCCCACGTCGCCGTGATCGCGCTGATCGCGCTGGTGATGTTCCCCTTCCTGATGATCTTGTCGATCTCCCTGCGGCCCGGCAATTTCGCCTCGGGCAGCCTGATACCACCCGAGATCAGCTTCGAGCACTGGCGTTTGGCGCTGGGCATGTCCTACCAGGCGCCCAACGGTGCCCTCGTCGAACCGGACTTTCCCGTGCTGCTGTGGCTGTGGAATTCCATCAAGGTGGCCAGCATGAGCGCCACCGTCACCGTGCTGCTGTCGACCACCTGCGCGTATGCGTTCGCGCGCATGCAGTTCCGTTTCAAGTCGCAGACGCTGTCCGCGCTGATGCTGCTGCAGATGTTCCCCGCCGTGCTGGCCCTGGTGGCCATCTACGCCATCTTCGACGTGCTGGGCAGCTACGTGCCATGGCTGGGCATCGACCACCACGGCAGCCTGGTGCTGGCCTACACGGGCGGCATCGCCCTGCATATCTGGACCATCAAGGGCTATTATCAAACCATCCCCATCGAAATCGAGGAAGCGGCCAAGGTCGACGGCGCCACGCAGTGGCAAGCGTTCGTCTACGTGCTGCTGCCGATGACGGTGCCCATTCTGATGGTGGTGTTCCTGCTGTCGTTCATCGGCGCCATCATCGAGTACCCGATCGCTTCCGTGCTGCTGCATGAACAGAACAACCTGACCCTGGCCGTCGGCTCGAAGCTGTTCCTGTACGAGCAAAAATACCTGTGGGGCGACTTCGCCGCGGCAGCCATCTTGTCCGGCCTGCCCATCACGGCCGTGTTCCTGCTGGCGCAAAAATGGATGATCTCCGGCCTGACGGCTGGCGGCGTGAAAGGCTGACCATGCGGCGCCCCCTGACTACGCTGGCCGCCCTGCTGTTGTGCGCTTCGGCGCAGGCAGGGAGCTTTGCCGAGAATCCGATTGTCTACTTCGCCGTGACAGACCGTTTCGCCAACGGCAATCCCGGCAACGACCACAGTTATGGCCGCGCCGCCGACCCGCAAGGCGGCGACGTCGGCAGCTTCCACGGCGGCGACATCGCCGGCATCACGCAGAAGCTGAAGGCCGGCTATTTCAGGGAACTGGGCGTCAACGCCCTGTGGATCACGGCGCCGTACGAGCAGATACACGGCTGGGTGGTGGGCGGCAAACAGCAATTCCAGCACTACGCCTACCACGGCTACTGGGCGCTCGACTACACGACGATGGACGCCAACATGGGCACGCGCGAGGAATTGCGCGAAATGATCAACACGGCCCACGCGCAAGGCATCCGCGTGCTGTTCGACGTGGTGCTGAACCATCCCGGCTATGCGGACCTGCGCACCCTGGCGCAGTACAAGGTGCCCGTGCTGTGGCCCGGCCACGAAAAGGCCGTGCTGCGCGACTATCACAGCTTCATCGACTACAACAACTTCGCATTCGCGCAGTGGTGGGGTCCGGACTGGGTGCGCGCCGGCTTGCCCGGCTATTCAGACGGCGGCAAGGACGACTACACCATGCAGCTGGCCTACCTGCCCGACTTCCGCACGGAAAGCGGCAAGGCCGTGGGCTTGCCGCCGATTCTGCAGCGCAAAGCCGATACACGCGCCGTCGCCCTGCCCGACACCACCGTGCGCGGCTACTTGGTGCATTGGCTGGCCGACTGGGTGCGCGAATTCGGCGTCGACGGTTTCAGGGCCGACACCGTCAAGCACGTGGAGCCGGCCAGCTGGCTGGCCCTGCGCGCGGCGGCCACCGATGCCCTGGCCGACTGGAAGGCGCGCCACCCGCAGCAGAAAATCGACGACGCACCATTCTGGATGACGGGCGAAGCATGGGGCCATGGCCCCGAGCGCAGCAGCTGGCATGACGCGGGATTCGACTCGATGATCAATTTCGATTTCCAGAATCGCGCGAGCGGCGACTGGAAAAGCATCGACGGCGTATACCGCCAGTATGCGGGCTTGCTGAACAAAGCCTCGGGTCCCCGCTACGACATCCTGTCGTATATCTCGTCGCACGACACCAGTTTGTTCCCGCGCGATCAGCTGAAGCATGGTTTGTCCGCCCTGCTGCTGGCGCCAGGCGGCGTGCAGCTGTTCTATGGCGATGAAAGCGCACGCCAGCCTGGCGCGGCGCCCATCGGCGACGAACAGCAGGCGACGCGGTCAAGCATGAACTGGAACAAGCTCGATGCGGCCACCCTGGCCCATGCGCGCAAGCTGGGCCAGTTCCGGCTGCGCCACCCTGCCCTGGCGCGCGGCGAACACCGGTTCATCAACGACAAGCCATATGCGTTCGCCCGCGTGATGCAGGATGACGCCATCATCGCCGTGCCCGAGGCGCAAGGCGCGCTCGAACTCAAAGTACACGGCGTGTTCGCCGACGGCGCCAGCTTGCGCGACGCCTATACAAACCAAACCTACATAGTCAAGGACGGCGCCGTCGCGGTACACGCTGCCGGCACCGTCCTGCTGGAGAAAGCTGCACCATGAGTACCTATGACATTTTAGTGGTCGGCGGCGCCGGCATCGACACCATCGTCCGCGTCCCCGACCTGCAATTGCCCGTGGCCGATTCGCTGCATGTGCCGCCCATCCGCGACTACGTGGCGCACACGGGCAATGGCGTGGCGCTCGGTTGCCACGCGCTGGGCTTGCGCTGCAAGTTCATCGACTTCATCGGCGACGATGCGCAAGGCGCGGCCATCCTGCAGCGCTACAAGGAAGCCAAACTCGATTTCTCGCACATCGTCGAACCTTCGGGCACGCGGCGCAGCGTCAACCTCGTCGACCCGCAAGGACGCCGGCTGTCGCTGTATGACGGGCGCCACCCGGAAGACGTGCGCATGCCTGCCGCCTTCTATCTGCCCTACCTGGGACCGGCGCGCCACGCGCACTTTTCCATCATGGGCTGGGTGGCCGAGCTGTTTGACGATGCACTGACGTGCGGCACGACGGTATCGACCGACCTGCACGACTGGGATGGCGTCAACCCGCACCACAAAAAATTCGCACTGCGCGCCGACCTCGTGTTTCTCAGCACGGCGGCGCTGGGCGAGCGCCGGGACGACGTCATGCGCGCGATTATTTCGGAAGGCCGCGCGCAAGCCGTCATCGCCATGGCGGGCGCGGATGGCGCCTACCTGCTGGAACGGGACGACGCGTCCGTGCGCCACTATCCGGCGGCGGGCTTGATGCTGCCCGTCGTGGACACGAATGGCGCCGGCGACTCGTTTGTCGCCGCCTTTTTGCACGCCTGGCTGGACGGCGCGGGCATCGACACCGCCATGCGCCGCGGCACCATCGGCGGCGCGTTTGCCTGCGCGCAGATTGGCACGCATGAACGGTTCATCGGACCGGCGGAGCTGCATGACTTATATCAAGACCGCACTAGCTTATGACTTAATATTCTATCAAGCGTAGCAACGCGCTAATGGTCGCATGGCACAATGGCTGCGGATTTCACCACACAGATTATTGAAACCGGAGACCACATGAGAATCGAAACCCTGGCCGTGCACGCCGGCTACACCCCCGACCCGACCACCAAGGCAGCCGCCGTCCCCATCTACCAGACGGTGGCCTACGCCTTCGACAATGCCCAGCATGGCGCCGACCTGTTCGACCTCAAGGTGGCAGGTAACATCTACACGCGCATCATGAACCCCACGCAGGACGTGCTGGAAAAGCGGGTCGCGGCGCTGGAAGGCGGCGTGGCCGCGCTGGCCGTGGCGTCGGGCATGGCGGCCATCACCTATGCGATCCAGACGATTGCCGAGGCGGGCGACAATTTCATCTCCGCCAGCCAGCTGTATGGCGGCACCTACAACCTGTTTGCCCACACCCTGCCGCAGATCGGCATCGAAGTGCGCTTCGCCGACGCGCGCCAGCCCGAGACCTTCGCCGCCCTGATCGACTCGCGCACCAAGGCCATCTTCTGCGAATCGATCGGCAACCCGCTGGGCAATGTGACCGATGTGGCGAAACTGGCCGAAATCGCGCACGCGCACGGCATCCCGCTGATCGTCGATAACACGGTGCCGAGTCCCTATCTGTTCCGCCCCATCGAGCATGGCGCCGACATCGTCGTCCATTCGCTGACAAAATACCTGGGCGGCCACGGCACCACCGTGGGCGGCGCCATCATCGACAGCGGCAAATTCCCGTGGGCCGAGCACAAGGAACGCTTCAAGCGCCTGAACGAACCGGACGTGTCGTATCACGGCGTCGTCTACACGGAAGCGTTCGGCCCCGCCGCCTTCATCGGCCGCGCGCGCGTCGTCCCGCTGCGCAACATGGGTGCCGCGATTTCGCCCTTGAGCGCGTTCCAGCTGATCCAGGGCATCGAGACCCTGGCCCTGCGCATGGACCGCATCTGCGACAACACGCTGGCACTGGCCAAACACCTGAAACAGCATCCGAAGGTCGCGTGGGTCAATTACGCGGGCCTGGAAGATCACCCGGACCACGCGCTGGTGAAAAAATACATGCACGGCCGCGCCTCGGGCATCTTGTCCTTCGGCCTGAAACTGGCGGCTGGCGAGGATCCGCGCGCGGCAGGCGCCCGCGTGCTCGACGCCCTGCAGCTGTTCACGCGCCTGGTCAATATCGGCGACGCCAAGTCGCTGGCCACGCATCCGGCGTCCACCACGCACCGCCAGCTCAATCCCGAGGAACTGGCCAAGGCGGGCGTGTCCGAAGACATGCTGCGCCTGTCCGTGGGCATCGAGCATATCGACGACTTGCGCGAAGACCTGGAGCAGGCGCTCAACGCCGCTTAAGCGCTGGCTTTGACGCCATAGCGCGATGCCGGCTTGCCGCGCATCGCGCCCGCGAACAGGGCCAGGCGGGCCGCGTCAAAACGCTCCCACAAGACCTGGTCTTCCACCGAAGGCAAGGTCACCAGCTCGCCCTGGTCCAGGCCCGCCAGCGCCGCATCGACGCAGTCTTCCGCGCGCATGATGGTCGCCTGGTCCAGCTGTGCCAGCGGCACGCCGCTCAATTCCCAGATCTCCGTCGCCGTCGACGCGGGCAGCACCAGCTGCACCGTGATGCCCGTGCCGGCCAGTTCCTGCTGCAAGCCCCGCGTGAAATTCATCACATAGCCCTTGGTGGCGCTGTAGATCGTGCTGACGGGCAGGATGTGGAAGGACAGCACGGAGCCGATGTTGATGACGGTGCCCCGGTTGCGCTGCTTGAATTGCGGCAGCACGGCGTACGTCAGTTGCGCCAGCGCCGCCACGTTGACCTGGTCCATCGCGGCGATACCCTCGCGTGGCGAGTCCACGACGGCGCCCAGGGTCGAGACACCAGCATTATTCACCAGCATGGTGATGGCTGGGTTGCTGGCCAGTTCTTCGGCTACGCGCTGCAGGTCGGCCGGTGCGGCCAGATCGGCCGCCATGGCGCGCACGGCCACGCCATATTTTTCCGCCAGCGAGGCAGCCAGGGTGCCCAGGCGCTCGACCCGGCGCGCCACGAGGATCAAATCGAAGCCGCGCGCGGCCAGGCGGTCCGCATATACGGCGCCCAGGCCGGACGAGGCGCCGGTGATGAGGGCCGTGCCTTGGGTAGTAACTGCATTCATGGTCATTCCTTCTTCAGTATGGGGTGGGTTGAGGCCATAAAACATGATAGCCATCATGCTTCAACACATTAAATATGACGGTCATCATGTTTAATGTGTTGAAGCATGACGAACATCATGTATGATGTCAACCATTATTTTTTGAATCGCGATCAGGAGCCTGCCATGCGTTATCCCGCCGAAGAAACCGCCGAAAAGCACCAGCGCATCCTGACGCAGGCGGCGCGGCTATTCCGTGAAAAGGGTTACGACGGCGTCAGCGTGGGGCAGATCATGCAGGCGACGGGACTCACGCACGGCCCCTTCTACAACCACTTCGCCTCGAAGGAAGCGCTGATGGCGGAAAGCACCCTGCACGGTTCGGAACACTCGCGCGTGGCGCTCGATGCGGCGACCATCAGCCCGGAAGCGATGCGCCAGTACGTGCGCGATTACGTGAGCGCAGCCCACCGCGACGCACCGGGCGATGGCTGTCTGCTGGCGGCGCTGGCGGGCGACGCGCGCAAGCAGCCGGCCGTACGCCCTGCCTTCACCTTCCATCTGAAAGCCATCATCGGCAAGCTGGCAGCGCATTTTCCGTGGAAAAAGAAAAACCATGCGCGGCAGGACGCCATCGTCATGCTGTCGGCTATGGTGGGCGCCGTGGCGCTGGCGCGCGCCGTCGACGATGAAGCGTTTTCCGATGAAATCCTGAAAGCCGTGAACACAGCTTTTACGACGTAGGTCGGATTAGCGGCGCAGCCGCGTAATCCGACAACATTGTTGACGTATGTGGTGATGTCGGATTACGGCCCTTCGGGCCTAATCCGACCTACGCGCAAGCAACTGGGCGACTTGCCTGACCCTCTCGGCCACCGTGCCTGACACATTGACATAGACAATCCCCCGCCGCGCCAGTTCGGCCTGGTACCACGCATGCTGGCGCGCACGGAAATCCTCGTCGCGGCGCGTGCCATCCTGGATGAAGGGAAAATCGGGGGCGCACAGCAGCACCAGGTCGTAGCGGTGTTCGGCCAGCTGCGCCAGTTCCTGTTCGGCCTTGCCGAACATCTCGACGCAGTAGAAATACGTGGTCATGGGCGAGGTGTCGCAAAACAGCCAGCGCCGCGCGGCCAACAGCGCCTGCGCTTCGCGGCGCAGCTGTTCCCGGCCGATCTTCAGCAGATCGTCATAAACCAAAATACCATCCTGACTTTCCCACAATTCGCGGCCATACTCGGCCACCCAGTCCGTCTCGAAATGCACCGCCAGCGCTTGCGCCAAGGTGGTCTTGCCGCTCGATTCGCCACCGAGCACGCACACGCGCGTGACAAAATCAGCGCGCACAATCGGCGACAGGAAGGCGCTGTGCGCATGCGGGTCTTGCCGCGCCACGGTGCCGGACACGGGCACCAACGTTCTCGCCTGATCCACGCTCACGTGCGCCACAGGTCCGCTCGCATAATGCCGGTCCAGTACCTGTGCAAAGCCGGGGCCATACTCTTCGCTGGTGAAGACGGCATTGACGGGCCGCTCCAGCACCGTCCAGCACAGCCAGCCCATGAAGTGGCGATGCGCGTCGCCATCGGCATCGTTGTGCGGCAAGGTCCGCGCAGGCACGCCGCGCGCGGCACACAGCGCGGCCAGGCGCGCATCGTCCAGCACGACGATGTGCGCCTGGGGGAACTGCGCGCGCAGCCAGCCGTCCCTGCGCGCCGGCTCGCAGCCGGGAAATTCGGGCTTGGTGTAACTGACCACCAGCAGTTCTTCGCTGGCGTCTTGCGCACGATGGAGCAACAGTTCGTGGCCCTGGTGCAGCGGGCAGAATTTGCCGACCACGAGGCCGCGCTTGTAAAGGTTCATGCTGCCGCTTCCTGCAAATCCGAGGTGTATTGAATGATCTTGTCTTCCGCCAGCAAAGTCTCGACCGTGATGGCACCGAAAAAAGGCGCGAGCAAGGCGCGCGCCCGGTCAGCCTGCGGCATGGCGTTCGGCGCCAGGCGCAGCACGATGGCGCCATCGCCATGCTGGTGCACGCCGAACAGGGCGATGGCCAGCGGTTTCAAGGCGTGCGTGATGTCGATATTATTGATCCATTCGCCGTTGAGCGTGCGATAGCGCAAAGGGCTGCGTCCCGCCAGCCCCACCAGCACGGGGCCGTGCGGGCCATGCGCCAGCGAAGCGTAGTCGCCCGTGCGGTAGCGCACGAGGGGCAGGCAGAAATTGAAGCCGCCCGTCACCGTGATTTCGCCGCGCGCGCCCTCGGGCACGGGCTGGCCCGCAGTATCGAGGATTTCCACGTACAGCCGGTGCTGCAGCAGTACGTGGCCGCCCGCCTGTTCATCGTAGACGGCGACGGGTCCCACTTCATTGAGCGAATAGATGTCGAGCACGGGGCAACCGAAACGCGCTTCCAGGCGCGCGCGCATGCCGGGCAACAGCATCATCGACACGGACATCAGCGCGGCCGGCTTGTGCGTCATGGACAGGGTCAGCAGTTCGGCAAACGAGATGGGGTCGCCCGCGATCAGCTCCGGCGCCATGGCGTCCAGGTAGCGCGCGCGGTCGTCCGGGTCGCGCCAGTCGTCCACGTGCAGGTTGATCTTCGCCAGGCCCGATTCGTTCATCGTGGGCGTGACGGAGACATAGGTGAAGCAGCGGCGCTGGTGCCCCAGCAGCATCACGCCCACCTGTCCCGCCCCATGGCGCAGGGTCACGCCGAAGCGGCGCAGCGCGCGCTTGTGAAAGGCCAGGTAGCGGCCCGCCACCAGCGGGTGCGAAGCGATCAGCAGCGGGTGGCCCGTGGTGCCCGTCGTCTGGAAGTTGATCATGCGCGCCAGGTCCGCATCGTCGGGCACGAAGGCGGCGATGTCGTGCGCCAGTTCGGCGCGGCTGATGGGCGCCACGTCCGCGAGACGCGCGGGTGGCGAGCCGCAGGCGCGGTAATGCGGCACTGTGGCGTAGACCGTCCTGAGAAAATCGGCCAGCCAGGGCGGCGGCGCATCGGCGCCCCAAGCGACTACCGCGTCCATGACTTCCTGCTCGTAGGTGCGCAGTGATTCGACCTCCGCTGCCAGCAGCTTGTTGCCGCTGCGGTTGCGGTAGACAGGGGCGCTAGGATGATTGCGCAAGTGCGCCAGCATGCGCGCGCCCGCCGGCGTCAGGGTGGGACAGTAGTCGCGGTCCGATTCCCAGGCGCCGCCAGGCAGGTTGACGTCAGGTTTGCCAGCGAGCGTCATTCGCGCGACCACTTGTCGGCCGATTCCTCGGCCGCCTTTTTCGCCAGCGCTTCGCGGATTTCGCGCGCGCGCTGCTCGGCCAGCCGGCTCGCTTCGAGCAGGCGGCGGCGTTCCGTGCCGCTGATGGCCGACAATCGATCCGTCGCCTGCGCCACGCTTTCGTCGCGCGGTCGAAAACCGAGGCGCGCCAGCACGATGCGCGCCAGTTCCTCGCGCCGCTCGGGGTCTTGCGTGAACTGGTGGGCCGGCGTGGCGGCGGCCAGTTCGCGCGCCGCCTCGCCCAGCACCTGCAGCAAGGCTGGCTGCGGCAACTGCTGGCTGGTGAACCAGTCGTCGGCCAGCAGCCAGCACACGATCATGGCCAGCGCCAGCCGGTTGCGGTCCGCCTTCACCTGCGCGCCGATAAACCCCTGCAAGGACGCGGCCGGCGCGCGGGCGCCATGCAGCAGCAAAATGTCGTTGACCAGCGCGGCCACGGCCACGGCTTGCGCATTGGCGACGCCGGCAATGCGGGGCTCGGCGAGGAATTCGACGGGCGTATCGGCCAGGCGGTGGGTCAGGGTTTCGAGGTGGGGACCAGAGATATTCATGGGCCTTTTCTTAATACAGTGATGCGCAAATTTAGCCCCAAAAGCAAAGGCTGGGGTCAGACCCGGCGGGTCTGACCCCGGATTTAAACATAGTGGCGCCGGCTGAACGCCCGCGCAAAGTCCAGCAAGTCCTCGTAGCGCTCGACGGCGTGGATGTCCCAGCCCTGTTCACGGCGCGCGCGCTTTAAATCGTCATAGGTTTTCTGCAGCCACTTGTTAGCCGCCGCGCCCTCCCATTCGCGCTCCAGGTTCAGGGCCATGGTGCCGCCCGCGCCCCCCTGCGCCAGCGCCTTGGCGGAAATATCCCAGCCGCTGTTGCCCAGTTCATCGTTGTCGAACATCGTGGTGATGCCATCGTCGGAAATCATCAAAATGTGCGCGGGCCGTTCCCGTTTGGCCGCATAAGTCTGGCGCAGGCGGTGGATGGGGAAGCAGGTGCCGCCGCCGAAAAATTCCGTCAGCACGCCCAGGATCATGTATTCATCGCGCACGAAACCCGGCGTTTGCATCACTTCGTTCTTGCCGCTCCACAGGGTCACCTGCACTTTCGCGCCGGCGCGCAAGGCCGATAGCGCGATGACTGCACCAGCCAGTGTCAAAAACGAAGTATGCGACTGCGGGTTCGGCATGGAACCGGAACTGTCCACGTACATGTCGAGGTCCACGGGCACGGCGTCGATGGCGCGCGCCGGTTCACGGCCATACACGCGGCGCACGGTCGTCACGCCCGGCACGGGGCGCGGCGACTGCATCACCGATTGCAGCCAGTCGATGTCTTCCAGCGGGTCGCCGATTTCCCACGGTTCCAGCCCTTCCATCTGCGGTTCCTGCGATTCGGGCGCGGGGCGGCTGGGGAACGCCACCAGGTGCGGCAAGGCCCGCTCGCGGTAATAGCGGATGGCGATTTCATGGTCGCTCAGGTCCACGCCCGACGCCTTTAGAATGTCGCCCAGCTCGAACGGTTCGCGCAGCTGGCCGCCGCCCTGCCTGGCCGCCGGCTCGGCAGGCGACTCATCCCCATCGAGGCCCGAGATGCGCTTGTCGTGCACGGGATGGATGGCACCGTCCTCTTCGTCATCCTCGATCTGCTGCGCGCCATACGTTTGGCAGCCACGGGCCGCATCGCGCGTGTCGAGCAGATAGCGACTGGGGCTCAAGGCATCCGTGTCCTCGACCAGGTAAGGCAGCAGCAAGGTGGCGAAGCGGCCCGCCGCCAGCATCCAGTCGTTTGCATAGACGCGTATCAGGCGCGCGCCGAGCCAGGCATCCGTGTCCAGCCGCTCGTCGGCGTGGCCGCCGCCCAGCTCTCCCTTTTCCAGCTGCCACAGGTTTTCATAGATGCGCATGTACAGGGTCCATACGCCGCCGCTGGCCTTGTCCTTGGCGTCAGCTTGCGCCGTGCGTCCCTGCTCAAGCTTGCGGTAGATATCGGCCATGCGCAGGTTCGCCTGGCGCTGCAAACGGTCGTTGATGAACAGGTCCGTGTACAGATTGGCCACCATGGGCGCGTGCTGCTCCAGGGTTGGCAAGGCGCGGCGCATGCGCGCCAGCAGACGGAACTGGTCGCTTGCGCTGCCCGGCGCGAGGATATGGTGGCCGATTTCATGGGCAAGCACTTCCAGCGCATAGTCTTGCAGGCCCAGCTCCGTCACCAGCGGCAAGTCCACCACGACGCTCTGGTCCAGCAAGCGGATCATGGCGAAGCTGCCGGACAAGCCCTGCTTGCTGGCTTCGACGCGGCTGGCGCACAGGCTGGGGTCGCGCAAGCGCGTAAATTTGCTCCACACGGCCAGGGCCTCGGGCCAGGCGGCGCGCCAGGCGTCGATCAGCGCGGTGTCGGCGGTCGTCTTCATGCGAGCGGCAGCAGGCGGATCGCGTGCGTCCACGGCGACGTGATGGCCAGCGTGTGCGCATTCGCGGCAAGCGCGATGTCACCGGCCGGCAGGTCGAGCGCGATGCTGCGCGCACCGATATGCACGGTGGCCCCATCGAGGCGCACGGACGATGGCATGCCGGAATTCGCCTGCTCATACTCGTGCGCCGTGGCGCTGTGCAGCACGGCGCCATGGGCGTCGGCCACCAGCAGGTAATGGCGCTCGGCGCTGCGCACGATAAAACCGTCGTTTGTTGCGCGCACTTGCGGCGGCGTGCCGAAGTCGCCACCGAGGCCGCTGAAGCTGCCGAACTCCCTGCCCTCGGCGTTGCCGCGCCAGGGATAGTCCAGCAGCTGTGCCCGCACCTCCGGCCATTGCGCACTCGGCTCGTCAAACGCGGCCAGCGCCAGCGCGGGCGGCAAGGTGTCGGCGGCGGCCAGCGCGCCCTGGCGGAAATGCGCGACGCCGGCGCGCCAGGCCAGCACCTGGCCCACGGCGCGCAGCTGCGCGACGCTGCCCACTTGCGGCGCCACGGCGGCCATCCCGGCCTGCCACTGCGCGGGCCGCGCGCCGGCCACAGAGGCTATGTGGATGGCGGCGTTGCTGAGCATGCCCAATACATCCACGGGCGCCGTCGCCAGCAGCGGTGCGAACTGCGGCGCCAGTTCGCGCCACACGGTATTCAAGAAGGTATTTTTCGCGGCCGGGCCGGCCAGGCCATGGCCCACCAGTTCCAGGGCCATGTCGTACGCGGCCAGGGTGGCGCCGCCCACGCGCTCGGGCGCGGCGGAACACACGGCCAGCACCAGCGGATCGACGCCGTCGTGCAAGAAGGCGCCGAAGGCGGCCATGTCGAGCGAGGGGAAACGCCGGCGCGCTTCCGCCGCGCGCGCATTGAACTGGGCGCGGCCGCTGGCAAGTATCGAGGCAAAAGCAGGAGAAATCATCGCGGCCCGTCAGTCGCTGTGCGAAAAGTGCAGCAGATAGCGTTCGCCATCGCGCTCGAACGCGATCTCGTCCCAGTGGATTGCGTACCACATTGGTGGCGTCATCGTCACGGCGTGCGGGGAAAATCCACCGAGCGCGTCATCGACCGACTCCAGGAAAGCGGCCACCAGCTGCGCGCGGAAGCGCCCCGGTGGCGCCGCCTGCATGTGCCGCGACGAGAAAAACCAGCGCTGGCACACTTGTTCCAATTCCGCGTGCCCGCACGGCGCGACCTTGATGTGCCACAGGGCGGCCGGCAAATCGCGCGCGGGGGCGATGACGTGCAAGGCGTAATCTTCCACGCGCAAGCCCAGCGCCGTGGAGAGATCGGGCGCATCGGGCAGGCGCTGCAACTCGTAGCTGGCGCACAGGTCACGGGCTTCGCCATTGAGCAGGGCCAGCGCTTCGAGGAAGCCTTGACAACGCAGGACGCTCATTGCGAACGCAGCCAGCTGCGGTAGTTGGTATAGCGCTGGTGCAGGTACTTGAGTTTCAACAGGTCGTCGTACAGGGGACCGTATAGTTTTCTCCCCTTCGTGCGTTCGGCGATCAGCTTTTCGATGCGGTTCAAACGCGCCAGGGTTTCGCGTTCGCTGACGCCGTCGAGGCCCAGGTCGAATTCGGCCGACAGCACGCCGACAGGATCGTCGCGGTCCAGGTCCAGGCGGTTGAATTCATCGTTCGACAGATCGAACAGGCGGCGCAGCCAGCCCAGCCTGTCGCTGCGGTAGGCGGCGTTTTCCGGCAGCGCGAAGAATGGCGCGTCCGGGTCCGGCTGCAGCTTGTTATGCAGGACGAATGGCAGCACCTGGCGCAAGTCTTCCAGCTCCACCTCGCCATTGCCGCGGAAATAAGCCATGGCCTTGGCGTAGATCATGAGCGCCATCAGGGTGCGCACGGAGATGCCGTTCAGGGTCTGGCAACCGAGATCCTTCAGGCGGTCGCGCCCATTGTCGGCCGCCTGCGCCTGGCCCCGGTCGGCGCCGGCCAGGCGGGCCGTGTCCTTGGTCATGTATTCGAACTGGCCGCCGGCCGTCTCGAACAGCTCGAACTGGCTGGCGAAGAATTCCAGGCGCCGGCGCACGGCGTCGGGGATACCCACCTGGCGGATCGCCTCGCCGATCTGGTCCACTTCGCCTTCCGTGAAGATGATATCGGGCGGCACCAGCTCTTCGGGGCGCACGTTTTCTTCCACGCGCAGCAGCAGTTCATTTAAAAAGCGCGGATTGAAGGCGAGCGCCTGCACCGTCACGTCGACCCGGTCGCGCAGCGCTTCGATCACCTGGTAGGTGCCGCCGCCCTGGTCGTCGTTGGCCGTCAGATACCAGGCCGCTTCCGGGCATTCGTAAATATGGTTCAGCACTTCCGCATAATTGTCGCCCATGACGGTGAGCAGCGCGCTTTGCGTGCGCGTGGGGATGCGGTTGTATTCATCGACGATTTTCACGCGCATGCCCAGCCAGGCGCGCCAGGCGATACGGATATCGTCCATGCTTTGCGCGTTGACCAAATCGGCGGGCAGCGGATTGCCCAGCAAATCGGCCACCGTCATCTGCGGGTGGCCATGCTGCATGGCGCGTTTGACTTCCTTGACGGTGGAGCCGGCCAGCACGCCCATCAGCAAGGCGCTGGCCGTCTTGCCCCGCCCCGGCCCGCCGACGAACAGGCATTTGCGGCGCGTGGCGAACGTCAGCAGCGGCAGCAGAATGAAACTGGAATAGCTTTGCGCCGACGGCAGATTCAGGGTGCGCCGGCTGTCGCCCACGGAATACGTCTGCGACGGGCCGTCGTTGTATTCGATATCGTAATGGGGACTGATGATGGCGTGGTTGACGATCCAGAAGTAGGCCTGGCGCAGCTTTTCATCGAAAGGCCGCGCCTGCGCCTCGCCTTCCGCTCCCAGCGCGATGGGTCCCTGGTACAGGTCGGCCACGTCGAACTGCCGCGCAACGGGCGCGGACTTGGGTTTGGTGGGGGCCTGGGACAGGCGCTGGAACAGATTAAAAGACGGCATGGCAATACTCTTCCGTTAAGGAAATGAAATTATTGCACAAGCCGCCTGCAAGCACCGGTTCGGATGAAAGCAGATTAGCCCGCCATCGGCGTAGCCAGAAACACCGGCTGCCGCTCGGCCAGCGCCGTCAGCGCGGCCACGGCCGGATAGTCGCCGGCCGCCATCACGTCGGGCACCATCTGCTGAGCAAAACTCCAGGCCACCGCAATGGTGATGCCGGCAATACTCAGGCAGTCCGGCGCCTCTTCGCGCAATGACGCTTCCAGCTGCCGCCAGGCCCCATGCAACTGCAGCTGGACGCGGTCCAGCCAGGGCTGGTGCTGTTTTTCCTGCGGACGCAAGCGCCGCTCATAGACGATCTGCACGGCTTTGTCGCAGGCCGCCAAAGCATAGCTGGTCTGGCACAGCGCGCGCAGGCGTGCAGGCTCCGGCTCAGGCCTGATGCGGGGAGCATGCGCGGCCAGCTCCTCCAGATATGCGAGGATCAGGGTCGAGTCCATCAGCACCTGGCCGTCGCCGGTGACCAGGGTCGGCACTTTGACGGCAGGATTGATCGCTTGTACCTGGTCGAAATCGGAAAACACCGACAAGGGCCGGTGTTCATGTTCCAGACCCAGCACTTTCATGCCAATGGCAACGCGCCTGACGTAAGGCGAATCGAGCATTCCGATCAATATCATGGCCCCCTCCTCTCCATCTGATGAATAAACGCGATCACTTGTTCCGCGACGGCCGCTGGCGCATCTTCCATCAGGAAGTGCCCGGCCTCGTCAAACAGGTGCAAGGTGGCGCCGGGAATATCGCGCTGCAGGCGATGGCCATACGCGACCGGCTGCCACTCGTCCTGCTTGCCCCATAAGACCTGTACCGGCAAGGTCAACTGCGGCAGTTTTTCGGTAAAGTCCATCGTATGGCAGGCGTTATAGTGCGCCACCTGGTGCTGGTAGAACGAGGGCTGCCCCACCACGCCGCACAGCGGCTTCAGGTAACACCGCAGAAGCTCGCCCTGCATCCTGTCCTTGTGAAAAACGGCCATGCCCAGCTGGCGCGCCATCGTGGCGCGATGCTCGCTGGCCGGCGTCAAAGCATACCGGGCGAAGTCATCGCGCAGATGCTTCCAGGTAGGCGATGGCCAGGAATCGTAGCTGGGCGCGTCGGCGATGCTCAAGCTGCGCAGGCGCGCCGCATGGTCGAACGCCAAGCGCAGCGCAATGGCGCCGCCGATATCGTGGCCGAACAAGTGGGTGGTCGGCAGTTGCCAGTGGTCGAGCAAGGCCGCCAGCACGGTCACCTGCGCCGCTACCGAGGTATCGGCTTCGACGGGCCGCTCGGATCGTCCGAAGCCCAGCAAGTCATACAGGTGCACGTGGAAACCCGCATCGACGAACAGCGGCACCAGTGCGCGCCAGATAATGCTGTGCGCCGGCGTGCCATGCACCAGCACCAGCGGCGTGCCTGCGCCATGGATGCCGGTGGCGATACGCTGGCCGTGGATCAGGGCGTGGCCATTCAACAGCGGTTCTTGACTCGTCATCAGATGTCCTTTTGTTTGCAGAACCTGCAGGCTAAGGCTAGACTGAACATGACGCCAGCGACATTATTTTTACTTTCAATCCAACTTTTGTCATAACCCATGAATTTGCGTCTATCCGTCGACGCCCTGCGTGTGTTCAGGGCAGTGGTACAAACCGGCAGCATGAGCCAGGCCGCCAGCCTGCTCCATCTGAGCCAGTCGGCCGTCAGCTGGAAAATCAAGCGGCTGGAGCAGCAGCTCGATTGCCAGCTGCTGGCGCGCAGCGGCGGGCTGTTTGGCACGACCGACCAGGGAGCCGTGCTGCTGCGGCATGCGCTCAACATACTCGACGCCCACGATGACGCCGTCGCCCATTTTTCGCCATCGGCGATGCAAGGCCGGCTGCGCATCGGCGTGACGGAGCAGATTTCATTGGCCGACGTGTGCGCGGTGCTGTCGCAGTTCTCGCATCACCACCCCAAGGTCGATGTGCAACTGGTGGTGGAGCAAAGCCAGGTATTGCGCGAACGCTTTGCCGACGGCGTGCTCGATGTGATTTTGCACCAGGATTTTGCCGACAAGGCGGCGCCGGGTGACGCGCTGTTATGGACAGAAACGCTGCATTGGTGCGCTGCCACGGCAGAGCAGACCTTGCCGGGAGAGACCGTCAAGCTGATCACCTACGGGCCGCACTGCTTTTACCGCCGGCTGGCCGAGGAAAAGCTGGGCCAGGCCGGCATGGCCTGGAGCGTGGGCCTGGAATGCCCATCGGTGGCGGGCATGCTGACCGCGATTGCCGCCGGCCTGGGCATGGCGGTGGTCAATGAACGTAACTTGGGCCCGGGTGTGCACCGGCACGCGGCACTGGAACGGCTGGCACCGCTGCCTCGCGTCGACAGCCTGCTGCGGGCCAATGACAACCTGCCCGACCCGGTGCGTGACGGTTTTTGCCAGCTGCTGCTGGCGGCACTGCAGAAAGCTTGATGGATCCCGTCGCTAACGATACGGGCAGTTATGGCTCCAGCTCACTCCCTGGCTGCATGCTCAGCCTTGCTGGATGACGGGCACTGGCGCCTCGGCGCGCCAGCGCCACCAGCCCAGCGCCACGCAGGCCACGAGCAAGGCCAGCAAGCCCGCCACTTCATGGCGGATTTCATACAGCGAGGCCCCCATCTGGTTCAGCGCGACAAAACCCTGGATGCCGGCCGTCGATGGCAGCAGCCAGCGCAGCCATTGCAGCACGACGGGCATGGACGACACGGGCCAGGTCAGGCCCGCCAGGAACAGCACGGGCATCGAGGTGGCGATCATCAGCTGCGTGCCCCGTTCGCGCGTGCGGAACAGCATGCCCAGCAGCATGCCGAAGGCCGCTTCCGCCAGCGAGAACAGCACCAGCAGCAAGAGCATGCCGCCAAAGTTGCCGCCACGGGGGTAATCCTGGAACCAGAAGACAAAGCCGAAGAAATAGCAGCAGTTGAGGAAAGCCACGCAGGCAAACGCCAGCAGCATGCCCATATATCCACCCGCCGTGCGCTTGCCCGCCACGGGGAAACTCTTGCGCTGGTACCAGGTGCCGAACAGCATGGTCATGCCGATCAGCAAGGTCTGCTGCACGATCAAGGTGGCCACGCCCGGCACGACATACGCGCCATAGCCTTCCTTGACGTTAAACAGGGGCACGGCGTCGAAGGCGATGGGCGAGCGCTGCGCATTGGCCTGGATGCCCGATGGCGTGCCCGCACCCAAACGCTTGAGTTCGATACCGGCCGACACGGTGCCCACCACTTCGGCCAGGCCATTCAAGGCCACCTTGTTGAGCATCAGATACAAGCCGTTGCCCGCCACTTGCGCGTGGGCGGCGCGTCCGGCCAGCACGTCCGTCTGCAAGCCGTCGGGAATGATCAGCACACCCATGACTTCATCGCGCCACAATAAATCCTGCGCGACGGGCAGGTCCGGCGTGACGGCGATCACCTCCAGCGACGGATGGGCCATGGCAAAGCGCGTCAGCTGGCGCGACAAGGCGCTGCGGTCCTGGTCGACGACGGCCACGGGCACGCGCTGAACGATTTCCGTCGAGTACGGCAAAGGATAGAAGAAGGAATAGATGATGCCGCCGATGAACAACAAGGTCAGCGCGCCCTTGTCCGTCAGCATGGCGCGCCAGGTGGCGAGAAAGGCCGGCCACATCATGCGCGTCCCCAGGCGGCTGGCGCATTCGCGCGGCGCGCCAGCAGGAACACGCCCACGGCGCCGCAGCCGATGGCGATACCGGCCAGTATCAGCATTTCCTGCACACCATAACGCCATGGCGCGCCGGCCAGCCAGTATTTCGTTTGCAGCTGCAGATAATGCGTAAGCGGCAAGGCTTCCGCCCAGACGCGGGCCGGCACCGGCATGGCCATCAAGGGAAAGGCCTGGCCCGCAAACGCGAAGGCCGGCGCCGTGATGAAGGCCGCGCCCGACAGCGCCAGACGCAGCGACAAGGTCGCGGCGATCAGCAAGGTGGCCAGGCCGCAATAGGCCAGCACCAGCAGAAGCATGCTCAGTAGTAACGCCGGCAAGCTGCCCGCCACGGCCCAGCCTCGCGCCAGGCTGAAGAACAGCAAGTACAGCAGCGCCAGCGCGCAGTAGGCGATGAGGGGAAGCAGCAGCTTGGCGCCGATGGCGCGCAGCCAGCTGCCATGGGCTGAAGCCAGCCATTGCGGCACCGTGCCGTCGCGTAACTCGCGTCCTATGCTCGTGACGATGGCGACGACGATGAAAATCTGCAGCATGGCCGGCATCAGGGCCAGGGTCAGGAACGCTTCATAGCTGATGTTTTCGTTGTATAAACTGTTCAAGGTCGTGCGTATCGGTTCGAACTGGGCGGCCGCCTGCACGCCCGACATGCCTTTTTTCGCGCGCGCCGTCATCTCGATGCCGGCCGACAAGGTCGTGCTGACCGTGCGCACGTCGCGCAGCAAGGCGCCTGCGTGCGAGGAAAACTGCGCGTTGTACAGCCATTGCACGGTGGCTTGCCGGCCGCCCAGCAGCTTCCGCTCGAAATCGTCGGGGATCAGCAAATAGCCAAACGCCGTGCGCTCGCGCAGGCGATGCAAGGCTTCATCGCTGGACGCCACTTTCGCCGCCACCTCGATGCCGGGCGAGGCGTCGAGCCAGCGCGTGAGCTGGCGCGACAAGGTGGAGTTATCATTATCGATGACAACGATGGGCAAGTCGCGCGCGATGCCGGCGGAAAACACCAGCCACAACATGCCGCACAGCACGACCGGAATCCAGCTGAGCATGCCAAAGTCCCAGAAGTCGCCGCGCAAGCGCCGCCACTCGCGTGCCAGCGCCGAGACCGGCTCTTTATCCGCTTCGTTCATCTAGTATCAGAGCGGTGGAAACACGACCGACATGCCCGGGCGCAAGCCCTCGACCTTGATGGCGGGACGCAGCCGGATTTCAAACGTGCGCAAATCCGTGCCGCCCGGACGGGCCGCGCGCCACGTGGCGAAGTCCGGCAGCACGGCCACGGAGCTGACCTTGAAACTCAGTTGCTGTTTCAGCGCCGGCACATTCGCCGTATGCGTGCTGCCCATGGCAAACGCGGCCATTTCATCTTCACGCACTTGCAGCACGGCCCAGGCGTCGTCGAGGTTCACCAGGGTAATCACGGGGAAACCTTGCGGCGCCAGCTCGCCTGGCTGTATCTGGATCTTGCTCACCTGCCCGGCGACCGGCGCGGCGATCTTCGTTTCGGCCAGGGCGACCTGCGCTTCCGTCAACACGGCGCCCACCTGGCGCGCCTGGGCGGCGGCGGCCGTCTTGTCTTCCGGACGGGCGCCCTTTTGCGCCATGTCATATTGCGCGCGGGCAGCCTGCGCCAGCTGGTCGGCGGCGCGCCATTGGGCTTGCGCCTCGTCGCGTTTCTGCTGGGCGATCACGCCTTGTTCGTACATATTGTTGACGCGGGTGTACGTCGTTTTGGCGATGGTCGCCCCCGTCTGCGCCCGCTCCCAGTTGGCTTTCGCGGCCGCGACTTCTTCCGGACGCGCACCGGCTTGCGCCTTTTGCGCCACGGCCTCGGCCGCCTGGCTCGCGGCCGTGGCCTGCGCAATCTTCGCATCCACTTCCGGGCTCGTCAGCTGGAACAGCAGCTCACCTTTCGGCACCGTCTGGCCCAGTTTGACGTACAGCTCGCCCACCCGGCCCGGCACTTTCGACGAGACATTGACTTCCTGCGCATCCATCTGTCCCTGCAAAGGCAGGCGCTGCGGCTGGAATGCCTGGTACAAGCCCCAGCCGACGAAGGCCAGCACGATGACGGCGGCGCCGATGGCCAAGGGTTTTTTGGAAGTACTCATTATTATTTGTCCACAGGTAATTGGATATCGGCCGCGGCGGCCAGGCTGCCCAGGCGCTGCGTCTCGCCCGTCGCTTCCAGCAATTGCGCCAGGCCCATCACATAGTTATAGGCAGTCTGCGCACGCTGAGTCTCGACCTTGGCCAGGTTCAGGCGCGCGTCGACCACTTCCAGCGACGTCACTTGCCCTTGCTGGAAAGCCACCGTTTGCAAGCGGATATTTTCGCGCGCCAGCTCCACCGACGAGGCCGTTGACAAATACTGGATGCGGGCGTTTTCCAGCGCGCGCCAGTTCTTCTCGATCAGGGTGGGAATGTCGCGCTCGGCCTGGCGCGCCACCACTTCCACCCGCTCCTGGTCGAGCTTGGCGGCGGCGATCATCTTGCCCGTATTGATGCGGTGCACGAGCGGCACGGACACGACGAGGCCGATGGCCCAGTTCGAGCGCACGAGCTTTTCGTTACCGCGATTGAGATTGTAGTTACCGATGGCAAACACGGTGGGCGCGTATTCCTTGCCATGCAGCTTCAACGCTTGCTCGGCCTGCACGCGCTTGCTGTCGATCTTTTTCCAGTTCGCGTTTTCCCGCATGCCCGTGCTGATGAACGATTGCAAGGTGCCGACCGGCAAGCTGTTGACGAACAGCGGCGTGCTGGGAAGCACTTGTGTATTGACGGCAAGCAAGCGGTCGAGCGCCACCTGGGCGATTTCCTCGTCGCTGCGTGCCTGTGCCTCGTCGCTGCGGGCACTGTCCAGGGCCACGTCGGCGCGCAGGCGTTCCGCGCGCGAAATCAGGCCGCCCTTTTCCAGCTTCGCCGCGTCGCGCTGGTGCTGCGTCACGCCGGCCGTCACTTCGGCCCGCACGGCCACCACTCTTTTGGCCAGCAGCAACTGGAAATAGCGCTGCGCCACCAGGGTGGCCAGCTGCTCTTCCGCTTCCGTGCGCTCGGCCTGCGCGGCCAGGGTCAGGCTCGATGCGAGGCCCTTGACGGCGTCCAGGCGCCCGCCCGTGTAGATGGGCCACATGCCCAGCAAGCCGAACGACGTCAAATCCGTCACCACTTCGCGGTTCAGGGAATTGGGAATGTGCGGCCTGGGCAAGCCGGGAATCGGCGGCAGCACGGATTCGATGCCGCCCACCACGCCGGCCAGGCCGCTCGTATCGATATTCAAGTCCGTCGACAAACGGCCGCGAAACGCCGTCAAGTCCACGGATGGACCATCGATATTCGATAGCGCCTCGGCTTTGAGTGTTTTTGCGCGCACGTCGAGCGCGGCGCCCTGCACGGCGCCCGAAGCCTTGGCCGCTTGCTGCAGCGCTTCGTTAAAGGTCAGCGGTTCCGCCTGGGCGGGCATGGCCGCGCCCAGCGCGCCGGCCAGCAATAATGATAAGTGTCCTTGCAATCTGCCCATGTAGCGTCCAGTCAATGAATGAGGGGAAAGCACGGGGTTGCCATGTTTATACTTTCACAATAGCAATTATATCTACGGATGTCCATTCCAGCCTGCACTATTGGTTACCGGGACTGGCACATGAAAACGGGCGCCTCTTGCGGGGCGCCCGTTGCGGTCAAGCCTTTACCAAACTAATTATTTCTTCGCCTTCTTGCTACCCTTTTCTTTTTCCTTTTCAAACACGGCAAAGAACTCGGACGCCATGTTGCGGATGGCGCGGCCGATGTTGGCGTAGTCGTATTCGTTCAGGTTGGCCAGCGATACGCGGCCGGACGGGTGCGTGGTGCCGAAGCCGCGGCCCGGCAGCAGGATGACGCCCGTTTCCTCGGCCAGGCGGAACAGCGCTTCATTCGGTTTGAGTTTTTTCAGCAGCCACTGCGAAAACTCCACGCCATGCATTTGCGCGGCCAGCGATTCCATGTCCAGCAAGTGGTAATAGCGCACGGAATTGGCGTCGTGCACCATCGGCAAGCCCAGCTCGCGGTACAGCGCTTCCTTGCGGCGCAACACGATGCGCTTCATCGACTGCTTGTACTTTTGCTCTTCATCCATCAGCGAGAACAGGGAGAACAAGGTCATCTGCGCCTGCACGGGCGTGGACAGGCCGGCCGTGTGGTTCAGCGCCACCGTGCGGCTGTCGGCCACCAGGCGGTCGATGAATTTCAGCGCGCGCGGCTCCGTCGTGATCGAGTGGTAGCGCGCATCGAGCTGCTTCTTGATGGTTTCCGGCAACTTGGCAATCTTGGCGTCGAGCACATTGTCTTCATGCGTGGCCACTACGCCCATGCGCCAGCCCGTCGCGCCGAAGTATTTCGAGAACGAGTACACGAGGATGGTGTTGAACGGGCAAATGGCGAACAGCGACACGAAATTGTCGGCAAAAGTGCCATACACGTCATCGGTCAAAATGATCAGGTCCGGGCGCTTCTTGATGATCTTGGCGATGTATTCCAGGGTGTCGTCATCGATCTTGACGGATGGCGGATTGCTGGGGTTGACGAGGAAGAAAGCCTTGACTTTCGGGTCCAGCAGCTTGTCCAGTTCCTTCTTCGTGAATTGCCAGTTGTTCGATTGCGGCGCATCGATGTGCACGGTGTTCAGCTTGTAATCGTTCAGCTGGGGAATTTCGATGTACGGCGTAAAGATCGGCATGCCCAGGGCGATCGTGTCGCCTTCCTGGATGATGTGGTTCGATTTCAGGCTGGCAAACAGATACGTCATGGCGGCCGTGCCGCCTTCGACGGCGTACATGTCGAAGTTGCCGACGAAAGGATGGTCGCCCACCATTTCGCGGTGGATATACTGGCCGACGATTTTCTCGGACAGGCGCAGCATGCGGTCCGGCACGGGATAGTTGCAGCCGAGGATGGCTTCGCACATCTCGTAGAGGAAGTCGCCCGCGCTCAAGCCCAGCTGGTCGCGCACGTACGACACGGCCGCTTCGATGAAATGCACGCCCGGGTTGCCTTCATGCTTGCGCACGAAGATTTCAAAG
Organism: Janthinobacterium sp. BCJ23; assembly: GCF_059617945.1. NCBI lineage: Bacteria > Pseudomonadati > Pseudomonadota > Betaproteobacteria > Burkholderiales > Oxalobacteraceae > Janthinobacterium > Janthinobacterium sp. BCJ23. The sequence goes on along the minus strand of NZ_JCAQAW010000004.1, from coordinate 267,347 downwards.
CGCGCCTCGATGCCGTCGCGCGTGGGGAAACCGCCCACGTCGTCCATGTACACATAGGAACGTTCCGCTTCCGTCATGGCGAACTGGCCGAACTGGAAGAAACCGTGGCGTGGCGTGGTGGCCAGGAAATTCGGGTTGCCGCGGCCCGCATTGAGCATCAAACGGTTGCTTTGCTTGGCCGTCTGGATCAGCGCATCCTTCAATTCGAATGGGCTCAACAGGGCGAGTTTGCTTGGGTTACTGAAATCCATGTGTGCTACTCCTTATTGACAGACAATGTGCAGGGTTCTTGCAGACTCAGACGAAGGCCACGATGAGCGGCCCCAGCAAAGTCAGGAAAACGTTGGCCAAGGCATACGTGATGGCAAACGGTACGGTGGGAATCGAGTTTTGCGCCGCGTTCAGCACTTCGCCGAACGCGGGATTGGCGCTGCGCGAGCCGGACAAGGCGCCCGCAAACACGGCCACGTTGTCATAGCGCAAGATGTAGCGGCCGATCAGCATGGTCAAGATCATCGGCAGGATGGTCACCACCACGCCGACGCCGAATAGTGTCAGGCCGTGTTCGCGCACGGTTTGCACGGCTTGCAGGCCGGACGTGAGGCCGACGACGGCAACGAAGCCGGCCAGGCCCAAGTCTTTCAAGATTTGCACGGCGCCGCTGGGCATGTAGCCGAACGTCTGGCGCTTGGCGCGGAACCAGCCGAACACCAGGCCCGACAGCAGAACTCCGCCGCCGCTGCCCAGGGTCAGCGGAATCGAGCCGATGCGCGCCACCAGCAAGCCCACGAGCAGGCCGACGACGAGGCCGGCGCCCATGTAGACGAAGTCCGTCTTGGCGCTCGGCACGATCATATAGCCCACTTCGGCCGCCACGCGCTTGACGTCCTGCTCGGCGCCATAGATGGTCACCACATCGCCCGTCTGCACGACGGTTTCCGCCTGCATCGGCAAGATCTTGCCCATGCGGCTCAGCTGCACGACAAAGATGCCGTGACGCACACCCGGCGCCGTCGCGCTGCGGATTTCGCCCACCGTCTTGTTGTGGTAAGCCTTGTTGGTCAGCACCATGTCGCGGCGCTGCATCACCAGTTCCATGCCTTCGACGGCAAGCAATTCCTTGCCCAGCTGGGAAGACACGCTGAGCATGGCTTCGCGCCGACCCACCAGCAGCACGATATCGTCGGCCGCCAGCACCAGGTCCGGGCTGACATCGATGATCTGGCCATTGCGTTTCACGCGCTCAATGGTAATCGCCGTGTTCGGATGGGCGCTTTCGATCTCCTCCACGGAGCGCCCGGCACCGGGGCCCACGTCGTAGATGCGGCCGATTAGGTCGGGCGCGGCCGGCGTCTGGCCCGGCCCCAGCACTTGCACGCCCGCCTGCAGCGCCGTTTCCGCCTTGATCGCATCTTCGCGGATGGTACGGCCCATGAGCTTTGGCAAGATGTTGACGCAAACGATGATGGCGCCAAACGAACCGAACACATAGGTGACGGCATAGCCGACGGCCACATTGCCCTGCAAGCGCGCCACCTCGTCGGCCGCCAGGCCCAGCTTGGTGATCGCGTCGCCTGCCGTGCCGATGATGGCCGACTGCGTCAAGCCGCCCGCGGCCACGCCGGCCGCCAGGCCCTTGTCCAGGTCGAACATCTTGGCCAGGATGACCACCGTCAGCAGCGCCGTCACGGCCAGCACGACGGCCAGGATGATTTCGCGCACGGACTGGCGCCCCAGGGAATTGAAGAACTGCGGGCCGCTTTCATAGCCGACCGCGTAAATGAACAGCGCGAACAGCACCGACTTGACGCCAGGATCGATGGCGACGCCTACCTGGCTGACGAGTACCGCCACCAGCAATGAACCGGCCACCCCGCCCAGCTGGAACGAGCCGAACTTGATCTTGCCGATGTAGTAACCCACTGCCAGGGAGAGAAACAAGGCAATTTCAGGCGACTTCTTGAATAACTCATGCAACCATTCCATGCGGACCGCCTTTCATGTTGAAGGAATTCTTTACTGCTTATGCTCTTGCAAGCTGTTCATGCGTGCACCGACCCGGCCAGGGCCACGATCAGCGGCCCCAACAGGGGCAGCACCACGTTCGAAATCGCATAGGTAATCGTGTAGCCCAGCAAGGGCGTGGAATTGCCGGCCGCGTTCTGCACGGCGGACAGGGCCGGCGTGCTGCACTGCTGGCCGGCGATGGCGCCCAGCAGCACGGGTGCTTCCAGCTTGAGGAAAAAGTGACCGACCAGCAGCGACAGCGAAGCGGGGATGACGGCGATCAGCACGCCCATCAGCGGCAGCGACAGGCCGTACTGGCGGATCAGGTCGATCGCCTGCGGACCCGACGCCAGGCCCACGCAGGCGATGAAGGTGGCCAGGCCGATATCCTTCATCATGTCGAGCGCGCTCGGGTGGATGCCCGGCATGCCCGGTTTGCGCGCCTGGTACCAGCCGAACACGAGGCCTGTGAGCAAGGCGCCGCCGCCCGTGCCCAGCGAAAACGGAATGCCGCCCAGCTTGGCACTGAAGCCGCCGATATACACGCCCAGGACGATGCCGATGCTGGCATAGACGATATTGCTGCGGTCGCCCGTCGGCACGCGCTTGCCGATGGCGGCCAGCGCCGTGTTCAGTTCGCGCCCTTCCGTCGTGCCGTACAGGCGCAGCACGTCGTCGCGCTGCAATGCCAGGTCGGGCAGCGGCGGCATGCTGTGCTCGCCACGGACGACGGCCGCCACGTGCACGCCCGAAGGCAAGGCCAGCTGGCGCAAGGGCTGGCCGACGAGCGCGGCTTGCTGCAGCACCACTTCGACGGCGGAAACCGCCATGTTCAAGCCCGTCGTGTCGGCAAATTCCTCGCCCAGGATGGCTTCGGCCGCCACCAGCGCGGGACGGTGGCCGATCACCAGCACTTCGTCGTTATTGCGCAGGCGCAGCGCGGGTTCCAAGGGCAATACCTTGCCATGCCGGCGCACGCGCGCGATGCTGGCGCGGCCCGCGAAAATATGCTGCAAGGCGTCGAGACGGCGGCCCGCGCCGCGGCTGATGCGGTAGGCGCGGCCCACCATTTCCGGCGTCGCCTGCACGCCGTCGCCATCGGTCTGCGCGCCGCCCATCTTTTCCCACAATTTATCGGCTTCCTCGCGCAGATTGACGCGCAGCAGCAGCGGAAAAATCTGGCTGGTGACGATGACGATGGCGATCAGGCCGAAGATATACGTGATGGAATACGCGGTAACCACGTTGGCCTGCAGCTCGGCGATGCGGGCGGCCGGCAGCGCCAGTTTCGAGATGGCGTCCGTGGCCGTGCCGACGACGGCCGATTCCGTCGCCGCGCCCGCCATCATGCCGGCCGCCGTTCCCTGGTCCAGGCCCAGGAAACGCGTGGCCAGCAGCACCAGCGCCAGCACCACCACCACTTCGATCAGGCACAACAAGCCCAGGCGCAAACCCTTGGCATTGAGGTTGGCAAAGAACTGGGGACCGCCCGCATAGCCGAGGGCAAAGATGAACAGCATGAAGAAGACGTTCTTGACGCTGGCGTCCAGCGTGATGCCCAGCTGGCCGATCAGCAGCGCGGCGATCAGGGTGCCGCACACGCCGCCCAGCTGGATGGGACCGAAGCGTATCTGCCCTACCCCGTAACCGAGCGCCAGCGCCAGGAACAGGGCCAGTTCCGGCACCTGGTGCAATACCGACGTGATCGACTCGAGCATGGGCAAACCTTCGAAAAGATAACGGATGGTTACAAGGGAACAGAGCGTTCGGCGGCTGGCGGCAGCTGGCTGTTGAACGGGCGCACGGGTCCCGCACGACACCTGCGTATCACCGCTTGTGCTGGGAAAGGTTTGCAAAAGTGTTGCAACGTGGAATTATGTTCGGCGAAAATTTTATAAGTGTCAACAGGTGTTCTGTTGAACTCGCTTTGCGTTTCATCAAACATCATGCGCACGATTGAAGCGCATGTTTGACACTGATCAATAAAACTATTAGTAATTTTTTGGACGATACCAAAGTGCCTTGCGCGCCAGCGGCGTCTCTTCGGGCAGGTCGGGATTGGCCAGCTCCAGCACGTGGCGCCGGGACAATTTCAAACCATCGGCGAAGCGGCCGAAATGGCGCTGGAACAACTGCGCGAAACTGCCATCGGCCAACATTTTCTCCAGCCCGATTTCAATATGGCGCGCCAGTTCCGGCCGGTGCTTGCCGACAAAAAAGTACAGCGCGGCCGGGTAGCGAATGACCAGGTGAGTATCGAGCGCCAGCGGCAATCGCGCATGGCTGGCCAGCTCGCTTTGCGCCTCGATCACGGAACGGGGAAAGTAGTCGATGCGCCCCGCCGCCAGTTGCTGGAACAGGCCTTCATAGGTGCTCGAGGTATCGAGGCGCAAGCCATTTGCCTGCAGGATGACGGAGTCGGGCCAGTCGCGCATCTGGCCGGCTGACAGCCGCGCCAGCGCGGCGATGCTGCGCACATCGCGCAGCAACTGCGGCTGGCGCGCGTGGATCAGGGCCACTCGCCAGCCGATCAGGCCGCGGTCGATGGGGATGCGCACCGGCAGCAATTGCGTCTCGCGCGCGCGGCTCGTCATCGTCCAGACGACGTCGACGCTGCCCGACGCCGTGGCGATTTCCTGCATGGCGCGCGTCTGCACCATGCGCAGTTCGGAGCGGCGCAAGACATAGGCCTGGCCCGAGCGGGCCAGCGCCTGTTGCAGCAAGGCCGTCACATAGCCTTGCTGCGGATCATCGATCGCCTGGTGGCGCGGATACACGAGCGGCAGCGGCGACGACTTGCCGGCGGCGGCAGCGCCCAACGGCCACAGGGCGGCAAGCTTGAGCAGGGGGCGGCGCTGCATGGGCCCTCCTTTCCAGCGCTTTCATCAGCGTACTTATCAGAATGACAGTATCACGCAGCAGAGCACGCTTGTCGACTGGAATACGGCGACCGTGTATAAAACAACAGCACTTTCAGGCTGGCCAGCAGCGGTTGGAATTAATCCAGATCAATAAAACCGCAAATAGAAAATAAATCTTGCGTGCGGCTCTGGACGGCATGCTTGCCCCTCGCCTACGCTGTTTTTTTATCTGAAAAACAAGAGGAACCCATGCAGACAGCGCGCTTGAATATTATTGGAATGGATCATGAAGGCTGCGCCGACAGGCTGACGGGCGCGCTCGAAGCCGTCACGGGCGTGGCCACCGTCTGCGTCTCGCTGGCGCGCCACGGCGCCACGGTGCAATTCGACGAACGCCTGGCCACGCAGGAACGCCTGCTGGCCGCCGTCAACGACGCCGGCTTCATGGGCGAAGCAACGGATGAAGTACAGCTGGCCTCGTGCAGCGGCGCCTGCGGCCACTGCCGCCATTGAGTGCCGCCACTGCGCACCGCCAGCTCTCCGCCTACCCTCCCCGCGCGCCCCGGTCGCGCAGATGCGCCAGCACCCGGCGCGGTCCCAGCGCCTGCAGGTCGAACGGCGGCAACTCGATGGCATCGAGCGTATTCTTGAACAGCAAGCCCAGCTCCGTATCACCTTCCAGGCTCAAACGGCGGCTGAAGAACAGCGTGTCCGGATCTTCCTGGCGCCGCGCCAGCAGCATCAAGTCATGCACGCTGGCGGCGATGCACAGGTCCGGCACGTCCACATAGCGCTCGGCCACAAACACCGTTCCCTGCCACTCGAAATCGAAGGCGATGCCCGCGTCCAGCAGCCGCAAGCGCAGGCTGCGCCCTTCCAGGCTGCTTCGCACGTCGTCGGGCAATTGCGGCGCCAGCAGGCGGTTCAAGCCTTGCACGAACAGCCACGAGGCGGGATACGGCGGCAGCTTGGACAGCAATTCGGCCAGCGGTTCGGGCAGCCGGTATGACGCGGCGGGCTTGCTCATGGGAGGCTTGGCCGGGACGGGCAATCTTTCCAGTTGATCTTGCATGGTGCTTCCTTTCGATGCGTTCAATGGGCGGCGTGCTGGTGCTGTTCCATGCCAGGCTGGCCGTGCCAGTAGCCGTCGCAGGCGCCGGCCGGCTGGCAAGCCGCCAGCTGGGCCTGGGCGCCGATGCCGCTGACCTGGCCGCGGCGGGCGCGGTCGAAGATGGCGATGACTTGTTCCGTATGCATGGCTTGCGGGCTGATGCGCGCCACGGACACGCCCATGTCGCGCATGGCGTCGAGTTCGCGCACCAGGTTGTAGACGAGCGCCGACTGCGTCTGCGTGCCATTCAACACGAGGAACGGCACTTCGTCGCGCGTGCGCAGCAGCAGGCCGTCCGGCTCTTCCAGGCAGCTGTAGCCGCAATCGTCCTTCGGCAGGTTGCGGTTGCGCGCCGTGAAGCAGCGCGCGGAAAACGCCAGCGGCATGCGGCCGTAGGCGAATACCTCCGTCTCCAGCCCTTCCGGTTTCTGGCGCTGCATCTCGGCCAGCGCCGTCTGTCCCATTTCCAGCGGCATCACCCAGCGCCGCGCCCCGAGGCGCGCCAGCAATTGCAGGCTGGGGCCATTGAACAGGTTCAGATGGGGACCGGCGACGAAGGGCGTGCCCTTTTCCATGCAGTGCACGGCGCCCATGTCGTTGGCCTCGACGCCGTAGCGGCCATTGCCCGTGATGCGGCGCAGGGTCGCCAGTTCAGCACCCGCCTCGATCAGCGCCTGCGTCGACAACACCACTTCCTTGCCGGCGGCGGCCAGCATGTCGGCGATATCGAGCCAGTCGGCCAGGCGCACCTCGTGCCGGCGCGAGCAGACGGTTTCGCCCAGGTACACGATATCGGCGGCCGTGGTGGCGATCTGCTGGTAAAACTCGAAAACGGTGGCGCGCGGCCAGTAGTAGAGCAAAGGGCCCAAAGAAAGCTTCAGCATGTTCATCCTTTATTTCCAAGATCTATGGTAGGCACCCAAGGTGTGCTGCTGGCCCTCGGCCAGCTTGTCCATGGACGCCATCCAGGCCGGCTTGACGGCGTAGCGCGCATTGCCTTCGCGGCAGGCGTCGATCGCTTCGCGCCACACGCGCGTCACCTGCGCCACGTAGGCGGGGCTGCGCTGGCGTCCTTCGATCTTCACGGCGCGCACGCCCATGGCGATCAGCTGCGGCAGCAGCGCCAGCGTGTTCAGGCTGGCCGGCTCCTCGATCGCGTAATACTCTTCGTCGTTGACTTCGAAACGTCCCTTGCACAGGGTCGGATAGCTGGCGTTTTCGCCTGGGGCATAGCGGTCGATCAGCACGCCGTTCAGGCGCGATTCGAGGCCGTTCGGTGTTTCCAGCCAGCGCACGGATTTCGCCGGCGAGCACACGCCGTGGGTGTTCGGCGCCTCGCCCGTCGCATACGACGACAGCGCGCAGCGCCCTTCGACCATCACGCACAGGCTGCCGAAGCCGAAGACCTCGATCTCGACTTCCGTCTTGGCGATCAGTTGCTCGACCTGCGCCATCGACAGCACGCGCGGCAGCACGGCGCGGGCGATGCCGAAGTGCTCATGGTAAAAATTGATCGCTTCGTAGTTGGTGGCCGAACCTTGCACGGACAGGTGCAAACGCAGCTGCGGGTGGTGCTCGCTTGCATACGCCATCAGGCCCGGATCGGCCACGATCATGGCGTCGATACCGGCCTGCGCGGCGCGGTCGATGGCGCTGCGCCAGACGGCCCAGTTGTGCGGCTGCGGATAGGTGTTCAGCGCCAGCAGCACCTTGCGTCCATATTGGTGGGCGTAGCGCACGCCCTCGGCGATGGCCTTCTCGTCGAAATTGAGGCCGGCGAAATTGCGCGCATTGGTGGCGTCGCGAAAACCCAGGTAGACGGTATCGGCGCCATTGTCGATGGCCGCTTTCAAGGCAGGCAGGCTGCCGGCGGGGCAGACCAGTTCCAGCGGTCCGGCCACGCGGGTGGCGGTGGTTGATTCAAGCATCATGGTGTTCACAGTCCTGTATCGGCTCAGGGTGCAGACTATAGCCCCGCCCATACCGCCCAGTCCTTGACGCAGGTGAAGGAATGCATGCATGGCTGGCGCGCGTTCAACTTGCTTGACCTGGCTGTAAAATGCCCCACTTTTCTCCCTCACCGATTCCCCGCCATGCCCCACAAACCGCTGCTGCTATTCCTGCTCACCCTATTCCTCACCGTGCTGCAAATACAGTGGGCTTCGCCCGCCGACGGCTATGTCGAAGAAACGCTCTCCGTGCTCTCGCCCGAGGCGCTGGGCGTCTGGGCCGGCGTGCTGCTGCTGTTCCTGCAAGCCGTCTTCGCCCGCCGCGCCATGCCCGTGCTGCGCCAGGCCGGCATCTGCACGGGCCTGCTGGCCGTCTACTGGCTGCTGGCGAACTACGTCACGTTCGACGCGCGCGTGGCCAGCTGGAGCACCTTCTCGGCACGGGAAATCTGGGCGCACGTGCTGCCCGCCTCCGTCGCCAGCATCGCCGTCTGCGGCGCCATGTACTTTGGCCTGAGCTGCTTCATCCCGCGCCTGGGCCGCGCAAAAAAAAGCCGCTGACGCGCTTTCTTCACCTGCATCAAGGATTCGTCACGCAACTGCACGCGCCCTTTGACGCCACTATATTTAGTGATTAATCTCCATAAAAACACCGCATGTTGTGTTTATTGGAGGTTTCATGACGACAAATGCAGTTTCCCCCACACGCGGCCAGGTCGACGTCGCCGCGTCCATCAATGAATACCTGGACCGGCGCGACTGGCGTGTCAACGCCAACGCCAACCAGGGCTACTCGCTGGGCGGCCTGATACTCAACGTGTCGGGCAAGGTCATCGCCAACTACTGGCTCGACCAGGTGTATCCGCCGGAAGTGGGCGCGGCGCACCGCGAAGCGGCGCTGCACATCCACGACCTCGACATGCTGGCCGGCTATTGCGCCGGCTGGTCGCTGCGCACCCTGCTGCACGAAGGCTTGAATGGCGTGCCGGGCAAGATCGAATCGGGCCCGCCGAAACACATGTCGAGCGCCATTGGCCAGATCGTCAACTTCCTCGGCACCCTGCAAAACGAGTGGGCCGGCGCGCAGGCGTTCAGCTCCTTCGACACCTACATGGCGCCCTACATCCGCAAGGACAGCCTGTGCTACGAAGACGTGCGCCAGTACATGCAGGAACTGATCTTCAACCTCAACGTGCCATCGCGCTGGGGCACGCAGACGCCGTTCACCAACCTCACCTTCGACTGGGTCTGCCCGGACGATTTGCGCGAGCAGATTCCCGTCATCGCCGGCCAGGAAATGGACTTCAGCTATGGCGAGCTGCAGACGGAAATGGACATGATCAACCGCGCCTATATCGAAATCATGATGGCGGGCGACGCCAAGGGCCGGGTCTTCACCTTCCCCATCCCCACCTACAACATCACCGAGGATTTCGACTGGCATAGCAACAACGCGGAGCGCCTGTTCGAGATGACGGCCCGCTATGGCCTGCCCTACTTCCAGAATTTCATCAATTCGGAACTCAAGCCGAACATGATACGTTCCATGTGCTGCCGCTTGCAGCTGGACTTGCGCGAACTGCTCAAACGGGGCAATGGCCTGTTTGGTTCCGCCGAGCAGACGGGTTCCCTGGGCGTGGTCACCATCAACTGCGCGCGCCTGGGCCACTTGTGGCGCGGCGACGAGCCAGCGCTGATGGCGGACCTGGACCGCCTGCTGGAACTGGGCAAGACCAGCCTGGAAATCAAGCGCCGCACCATCGAGGAACTGATGCAGCAAGGCCTGTTCCCGTACACGAAACGCTACCTGGGCACCTTGCGCAATCACTTTTCCACCCTGGGCGTGAACGGCATCAACGAGATGATCCGCAATTTCAGCGGCGACGCTTACGACATCACGGTGCCGGAAGGCCATGCGCTGGCCGTGCGCCTGCTCGACCACGTGCGCGCCCGCATGGTGCAATTCCAGGAAGAGACGGGCCATATGTACAACCTGGAGGCGACGCCGGCCGAAGGCACGACCTACCGCTTCGCGCGCGAAGACCGCAAGCGCTATCCGGCCATCCTGCAGGCGGGCACGGTCGACAATCCGTACTACACGAATTCGTCGCAACTGCCCGTCGGCCATACGGACGACCCGTTCGAAGCGCTGGAATTGCAGGACGCGCTGCAGCGCAAGTACACGGGCGGCACGGTGCTGCACCTGTACATGACGGAAGCGCTGTCGGATGCCAACGCCTGCCGCGAACTGGTGAAACGCGCGCTGAGCCGCTTCTCGCTGCCCTACATCACCGTCACGCCCACGTTTTCCATCTGCCCGCGCCACGGCTACCTGGCCGGAAAACATGAATTCTGCCCCACCTGCGACGCGGAACTGATCGCCCGCAAGCAGTCCGATCTCGCTCACCCACTCAAGGAAACGCCATGAACGTACGTCCCGACTTCACTCCCGCCATCACCCTGCTCGATACGGAACGCCAGCGCTGCGAAATCTGGACGCGCGTGATGGGCTACCACCGCCCCGTCGCCTCGTTCAACATCGGCAAACAGGGCGAATTCCACGAGCGCCAGTATTTTACGGAAGCGAGCGCCCGGCTTGGCCAGCCCGCCTGCCATGGCGTTTGAGCTGAAAGTGGGCGGCCTGACGCCCTTTTCCGCCACCGACTACCCGGGCAAGCTGGCGGCCGTGGTGTTCGTGCAGGGCTGCCCCTGGCGCTGCGGCTATTGCCACAATCCGCACTTGCAGGCGCGCACGCCGGAAGGCGCCATGCCCTGGCAGGACGTCCTGACCTGGCTGCGCCGCCGCGTGGGCCTGGTCGATGCCGTCGTCTTCAGCGGCGGCGAAGCGTGCATGGACCCGGCGCTGGCGCGCGCCATGCAGGACGCCAGGGCACTGGGATTCGGCATCGGCCTGCACACGGCCTGCATCTATCCGCAACGCCTGCAGGAAGTGCTGCCCCTGGTCGACTGGGTCGGCTTCGATATCAAGGCGCCGTTTGCCGACTATCGTCATGTGACCCGCGTGGCCGGCAGCGGCGACCCGGCGCGCGCCTGCCTCGATGCCATCCTCGCCAGCGGCGTGGCCTACGAATGCCGCACCACCACCCACCCGGACCTGCTGCCGGACGAACAATTGCTGGCCCTGGCCGCCACCCTGGCCGCGAAAGGTGTCGACAACTACGTGCTGCAGCAGTTCCGCGCCGAAGGCTGCGCGGACGCGGCGCTGGCTGGCCGCCCCCTGCACGGCTATCCGGCGGCGACGACTTTGGCGCAAATCGGCGCCATGTTTCCGCGATTTACATTCCGTAATCATGGCAGTTGATCCTGCGGCACAAAAATTACTGAAAGCGTCACAAAATTCCCCGATCTGCAACGCTGAAATGTCTTGCGTACTGTAATGTATCAACTGTGCCGCGCGCCATGCGCAGCCCATCAGATTCCTCACTCCGCATTACAGATAAGCGTCATCCATGAACGATTTCACCGCAGTCAGTCCAGGCATCCCTTCCACCCACGCCGACATCCTGTACGGCCCGACGCGACCGGATCTGCTGCGCGAGGAAGTACTGGCCGACCTGCTGGAAGCGACGGCCCGCCGCTGCCCCGAGCAAATCGCCCTGATCGATGGCGAACGCCGCATCACGTATGCGCAGCTCGATGCGCAAGCCAGCTTGGCCGCAATGCGCCTGGTGGCGGCCGGCGTCAAGCCCGGCGACATCGTGGGCCTGTGGCTGCCGCGCGGTGCCCCTCTGCTGCTGATGCAGGCGGCCATCGCCAAGTCGGGCGCCGCCTGGCTGCCCGTCGATGAAGACACGCCCGTCGAGCGCCTGCAGGTGTGCCTCGATGACGCAAACGGCTTTGGTGTCGTCAGCTGCGCCCAATTCGCGCCGCGCCTGGCCGAGGCAGGCATCGGCCGCCCCGTATGGACGGCGGAAAGCCTGCTGGCCCCCGCCGCGCCAGGCGAACTGCTGCCCGCGCGCGCAACCGTGCTGCCCGAGCACCCGGCCTATGTGATCTACACGTCCGGCTCCACGGGCAAGCCCAAGGGCATATTGATCAATCAGCGCAGCATCTGCCACTTCCTGCGCAGCGAAAACGCCGTGCTGGAAGTGACGCAAGCCGACACCGTCTACCAGGGCTTTTCCGTCGCCTTCGACATGTCGTTCGAGGAAATCTGGATCGCCTACCTGGTGGGCGCCACCCTGTGGCTGGGCCCCAAGGAGATGTCGGGCGACCCGGAAGCGCTGCCGCGCGCACTGGCCGACAACCACGTGACGGTGCTGCACGCCGTACCAACCTTGCTGGCCCTGTTCGCCGAGGAAGTACCGAGCCTGCGCCTGATCAACCTGGGCGGCGAGATGTGCCCGGAATCGCTCGTCGAGCGCTGGTCGCGTCCGGGCCGCGCCATGTTCAACACCTATGGTCCCACGGAAGCGACCGTCTCGTGCAGCCTGGCGCGCCTGCGCCCCGGCGAGCCTGTGACCATCGGTACGCCGCTGCCCAACTACGGCTTGCTGGTGCTGCAGGTGGCCGAGCCGGGAGAAAACCGTCCATTGACTTTGCTGGCGCGCGGCGAGACGGGTGAGCTGTGCATCATCGGCCCCGGCCTGGCCGAGGGCTACCTGGGCCGGCCCGACCTGACGGTGGAAAAATTCCTGCCCAATCCCTGGAGCACGGGCCCCGACGATGCGCGCCTGTACCGCACGGGCGACCTGGCGCGCATCGATGCGGACGGCCAGGTGCTGTGCCTGGGCCGCGCCGACGACCAGGTGAAGATTCGCGGCTTCCGCGTGGAACTGGGCGAGATCGAAGCCGTGCTGGCGCAGCAACCGGGCGTGGGCACGGTGGCCGTCCTGCTGCGCAAGGATGACGGCATCGACCAGCTGGTGGCCTACATCGTCGGCAGCGACGAGGCGCCGGCCGACGCCTTGGCCGTGAAAACCCTGCGCGCGGCCCTGAACCTGCACCTGCCGCCCTACATGGTGCCGGGCCGTTTTGAATTGCTGCCGCTGATGCCGCGCCTGACCTCGGGCAAGATCGACAGAAAAGCATTGAAAGCCATGCCACTGTCGGCACCGCCGCCTGGCGAAGCAGGTGTATCGGACATGCCGGAAACGCCGGCCGAAGCGGCCCTGTTCGCGGCGCTGGCCAAGCTGTTCCCGGGCCAGGCGATCTTGCGCCAGCTGGACTTCTTCAGCGACCTCGGTGGCCACTCCTTCCTGGCCGCCCGCCTGGCATCCGCCCTGCGCGCCGATCCGGCCTACGCCCACATGACGGTGCGCGATATTTACCAGAACCGGCAGATCGGCAAGATCGCCGCCGTGCTCAATGAAGCGCCGGCGCTGGCCACGCCGGAAGCGGAGTGGACGCCGCCATCGACGTGGAAGCGCTGGACCTGCGGCGCGGCGCAGGCGGCGGCCGTGCCGGGCCTCGTCACCCTGCGCATGGCGCAGTGGATGGCGCCGTTCTTCACCTATCACTTTTTCACGGGCGACACGGGCGACACCGTGTCGCGCGCCATCGCCGCCTCGATCGGCGTGTTCCTGCTGGCGACCCTGGCCGAATTTGCCATTGCGATTGCCGGCAAGTGGCTGATCGCCGGACGCTTGAAGCCGGGCAGCTATCCGCTGTGGGGCGTTACCTACTACCGCTGGTGGCTGGCCGACCGCCTGGTCGAATCGGCGCCCGCCTACCTGCTCAGCGGCTCGTCCCTGAACAGCTGGTGGCTGCGCGCTCTCGGCGCGAAAGTGGGCAAGGAAGTCGTCATCGGCTCGATGACCCTGCGCGCGCCCGACCTGCTGTCCATCGGCGACAACGTCAGCGTGGGCAATGCCGTCAACTTTGAAAACGCCCGGGTCGAACGGGGCCGTTTGCTGCTGGGCCAGATCGACATCGGCGACGATGCCTGCATCAGCTCTTACGCGATTTTGGAAGGCAATACCACGGTGGGCGCGTTTGGCCACCTGGAAGGCCAGTCCGCGCTGGCCGATGGCGCCGCGGTACCGGCCGGACGCGTGTACACGGGGTCGCCCGCGCGCGACATTGGCGCGTTCGACCCTGCCAGCCACCCACCGCGCCCCGCCGTCTCGCGCCTGCGCCTGACGGGAGAAACCGTGTTCTTCTGCTTCGGCATGGTCCTCATCGCCGTGCTGTTCTTCATGCCCGTCTTCCCCAGCTTCGTGCTGATCGACTGGTTCGACGAGCGCGAAATGATGCCGTGGCTGCAGGGCCGCGACGTGACGACCCAGCTGGCCCGCTACTTCCTGCTGGCCTTCCCCGCCAGCGCCGTGCTGATCGTGCTCACCGCCCTGCTGTCGGCCGCCATCCGCTGGGGTGCGCTGCCCCGCTTGAAGCCGGGCAGCTCCCCCGTGCACAGCAATATCTATTGCGCCAAGTGGCTGGTCAGCCATATCCAGGAATCGAGCCTGAACGTCCTGCACGGCATCTACGCCACCGTGTACGCGCCGTACTGGTACCGCCTGCTGGGCGCCAAGGTGGGCAAGGGTGCCGAGATTTCCACGGCCCTGGGCGTCGTGCCCGACATGCTGACCCTGGGCGACGACACCTTCATCGCCGACGCCGTCATGCTGGGCGACGAGCAGATCGACGGCGGCTGGATGACCATGCGCCCCACTGTCATCTCGCACCGCAGCTTCGTCGGCAACGGCAGCTACATCCCGGATGGCACGGTGCTGCCCGAGCACGTGCTGATCGGCGTGCACACGCATGCGCCGCGCAATGAGCAGATGCACAGCGGCGATACGTGGCTCGGCTCCCCGCCCATACATTTGCCCGCGCGCGAACAGGTCAGCGGCTTTGCCGAGCACCTGACGTTCAAGCCATCGCTGTTGCGCCGCCTGGGCCGCAGCCTGATCGAAGCGTTCCGCATCGTCGCGCCGCACGCCGTGGTGATCGCCGTCGGCTATACCCTCGTGCTGGACGTGATGCCAATCGCGGGTGCCGGGCGCTGGGGTGAAGTGGTGAGCGACCTGGCCATTGCCGGCCTAGCCTACGGCATCGGCAATTTCCTGGTCGTCGTGCTGTTCAAGTGGCTGCTGCTGGGACGCTACCGCAAGCACGCGGCGCCCATGTGGACGCCATTCGTGTGGATTTCCGAAGGCGTGACCAATCTGTATGAAGGCATCGCCGTGCCCAACTTCATGCGCTACCTGCGCGGCACGCCGTGGCTGCCGCTGGCCTTCCGCCTGTTCGGCTGCAAGATCGGCCGCGGCGTCTACATGGACACGACGGACATCACGGAATTCGACTGCGTGCACATCGGCGACTACAGCGAATTGAATGCGCTGACCTGCCCACAGACGCATCTGTTCGAAGACCGCGTGATGAAGATCGACCACGTGGAGATCGGCCAGCGCGTTTACATGGGCCCGCGCAGCTCCGTGCTGTACAGCGCCAAGGTGGGCGACAACGCGCGCCTGGGACCGTTGACCCTGGTGATGAAGGGCGAGCACATCCCCGCCGGCAGCAACTGGGCGGGCTGCCCGGCCGCGCCTTTACGCAACGGATCGTAGCTGATGGCTTTTACGGTGCTCTGGTCAGGGGATGGCGTACTGGTGATCGGCATCGCCGCCGTGCTGCCGCGCTTGGAGGCCCGGTTGCGCATCCGCGCCGCCGTGCGCGAGGCGGTGGCGCACTGGCTGAAGCTGGACATCGAGGCGATCTCGGTGGAGTCGACGCCGGGCGCCCCTCCCCGCTTGCTGCTGGCCGGCCGCGCGGCCAGCCTGTCGTTCAGCCATGACGAGGGACTGTCGCTGGGCGCCATCAACCTGCAAGGCGCCGTTGGCATCGACGCGATGCGCGTGCAGGACATTGCCGACTGGTTCACTCTGGCGCGCGATTACCTGGGGCCGCAGGTGGCCGAAGCACTGAGCGCCTGCACCGATGCGCAGCGCCCATTGGCGCTGGCGCAGGCGTGGACGGCGCGCGAGGCGGCGCTCAAGTGCATGGGCAGGCAGTTGGCGGAGTGGGATGCACGGCCCATAGACTGCCATTTACAGCCCCTATCCCTGCCTGCGCCTTACGTCGCGACCCTCGCCTCTTAGTCTTCCTTTCCTTTTCCAGCGCCTCCGATCTGGACGAAAATCAGTTTTACGATAATACTGACGAGCAGTCCCAGCACCCCGATCAATTCCAGCATGGCCTTTCCTTTGCAGTGACAGCAGACCAGGCCACTGTAGCGCGAACGGCGGGGCCGGGCCAATATCAAATCAGGCAGTCTCCGATCTCGAAAAGGCATACGATTGATTTCCATCAGACAGTTCCGCTACTTTGTCGAAGTCGTCGATGCGGGCAGCTACTCGCGCGCGGCGGAAAAGCTGTACATCGCGCAGTCGGCCCTGAGCCGGCAGATCAAGGAGCTCGAGGGCGAGGTGCAGGCGCTGCTGCTCACGCGCGACGCGCGCCATATCGAACTCACGCCCGCGGGCCAGGTGTTCTATGAACGGGCCAAGCGCATCCTCGACGACATCGAGGAAACCGTGCGCCAGACGCGCCACGTGGGGCAAGGCGCGCAAGGCATCATCCGCCTGCTGCATTCAAGCTCCGTCACCCTCACGCCCGCCATCGGCGCCGTGCTGAACCGCCTGCTGGCGCAGTTCCCCGGCGTTTCGCTCGATGTGTCGAAGGGATCGTCGGAAAACCAGGCTGCCGACATCGAAGAAGGCCGCGCCGACCTGGGCCTCGTGCGCCTGCCCACCTTGCGCAAGCATGCCAACATCATCGTGCGCGAACTGTTTGCGGAAAAGCTGGTGGTGGCCGTGTCGGCGGCGTCGCCGCTGGCCGCGCTGGAACGCACGACGATAGCCGCCCTGCGCGACGAGGCGTTCGTCTCGATCCCGCACAAGGACCGCGGAGGCCTCAGCTACCTGGTGGCGGGCCTGTGCCTGGCGCAGGGTTTCTTTCCGAAGGCGGCGCGCGCCCTGTCGCGCAAGACGTCGCAGCTGAACCTGATCGAGGCCAACATGGGCATCGCCATCGTCCCCGACAGCATGCGCCTGGTGGCGCCGCCGGGCGTGCGTTTCATCGCCCTGCCGGACGAGGAATCGCACTCCGTCGTCGGCCTGATCTCGCCGCGCGCGGCCAGCGGCATGGTGGCCGCATTTACGGAAGCGTTCGTGCGCGAGATGAATACACTCTAGCCTTCCGCATACAGCGCCGCATCGACGTCGCGCACGGCCGCCATCAGCAAGGCCAGCTTCATGACATCGAGCTGGCCGTCCGTGCGCACGCGCGAGCACAGGTCGATGCCGTAGGGGCGAACCTGACGCAGCGCTTCCATCACATTGGTGTCGTCCAGTCCACCGGCCAGGAAAACGGGACGGGGGCTGGCGCGCACGAAACGCGCGCTGACGGACCAGTCGTGCGTGCGGCCCGTGCCGCCCAGTTCCGGCACCGCCGCGCCGGGGCGCCCCGAGTCGAGCAAAAAAGCATGGACGTGGGGCGCGTAGGCGGGAATCAGGTCCAGCGCCTCCGGCCCCTCCACGTGGATCACCTGCACGCGCCGCACGTGCGGCAGCAAACGCGCCAGTTTCTCGACCTCACCCGGGTCGATATGGCCGACGATCTGCACGGTCGATGGCTGCGTGGCGCGCACGTGTTCGGCGATGGCTTGCGCCGTCGTCTCGGACGTCAGCAGGAAGGTGGCTACCGGGGGCGGCGTCCAGGCGGCGATCTGTGCGATGCGCGCGTCGGGAATCGGGCCGGGGCCGGACGGCATGGCCGCTACCAGGCCCAGCGCGTCGGCGCCGGCGGCAATGGCAAGTTGCGCTTCGTCGATGGAAGCGATACAGCAGATCTTGATGCGGGTTCTCATGGCCTTGCGTGTTCAGTCCGGATGATCAACATTACAACACAGGGCGGCGCGCGCACCAAGACACGCGGTCAAGGCCGCGCACGATTGTGTACCAGAATAGGGAGCGCCCACTTCGTCCAGACGGAAGGCCATTCATGCCGCCTGATCGTCAGCCGCGCTGATTGACACGCGCCAGGTGGCGGACGATACTTGACATCCGGGGTTGCTATTGGAAGCCGTACATGCGTATCGTCGACTTTGAAGTCCGCAAGGAGTGCCCGCCGCAGTTATGCGACTGCGGGCGCGAGCGCCTGCTCGGCGATGCCCAGGCGGACCTGTCCATCCTGCGCCTGAACCTGACGGAAGAAAAGCGCCTGCTCGCGCACATCGAGGGCATCGCCACCCATTCGCAGCTGCGGAAACTGCAACTGCTGTTGCAGAAAAACCTGGGCGTGGAATTGCAGATTGCACCGGGCAGCGGCGAAGTGCGCACCGTGCGCGGCTTCCAGATCCGCCTGCTGGAGCGGCCCGGCCTGTGCCGCAAGACGCGCGCCGCCATTCCCGCCGCCGTGCGCCGCTGCTTGGCAGCGCATCCCGAGATCGCGTTTGCGATATTGAATGAAAACGATTTGCTGGGCGGGGTGTGAGCCGACACCATTGTTGGCGTATGCTCGAATGTCGGATTACGCTCCGCTAATCCGACCTACGCCGTCACGCTGGCGCGGATGGGAATGACCTTGCCCTTCGCTTCGCGCGCCCGCAACTGCCCGCAGCCACCTTCCACGGCCGAATCGCGCAATTTGCTCAGTCACGTAGGTCGGATTAGCGGGCACCGCGTAATCCGACACCATTGTTAGCGTATGCTCGAATGTCGGATTACGCTCCGCTAATCCGACCTACGCCGCCACGCTGGCGCGGATGGGAATAACCTTGCCCTTCGCTTCGCGCGCCCGCAACTGCCCGCAGCCGCCTTCCACGTCCTGCCCGGCCGAATCGCGCAATTTGGTCAGCACACCGCGCGCGTGCAGGGCGGCGGCAATGGCGCGCGCCTTTTCCCAGCTGGGGCGCTTGAACGGCAAGTCGGCTATCGTGTTATACGGGATCATGTTGAGCACCGCATATTTTCCCTGCAGGAGTTCCACGATGCCGTCCATCTCGTCCTCGCCATCGTTGATGCCTTCCATCAGGGTCCACTGGTACTGCACCGGGTAGCCGGTCAGGCGCGCATACGACTCGCCAAAGTCCACCAGTTCGCGCGGAGTGAGCCTGGGCGCGCGCGGCAGCAGCTGTTCGCGCAGTTCCGGCTTGGTCGTGTGCAAGGAGAGGGCCAGCGCCGGCTTGACACGACCTCGCGGCAGGCGCTCGAAGGCGCGCGGGTCGCCCACCGTGGAAAACACGAGGTTCTTGTGGCCGATATTGCCTTCGGTGCCCAGCAGCTCGATCGCTTCCATCACATTGTTCAGGTTATGCGCCGGCTCGCCCATGCCCATGAAGACGACTTTTTTTACGGGCCGCATGGTGCGCGCCAGTACCACCTGGGCGACAATTTCTCCGCTGGTCACCTGGCGGATCAAGCCGTCGCGACCCGTCATGCAGAACTGGCATCCGACGGCGCAGCCGACCTGGCTCGAGACGCACAAGCCGTCGCGCGGCAGCAGCACGCTTTCCACCGTCTGGCCGTCGTGCAGTCCCACCAGCAGGCGCGCGGAACCGTCGGCGCCCGGATGGGTGCTGAGCAGTTTCAGCACGCCCTGCAATTCCAGGTCGAGCGCGGGCAAGGCCTCGCGCACGGGCAGCGGCAAAAAATCCTCGGCGCGGCGCCGGCCTTGGTCGTGCGGCTGCCCCTGTATCCAGTCGCGCAGCACGCGCTGTTCGTGCAGGGGCTTGGCGCCCAAGGCGCGCAGGCGCTGGCGGATGGTATCGATTTGCATGGCGTCTGAATAAAAAAACGGCGCGCAGGAATGAAACCGGCGCGCCGTGTTACGGGTAAAAGCTTTAGACCTTCTTGACGAATTCCGTCTTCAGGCTCATGGAACCGAAACCGTCGATCTTGCAGTCGATATCGTGGTCGCTGTCGACCAGGCGGATGTTCTTGACCTTGGTACCCATCTTGACGACACCGCCGCCACCCTTCAATTTCAAGTCCTTGATGACACTGACGGTGTCACCGTCCTGCAGGATATTGCCGGCCGAATCGCGGTACACCTTGGCGCCCTCTTCCACCGCTTCGCCGGCCGTGGCCGACCATTCATGCGCGCATTCAGGGCAGATCAACTGGCTGCCGTCTTCGTACGTGAATTCGGACTTGCATTGCGGGCATGGTGGTAATGTGCTCATTTTCTTCTCTGTCTGGTGAACAGCGTGTGCTGTAAAAGCCGACATTATACTGCCTACGCCCCGCATCAGCGGGCTTGTTTCACCATCATTGTCAAGGCCGGCGAATAATCTCGATGGTGCTGTGGACGATTTCCTCGTGGATGCCGATGCGCGCGCGCAGCTCGGCGGCCGTCAATGCGGCATCGCGGCTGACGACGGACAAGGCGCACGAATACAGCTGCTTGCCGACCCGCCACACGTGCAGGTCGACGATGCGCGGCGTATCGCCGGCGCTTTCCACTTCCACGGCCTCGCGGATTTCAGCCACGACGGGGTGGTCCATCTCGCGGTCCAGCAAGACCTTGCCCGTCTCCTGCATCAGCTTTTTCGCCCACAGGGCCACCAGCACGGCGCCCGCGATACCCATCACGGGATCGAGCCACTGCCAGCCGTAAGCCCAAGCGCCGGCCAGCGCGACGATGGCCAGCACGGACGTGGCGGCGTCCGCCAGCACGTGGATGTACGCGGCTTTCATGTTCAGGTCTTCGCCATGGCCATGGTGATCGTGGTGGCCGTGATGATCGTGATGATCATGCCCATGGCCATGGTGGTGGTCATGGTGCCCGCCGAGGATCAGCGCGCACACGAGGTTGACCGCCAGGCCGATGGCCGCCACCGCCATCGCCTGCGGATAGTGAATGGGCTGCGGCGAGAACAGGCGCTCGAGCGAGGCGACGACCATCAGCACGGCCACGCCCAGCAGCAGGATGGCGCTCGTGTAGCCGGCCAGCACTTCGATCTTCCACGTGCCGAAGGCAAAGCGGGGGTCGCGCGCATAGCGGCGCGCGGCCGCATACGCAAACGCGGCCAGGCCGATGGCCAGCGCGTGCGAACTCATATGCCAGCCATCGGCCAGCAGGGCCATGGAGTTGTACCACCAGCCGGCGACGATTTCCAGCACCATCGTGGCCAGGGTGATCCACATGACGATGCGCGCACGGCGTTCGGCCTTGCCATTGCTGCTGTCAAAAACGTGTTCGTGCTGCCAGGCGGAGAGGTCTTCGCCGAGGGATTGCGTTTTCATGACGTTCTCCTTATTTGAGGTAGGTGCGCAGGATGCCCGCGATGTCGTCGGCGCCCCTGGCCCGCTCCTCGCCGGAGATATCGGGACTGGCCACGTGCTCGCGCAAGTGTTCTTCGATGACTTCGGCCATCAAACCATTGACGGCGCCGCGCACGGCGGCGATCAGCTGCAGCACTTCGCCGCAGTCGCGCCCCTCTTCCAGGCCCCGCTCCAGGCCTTCCACCTGCCCCCGGATACGCTTTACGCGATTGAGCAGCTTGGTCTTGTTGTGCGTCGTGTGTCCCATGATTTCACCTCGATCAATACTATAGGGGGGTATACTATCAGAAACGGCCACGGCCGCCTCAAGGCGCCGGCGCGATCTTTTGCAGCTTGCTGGCCAGCGAGGCATCGGACAGTTCGCCCAAGTGCGTGTCGACCAGGCGCCCCTGCGCGTCGTAGAACAGGGTGGTGGGCAGGGCCGAGGAACCGGCCGCCTTGCCCAGCGCCGCCCCGCTGTCGAGCACCACATTGCGCAGGGTCACGCCGCTCCTGTCCAGGAAAGCACCAGCCGCCGCCGCATCCTCGCGCTGGTTCGCATACACAAACACGATATCGGCACGCGCCTGCTGCGCGGCGGCCAGCACGGGCATCTCGCGCCGGCATGACGGACACCAGCTGGCCCACAGGTTCACCACCAGCGGCTTGCCGCCGGCCAGCGCCGCCAGGGTCGTTGGCGCACCGTCGAGCGCATGCAGGGCCACGGCCGGCAAGGCCGCCGGCTTGTCGTAGGCCAGCGAGATCCCCGCGTTCAACACGCCCCAGGCCATTGCGCCGGCCGCCACGCTGATGGCCAGCGGACGGCGCATGGCCGCCATGGCGGGACGCCGGCAGCGCCACGCGGCGATGGCCAGCGCCGCCGCGATACCGGCCGGTGCGAGGAAGCCGCCATCGCGGATATTGATGATGGACCAGGGAGCGGCCAGGTACTGTTCGTGCCAGCGCAAGACGAATGCCAGCCGCGCCGCCAGCAGGCCGGCGATCAGCATGTCGGAAACGAGGGGGCCGGCGTCCGGCAACTGGCGGGATCTGCGCAGCCACCACGCCACGCCGTAGGCGACGCACAGGGAAACGAACAGCAGGACGAGGCCCGTGGGCAGGGCCAGGGGACCGATTTGCAGGGACAGCATGGGCGCTTTCATCAACAGTCAAGGCGCCCATTGTGCCTCAAGCCCCGCCGGACAGCGCCAAGGGATCAGGACGAGCGGGTGTTTTTCCTACGCCAGGCACCGCAGCGCGCCTATCGTGCCGGCGGCCTGCCATGGGCATCATGGATGCCTGGCATACTCGCACGGGAGCAAGAGATGAATAAAGACATCAACAAGGTGATGGCGAAGGGCGCGCCGGTGCCGGCACAGGCAAATACTGGCTGGGTCCTGGGCGCGCTGGCCCTGGGCGCGGCGTGGCTGTTTGTCCGCAGCCGCAGCCGGCAGGCGGAGCGCGCGCATCCGCCTGCCGGCCAATTTCTCGATGTGCACGGCACGCGCCTGCACTACCTGAGCCAGGGTGAAGGTCCCGTCATCGTGCTGTTGCATGGAAACGGCGTGATCGCCGAGGATTTTCGCCATGCGGGCCTGTTCGATCAGCTGGCGCGCACGCACCGCGTGATCGCCTTCGACCGGCCCGGCTTCGGCTACAGCAGCCGGCCGCGCGGCACGCTGTGGACGCCGGCCGCTCAGGCTGCGCTGCTGGCGGCCGCGCTCGATCAGCTGGGCGTACACCGCGCCGTGGTGCTGGCGCACTCGTGGGGCACCCTGGTGGCGATCTCGATGGCCGTGCAGCAGCCGCAGCTGGTGCAAGCCCTGGTGCTCGCTTCCGGCTACTACTATCCCAGCGTGCGCTTCGATGTACTCACGGCAACGCCGGCCATCCCCGTCATCGGCGATGTGCTCAGCCATACCGTGTCGCCCCTGCTGGGGCGCCTGATGTGGCCCCTGCTGGTCAAACGCGCGTTCGCGCCCTCGGCGGTGCCGGACAGCTTCAAGCACCTGTCGCCGTGGATGATGCTGCGGCCCCGCCAGTTGCGCGCCGAGGCGGAAGAAACGGCCATGATGATCCCGAGCGCGGCGGTGCTGCGCAAACACTACCCGGAACTGCGCATGCCCGTGTCCATCGTGGCAGGGCGCGAGGATGCGATCGTCAGCGCCAGCTACCATTCCGCGCGCCTGCACGATGCGCTGGACAACAGCGAACTGACCTTGCTGCCCGGCGCCGGCCACATGATCCAGCACCTGTCGCAGCCCACCCTGCTGCGCGAAACGGCGCGGGTCGGATACGACGCCGGCATCGGACTCGGCCAGGAAGAAACAGGCGTCAGGTAAGCAGCACTTCCTTGCGCACGAAATGCATGGCTTGCGGCTGGTCCACCAGCACGCACCGCTTGCCCGTGCGCTTGCAGTGGTCGTGCACGCGCCAGTAGGCGTCGTGGCTGACGCAGCCCGTCTGGCAAATCACCAGATCGGCCGCGACCAGGCCCGCTTCCAGGGCGGCCACGTCATCAGCGCCGTCGTCGCCGCCCGCATGGTGCAGGAAGCGCCCGCCGGCCTGCTCGATGGCCTGCTGCGCCACGTTGGCGCCGGCGGCCTGCTGGCCCGCATTCGGGTCCAGATAGCTGCCCACATACAGCACGGCTTTTTCGCGCACGTCGGCCTGCATGGCTGGCATGGGCAACCACTGCTGGCGCAGCAACTCGCGCATCAGGTCCTGCACGCGCTCACCGAGCCATTCGACCTTGCGCGCCAGCCTGGCACGCGTCGGCAAGCCGGGCGCGCTGGCCGCCAGTTCGGCCAGTTCGTCGCGCGCCAGCGCCAGTTTGGTATCGCGGATCACGACCTGCGCCCGCGAGCGCATCAATTCCGATTCCAGCTGCGCGATGCGGGCCGCCTGCGCGGCCAGCTGCGCACTGCAGCGCGCCTGCGCGCGGCCATACTCTCCCATCAGCACGCGATGCTCGTGCGCGATCACATCCTCGTTGCCATACACACTGCCCATCATGCCTCCTTCACCGCCCGTGGCGCCATGGCGCCAGCCCATGCTACCCCATTGACCCGAATTATAAATGAGAATCATTATTATTTGTGTATGCGCGCGTGCGCCGTAGGGGTATGTGGGGCTGCCGGCCAGCGATTGTGCGCATTCTTTCTGGCAAACGATTCATTGAGTCGCGCTTGTTCGATCACTTTTTATAAGATGTAATCTTGCAAAAATTCATTGAGCCACCGTACGTTCACCACTCCATGTCGGCATGGATGCTGGTGTGGGGCATGGCGCCGGTGGGAGAGCTGGCTGCTAGTGCCTGAGATGAGGGGACGGCGCTGGCCGCTGCGCGGCCAGCGGGGCCGCGCAGGGCGCGGCAGAATGGCGATTCGAATAGCCTCGCGCCCCCTAGGGCGCTCCGTCTTCGAATCCCACCGTTCCGTCCAGACAAATAAAAAAGCCTCCCGCAGGGGAGGCTTTTTTATTTGATTCTGGCGGAGACGGTGGGATTCGAACCCACGATACAGGTATAAGCCGTATGCATCCTTAGCAGGGATGTGCCTTCGGCCACTCGGCCACGTCTCCTAGCTGATTACTCAACTATGTCTCTGTAGCTAACTGCGCTGCAGCGACGAACGTCATAATATCGATTGCCCCCCCTTTGGTCAAGGGCGTGGGGCAATATTTTTGGATATTTAAGCTTTTTCCAGCTCGAACGCTTTATGCAGCGCGCGCACGGCCAGTTCCATGTACTTTTCGTCGATCAGCACGGAGATCTTGATCTCGGAAGTGGAGATCATCATGATGTTGATGCCCTCTTCCGACAGGGTGCGGAACATTTGCGAGGCTACGCCAACGTGGCTGCGCATGCCCACGCCGACGACGGACAGTTTCGACACTTTCGCGTCGCCCGTGATGCTGGCCGCGCCCAGCGATTCGCGGTTCGCTTCCAGCACGGCCAGCGCGCGCGTATATTCACCGCGCGAGACGGTGAAGGTGAAGTCCGTTTTACCGTCGACCGACTGATTCTGTATGATCATGTCGACTTCGATGTTCGCGTCCGCCACCGGTCCCAGGATGTGGTAGGCCACGCCTGGACGGTCGGGCACGCCGAGCACGGTGATTTTGGCTTCATCGCGGTTGAAGGCGATGCCGGAGATGACTGCTTGTTCCATGTTTGTATCTTCCTCAAACGAAATCAGGGTGCCTGAATTGGCTTCTATTTCCAGCGGCAACATCGGGTCGGTCAGCGACGACAGCACGCGCGTGGGCACGCGGTAGTTGCCGGCGAATTCCACCGAACGCGTTTGCAGCACTTTGGAGCCCAGCGAAGCCAGTTCCAGCATTTCTTCAAAGGTGATGGTCTTCAGGCGGCGCGCCTCGGAGACCACGCGCGGGTCGGTCGTGTAGACGCCGTCGACGTCCGTGAAGATCAGGCATTCGGCCGCCTTCATGGCGGCGGCGATCGCCACGGCCGAGGTGTCCGAACCGCCGCGGCCCAGGGTCGCTATGTTGTCGTGTTCGTCGACGCCCTGGAAACCGGTAATGATGACAATCTTGCCCGCATCGAGGTCGCGTTTGACTTTTTCGTCATCGATCGACTGGATGCGTGCCTTGGTAAAGGCGGAATCGGTCTTGATCGCGACTTGCCAGCCAGCATAGGATACGGCTTGTTTGCCGATCGCCAGCAGTGCCATCGACAATAGGCCGACGGACACTTGTTCGCCTGTCGAGGCGATCATGTCAAGTTCACGGGGATCGGGTTGATCCATGATTTCCTTGGCCAGTCCAATCAGGCGGTTGGTTTCGCCCGACATGGCGGATGGCACCACCACGATTTGATGCCCAGCGTCGTGCCACTTGGCAACGCGCTTGGCGACATTCTTGATACGGTCAGTCGAGCCCATCGACGTACCGCCATATTTGTGGACGATTAAAGCCATAAGAGTGAAGTTTCCGCTCAAGAAGAATAAAAAAGGAGGGCTTTACTCTACATGCCGCAATGCAAAATAACAAGCTAAAAAGCGCATTAGCTCATACCGATTGCGCATATGGAAATAACCAATCCATGCAGTCCAGCCGGCTTGGGGAGCCGCTTGGCGGCCACCCCGGGAATGGCCGTGGCGGCTGCCCCTGCGCTCAGCAGGAGACCCAGCGCAAGGTGACGCGGGGACGATCCAGCAGACTCAAGCAATGGCAATCGAGGCCAATACCGGCCGCGAACAGCAATTGTTGCGCCGCACAGACAAGCGGCAAGCGTTCGCGCTCCCAGGCGGGCACGTCAAACGCCTGGTAATGGTATTTCAAGCTCTTCGTGGGTCGGTTCAAGGCCAGTTTCAGGCGCTCGCCGCCCTGGCGGAAATCGATGGCCAAGGTTTGAGACTGCAGCCAGGCAATATCGATACCCTGGCCGCCCTCTTCCACCGCATCGAAATGCAGCACGCCGCCATACGCGGGAAAGGCCAGGCTGGCCTCGCCTTTCCACACAAATTCCTGGCTGGCTTTTTCCAGACCGGGAATGCCCGCATCGCTCTTGTCGCGCATGCCGGCCAGGTCATCGAGCTTCGGCGTCAGGTACAGCCGGTCGCGGTGGCGCCGCACGTGGCATTCTGGATGCGTGACCAGCAATTGCGCATCGGGCCGCGCTTCCAGCAATTGCGCCAGCATTTCCGCCAGCCACGCCGTCGACGGCATGCGCAAGCCGCGCGTGCCGAACCAGTGGCGCAGCAGGTTGTAGCAGCGGTCCGCGCTCAACTCGCGCAATTTCGCCAGCTCGATGCAATCGCCATCGAGGCACGCCGCCAGATCCTGCGTCGCCAGTTCCGTCAGCAGGCGCTGCGCCGATTGCGCGTGCTGCGCGCTGCGGGCGAAGCGTTCCTGGAAGCCGGGAAAGGCCTGCGCCAGCACGGGCATCACCTGGTGCCGCAGGGCATTGCGGGCAAAGCGGGGGTCGTCGTTCGATTCATCGTGGATATGCGCGATCGCATGTTTTTCCACATACGCTTCGAGCTGTTTGCGCGACACGGGCAGCAGGGGGCGCGCCATCACGAGGTCCGGGTTGCCCAGCAGCTCGGGCGCGCTGTTGGCGCCATCCATGCCGGACAAGCCCGCCGTGCCTGAGCCGCGCAGCAATTGCAGCAGCACCGTCTCGGCCTGGTCATCCTGGTGGTGGGCAGTCAGCAGCAGGCGCACGCCGTGCGCGGCGCACAGCTCGCCCAGGGCCGCGTAACGGCGCTTGCGGGCCGCTTCTTCCGTGCCCGTCTTCGCATTTTTTTCCAAGGTGACCTTGCGCGCCTCGAAAGCGATGCCCATGCCGGCGCACAATTGTTCGCAGTGGACCAGCCACGCGTCCGCGTTCGGGCTCAGGCCGTGGTGCACGTGAAAGGCGCGCAAAGCAACGCCGTGCTCTTGCGCCCAGGCATGGGCCAGGTGCAGCAGGGCCGAGGAATCGAGGCCGCCGCTGAGGGCGATGGCGACCGTCTCGCCGGCTTGGGGTCCGCAGGCGTCCAGCGCATGGGCAAAGATATCGGCGATGGTGGCGGTTTGTTGCTTTTTCAATCAGGACTCCGGGAATGCAAAGAGGGACAGGCTGCTAAACGGATGGGTTCGTTTAGCTGGCTGTCCCTGGTGTTTGAATGCTATGTTGGCTTACATTTGGGGTCAGACCCGACGGGTCTGACCCCAGCCTTACTCGCTCGGCGTCGTTTCCTTGAACTTGCCGTAGCTCAGCAATTTTTCATGGCGCGCGGCCAGCAGGTCCTTGGTTTTCATGCCGTGGAACTGGCGCAGGGTGTCGGCCAGTGCGCGCTTGAGCAAGGTGGCCATCTGTTTCGGATCGCGGTGGGCGCCGCCCAGCGGTTCGTTGATGATCTTGTCGATCAGGCCCATGGCTTTCAGGCGGTGGGCGGTCAGGCCCAGCGCTTCGGCCGCGTCGGAGGCGCGCTCGGCGCTCTTCCACAGGATCGAGGCGCAGCCTTCCGGCGAGATCACGGCATAGGTCGAGTATTGCAGCATCAGCACGGCGTCGCCCACGGCAATGGCCAGCGCGCCGCCGGAACCGCCTTCACCGATGATGGTGGCGATCAGCGGCACTTTCAGTTCGGCCATCACGTACAGGTTGTGGCCGATGGCTTCCGACTGGCCGCGCTCTTCCGCGTCGATGCCGGGGAAGGCGCCTGGCGTGTCGACGAAGGTGAAGATGGGCAAGTTGAACTTTTCAGCCACTTTCATCAGGCGCATGGCCTTGCGGTAGCCTTCCGGTTTCGGCATGCCGAAATTGCGCATGGCGCGCTCTTTCGTGTCGCGGCCCTTCTGGTGGCCGATGACCATGCACGGCTGGCCGTTGAAGCGGGCCAGGCCACCCACGACGGACAGATCGTCCGCGTAGCTGCGGTCGCCATGCAATTCGTGGAAATCGGTAAAGATTTCATTCACGTAATCCATGGTGTAGGGGCGCTGCGGGTGGCGCGCGATCTGCGCCACTTGCCAAGGGGTCAGCTTGGCGTAGATATCTTTGGTCAGCTGCTGGCTCTTCTTGGCCAGGCGGTCGATCTCTTCGGAGATATCGACGGCCGAATCGTCTTGCACGAAGCGCAACTCTTCGATCTTGGAATCGAGTTCCGCGATCGGCTGTTCAAAATTGAGGAAAGTCGTTTTAGTCATTGTACCTCCAGGTTTTACCGGCCACGGCGCCAGGGCGCGCGGCGTCATCTATGTTTATTTTACCGTACCGGCTGGTGCACCGGGGGCTGCATCGGGTGCGGCAGGGGCGGCTGCAGGGTCGAGACTGCGCCACAAATACCACGTCGCCACGGTGCGCCACGGTTCCCAATTGGCGGAAACTTCGCGCGCATCGCTGCGGGAAACTGGTTCGCCGGAGAAATAATTGACGCTGATTCCCTGGATCAAACCGGGGTCGTCGAGCGGCAAGACATTCGGCCGGAGCAGATTAAATATCAGAAACATCTCGGCTGTCCAGCGGCCGATGCCGCGGATTTGCACCAGTTCGGCGATGACGGCTTCGTCATCCATCTGGTCCCACTGGCTCGCGTGCACGCGCTTGGCCTTGAAATGGTCGGCCAGGTCGAGGATGTATTCGGTCTTGCGTTTGGACAAGCCGCAGGCGGACAGCTGCTCGGCGCCTGCTTTCAATACTTGCGACGGCGTGCATTTCGGGCAAGCGAGCAGCAGCTTTTTCCAGGCAGCATCGGCCGCCTTGGGCGTGATCTGCTGTCCCACCAGCGAACGGGCCAGGGTGGTAAACGGGTCGCTATGGCCGACCAGGTGCAGGTCGCCAAATTGCGGGATGAGTTTTTTCATGATGCGGTCGCGCTTCATCAGCTCGATCTTCGCCTCTTCCCAGTAATGCGGCACCTGGATCACCTGCGCTTCCACCGGCGCTTCCCCGTTTTCCCTGGACGTTGGCATCATGCGCGGCGCCAGTTGGTCGAGCCGTCAGGCTTGTCTTCAAGAATGATGCCTGCAGCCAGCAAGTCGGCGCGGATCTTGTCGGACTGGGCAAAGTCGCGCGCCTTTTTCGCCGCGCTGCGCGCCGCGATGGCCGTTTCGATGCCGGCCGCTTCGTCCTGGCCACCGGCGGCGGCGCCGACGGTCGCTTGCAGGAATTGCTGCGGCGTGCGTTCGAGCAAGCCGAATACGCCCGCCAGGCCCTTCAATTGGCGCGCCAGGGCCGGCGACTTGCTCTTGTTCACTTCCGTTGCCAGGTCAAACAGGGCGGCCACGGCCAGCGGCGTATTGAAATCGTCGTCCATCGCTTCGCGCACGCGCACGGCGTGCGCCTCGTTCCAGTCGATGGCGCCCTCTTCCAGCGCCACGTCGGCCAGCGCCGTGTACAAGCGGGTCAGGGACAGGCGCGCGTCATCGAGGTGCACATCCGAGTAATTCAGGGGGCTGCGGTAGTGCGCGCGCAGGATGAAGAAGCGGATCACTTCGGCATCGAACTTTTGCAGCACTTCGCGGATGGTAAAGAAATTGCCGAGCGACTTGGACATCTTTTCATTGTCCAGGCGCACGAAGCCGTTATGTATCCAGTAATTGACACTGGTATGGCCGAACGCGCCTTCGGATTGGGCGATCTCGTTTTCGTGGTGCGGGAATTGCAAGTCCGCGCCGCCACCATGGATGTCGAACTGTTCGCCAAGCAAGGCGCAGGACATGGCCGAGCACTCGATATGCCAGCCCGGGCGGCCCTTGCCCCATTTCGAATCCCATTTGACTTCTTCCGGCTCGGACTCTTTCGACGACTTCCACAGCACGAAATCGAGCGGATCGCGCTTGCCCGTGTTCACGTCGACACGTTCGCCCGCGCGCAGGTCGTCGAGCGACTTGCCCGACAGCTTGCCGTAATGGGGGAAATTGCGCACGGCATAATTCACATCGCCGTCCGCGCCCTGGTAAGCGAGGTCCTTCGCTTCCAGCTGCTCGATCAGGCGCAGCATCTGCGGCACGTATTCAGTGGCGCGCGGCGTGTGGTCGGGTGTCAAAATGCCCAGCGCGGCCGTGTCTTCATCCATGTAGCGGGTGAAACGCGTCGTCAGCTGGGAAATCGTCTCGCCGTTTTCCACGGCGCGGCGGATGATCTTGTCGTCGATGTCCGTAATGTTGCGCACATAGGTGACGTCGAAACCGGAGGCTTTCAGCCAGCGGTAGATGACGTCGAACGCCATCATCATGCGCGCATGGCCGATATGGCAATAATCGTAGATGGTCATGCCGCACACGTACATGCGTACCTTGCCCGCTTCCATCGGGACGAATACCTGCTTCTCGCGCGCCAGGGTGTTGTAAATCTTTAGATTGCTCATCGTACTTTGCAAGTGGAGCGGCCGCCAGCCTGGCAAAACGACAGACAGGCGCGGACACCGGGGGTGCCGCGCCACAGAACTGCCGTGTGCGCCGAGACGGGACGACCCGCTGTATTGTTGTTCTTGTTTGTTAGAATTAGGGCGTTAGCGGTCAAGTATAACATTGATAAAAACCATACTGGCCCGATATGAATCAGGTTTTTACGATGTTCAACCGAATTTTCATTTCTTTACAATTAAAGCAAGTTTAGAGAAAAATAACGATCAAGGACACCTTCATGCAAGAAACCAAATCGAAACGCCTGTCTTTCCTGGCCCGTTTTTGCACCCTGTTTGCCGGCCTGACCCTGGGCAGCGCCGTCGTGGCAGCCGCCCCGGCGACGGCCCTCGACCCCACGCCCCATGTGGCCCTGAAAACCAGCATGGGCGAGATCGTGCTGGAACTGAACCAGGAAAAAGCGCCGCAAAGCGTGGCCAATTTCTTGCAGTATGTCAAAAGCGGTTACTACAAGGGCACGGTGTTTCACCGCGTCATCGACGGCTTCATGATACAGGGCGGCGGCTTCGACAAGAACATGAAACAGAAAGCCACCAAGGCGCCGATCAAGAATGAAGCGCAAAACGGCTTGCAAAACGTCACCTACAGCATCGCCATGGCGCGCACGGGTGACCCGCATTCGGCCACCGCGCAATTCTTTATCAACGTCAACGACAATGGCGCGCTCGACTACCCTGGCCGCGACGGTTTCGGCTACACGGTGTTCGGCAAAGTCGTCAGCGGCATGGACGTGGTCGACAAGATCAAGGCCGTGCCCGTTGCCGACAAGGGCCCGCACCAGAACGTGCCGGTCACCCCCGTGGTGATCGAATCGGCGACTTTACTCAAATCCGCGCCAGCAAAACTGTAAAATAGCGTTTTTGCGGCGCCGGCCTGCATGGCGCCGCTGAATCAATTATTCATCCAATTTATTAAGGATCATCATGACCTCCGTCATCATCACCACCAATCTGGGCAAGATCACCGCTGAACTGGACGCCGAAAAAGCGCCGAAAACGGTTGCCAACTTCCTGGCCTACATGAAAGCCGGTCACTACGACAACACGATTTTCCACCGCGTCATCGACGGCTTCATGATCCAAGGCGGCGGTTTCGAGCCAGGCATGAAACAAAAGCCAGCCGACACCACCGTGGAAAACGAAGCCAAGAACGGCCTGAAAAACGATACCTACACGCTGGCCATGGCCCGCACGTCGGATCCGCATTCGGCATCGGCCCAGTTCTTCATCAACATCAAGAACAACAGCTTCCTCGACTATCCAGGCCAGGACGGCTGGGGCTACGCCGTGTTCGGTAAAGTCACCGAAGGCAAGGAAGTCGTCGACGCCATCCGCGCCGTGAAAACCTCGCGCGCCGGCATGTTCGCCGACGTGCCAGTGACGGACGTGATCATCGAGAAGGTAGAAGCCGCGTAATCAGGCTTCAGCATCATGAATAACAGGCATTGCAACGTTTTCGCCTCTCCATGCACATCACTTTTTGGGAGCGTTGAACGATGACAATGCCTGCCGCACTCTTTATTTCCGACCTGCATCTGCAGAGCTCGCACCCGCGCACCAGCGCGGCGTTTCTTTCTTTCCTGGAACACCATGCGCAATATGCGCAAGCGCTGTATCTATTAGGCGACCTGTTTGAATACTGGGCCGGCGACGATGACCTGGAAGACCCGTTCAATGCGCGCATGACGGCCGCCATCCGCGCCGTCAGCGATGCTGGCGTGCACGTCTACTGGATCGCCGGCAACCGCGACTTTCTGGTCGGCTCCGGCTTTGCCGCTGCCGCCGGCACCACTCTGCTCAGCGAACCGCACGTGGCCACGATAGCCGGCCAGCGCATCGTCCTGCTGCACGGCGACGCCGAATGCACGAAAGACGTGCAATACATGGAGTTTCGCGCCATGGTGCGCCAGCCCGCCTGGCAAAAACAGTTCCTGTCCATGCCGCTGGCGCAGCGCAAGGCCATCATCGACGGTTTGCGCAAGAGCAGCCGCGAGCACAATGGCGAAAAATCCATGGACATCATGGATGTCACGCCCGATGCTGTCGCGCAAGTGTTTGCCGAACATGCGAGCACCGTCATGATCCATGGCCATACGCACCGCCCTGCACTGCACCAGGTCGGCCATACCCTGCGCTATGTCTTGCCCGACTGGGAATGCGATGTCACGCCGCCGCGCGGCGGCTGGATCGCCATCGATGCGCGCGGCAACATCACGCGCCACGACCTGAACGGCAACATCATCGACTAGCTCTGCGCCGACGGCGGCACGGGCGTTTGTCCGATAGCCGCGCCCGCCTGGCCTTGCTGTAATGGCGCCATGCATACTGTTTACATCGGCACGGCCGGCTGGAGCATTTCCAGCGCCGCCGCCAGCCACTTTCCCCTCGATGGCAGCCACCTGCAGCGCTATGCCCAAGTGCTCAACTGCGTGGAAATCAACAGCTCGTTCTACCGCCCGCACCAGCCCGCCACCTACGCACGCTGGGCCGACAGCGTGCCCGACCATTTCCGCTTCAGCGTGAAATTGCCGCGCAGCATCACGCACGAGCGGCGCTTGCGCGATGGCGCGACCGAACTCGATCGCTTTGCGTCGGAAGTGGGGGAATTGGGAAGCAAGCTGGGCTGCGTACTGGTGCAGCTGCCGCCCAGCCTGCGTTTCGAGGCGGACGTGGCCGCCGCATTTTTCAGTGCGCTGCGCCAGCGCTTCGATGGCATGCTCGCGTGCGAGGCGCGCCACCCCAGCTGGTTCGAGCAAGGCGCGACCGAGCTGTTGACGATGCAGCGCATCACGCGCGTGCGCGCCGATCCGCCCGCCGGCCAGCCGGGCCCGCACGTACCGACGACCAACGTGGCCTACGTGCGCCTGCACGGCAGCCCGAGAATATATTATTCGGACTACCCTGCCGATTACCTGGCGACGCTGGCCGCCGAATTGCACGCATCGGCGCAGACGGACAGCTGGTGCATCTTCGACAATACGGCGGCCGGGGCCGCTCTGTTCAATGCGCTGGATCTGCAGGCGCGGATGACCTGAAAATACGTGTTGTTTTTTTGGGTCTTAGTGTTATAGTTAACTACAACACCAACTCAATACATCACGGAGCTTCGATGCCTACCGCATTTTTCACGCGCCGCGCCGCACCATCCTTATGGGAGCGCATTCCATGAGCGCGGAATGGAACGACAATAGCCCCATCTACCGCCAGCTCAAGGCCAGGGTGGTGAGCATGATGCTCGATGGCGTGCTGCAGTCCGGCGACGCCCTGCCTTCGGTGCGCCAGGTGGCGGCCGACTATCAATTGAATCCCATCACGGTGTCGCGCGCCTACCAGGAACTGGTCGACGATGCCCTGGTGGAAAAACGCAGAGGACTCGGTATGTATGTCTTGGAAGGCGCCCGCGACAAATTGCTGGCCAGTGAACGCGAGCGCTTCATGCGCGAAGAATGGCCGGCGATGCTTGAACGCATCACGCAACTGGGCCTGAACCTCGAGCAACTACTGCAAGCGAGCCGCGACAGCGGCGCACACGGAGAGAGCGCATGAATGCATTGAACAAGGATAGCGTCATCAGCGCGCGCGGCTTGCGCAAGCAATATGGCAAGCAGGTGGCCATCGATGGCATCAGCTTCGATATCGCGCCGGGACGCATCGTCGGCTTGATCGGGCCGAACGGTTCCGGCAAGACCACCACCCTGAAAGCCATCCTGGGCCTGACGGGCTTCGAAGGCGACTTGTCGGTGCTGGGGCGCGATCCCCGTGTGCAGCGCGATGCGCTGATGGACGACGTGTGCTTCATCGCCGACGTGGCCATCCTGCCGGGCTGGCTGCGCGTGGCCGACGCCATCGATTTCGTTGCTGGCGTGCATCCACGTTTCGACCGCAGCAAGGCCGAGCGCTACCTGGCCCACACCAAGCTGTCGCCGAAGATGAAGGTCAAGGCCATGTCGAAAGGCATGGTGGTGCAGCTGCACCTGGCGCTGGTGATGGCCATCGACGCCAAACTGCTGGTGCTCGACGAGCCGACCCTGGGCCTGGACATTCTGTACCGCAAGCAGTTCTACCAGAACTTGCTGGAAGACTATTTCGATGAAAACAAGACCATCGTCATCACCACACACCAGATCGAGGAAGTGGAACACATCCTTAGCGACCTGATGTTCATTCGCGACGGCAAGATCGTGCTGGCCTCAAGCATGGAAGAAGTGGGCGAGCGCTATATCGAGGTGATGGTGGGCCCGCAGCACGTCAATCCGGCGCGCGCCCTGCAGCCGATCAGCGAACGCAGCGTATTCGGCAAGTCGGTGATGCTGTTCGACGGCGTCGCCCGCACCCAGCTGGCCGCCCTGGGCGAAGTACGCACGCCCAGCCTGGCTGACCTGTTTGTCGCGACCATGAAAGGATCGTACCAATGAGTATTTCCCCTGCCAACAAGCTGCAATGGCTGATCCGGCGTGAACTGTGGGAACACAAGGGCATGCTGGTATGGACACCCGCCCTGATCGGCATCGTCATGACTGTGCTGGGCGCCTTGATGACGATAGGCACCATCGCCAAGACCAAGATGCGCACGGCGCTCATCGTCAATGGCGAGGAAGTGTCTTGGAGCACCGTCTTCAATACCCGCACTTTCGGCCCGCGCCGCACGGAAATCATCGACGCCGTCGCCAACAACTACACGTACGCGGCCGCGCCGCTGTTCCTGGCGCTGGGTTTCCTCGTGTTCTTCTATTGCCTGAGCGCCCTGCATGACGACCGCCGCGACCGCAGCGTGCTGTTCTGGAAATCGCTGCCCATCTCGGATGCGCAGACGGTGCTGTCGAAAGCAGCCATCGCCCTGCTGGTCGCGCCGCTGATCGTGGCCGCCGCCGCCAGCCTGACTTCGCTGGCCCTGATCCTGATACTCAGCGGCGTGCTGGCAGCCAACGGCATCCACGTGTTTGCCGAACTGCTCGCCACCCCCGGCCTGTACCTGGGACCGCTGCGCGTGTTCGGCTTGCTGCCCGTGTATTGCCTGTGGGCCTTGCCGACGGTCGGCTGGCTGCTGATGGTCTCGAGCTGGGCCAAATCGAAAGTCTTCCTGTGGGCCGTCGGCGTGCCGCTGCTGCTGCTCATCCTGACAGTGTGGGCCGGCAAGCTGACGCAGACGGAAAGCAATGTCAGCTGGATACAGATGAATGTCATCGGACGCGCCCTGCTGGGCACCCTCCCCGGCAGCTGGTATCTGTTCGAGCCGCAACTGCTGTCGCAAATGCATGCCCTGGAAGAAGGGGGATCGCACATGACGCGCATCGATGTGTTCAGCAACTCCTGGTCCAGCCTGGCCTTGCCAGCCGTCTGGCTGGGTGCGGCGGCAGGCGCGGCGCTGATTTACACCGCCATCCGCCTGCGCCGCTGGCGCGAGGAAGGCTGACAGCGCCATATCACCTCCCCCACAAAACGCCCCGCCCGCCGGGGCGTTTTTCATTTCTACTCCATTCAGCCCCAAAAAATAATAACTACCTTAGCGATAGTTATTATGAAAACTCCCTATCGCAACATCAAGACTATTCATTCGATAGCATTAATCCGATATAAAAATTACAAATAATTATTTCTATCGTATTTTATTACCAATCACATTTGATAATCGACAGTTAAAAAACAACAACTAGCAATTCGATAGGAAGGCGGTTTTTTGGATAAAAAGCGCAGAAATACGCGGGCACGACAGCAGACTCAGCCGAAAACACCTGCTTCGTGACAATTCGTGAGTATTTAGCCGCATGACGCCAGAGAAAATAAGACCGTGGGAAGTGATCAAAATGAAATTGGAAGTTTCAAAATTGAAACTATCCTCATAGTGGCAGCCAGCACATACGTCGTGCACACGCTGCATCCTGCCGTTACGTCTCGCCGGACCAGCCAGTTGCCGGCGCCACAAAATACAGGAAAGCGGCAACGCATAAAACGAATATGGAAATAACATTTTAAATATCGCCGAAATCGCGTTCTTTTGCCCCAACGTTTTTTTCCCAATTATGTTTTACTTGCCACTATCAACATCGGAAACACCAGAGTTCAACCACGGCCCAAGCCTCGCCGGAGCAAGCAAGGAATCGAAGCAGATTATTGATTTTTTATTATTTTAGAAAATTGTACGAATACTTAACCTTTTCCGGAGACTTTCAAATGGCCACCACCCAAAACCCAGCACAAGTTCCCGTCAATGCCGAAGGCGCTGGCGCCAAGATCGCGACGCCCGCAAAAAAAGCCGTCGACCCAAAAAACGGCGACCGCAAGCAGTATGACGAAGATGAACTGATCAAAGGGGACGATGCCAGCGCGACCATGCCGCCTGAAAATGTCGTGGAAGTCACGGGAAGCGCCGCCAACGGCAATGCCGGCGCCGTGGGCGCGGCGGCCGCTGTGGCGGCAGCCGCCCTGGCAGCCGGTGGCAGTGGCGCGGCCGCAGGCCAGGCCGGCAATGGCAGTGCCGACCTCGGCACGCCGCAAAGCGATAACAATGGTGGCGCCGCAGGTGCCGCGGGCACAGGCGCCGGTGCTGCCGGCATCCCCAGCGGCAGTGTCGTGGATGTGGCCGGCGCATCGGCTGGCGCCGGTAGCGGCGCGGGCGCTGGCGCTGCGGGTGGCCTGGGCGGACTTGGCGTGCTGGGCGCGCTCGGCGGCCTTGGCCTGGTCGCCGCCGCAGCCGGCGGTGGCGGAGGCGGTGGCGCCGCGGCTGGCGGTTCCGGCACCGGAGGCGGCACCGGTGGCGGCACGGGCACAGGCGGCACCGGTGGTACCGGAGGCGGCACCGGTGGCGGCACGGGCACAGGCGGCACCGGTGGTACCGGAGGCGGCACGGGGACGGGCGGTACCGGCGGCACAGGTGGCACGGGTGGCACGGGCGGCTCGACCGGCGGTGGCACTGGCAATCAATCCACCACCACCGTCGTGAGCAACGCAGCCGTGCTGGCCGCCGCTGCCGCCGCGGCGGCCGCCGCCAATGCCCTGGCCGATGACGCCGCCGCGGCGGCTGCAGCGGCCACGGCCGCAGCTTCGCTGGCCGCGGCAAATGCGGCCATCCTGGCCGACCAGCTGGCGGCGCAAGCGGCCGCTGACGCGGCGGCCGCCTTGCTCGCCGCCAATAGTGCCACCAGCGACGATGCGCTGGCGGCCAGCACGGCCGCTGTCGTGCCCGGCGCGCAAGCGGCAGCGACCGCCGCCACGAATGACGACAGCGCTGCCGCCGCCGCTGCCGCTGCCGCCGCCATATCCCAGGCCGCCGCCACGTCGGCGCAAAATGCCGATGCGGCTGCCGCCACGGCCGCCG
Source organism: Janthinobacterium sp. BCJ23 (assembly GCF_059617945.1). Taxonomy (NCBI): domain Bacteria; kingdom Pseudomonadati; phylum Pseudomonadota; class Betaproteobacteria; order Burkholderiales; family Oxalobacteraceae; genus Janthinobacterium; species Janthinobacterium sp. BCJ23. Next base: position 228,997 of record NZ_JCAQAW010000004.1, on the reverse strand, counting down.
CCAACGCCGCCGCCGCACACGCCGCCGCCGATGCGGCGCAAACACAAGCGGACCAGACCAACGCCCCTGCCCTGCAAGCCATCGCCGATGCGGCCGACGTGGTCGCCGCCGCGGCCATCACGCAGGCGGCGCTGACCGATGCGGCCGCGCTGGGCGTCATCGCGGCCAATGACGCCGCCGCTGCAGCCGCCGCCACGGCGCTGGCCAATGCCACGGACGCCGCCGCGCTGGACCTGGCGGCAACCGCCGCCGCCAACACCGCCGTCTCCGCAGGCATCCAGGCCAGCTTTACCGATGCCGCTGCCCTGGCCCTCATTTCGGATGCGGATGCCGCCGCGTCTGCCGCCGCGACCGAACTGGCCGATGTCACCGATGCCGCCGCCCTGGCCGCCGCCGCGAGCGCCGCCGCCACGGCCGCCGCCGATGCCGCGACAGCGGCCAATGCCAGCGACGCCACGGCACTGGGCATTGCCGCCACCGCCGCCGCAAATGCCTTCATTGCCGCTGATGCACAAGCAAACCTCACCGATGCCGTCGCGTTGACGATGGCAGCGGACGCCGCCGCCGGTATTGCCGCTCAGGACGCCGCCATCGCCAACGCCACGGACGCCGTCGCCCTGCAAGCGGCCGCCAATGCCGCCGCGACGAACGCGGCCAATGCACAGACGCAAGCGAACATGACGGACGCGCCCACCCTGGGCCTGATCGCCGATGCCGCTACCCTGGCGTCGGACGCGGCACAACTGCAGGCCGGCTTGACGGATGCGGCTGCGCTGGCCCTGATTTCCGATGCCGACGCTGCCGCCGCAGCCGCAGCCGCATTGGCCGCCAGTAGCGATGCCGCCGCGCTCGACGCCGCCGCCGCCCTTGCCGCCACTGTGGCGGCCAACGCCGTCGTCACAGCCAGCCTGAGCGACGCGGCCGCCCTGCAAATCACGGCCGATGCGGCCGCCAATACCTCCATCGGCGCCGCCGCGCAGGCAGCGTTGACGGACGCGGCCGCCCTGCAACTGGTTTCCGACGCCGATGCCGCCGCCGCGCTGGCCGCGCAAACGACGGCAAACCAGACTGATGCGGCCGCCCTGGCCGCCGCCGACGCAGCGGCCGCCAGCGATGCCGCCAATGCCCAGACTGTGGCCGACCAGACCGATGTGGTCGCCTTGCAGCAAGCGGCCGACCAGGCCGATGCCGACGCGGCTGCCGCCAATGCGCAAGCCAGCCTGCTGGACGTCAACGTTGCGCTCAACGCCTTCAACCTCGCCAGCATCGCCGCCGTGGCCGCCAACGTCACAGCCGGCCAGACGAGCGTGCTCGATCTGACGGCTGTCGTCAATACCCTGCAGCTCGGTGCCGATAATGCCGATATCACTGCCTCCCTGTTCGATGCCACCATCCTTGCCGGCATCTCCACCGCCGATGCGCTGACGGCAGCCGGCCTGCAAACCCTCGCCGCCGCGACCGATGCCGATGCACTCATCACTGCGGCGGCCGCTGCCGTCTCGGCGGCGGAGGTGGCCGCCGGGCTGGGCGGGATCGATATCTCGGCAGTCAGTGCTGCCGCCGCCGCACAGGCCGCCGCCGCGGCTGCCGCCGCCACGGCCCTGCTGACCGATGCCGGCGCGCTGGGCCTCGTTTCCACCACCGACGCCGCCGCCGAACTTGCCGCCCAGACGGCTGTCACCACCTTGACGGCCGCCAACACGCTGGCGCAAAACGCGCTGACGGCGGCACAATCCGTTGCCAACCTGACCGACGCCGTGGCCCTGGGTCTGGTCTCTTCCGCAGCCGACGCGGCCGCAGCCCTGGCCGTCACGACGGCTGGCCAGACCGATGCCACCACGCTGAGCCTCATCTCGAATGCCGATGCGCTGGTCGCCTCCTCGGCCGCCAGCTTGGCGGCGCTGACGGACGCCACGGCGCTGGGCTTGATCTCGACCGCCGATGCCACCGTGGCCGCCACCCTGCAGGCAACGGCCGACCTGACGGACGCCGCCGGCCTGGGCCTGCTCGCCACGGCCGCCGCAGCCGCCGCCAATACGGCGACGAATGTTGCCAACCTGACCGATGCGGTGGCCCTGGGCACGCTCTCGGCAGCGGCTACCACGGCCGCCAATACGGCTGCCGCCACCGCCGCGCTGACGGACGCCACGGCATTGGGCCTGGTGGCCACGGCCGATGCGGCTGCCGCCGCCACCCTGCAAACGACGGCCAACCTGACCGATGCCGTGGCACTGAACCTCGTCTCGACGGCCGCCAACACGGCCGCCACCGCCGCTGCCGCCGTCGCCAACCTGACCGATGCCGTGGCCCTGGGCACCGCGTCGACGGCCGCCACGGCCGCCGCCAACACGGCAGCGGCCACCGCCGCGCTGACCGACGCCGTCGCCCTGGGCCTGGTGTCCACCGTCGATGCGGCCGCCGCCACGGCCGCGCAAACGACGGCCAACCTGACGGACGCCGTCGCCCTGGGCCTGGTCGCGACCGTCAACGCCACCGCCTCGACGGCAGCAGCCGCCGTCGCCGGTCTCACCGACGCCGTCCTGCTCGGTACCGCCCACACGCTCAATGTGACGGCCGCCACCGTGGCGGCCACCAAGGCTGCCCTGACGGATGCCGCCGCACTGACCACCGTCGCCAGCAACGATGCGGCCAATGCCGCCGCCCTGGCCGCCTATTCAGCTGCCCACCCGTTCGACCTGGTGGCGGCGCTGGCGGCCACCACAGCGGCTACCACGGCGGCCCTGTCGCAGGCCGTCGCGCAGTCGGCGCAAGCCGATGACGCGGCTGCCGCCTCGACAGCCGCCACGGCGGCAGCATCCCTGACCGCCCTGAACAATGCTCTCGCGGCTGACAGTGCCGCCACCGCCGCCGCCACCCTGGCCCTGACTTCCCAGGCGGCAGCAACGGCGGCGGCGCTGGACGACACGCTCGCGGCCACGGCCGCTGGCGTGGCCGCCACCTCGCTGGCCGCGGCCCAGGCGGCGCAGGCAGCCGATGCCGCCGCCGCCGCGACGGCAGCGACGGCGGCCAACGCCCTGGCCGCCCTGAATGCGGCCTTGCAGGCGGACGCGAATGCGGCCGCCACGGCCGCTGCCGCCGTGGCGGCAAGCGCGGCCACCGCTACCGCCATCGCCGACGATCTGGCCGCTGCGACGGCCGCCACTGTCGCCAGCGTCTCGCAAGCGGCCGCACAAGCGGCGCAACTGGCAGACAATGCCGCCGCCAGCGCCGCCACCATCGCCGCCAACGCGCTCGCTTCCCTGAATGCGGCCCTGGCCGACGATGCGGCTGCCGCTGCGGCCGTGCTGAACTCCACCAATGCAACGGCCGCCGCGGTGGCCGCCGCCACCGCCGACACGGCTGCTGCCGCGGCGGCCGCCGTGGCCGCCATCTCGGCCGCCGCCACGCAGCACGCGCAAGCGGACGATATCGCTGCTGCCGCCGCCGCCCTCACGGCATCGATCTCGCTGGCAGCCACGCAAGCCGCGCTGGCCGCCGATCTCGCCGTCGGCACGACTGCGGCAACGGCAGCGAGCGCCGTGGCCGCGCTGAACCAGGCCCTGGCCGACGACGGCGCTGCCGCAGCAGCAGCCACGGCGGCGGCCAACGCGCAAGCGGCCCTGAATGCGGCCGTCACCACGCTCAACGCGGCGATATTGACGGCCAGCGCCTCGCTCGCCGCCGCCAATGCCGCTGCGGCAGACGACGCCACGGCGGCAAGCACGGCAGCCGCTGCCGCAGCGGCCCAGCTGCTTTCCGATGCGGCCTTGGTGGCCGATGTCGCCCTGGCGGCCCTTGCCACGGCGGCCAATAATGCACTGGCGGCAGCCAGCGCGGCGCTGGCCCTAGACGATGCAGCCGCCAATGCCGCGCACACGGCCGCCCTCTCGGCGGCCGCCACCCTGGCGGCGCAACTGGCCGACACGGCAGCCCTCAACGCCCATGCCGCACTCGATGCGGCCATCCTCAACCTGAACGCCGCCGTGACGGCCGATATCAACGCCACGGATGCCGACAATGACAAGACGCTGAAACTGAACCTCCTCATCGCCGCCCAGAGTGCGGCCGATGACGCGGCCCAGGCCAATGCCAATGCGGCTGCCGCCCATGCGGCGCTGGCGGCGGCCCAGGCCGACGATGCGGCTGCAGCCACCGCTGCCGCCAATGCCACTGCCGCGCATGCGGCGGCGGTCGCGGCGCAAAACGCCGATGCCGCCGCGGCAGCGGCAGCAGCGCAAGCGGCCATTTCCCTGGCCGCCACCCTCAATGCCCAGGCGGACGACGCCACTGCGGCAGCAGCCGCCACCGCCGCAGCCAATGCGCAACTGGCACTCGATGCAGCGCTGGCCGCCGACGCCGACGTCGCCGCCACGGCCGCCGCCGCGGCGGCAGCCCAACTGGCGGCGCAAAACGCGCATGACGCTGATGTTGCGGCAGCGGCAGCGGCCGTTGCGGCCGCCATCACCCTGGCCGCCACACAGGCGGCGCAAGCCGATGACGCGGCAGCCGCGCTGGCAGCGGCCAACGCGGCCAACGCCCAGGCGGCGCACAATGCCGCCGTCGCCGACGACCAGGCCGCAGCCGATGCCGCCGCAACCGCCGCACTGGCGCAAGCGGCTGCCACGGCAGCGGCAGCCGCCGATGCCGCCGCCACCGCCAGCGCCGCCGCAGCGGCAGCATCGCTGCTCGCAGCCCAGGCGGCGCAAGCCGACGACACGGCCGCCAACCAGGCAGCGGCCAATGCCGCTGCCGCCACCGCCGCGCACACGGCAGCCATCGCCGCCGACGCGCTGGCCGTCAGCACGGCGGCAACGGCCGCCAGCGCACTGGCAGCGGCCACGGCAGCGCAGAACGACGATGACGCCGCAGCAGCCGCAGCGGCCCAGGCCGCCGCCTCGCTGGCAATCACCCAGGCGGCACAGGCCGACGATGCGGCGGCAGCGGCCGCCACCGTCAACGCCAACAATGCGATAGCAGCGGCAGCGGCAGCCCATGCGGCCGATGCCGCCGCGCCGCTGGCGCAGGCACAGGCCGCCGCTTCCCTGGCGGCCCTGCAAGCGGCGCAAGCGGACGATGCGGTCGCCGCCAGCGCGGCAGCGGCTGCGGCGCAAGCACATGCCAATGCGGATGCCGCGCAGGCGGACGACACGGCGGCGGCCCAGGCCAATGCCGACGCGCAGGCAGCCGACGCGGCACTGGCGCAAGCGAACGCCATCGCGGCGCAGACCGACGCCAGCGCGCTGGCCGTCGTGGCGAATGCGGATGCGGCCAACGCCGCCGCCGTGCAAGCGATCGCCGACCAGACCGATGCCGTGGCGCTCACGCAGGCCGCCGATGCGGCAACGGCAGCAGCGCTGGCAGCGGCGCAGACGGCCGCCCTGACGGACGCCAGCGCACTGCAACTGGCCGCCGATGCGGCCGCGGCCGCGGCCCTGCAGGCGCAGGCGCAGGCGGACCTGACGGACGCCGGCTCGCTGACGGTGGCGGCGAATGCCGATGCCGCGGCGGCAGCGGCGGCCCAGGCCCAGGCCGACCTGACGGACGCGAGCCAGCTGTTCGTGCTGAGCCAGAATGCCCTGCACAACCCGCTGACGGTAGCCGACTTCAGCACGGGATTGCCGGCCGCCGGCGGCGACGTGATCGACATGTCGGCCATCGCCGACCTGGCGGCATCGGTGGCCGTGGGCGTCAACGTGAGCACGGACTTTGGCAACAACAACCTGTTCATCTTCGACGGCACGTCCGTGTCGATCGGCGCGGCGGCCAGCGCCATCGCGGCCGATGACAGCGTCTTGTCGGGACAGGGCTACATCGTCATCGCCGATGCGCAAAACAGCGGCGCCGTGACCGTGTATCACTCGACTGACCTGAGCAACGCCAACGCCATCGACACGGCGCTGGTGCTGCTCAGCGGCGTGAACATCACGCAGCTGACGGGTGCCAACTTCGTCGTCTGAAGCCGGGCACCCACGCCAGGCGCCGCGCCTGGCACGGCGGCGGGAGCGCAGCACAGCGGGCGCTCCCGCCACACCTAGAAATGCGTCAGGCCTGGTGCCGGAAAAATACGGGATGAGATTACGCGGTTCCCCAGCATTGTTTTCACTGCCACGTGGCGCGGCCTTGCTGGCGGCCATGGCCATGGCATCCATCAGCTCCTTCGTCCAGGCCCAGGGCGGCACCGCCTGGAGCTTCGACCAGGTCTTGCAGCAGGCGCTGCAAAGCCATCCCGCCGTGCAGGGCAAGCGCTCGGCGCAGGCGGCCGCGCGCGCCGACCTCGATGGCGCGCAATGGCAGCGCTTCCCCAGCCTGTCGGCCGAAGTCCCCACGGGTTCGCAGGAAACGGGCGGCGTGGTGCGCCTCGAGCAGCCGCTGTGGAGCGGCGGGCGCATCGACGCCGGCATCGATGCGGCCGGCAGCCGGGTCGACGCGGCCGGCGCCGCCATCGAGGAAGAACGCCTGACCCTCTCGCTGCGCGTGATCGCCGCCTACACGGAAGCGCTGCGCCAGACGGCGCGCATGCGCTCGGCCGAAGAGGGACTGGCCGAGCACCAGCGCCTGCTGGACATGATCAAGCGCCGCGTGGCGCAGTCGGTCAGTTCGCAAACGGACCAGCGCCTGGCCGAATCGCGCGCCTACCAGGCGGCCAACGACGTGTCGAATGCGCGCCAGGCGCAGGAAAACGCGCTGGCGCAGCTGTCGCAGCTGGCCGGCAAACCCGTGCGCCTCGTCACCGCCGCCGGCATCGGCGTGGGCGAACCGCTGCCCGATGCCAGCCTGGAACGGGTCATGCGCCAGGCCATCGGCTACTCCCCTACCCTGCAGCGCCTCGATTTCGAGGCGCAGGCGGCCGATTCCGAGATCACCATGCAGCGCTCTGCCTACATGCCGAAGGTGGTGCTGCGCATGGAAAAGCCCACGGGCGGCGGCATCAATGCGGACAACCGCGCACGCGCCATGCTGGTGCTGCAGGCGCAGCCGGGCGCCGGCTTGTCGGCCAAGGCCGGCGTGGACGCCGCCGTTGCCCGCCGCGAAGGCGCGCGCGCCGCGCACGATGCGGCCGAGCGCGACGTGCGCGAGCGTTTCACCCTGGACTGGAACGAGGCCGAAGCGAGCCGCCAGCGCCTGGACAATGCGGGCGAGGCCAGCACCACCTCGACGCAGGTATTCGAATCGTATGCACGCCAGTACGTGATCGGCCGCAAGAGCTGGAACGACGTGCTCAACGCCGTGCGCGAAGCAACCCAGGCGCGGTTTTCGCTGGAAGACACGCGCGCGCAGGCGATTGCCGCCAGCCTGCGCCTGGCCGCGCAGACGGGCACCCTGGCCGGGCGCACGGCGCCGCCGGGCCTGGCGCGCGCGAATTGACACCGACATGATGCAGACAGGAGACAGCGTGGATACCTCCATCAAACATGGCTTGCTGACACTCGTCGAACGGGCCGCCCGCCTGACAGGCCAGCATCTGGCGGCCGCGCGCCTGGCCGACCTGCAGCGCCAGCTCGAAGATATCGACGACAGCGGCGCGCCCGCCGTGGTGCTTACCGCCATCTGGCAGGCGGCCGGGCTGGAAGGCGCGGCGCGCCCGCTGCACGAGCCGACGCCGGGCGAGCTGCCATTCGCCGTCTACAGCCCCAGCACGGGCTGGGGCTTGCTGCAGTCGCGCGGCGCCGACGGCGCCTGGCGCGGCGAAGGCATCGATGGCCGCGCCTTGCAACTGGCCTCGCTGGCAGGTTTAGCTTGCGTGGGCCTGCCGCGCCGCAGCGAAAAAAGCGGCGCCCGCCCCGGAGCGCTAAGCCTGGTGCGCAAGGCCCTGTGGCTGAAGAAAAGCGTGTTTGTCGACGCCGTGCTGGCCACCGCGCTGGTGACCCTGCTGACCATGGCCACCTCGCTGTTTTCCATGCAGGTGTACGACCGCGTGATCCCGAACCAGAGCTTCAGCACCCTGTGGGTGCTGGTAGTGGGCGTGGCGCTGTCGATCGGCCTGGAATTCATCCTCAAGCAGGTGCGCAGCCGCATCGTCGACCACTCGTGCAACGACGTCGACCATGAATTGTCCGAATGGTTTTTCCAGCGCATGCTGGGCATCCGCATGGAGGCGCGTCCCGCTTCCGTCGGCACCCTGGCGGCGCAAGTCAAAGGCTTTGAAATGGTGCGCGGCGTGCTCACGTCGACCTCGCTGTTCGTGCTGACGGACGTACCCTTCGCCGTGATTTTCCTGGCCATGATCACCATCATCGGCGGCTGGCTCGTGGTGGTGCCGCTGGTGGCCCTGCCGCTGGCCCTTGTGTGCGGGCTGATGTTCCAGCGCGCCATCCAGAGCCATACGCGCAAGAACCTCAACGCCAGCAACCGCAAGGCGGGCTTGCTGGTGGAAGCCGTCGATGGCGTGGAAACGCTCAAGGGCAGCAGCGCCGAATGGATGATGCAGGCGCGCTGGGCCGAGCTGGTGGCCGAGACCAGCCACGCGGAGCAGAATATCCGCGACTATGCGGCCCTGTCGCAAAACATCACGGCCGCCTTCCAGCAGCTGACCAACGTGGCGCTGATCTCCATGGGCGCGTGGTTCGTGGCGGAGAACCAGATGACCATGGGCGCCCTGATGGCGTGCACCATCATCAGCAACCGCGCCCTGATGCCCATCGTGCAGCTGCCCGCCGTGATGGTGCAGTGGGCGCATGCGCGCGCCTCGATCGACGGCCTGGAACAGGTCATCAGCCTGCCCAACGAAGCCGACACCGCGCAGTTCGCGCTGACGCCGCGCAGCCTCGATACGGGCTTGCGCTTCGAGCGCATCCGCTTTACGTATGGCGGCGCGCAAAAGGTGGCGCTGGAAGTGGAAAGCCTGGCCATCCGCCCCGGCGAACGGGTCGGTCTGGTGGGCGCCATCGGCTCGGGCAAGAGCACCCTGCTGAAACTGGCCTCGGGCCTGTACCAGCCTGCCGAGGGCAAGGTGTACCTGGGCGACGTCGACATGGCCCTGCTGGCGCCGGCCGTGGTGCGCGAAATGGTCGGCTACCTGCCGCAGGAAACGCGGCTGTTCAGCGGCACCCTGCGCGACAATCTGTTATTGGGACTGGCCGACCCGGGCGAGGAAGCGATCCTCGCGGCGGCAAAGCGCACGGGCCTGATCGAGCTGATACTGGGCCAGCCACGGGGACTGGCGCTGGGCATCACCGAAGGCGGGCGCGGCGTGTCTGGCGGCCAGCGGCAATTGATCGCCGTCACGCGCCTGCTGCTGGCCAAGCCGCGCATCTGGCTGCTCGATGAACCGACGGGCGCCATGGATGCGAAGACGGAAGCGCGCATCGTGGGGCTGCTGGGCGAACTGGCGGCCGAAGGCGTGACCATGGTCGCCACCACGCACAAGAACGCCCTCTTGCCCTTGCTCGACCGCCTGGTGGTGCTGCAGGCCGGCCGGGCGCTGCTCGACGGCCCGCGCGACTTTGTCCTGGCCAAGCTGTCGGGCAAGCCGCAGGCCGTGCCCAGTTCCGCAACGGCGCCGGTGGCGCAAGGAGCGGTCGCATGAAACTGGCCAAGGTCGAAGCGAAAGAGGAAGCGAAACGGGGACGGGTGCTGATCTGGAGCTGCACGGCGGCACTGGCCGGCATCATCGCCTGGGCTTCGTGGGCGGAGCTGGACCAGGTCACGCGCGCCAACGGCCAGGTGATCGCCAGTTCGCGCAACCAGATCATCCAAGTGGCCGATGGCGGCGTGCTGGCCGAACTGCGTGTGCACGAAGGCAGCGTGGTGAAAAAGGGAGCATTACTGGCCCGCTTCGACCGCACGCGGGCCGAGACAAGCTACCTGGAAAGCACGGCCAAGGCGGCGGGACTGAAGGCGGCCGTGGCGCGTTTGCAAGCCGAGGTGTTTGGCGGCGCGCCGAAGTTCCCGCCCGAACTGCAGGCGTTTCCGGAGTTTCGCGCCAACCAGCTGGCCCTGTTCAGCAAGCGCCAGGGCGCCGTGCAGGCGGAGGTGGGCTCGCTGGAAAGCGCCATGAAGCTGATCAAGGAAGAACTGGAAATGAACCTGCCGCTGCTGGAAACGGGAGACGTCAGCCGCGCCGAAGTGCTGAAACTGCGGCGGCAAGTGGTCGACATCCAGGCGCAGATCACCAACCGGCGCAACAAATATCTGCAGGATAGCCAGACGGATCTGGTGAAAGCCCAGGAAGACCTGGCCGGCGTGCTGCAGACGGTCACCCAGCGCAAGGAGCAGCTGGGTTCGACGGATATCTACGCGCCCACGGACGGCATCGTGCGCAACGTGCGCCTTACTACCTTGGGCGGCGTGGCCAAGCCGGGCGAGGAAATCCTGCAGATCGTACCGACAGACGATGACCTGATCATCGAAGCGAAAGTCAAACCGGCCGACATCGCCTTCATCAAGCCTGGCCTGCCCACGGCCGTGAAGCTCGACGCCTACGACTACGGCATTTACGGGCGCCTACGCGGCACCGTCAGCTACATCAGCGCGGACACCTTAAGTGAAGACAACAAGGGCAACGAGCAGCCGTACTACCGCGTGCAGATCAAGACCAGCGGGCGCAACCTGATGGGCAAGAATGGCGAGCCGATCCTAATCCAGCCCGGCATGACGGCCACCGTGGAAATCAACACGGGCCGCAAGACGGTCTTGCGCTACCTGACGAAACCGATCACCAAGACATTCTCGGAATCGATGGGGGAGCGGTAAGCTGGCGGGCTGTTAACCGGCAGGCTTCAGGCGGCCAATGACGCTGGCCACCTTGGCCGTGATCATGTCGACCGCGGGGCCGTTGGCGCCATGTGGCAAGATGACATCGGCATTGCGCTTGGTCGGCTCGATGAATTGCTTGTGCATCGGGCGTACCGTTTCCAGATACTGCTCGATGACGCTTTCCACGGAGCGGCCGCGTTCCGTGATATCGCGCTGCATGCGGCGGATGAAGCGCACGTCGGAAGCCGTGTCGACAAAGATCTTCAGCGACATCATGTTGCGCAAGTCTTCGTCATACAAGGCGAACAGGCCTTCGATCACGATCACGGGCGCCGGCTTGACGGGGATGGTCCTGTTGGAGCGGTTGTGCAGCGTGAAGTCGTACTCGGGCATCTCGATCGCTTCGCCATTGCGCAAGGCCTGGATGTGCTGCACCAGCAATGGCCACTCGAACGCCTGCGGATGGTCGTAATTCTGCTGGCGCCGGACTTCAGGAGAGAGATGGGTTTGGTCGCAGTAGTAGTCGTCCTGCATCACGACCGAGACCATGTCGGCGCCGAAGGACGCGAGCACTTGCTGGGATACGGTGGACTTGCCACTGCCGCTTCCGCCAGCGACACCAATAACAAACGGTTGGAAGGAAATATTATTCATGCCGAATGATACCGGAAACGCGAGCTGACCGACAGGGAGCGGCTGCAAAGCCGGGCCTGTCACGCGGCAGGCACGCGCCAACCGAAGAAGGGGCCGATAGGCAAACGTTTGGCAAGATGGTATTCTCAACAAGCTCAAGATGCGCGGACGGGACGCAGCGCGCCGCCGGCATTGCATGCCTGCCCTCTTTCGGCATCGATTGGCCATTGACGAGAAATGAACAATGAACGAAGAAAAATTTTGGCAGTTGATAGAGAAAATCGGCCGTGAAGCCCTGGAAGACGGAAGCAATTGCGCCGCCTGGCCCAGCTAACGGCAATGGACGCCATCGCCGCAAGCAAGGCATATATCAAACTGGCCGAAGGCGATGCCGGGCAATGGGATGCGCACATGGCGGCAGCGGAAGCCGTGCTGCGCAGCGCCTTGCAAACGGATCGGCAAACGGATCGGCAAGATACCGCCCTGCTCACTTGCCTGGGCGCCGTGCTGTGTGACCAGGGCAAGTACAGGGAAGCCGTCAACGTGCTGGAAACGGCGCTCACGCTGGGCTCGACTGACAGCCATACCCATTACAACCTGGGGGTGGCTCTGGCGGGACTGGCAAAACCGCGCAAGGCCATGGCGCAATTTGGCAAGGCGCAGGACCTTGCCCCTTCCAGCCTGACCTGGAGCGCCTATTTCGACCCGCAAGCCCAATAGGCGCGTGCCCGGAAATTACTCGAACTGCTTGCGGAACGCCTCGAACTGCGCCGCCAGTCCATCGAAGTCGCTGCGCAATTGCAGCACTTCCTGTTCCAGCTGGGCCACCCTGCTGCCCTGCTGCGGCGCACTGACGGCGCCGGCGTAGCCTGCCGCCGTCTCGATCTGCGCCAGCGCCTCTTCACCGCCCAGCAAGTGGCCGTAGCGCGGTTCCTTGGCACCGGGTGCGACGGCCAGCTTGGCCACCAGCGGCGGATATTTGTCGATCAAGAACTGCAGGCCCGACTCCACTTCCGCCACGGACTTGAATTCATGTACGCGGCCGCTGCGGCTGCGGATCTCGCCCGCCGTCTGCAAGCCGCGCAGCATCAGGATCGTCAGGATGGCCAGTTTATCTTGTTCCAGCGACCACTTGATGCGCATGCGGTGTTCGTACTTGGCGACCCGCGCACCCGCCTGCGTGATGCCGTTGACGAACTTGCGTTGCATCAGGCGCTGCAGCACGTCGTAGACGGTTTCTTCGGAGAGGGCCATGACGGGGTCGCGGCTGGACAGCTGGTTGCAGCCGTTCGTCAGCGCGTTGAGCGAGAGCGGATAGCTGTCCGGCGTCAGCGCTTCCTTTTCAGCCAGCACGGCCAGCACGCGGATCTCGAAGGGGTCGAGCAGATTCGGATTGTCGGTGCTCTTTTCTGCTGCGTTTTCAGCTATGTTTGCGTCTGTAGTCATGCCTGTATCCTTAATCAACCAGCTTGTTCATTTGCTCGGAATCGAATTTATCACACTCGGGCACGCCCTGGCAGCAGATGCCCGCCGCCTTCAGGGTGGCGAGGATGGTTTCGATGCGCTGTTCCTGCGCCACGGCGTGCGTGATCAAGCCTTGCAGGGCTTTCGACAGCGGATCGTCGCCGTTGGGCGTGACGCCATACGCGGCGAACAAATGGGCCGTGCTGCCCTCGCGCAAAGCGCTGACATCCTTTTGCACGATGTGCGCGGGGTTGCCCACGGCCGTGGCGCCGGATGGCACGGGTTTGAGCAGTACGGCGTTCGAGCCCACCTTGGCGTACTCGCCCACAGTGAAGCTGCCCAGCACCTGCGCGCCGGCGCCAACGATGACGCCGCGCTCGAGGGTCGGATGGCGCTTGGCGCCGCTGTGCAGCGAGGTGCCGCCCAGGGTCACGCCCTGGTAGATGGTGCAGTCGTCGCCGACGACGGCCGTCTCGCCGATCACCACGCCGAAGCCATGGTCGATGAAGACGCGCCGGCCGATGACCGCGCCCGGATGGATCTCGATGCCCGTGATGATGCGGGCGATATAGGAAATGAAGCGCCCCACCCACTTCATGTGCCGCGTCCAGCACCAGTGCGCCCAGCCATGCATGACGATGGCGTGCAAGCCCGGATAACAGGTCAGCACCTCCCAGCCATTGCGGGCGGCCGGGTCACGTTCAATGATGCTGTTGATGTCTTCGCGCAGGTGGTGGAACATAATGAAAATGGATAAGGTGGAACGCAAATGGTAGCGTATTCGGAGGGGGAATGCTGGAGGGGCTGACGTCGAGAGGCCCCTCAACGGCAAGCTGGGGTCAGTTCCTTCGGAATCGTGATGCGTTCCATTGGAACGCATCACCCCGACGGGTCTGACCCCAAGTGACGCTAACTTATGCTTCTAAAGCGATGCGCTGGCGGCGGGCTTCGTACAAGCACACGCCCGATGCCACGGACACGTTCAGACTCTCGACGGAGCCGAACATCGGGATGCTGACGAGGATGTCGCAGGTGTCGCGCGTCAAGCGGCGCATGCCTTCGCCTTCGGAACCCATGACGAGAGCCGTCGGGCCCGTGAAATCGGCTTCGTACAAGCCTTTTTCGCCGTCGTCCGAGGTGCCGATCAGCCAGATGCCGCGATCCTTCAATTCACGCATGGTGCGCGCCAGGTTCGTCACGGTGATGTACGGGACGGTTTCGGCGGCGCCGCTGGCGACCTTGGCGGCCGTGGCGTTCAAGCCCACGGCGCGGTCCTTCGGCACGATGACGGCATGTGCGCCGACGCCGTCGGCCACGCGCAGGCAGGCGCCCAGGTTGTGCGGGTCGGTGATGCCGTCAAGAATCAACAGCAGCGGCGGGCCGTCGATGGCGTCCAGCAGCTCATCGAGATTGCGCGCCAGCGACAGTTGCGAGGCAAACGCGATCACGCCCTGGTGACGGCGCGTGCCGACGATCTTGTCCAGACGCGACGAGTCGACGGGCATGACGCGCACGTTGGCAGCCTTGGCGGCGGCGATCATGTCCTTCATGCGGCCGTCGACGCGGCTGGCATCGACGAAAATTTCTTCCACGGACGACGCTTCATGACGCAGACGCGAGGTGACGGCGTGGAAGCCGAAAATCATTTTATTCTTCATTATCTATCTATCGCTTATCGCTTGTTCTTGCTTGATTTTGATACAGTTTTTGCTGCACGTGGTGCCGCCGCAGCGGGTGCCGCGGCTGGTTTCTTGCTGCGCTTCGGCGCGGCGGCCTTGGGGGCTGCCGCCTTGGGGACTTCCTTGGCTGCAGGCTTGGCTTGCGCCTTGGCGCCGTTGGAACGGCCGCCGGAACCCTTGCCGGGTTTGCCACCATTGTTGCCGCCGCCATTGACGCTGGTTTTGATCTCGTGACGCTGCTCGGTCGCGGGACCGGGCTTGACCATCGATTTCTTTTCGCCCTTGCGCTTGCCGCCAGCTTGCTTGGCTGGCGCTTCTTCGCCCGCCAGTTCCGCATCGGTGACCAGGCGCAGGTCGATCTTGCGCGTTTCCAGATCGACACGCGCCACTTGCACCGTCAGACGGTCGGTCAGCTGGTAGCGCTTGCCCGTACGTTCGCCGCGCAATTCATGGCGCGCATCGTCGTACTGGAAGTAGTCGGTGCCCAGCTCGGTGACGTGCACCAGGCCTTCGACAAACAGGGTGTCCAGCTGCACGAAGACGCCAAAGGTGGTCACGCCGGTGATCGTGCCGGTGAATTCCTCGCCCAGCTTGTCTTGCATGAAGTAGCACTTCAGCCAGGCTTCCACGTCGCGCGATGCTTCGTCGGCGCGGCGCTCGTTGGCCGAGCAATGCACGCCCAGCGCGTCCCAGATCGTCAGATCCGTCTTCTTCGGCTTGCCGTCGGCCTTGTCCTTGGCCTGCTGCTTGCGCGTGGCGTTCGACACGTTCGTGTTCAGCACGGTCTTCTCGGACAGCTTCGGCTCGTACTTCTTGCCTTGCAAGATGGCCTTGATGGCGCGGTGCGTCAGCAGGTCGGGATAGCGGCGGATCGGACTGGTGAAGTGGGCATACGCCTCGTACGCCAGGCCGAAGTGGCCGATATTGTCCGGGCTATAGACGGCTTGCTGCATCGAACGCAGCAGCATCGTTTGCAGCAGGGCCGCGTCGGGACGCTCCTTGATCTGCTGCATCAGGGTCTGGTAATCGGATGCCGATGGCGTGTCGCCGCCCGTCAGGTTCAGGCCAACCTGTTTCAGGAAAGTGCGCACTTGCGTGAGCTTTTCCTTGGTCGGGCTGGCGTGAATGCGGTAGGTGCCTGGGTGCTTGTTACGCAGCAACAGATCGGCCGCGCAGACGTTGGCCGCCAGCATGCACTCTTCGATGATCTTGTGCGCTTCGTTGCGCGTGCGGGGAATGATCTTTTCGATCTTGCCGGCGCTATTGCAGACGATATACGTTTCCGTCGTCTCGAAATCGATGGCGCCCCGCTCCGTGCGTGCTTTCAGCAAGGCGCGGTAGACGGCTTCCAGGTTTTGCAGGTGCGGCAGGATGTCCGCGCGGCGTGCCGCTTCGGGACCCTTGGTATTGCCCAGCACGGCAGCGACTTCGTCATACGTGAGGCGCGCGGCCGAATGGATGACGGCCGGATAGAACTGGTAAGCCTTCAGCTCGCCCTTGTCGCTGACGACAGCGTCGCAGACGAGGGTCAAGCGGTCGACGGCCGGGTTCAGCGAGCACAGGCCGTTCGACAGTTTTTCCGGCAGCATCGGGATCACGCGGCGCGGGAAGTAGACGGACGTGCTGCGCTCGAGCGCGTCGATATCGAGCGCGTCGTTCGGTTTCACGTAATGGCTGACGTCGGCAATCGCCACGATCAGGCGGAAGCAGTTGGCACGGCCGATCTTGACGGGCTCGCAATACACGGCATCGTCGAAATCGCGCGCATCTTCGCCGTCGATGGTAACAAGCGGCACGTCGCGCAGGTCGACACGGTCTTTCAGGTCGGCGGCGCGTACTTCGAACGGCAGCTTTTCAGCTTGCTTGAGGGCGGCGGCGGAAAAGATGTGCGGCACGTTGAATTTGCGCACGGCAATTTCAATTTCCATGCCGGGATCATCCAAAGCGCCCAGCACTTCGACGATCTTGCCGACCGGCTGCTTGAAGCGCATTGGTTGCTCGGTCAACTCGACGCTGACGATCTGGCCGGCTTTTGCCTTGCCGACCGAACCGGTGACGAGAATGTCCTGGCCGATGCGCTGGTCTTCCGGCGCGACGACCCAGGTGCCGTTTTCCTGGATCAGGCGGCCGATGACGTGGGTATTGGCGCGGTAGGTGACTTCGACGATCGTGCCTTCGGGGCGGCCGCGGCGGTCCGTGCCGACGATGCGGGCCATGACCTTGTCGCCATGCAGTACTTTCTGCATTTCTTTCTCAGGCAGGAACAGGTCGGCGCTGGCGTCATCGGGAATGACAAAGCCGAAGCCATCGCGGTGGCTGGTGACGCGACCGGCGACAAGCGCGCTCTGGTCGGCCAGGCTGAAAACACCGCTGGCGTCAGACTTGAGCTGGCCGTCGCGCTCCATCGCCTTCAGGCGACGGACCAGGACATCCATGGAATCGGCATGCACTTGCAGCGTTTTCCCGAGAGACTGCGGGTCGAGAGGCGCGTTGACGCTGCGGAATATGCCGAGAATGTCCTCCCGGCTGGGGATGGTGTGGGTATTTTGGCTCAAAAGTATTTCTATAGTTGTTATTGACAGTGATCAAACGGAAGACAAAGACCGATGACATCACCGTCAATATTGACACGGTGATGTCCGGTAGTGTACCGGAGGACGCCTTGGTTTGCCTAACGGACAGCGTAGCGGAAACCGAACAAGTGCCCCGCCGATGAAAAAAAGGAGAAAAGCTGCGCAATGCATTTGACTTCGGCAAATATTGCTCTATAATCTCGGTCTCTTGCAGCGACAAACCTTCACGGGAATGCAGTTGCAGGAAAGCGGTACAGGGTTGATGTGCAGTATGGAGCGAAAGCTCATCTGGCGCAAAACTCTTCAAGTCGCTATAATAGCAGAATTGTTGCTAAGTTATTTGGCAACAAGTACTCGAGCAGCAATGTAATAAGCAATAGCAGTATCAGTGCCCACGTGGCGGAATTGGTAGACGCGCATGGTTCAGGTCCATGTGCCTTCGGGTGTAGGGGTTCGAGTCCCTTCGTGGGCACCATTACCTAATTCGCAAAAGAGCCGCAAACTTTCACGAGTTTGCGGCTTTTTTCATTTCCGCAGCGAAAAGCCCTCTCCTTCCGGCAAGCAACTCACTTGGCATGGCTGCGGACAAAAAGCTGCGGAAAACGCTGAAAAAATAGGCAGCCTCAGCCTTTCTTCATAGGGAACAGCCCTTTTCAGGCGAAAAAACATGTTTCTTGAAGAAAAGTGCAAAATGTTGATTGACCGAATGCGCGCCAGCCCTTATGATTTTGTCCTCGCTGCAGAACACGCAGCGACAAGCAGCAAGCAGTAACAATGCCCACGTGGCGGAATTGGTAGACGCGCATGGTTCAGGTCCATGTGCCTTCGGGTGTAGGGGTTCGAGTCCCTTCGTGGGCACCACCAGCAACGAGTTGTTCATCGTTGTGATCCGCAGTAAAGTAGTAAGATTGCAGTAACAAGCAGCACAATGCCCACGTGGCGGAATTGGTAGACGCGCATGGTTCAGGTCCATGTGCCTTCGGGTGTAGGGGTTCGAGTCCCTTCGTGGGCACCACCAGCAACGAGTTGTTTTCGTTGTAGTCCGCAGTACAGTAGTGAGATATAGCAGTAAGCAACAAGCAGCATCAGTGCCCACGTGGCGGAATTGGTAGACGCGCATGGTTCAGGTCCATGTGCCTTCGGGTGTAGGGGTTCGAGTCCCTTCGTGGGCACCATTACCTAATTCGCAAAAAAGCCGCAAACTTTCACGAGTTTGCGGCTTTTTTCATTTCCGGATGCCGCGTTGCCACGGCATCCTCCCCCCCTTATTTCGCCAGCGCCGCCTTCACGGCGTCAAGCAGGCTCGTCGTCGGACGGCCGATCAGCGCGCTCAATTGCTTGCCATGGTCTTCCAGGCCGCCCTTGGCCGTGCCCGCATCGGAGTCGGCCAGCAGATCGGCAAAGCCTTCCGGCACGCCCACGCTCACCAGCGCCGCCTTGAAATCCGCCTGCGGCAAATCCTTGTACACGATCGCCTTGCCCGACTGGCGCGCCACTTCGGCCGCGTACTCGGCCAAGGTGAACCCTTGGTCGCCAGCCAGTTCATAGATGGCCTGCGGCTGGGCCGCCGTCAGCACGGCGGCAGCTGCCGCTGCGTAGTCGGCACGCGCGGCGGACGAGAAACGCCCGTTTTGCGCCGCACCCAGCACGACGCCATGCTCGAGCACGGGCGCCAGGTGTTCCGTATGGTTTTCCAGGTACCAGCCGTTGCGCAGGAAACTGTAAGGCAGGCCGGAGGCGCGGATGGCCGCTTCCGTGATCACGTGCTCAGCGGCCAGGCCCAGCGGCGACGTGTCGGCGCGCAAGACGCTGGTATAGGCCAGCAGGGATACGCCGGCGCGCTTGGCCGCATCGATGACGTTCTGGTGCTGCTGCGCGCGCTGACCCACTTCGCTCGACGAAATCAGCAAAACCTTGCTTGCGCCCTTGAACGCCGCGTCGAGGCTGGCCCCATCGTTGTAATCGGCCTGGCGCACTTGCACGCCCCGGGCGGCCAGGTCGGCGGCCTTGGCCGGGTTGCGCACGGCGGCGATGATATTGGCTGCGGGGACGGATTTGAGCAGGCTGGCGATGACGTGCTGACCCAGATTGCCTGTGGCGCCGGTGATGACGATCATGATTTCTCCTTGGTACGTGGGTGGTAAAACCCTATAATAGGACTATTACTTACTTATTGTAAGTACGTACCTTTTGGTAAGTATGAATGCAATCCACCTTAACAAGGCCAACTATCATGTCCACAGACACTCCCGGCGCCAGCCTGCGCGCCGCCCTCGCCCGGCAAACCCAGGACGCCCACCTGCTGGCGGCCACCTGCCCGTCGCGCGCCGTGCTCAGCCACCTGACCAGCCGCTGGGCCGTGCTGGTGCTGGTACTGCTGCTGAGCGGCACACGGCGCTTCAGCGAACTGCGCCGGGAAGTGGGCGGCGTCAGCGAAAAAATGCTGGCGCAAACCCTGGAAGCGCTGGCGGGCGACGGCTTCGTGCTGCGCCAGGCGTACTTGGTGATACCGCCCAAGGTGGAATACAGCCTCACGCCATTGGGACGCGAGGCGGCAGAACGCCTGGCCGTGCTGGTCGACTGGATCGAGGATAATTACCCGCGCATCGAACAGGCGCGCGCCGACCTGGCAGCGGCGCCCGCGGCACAAAACGCCGCGTGAACGAGACCCATCCGCATTGCCTTGAGTCATCAAGAATTATCGTTTACTCCTACTTGCCTTGATGTAATACTAGGCCCATGAAACGCGTAAGGGCGCGACACCATGAACCAGTTGATTTCTTCCATCACCGACCGGGCCAATGTGCTGTTGGTCAGCAATTCGCCGAACGATGTGCGCGAACTGCTGTATGTGCTGGACAGGCATAATCTGGGCACGGGACTGGCGGGCGATATCGACGAAGGCGTGGAACTGGCGGCCGGCGGCACGGACCTGATCCTGCTCGACGCGGCCCTGGCGGGCTCGAATATCGGCGCCACCTGCATGCGCCTGCGCAATGCGGGCGGACGCCACAGCGTGCCCCTGCTGCTGATGTCGGCCACGCCCAGCGCCGAGGAACAGGGCCGCAGCGTGGGCGCCGGCGCCTCCGACTACATCAAGATGCCCTTCAACGCGCGCGACGTGGCGGAAAAAATCCTCATGGAACTGGCGCTGCACAAGGCCGAGGCGCCCGCGCCGCGTGCGGCCACGCCGCCGCGCCCCCTGCATCCGCAAACGCTGGAAGTCAATTACCACTCGATCCTGGCCGGCTCGCCCGACGCCGTGCTGCTGTTCGATATCGACAACGGCCTGCTGATCGACGCCAACCATCTGGCCGAAGAATTGTTCGGCATGCCGCTGGCCGAGCTGCTGCAAGGCGGCATGGAGCCGCTGTTCCCCCAGCATCAGAGCGACGGCCGCGCCTCGCCGCAACTGCTGGAAGAAAAGATCCGCGATACCTTGCAAGGCAAGATCGTCGTCTTCCGCGCCAGCTGCTGCCACCGCGACAGCCGCCCGATCGCCTGCGAAATCCGGCTGATGCGCCTGTCCGTGCCGGGACGCCAGCTCGTGCATGCGCGCATCATCGACTTGACTGAACGCAACCTCGCCGAAGCGATGCGCTCGGGCCAGAGCGCCCTGCTGGAAATGGTCGCCAAGGGCGCGCCGCTGATCCCGACCCTGAACCAGCTGCTGCTGTTAATCGAAGGCCAGTCGCGCGGCGTGCTCTGCTCCATCATGCTGCTCGACGACGATGGCGTCCACATGCACAGCGCGGCCGGCCCCAGCCTGCCGCCAGACTACATGGCCCTGCTCGAAGGCGTGGCCATCGGCCCCGGCGTGGGTTCTTGCGGCACGGCCATGTTCCTGCGCGAACCGGTGGTGGTCAGCGACATCATGTGCGATCCGCTGTGGGCGCCCTACCGCGAGCTGGCCGCGCCGTTCGGCTTGCGCGCCTGCTGGTCGCGCCCCATCTTCGGCCAGGATGGCGCCGTACTCGGTTCCTTCGCCATGTACTACCGCGATGTGCGCAAGCCCGATGCGCGCGACCTCGAACTGATCGACACGGCGACCGACCTGGCCGGCATTGCGATTGGCCGCATGCGCCACGAGCGCGAACTGGAGCGCCACCGCGCCCACCTGGAAGAGCTGGTGGCCGAACGCACGGCGGCCCTGACGCAGGCCAAGGAACACTCGGAACAGACGAACCGCGAATTGGCCGCCGCACTGGAAAACCTGTCCATCACGCAGGAAGAACTGGTGCGCCGCGACAAGCTGGCCGCGCTCGGTGCGCTGGTGGCCGGCATCGCGCATGAACTCAATACGCCGATCGGCAACGGCCTGGTGGTCGCCACCACGATGGCCGAACGCACGCGCGAAATCCAGGCCAGCTTCCTCGATGGCTTGCGCCGCTCCGAACTGGGCGCCTACCTGACGCAGGCCAGCGAGGCCGACGCCATCATGCTGCGCAACCTGCAGCGCGCCGCCGACCTCGTCTCAAGCTTCAAGCAGATCGCCGTCGACCGCGCCAGCTCGCAGCGCCGCCACTTCCTGCTGCGCCAGTTCGTGGCCGAGCTGATGCTGCCCCTGTCCACGCAGCTCAAGGCGGCCGGCTTGACGCTGACGCAGGACGTGCCCGAGGGCCTGGCCATGGACAGCTATCCGGGTCCGCTGGGCCAGGTGCTGAGCAACCTGCTGGAAAACTGCCTGCGCCACGCCTTCGAGGGCCGCAGCGGCGGCACCATTCACATCAGGGCACGCAGCAGCGACGACGGCAAGACGATCACCATGTCCATCGCCGACACGGGCGTGGGCATCGCCGCCGACGACCTCGTGCACGTCTACGACCCTTTCTTCACGACCAAGCTCGGTTCCGGCGGCTCGGGCCTGGGCCTGCATGTGGCGCACAACATCATCACGGGCGTGCTGGGCGGCCATATCGACGCCACCAGCAGCACGGGCGACGCCAGCGGCACCACCTTCACCCTGCAGCTGCCCGCCGTGGCGCCGCAATCGCCCGCGCCCTGAGCGGCAAGCGCGCTACAATGCCCGCAAGCATTCTTTCGGAGCACCCATGAAATACCTGATCGCCACGGCCTTGCTGGCAGTGTGCGCCTGCGCAATGGCCGGACCTGCCCCCTGGTACAAATGGCGCAGCAAGATCGACGGCACCCTGTCGTGCGCCCAATCGACCCTGGGATTTGGCTGGGAACTGGCCTCGGGACCGTACAAAGATAGCCGTTGCGAAAAACCGGCGCTTGTTAAATAATGGGGCCATGACCACACGGGGGCACCGGCTTGATTGCAAGCGATGGCATTGCGGCGTCGAAAGAGTATGGAACGATAAGAACGTATCTATTCAAACCGAGGAGACCACATGTTTACGAATCCCGAACAATTCGCATCGGCCACCAAGGCCCTGTTTGAATTCCAGCTGATGACCTTCAACACCCTCACCTCGAAGGCCGTTCAAGGCGTGGAACAGGTGCTGGCGTTGAACATGGCCACCGCCAAGTCCGGCATCGAGGATGGCATCGCCGCCGGCAAGGAAATCAGCCAGGCCAAGGATCCGAAGGCCGCCATGGCCGCCGCCGCTGCCCAGCTGCAACCGGGCGTGGCCGGCGCCAAAGCGTATAAACAGCAACTCGACGACATCATCAAGGAAATCCACACGGAATTCACCACGGCCGCAGAAGCCCATGTGGCCGAAGCGAAAAGCAATCTGAGCGCCCTGATCTACGACGTCACGAAAAACGTGCCGCCAGGCTCGGAAAACGCCGTCGCCATCGTCAAGGCCGCCATCGACAATGCCTTCCTCGGCTACGAGCAAGTGACCAAGGCCACGAAACAGGCCGTGAAGACCGTCGAAGAGCAGATCGCCAAGGCCAGCGCGCAAGTGGCGCAGGCCACGGAAAAAGCCACGACCGGTGCCACTGCTGCGCCTGAAAAAGCTGCGCCGGCCGCCAAGCCGAAGGCTGCCAAAAAGTAATCCGACGCATTGTTGGCGTTAATGGTGATGTCGGATTACGCGCTTGCGCGCTAATCCGACCTACCACCTACAAGAATCCACCGGCAGGGTCCGGTATTCGCCCCCTCCCATCCCCCCGAAATAGCCTGAGCCTAGCTGCAGAAATCCTGGCATGCCTTCGCCTCGACGGCGCCGTCCAGCTGGCGGCGCCAGGCCGCCATGCGCCACGCGGCCCAGGCGGCGGACAAGGCACCCGCGACGAGGATCAGCCGCGTATCGATCAGAGTCAGCACGGAACCACTGAGGGCGACGACGATGTTGGCGATGCAAAACGTCGTGGCCAGCAAACCCATCACGGCGCCCTGTCCGTGTGCGCTGAAGCGCTCGGCGCACCAGCCCTGTATGACCGTGTTGTACAGGGCATTCGGAATGCCGAACAGCACGATGGCGGCGATGCCCACCCAGATATTACCTAACGCCAAGATCCCTACGGCCAGCGCCACGCCGCACGCATACCAGCAGGCCCGCAGCAGCGGCGCATGGCGGCTGGGACCGCCCGCCAGCAAGGACGTGATGGTCATCGTGCCGCACAGGCCCACATTCACCCAGGCAATCTCCTGTGCATGGTAATTGGCCGTCTCGACCAGCCACAGCGGATAGAACTCGTAAAAACTGGCCACGCCGCACGTAAACGCCAATTGCACGATGAACAGGGTGCGCAGCTCCTCATGGCGCAGCAAATTGAGCGAATGGCGGTCACGCGCCACTTGCCACCACGACGTCGTCAATAGCGAGGGCGTTTCACGCTGTAAACCCACGGCCACCAGCACGGCGACGAGCATCAGGGCGGCGGCGGCGATCCAGAACGGCACCGTCACGCCCCAATGCAGGGTCGCGCCCGCCAGGATCGGGCCTACCAGCCAGCCCAGATAAAACGCCCCGTTCAGCCACGACATGGCGCGCAGGCGCAGCGGTCCCGTCAACTGGTCGGCCAGCATGGCGCGCGCCACGGCACCGTTCCCTTCCAGCAAACCCGTGATGAAACGGGCCACGATGAACAGCGGGTAGGACTGGATCACCAACGCCCAGGCCGTGATGGCGTGGCCGATGGCGGCGCCCACGGCCGTGCGCATCAGCAAGGGACGGCGGCCATAGCGGTCGGACAAGGGCCCCAGCAAAGCCGAGCCGATCAGCAAGCCCAACGGGTTGATGGTCAGCGCCAGGCCGAACAGCAATTTGGACGGCAAGCCCAGGAAATTGTTGAAGGCATTCGGCGCCTCGGCTGCGAACAGGGGTGGCAGAATCGGGTATGGCAGCGAGGCGCCGATGGTCGACAGCAGCGCCAGCAGGCAGGCGGCGGAAATCAGGATGATGTTTTTCATGCGGGTTCGGCGGATGTTAGTCTGGCAAGCATACGTGACCATGCCACATAAGCAAACTTAAATGTTTATTAATGATGTCCATCGTTGCTGCCGTGAAGCGTGCGAGGCACGGCCTCGGCTATCATGCCCACACGAATCACGTTTAACGGGGCAAACATGACACTGTCAGAAATTGAACAGCAGCACGGCTTCACCTATCCCGCATTGTATCGGCAGCTGGAGCGCGACGGCATGCTGGCCGTGGGCGAATACGGCCCCGACTGGTACAAGCTGGTCTATCCCACATTGACGGAGCGGCCCACCCTGCTGTTGCATGCGGACGATTTCGAATTGCTCAACATCGAGGCCGTTGCCGCGGAAGCGGAAACCTTGCTGGATACGGACGATTACCGGCAGATCGATCCCACCTTCCAGTTCATTCCCTTCGCGCAAACGGGCGCGGGCGACCACTACTGCTTTTTCGCGTCAAGCGAGCAAGACGGCGAGATGCCCATCGTGCTGCTGTGGCATGACGAGAATGAAGCCCAGTACCTGGCAAAAAACCTGCAAGATTTCATGGTTCACATGTTGTTGAACAGCATGGCGGACCAGGATACGTACAACGACGTCAGCGACGAGGCATTCAAGGAGCAACTGGCAAAAACCCTGGGCACGCACGCGCGCTACCTGACGGCGCGGCAAGCCGAAGTGTTGCACGCCTTGCTGGCCAGGGACATCATCGATTACGAGGTGGCGCTGCCGAAGGGACGCACGGAAACGCACAGGGGATTGCTGACCGATATCGAACTGGCCAGCCTGCGCGCAGAACTGATTCCCTGTGAAAAGTTCAACAGCTATTTTGCCTACAGCACGGCTGACTGAACATAAAATCGCTGGGCAAGCGGCGGCTGAAGGTTTAAACTGTATATAAACACAGTAAAATCGTTAACCTTGCCCTATTGCCCCCATGTTGAGAGTCCTGGAAAATCCCCTGTACTATCTGGATAATTTCCAGGATGTGCTGAACTGGATAGCTGCGCGTTACGCCGATCTGCTGAGCCCTGAAGAAACGCAGTTCATCGCCGCCTTCAGCGCACTGCCGCAGCCGTCGCGCGCCCTGTTCGTGCGCCTCGTCATGCGCAAGGGCTGCCTGTTTCGCGCCAGCAAGCTCAATTACCCGGAAATCGGCGACGCGCGCGCGGCCGCCCTGCCCTTGCTGGCCACGGGCTGGGTCGAGGCTGATCCAGCGATCTCGCTCGATGAACTGTTCGAACTGCTGCTGAAAGCAGAAATCGTCCAGGCCTTCGCCCTCGCCGCCCCGCTGAAAGCGGCGCGCAAGGCCGAGCAGCTGGACGCCTTGCGCGAGCAGCATGGGGAAAGTAAACCGTTTTCCGCTTGGCATCCAGCCTGCACCGACGTGCTGTACCGCATCGGCTTGCAAGCGCTGTGCGACCGCCTGCGCCTGATTTACTTTGGCAACTACCACCAGGACTGGTCGGAATTCGTGCTGTCCGACCTCGGCGTGTACCAGTATGAAAAAGTGGAATTCTCGCCGCAGTCGCGCGGGTTTCGCACGCGCCAGGATATCGAGCACTATGAAGTGCTGCACCAGTGCCGCGAACGCTACAACGACAGCGCGCCGGCCGACGAAGTGCTGCAGGAACTGGCTGCGCTGCCCTTGTCCGAGAACAATACCTGGCTGGCCAGCTGGCGCGACAAGCTGCGCTTCCAGATCGCCCAGCACCTGGAAAAATGCCAGGACTGGCCGGCCGCCTACCGTGCCTACGCCGATTGCCGCTATCCGGGCGCGCGTGGCCGCGCCATCCGCGTGCTGGAAAAAGACGAGCAGCCGCAAGCGGCCTACGAACGCCTGCTGATCGCCCTGGCCGCGCCGGAAAGCGAGGCGGAACAGCAATTGCTGCTGCGCATGGCGCCCCGTTTGCGGCGCAAGCTGGGCCATGCGAAGCAGGCGGCCAATGCGGCCGCCGCCGTGGAGCGCATCGACCTGCTGCTGCCCTATCCGGAACAGGCGTGCTACGTGGAAGGCGTGGTGCAGCAGCATTTGATGCGGGACGATGCGCCCGTGTATTACGTGGAAAACACCCTGATCAACTCGCTGTTCGGCCTGCTGTGCTGGCCCGCCATCTTCAAGCCCATGCCGGGCGCCTTCTTCCACCCGTTCCACCGTGGCCCGGCCGACTTGCACAGCGCCGATTTTTACCAGCGCCGCAGCAAGGACTTTGCCGCCTGCCTGGCGCAACTGGGCGACGGCAGCTACCACGCGGCCATCCGCGCCACGCTTGCCGCCAAGCACGGCATCGTCTCGCCCTTCGTCAGCTGGGAGGTGCTGGACGACGGCTTGCTGGACCTGGCGCTGGCCTGCATCCCGGCCGCGCACTTGAAAAAGGCGTTCGAGCGCATCTTGCTCGACATCAAAAGCAACCGCAGCGGCTTTCCCGACCTGATCCAGTTCTGGCCGGCCGAACAGCGCTACCGCATGATCGAAGTCAAGGGTCCCGGCGACCGTCTGCAAGACAACCAGCTGCGCTGGATCGCGTATTGCGCCGAGCACGCCATGCCCGTCAGCGTGTGCTACCTGCAGTGGCAGGTGGCCACATGAGCGGCATGAAGTACACGATCGCCGTGCGCGCCCTGTGCGAATTCACGGCCAAGGTGGGCGACCTGGACTTGCGTTTCACACCGTCCCCCACGGCGCAGGAAGGCATGGCCGGCCACGCCACCGTGACGAGCCGGCGCGATGATGATTACCAGCGTGAAATTAGTCTTTCCGGCGACTTCGGCCCCCTGCACGTGCGGGGCCGCGCCGATGGCTACGACCCGGCGCGGCGCCAGCTGGAAGAGATCAAGACCTACCGGGGTGAACTGGACGCCATGCCCGCCAACCATCGCCAGTTGCACTGGGCGCAGGCGCGCATCTACGGCCACTTGCTGTGCCAGCAACTGAACTTGCCCATGCTGCGCGTGGCGCTCGTGTATTTCGATATCGTGAGCCAGAAGGAAACCGTCATGCACGAGGAGTGCACGGCCGAGGCGCTGCGCACCTTCTTCGAACAGCATTGCGCGCTGTTCCTCGACTGGGCCGAGCAGGAAATGGCGCACCGCGCCAGCCGCGACGCACAACTCACGGCCATGGCCTTTCCCCATGCGGACTTTCGCCCGGGCCAGCGCCAGCTGGCCGAAGCCATGTACAAGGCCAGCAGCCGCGGCTGCGGCTTGCTGGCGCAGGCGCCGACCGGCATTGGCAAGACGGTGGGCAGCCTGTTCCCCATGTTGAAAGCGACGGCCGCGCATGGCCTCGATAAACTGTTTTTTCTGGCCGCCAAGGTACCCGGCCGCCAGATGGCGCTCGACGCCTGCGCCATCCTCAAGGATAGCGCCCCGCTGCTGCCCTTGCGCGTGCTGGAACTGAGCGCCAAGACCAGCGCCTGCGAACATCGGGACAAAGCCTGCCATGGCGAATCGTGCCCGCTGGCCAAGGGTTTCTACGACCGCCTGCCACTGGCGCGCGAGGTGGCGCTGGCCAGCGGCTTGATCCTCGACAAGGAGGCCGTGCGCGCCGTCGCCTTGCAGCAAGGTATCTGCCCCTATTACCTGGGCATGGAGCTGGCGCGCTGGAGCGACGTCGTCATCGGCGACTACAATTACTATTTCGACCTCAGCGCCATGCTGTACGGCATGACGTTGGCCCACGACTGGAAAGTCAACGTGCTGGTCGACGAGGCGCACAATATGGTGTCGCGCGCGCGCAGCATGTATACCGCCGAACTGGCGCAGATCGACCTGAAGATGCTGCGCAAGTTCGCGCCCGACACCTTGAAAAAACCGCTCGACCGCCTCTCGCGCCAGTGGACGGCTTTGTTGAAAGAGCAGGATGGCGATTACCACGTGCATGCGGCCTTGCCCGACAAATTCTTTGGCGCCCTGCAAGGCGTGGCCACGGCCATCGGCGACTACATGGCCGAACACGCTACGGCCCTGGACGAGGACTTGCAGCGCTTTTACTTTGACGTGCTGCTGATCAACCGCCTGGCGGAAAGTTTCGGCGAGCATTCGCTGTTCGACGTCAGCAAAACAGACACTGGCTCCACCGTCTGCATCCGCAACATCGTGCCGGCGCCGTTTCTCAAGGAACGCTTCGCGGCCAGTCACAGCACGGCCCTGTTTTCCGCCACCCTGAGTCCGTGGAATTACTACAGCGACACCCTCGGCATGCCGGCCGACACGGCCTGGGTCGACGTGGAATCGCCATTCCAGGCGGAACAATTGTCCGTGCGCGTGGCCGACACGATTTCCACGCGCTACCAGCACCGCGCCGCCTCCTTGCTGCCCATCGCCCAGCTGATGGCGAAGCAATACGCGGAAACGCCGGGCAACTACCTGGCCTTCTTCAGCAGCTTCGACTACATGGAAAAGACGGCCCACTTGTTCTCCCAGCATTATCCGGACGTGCCCCTGTGGCAACAGCCGCGCCGCATGGATGATACTGCCCGCGCACAATTTTTGGGCCGTTTCGGCCTGGACACGCGCGGCATCGGCTTTGCCGTGCTCGGCGGCGCGTTCGGCGAAGGCATCGACTTGCCCGGCGCACGCCTGATCGGCGCCTTCATCGCCACCCTGGGTTTGCCGCAGATCAATCCCGTCAACGAGCAGATCCGCCAGCGCATGGGCGACATCTTCGGCGCCGGCTACGACTACACGTATCTGTATCCGGGCATGCAAAAGGTGGTGCAGGCGGCAGGCCGGGTGATCCGCACACAGTCGGACAAGGGCGTCGTCTACCTGATCGACGACCGTTTTTCGCGCCCGGAAATCCGGCAACTCTTGCCCACCTGGTGGGATGTGCAGCTAGCCAACCAGTAACTTCAGCTTCTGGTAGCCCGCCTTGCTCACGGGAATGCGCGTGTCATCGCGCAGGATGGCCACGTGGCTGTCTTTCGTTGCCGCCTCGATGCGGCGGATGCCGTCGATATTGAGCAGATACGACCTGTGCACGCGCAGGAACTTGGCGGGATCAAGCTGGGTTTCCAGCTCCGACAGTCGCTGGCTTTTCAGATAGGACTTGCCTTCGGAACGGATGCTGATGTAATCGTCCTGCGCCTCGATGTAGTCGATGCGCGCGCTGGCGATGACGTGGACCTTGGCGCCGTCGCGTATCAGCACGCGGTCGAGGGGCGCGGCGCGCGTGGCCGCCTCGCGCGCCAGCGTTTGCACAGCAGTGGACGCGGCCGGCGTGCTGCGGTTGGCGCGCGCATGGGCCAGCGCCTGGTCGAAGCGCTGTTCACTGAACGGTTTCAACAGATAGTCGAGGGCATGGCATTCGAACGCTTTCAAGGCGTACTGGTCGTAGGCCGTGACAAAGATCAACTTTGTCTTCGCGCCGATCAATTCGGCCACTTCAAAACCGTCCAGGCGCGGCATCTGGATGTCGAGGAACACCAGCTCCGGTTCCAGTTCCGCGATGGCCTTGACGGCGTCAAAGCCGTTGGCGCACTCGGCGACGATCTCGATATCGTCATGGCGTGCCAGGTATTCGCGCAGCACGCTGCGCGCCAGTAATTCGTCATCGACGATGGCCACCCGCATTCTTGCCTGCATCATGCTTCCTCCGTGTCGCCGGTCTGTGCCGGCATCGATAGCGTTACTTCAAACGCCGCGCCGCGCCGCGCCCAATGCACGCCCGCTTCGTGGCCATACGCACCGGCCAGGCGCTGGCGCACATTCTCCAGGCCCACGCCGTTGCCGCGCGCCGGCCCCTGATCCGCATCGACGGGATTGCGCACGGCGATCTGCAGCAAGCTGCCCGCGCGCCGGACCTCGATGGCGATCAGGCCGCCCTCCGTCAAGCCGCAGATACCATGCTTGACGGCATTTTCCACGAGCGGCTGTATCAGCATGGGCGGCAACAGACACGCCAGCGCGGCAGTGTCGATGCTTTCCGCCACCTGCAGGCGCGCGCCGAAACGCACTTGTTCGATGGCGAGAAAGTGGCGGATCAGCACGAGTTCCTCTTGCACGGTGATGTGCTTGTGTGCTTCCAGGCTCAGGCTCTGGCGAAAGAAACTGGCCAGTTGCACCGTCATCTGGCGCGCGCCCGCCGCATCGATAGACGTCAGGGCGCTGATGGAGTTCAGGCTGTTGAACAGGAAATGCGGATCGATCTGCGTGCGCAGCATGCGCAGTTGCGCTTCCTGCGCCATCAGCTGCGCTTCCAGGCCCCGTTGCTCGGCCATCCTGGCGCGCACGAATTCCAGCAGCAGGTAATGGACGGCGGCGGCCAGGCAATACAACAGCGCGCCCAGACCGAAGAACAGGGCCAGCAGCGATGGCGTCAGGTTCACGCCCAGCCAGTACTGCTCCGTCAACTGGCTGACGCTGTTCAAAAATTGCAGCAGGGTCGCCCACAGCAAGCCCGCGAACAGGGCCGCCACGCCCATCACGCCGGCAATGGCGAGCGGATGGCGGGCGTGCAAGGGATAGGCGCGGCACAAATAAAACGCGGAAAACCCCGAACCGATCGCATACACGAGCGTGGCGGGCGCCACCAGCAGGACGGCATTGAGCCAGGGCGCGTGCGCCACCCTGGCCAGGATGGCGGCCAGGGCCAGGCCCAGCGCGATGCAGACCAGAAACGCCACCACGGCGCCGCGCCGCTTCGACAAGGGTCCGGACATGCGCGCCTAGTTGCGGATTTCCAGGCCGCCCATGATGGCGTAGCCCGTCACGTACAAACGCTTGTTCTGGTTCGGCGGCACGATGGTCTTTTCTTCGAAGCCGCCAAGGATGGGCGTGCCCTGCAGCACCACGCTCCAGTCGGGCGGAATCTTGATGGTGACGCCGCCGCACAGGGCAAATACGTTGAGCACGGCTTCGCCTTCGATCGAGGCCTGGCGCAAGTCGATTTCGCAGCCGGCCATGATGACGTTGATATCGCCGCCCTTGAAGCACTGCGACGACACGCGCCGCACGTAGCCGCCCAGGATGGCCGTTACTTCGATGATGCTATCGTCATCCGCCTGGCCTCCGGCGCCGGGCGCTGCAGTGGCATCGGCCGGTTCCTTGTCGAGCGATACGGCGCCATTTCTGGGCTGGCCGAAGGAATCGGGCGCGGCGCTGGCATCGGGCGGCGCGGCAAAGTGACGGCGGCGCTGGCGCTGCCGTCTGCCAGGCAGGGATTTCGACACGACGGCCACGCCGGCGGCAATGATGAGCAGCGGCCACAGCATGCTCCAGTTGATGTAGAACAATCCCATGGCTTTCAAGGTCCAGCTCAGGCCCAGCAAGACCATCACGCCGCCGACGATGTAGCCGGAGCGGGAATGGCTTTGCGATATTTTCAGCAAGCCGAAAATGATGAGGATGGTCGGCCAGAAGCGGAAGGTATAGCGCACATTGATGAAGCCGAGGTTATCGAGCAGGAACAGCAGCCCCAGGCCGATGACGATGACGCCCAGCACGATCTGCGATGGCGAATGCAGCGGCGGTCTATTTTTCATGCTCGGACTCCCGGTAGGCAATAAAATGTTTGTTCAACAGCGGTTCGAGCACGAGGCCCACGCCCCAGGCGATCAGCAAGGCGGGCCAGCTATTGTAGAAATTCAAGTTCCACAGTTCTTCATACGACACATACCACCAGGCGGCGAAGAAGATCAGCCACAGGCCGCTCAGCACCTGCTTGGCGGACACGGGCGTGAGCAGCTTGTTGAGGCCGAAGACGGCCAGTATCACTGGCCAATAATGCCATAGTGCATAGTAGTCATGGAGATAGATCACATCGAGCCGGTCCAGCAGGATGATGGCGCCGATGGCGATCAGCAGCACGCCCCACAGCAGCTGGGTACGGCGGTAATACGCTGGTTCAGGTTTCACGGTCACCCCTTGAAGTTGGTTGATCGTAAAGATACGCGGATTTCGGGCGCGCGAAAACAGCGCTTCGGCGAATGGCGGACAGGTGGCGGTGAATGGCGCAACGGCAGAAAAAACAGGCAAAAAAAAGACCGGCTAGGCCGGCCTTGAAGGGGTTCGCAGCACACACCGCGACCTGGAGTTGCAGTGCACAGCCGCATGGCGCAAACGGCGCCGGCGGCGGAAATCTGGTGCCGATCCTTGAGGCGACCGGCTGACCTGCTGGAAGATCGAACATGCCGACAACTTCACGGCAGTGCGTCTCAACCAAGCAAAGCCATCATACTCCCGATCGCAAAACAGCACCGTTCGCTAGCGCACACTGGTGCGGTTTTGCTGAGCTGCATCAACCGGCGGTGGCGTGCGGCGGATTGAGCATATCGTTCTCGATCCATGCCAGCACGGACGGTCCCTGCGGCTGCCAGCCCAGCAGCTTGCGCGCCCGCTCGCCGCGCACGCGGCTGTTGGAACCGAGGCCGTAGGAAGCCATCTCGTAGCCCCATTCGGCAATCGCTTCCGGCAGCGGCCAGTCCTGCGCAGGTCCCAGGTCCAGTGCGGTGGCGATGGCGGCCGTCATGTCGCGGAAAGCCGCTTCGCCCGATTCAACGAAGTAAAACGTGCCGGCGGGCGACTTTTCCAGCGCCAGCAGATACAGGCTGACGACATCGTCGATATGCACGTTGGACCAACTATTGCGGCCCGGCCCCACGTGGCGCACGATGCCGCTCTTGCGCGCCTGTTTCAATAAGCGGGGCAATTGCACGCTGTCGCGCGGCAAGGCGCCGTGGCCGTAGATCAGGGTGTTGCACAGCACGCTCGCGCGCACGCCCTGGCCTGCGCTGGCCAGCACCAGGTCATCGATGGCGACCCGGGCCGCCTTGTCGGCCGTCGGTGCCGGCAGCTTGTCTTCAAAGTAAATCTGTTCCGTGCCCTCGCCGCCCGACGCGTCGCCCACGATGGACGAGCCGCTCGTGTGCAGAAACACTTTGTTGGTGCCGGCCAGCGCTTCAAGGATCGCCTCGACGGCGCCCCGGTGGTCGCTGCTGGCCGCATTGATGACGGCGTCCGCCGCCTTCGCCTGCTCGATGAGCAATGCGCGGTCGTTCAAATCGCCGTGCACGCCCAACACACCGACCTTGGCCAGCTCCGCCACCTGCTCCGGTTTGCGCACGAGGCCCGTCACCTGATGACCGGCGTGCACGAGGCCCGCCGCGATGGAACTGCCGATGAAACCTGCTGCCCCCGTAACAAATACCTTCATGTTTTACTCCTGTCTGGTTAGATTGCTGTCAATCACACCAGTCCAGTATGCCCGCTTTCGTCTTTCGCAAAAAGCGGCCACACAGCAAAAGATCTATGACTTCGGCGCAACAATCTTCTGCTTGAGCTGCAGGGCGGCGATGTAGCGGCTCCGGTAGGCGGGGTCTTCCGGCGTGAGCAAGGTGAGCCTGTCGCGCGCGCGCGTGGCGGCCACGTAGAAACGGTTTTCTTCTTCCAGCGGGTCGGTCTTGCTGCGCGGGAATTCGTCGACGGCCAGGTAAGGCAAGATCACATGGTTGTATTCGAGGCCCTTGATCTGGTCGATGCAGGCGATGACCAGTTTGGCCTTGCCGGTCGAGACCGTCACGGCCTCTTCCATCTCGCCCAGCCAGCCGGCAAAGCCGCCCAGCGCCACGCCCGCTTCGCTGCACACGGCGATAAAACCGTGCAGGGAGCGGGCGACAACCCGCGCCTGGGCCGGATCGACGTAGATGCGGCGCGCCGTCTGTTCCAGCTGCATCAAGCCAAAGATGTGCTGCAGCGCATCGCCCGCCAGCGCATCGGGAGGCAGCGCACGCAGATAATCGACGGCGGCCAGGGTCAGCGCCGCCTTGTCCTGGTTCTGCGACTTGGCCAGTTGGTTCGTCAAGAAGCCTTCCAGCAAGTCGGGATAGTTGGCCACGTCGGCCTTGGCTTGCTGCAGTTCCGCGCGCGTAAACGGGATTTCCGCGAACGCCACCAGGGCTTCGAGGATCTCGCCGCGGCGCGGGCCGCTCTTGATCGCATGCAAATCCTTGCGGGCGATGGCAACCATGCCGCGCAGCATCAGCACTTCCAGGCTCAGCAGATAGCTGTTCATGTCCACCAGGCCATACGCGATGCCGCTCTGGAACAGCGCCGTTTCCACGCGGATGGCCTGGTCGCGGTCGCGCAGCAAAATGGCCGTCGTGCCCGCATGCGCGTGTTCGAGCGCGGCGATCAGCTGGGCGCTGCACGCCTGCGGCTGCGCGTGGTCATATTCGAGCAGCTCGATGTGGGTGGCACGCGTGAGAGCCGACACGCTGGCCTTGTTTTTCAGCACGCCCACGGCCTGCGCCAATTGCGGGCCGTAGCGGTAGGATGCCGTCAATGGCAAGCGCTGCAAGGTGGGGAATTCCTGCTCGAAGCGCTGGCGCAGGAAGCGGTGGTCGGCGCCCGACCACGTGTAGATCACTTGATCCTTGTCGCCGGCGCCGCAGAAAAACGCGTTGCCGCGGCGTATCAGCATGGTCAGCAGGCGGAACGATGCTTCATTCAAATCGTGCAATTCATCGGCCACGATGATCTGGAAGGCCGGCAGTTGCTGGCGCAGCGGCTCGTCTCCGTCGAGCATGCGCACGAGGTCGTAGGTGGCGTCGAACGGCGCGCGGAACTGGATGTCGCCCGTGTCGGCGCCGCGCAAGCCTTCATATTCGCGCAGCCACAGGTAATGCGTGCGCGACATGCCCAGCAGCTCCAGGTTGTCGTCCAGGGAATTGCTTTCGAAGTCGGGATTCTGGAAATCGAGGCGCGCCTTGGTGCGCAACTGCAATTTCAAGAA
This sequence comes from Janthinobacterium sp. BCJ23, assembly GCF_059617945.1. Classification (NCBI taxonomy): domain Bacteria; kingdom Pseudomonadati; phylum Pseudomonadota; class Betaproteobacteria; order Burkholderiales; family Oxalobacteraceae; genus Janthinobacterium; species Janthinobacterium sp. BCJ23. The sequence goes on along the minus strand of NZ_JCAQAW010000004.1, from coordinate 193,885 downwards.
TTCGGCGATCGCCCCGTTCGTCGTGTTGATTTCCAGCGGATAGCGGTGAGCATATTTTTCCGACACGACTTCCAGCGCTTCCCAGGCAATCGGGCGCAGCTCTTCATCGCTGCGCATGGCTGCCACCTGCATGTTTTCCAGCTGCAACAGCACCTTGGCGGCAAAGGCGTCGAAGGTGTCGACCGTCAGGCGCTTGACGACACCGAGCGGCACACCCACTTCCAGCAGGCGCTGGCGCAGGGCCACGCGCGCCGCTTCCGTGAAGACGAGGGCCAGCATGCGTTCGGGCGCACGTCCCCGGTGCAGCGCTTCGGCCAGGCGCAGGGCCAGGGTCGTCGTCTTGGCCGCGCCGGCATTGGCGTCGATCAAGACCACCTTCTTTTGCGCCGTCTGGATGGCGACCTGCTCCGGCGTGGGCGTGATGCGTTTGGGAATGAACTGCGGGGCGTTATCTGTACTCAAAAGAATTCCTGAAATGGTTGCTACTCTCTGCGCCGTTACCAGGCGCAAGTGCGCAGGCCGGCAAAGACGTCGCCCCGTTCGGGCGCGTGGAAAGCGCGCATGCGGGGCGAATGCAGGCGCGGCGGCGTGGCGAAGGCGGCGCCGCGCAGCACTTGGTGCTGCATGAAATACGGCGCCGAATATTCGCGCCAGGCATCGACCGCAAAGCCCGGATACGGTTCGAACGGCGTCGCCGTCCACTCCCACACCTGGCCCCAGTGAAAGCGCGGGTGGCCGGACAGCGCAGCATACTCCCATTCCGCCTCGGTCGCCAGGCGACGCCCCGCCCAGGCGCAGTACGCCTGCGCTTCATACAGGTTGATGTGGCGCACGGCTTCATTCGGCGGCAAGGTCGTGCGCTGGCCGAAGCGCATGGTGCGCCACTGTGTTGCTTCGCGCAGCCAGTACAGGGGCGACGAGCGCTCCTGCTGCATCAGCCAGGCGCTGCCGGCCGCGCTCCAGAACTGGCGGTTCTGGTAGCCGCCATCGGCAACAAAATCGGCAAACTGGGCGTTCGATACGGCGCAGGCATCGATGGAAAATGGCGGCACGTAGCAGGCATAAGGCGGCGATTCATTGTCGAAGGCAAACCCGGCCCCACGCTGCGAGCCCAGTTCGATGGTGCCGCCTGGAAAAGCGATCTCGCCCGCCCCCGGCGGCAAGGCCGGGCTGGCCGCCAGCGATTCCGGCGCTTCCAGGCCCAGCCATTGCAAACCGGCCAGCATTTCCTCGCCACACAAGTCTTCATGCGCCAAGGCCAGCCGGTACGGCGCCAGGGCGCTGTCTACATTGGCTTCGCGCGACAGTTTATCGAGCACCCGGTCGAGCACTTCGCGGCAATACGTCTTCACGGCGCCCGGACTGGGCAGTTCCAGCTTCCAGCGCGTACGGTGCTCCACCATGTTGGCGTCGAACAAGTCGTCGCCGCGCGTCAGCAGCGAGTTATAAATGGCGTCGGCCGGATGGCTGGAAGCGGCTTCGCGCAGGATGTACCATTCGGCAAACCAGGCGATCTGTGCGAGTTGCCACAAGGGCGGATTGAGGCGCGGATGACGGGGCATGCCGGCCACCACGTCCAGGCCGGCAGTAACGTAACAGTCGAACAGCGATAAAGTAGCGTGGCGCGCAGCCTGCAGCGACTGGGCCAGTTGTTGCGCGCCGGCGTGGCGAAAAGAGGTGTTGATTAAAGTCATGGCCTGATTGTAACGACTTATGCCAAGCTTGCACTAGTCGCAGAGGAAACAGGGAAGAAGTCCTCCCCTTCCCTCGCTTACTTGACCAGCAACTCGCCCTGCAGCGGCGTGACGACGGACTTGGGCATGCTGACGATGAAGCTGCTGCCCTTGTCGGCCACGGACTGGATGGCCAAGGTACCGCCATGGCGCAGCAGCACGTGCTTGACGATGGCCAGGCCCAGGCCCGTGCCCTGGGTTTCACGCGAACGGCTCTTGTCGACGCGGTAGAAACGTTCCGTCAGGCGCGAAATATGTTCCTGGCTGATGCCGATGCCCGTATCTTGCGCGATGAATTGCGGTCCGGCCGGGCCATCCTGCCAGCGCAGGGTGATGGTACCGCCGGCCGGCGTGTAGCGCACGGCGTTCGACGCCAGGTTGCCGAAGGCGCTGTACAGCTCGTCATAGCTGCCCAGCACGTCGGGGCCGTCGCATTCCATGGTCACTTCATGCTTGCCGGCTGACAAGCCCTTGGCGTCGCGCAAGACTTGCTGCATCAGTTTCTTGATATCCACGGGCTCGGGGCGCAGCGGATAATCGACCGATTCCAGGCGCGACAGGGTCAGCATGTCCTCGATCAGATGCTGCATGCGGTGGCCCTGCTCCGTCATCAGCTTGAGGTGGGAGGCGCGCGTGGTGGCGTCCAGATCCAGCTCGGCGGAAGCGATTTCCAGGAAGCCGACGATGACGGTGAGTGGCGTGCGCAGTTCGTGCGACGCGTTGGCGATGAAGTCGCGGCGCATCATTTCGATGCGTTCCGTCTCCGTCACATCGTGCGTGACGAGGATCTGGCGGCGGTTCTCGAATGGAATGATCTGCACGATCAGCTTGCGGTTGCGGAAGGTGATCGTCAGCGGCTGGTCGTAGCGGCCCAGGATGATGTAATCCATGAACTCGGGACTGCGGATCAAATTCGTCACGCGCATGCCCTTGTCGCGCTCGTGCGTGAGACCCAGGTGTTTCTCGGCGGCCGGGTTGCACCATTCGAGGAACAGCACGTCGTCCATGATGACGACGCCGTCGGGCAGCAGGTGCATGGCCTGGCGGAAACGCGCCAGCCATTCCGTCAGCTCGGCCTGGTTTTTCTCGTCGTCGCGGCGCATGCGGTACAGGCGCGCGAAAATGCTGGTCCAGGCGCCCCAGCCGTCGGGCAGCTTGGCGCTTTGCGGATTGTCCAGCCAGTTACTCAGCTGGAACAGATATGACAGCTGCACGAACACCATCATGGCCATCAGCACGAAGGCGATGCCCAGCGCATACGTGGCGCCAAACAGGTACCAGACGACGGCCACGCCCAGCAGCGCCAGCACCATGCGCAAGGCGGCCGGTACCCAGAACAGCAATTTCGGATTCATAGAGTCAAGCTTTACTTTTCAGACAACATGTAGCCGACGCTGCGCACCGTCTTGATCAGGCTTTCCGCCTCTTTCAAGGCTTTGCGCAAGCGCAATACGTGGACATCGACCGTGCGTTCCTCGATCACCACATGGTCGCCCCACACCTTGTCGAGCAGCTGGCTGCGCGAAAACACGCGTTCCGGATGGGCCAGCAGGAATTTCAGCAGCTTGTATTCGGCATGGCCGATATCGATCTTCTGTTCATCCATCATCACGGTGCAGCTGACCGGGTCCAGGGCCACGTTGCCGGCGCGCATGGGCGCCTGCGCGTGTTCCGGACTCTTGCGTCGCAAGAGAGCCTTGGCACGGGCCAGCAGTTCGCGCGGCGAGAACGGCTTGGTGACGTAATCGTCGGCCCCGCTGTTCAGGCCGGCCAGCTTGTCTTCTTCCATGCTCTTGGCGGTGAGCATGATGACGGGGATGGCGGCGAAATTGCGGTCGGCGCGGATGCGCGACAGCAGGCGCAAGCCTGTCTGGTCCGGCAACATCCAGTCAAGCAGGATCAGGTGCGGCGTGCGGTGCTGGATGAATTCCCAGGCATCGGCGACGTTTTGTACGGAACAGCAATTCCAGCCGGATTCGCGCAGCGAATAGGTCACCAGTTCAACGATGGCCGGCTCATCTTCAACAATCAATACCGTGGTTTTATCAGATGCCATAAAGCTTACTCAGGGAGCTCCTCGGAAATGGCGGGAGCAGCCACCTTGGTGTGGCGGATGTCCTTGCCTTCAACCACGTAAATCACGTATTCGGCGATGTTTTTCGCATGGTCGCCGATCCGTTCGATGGCCTTGGCCACCCACAGGGTATCGAGCGCCGCCGAAATCGTACGCGGGTCTTCCATCATAAAGGTAATCAGGTTGCGCATGATAGACCGAAACTCATGGTCGATGATGGCGTCTTGCGCAATTAATTGTAATGCCTGTTTGCCATCGTTGCGCGCGAATGCGTCGAGCGCGTCGTGCAGCATGTCGGTGGCCGTATTGGCAATGCCGCGCACCATCTCGTAGTGATTGACGACGCCGTTGCCGCGCTTGTGCAGATTCTTCGCCACGCGGGCGATTTTGGTCGCCTCGTCGCCTACGCGCTCGAGGTCGGTAATCACCTTGATGGTGGCCATGATGGTGCGCAAGTCGTTGGCGGCCGGCTGGCGGCGCACGATCAAGTGGCTGCACGCGTCGTCGAGCGACACTTCGAGCTGGTTGACGACGTCGTCTTCGCGCATCACGCGGTCCGCGCGCTCGGCATTGCCGATGCGGAAACACGTCATCGCGTCGAGGAACTGGGTTTCAACGATGCCGCCCATCAGGAGCACTTTCGAGCGGATCGCTTCGAGTTCGTTGTCGTATTGCTTGGATGAATGTTCGCCTATCATGCTGTCTCTCCGTATTCAGTTGTCTTGTATGTCGTTATTCTGGGCGGATCAGCCGAAGCGGCCCGTGATGTAATCCTGCGTTTCCTTGCGGGCCGGATTCATGAAGATCTGGTCCGTTTCGCCGAATTCCACCAGCTCGCCCAAATACATATAGGCCGTATAGTCGGAGCAGCGCGCCGCCTGTTGCATATTGTGCGTCACGATGGCGATCGTGTAATCCTGTTTCAGTTCGCTGATCAGTTCTTCCACTTTCGAGGTCGAGATCGGGTCCAGCGCCGAGGTCGGCTCATCGAGCAGCAAGACGTCAGGCTTGACGGCCACGCCGCGCGCGATGCACAAGCGCTGCTGCTGGCCGCCCGACAGCGACAGGCCGCTTTTCGTCAGCTTGTCCTTGACTTCGCCCCACAGCGCGGCCTTTTTCAGGGCCCACTCGACGCGCTCGTCCATCTCGCCCTTCGACAGGTCTTCATACAGGCGCACGCCGAAGGCGATGTTGTCGTAGACGGACATGGGGAACGGCGTCGGTTTCTGGAACACCATGCCGACCTTGGCGCGCAGCATGTTGACGTCCTGGTCCGCGTCGAGCACGTTGCGGCCGCGGTACAGGATCGAGCCTTCCGCGCGCTGGCCCGGGTACAGGTCGTACATGCGGTTCAGCGTGCGCAGCAGGGTCGACTTGCCGCAACCGGACGGGCCGATGAAGGCCGTAACCTTCTTCTCGTGGATGTCCAGGTTGACGTTATGCAAGCTTTGCGTTTTGCCGTAAAAAAAGTTCAGGCCCGAAATCTCGATGGTTTTTTTCTTTGGTGCCAGGTCTTGTGCTGGATTCATTTGCGTATTCATATGGGTTCGCTTCGCTCGGTATCTGTTTAATTAGGGACTTTTTGGCTGAACACGGTGCGCGACAGGATATTCAAGGCCAGCACGCTGAAGGTGATCAGCAGTGCGCCGCCCCAGGCCAGCGAGCGCCAGTTGTCGTACGGGCTCATCGCAAACGATGCGATGACGGACGGCAAGTTGGCCATCGGCGCATTCATGTTGAAGCTTTGGAACTGGTTATTCAGGGCCGTGAACAGCAGCGGCGCCGTTTCGCCGGCGATGCGGGCCAATGCCAGCAGTACGCCGGTGATCACGCCAGCTTTCACGGCGCGCAAGCGCACGAGGGTGGCGACTTTCCAGCGCGGCGCGCCGAGGGCAAACGCGGCTTCCAGCAGGCTGTTCGGTACCAGACGCAGCATATTGTCCGTCGTGCGCACGACCACGGGCACGGCGATCAGCGACAGCGCGATGGCGCCCGCGTAACCGGAGAAATGTTTCACATGCGCCACGTACAGCGCATACACGAACAGGCCGATGACGATCGATGGCGCCGACAGCATGATGTCCGTCACAAAACGCGTCACTTGCGCCAGCTTGTTTTCTTCGCCGTATTCGGCCAGGTAAATGCCGGCCAGGATGCCGATCGGGGTGCTGACGACAGTCGCCAGGCCCACCATCAGCGCGCTGCCGACGATGGCATTGATCAAGCCGCCGCCTTCGCTGCCGGGAGCCGGCGTCGTTTGCGTGAACAGGTCGATGGACAAGGCGCCGAAACCCTTGATCACCAGGGTGAACAAAATCCACACGAGCACGGCCAGGCCCAGGGCCATGGCGGCCACCGACAGGGCGATGCCGACACGGTGCATCAGCAGGCGCTTGCGGTAGACGGGGTTCATGGCCGGCTTGGCCGGAACGTCGAGAGTGCTTACTTGGCTCATTTCGTGCCTTCCTTGCGGGACATGCCAGCCAGCATCAGCTTGGCGGCGGATAAGACGATAAAGGTGATGACGAACAGGATCAGGGCCAGCGAGAACAGCGAGGACACGTGCAGTGCCGATTGCGCTTCGCCAAATTCATTCGCCAGCAAGGAGGTGATGCTGTTACCGGCGGCAAACAGCGACCACGACAGTTTATTCGCATTGCCGATGACGAAGGTCACGGCCATGGTCTCGCCCAGCGCGCGGCCCAGGCCCAGCATGACGCCGCCGACGACGCCGGTCTTGGTGTATGGCAAGACGATCTTGCGCACCACTTCCCAGCGCGTGCAGCCCAGGCCGTAAGCGGATTCCTTCAGCACGGCAGGAACGATCTCGAACACGTCGCGCATCACGGAAGCGATGAAGGGGATGATCATGATGGCCAGCACCAGACCGGCCGTCAGCAGGCCGATGCCCATCATGGGGCCGCTGAACAGCTGGCCGATGACGGGCACGTTGCCCAAGGTGGCTTTCAGGATGGGCTGGACGTGGTCGGCAAACAGGGGCGCGAACACGAACAGGCCCCAGATGCCGTAGATGATCGATGGCACGCCGGCCAGCAGCTCGACAGCCGTGCCCAGCGGGCGGCGCAGCCAGGCCGGGCAGATTTCCGTGAGGAACAGGGCGATGCCGAAGCTGACGGGAAAGGCGATCAGCAAGGCGATGATTGACGTCACCAGGGTGCCGATGATGGGGATCAGGGCGCCGTACTGGTCATTGACAGGGTCCCACTCGGCCGAAACGATGAAATGCAGGCCGAAGGTCTTGAAGGCCGGTATCGATTCCATGATCAGCGAAATGATGATGCCGACCAGGACGATCAGCACCGACAGGGCGAACAGCATCGTCACCTTGTGGAACATGAAATCCTGGAAGCGCTGCTTGCGCATGGTGGAAAGCATTTGCGCGTGACTGATGGAATCGGTCATGGTGCCGCCTGGCATGGGGATCGTGGAGGAGGTAGATTGTGCGCTCATAGTGTGCCATATGGGTGGTACTGCAGGTACTGCTATTTTTATCGTGCTCTTTTAGCCGGGAACGCCTGCAAGGGCTTGCGGGCGGTCCTGGCTAACTCCCTGCCCCGCCGTGCTGCTGGCGGGGCAAGGATGTCAGGTACTTATCTGGTCAAGCTATCGAATCAATAGATGGCTTTGCCCGATGCATCTTTCAGATTGGCTTTCCACGATTCCTGCACCAGTTTCACGACCGATGCCGGCATCGGCACGTAGTCCAGTTCAACGGCAGCGGCGCCACCGTTTTTGTAGGCCCAGTCGAAGAATTTCAGGACTTCTTTGGCCTTGGCTGCGTCAGCCTGGACTTTGTGCATCAGGATGAACGACACGCCCGTGATAGGCCAGCTGTTCTTGCCAGCCTGGTCGGTCAGGACCACGCCGAAGCCTGGGGTTTGCGTCCAAGGTGCCGAAGCGGCTGCTGCCTTGAAGTTTTCGTCGTCAGGCTGCAGGAAGTTGCCGTCCTTGTTTTGCAGCTGGGTGTGCGACATCTTGTTTTTCTTGGCGTAAGCCCACTCGACGTAGCCGATCGAACCCTTGATACGCTGCACGTTGGCGGCGACGCCTTCGTTACCCTTGCCGCCCACGCCCACGGCCCATTTCACAGCCGAGCCAGCGCCGATTTTCGATTTGAATTCCGGGTTGGTTTTCGACAGGAAGTCGGTGAACAGGAACGAGGTGCCCGAACCGTCGGCGCGGTGCACCACGGTGATTTCCGTGTCCGGCAGCTTGACGCCACTGTTCAGGGCGGCGATTTCAGGCGCGCTCCACTTGGTGATCTTGCCCAGGTAGATGTCGGCAACGACTTTACCCGTCATTTTCAGCTGGCCTGGGGTTACGCCGTCCAGGTTGACGATCGTGACCACGCCGCCCATGATGGCCGGGAACTGCATCAGGCCCGCTTCTTCCAGCTCTTCCGCCTTCAAAGGCATGTCCGAAGCGCCGAATTCAACAGTCTTGGCCTTGATTTGCTTGATGCCAGCGCCGGAACCGACGGACTGATAGTTCAGGCCATTGCCCGTGTTGGCTTTGTACGTCTCAGCCCATTTGGCGTAGATCGGGTACGGGAAGGTTGCACCAGCACCTGTCATATCTGCCGCCATGACGGAAGCGGAAGAAAATGCCATCGCTGCCGAAGCACCCACGACGATAAATTTGAACATTTGCTTCATTTGCATATCAAGTCCTCAGGGTTGTTGGGGCTCAAAGTCCCGGTTGAATGCTGCGCAGTCTAGCAAGCGAATATGACAGCTTTATGACATGGCCAAAAAATCCTGAAATAATTGCCTACGCCCGGGGAATTGCCATTTTCGGCGCGAAAAATGACAGGACCGGCGACGCTTTATGACAGCTTATGTCACGCTTACGTCATATTTCATGATTACACTCACAACGCGTCATACATGATGAAATACGGCTAGAATTAACTATCTGCAAAGACAAAAGAATATGAAACCTGAACTGCACACGGAAGTGACCAAATCGGGCATCCTGCTTGACCGCGAGTTGTCGCAACTGACTTTCAACCGGCGCGTGATGGCCCAGGCGGAAGACCCGAACATTCCGCTGCTTGAGCGCCTGCGCTACCTGTGCATCGTCAGCAGCAATATGGATGAGTTCTTCGAAGTGCGCGTGGCCAGCCTGCTGGCGGCCGGCAGCATCGGCGGTTCGCTGGCCGGCCACCCTGCCCTGGCGGCCAACCTGGAGCGCATCGGCAAGGAATGCCATGCGCTGGTGGAACGCCAGTACGAGATATTAAATAGCGAAGTCTTGCCGGCCCTGCGCGAAGCGGGCGTGCATTTGCTGCGCGACAGCGACCGCAACGAGGCGCAGCGCGCGTGGGTCAAGCAGTATTTCGACCGCGAAGTACGCCCCCTGTTGACGCCCATCGGCCTCGACCCGGCCCACCCGTTCCCGCAGGTAGTCAATAAAAGTCTCAACTTCATCGTCTCGCTGAGCGGCAAGGATGCGTTCGGGCGCGGCACGGCGATCGCCATCGTCAAGGCGCCACGCGTCTTGCCGCGTGTCATCAAGTTGCCGGACGAGATTTCCGGCGATGGCGTGTCCTTCTGTTTATTGTCGTCCGTCATCCATGCGCACATTTCCGACCTGTTCGCCGGGCGCGAAGTGATCGCCTATTCGCAGTTCCGCGTCACGCGCGACAGCGACCTGTGGGTGGACGAGGATGAAGTCAAGAATCTGCGCCAGGCCCTGAAAGGCGAGCTGGTCGGCCGCCAGTTCGGCACCTCGGTGCGCCTGGAAGTGGCGCGCAATTGCCCGCCAGAATTGTCGCAATTCCTGCTCGACCAGTTCAGCCTGGATCAAAGCCGGCTGTACCGCGTCAACGGCCCCGTCAATCTGGTGCGCCTGTCGGAAATGATCGACCACGTCAAGCAGCCCGAGCTGCGCTTCCCGCCGTTCTTCCCCGGCCTCGCGCACAAGGCCATCGGCAACGACATCTTTGCCGCGCTGACCAGGCACGACATCCTGCTGCACCACCCGTACCAGTCGTTCCAGACGGTGATCGACTTCATCCGCAGCGCCGCCTACGATCCGTCTGTCGTCGCCATCAAGCAGACGATCTACCGCACGGGCATGAACTCGGACCTGATGGAGTCGCTGATCACGGCGGCGAAGATGGGCAAGGAAGTGACCGTCATCGTGGAATTGATGGCGCGTTTCGACGAAGAAGCCAATATCAACTGGGCCGACAAGCTGGAACAGGCGGGCGCACAGGTCGTGTACGGCGTCGTGGGATTGAAAACCCATGCCAAGGTAGCGCTCGTCATCCGCCGCGAAGAAGGCGCGCTGCGCTTCTACGCCCACTTAGGCACCGGCAACTATCACCCGACGACGACCAAGCTGTACACGGACTTTGGTTTGCTGACGGCGAACCAGGACCTGGCCGTGGAAGTCAATGAAGTCTTCATCCACCTGACGAGCCTGACCAAGCCGCACAACCTGAACCACTTGTGGCTGGCGCCGTTCGGACTGCAAAGCGAGATCATCAAGGCCATCCGCAACGAGGCGAAGATCGCCCGTTCGGGCCGGCGCGGGCGCATCATCGTGAAAGTCAACGCGCTGGTCGACGAATCCGTGATCCGCGCCCTGTATGCGGCCTCGACCGATGGCGTGAAGATCGACCTGATCGTGCGTGGCGCCTGCACCCTGAAGCCGGGCGTGCCTGGCCTGTCGGAAAACATCAAGGTGCGCTCCGTGATCGGCCGCTTCCTCGAACACAGCCGCATCTATTACTTCCGCAACGACCTGGCGCACGATGTCTACCTGGCCAGCGCCGACTGGATGAGCCGCAACCTGTTCCGCCGTGTAGAAGTGGCGTTCCCCGTGCTTGACCGGGCGCTGAAACGGCGCGTGATCGCCGAGGGCTTGAATCCGTATTTGAAGGATAATACAAATGCATGGGAACTGGAGCCGACCGGTCATTACGCGCGCCGCAAGCCGCGTGGCAAGCAAACGCCGTTCAGCGCCCAGCAATACCTGATGCACACACTGGGCACGCCGGGCGCGGAGGTCGGCGAATAGGCAATTCAACACAGAGGAGTACAGCATGGATCTCATCTTGTGGCGACACGCAGAAGCCGAGCCGGGCGTCCCCGACCTCGAACGCGCCCTGACCGTCAAAGGCCAGAAACAGGCGCGCCGCATGGGGGAATGGCTGGCCTCGCAACTACCGGAAAATTGCCGTATCCTCGTCAGCCCCGCCCTGCGCACCCTGCAAACGGCGGAGGCGCTGGGGCGCAAGTTCAAGCTGATGCCGGAACTGGCGCCCGGCGCCGAGGCGGAAGACATCCTGAAGGCGGCCAACTGGCCCGGCGGCAAGGAAACCGTGCTCATCGTCGGCCACCAGCCCACCCTGGGCCAGGCGGCCGCCCTGCTGTTGACGGGCGAGGAACAGGAATGGGAAATGCGCAAGGCCAGCGCCTGGTGGTTTTCGCAGCGCGAGCCAGGCGACCCCGTCAGTATCTATTTGAAGGCGGTGATGGCGCATGACCTGGTGGTGAAGTAAGGGTCGTGAAAAAGGGGGCGATGCGGGGAAATGCGCAAAAAGTGCGCTGGGACAAATACTAGTGGCGTTCGCAACTCAGCAGCCTTGTAAAGCGCTGCCGATCTGCTAGAGTTTAATTGCATCAACTACGTGCAAGAGCCCTGCTCCCGCACATTGAGCAACCCAGCGGACAGCCGTCCAACGGCGGCTGAAAGACCATGTTAATCACCTTCCTCGTTTTTCTCTTCATCGCCATCTTCGCCGCCATCATCGGCTTTGTCGCCTTTGAACTGGTCGAAGAAATGCGCGGCAGCCACCATAAGCTGATGGACCGCTATCACGAGTAGCGCTCACCTCGGCACTATCGCATGGCGCCAGCGACGGCCAAACAGGCCCGTCCCTCGCGCCATCATCGTTTTTATACTCCCGTCTTACACTCCCGTTTTAAACTTCGTATAGATGCGCGTCATCAAGCGGCGGATATCGGCCGTGGTCGCTTCAGGCGCGGCCATGCGCTGCTTGTCGGCGTCCGACAGGAAGATGGCCTTGTTCTCGCCGATGTCCTTGCGCACATATTTGATGCTGGCCAGATTCGGATTCGCATAAAACACCTTGTTGCTCAGGCTGGCATGCACTTGCGGGCGCAAAATATAGTTGATGAACAGGTGCGCATTGTTCGGGTGCGGCGCGTCGGCCGGGATGGCCATGGTGTCGAACATCAAGGCGGCCGTCTTCGGCACCAGCACCTGGATCACGTTGCCGTTCTTCGCATCGATGGCGCGCTGGCGCGCGATATTGATGTCGCCCGACCAGCCCAGCGCCACGCAGACGGAACCGTTGGCCATGTCATTGATGTAGCCGGACGAGCTGAACAGGGTCACGTAAGGACGGATCGCCTGCAGCACCTTGCCCGCTTCCTGGTAGTCGGCGGCCGTTTTCGAGTACGCGGGCTTGCCCAGGTATTGCAGGGCGGCCGGCAGCACTTCCGACGGCGAGTCGAGGAAGGACACGCCGCACGATTTCAGCTTGGCTGCATATTTCGGGTCGAAGATCAGTTCCCATGCGTTGTCGGGCATGGGCATGCCGCCCAGCGCGGCCTTGACCTTGTTGACGTTGATGCCCACCGTCGTGTAGCCCCACAGCCAGTCGACCAGGTAATCGTTGTTCGGGTCGATCTTCGACAGCTTGGCCTGCAGGTTCGGGTCCAGGTTGCCCAGGTTCGTCAGCTTGCTCTTGTCGAGTTTACGCAGCAGGCCCGCATCGATCTGCAAGCGCGCCCACTGTGCCGTCGGCACGACGATGTCGTAGCCGGACTTGCCCGCCACCAGTTTCGCATTGAGGATTTCGTTATTGTCGAAAACGTCGTAGCGTACCTTGATGCCCGTTTCCTTCTCAAAATTCTTGATCGTATCGTCGCCGATATAGTCGGACCAGTTATAGATGTTCAGGACTTTCTCTTCCTGAGCCTGAGCGTGCGCAGGCAAGGCCAGTACGGCCGCCGCCAAGGCCAGTCCCACTCCAATGCGCCGCCCTGCTTGCCATGTGTTTGCCATCGTACCGCCTCCGGAATTAGTCAGAAAATAGTGACGATGATAGCAAGAAGGGCGGCATCAGGTCTAGCCTGATACCGCCCTGCTTTCACCGCTGGGGTCAGACCCCCAACACCGCCAACGCAAAATTCAGCGCTAACAATGACGGGGGTCTGACCCCGGCCTTTGCGACATTACACCTTATCCAGCCCCACCTGCGCACCCGCAAACACCAGGTTGCCGTTCTGGGCGTCGATGCGGATCTCGTCTTTCGGGCCGAATTTGCCTTCCAGGATCAGCTTCGACAGCGGATTTTCGATCTGCTGCTGGATCGCCCGTTTCAGCGGGCGGGCGCCATACACCGGGTCGTAGCCCGCTTCGGCGATTTGCTGCAAGGCCGCGTCAGTCAGGCTCAGCTGCATGTCCATGCGCGCCAGGCGTTCTTCGAGAATCTTCAGCTGGATCTTCGCGATCGCGCCGATGTTTTTCTCGTCGAGGCCGTGGAACACGACGATTTCGTCGATGCGGTTGACGAACTCGGGACGGAAGTGCGAGCGTACCTCGGCCATCACGGCCAGCTTCACGACACCGGGATCATCGCTTTCCATCGCCTGGATTTTATGCGAACCCAGGTTCGAGGTCATGATGATGACGGTATTCTTGAAGTCCACTGTGCGGCCCTGTCCATCCGTCATGCGTCCGTCGTCGAGCACTTGCAGCAGCACGTTGAAGACGTCGGCATGCGCCTTTTCCACTTCGTCGAGCAGGATCACGCTGTACGGCTTGCGGCGCACGGCTTCCGTCAGGTAGCCGCCCTCGTCGTAGCCCACGTAGCCCGGTGGCGCGCCGATCAAACGGGCGACGGAATGCTTCTCCATGAACTCGCTCATGTCGATGCGGATCATCGATTCTTCCGTATCGAACAGGAAAGTGGCCAGCGCCTTGCTCAATTCCGTCTTGCCGACGCCCGTCGGCCCCAGGAACATGAAGGAACCATACGGACGGTTCGGATCGCTCAAGCCGGCGCGCGAGCGGCGGATGGCGTCCGCCACGGCCGTGATCGCCTCATCCTGGCCCACGACGCGCTCATGCAGCTTCTCTTCGATGTGCAGCAGCTTGTCGCGCTCGCCCTGCATCATGCGCGACACGGGAATACCCGTCGCGCGCGACACCACTTCGGCGATTTCCTCGGCGCCCACTTCCGTGCGCAGCAGCTTCGGCTGGTCGGGATCGAGTTTCGGGATGCCGCTGTCAGCCTGCTTGAGCTGGGCTTCCAGCTGCGGCAGCTTGCCATATTGCAGCTCCGACACTTTCTGCCAGTTGCTCTCGCGCGTGGCCTGCTCCATCTGCAGCTTGACGTTTTCGATCTCTTCCTTGATGTGCGTGCTGCCTTGCACCACGGCTTTTTCCGCCTTCAGGATTTCCTCGAAGTCATTGTATTCGCGCTGCAGCTTGACGATCTCTTCCTCGATCAGGCCCAGGCGGCGCAACGACGCTTCGTCCTTTTCCTTCTTGACGGCTTCGCGCTCGATTTTCAGCTGGATCAAGCGGCGTTCCAGCTTGTCCATCACTTCCGGCTTCGAATCGATCTCGATCTTGATCTTCGCCGCCGCCTCGTCGATCAGGTCGATCGCCTTGTCGGGCAGGAAGCGGTCCGTGATGTAGCGGTGCGACAGCTCGGCGGCGGCGATGATGGCCGCGTCCGTGATCTCCACCTTGTGGTGCAGCGCGTATTTATCCTGCAAGCCGCGCAGGATGGCGATCGTCGCTTCCACGGTCGGCTCGTCGACGAGCACTTTCTGGAAACGGCGTTCCAGCGCGGCATCCTTCTCGATGTACTTGCGGTATTCGTCGAGGGTCGTCGCGCCCACGCAATGGAGCTCGCCGCGCGCCAGCGCCGGCTTGAGCATATTGCCCGCGTCCATCGCGCCTTCGGCCTTGCCCGCGCCCACCATGGTGTGCATCTCGTCGATGAAGACGATGGTTTGCCCTTCATCCATGGCCAGTTCTTTCAGCACGGATTTCAGGCGTTCCTCGAACTCGCCGCGGAATTTCGCGCCGGCCAGCAAGGCGGCCATGTCCAGCGACAGTACGCGCTTGCCTTTCAGGGACTCGGGCACTTCGCCATTGACGATGCGCTGCGCCAGGCCTTCGACGATGGCAGTCTTGCCCACGCCCGGTTCGCCGATCAGCACGGGATTGTTCTTGCTGCGGCGCTGCAGGATCTGGATGGTGCGGCGGATTTCATCGTCGCGGCCGATCACAGGGTCGAGCTTGCCCTTGCGCGCCCGCTCCGTCAGGTCCAAGGTGTATTTTTTCAGGGCTTCGCGCTGGCCTTCGGCCTCTTGCGAGTCGACCTTGTTACCACCGCGCACTGCGTCGATGGCCGCTTCCAGTGCCTTGCGGGTGAGGCCGTTTTCGCGCGCCAGCTTGCCGCAGTCGGACTTGTCGTCCGTCATCGCCAGCAAGACCATTTCGCTGGAGACGAACTGGTCGCCCGCCTTTTGCGATTCCTTGTCGGCCAGGTTCAGCAAGGCCACGAATTCGCGGCTGACCTGCACGTCGCCGCCCGTACCAGACACCTTGGGCAAGCGTTCGATCGAGGCGCCCAGGGCCTTGGACAGGCCGCCCACGTTGACGCCGGCACGCTGCAACAGCGAGCGGGCGCCGCCGTCGTCCTGGTTCAACAGGGCCGTCAGCAAATGGACTGGTTCGATATAGGGGTTGTCGTTGCCCACGGCCAAGCTTTGCGCATCGGCCAGGGCTTCCTGTAATTTGGTAGTGAGTTTGTCTTGTCGCATGAAAATCGCTCCCGGTTAATTAGTTGTTAACCAAATTGGGGTGAGAGAGTACTTTTCAAGCATACACAAAGCAGAAAACCGATGCATTTGGGCAAAAGCTACGGTGCGGGA
The DNA here is from genome assembly GCF_059617945.1 of Janthinobacterium sp. BCJ23. NCBI lineage: Bacteria > Pseudomonadati > Pseudomonadota > Betaproteobacteria > Burkholderiales > Oxalobacteraceae > Janthinobacterium > Janthinobacterium sp. BCJ23. Next base: position 178,127 of record NZ_JCAQAW010000004.1, on the reverse strand, counting down.
CCCGTACGATTCAAATGGCGCTTGCTTTTGCCGCCCACTTGTTTAACGCCGTCTCGTCGCTGTCGCGCGCATCGACCCAGCGCGCCCCTTCGGGCGTGTCTTCCTTCTTCCAGAATGGCGCTTCCGTCTTCAGGTAGTCGATGATGAATTCGCAGGCGGCGAAGGCCTCGCCCCGGTGGGCGGACGAGACCGCCACCAGCACGATCTGCTCCTGCGGCAGCAGGGGACCTACACGGTGGATCACCAGCGCGCCGGACAGGGGCCAGCGCTCGCGCGCCTGCTCGACGATGGCTACAATGGACTTTTCCGTCATGCCCGGATAATGCTCGAGCTCCATGGCGGCCACGTCGAGTCCTTCGTTCATGTCGCGCACCGTGCCGACGAAGCCGACGACGGCGCCCACCTTGGGGTTGCCTGCACGCAATTGTGCGATTTCTTGACCCAAGTCAAAATCAGCTTGCTGGACGCGGACGGTGGTACTCATTTGACGTTGCCTCCGATACGGCGCAGCAGGGTTTCGATGCGGCTGGCCGTGCGCGCATCGGTGGCGGCGGCAATCGCGCACAGCTGCATCAGTTGCGACGCTTGCGTGAGCGGCTTCTGACCCGATTTCAGCGACGATTGCAGCACTTCCACCTGCATTTTCAGGCGGTCGCGGGCAAATTCGGCGCCGCTGTCGACGCCGGCGACGATTTCCAGGCGCAACACTTCATCGAGCAAGCGCTCCTGGTTGGCCTGCAATTGCCGCACGTAGGCGGCGCTGCCCTCGCCCAGCGCGGCCTGGGCGGCGGCAAAGCGCTGCTGCAGGCTGCGTTCGTATTGCGCGTCGAGCGGCGGCAAGGCGCTCCAGCGCTCGCTCCATGCTTGCGCATCGGTGCCAGCGCCATCAGCCAGTGCCGCTTCCAGCGACTGCACCAGGCGCAGCTTGTCGCGCAGGGCATTGGCCTGGGCCGCGCCAGCCCGTTCGGCGATGGCGTCCGCTTGCGCTTGCACGCCGGCGACAGCCGCCTGGTAGCGCTGCTCGATCTTCGCTTCGCTGGCGCGCGGCACGGGGCCCGTGGCGTTCCAGGCGGCGCGGGTGTCGCGCAGCAAGTGGTTGATGAAGGCGGTGCGGCTCTTGTCATCGCCCTCGGGCACGACGGCCGTTTCCAGCGCCGCGCACAGCGCTTCGCGCGCATGCAGGTGTTCGCGGCGCTCGTGGTCGGCCGCGTGGGCCGTTTCCTTGCGCTTGGCAAAGATATCGTCGCAGGCGGCGCGGAAACGCTGCCACAGCGCCTGTTCCGCGCGGCGCTCGAGCGGCAGGGCTTTCGCCAGTTCCTGCCATTTATCCTGCAAGGCTTTCAGCATGTCGACCGTGTTGCGCTCCGAAGGCTTGAGCAAGCCCACTTCGACGATCAATTGTTCGCGGCGCGCCGTCTCGATCTGGCGCTGCGTATCGAGCGGCTTCGACAGGGCGTCCAGCGCGGCGCCAAATTCCGCGTCCAGGCGTTTCTTTTCCTTGCGGTCGATGGTGCCCAGGCGCGTCCACGCCTGGCGCAAGCGCTGCGAGGCGGAGGCGACGTGTTTCCAGTCGGTACTCTCTTCGGCCGCCAGGGCCGCCGTTTCCGCGATCAATTCCTGGGCCTTGGCCGCATTGCCGTGGCGCTCTTCGGCCAGTTGCTTGAAATGCTGGGCCGCTGGCGCATAGGCTACGCTGCATGCCGCGTCGAAACGTTCCCACAAAGACTTCGGTGCGGGACCGGACAGGGTGTCGAGCGACTTCCAGCGCTCGCGCAAGCTGCCCACTTTCTTGGCCAGCTCGGCCATTGGGAGTTGCTGCGCCGGCAATTCCTCGCCCGCCTTGACCAGTTCCTCGCGCGACACGTTGCCGCCCCAGCGCGCCCAGTCGGCCAGGCGCTTGAACTCTGCGCGCACATGGGCCAGGCGGTCCGCTTGCGCCGGCGTCAAACGGCCGTGCTTGGTGTCGCGCAAAGTCTTGTCGTGTTCGGAAGCCACGTGCAGCAAGCCATCCTGCAGGGCCGCTTCCATGGCGTCGAGCACCTTGAAGAATTGCTCTGTCGCTTCTTTCGACACGGGTGCGTGTTCCTGACGCGGCTTGCGCGGTACAGGTACAGGCTCGGCATGGGCCGCTGCGGCCTCTGGCACCGCGTGCACGGGCGCCGGCGCGCTGGCCAGCACGGCCGCAAATTGCTGCTGCAAGCTGTCGGACAATGGCGACTCGGGCAGGCGCGGCAAGGCTTGCCAAGCGCGTTTCAAGACATCCACGTCAAGGGTGGCGGCGTCCTGCGCCTGCCATTCTGCCAGCGCGGCCTGGCGTGCGTCGAACAAGGCCTGGTGCTGCTGCAGCGCTTGCAAGGCGGACTGCGCCTGCTCGCGCGCCTGGATGAAATCGGTTTCCAGGTGTTTCGGCAAGGAGGCACGCTCGGGCGATTGCGCATGCTGCGCATGTTCCGCGTCGAGGCGTGCCAGCGCCTGCGCCAGCTCGCCGGCGGACTGGCCGCTGGCAGCCAAGGCGCGCGTGGCGGCAACGGCGTCGATCACGGCGCGCTGCAGCGCCACTTGCGCTTCCAGGCGGGCGGCCAGTGCGGCGCGCGCGGCGGCAAACGCCGTCGCCAGCTCGGGCGTGGCCTTGATGACTTGCCATTGGCGGTCCAGCTCGGCAACCTGGTTCGGGCTCAGCTTTTCATCGTTCAACAGGCGCTGTGCCGTGTCGATGCTGGCCTGGGCGCGTTGCGTCTCGGCTGCCTGGTGGCGGATCAGGTCGATGCGGCCCTGCATCAGTTTGGCCACGCGGCGGTCCGTGTTGCGCATGGCGTGGTGGACTTTTTCCAGCAAGGGCAAGGCGTGGACGTGTTCGGCCGCGATCAGACGGGCATCGGCAAATTCGCTGGACATGATGAAATCGGCAGCGGCGGCTTCGTCGCCGGCCACGGCATGGGCACGCGCAACCTGTTCGGCGCGGCGCGATGCGCTCTGCGCCGAGGCGGCGGCCTGTTCTGCCACGACAGGATCGGGTGCGGCAGTCTTGCTGGCAGAACGCTTGAAGAGAAATTCGAACATGACGGGTTTCGCGTGGATCAAAACCACCATCATAACAAAGCCCGGAGTATTGCATCGGACAGGTATGTACAAGTTACCAAATCAGTAACATAGTAAGCAAGCTGGCATTTCTCCTATGAGAGCGCCAGTGCAAAACCACGGACGCGGCCCCGGCGCAAACGGGTGAACGGGGTGTGCGCTCGCTCCCCGTTCAAGCCTGCGCGCGCAGCGGCTGCGGCGGCACGGGCGACGCGGACTCTGTGCCATCCGCTATCGTTTCGGCGCTGCCGCCGGCTGCCGGCAAAACAAAAGGCAGCACCTGCGCCTTGCCACGGCGCGCTTCCTGCGCGCGCGCGTCATGGGCGAGGAACTGGTAGGCGATGGCAAACCACGTTTCGCCGACGATGACCTTGCGCGCCAGCGCGAACAGTTCGCGCTCTTCTTTTTCCAGGCGCTGCAGCAAGGCCGCGCAAAAGGCGTCGATGGCCGCGCACAGCTGCTCGGCCTGCGATTCGGAATGGTCGATGGCGGCGCCCACGCGCTGCTGCACGACGTTGATGCTTTCCAGCGCCGCATGGTTCAAACCGTTGAGCTCATTGAGCAAACCGTCCGCATGCGGCGCGGCCTGGCGGATGGCGGGGATCAGATACATCTCCACCTTGCGCCAGTAGCCGCCCTGGTACAGCCGGCTCAGCCAGTCGCCCGCATACTGCAGCTGGGCCAGGTTGAGCCTGCTCTGGTGGCGCAGCTGCACATGCATGTACTTCTGAAAGGCCAGCAGGCTCATGCGGATGCTGGCCTGTTCCACCGACAGGGAAACCAATATATATGTTGCCGTAAGCATGCACTCACTCCCGAAAATGGGCTGGATGTCTGATCCTGGAAGTGAAAGTGTAAAGACTACCGACAGCGGCCGGTTTGATCCTGCACAAACCCGCGGCGGGCCAGCCGCGCTTTCTTTTACGGCGCGCGCAAGCCGATATGCAGGTTGACAACACCAGGCTCTTCCGACGGCGTGACGTCGCCGCCAAAGCTTTTCACCAGCCGCTGCATGCCCTTGTTGCGCGCCATGGCCTCGCCCACGAGCGCTTCCGTGCCGCGGCTGCGGAAATAATCGACGAGCTTTTCAAACAGGATGTGGCCCAGTCCCTTGCCTTTCAGGGCCGAGCGCACGGCGATGGCGAAGTCGGCGTGGATATTGTCCGGGTCGGCCACGGCGCGCACCACGCCCAGGGTTTCCGGCTTGCCGTCCGGCCCCGTGTGCGTGGCAATGAAGGCCATGGCGCGGTCGTAATCGATCTGCGTCAGGCGCGCCAGCTGCGACACGGGCAGCTCGCGCATGGATGTAAAGAAGCGCAGGCGCACGTCGTCCGGGTCCAGCGCGTGGAACAGGTCCATGTGCTGCGGCGCATCCTCGGGGCGGATGGGGCGCAGCAGAATCGGCTGGTCCATCCACGTCACCTGCTCTTCCAGTTCCTGCGGATACGGGCGGATGGCCAGGCGGTCGCGCTGCTGGCCCGGCTGCAAGCGGATGCGCGCGTCGAGGGCGATCACGCCATCGGCATCGGCCACCAGCGGGTTGATGTCGAGTTCGGCCAGTTCGCCGATGTCGGCCACCAGTTCGGCCACCTGGATCAGCGTGTAGCAGATGGCGTCGATGTCGGCCGGCGGCTGGTTGCGGTAGCCGGCCAGCAGTTTCGACACGCGTGTGCGCGCCAGCATGTCGCGCGCCAGCACCATGTTCAGCGGCGGCAGGCCGATGGCGTGATCGGCCGTTACTTCCACGGCGATGCCGCCCTGCCCCACGAGGATCACGGGGCCGAAGGCGGCGTCGGTCGTCACGCCGACGATCAATTCATGCGATTGCGGCCGGCGCGCCATCTGCTGCACCGTGAAGCCGTCGATCAGCGCATCGGGGCGCATGCGGCGCACGCGCTTGAGCATGGCGGCGGCGGCAGTGCGCAGGATGTCGGGCGTGTCGAGGTCGAGCGCCACGCCGCCCACGTCGGATTTATGCGCGATGTCGGGCGAATGGATCTTCAGCGCGACGGGATAGCCGATCTCGGCCGCCACGGCCAGCGCCTCTTCCACGTCGGCCGCCATGCGCGTGGTGGCGACGGGAATGCCGTAGGCGGCCAAAATCTCTTTCGAACGACATTCGCCGAGCACCGTCTGGCCGGCCGCCAGCGCGGCGGCGACGATTTCGCGCACCCTGGCGCGGCGCGGCGTGGCCGACATGGGCAGCTGCGCCGGCACCTGCATCAGGGTTTCCTGGTTGCGCCGGTACTGCACGATCTGCATGAAGCCATGCACGGCCTTTTCCGGCGTATCGTAGGTGGGAATGCCGGCCCGGTTGAAGACCTGGCGCGCGGGCGCCACGGTGGTGCCGCCCAGCAGGCATGACAGCACCGTGCGCGAAGTGGCCTTGATCAGCGGCGTGACGGCTTCGGCGATGTCGATCGACGAGACCATGGCCGTTGGCGCGTGCAGCAGCAGCAAGGCGTCCGCTTGCGGCTCGTCGAGCAGCGGCTTGATGGCGTCGGCATAGCGCTGCACGGCCGCGTCGCCGGGCAAGCCCACGGGGTTGTCGTGCGACCAGCCCCGCGGCAGCGCCTTTTCCAGCGCGATCACGGTGTCGGGCGACAGCTCGGCCAGCTTGCCCCCGCTGCTCACCAGCGCGTCGGTGGCCATCACGCCCAGGCCGCCGCCGTTGCACAGGATCGCCAGGCGCTCGCCGCGCTGCGAGCGGATATGCGTGAGGGTTTCCACGGCGTCGAACAGTTCTTCGGCCGAATACACGCGCAGCATGCCGGCGCGGCGGATGGCCGCGTCGTACACGGCGTCGGAGCCGGCCAGCGCGCCCGTGTGCCAGGCCGCCATGGCCGCGCCTTCCGCCTCGCGCCCCGCTTTCAGGACGATCACGGGTTTGCTGCGCGCGGCCGCCCGCGCGGCCGACATGAACTTGCGCGCGGCCTGGATATCTTCCATGTACAGCAGGATGGCGGCAGTGTCGATGTCGCCGGCCAGGTAGTCGAGCAGGTCGCCGAAATCGATGTCGTAGCTGGCGCCGAGCGAAATGAACTTGGAAAAACCCACGCCGTGCGCGTTGGCCCAGTCAAGCACGCCCGACACCAGCGCGCCCGACTGCGACACGAAGGCGATCTTGCCGCTCGTCGCGCCGACATGGGCGAAGCTGGCGTTCAAGCCCAGTTTCGGCACGAGCAGCCCCATGCTGTTGGGCCCCAGGATGCGCAGCAGGTGCGGCTTGGCCGCTTTCAGCATGGCCATGCGCAGCGACTGTTCGCGCACGGGATCGAGGCCCGACGTCATGACGATGGCCGCGCGCGTGCCCAGCGCGCCCAGTTCGCGAATCAGCGCCGTGATGGTGGCAGGCGGCGTGCAGATGATGGCCAAATCGGGTGCCTTCGGCAAGTGCGCCAGCTTGCGGTAGCATTTCAGGCCCATCAGTTCGTCGTACTTGGGATTGACGGGCCAAATCTCTCCCTGGTAGCCGCCGCCCAGCAGGTTGTACAGGGCGATGGCGCCCAGCTTGCGCTCGCGCGCCGTGGCGCCGATCAGGGCCACCGAGGCCGGCTTGAACAGCTTGTCGAGATTACGGATACTCATGTTCTGGCCTCATGGTTTGCCGGAGCGGCTTGGTCACGTCCAGTGTATAGGATGCGTTGCCAAAAAAACTTGACCTTGTCACGCGTTTCGCAAAAAATCACGCGCCTACCAGCGCGAGCGGTGGCTTTCCGTGACACCCGCCAGCTGCGCCACGATGCGCTTGGGAGACTCCGCGCTGGTGCGCACCCAGCCGCTGAACGTGCCGATGGGCTGGATGTAGCGGCTGGCGGCGATCCACAGGTTTTTATCTTCGCGCCGCGCGCCTTCCGGCTTGAAGTGCAGGTCGAGCAAATCGTCGTCCGTCCACACATGCCAGGGCGCCAGCGGATTGTCGGGATTGAAATCGAAATGCGCGCGGCCCAGCGGATACAGCTGGCCATCGAGCCACAGCGCGTTTTCATGCGCGCCGAAATAGCCGGCCTGCAGATTGAATCCCAGGTCCAGGCTGTGCGCCGAAGCCCAGCGCCATTCCGTCTCGCGCGCCAGCAGCCCGTTCGAATAATCGAAGCTGGCCACGCCGTCATCCAAACTGTAGCCGACGGCGCCGCAGCGCACGGTGCCCCACAAGGGCAGACCGCCCGACTTTTGCGTCGCATGCACGCTGCCGCCCTCGCCCACGGGGCCGATGGCCAGCAAGGTGGGCGCCACGGGCGGGCCGCATTCCGCATCGATGCCGAAATGGCCGCAATCGAGCCGCAAACGGTAGCGCTGCTGCGGCTGGGCCTCGATGCTGATTTTTTGCGACAAAAAACGGAAACGGCTGCTGGCGCCCGCATGCGGCGCCACCGATGCGCACAGACCGGGGATGCCATCCTGCGAAAAGCTGGCCACGATCTTGCCCTTGTGGCGGTCGAAGGCATACGCGAAGGCCGTGCTGGTCCAGCCCAGGTCGACGATGGCCACGCCGCAAAATACGGCCGGTGTCGACAGGGCCACGTAATGCCAGCGCTTGTGGTGGAACAAGCGCCAGAGGCCGCCGCGCGCGTACGGCGGCGCCAGCGCGACCCAGTCGAAAGCGTCCAGCTGGCCCGTGTAGCGGCCGAAACATGGCTGGCCGTCGGCGTCGAGCAGCGCGGGCGGAGCCGGCGGCAACATCATGCGGCCTGCCTTGCGGCGGCGCCGCCGTCGTGCAGCGCCTCGGCCAGCAGCGCGCCAAAAGCGGCCGGCTGCGCCTGGGCTATTTCAATATCCGGGCAGGCATGCCAGAGCGCCAGGCGCCGCACGGCGCCGGCCACGTCCTGCACCAGGCGGGGGCTGACGCGCACGCCGTCTTCCAGCGCCAGCGACTTGATCTCGAAGCGCCCCTGCGCGCGGTGCGCCTTGGCGTCCAGGCGTCCCACGAGCGCGCCACGGCGCAAGATCGGCAAGGTGAAGTAGCCGTAGCGGCGTTTTTCAGCGGGCGTGTAGCATTCGAGCCGGTAGTCAAAGCCGAACAATTCCAGGGCGCGGCGGCGGTCCCAGACGACGGGGTCGAACGGCGATAAAATCGTCGTCAGGGTGGGCGCCAGCTTGCCGGCGGCCGCCGCGCGCGCCAGTTCCGCGTGATCGGCATGCACGTACACGGCGTCCATCCAGCCATCGACCGTGCAGCGCAGCAGCGCCCCCTCGTCCACCAGCGCCTGCAAATCGTGCGCCAGGCTGGCGCGCGGCTGTTTGGTGCGGAAGTAGTCGCTGATCCAGCTGGCGCGCGCCAGGCCCAGCGCCTTCACGCTGGCCAGCAGCAGGCGCCGGCGCACCTGTTCTTCCGATGGCAGCAAGCCGTCGTGCCAGCCCGGCAGCACCCGTTCGGCCAGGTCGTAATAACGCTGGAACTGATGACGCTTGGCGATCATCAGCACGCCCGAGGTAAACAAGACTTCGAGCGAGCGCTTTTCCGGCTTCCAGCTCCACCAGCCACCGGCCTTGCCATCCGTGCGCTCGAAATCGGCCGAGCGCGCGGCGCCGTTGGCGCGGATATGTTCGAGCACGGAAGCGACGGCCTCGCCCTGCTCGGCCATCCATTTGACCGAATACTTCCAGCCCATGGCGGCCGGGTCGAGCATGCGGTGGCGGTACAAGCCATAGTCTTCAATGGGCACAAAGCACGCTTCATGCGCCCAGTATTCGAACAGCGCGCCCTCGGCCAGCAATTGCTCGAGCCACGGCTGCGGATAGTCGCCCAGCCGGCTCCACAGCACCAGGTACGGGCTGCGCGCGACCACGTGGATGGTGTCGATCTGCAGCACGCCCATCTGGCGGATGGCGGCCAGCACGTCGGCCTTCACGGCCTTCTTGCGGCGCGCCTGCAGCAAGCCCTGTGCGGCCAAGTGCAAGGCGCGCGCGGCGGCCAGGGAGAGGGGCGCGAGTATCGGTGCGGCTGGCGGAATCGGCAAGGTCAGTTCTTCCTCAAAAAAAAGGGACGCGTCGGCGGCAGGCATTTCAGGAAGATACCGCATTCCCGTCGCGCGCCACGCATTTTTTCTTGAATTTTATGGCTCTGTCATCGGCAAGTAGGGGAAATGCCGGAATCTTCCCTTGGATGTCTTGTCTGACTCTGCATACTTACCCTGCAGGAGCAGATCATGCGGTCAGCCGAATGGATCACCTTGATTGCGCAGTTTGCTCGTTTGAGCAGACGCCAGCGGCAGGCAGGCATTGCCCTGCTGCATGGCAACGCGCCACACGACGCGACCGTCGCGCTGCTGGAAAATGTGGCGCAGCCGCGATTGGCCTGTCCCGCCTGCGGCTCGGCGCACCTGCACCGGCATGGTCATGTGCACGGACTGCAGCGCTACCGTTGCGTGCCCTGCGGCCGCACCTTCAACGCCTTGACGGGCACGCCGCTGGCGCACCTGCGCCACAAGACCTTGTGGCTCGATTACGCCGATTGTCTGCTGGCATCGGATTCCGTGCGCAAGGCGGCGTTACAGCTGGGCGTACACCGCAATACCACGTTTCGCTGGCGCCACCGTTTTTTGTCGTTGACAAAGACGGACCGGCCGCATGGCCGGCACGGCATCGCCGAGGCAGACGAGTTATATCTGCTGGAATCGGAAAAGGGATCCAGAAACATGACGCGTCCGCCCCGCCGCCGGGGCGGCCATGCCCATAAACGCGGCATATCGAACGAACAGGTCTGCATCCTGGTGGCGCGCGACCGTACGGGACAGACCCTCGATTTCGTCACGGGAAAAGGAGCGCTAACCAAGGCGCAGTTGCATCACTGTTTGTTGCCCGTCATCGACAAGGATGTGCTACTGGTCACCGATGGTCATGCAGCCTATCGGGCTTCGCCAAGGAAGCGGGGATCAGCCACCAGGCCGTCAACCTGCGCGCCGGCATCCGCGTGCAGGGCGCCGCCCACGTGCAGAACGTCAACGCCTATCACAGCCGTTTGCGACAATGGATGGGGCCGTTTCACGGCGTGGCGACGCGCTACTTGCCGAACTATCTGGGATGGCGTTGGATACTCGACGCCAGGCGTATCCGTTCACCGGAAACGCTGTTGAAAGCAACGCTGGGTGCATTTCCACATCTAACGGTGACATAGCCAATTTTATTCATACCTTCGCACATTTTTAGTCACCTTGCGCACCAGCATAGTGCAAAAAACCCAGGCTATATGAACAGTTGATGACAAGCGCACGAGACTTCTTGACATGCCGTATGTGCTTCTATAACTTAAGAACAATATTGCCACACAGCAATTAAACCACTCCCCTATCTTTGCCCGCAAGGCGCTGCCGTGGCGGTGAAGCACGCGCAACACCATAGGCGGGATGCGGAGGTAGCCCGTCTGACCAATCTCGCATAACCAATAAAAACAAGGAAGATCGCATGCACACATCCCTGCTTCGGCCCCGGCAGCACCAGGCCGGCTTCATCCACTTTTCCAGGCGGCACCTGCCGCTGGCCGTGGCCCTGCTGCTGGCGGCATGCGGCGGCGGTGGCAGCGACAAGCCGGCCACGCCCGCCATGGCCCAGCACCTGCTGGCGCAGCCATCGGCCGAAACGGCACTGACGCCAGTCGCCGCCACGGCCAGCTCGGCGGAACGGGGCGACCTGTCGGCCAGCGCCGCGATCGACCGCAACGACGGCACGCGCTGGGGCAGCGCGTTCTCCGACAATGAATACCTGACCCTCGATTTCGGCATCTCGCAGCGCATCACGCGCGTGCATATCGCCTGGGAAAACGCGCACGCCAGCGCCTACCTGCTGCAGGTATCGGACGACAATACGCACTGGACCACCATCCAGAACGTCAGCGACAGCAAGGGCGGCATCGAGGACATCACGGGGTTCGACGCGCAAGGACGCTACCTGCGCATGCAGGGCGTCAAGCGCGTGGGCCAGTATGGCTACTCCATCTTTGAAATCCAGGCATTTTCGGGCACACCCGTACTGCCGCCCGTGACGCCGCCCGTCACCGAACCGCCCCCGGTCACCATCGATCCTGGCCAGCCCGGCGTGGCCATCTCGCCCGTGGCCGCCACTTCCTCTCCCGTGGAAAACAACGGCATGTCGGCCGCCATGGCGATCGACGGCAAGACGGACACGCGCTGGGCCAGCAAGTTCGAGGACGGCGCCTGGATACAGTTCGACTTCGGCGCGAAGACGCCCGTCGGCTACATGAAACTGCTGTGGGAAAACGCGTACGGCAAGCAGTACGCGCTGCAAGTGTCCGACGACGGGCAGAACTGGTCGCAAGTGCGCTACGTGAGCAATGGCCACGGCGGCACCGAGGAATTCTTCAACCTGGGCATCCATGCCCGCTACATCCGCCTGCAGGGCGTGGCGCGCGCCACGCAGTATGGCTATTCGCTGCTGGAAGTGAGCTTCAAGACGCCGGGCAGCGACAACAGCCTGCCGTCGACCGCGACGTCGGCGCTGAAATTCCCCGCCAACGGCGCCGGCTGGACACCGCTGCCCGCCGCCGCGCAGCCGCTGGAAAGCCTGCAATTCACGCTTGCCGACGGCACGCTGGTGACGCGCTTCGGCGCGCGCGGCCTGGCGCGCCATGGCCGCGAGCGGGGCGAGGAATGGAATGAGATCGGCTACGGTCCGAATGAAACGGTCGATCCCGTCACGGACCTGCCGCAGGACAAGGGCCCGGGCAACTACCTCACTTTCGTGCCGCAGTACTTCAAGAACCGCACCTGGGGCGTGGAAATCATCGACAACAGCAAGGTCCGCGGCGTCACCAAGCCTACGCTGATCGTCAACCAGTACACCACCGTCGATTTCCTGTCCGGCGGCGTGGCCTTCTTCCGCGGCTTCGACCGTCCCGGCGTGACGGGCTATGGCTGGATGTCGCCCGGCGAACTGGTGGACCGCAACGTCCCCGTCTGCAAGCCGATGGCCTATCCGGCCAACGACAGGCTGACGAACGCCAACGGCATCAACGGCGCCTGCACCTTGCTGATCAAGGAGTACCCGGGCCATGGCGGCCTCGATGCCGGCGGCATGCCGAATGGCACCGAGGTCAAGGCGCGCGCGCTGACGGCCGGCGACATCATCGAAGTGTCGCCATCGATGTTTTCCACCACCGCGTCGATGGCATCGAAAGGCGATGATGGCGGCATCCGCTACTACTCGTACGAATGGACGTATGTGGTAGGCGCGGGACTGCGGCCGTGGTATGGCGTGCAGCCGCGCCTCAATGGCGTGCCCCTGCCGGAAGAAACGCTGTCCGGCGGCCTCGGTTCCGTGTCGTATAACTACTCGGACAACGCCCTGTTCATGTTCCAGCAGCCGCACAACAACATCGGCATGCAGAACATGCAGCGCTTTGTCGAGGGCCGCCGCCTTGTGCACACCAACTTCACCACCGGTGACCACAACGAAGGCGGCAACGACCGCTACGCGCCCGCCGTCGGCCTGCAGGGACAGCGCTACGGCCAGTCGGCCTGCATCGCCTGCCACGTCAACAATGGCCGCAGCCCCGCGCCGATGGCTGTGAACCAGCGCCTCGACACGATGGCCGTGCGCGTCGCCAGCATCAATGCGGCGGGCCAGCAGGTGCCGCACCCGCAATACGGCACGGCGATCCAGATGAATGCCGTGTCGCCGTCCGGCGCGCCGCAAAACTGGGGCAACAGCGTCAGCGTGGGTGGTTTTACGACACGCAAGACTACCCTGGCCGATGGCACGCAGGTCGAACTGCGCAAGCCGACCTTGGCCTTCGAAGGCCCCGTGCCGCAAATCGTCTCTCTGCGCGCGGCGCCGCCGATGATCGGCACGGGCTTGCTGGAAGCCGTGCCGGAAGCCGACATCCTGGCGCGCGCACGCAGCACGCCGGATGCCGACGGCGTCATGGGCCTGCCCAACTATGTGTATGAACCGGAGACGGGCGCCGTGCGCCTGGGCCGCTTCGGCTGGAAGGCCGCGAAAGCCACCTTGCGCCACCAGGCCGCCGACGCACTGCTGCTGGACATGGCCGTCACCTCGCCCGTGTACCGCAACCGCGCCTGCATGGCGGGGCCGGCAGCCTGCGCGGCGGGAGGCGCCCAGCCGGGCATCTCGGAAGCGGACCTGCAGTCGATCACGCAATACCTGGCCCTGGTGGCCGTGCCGGCACAGCGCAGCATCGCCAGCGGCTTCCCGAAAGGCGTGGCGCCGATCGAGGAACTCAAGGTCGACCCGCAGCAGGTGGCCGCCGGTTCGAAGCTGTTCCAGGGCATGCGCTGCGCCGCCTGCCACACGGTGGAAATGAAGACGGGCGCGGGACATCTGTTTGCGGAACTGCGCAACCAGACCATTCGCCCGTACACCGACCTGCTGCTGCACGACATGGGCCCCGAACTGGCCGACACCTTCACGGAAGGACAGGCGCAAGGCAGCATGTGGCGCACGGCGCCCCTGTGGGGCATCGGCTACACGGAAAAAGTCATGGGCAATGGCGGCAAGGCTGGCTACCTGCATGACGGCCGCGCGCGCAGCCTAACGGAAGCGATCCTGTGGCACGGCGGCGAAGGGACCAAGGCGCGCCAGCGTTTCGAGAATCTGTCGAAGACGGACCGCGAGACGCTGCTGGCTTTCCTGAAGTCGCTGTAAGCATGTGAAGCACCGCTGGCGGGGCCGTCATGGAAACACGACCGTCACCGCCAGCCCCCTGCCCTGCAGCCCTTCGCCAAGGATGATGTACGCGCCATGCCGTTCGGCGATGCGGCGCACGATGGACAGTCCCAGGCCGCTGCCGGGCAGCGCTGTGCTCCCAAGGCGCACGAAGCGTTCGAACACGCGCTCATGCAGATCTTCGGCGATGCCGGGCCCCGTGTCAGCCACGCGCACATAGCTGCGCCCCGCTTCCACGCCGCAGCTGACGGCCACAAAGCCCGGCGCAGGCGTATAGCGCAGCGCATTCTCGACCAGGTTACGCAGCAGCAGCTGCAGGCTGTCCGCATGCAGCGCGCACGGCGCCGGCGCCATGTTCACGCTCAGCGACAGTCCGTACGGCGCGGCCAGCGCCTTCCATTGGGCGCCCTGCTGCGCCAGCAGGTGCGCCAGGTCGCCCGGCGCCAGCGCCAGTACAGTATCCTGCGCCTGCGACTGCGGATCGAGCTGCGCCAGCGCCAGCAACTGGTTGACGAGGCGCGTGGCGCGCTCCACGCTGGCGCCTAGGGCGGCGATGAATTCCTCGCGTTCGTCCGCGCTGCGGGCCCGCTGCAGCACTTGCAGATTGGTCTTGATGGCGGCCAGCGGCGTGCGCAGCTCGTGCGCCGCATCGGCCGTGAAGCGCTGCTCGTTGTCGCGGCTTTGCCGCACCCTGCCGAACAGGCGGTTTATTTCCAGCAGCAGCGGATGCAGTTCGGCGGGCGCGCCCGCCAGCCTGACGTCGGCCAGTTCATCGGGCGTGCGCGCCGACACTTCATCGGCCGACGCCTGCAGCACGCGAAACACGCGGTGGATGCTCCACCAGATGGCGATCGTGGCCAGCGCCACCAGCAGCAGGCCGAACAGCGCGATGCGGTAAAAGAAGCCGCGGCTGATGTCGTCGCGGTGGCTGGTCGGCTCGGCCACCAGCAGTTGCAAAGTGCGCTGCGGGTCCCACAGCGAAAACAACCGCCAGCGCTGGCCGCCGATGCTGGTCCAGGACAGGCCGTCCGGCGCGCTGCGCGACAGGGCGATATCGGACGCCGCGTCATTGCGGTACAGCACGCGCTGCTGCGCGTCGCGCACCTTGAACAGCAAATACTGATGGGGATTCGGATGGCCGCGCAGCGGCACGTCGATCGGCCCCGTCAAGCCGTGTTTGCGCGCATCCTTTTCCACCAGCGACAGCAGCAGATGACCCGTCTCGATCAGCGACTGGTCGAACAATTCCTGGCTTTCACGGCGCGCTTCCACGTACACGATGGCGGCGCTGCCCACCCACAGGGCCAGGGTCAGGCCCAGCAGCACGGCCAGCAGGGTGCGCCGCAAGGACCAGGTTTTCACGCCGCCGCCAGCCGTTAAGAATCTCTTAAGAACTTCTGCGCAAGATCCGGAGCGAAATATTTTTTGGGATGCCATGTCCGCAATTGTAAATGATTCTTATTGCCTCAATGATTCCCATTAGCTTGCACAGCAACACACACCAATAACTCATCCACCATCAGGAGTTTGCATGTCCAACAGCACCCGCCGCGCGCCCCTGCCGCGTCCCACCACCCTGGCCCTGGCCGTGGCCGCCCTGTCCTGCCTGCCGGCGCACGCCCAGACGGGCGCGCCTGCCAGCATGCCGGAAGTGGTGGTCTCCGCTTCCGGTTTCGAGCAGGACATCAAGCAGGCGCCCGCCTCGATCACGGTGCTGACGCGCCAGGAACTGTCGAAGGAACGCTTCGGCAACCTGACGCAGGCGCTGGAAAGCGTGGAAGGCATCGACGTGGGCGCGGCGGGCGACAAGACGGGTGGCATGAACATCAGCATCCGCGGCATGCCCAGCGACTACACCTTGGTGCTGATTGACGGGCGCCGCCAGAACGCGGCCGGCAACGTCACGCCGAACGGCTTCGGCGGCACGCAGACGAGCTTCATGCCGCCGCTGGCCGCCATCGAGCGCATCGAGATCATCCGCGGCCCCATGTCGACCCTGTACGGCTCGGACGCCATGGGCGGCGTGATCAACATCATCACGCGCAAGGTGGGCAAGCAGTGGATGGGCTCCGTCTCGGCCGACTACACCGTGCAGCAGGAATCGGACTTCGGCGACGTCAAGGCCGGCCGCTTCTACCTGAGCGGCCCCATCGCCACCGACCTGCTGGGCCTGTCCCTGCGCGGCAGCAAGCAGCGCCGCGATGCGGCCGACATCCGCTACAACGACGGTACCGGTACGGAAGTCGTGCCGAACATGGGCGCCAACCCCGTGCGCGCGGACATTGAAAACTTTGGCGCGCGCCTGGCCTTCACGCCGAACCGCTACCACACCGTCATCCTCGACGCGGACGCAGGCCGCCAGACCTACGACAATTCGAAGAAACAGCTGGGCACCCTGGGCTTGCAGGGCGGCTACGGTCCCGAGCAGAAATACAACCGCGACCAGTGGACCCTGTCGCACACGGGCCGCTTCGGCTTCGGCACCCTGGACAGCAGCTACATGGTGAACAAGACGGAGACCCTGGGCCGCACGATTCCGCCAGGCACGCCCGGCGCCGTGGCCGGCAGCGCACGCACGCTGGAAGTGGAAAGCCAGGTGTTCGACACCAAGCTGGTCATGCCATTAGGCAAGCACATGGCGACCGTCGGCGCGCAATGGTGGAAGGCGGAAATGACGGACGGCGTGGCGCCGAAGAAATTCGAATTCACGCAAAAAGCCCTGTTCGTGGAAGACGAATGGCAAGTGCTGGAGAACGTCGCGCTGACCTTCGGCGCCCGTTATGACGATCACAGCATCTTCGGCGGCCAGACCAGCCCCCGCGCGTATGCCGTGTGGAACGCGACGCCGAGCTGGACCGTCAAAGGCGGCATCAGCAAGGGCTACAAGACGCCGCGCGTGGAGCAACTGTCGCCAGGCATCAACGGTTTCGGCGGCCAGGGCACGATCCCCCTCGTCGGCAGCCCGGACTTGAAGCCGGAAACGAGCACGACGACGGAAATCGGCGCCTACTTCGACAACCTGGCCGGCTGGACGGCCAGCGGCTCCCTGTTCAACAACGAATTCAAGGACAAGATCACGACGGGCACCGGTCTCGTCAACTGCGACTACCGTCCGTCGCCGAACCGTCCAGGCTGCGTCAGCTTCGGCAACTGGCCCAACGTCGATGCGTTTGGCCAGTCCGTCAACGTGGATGAGGCCGTCACACGCGGCGTCGAGCTGAACACGCGCTTCCCGCTGGGCAAGACCTTGTCGGCCAGCGCCAACTACACGTACACGGAAAGCGAACAGAAGAGTGGCAGCAACGCGGGCAAGCCGCTGAGCGACACGCCAAAGCACGCCGTCAATGCGCGCCTCTCGTGGGATATCTCGCGCGAATGGAATGGCTGGCTGCGCGCCGAGTACCGCAGCGAGCGCTTCCGCGATCCGGGCACCTCGGCTTCCACGCGCGCCGCCAAGGCCGCGCTGGGCGACTACAAGGGCTACACCATGCTGCACCTGGGCACCAGCTACCAGCTGAACAAGCGCGTGACATTGAACGCGGCCGTGTACAACCTGCTCAACAAGGACTTCATCGATTACCAGCCGTACCGTGGTTCGTCGGCGCCGACCTTGACCTACGCCAACCGCTATGTCAACAGCCTGGACGGACGCCGCCTGTGGCTGTCGGCCACCGTCGATTTCTGATGAGTTGATGGCTGACCAGCCATAGAGCACAACGGGCTGCCTCAGGGCGGCCCGTTTTCTTTGTCAGGCCGCTTTCGGCTTGTCGATGCAATAACCGATCGCATGCACGGTGCGTATCAAGTCCCGCCCCAGCTTCTTGCGCAGGTGGTGGATGTGCACTTGCACGGCATTGCTTTCCACTTCGCCGCCCCAGCTGTACAGGTTTTTCTCCAGCTGTTCCCGGCTCAGCACGCGCCCGCCATGTTCCAGCAGCAGTTGCAGGATGCGAAATTCCTTCACCGTCAGGGTCACGGGCAAGCCTCCCTGCGTCACTTGCCGGTCCGCGATATCGACCACGAGGTCGCCGTGCACGAGGTGCTCGCGCAGGCGGCCGGCGGCGCGGCGGCAGGCGCTGCGGATGCGCGCGGCCAGCTCGTCGAGGTCGAACGGTTTGACGATGAAGTCGTCGGCGCCCGCGTCGAGGCCGGCGATGCGCTCGCCCACCGTGTCGCGCGCCGTGACGACCAGCACGGCGCCGCTGTAGCCGTTATCGCGCAACACGCCCAGCGCCTGCATGCCGTCCTGCCCGGGCAAGCCCAGGTCGAGCAGGATGCAGCCATAGTCGTGCAGGCGCACGGCCGTGTGCGCGTGTTCGGCGCTCGTGACCCAGTCGACGGCATAGCCGCCCTGCTCCAGGCCGATCTGCGTGGCGCGGCCCAGCTGCGGGTCGTCTTCGGTCAGCAAGATGCGCATGGCGAAGCGGCGCGGCCCGCTCAGTCCTTTTTCTTGATCAGGCCCGCCAGCGCGGCAAACGGATTGTGCGTGGCCGGCGCCACCTCGGCCGACAGCAGGCCGGCGCCACGGTCCGCTTCCAGGTAGCGCGAGTGCTCATTGTCGTGGCAATACAGGCACAGCAGTTCCCAGTTGCTGCCATCGGGCGGATTGTTGTCGTGGTTGTGGTCGCGGTGGTGCACGGTCAGCTGCTGCACGTTGGCACGCGTAAATTCGCGCATGCAGCGGCCGCAGACCCACGGGTACATCTTCAGCGAGCGCTCGCGGTAGCCGCTCTCGCGCTGGTCGGCGGCGCGGCGCGCTTCGGCCACGATCTTGTCCAGCCGTGCCGCATCGGGCTTTTTACTCTGCATGACAACTTTCGATATGGGAGGTAGAAGCATCCATTTTAATGAGGATGGGGGCGCAATTGTACTTTTTCTGCCACGCCGCCAGCCCGTGTCGCCACCGGCGCACCTTTTTTAGCGTGCGCGGCACCACAGATACTTGATTTAACGCAAAATAAGCCCAGCGACAGACCGCGAACAGACGATGGGCGTGGCGGCGACGGGCTTATGCGCAAGGCAGCCGATTTCGGCTATCATGCGCGCCACGCCGCCCCTCCCTTTTTCCATGAATCTAGCCTGCAAGCGCCCGTGATAGCGATAACGAGACCCCTGCAACGCCTTGCCCGCCGCCTGTACCGCATCAGTCTGGTGCCCCTGTTCGCGCTCATCCTGCTGCTGGCGCTGTGGGCGGCCGTCTACTATCAGGTGGGCCAAGAGCGGGCCAGCGCCGTGCGCGACGCCGTGGCCGCGAGCCAGTCGCTGGCGCGTACCCTGGCCGACCATACCAGTTTCACGCTGCGCCAGACCGACCATGCCACGCAATTGTTCAAGCTCAAATACGAGGAAACGGACGGCGGCCTGCGCCTCAATGAATTCACGCGCCGCCAGGGCCTGCTCGACAGCGTGCTGCCATCGAAGCTGGAACTGCCGATCGCCCTCATCGACGCGCAGGGCAACGTCATCGACAGCGCCCACGCCTATCTGCCGGAAAACCTGGCCGCGCAGCCATTTTTCAGGGCGCTGGCCGCCAATGCATCCGACACGGTTTTGGTCGACACACCGATGCTCGACGCGGACGGCAAGCGCTGGACCATCCGCCTGGCGCGCCGCCTGAACGATGCGCGGGGCCGCTTTGCCGGCGCCATCGTCATCCACGTCGACCCAACGTATTTTGTCGACGACTACGACCGCCTGAACCTCGACGAGCATGGCGCGCTGATGCTGGTGGCGCGCGACAGCGGCCTGACGGTGGGCCGCATCGGCGAGCAATTGATCCTCAGCGACCGCATCGACTTCCGCATGCCGGGTCCGCCGCGGCACGCCCCCGAGGAACTGCTGATCGAGCCGCCCGTCGACGCGACGCCGCGCATCTACAGCTACCGCGAGCTGCCGCGCTACCCGCTGCTGGCCGTGGTGGGCGTGAGCCGCGCCGTTGCCCTGGCCCGCTTTGAACACCGCCGCCTGTTGTATGTGGGCGCGCTGCTCGCCGCCAGCGTGCTCATTGCCGGCTTTACGGCCCTGCTGATGCGCCAGAGCGCGCGCCTGCGCCGCAGCATCCGCCAGGCCACGGAAACGCAGGCGCTGCTGCGCGCGGCGCACCACGGCAGCCTCGACTCGGTGCTGCTGCTGAAAGCCTGGCGCCCCGCCCCGGGCAAACCGGTGGAAGACTTCATTTTCGCCGACATCAACGAGCGGGCCGCCGACATGCTGGGCAAGCCGCGCTCCGAACTGCTGGGCCAGCGCGTGCTGCAGCACATGCCGCTGCTGCGCGGCGAGCGTTTCTTCCAGCGCTTCGTGCTGGTGATGGAAACGCGCCAGCCGCTGGAAGATGAATTCGAGCTGACCCTGGCCTCGGGCGCCACGCGCTGGCTGCGCCACCAGGTGGTGCCGATCACCGACGGCGTGGCCGTCACCTCGCGCGACATCAGCGCGCGCAAGCACGACGAACTGGCGCTGCAGGACAACCGCAGCTTCCTGCAGTCGCTGATCGACCATCTGCCCGTGCTGGTCTACGTGAAAAGCGCACGGCCGGAAAACTTCGGCCAGATGGAAGTGTGGAACAAGGCGGCCGAGGACATCACCGGCCACCTGGCCGCCGACGTCATCGGCAAGACCGATTGCCAGGCCTTCCCGCCCGACTTCGGCCTGCACGACGCCGAGGACGACCGCGCCATCCTCGCCGAGCACGGCGTCATCGACCATACGGAAAAGCCGCTGCGCCTGGCGGACGGCAGCCTGCGCTACCTGCGCGCCGTCTCCGTGCCCGTGTTCGACGAGCGCCAGCAGATCGAACATATCCTGTGCATCGCCGAGGATATCTCGCAGCGCCGCCAGCAAGAGCTGGAACTGCGCCAGAAACAGGCCGAACTGGCCGCCGTCAACGACGCCTCGCCGCTGGGCCTCGTGCGCCTGGACCGCCAGCGCCGCTGCACCTATGTCAACCGCACCTTCGAATCGATCACGGGCTTGCCGCGCGCGGCCGCCCTGGGCGCCGGCTGGACCAGCGCCCTGCACCCGGACGACTATCCGCTGATGCACGTGGCGCTGGAACAGCTGACGCGCAGCCATGCGCCATTCCAGTCCACCTTGCGCTGCCTGCAGCGCGACGGCCGGCTGGTCTGGGTCTCCGTCAAAATTGCCCCCATCCTCATCGACGGCAAGATCGAAGGCTACGTGGGAACCCTGGACGACATCACCACCTTGCGCGAATCGGAAGTGGCGCTGCTGGAAAGCGAAGCGCGCCTGCGCACCATCGCCGACACCTTGCCAGCCATGATCGCCTACATCGACGCCGACCAGGTCTACCGCTTCCTGAACATCGCCTATGAACGCGAATTCGGCCTGACGGGCCGCCAGGCGCTGGGCAAGCGCGTGCGCGACACGGTGGGCGAAGCGCGCTACCGCACGGTGGCGCCGTATATCGAAAGAGTGCTGGCCGGCGAAACCCTGAGCTTCGAGGAAGAAGACGAGAAGGAAGGCATCGAGCGCTGCCTGGAAGTGATCTACATCCCGCAGATCGGCGAAGACAAGCTGCAGGTGGTGGGCTTTCACGTGATGCGCCAAGATATCACCGTGCAAAAGCGCGAAAAACAGCGCCTGCTGAAGCTGGCCCAGGTCGATGCGCTCACAGGCCTGTCGAACCGCGCCGGCTTCCAGCAAAAACTCAGCGACGCCATGCACGCGAGCCGCCAGCAGCAGCACCTGATGGCCGTCATGTACATGGATATCGACCGCTTCAAGCCCGTCAACGACACGCACGGCCACGGCACCGGCGACGCCCTGCTGCGCGCCTTCGCCCAGCGCCTGACGCACACCATGCGCGCCACCGACATCATCGCCCGCCTGGGCGGCGATGAATTCACCATCATCATGGAACAGATCACCCGCCCCGACGACGCGGCCGTGCTGGCGGAAAAAATCGTCGCCGCCATGCAGCAGCCGTTCGAACTCGACGGCATCACCGTGCGCATTTCCGCCAGCATCGGCCTGGCCTTCTACCGCGACGAAGACATTTCCCCCGCCGTGCTGCTGCAGCGCGCCGACGTGCTGCTGTACAAGGCCAAGCAGGATGGACGCAATACATACAGAGCTGGCGCATTGACGGCTTGATGGCTGAGGGCAAGCCCAACTGAAGGCTGGGGTCAGTCGCTTCGCGATCGGCAAGTTCCCTACCAGGAAACATGTCCCCAACGGGTCTGACCCCTATCATTCCTGCTATATTGGCGCCTGTCCTCCCTACCGTTGCCACACCATGCGCCTGCTGCACACTTCCGACTGGCATCTGGGCCAGACCCTGCACAATTTTGAAAGGGGCTACGAACACCAGCGCTTCCTCGACTGGCTGCTCGACACGCTCGTGACGGAGCAAGTCGACGTGCTGCTGGTGGCGGGCGACGTATTCGACAACGCCAACCCGTCGGCCGCCTCGCAAAAGCAGTTATATGTCTTCCTGCAACAGGCGCGCGCGCGCCTGCCCGCGCTGCAACTGGTCGTCGTGGCCGGCAACCACGATTCGGCGGGACGGCTCGAAGCGCCCGGCCCCCTGCTGGCCGCGCATGGCACCCACGTAATCGGCCATCTGCTGCGCGACGAGGCAGGCAATATCGACCTGGAACGCCTGCTGCTGCCGCTCGCCGGCGGCGACGGGCAAGTGCAGGCCTGGTGCCTGGCCGTGCCCTTTTTGCGTCCCGGCGACGTGCCGAAACTGCCGGCCGGCGACACGCAGGACGCCTACCTGGGTGGCATCGCCCTGCTGTACCGCCAACTGGCGGACCTGGCGCTGGCGCGCCGCCAGCCCGGGCAAGCCATCGTCGCCATGGGCCACTGCCACATGGTGGGTGGCGAAATGTCGAACGACTCCGAGCGCCGCATCGTCATCGGCGGCACGGAAATGCTGCCGTCGGGGATCTTCGATACCGCCATCGCCTATGCGGCGCTGGGCCATCTGCACAAGGCGCAGGCCGTGGGCGGTCAGGAGCACATCCGCTACTGCGGCAGCCCGATTCCCCTGTCGTTCGCGGAGGTGAATTATCGGCATCAGGTGCTGTGCCTCGATATCGATGGCGAGCAGTTGACTGAGGTGCGCGTCATCGAAGTGCCGCGCGCCGTGCCCTTGCTGCGCGTGCCCGCCACGCCGGCGCCCATCAACGAAGTGCTGGTGCAGCTGGCCGCCCTCGACGTGCCTGCGGCGCCAGCGGAAGCGCAGCCCTTCCTGGAAGTACGCGTGCGCCTCGATGCGCCGGAACCGGGCCTGCGCACGCGCATCGAAACGGCGCTCGACGGCAAGCACGTGCGCCTGGCGAAGATCGAAACGTCGAGCGCGGCACGCAGCAGCGCGCCCGAGAACCTGACGCTCGACCAGTTGGCACAGCTGCAGCCCGACGACATCTTCCGCCGCCTGTACCTGCAAAAATACGGCAAGGAAGCGCCCCCCGAACAACTGTCGGCCCTGGCCGAACTGCTGCTGCCCGGCGCGTGAGCGCAACTGAAGAACCATGAAAATACTGAACATCAGCGGCAAGAACCTGGCCTCGCTGGCCGGCGAATTTGAAGTCGACTTCCAGCAGGAGCCGCTGGCGTCTTCCGGCCTGTTCGCCATCAGCGGCCCCACGGGCGCGGGCAAGAGCACCTTGCTCGATGCCCTGTGCCTGGCCCTGTACGACGCCACGCCGCGTTTGCTGAAAGTGCTGGGACGGGGCAGCGCCCTGCCCGACGTGGGCAAGGAAACCGTCAATGCCCAGGATACGCGCACCCTGCTGCGGCGCGGCACGCCCGACGGTTACGCGCAAGTGGACTTCGTCGGCAAGGACGGCGCAAGCTACCGCGCGCGCTGGAGCGTGCGCCGCTCGCGCACCAAGGCGGAAGGCGCGCTGCAGGCCACCGCCATGAGCTTGCACCAGCTGCCCGCGCTGCAACCCATCGGCGGTACCAAGACGGAAGTCAAGGAAGAGATCGAAAAGCGCATCGGCCTGTCGTTCGACCAGTTTACGCGCGCCGTGCTGCTCGCGCAGAACGAGTTTTCCACCTTCCTCAAGACGGAAGACAATGAACGGGGCGAGTTGCTCGAAACCCTGACGGGCAGCAGCATCTATACGGATATCTCCATGCGCGCCTTCGAGCGGGCGAAAAAGGAAAAACAGGTCCTCGAACGCCTGGGCGAAAAACTGGCCGACCAGCGTCCCCTGTCGCCGGAAGAACGGGCCGATACCGAAACGCTGTGCAGCGCGGCCGACACCACCCTGCACACCATCGACTTGCGCAAGGCCGTGCTGGAACTGCAGCAGCGCTGGCACCAGGAGACGCACAAGCTGCAAGCCCAGGTGGCGGCGGCGCAAGAGGCGCTCGATGGCGCGGATGCCGAACGGGCCGCCGCCGAAGAACGCCGTGCGGCGCTGGCGCAGTGGGAATTGCTGCAGCCGGCGCGGCCCCTGATCGACGACGTGGCGCGTCTGGCGAACGACATCGCCAGCACGGGCGCGGCCTTGGAAGCGTCGCGCGCGCAGGCGGCGCAGGCCGAGGCCAGCGAAACGCAACTGGCGCAGGCAGTACAACTGGCGGCAGCGGCCTTGCAGGCCAGGGAAGCGGCGCAACACGATGCGGCGCCCCTGCTCGACCAGGCCAAGGCGCTCGATGCCGGTATCCTGGCCCAGCTGCCCGCGCATGAGCAGGCAAAGCAAGCGGCGCAAGGTGCCGACCAGGCCAACGAGGCTGCGCGCGCCGCGCTGCACACGCTGCAGCAGCGCCAGCAGACCGCGCAGGCGGAACAGGAAGCGGGCAGTCAGTGGCTGGCATCGCACCAGCAGTGGCAGGCGCTGGCGCAATCGTGGCAATTATGGGATCAATTGTTTACCCAGGCCGGGCAAGCGGCCGCGCAAGCCGATGCGGCCGACGCCAGCATGGCCGCATCGGCGCGGCAGGTGCGCCAGGCCCTTGACACCACGCAGGCGGCGCAAGATGCGCTGGCCAGCGCCGCTGCCGAACTGGCGCTGCGCGATGCCGAACGGCGCGAGGCGCTGGCGGCCGTGCAAGCCATCGATGGCCTGGGGCTGCAGGAACAGCGCGGCCAGCTGGAGGCACACGCGCGCATCTTGACCAGCGCGGAAAAAACCTGGAGCGAACTGGCACGCCAGCGGCAGGCGCTGGCGCACTGGCAAGCGAAGGCGGCCCAGCTGGCGCAGGCCGCGCAAACGGAAAGCACGGCATTGGCGGCGGAAGCGGCGCAAACGGCGCTGCTGGAAGCACGCCTGGCGCAGGCGGAAAAATCGTTGAAGGGCGCCGAAGCGGCATGCGCGGCCAGCGTCGAGCAGCTGCGGGCCAATTTGCAGGATGACCTGCCCTGCCCCGTCTGCGGCGCGCTGGAACACCCGTACAGCCACGCCGACGACGCCTTGCAGGCGATGCTGGCCAGCTTGCAGGATGACGTGCTGGCCTGCCGCACGCAGGCGCGCGGCAATCTGGAACGGCTGGCCACGCACAAGGCGGCACTGGCCGCCCATATGCGCGAACAGGCGCAAACGGCGGAAGAACTATCGGCACTGCCGTCCATCATCGACGGCCTGAATGCGCAATGGCAGCCGCACGCGGACACCCTGCAGCTGCCGCCGGTAGACGAGCGCGCGGACTGGTTCACGCAGCAATTGGCGGCCAATGCGGCAGGCTTGCAGGCGCTGGCGCAGCAGGAAACGGTGCTGCGCCAGGCCAGCGCGCGGCGCGAGCAGGCGCAGGCGGCGCACGAACTGGCATCCAGCGAGCACGCGCGCTGCACCAGCACCGTCGCCGAGGCGCAAGCGCAGCTGGTGCAGCTGCAGGCGCAGCAAGCGGGCAACGCCGACAAGGGCGAGACGGCGCGCGCCACGCTCGATGCCTTGCTGGCGCAGCTCGATGGCGCCTTTGCCGACGCCGACGGCGCCGAGGACTGGAAAGACAGCTGGCGCGCCGGCCCGGCCGACTTCCGCGCGGCGCGTGAATCGGAAAGCCGGCAATGGCTGAAACAGCAGGCGGACCAGGACAAGCGCGGCCACGCACTGGCGACCCTGGCCGCGCAACTGGAAGCGGCGCTGCTGGCCGCCGGCAAGGCGCGGCACACGGCGCAGGAAGCCCATGCCGTCTTTGCCGCCGCCGACAAACAGCGAACGGCACTGCAAGCGCAGCGCCACGCGCTATGGCAGGGCCAGAGCGTGGCCGAGGTCGAGCGCAGCCTGGCAGCGGCCATCGCGCAGTCCAAAGAACAGCTGGCGCGGCAGCAAACGGCGGCGCAGTCGGCCAGCCAGCAACGCACGCGCCTCGACGAAGCATGCGCGCAGTTGTCGCGGCGCCTGGCCGCCTTGCGCGAACAGGAACACGGCGCCGCCGCCGCCCTGCACGACTGGCTGCGCCAGTTCCAAGAAGCCCATCCGGCCCAAGCTCCCGCCGACATGGCCGGCTTGCGCGCGCGACTGGCCATCGCGCCGGACGCCATGCGCGCCGAACGCGACGCCCTGCAAGTGATCGCCGACCGCCACACGGCAGCCGTTTCCGTGCTGGCCGAACGCCGGCAGCAGCTGGCCGCGCATGTGCAGCAGCCGCCCGAAGCGCTGGAAATGGACGTGGCCGCGCTGCAGGCGGCGCTCGGCGCCCTGCTGCAGGAACGCCAGGCGGCCAACGAGGAAGCGACGCGCTTGCGCCTGGCCATCGCGCAGGACGACGCCCGGCGCCACAGCGCGCAAGCGATGCTGGCGCAAATCGAGGCGCAAGCCGTCATCGAGCGGCGCTGGGCCAGCCTGAATGAATTGATCGGCTCGGCCGACGGCAAGAAATTCCGCAACTACGCGCAGCAATTCACCCTGGAAGTGCTGCTCGGCTATGCCAACGCGCACCTGAACCACCTGGCGCGCCGCTACCAGCTGGAACGCATCGACAACCCGAACAATCCATCGCTGGGCCTGATGGTGCGCGACCAGGACATGGGCGGCGAGCTGCGCTCCGTGCACTCGCTGTCGGGCGGCGAATCGTTCCTCGTCTCGCTGGCCCTGGCGCTGGGCCTGGCCTCGCTGTCATCGAACCGCGTGCGCGTGGAATCGCTGTTCATCGACGAGGGCTTCGGTAGCCTGGACACGGAAACCCTGCGCGTGGCCATGGATGCGCTCGACGGCTTGCAAGCGATGGGCCGCAAGGTGGGCGTGATCTCGCACGTACAGGAAATGACGGAGCGCATCGCCACCCGCATCCTCGTGCAGCCGGGGTCCGGCGGCAAGAGCGTGGTGACCGTACGTTAGGTCGCTAACGGCTGGCCGGCTCCCGGCACAGCCTGAGCATATCCCAGCCCAGTTCGCGGCGGATCTGCTCGGGGTCGGGCGGCGGCCGGCGCTGTTCCAGCTCCGCTTTCAGCCACTTCCTGACCAGCTCCTTGGCGGGCTGTGCAGGCTTTTCCTTGTCATGCTTGTCCATGGTGCTACCTCGTCAATGGATGCCAGATGGCCTCCGTAGTGTCTCAACGTGATAGACCGGATTCAGTTGACTTCAGCGTGGCGCAGTTGCAACAGTATGTAACGGCAGGCGGAGTGAGTTAAAATCGCCGCCTTCGCGCAGCTACCGCCTGCGCCCCGCAACAGTTCAAGGAACCCCATGAAAGCCGCCCGCAGCCTCACCTTCAAGTGCGTCAAATGTCACAAATCCATGCAGGTCTACCTGCAAAAAGTCTCCGCCTGCTCGCATATCCAGCCATACCAGGGCATTTGCGCATGCGGCGAACTCAAGCGCCACGCCACGGGCCAGGCCGATGCCGTCAAGTCCTACCTGGAATCGGCGGACGGTAGCTGGTCGCACCACCACTAATGGTTAAAGAATGGGCGTAGAACGCCGTTAATAACGGTACTTCGCTCATTGAGAAACCGCCATGTCCCAGCTTCCCGCCCTCGCCAGCCGTCAACCCGCCTCGACTACGCTGGCTGGCCAGCAGCCGTCCCGCACGGGCAACGGCGCCATGGGCCTGGCCGGCTCGTCCCTGATGCAGCGCACGGCGCAAGACGTGGTGGCCCTGTCGAAGAATGGCCTGGACCTGTCGGCCAAGGGGCTGTCGCAACGCACCGATGCGCTGGGCAACGCGACCGTCGACGTGGCGCAGGATTTCCTGAGCAACATGACGCGCCAGCTGTTCGGCGACGGCGCCACCATCGCCTTCGATTCGGTCGATTTGCAAGCCGGCTCCAGCTTCAGCAGCGGCAGCGCCAGCGTCTCGGGCCCCAATGGCAGCAGCCGCGCGGCCGCCTTCAGCCTCGATGAAAACGCGCATTTCATCGGCAAGGGCAAGATCACGACGGCCGACGGCCAGACCTTCGACTTCGAAGTGGAAGTGCAATATCAATCGAACATCAGCGCGGGCGTGCTTGAGCACACCCAAAGCGAAACGCCGGAAGCCCCGGCATCCGATGACGGCTTCCTGCCCGCCAAACAGTTGCCCGACACGCATTTCGCCGGCAATCTGCACGACCTGTTCAAGCTGCTGGGCCAGCAATTGCAAAGCAATCTCTATCAGGGCATGTCCGACGGCGCCAGCGCCAGCGGCAACGATGGCGACCTGGCGGGCAGCCTGAGCTTGCGCTTGCTCAAGCTGGTGCAGCCGGACGCGGTGGCCGACGCCGGCAAGAAAATCGTGGAAACCACGCCGGAAGACCAGGCGCGCGCCCGCGCGCTGGCACTCGCCTATGGCACGGACAGCGCCGGCAGCACAGACGGCACGGCCAGCAACGTATAATGGAAGACGGCCTGCGCAGGCGACCATGCCGCGCGCCCCCTTCTATCGATTGAATCCCATGTCCGACACTTCTTCACCTACCGTTCATCAGCAGATCCACTGGAGCGAAAACGGCGCCGAGCATTCGGCCCGCTGGCGTTCGGAAAGCGGCATGCCGCCGCCCAAGCGCGTCGTCATCGCCGATGACCGCACGACGGCCGACCAGGCTTACCGCCTGGCCTGCGAAGGCACGGCCATGCTGTGGCGCGGCGACTTCCAGAACGCGCGCCAGCTGCTGCAGGCGCTGGCACGGCGCGCCGACCACAAGAACGACAAGCCAAGCAAGAAGGCCAAGGCCGCCAAGCTGGCCAAGCCGGAACCGACCGCCACGGAAGCGTTCCATCTGCACCGCCAGGCCCAGTCGCAGCGCGCCCGCACCCTGGCCATGCTGCTGCTGCCCTTCGATGCCGACTACACAATCCCGCTGCGCCGCGCGCCGGACGTGAAACTGGCGTGCAATGAAGCGTATGGCCGCGGCGAAGAGCCGTTTATCGCCTCCTTGCGCGAACTGCTGGGCCTGATCGGCGCGCATGAATGGCGCCGCACGGGCGTGGAACTGCCGGCCCTGGGCCAGCGCATCCATCCGCACTACGGCGTGTTCGCGCCGATCCGCGGCGAATACGTGGGCCTGGTGGCGGAAGCGCCGCTGCCCGCGCGCGCCAGCCTGGCCTTCGACATCGGCACCGGCACGGGCGTGCTGGCCGCCGTGCTGGCGCAGCGCGGCGTCGCCCGCATCGTCGCCACCGACCAGGACCCGCGCGCCCTGTCCTGCGCGCGCGAAAACCTGGCCCGCCTCGATGTGATCGACAAGGTCGAGGTGGTGCAGGCCGACCTGTTCCCTGCCGGCCGCGCGCCGCTCGTCGTGTGCAATCCGCCCTGGCTGCCGGCCCGCCCCAGCTCGCCGATCGAATACGCCGTCTACGATCCGGACAGCCGCATGCTGCGCGGTTTCCTCGCCGGCCTGGCCGACCACCTGGAGCCAAACGGCGAAGGCTGGCTGATCCTGTCGGACCTGGCCGAGCACCTGGGCTTGCGCCCGCGCGCACAATTGCTCGAATGGATAGAACAGGCGGGCTTGAAAGTCGTCGACCGCCTGGACGTCAAACCCACGCACCCGCGCGCGCAGGACGCCACCGACAGCCTGCATGCGGCCCGTTCGAAGGAAGTCACCTCACTGTGGCGCCTGGCGGCGGCGTAATCGAGGGTCTGAAACCCGGCCATTGCGCATTGCAGCAAACCCCGCTATAATTCGCCTGCGGGGTGGAGCAGTCTGGCAGCTCGTCGGGCTCATAACCCGAAGGTCACAGGTTCAAATCCTGTCCCCGCAACCAGATATATAAAAAGCCGCTGATTCTTGCAAAGGGATCAGCGGTTTTTTCCATTGCGGCGCAGCATGCCTACCGCCCTCATGCAAAGCAAATGCCCTTCGTGTCAATCCGCTCTTTCGCAATGCAACAAACTCGGTTATAATTCGCCTGCGGGGTGGAGCAGTCTGGCAGCTCGTCGGGCTCATAACCCGAAGGTCACAGGTTCAAATCCTGTCCCCGCAACCAACACATAAAAACCGCTGATTCCTGCAAGGGAGTCAGCGGTTTTTTTCATTCCGGGTCAGGCCCGCTTTTTACACGGCGACGCTGGCCCTGATCTGCCTGGCCGCCGCGTGCAGGCTGGCCGCTACTCTTTCCAGCTTGTCGGCGCCCGCCGTTTCGGCCAGGGCGGCGAACGCGCTGATATGAAACGTGGCCACCATGGCTGGCGACACTTCGAGTTCGAGCGCCGTCTTGCTCAACTCAGTCGACGCCTCGAGATAGGGTTCGCTGCCCGCCTCGAACGCCTGCTTGGTTTCCAGCAATTCCTGGCCACCCTCAGCCTTGGCCAAACACGCATCGACTTTTTGCTGGAAGCCCGGCAAGGTGTCGCGCACGGGTCCGGCGTCCTGCGCCGCCTCCGGTTCCGGCTCCACTGGCGCAGGCGTGGCTGCGGCCGGCTTGCCCGCCGCCGGCATGTCGCGCATCGTCAGCCAGCGCTCGACGGCGAGGAAATCGGCAAACGGCTCGGCCACCTTGGGATTCATCAGCCAGACTTCGCCCGTGCGCCAGTCGATCCGGGCGCCGCGCTCGTTTCTCGCCAACAGAATATCCTTGCCGCCATCGGGGTTCGACACCCGGCCGATATCGAGCCAGTTCATCAATTCCGCCTGGCGCGACATCGCGTTGACCCGATGAAAATAGGCCAGCCATAAAAATCTGGCGACCAATAGAATCAGGGCACCGCCAACCATCCACATCATTTTTCGCTCCGCTCCGCACCACATCGACAAGCCGCATTTTCTCACATGAAAGCTTGCGCTAAGGAAACTTTTACATCTGCCGTGCGCAGGCGCAAATCCGGCACCGCGCGCGGCCCGGGCGCGCAGTCGCATTTCAGCAACGCCGCGTTTTCCTGATTGCCTGGCGCGCGCCGCTGCGTTATTATGAGAACAATTCTCATTTAGATTAAGCTATCCCGCCCTCTTCGCATGCTGTCCGCCCCTTCCCCTCCGTCCGACTTCCAGGCCCTGTATGCCGAGCACCATTCCTGGCTGCTGCACTGGCTGAAGCGCCGCCTGCACGATGCGGGGCTGGCCGGCGACCTGGCGCAGGATACCTTCATCAAGATCTTCGTTGCGCGCAGCAGTGCGGGGATCGCGCAGCCGCGCCCTTTCCTGGCCACCATCGCCAAGCGCCTGCTGGCCAATCACTGCCGGCGCGAAGAGCTGGAACGGGCTTACCTCGACGCCCTGCTGCACCAGCCGCAAGCGAGCACGCCGTCGCCGGAAGCGATGTCCATCCTGCTCGAATCGTTGCAGCTGGTCGACCGCGCGCTGGACCAGCTGTCCGCCAAGGCCAGGGCCGCCTTCCTGCTGGCCCACCTGGACGGCATGACCTACGCCGAGATTGCCGCCGAACTCGGCACCACCACGCATTCCGTCAAAAAATACCTGAGCAAGGCCAACCTGCTATGCTTTTTT
The DNA here is from genome assembly GCF_059617945.1 of Janthinobacterium sp. BCJ23. Taxonomy (NCBI): domain Bacteria; kingdom Pseudomonadati; phylum Pseudomonadota; class Betaproteobacteria; order Burkholderiales; family Oxalobacteraceae; genus Janthinobacterium; species Janthinobacterium sp. BCJ23. The sequence goes on along the minus strand of NZ_JCAQAW010000004.1, from coordinate 146,625 downwards.
GCCGTGCCCGATTTTGCCGCCTCCTGACATGCGCGGCGCCACCGTCTACGCACAGGGCCAGCCCATCGACCTGGCCATCGCCATGCAGGCAGCCGAATGGCTGGCCACCCTGATGAGCGGCGAAACGACGCCGGCGGAAAAAACGGCCTGGCAGCAGTGGCGCCAGGCGCACCCCGACCATGAACGGGCGTGGAAACATATCGAAAGCGTCAGCGGCGGCTTGCGCGAACTCGATGCACAGGCCAGCCGCACGGCGTTGACACAGCGCTCCCGCCCTGCCTCGACCATCTCGCGCCGCCGCAGCCTGCAGTTGCTGGCGTGGGTCTCGGCCATCGGCCTCACGGGCTGGTTCGGCGCGCGCTCGCAATATGCGCCCGACATGGCCCGCGCCGCGCTGGCAGACCTGTCCACCGGCGTGGGCGAACGCCGCGAACTGACCCTGCCCGACGGCAGCCGTTTGCACCTGAACAGCGGCAGCGCCGTCAACATCCGCTACACGGGCACGCAGCGCCTGCTGCAACTGGTGCAGGGCGAAGTGTTCATCGCCACGGCCCGCGAAACGGGCATGCCCTACCGCCCCTTCCTCGTCGAAACGGCGCAAGGCCACGCGCAGGCGCTGGGCACGCGCTACTCGGTGCGCCAGGCGAACGGCAGCACCCTGGTCGCCGTCGAGGAAGGCGCCGTGCGGCTGATGCCGCGCCATGGCAACGCCAGCCCGGTGCTCCGCGCGGGCCAGGGCGGCGGCATGACGGCGCAGAATACCTTGCCCGCGCACGCCGTCTCGCCCGATGTCTGGGCCTGGCGCCAGGGTTTGCTGCTGGCCGACGCCATGCCGCTGCGCGACTTCCTGCATGAACTGAGCCGCTACCGCCACGGCTTGCTGGGCTGCGACGACGCCGTCGCCGGCCTGCGCATCTCCGGCGTCTTCCCGCTGGCCGACCTGGATGCCGTGCTGCTGTCGCTGCCCGACTCCCTGCCCGTGGACGTGCGCCTGCGCACGCGCTACTGGGTGCAGGTCGAGGCGCGCCAGCCGCGCTGAAAATATATTTTGACGCTGGCGCAAAAAAAAGTACCCGTTTCCAATTCTCGCGTGACCTGTGTAGGCAACGTTCTTTTTGACGACTACACCACAAGGTAACCATGTCTCCTGCCATTCATTCCAAGCCGCGTATCAAACCCATGGCGTATGCCATCGAGCTTGTCTTCATCGGTTCGGCCCTGCTGCTGAACGTCCAGACGCCAGCCCTGGCGCAGGAAAGCGCGGCCGCCGCTGCGGCCAGCCTCGACTTCCAGGTGCCGGCCGGCGACCTGGCCACGGCGCTGCGCCAGGTCGCCAGCCAGTCGCGTGTCATCCTCAGTTTCACGCCGGAGCAGACGCGCGGCAAGACCTCGGCCGGCTTGAGCGGCCGCCACGACGTGCTGGCCGCCCTGAACGGCGTGCTACGCGGCACGGGCCTGAAGGCCGAGCGCAGCGCCAACGGCAGCTATGTGCTGCGCCCGGCCGATGCGGCGGCAGGTGGCGAAGCGATGGCGATGATGCCGGAAGTGTCGGTCAAGGCGCAGCAGGATGCGACGGAAGGCTCGGGCGCGTATGTCTCCACCCTGCCGATCGCCACGGCCACGCCGCTGGGCCTGTCGGTCAGGGAAACGCCGCAGTCGGTCAGCGTCATCACGCAGCAGCGCATGCAGGACCAGGGCTTGAACACGATCGCGCAAGTGATGGCGCAGACGCCGGGCATCACGCTGTTCTCGCTGGGCAGCGAACGCACGGGCTTTACTTCGCGCGGCTATTCGATCACCAATTACCAGCTCGATGGCGTCAGCACGCATTCGGAAAACCTGGGCCTCAATGCGATACCGTCGCAAAGCCTGGCCGACATGGCGCTGTACGACCGCATCGAAGTGCTGCGCGGCGCCTCGGGCCTGATGACGGGCGCGGGCGACGCTTCGGGCGCCATCAACATGGTGCGCAAGAAGCCGACGGCGCAGTTCCAGGCCTCGGTCGAGGGCGAGCTGGCTTCCTATGATGAGCGGCGCGCCATGGCCGACGTCTCGGGTCCGCTGAACGAGACTGGCACCGTGCGCGGCCGCCTGGTGACGGTGTACGAAGAAGGCGACAGCATCATCGACGGCTACAGCCGCAACAAGAAAGTGGTCTACGGCGTGGTCGAAGCGGATCTGTCACGCGACACGAAGCTGACGGCCGGCGTCACGCACCAGCGCAAGCGCTCGAACGGATCCTTGTCCTACCTGGGCTTCCCCCTGTTCTACAGCAATGGCGTCATGACGGACCTGCCACGCTCTTTCAGCCCGGCCGCCAAGTCGAACCGCTTCGACACCAATTCGACCGACCTCTTCGCCACCGTGGAGCACGCGCTGGCCAACGACTGGAAGCTGAAAATCTCGGCCAACCGCGTGCAATCGTCGCAGGAAGAACGCGCCGTCTACCTGAGCGTGAGTGGCGGCTTTCCCGACCAGGCCACGGGCGATGGCCTGAGCTTGAACGCCGACTACCGCGACTACCAGCTTCAGGTCAACAGCGTGGACGTCAATGTGCGCGGGCCGTTCAGCGCATTCGGCCGCCAGCACGAGCTGGTGCTGGGCATGGACTACAGCGAATTTCAAAGCACGACCGATGGCCGTTTCGACCGGGGCGTCGAAAACACGCCCGTCAACCTGTACCGCTGGAATCGCACGGCAACGCCCGTGTTTGGCGGTACCACCGTCATCTACGACAGCACGCGCCGCCAGGCCAGCGCCTACGCGGCCAGCCGCTTCAACCTCTCCGAACGCCTGAAACTGATCGCTGGCGCCAAGGTGCTGCGCTACAGCGAGAACTACATCTCGGACGCGCCTTCCGTGAATTTTTACAGCGCGTCCCCCGCCTCGGAGAGCCGTGTCTTCACGCCGTATGGCGGCCTCGTATTCGATATCGACGGCACGCACAGCGCCTACGCCAGCTACTCCACCATCTACCAGCCGCAAGCATCGCAAGACCGCTACGGCAAGCTGCTGGCGCCGCGCGAAGGCAAGACCTTTGAAGCGGGCATCAAGAGCGGCTGGCTCGATGGCCGCCTGAACACCTCTGCCGCGCTGTACCAGATCCGCCAGAGCAATCTGTCCGAATCGGACCCCGGCTACACCGTGCCTGGCACGAACAATCCTGCCAACCGCGCCATCAAGGGCGCCAAGACCCAGGGCGTGGACGTGGAAGCGACGGGCGCCATCACACAGGACTGGAACGTGTCTGCCTCGTGGTCGTACAGCCAGACGGAAAACAATGCCGGCAAGGCCATCCTGACCACCTTCCCGCGCCACCTGGTGAAACTGTGGACCACCTACCGCCTGCCCGGCGACCTCAATCGCCTGACCATCGGCGGCGGCGTGAACTGGCAAAGCCGCGTGTATTCGGACATCGACGCGTGGCAGATCAACAGCACCATGCACTGGGAACAGAAGGCGTACTCGGTGGCCAGCCTGATGGCGCGCTACGACGTCAACGACAAGCTGTCTGCCACCGTCAACGTGGCCAACCTGTTCGACAAAAAATACACGGCTTCCGTGTCGGACTGGTGGTACTCGGGCATGTATGGTCCGGCGCGCAAGGTGGCGCTGAGCGTGCGTTACCAGTTCTAGCATTTCACACCGGCGCAGGGCCGGTGATACAATTTTCCCGCTTCACGGGCGTTGCCGGCCATTGCCGCCAACGCCCGTGCCCATAGAGACACCCAAGGAGAATGTGTGAAGGACCTCGCCCCCGCCCTGCCAGCCGATCCGGCCGACCAACCCGCCAATCCCTCGCGCCGGCGCATTTTCCAGGCTGCTTCCGCAGTCGGCCTGGCCGCCAGCCTGCCGGCGCTGGCCGACGCCGCGCCCGCCAAAAAGACCATCGCCAAGGGTTCGCTCGACGCGAAACTCAAGGCGCACGTCAAGAACGTGGTCGTGATCTACCTGGAAAACCGCAGCTTCAACAACCTGTTCGCCAACTTCCCCGGCACCAGCGCGCCCCTGTCCGCCGTCACGGCGGAACAGGCGCAGCAGCTGGACCGCGACGGCAAGCCGCTGGCCACCCTGCCGAAGATCTGGGGCGGCCTCGTGCCGAACCAGCAAAATATCGGCGGCACCGATTACCTGATCAAGGAAGACCAGATTTCCGGCCTGCCCAACGCGCCCTACAAATTGAGCGACGCGGCCGGCAAACCCCTGCCCGAGAGCATCATCACGCGCGACCTCGTACACCGCTTCTATAACAACCAGATGCAGATCAACGGCGGCAAGAACGACGGCTTTGCCGCGTGGGCCGACAGCGGCGGCCTGGTGATGGGCCACTACGGCGAAACGTCGAAAAACCTGAACCTGTGGCAGATCGCCGAGCAATACACGCTGTGCGACAACTTCTTCATGGCGGCCTTCGGCGGCTCCTATATGAACCACCAGTTCCTCGTCACGGGCCGCGCCAACGAATACTTCAACGCGGCCGAAACGGCGGCGAAGAAAAAAATCGCCGTGCTGTCCGACGGCCCGCAAGGCGTGCGCCTGGCGATCTCGCCCGACTGCCCCGCCTCGGCGCTGGACGGCAAGCCGAAATATGTGAACGACGGCGCCATCACGCCGGACGGCTATGCCGTCAACACCATGGCACCGCCATATCAGCCGAGCTACATCCGCCCCGCCTTCGACGGCGACCCGCTGCATGCCGACCCGGCCGACGCGAACACCCTGCCGCCGCAAACCTATGACACCATCGGCGACCTGCTGTCGCGCAAGGGTGTCAGCTGGGCGTGGTATGGCGGCGGCTGGCAAGCGGCGCTCGACCAAAAAGGCGGCGGCAGCAAGCCGAACTTCCAGTTCCACCACCAGCCGCTGAACTACTTCAAGCAGTTCGCGCCAGGCACGGCCGCGCGCGCCGAGCACCTGCGCGACGGCGGCACAGGCGACAGCCCGATCTCGAACAAATTCCTCGCCGCCGCCGTGGCGGGCAAGCTGCCGGCCGTGACCTTCTACAAGCCGCAGGGCAATCTGAACCTGCACGCCGGCTATTCCGATATCGAATCGGGCGACCAGCACGTGGCCAACGTCATCCAGCATTTGAAGGAATCGCCGCAGTGGAAGGACATGATCGTCGTGATCACGTTCGATGAAAACGGCGGCTGGTGGGATCACGTGGCGCCGCCGAAAGGCGACCGCTGGGGTCCGGGCACGCGCATTCCCGCCATCGTCGTCTCGCCATACGCGAAGAAAGGCGCCGTCGACCACAGTTTTTATGACACCACGTCGATCCTGCGCCTGATTACGCGCCTGCACGACCTGCCGCTGCTCGAAGGCTTGAAAGTGCGCAACGACGCCTTTGCGTCGCGCGGCGCGCTGCCGCCGGGCGACCTGACGGGCGCTCTGAGCTTCCGCTAAGCCACCCACAATGCGGCACGCCTGTGATACACTGCGTGCCGCACTTAAATCCGCAGGACAGGTATTCCTGACGGTTGTTCCAACAATGAGCCCGACTCCAGTAGCCGGGCTTTTGTTTTGTGGACGAAGCGTACAGAGTATTCACATCGCGGACAGCTTTTTGCCCGCTCCCCGGCGCCATGTTTTCGCGGCCAGGGACCAGAGGTTCAGAAATGAGAGATAAAAAAGACAACGCCACCATCGACTTGCCCGGTTTCGGCCCGCCGCCAGCGCACGAGGCGCCTGAGCCGGCGCCGGAACCGCAACGCCGCACGCGCGCGCGCAAGGTGGCTTTGAAGCAGGTGCAGCTCGAATTGCTGGAGCCGACCGACGCCACGGGCTTGCCCGTATGGACGCGCGACGCCGGCCTCGATCTGACCGGCTTGCCCATCTGGGCGCCCGACAACTAGTACACCAACGCCGGCGGCCGTTTGCCGCCAGCTTCCACAACCATCCGCACAAGGGCGTATAACGCCTGTAGACTGTGCCCATCCACCCGCTTTTTACCGGCTCCGCCCTTATGAACACCACATCCGCCACCACTTCTTTTTCCAGCCTGCCGCTGACGCCCGCCTTTTTGGCCAACCTGGATTCGCTCGGCTACCACGAGATGACCACCATCCAGGCGCAAAGCCTGCCGGCGGTACTCGATGGCCGCGACCTGATCGCCCAGGCGAAAACGGGCAGCGGCAAGACGGCCGCCTTCGGCATCGGCATCCTGCACAAGCTCAATCCGGCCTGGTTTGCCGTGCAGGGCCTGGTGCTGTGCCCCACGCGCGAACTGGCCGACCAGGTGGCCAATGAACTGCGCCGCCTGGCCCGCGCGGCTGGCAACATCAAGATCCTGACCCTGACGGGCGGCGCGCCGATGCGCCCGCAAATCGCTTCGCTGGAACACGGCGCGCACATCGTCGTCGGCACGCCGGGCCGTTTGCGCGACCACCTGGGCCGCGGCACCATCAACCTGAATCACGTGCAAACGCTGGTGCTCGATGAAGCGGACCGCATGACGGACATGGGCTTTTACGAAGAAATCGCCGGCATCGTCAGCGCCTGCCCGGCGCGTCGCCAGACCCTGCTGTTCTCGGCCACGTACCCTGAAGACATCCGCCGCGCCACGGCGTCGTTCCTCGTCAATCCGCTGGAAGTGACGGTCGAGGCGCAGCACGACAACGACAAGATCGAGCAGCGCTTCTATGAAATCGGCTTCGACGAGCGCAATAGCGCCGTCGGCAAACTGCTCAAACACTTCAAGCCGGAATCCACGCTGGCCTTCTGCAACACCAAGGTGCATTGCCGCGAACTGGCCGACGAGCTGCGCCAGCAAGGCTTTTCCGCGCTGGCCCTGTACGGCGAGCTGGAACAGCGCGAGCGCGATGAAATCCTCGTGCTGTTCGCCAACCGCAGCTGCTCCGTGCTGGTGGCCACCGACGTGGCCGCGCGCGGCCTCGATATTTCCGACCTGGGCGCCGTGATCAACGTCGACGTGTCGAAGGACACGGAAGTACACATCCACCGCATCGGCCGCACGGGGCGCGGCAGCAAGAAGGGCCTGGCCCTGTCGCTGTGCGCGCCGAACGAGAAAAAATGGGTCAAGCTGATCGAGCAATACCAGAACAGCGCTGCCGAATGGCACGACCTGAAGGAACTGGCGGAAGATGACGGCATGGAGGTGCTGCCGGCGCCGATGGTCACCCTGTGCATCATGGGCGGCAAGAAGGACAAGCTGCGCCCGGGCGACTTGCTGGGCGCGCTGACGGGCGACGCGGGCCTCACCAAGGAGCAGGTGGGCAAGATCAACGTGTTCGAGTTCATGACCTACGTGGCGCTGGACCGCAAGGTGGCCGAAGCGGCCTTCAAGCGCCTGAACGCGGGCAATACCCTGGGCCGCGACTTCGGCAATATCAAGGGCCGCAGCTTCAAGATGCGCTTTATCGAGGCGTAAGCTGCTGCAATGCACGCAGGGCCGCCATGGTCCTGCGTCCCGGGTAGCTATCCCACGCGGGATGGCGCCCGCGGTAGTAGCAGCTCCAGTAACTGATCGTGCGCCGCTCCAGCGTGTCCACATAGGCGGGGTTCTCCCGCAGGTAGCGCGCCAGCGCCTGCGTATTCCAGGCCGGCAGCGCCGCGCCAATTATCTCGACAATCTCCAGCACGTATTCGCCGCACAGGTGCACGACAAACGGCACCGTCCACGCCCGCTCCTGCAGCAACAGCTGCCTTGCACACGCTTCGCGCACATGGCCGTCATGGTGGCGCGCGCCCAGGCACAGGGCAATCACGCCCGCATCGCCGGGCAGCCGCGTACAAGCCAGCAGCCGCTCGCTATCGTAATACGTGCGCGTCGGGATCAGCAAAGTCTCGCCATCCTGGCGCACGGCAAATGGCGGGTGTGCGTGGTTACTGCCCAGCGCAGGCAACAGCTGCGCCACAGTGCCGGCCAATGCGGCCGGAAAGGCATCCGCTTCAGCCATCGCCAGCTTCCTTGCAGACCTTGCGCACGCCCAGCGCAGGCTTGTCCATCTTTTCAAAGATCACATTCGAATACCATTCAGCAGGATCGCCTTCGGTGGGCTTGCCCAGCGAGATATAAAAGCCGCCATGCGTGAACAGGGCCGTGGTTTCCTTGCCCGGCCTGCCCCCCTGCAGGAAGGCGGGCCAGGCCGCCCTGTCGACAGGTGTAAAACGCGCGGCCAGCAGCACCAGCAAGCGCGCATGCGTGGCCGGCGCATACGGGAACAGATACAGGTATTCGACCAGTTCACCGCCATCGGCCAGGCGCGTGACGGCGGATGTCGCCGCCTCCACTTCACTGCCAAAACTGCACAGCACCCCGCCGCTGTAGGCAAAATCGATGACGGTCGCCGGCGCGCACGCCTGCCGTTCGCGGTCGATGCCGACGGGCGGCAGCGCGCGCACTTGCGCCAGCAGCGTCTCGCTGGAAGTGGCCAGCGCGGGAAAGCCCGGGCATTCGCTGGCCGCCCGGGCGGCAGAAAAGGCAAGGCAACAACTCAATAGCAGCAAACGGCGCTTCACGGCATCTCCAGTGTCATCAAGCGGCCATTATGCCGGACATCTTCACAAAGGCCGCGCCTGTTGCCCCTGCGGCGTATCGTCGATGTCATAGCCGGCCGCGCGCGCCAGTGCGCGCAAGCGGTCCGCCTCGGCCCACTGGCGCTGCGCGCGGGCGATGGCCCGTTCCGCCATCCACGCCTGCACGGGCTGCGGCACATCTACTTGCGCCGGCTGCCAGGCCAGCAGATCGAGCCCCAGGGCCGCATCGAAGCGGGCCATGGTGGCCTTTTTGACGGCGTCCGGCAACTCGCTTTTCAGCAGTTCCCAGGCCACGGCCAGGGCGCGCGGAAAGTTCAGGTCATCGTTGACCTGCGCCGCAAAGCGCGCCAGCCACGAGGGATCAGCCTCTCCCTGTGCTTCGCCAAGGCCATGCACGCTGACGCGCAGGCGCGCCAAACCGCTGCTGGCGGCGCGCAGCGCTTCATCCGTGAAATTGAGGCTGCTGCGGTAGTGGGCGCCCAGGCACAGGTAGCGGTAGGCCAGCGGATCGATGCCCTGCTCCACCAGGCTTTGCAAGCGTAAAAAGCCGCCCGACGATTTCGACATCTTCGCATCCTGTGTTTTCAGGAAAGCGCCGTGCAGCCAGAAGTTGGCCAGGCGCGTGCCGTGGCGCGCTTCCGTTTGTGCGATCTCGTTGCTGTGGTGGACGGCCACGTGATCCTCGCCGCCGCAATGGATGTCGAAATATGTCCCCAAGTGCTTTTCCGCCATGGCCGAGCATTCGATGTGCCAGCCCGGGAAACCCAGGCCCCACGGGCTGTCCCACTCCATTTGCCGCTGTCCCGGCACGCCGCTGAACTTCCACAGTGCGAAGTCGCAGATGTCGCGTTTCTCTCCCAGGTCCACGCGCTTGCCCGCCTGCAGGCCGTCGCGGTTCAGGCGCGCCAGTTTTCCATAGCTGTCCTGGCGCCTCGTGTCGAAATAGATCCCGTCGTCCGTGCGGTAGGTATAGCCTTTCGCTTCCAGGTCGAGAATGAAGGCGATCTGCTCCGCGATGTGGTCCGTGGCGCGGCACCAGACGGTGGGCGGCAGGATATTGAGCTGCTGCAGATCGCCCTCGAACGCGCGCGTAAATTCGGCAGCGATGTCCCAGGCGGACTTGCCGCTGCGGGCGCTGCGCGCCTCGATCTTGTCATCGCCGCTGTCCGCATCCGACGTCAGATGACCGACGTCCGTGATGTTCATCACGTGGCGCACCTGCAAGCCATTGAATTCGAGCGCACGGCGCAAGCCGTCGACGAACAGATAGGTGCGCAGGTTGCCGATGTGCGCGTAATCGTAGACGGTGGGACCGCAGGCATACAGGCCCGCCTGGCCCGGGGCGATGGTTTCGAAGGGCCGCAGGCTGCGGCTATACGTGTCGTACAAATGAAGTGTCATGCGGGGCTTTCATGCGCGTTGCGGAAAAAGAAAATGGCCACAGGTTTTTCAACGCTGTGGCCATCGGAATGAGGAGTAAAAAGTTTAACGGCGCCGGGCCGCATCCTCGCGAAGCCAGGTACACGGACACAGCGCAGCGGCGGCGCGGTATGCAAGGACTGGAGGGAGGATGGAAGAGATCATGGAGACAATATCGCATGCGCGCGGGCGGGCCGTCAAGCCCTCCCGCGGCGCTGGCTTATTTTTTCGCCTGCTCGATATGCGGCAGCAGCACCGTCAATATGCCCAGCAGCGGCAGGTAGGAGCAGATTTTGTACACATAGGCGATGCCCGCCACGTCGGCCAGGTGGCCCATGGCAGCGGCGGCGATGCCGGACACGCCGAACATCAGGCCAAAGAAAATCCCCGCGATCATGCCCACCTTGCCCGGCACCAGTTCCTGCGCGAAAACGACGATGGCGGAAAACGCTGATGAAATCACGAAACCGATGATCACCGTCAGCACGGCCGTCCAGAACAGGTCGACGTAGGGCAGCAGCAGGGTAAATGGCGCGGCGCCCAGGATGGAAATCCAGATCACGCGCTTGCGGCCGATGCGGTCGCCGATGGGGCCGCCCATGAAGGTGCCGGCCGCCACGGCGGCGAGGAACAGGAACAAATACAGCTGGGCATCGCCAAGCGACAGGTGGAATTTGTCGATCAGGTAAAACGTGTAGTAGCTCGACAGGCTGGCCATGTAGATGTACTTCGAAAACACCAGCAGGGCCAGCACGCCCAGCGCCCCCATCACCTTGTTGCGCGACAAGTTCGGCCCATGGCCGCCCGCCTTCGGCTTGAAGCTGGCCAGGTGGCCGCTGTACCAGTGGCTGACCTTGTACAGCACGCCGATGGCCAGCACGGCCAGCAGGCTGAACCAGGCGATATTGCCGTGGCCACGGTTGACGATGACGGCGGCCGCCAGCAGCGGCCCCAGCGCGGAACCGACATTGCCGCCCACCTGGAACAGCGACTGGGCAAAGCCGTAGCGCCCGCCCGAGGCCATGCGCGCCACGCGCGACGCTTCCGGGTGGAAGGTCGAGGAACCGACGCCGATCAGGCCCGAGGCGATCAGCAAGGTGGGAAAGGTCGAGACGACGGACAGCATCAGCACGCCGGCCAGGGTAAAGCACATGCCGACGGGCAGCAGGAATGGCAGCGGACGGCGGTCCGTGTACAAGCCGATCCAGGGCTGCAGCAAGGAAGCCGTGCACTGGAACGTCAGGGTTATGAGGCCGACCTGGGTAAAACTGAGTGAAAACTCGGCTTTCAGCATCGGATAAATCGACGGCAATAATGCCTGGATCAAGTCATTGAGCAAATGCACGAAGGCGACGGCGCCCAGGATGTGCATGGCCAGACCGGATTGTTGTTGGGAACTATGAAGCGAAGGAGCCGCCGGCACGGACTTGGCCAATGCTGGAGCAGTTGTGGTTGTGTGCATGTGTCATCCGCAATAATCGGGCTCGGCGGGCGGCCCGGCAAAGAAGCCAGTATAGTATGGTCACTGAACTGATAACTTCCAATAATCGTCGCCCAAGTGACAACTAGGTGACAATTAAGAGCGCATCCAACGACCAGCATGTACACCCAACCCCTCGTCCAGACCCACCCCGATGGCGTGCCGTTCAGCCGCAGCACCAGCTCGCACGATTACCAGCACGTGCCGCGCCCCGTGACGGCCATGTCGCGGCAATATGCGGCGGGCGACTACACGGCGCCGCACAGCCATGTGCGGGCGCAACTGCTGTATGCGACGGAAGGCGTTATGCGCGTGTCCACCGAGCACGGCGTGTGGATGTTGCCGCCGCGGCGCGCCCTGCTGATCCCCGTGGGCATCGTGCATGAAGTCCACATCTTGAGCGAACTGAGCATGCGTACCGTGTACATCGACGCACAGGTGGCGGCCCGATATGGTGCCGATTGCAAGGTGCTGGAAGTGAGCCGGCTGCTGCGCGAACTGATCCTGGCCTTGCTGGCCGAACCGGTCGAATATGCGCTAGAGGGCCGCGGCGACTGGCTGGCGCACCTGATCCTGTCGGAACTGGCGGCGGCCGATACCGTGCCCCTCGCCATACCGTGGCCGCGCGACCGCCGCCTGGTGGCCGTGTGCTCGGCCATCATGGACGCGCCCGGCAGCCGGCGCAGCATCGAGGACTGGGCGCAGGATGCGGGCGCCAGCGCGCGCACCCTGATCCGTTTATTCCCCAAGGAAACGGGTCTGCACTACCGCCAATGGCTGCAGCAAGTCCACCTGGCCGAGGCCTTCTGCCGCCTGGACCGGGGCGAAGGCGTGGCCGCCATCGCCTATGCGCTGGGCTACGCCAGCCCCAGCGCCTTCAGCGCCATGTTCCGCCGCATCCTGGGTCGCACGCCGCAGCACTACCTGAGCGAGTGGCGCGCCGCGGAGTAAACAAGAAAAGCAGCCCGTGGGCTGCTTTCGTCAAATCGTTTGCCGGCAATCAGGCGGTAGGCCAGCCGCGTAGGTCGGCTTAGCGTGGCAACGCCGCGCGTAAGCCGACAAGCTGCGTTGCCGGTATTGTCGGCTTACGCCCTGCGGGCCAAGCCGGCCTACTCTTTTTCGCCAGCAATCAGGCGGTAGGCCAGCGCACCCAGCAAGGCGCCGATGATCGGTGCCAGCCAGAACAGCCACAGCTGGCTCGTCGCCCAGTCGCCCACGTACAGGGCCACGCCCGTGCTGCGGGCCGGGTTGACGGAGGTATTGGTGACGGGGATACTGATCAGGTGGATCAGGGTCAGCGCCAGGCCGATCGGCAGCGGGGCGAAGCCGGCCGGTGCGCGCTTGTCGGTGGCGCCCAGGATGACGATCAGGAAGAACATCGTCAGCACGATTTCAATGACCAGCGCCGACAGCATCGAATAGCCGCCCGGCGAGTGGGCGCCGAAACCGTTCGAGGCAAAGCCCTTGCTCACATCGAAACCGGCCTGGCCGCTGGCGATCACGTACAGCACGCCGCCGGCCACGATGGCGCCCAGCACTTGCGCGATGATGTATGGCAACAGTTGGCTGGCGGGAAAGCGGCCGCCGGCCCACAGGCCGATCGAGACGGCAGGATTCAGGTGGCAGCCCGAGATGTGGCCGATGGCGTAAGCCATGGTCAGCACCGTCAGGCCAAACGCCAGCGCCACGCCGACAAAGCCGATGCCAAGACCAGGGAAGGCCGCGGCCAGAACGGCGCTGCCGCAACCGCCCAGTACCAGCCAAAACGTGCCGAGAAATTCGGCGCCATATTGTTTCATGATGTATTCCTTTACATTGTCGAAAAAACGTACCCAGGGGACGACCAGTCAGACCGCTCATTCAGCTCGCCCTCACCGTATGGCGATGGCAAGGCAAAACACCAGCAAAGTACGGCTGCGCAATCGCAGCAGAGCGCGCATAATGACATATTGTCATTATCAAGGCAATATTAATATGATACGACAATATCAATAGTTTTTATGGAATCAACTATTCTTTTGATAATTTTACTGGTGCCGGGCGGCGCATGTACTTTTGCGGCGCCTCCAGCGGCGTAAAACCAAAGCCAGCATACAGGCCGTGCGCATCGTCGGTGCCCAGCATCCAGGCGACATCGCACAAGCGATCATCGCCGAGTACGGCGGCCACCATCTGCTTGCCATATCCGCGCCCCTGGTATTGCGGCAACACAAACACGTCGCGCAGGTACGCAAAATCCGTGTAGTCGGTGACGACCCTGGCGAACGCCACTTGCTGTCCATCCACATAGCCGCCGAAACACAGCGCATTGGCGATCCCCTTGCGCACCGTGTCGATTGCCACGCCGCGCTTCCAGTACGACTGCTCGCTCAGGTAGCGGTGAATCATGGGCACGTCCAGTTCGTCGCGCTCGCTGGAAATGTGCAGTGACGCGTGCATCAGTTCTTGTACAGCAGTTCGGCTTCTGCGATGCTGGGCTCGCCGAAGTAGACGGTGCGCACGCCGCCCTTGCCATCGCTACCCATGTACACGCCCGTCATGCTGCGCGCGGCCGGGTCGTACAAAATCGAATAGCGGTGGCCGCAATTGTGCGGTTCGCAGACGCTGCTCAGCAGGCGCGCCTTGCCGTCGATCTCGATCGGCTTGAGCGGGCTGGCCACGCCATCGGGCACCCAGCGCTGCCGCTTCAGGCCCGCCTTTTTCAAGCCGACATTAAAAGCCTTGCGAAAGGCGTAATCCGCCTTGTAGACATCCGGGAAATACGGACAGGTAGCGCCGCCGTCGCAACTTTGCGCCTGCTCGATCAGCGACAGCCTCGGCGTACGGGCCTGCGCCGGCATGGCGGCCAGCGCCACGGCAGCGCCCAGGAACAGGGGCAGGAGCAAACGTGCGGACATGCAATTTCCTAACAATATCGAATAATGCTGAAAGCATAGCAGAATGGCATGCTTGTGCGCGCTTCAGGGAGAACAGCGGATGCCGACCACTCCGTTGACCTTGCCTTCGGGCCAGCCCGTCTCGCGCCAGCGGTACACGCCGGGCGCGACGATGATCAATTGCCATTCCACCAGTTTGCCGGCGGCATTGAGGCGGGTTTCATTGTCATAGCGTAACGTCAGGCTACGCTCCGTTTCCGCCACCACCGTCGCGGCAAAGCGGTTGGTTTCGCCCAGCTTGCTTTTCCACGTGCGGTCGTTGAAGATCGCCAGCCGCTGATGGTCGTCAGACAGCTGCATGCGCGTGAAGTGGCGCGCTTCTTCGCACACACTATTTGTATTCACGCTGTCGGACCAGCTGCCGGACAGCTGTTCGGCATCGAAAGGAGTCGGGGTGGCGGCCACGGCCGCACTCAGCAGCAAGGTTGCAAGCATAGTTTATCGAAAGAAAACGAAAGAATCATCATGGTCGGCGCAGCGCCAGGGTGATGCTCGATGGCAGTGCGGGCGTACGCCGGTGCAAAGTCGCCTGCTCGTAGGCATACGCCATCGCAATGAGCGGCTTCTCGCCGTGGGCAGGACCGATGAAGGACAAGCCGACCGGCAAGCCCCCGAGCACGCCGGCAGGCACCGTGATGTGCGGCAAGTCGGACTGCGGCTGCGCTACGCCATGGCAAGTCGGCCCCACCAGCGCATCGAGGCCATCCGAGCGCAGCAGCGCGTCGATGCCGCCCGGCCCCGACGCGGGCGGCAATTCGATCAGTTCCGCGCCCTGCTCGCGCAACACGTTCAGCGCCTGCTCGATCAGGGCATCGGTGCCGGCGCACAGGCCGAACAGGCTGCGCGCCACGCCGATGCGGCGCCCGCGCAAGCCGGCGGCATCGAACACCACGCCATCGGCCAGGCGCTCGCCGCTCAAGGCGGCAAGCAGCCAAGCCGCCTCGCGCACGCTGGGCGCCATCGGTCCGGCAGTGGCCGGCTCGCCCCCCTGCCCGCCTGCGGCCCTGCCTGTGGGCTTGATGGCAACCAGGCCGCAGTTTGAAGCCGGCGCGACGATGGAGCCATCCGCCGCGCTGTCGACGGCCAGGATGGTGAGCCCGGCCCAGCTGGCACTGGCATGCGGCACGCTGACGGCGGCCCACTGGCGCAAATTGCTTTTGCCGATGATGACGGCGCCGGCCGCGCGCAAGCGCGCCGCCACGAAGGAATCGCAGCTGGCATGCGTGGCCAGCGGCGCCTGCGTGCGCGTCTTCATGCGGTCGCCCGTGGCGATGTTGTCGCGCAAGACGACGGGGATGCCGTGCAAGGGGCCGCGCACCTTGTGCACTTGCCGCTCGCGGTCCATTTCCAAGGCGATTTTCAAGGCGTCGGGATTGATTTCAATGCCGGGATAGGCGCGCGCGCCGATGCTGCACAGAGAGCGGATGCGGGCCAGGTACTGCGACGTCAGCGCATGGGAACTGAGTTTGCCTGCCTGCATCATCTGCTGTTGCGGCAAGACGCCGGCGTCGAGCAGATGGGCCATGGGACTGGCCGGCGCCGTGGCACGGGCCAGTACGGGGCGCGGCACGCTCCGGGACGCGCCACTGCGTAACATCTGACTGCGCTGCATCGTATCTCCAGGAAACCTCAGTGTTTCTAACGCAATAATGTGCTAGCCATAGCATAGCAGTCCTTGCAAGTTAATAGTTGTGATAAGGAATTATTTTCCAAGCAAAAAAAACGCCGCCCGAAGGCAGCGTTTCTTGATGGTCCAGTACTGGAGCAAATCAGTTGCGTACGACACGCTTGTATTCGTTGGTGCGGGTGTCGATTTCGATGACGTCGTCCTGTGCCACGAACAGCGGCACTTGCACGGTGTGGCGGTGCGCGTCGATGGCGTTTTCGATCTTGGCTTCTTTCAGGACGTTGCCCGAGGTGTTGCCCTTGACCGCTGGCTCCGAGTACACCACTTGACGGGCGATGGTCGTAGGCAGTTCAACGGAGATAGCTTTGCCGTCGTAGAAAATGGCTTCGCATTCCATGCCATCTTTCAGGTAGTTCAGCGCTTCGCCCAGGTTTTCTTCTTCGATTTCGTACTGGTTGTACTCGGTGTCCATGAACACGAACAGCGGGTCGGCGAAGTACGAATACGTCACTGGCTTTTTATCCAGAACAACAACGTCGAACTTGTCGTCGCCGCGGAACACGTTTTCCATCGGGGTGTTCGTCAGAAGATTTTTCATCTTCCATTTGTAGGTGAAGCCCGTGCGGCTCGAACCGTTGACATCAGAACGCAACACGATCATAGGCTTGCTGTCGACCATGATGATATTGCCAACACGAATTTCTTTTGCGGGTTTCATAGGAATGTACGTAAAAAGTGGGTTGCATGAAGACCATCTGCCGCCTGTGCGCCATCAGCGCCGCAAGCTTGCGTTTGATCGGTTAAAAATACGTTAGAAATAACCGGGCATTTTACCTTAATTTTGGGCAAGCGCCTATCTCGTCGCGCCAGCGAACCCCAGCAGGTTACTTGCCAGATCGCCATTAGCCTGCATCTGCCGCTGCCAGGCCTGTGTGCGCGCCCGGATGCGCGGCAGATCGGCCTGCAATGCGGGCCACAGCCGGGCCCACGGCAAGGCGTCCGCACTGGCGCCATTCCAGGCCAGCGCCGCCTGCACCAGGCTGTCGATGGGACCGTCCGCATCCGCCGCATAGCGCTGCAGGAAGGCGCGCAATTTCACGTGATGCAAGTTTTCATCCTGCAAATAGATATGCCAGAGAAACGGCTGACCGGCCCATTGCGCGCGCACGAACGAGTCCTCGCCGCGCACCAGGTTCACGTCGCAAGCCCACAGCAGGCGGTCGTAATCGTCTTGCGGCACGAAAGGCAGCACGCGCACGGTAAGCGCGCCGTGCGTGCGCGCCGCACCGGGCACCGCTGCATCGTCGCCGATAAACGCTTGAACGGCATCGAACGCGACGCCTTCCGGCACCAGGCAGGTGATCGGCTCGCTGCCCGCCTGCCAGGCAGCAAACAGCTCGGCGACGGGAGCGGATGGATAGCAGAACAGCGACACTTTCAAGGCGCGCATGTCCGCCGCCGTCACGCCGAATTGCCCGAGGAATGCCGCCATGGCGGCGGCATCGGACTGGAACGCCAGCCGCTGCTCGTCGAGCGCCGCTTCGCGCAGCAAGCCACCCGTTTTATCCGTGAAGCCGGGGAAGAAGAAATGCTTGATCATGCCGTGGCGCGGCGACGTCAGCGCATGGCAGCCCTCGACCCACTCTTCCGCTGTCAAGCCTTCCAGGTTCAGCCACACGGGCTGCGGCGAACACTGCGCCATGGCGGCGATATAGCCGGGCGGAATGTCGCAGGCAAAAAACTCGATGACGATATCGGCGATATCGGCGGGCACAAATACACCATCCTGGCCGCGCCAGTGGCGTATCGTGACGCCGGACACTTGCTGCGCCTCAACTGCCACGTCGATCACGGGGCAAATGCGCTGAAAGCTGACAAGATCGTCGACCCACAGGGTGACGGCTACGCCGTGCTCGCCACCCAACTGCCGCGCGAGGCGCCAGCAAATGCCGATATCGCCGTAGTTGTCGACGACTTTGCAGAAGATGGCCAGGGATGGCGCGCGATCGGTAGCTAATGGCATATTCAAAGGAAAAGAGAAAAACGTGACATGGCAGCCCATAACAAAAAAGCCGCACTGTTACCAGGCGGCTTTGTTGTTGGCTGATTCAGCCGGTCTGGCGTCCCCAAGGGGATTCGAACCCCTGTACTCACCGTGAAAGGGTGATGTCCTAGGCCTCTAGACGATGGGGACAGAAAATCTGTCCTGAATGCGCTGCTCTGCATCCCGACCTGTTGCTTGTCTTACTGCTTGCGAATCTGGCGTCCCCAAGGGGATTCGAACCCCTGTACTCACCGTGAAAGGGTGATGTCCTAGGCCTCTAGACGATGGGGACAGAAATCTGTCCTGAATGCGCTACTTTGCATCCTGACCCGGTACTGCAGCAATATTGCAGAAACAAAAAAAGCCTGACTTGTCAGGCCCGTTCAGCACTGCACTCTTACTTTACAACGAAATCCTGGCGTCCCCAAGGGGATTCGAACCCCTGTACTCACCGTGAAAGGGTGATGTCCTAGGCCTCTAGACGATGGGGACCTGTGCTGGCTTTACTCTCAGCGGACTCTTCGCTGAAGGCTTTGCTTAGCCCCTCAAAAAAGCGTGCGCGAAGTATAGCATGGAGTGATTCACGAAATCAACTGCCGGGGGTTTTATTTTGCATCTTATTTGCAGGGTTCTCGCTATGGGGCAGAAGATGCTCGTGCGATATGGCAATACTGCGTTATTGCGATTTCAGCAAGCGCAAAAAAAGCCGCATAAGCGACTTATGGATGCCGAGTTAGGCCGATGGTGCTGTCGGATTACGCTGCACTAATCCGACCTACGCCCCACTCCAGGACGGGGCACAGAAATAAAAAAAGCCGCTCAAGGCGACTTTGATTTATTCACTACCTGTTTCTGCGCTGTTGGTGGAGGTAAGCGGGATCGAACCGCTGACCTCTTGCATGCCATGCAAGCGCGCTAACAGCTTAGCCATATTCCCCTGAGGGTATGGCGGAAATACTTCGCCAAAATAAAAAAAGCCGCTCGAGGCGACTTTGATTTATTCACTACCTGTTTCTGCGCTTTTGGTGGAGGTAAGCGGGATCGAACCGCTGACCTCTTGCATGCCATGCAAGCGCTCTCCCAGCTGAGCTATACCCCCCGGGCGCAGAAACACTGCTACTTCTTTACTACAACACCAGACTGAACTGGCGTCCCCAAGGGGATTCGAACCCCTGTACTCACCGTGAAAGGGTGATGTCCTAGGCCTCTAGACGATGGGGACCTCGGCACTACATTTACTTCTTTACGTCTGCGCTGTTGGTGGAGGTAAGCGGGATCGAACCGCTGACCTCTTGCATGCCATGCAAGCGCTCTCCCAGCTGAGCTATACCCCCCGGGCGCAGAAATAATAAAAGCCGCACTTGGCGACTTTGTTTTACTACTTGCTTTCCATCCAGGTTCCGTTTTTACGGGCCTGAACTTACAACAATCAGTACAAACAACTGCCACTACTATACCACAACAACCTGGCGTCCCCAAGGGGATTCGAACCCCTGTACTCACCGTGAAAGGGTGATGTCCTAGGCCTCTAGACGATGGGGACCGCGGAACTTCCAAACAACATCTGCACCACTTCAACGACTAACAAAACCTGACTGCGATTTTGCTGCTGGTGGAGGTAAGCGGGATCGAACCGCTGACCTCTTGCATGCCATGCAAGCGCTCTCCCAGCTGAGCTATACCCCCGTTGGTGCAGAAACAAGAGTATAGCAAAGAAGTTTCACTCTGCAAATACCCTTTTTCGTCTATGAGCAACTTTTCATAGAGGCGGTTTCCGCACCGTATTTTTACGCGTATTTAAGAGCGGCGATTACAGCCACTTTGCCAGGCGCGCCAGCACGGTGTCGCGGCCGAAGATCACCACGACCTGATCGATGGCCGGGGTCTGCAACTGGCCCGTCAAAATCAAACGCAAAGGCATGGCCAGCAGCGGCATCTTGATGGTGTTGGCGGCCAGCACTTCCTTGATCATGGCGGCCACGGCTTCCTTGCTCCACTCCACCGTAGCGATACGCTCGGCGAATTGCGCCAGCACGGGCTTGATGGCATCCGTGATGTGCTGCGCCACCAGTTCCGCTTCCGGCTGCGGCTCGCGGAAGAACAGTATCGAAGCGGCGGCCAGTTCATTGACCGTGTTGGCGCGCTCTTTCATCATGCCCAGCACTTGCGCCAGGTCCGGCGCACCTTCGAAGACGGCGCCGGCAGCGACCATTTGCGGACGCGCCAGGTCTGCCAGACGCGTGTTGTCGGCCTGCTTGATATAGTGGTTGTTCAGCCAGGCCAGTTTTTCATTGTTGAACTGGGCGGCGGACTTGGACAGGTGGTTCAGGTTGAACCACTGGCAGAACTGCTCGGTCGAGAACACTTCATCGTCGCCATGGCTCCAGCCCAGGCGCGCCAGGTAGTTCAGCATCGCTTCCGGCAGGAAGCCTTGCGCCGGGTAATCCATCACGCTGACGGCGCCGTGGCGCTTCGACAGCTTTTCGCCATCCGCACCAAGGATCATCGGCAGGTGGCCGTACAGCGGCAGCGGTGCGCCGATGGCGCGCAGGATATTGATCTGGCGCGGGGTGTTGTTGACATGGTCGTCGCCGCGGATCACGTGGGTGATCTGCATGTCCCAGTCATCGACGGCCACGCAGAAGTTGTACGTCGGCGTGCCGTCCGGACGCGCGATCACCAGGTCGTCCAGCTCGCGGTTCGAGATCGTGATCGTGCCCTTGACCACGTCGTCCCAGCTCACGTCGCCATCGAGCGGATTCTTGAAGCGCACGACGGGCTTGCGGTCGGCAGGGATGGCCGGCAGGGTCTTGCCCGGTTCCGGGCGCCAGGTGCCGTCGTAGCGCGGCTTTTCGCCGGCGGCGCGCATGCGTTCGCGCATCGCTTCAACTTCTTCCGGCGACGAGTAGCAGTGGTATGCCGTGCCTTCGGACAGCATCTGCGCCACCACTTCGCGGTAGCGGTCCATGCGCTGCATCTGGTAGAACGGGCCTTCGTCGTGGTCCAGGCCCAGCCACTTCATGCCTTCGATGATGGCTTGCACGGCTTCCGGCGTGGAACGCTCCACGTCCGTGTCTTCGATGCGCAGCACGAAGGTGCCGCCGAAGTGGCGGGCATACGCCCAGCTGTATAAAGCGGTGCGGGCGCCGCCCAGATGCAGATAGCCGGTCGGGCTGGGAGCGAAACGGGTACGGACGGGAGTAGCGGTTGTGGTCATCGAAGTAATCAGGCTTGAATAAGTAAAACGCCATTTTACTACCTAAGCAAAGCCCAAAGGCAAACCCCGGGGTCAGTCACTTCGTGATCGAAATGGGGCCCACTGGGTCCCATTTCCCCTGAGGGTCTGACCCCGGTCCTTCAAGGGGCTTGTCTTATAGTGTCAGCAGCCGCCTTTTCACCTCGTCCGCCTGCGCATGCAGCGCCTGCTCGAACAGGGCCACCAGTTGCGACAAGGGCCGGTGCAAAGGCTTGACCAGATTCACGGTGAACGGCAAGGACACGGCAAAGCGGCGAATCTGCAAGCCCTGCCCCGCATAATCGAGGGCCGTGAGCGGATTGACGATGGCCAGCCCCACGCCTTCGCGCACCATCGCGCAGACGGAAGCGGCGCTGTGCGTGTCGAGCGCCAGGCGCCGCTCCACGCCGGCCTGCGCGAAGATGGCGTCGATCTGCTGGCGATACGGGTCGACGGCGGCCAGGCTGATGAAAGGCTGGCCCGCGAAGTCCGCCGGCTGCAGCACGGCCTTGCCGGCGAGCGAATGGCCGTCGGGCAGCACGCACACTTCATCGACGGACATCAGGGTGGCGAGCGCCGTACCCGGCGGGGCATTGTCCACTTCCGTCAGGCCGATATCGTGGCGCTGCGCCGACAACCACTCTTCCAGCAGCGGCGACTCCTGCGGCGTGATGCTGATGCTCACCTTGGGAAAATCGGCGACGAAGCGCTTGCACGCCTGCGGCAGCAAGGACTGGGAAAACACGGGCAGGCAGGCGATCGACAACTGCCCCTGGTCGAACTGGCGCAGGGCCGCCGCCGTGCTGACGATGCGTTCGAGGCCGAAGTACGCGCGCCGCACTTCCTCGAACAGCTGCAGCGCCTGGGCCGTCGGACGCAGCCGCCCCCGCTCGCGTTCGAACAGGGTCAAGCCCGTCAAATGCTCGAGGCGCGCCAGCTCGCGGCTGACGGTGGGCTGCGACGTGTGCAGCATGGCGGCGGCGGCCGTCACGCTGCCCGTCGTCATGATGGCGCGAAAGACTTCGATATGGCGCAGGGAGATAGTCATGTCCATATCATAAATGAATAAGGTCAGCTTAAATGGATATTTTATGTTTAGCGAAAAAACCCGCATCATGGCCAGCATCGTAGGTCGGATTGGCGGGCAAAGCCCGCGTAATCCGACACCACCCCACAACATGACAAAGACAGCCACCATGAAACCAGTGCCAGACGCCACCCTCGCCCAACTCGCCCAGGAACACGGCACGCCATTGTGGGTGTATGACGCGGCCACCATCCGCGCGCGCATCGCCCAACTGGCGCAGTTCGACACCGTGCGCTTCGCGCAAAAGGCCAATTCGAACATCCATCTTCTCACCCTGATGCGTGAAGCGGGCGTGCACGTGGATGCCGTCTCGCTGGGCGAAATCGAACGCGCGCTGCAGGCAGGCTTTACGCCGGCGCAAACGCATGGCGCCGCCGGCGTGGTGTTCACCTGCGACCTGTTCGACCGCGCCACGCTGGCGCGCGTGGCGGCGGCAAAAATCGAAGTCAATTGCGGCTCCGTCGACATGCTGCGCCAGCTGGGCCCCGTGTCGCCCGGCCACCGCGTCTGGCTGCGCATCAATCCCGGTTATGGCCATGGCCACAGCAACAAGACCAACACGGGCGGCGAAAACAGCAAGCACGGTATCTGGCATGAAGAGCTGCCGGAGGCGCTGGCCGTCATCCGCGCGCATGGCCTGCACCTGGTGGGCCTGCACATGCACATCGGCTCGGGCGTCGACTACAGCCACCTGGAAACCGTCTGCGGCACCATGGTCGACCTGGTCAAGAACATGGGCCACGACATCGAAGCCATTTCCACGGGCGGCGGCCTGTCCGTGCCTTACCGCGACGGCGAGCAGCCCGTCGATACGGACCACTACTTCCAGCTGTGGGATGCGGCACGCAAGCAGATCGAGGCGCACTTGGGCCATCCCGTGCACCTGGAAATCGAACCGGGCCGCTTCCTCGTGGCCGACGCGGGCTTGCTGGTGGCCGAAGTGCGCGCCACCAAGCAAATGGGCGGCAACCACTTCACCCTGCTCGACACGGGCTTCAATGAACTGATGCGCCCCGCCATGTACGGCAGCTACCATGAAATGTCGGTGATCGCGCATGACGGCCGCGCGCTGGACGCCAGCCCCGCATGCGCCACCGTCGTCGGCGGCCCCCTGTGCGAATCGGGCGACGTGTTTACCCAGCGCGATGGCGGCGTGGTCGAAACACGTCTGCTGCCAGCAGCGCAGGTGGGCGACTACGTCGTCTTCGAAGGCGCGGGCGCGTATGGCGCGTCGATGTCGTCGAACTACAACAGCCGCCCCCATGCGGCCGAATACCTGGTCGATGGGGAGCAATCCCGCTTGATTCGCCGCCGCCAAACGGTGGCAGAACTGATCGCGCTGGAACAACTGTAAAACCGCGCCCGCGTGCGGGCATGCGCATCTGCTAACATCGTGCAACTCGATGAAAGCCCGCCATGCCCGTTCCCGCACTACCCTCACGCAGCGCCAGCCTGCGGCTGCTGCCTCTGCTGCCCCTGCTGCTGTCCGCCGTCCTCGCCGGCTGCGCTTCACTGCCCTCGCTGGAAGGCCGCGTCCCTTCCCAAGTCGTCACCGATACCGCGCACACCCAACTGGCCACGGCCATTGCGCCCATGGTGGCGCAGCATCCGGGCGTGTCCGGCATCTATCCGCTGGTCGACGGGCGCGATGCGTTTGCCGCGCGCGCCCTGCTGGCCGCCGCGGCCCAGCGCAGCCTGGACGTGCAGTACTACATCTGGCACAAGGACATCACGGGCACCTTGCTGTTCGATGCCTTGCGCCAGGCGGCCGAACGGGGCGTGCGCGTGCGCCTGCTGCTCGACGATAACAACACGGCGGGCCTGGACCAGACCCTGACCATGCTGGGCAAGCAGCAGAATCTGGAAATCCGCCTGTTCAACCCCTTTATTCCCCGTGCGCCGCGCGCACTCGCCTTTGCCACGGATTTTTCGCGCCTCAACCGGCGCATGCACAACAAATCGTTCACGGCCGATAACCAGGCCACCATCATTGGCGGGCGCAATGTGGGCGATGAATATTTTGGCGCGGCCGGCGACGTGCTGTTCGCCGACCTGGACGTGCTGGCCATCGGCCCCGTCGTCGACGAGGTCTCGCACGATTTCGACCGCTACTGGAACAGCGCCTCGGCCTACCCGGCCAGGCTGCTGCTGACGAGCCCTGTCGAAGGCGACGCGGCCACTATCGCCGCCGAGGCGGACCGCATCGACGACACCAAGGCGGCCGAGGAATACGTGCAGGCGCTGCGCACCTCGCCCTTCGTCAAGCAGATGATGGAACGCACCCTGCCCTTCGAATGGGCCAGGACGCGCATGGTCAGCGACGACCCGGCCAAGGTGCTGGACAAGGCCAGGCCCGGCACGGGCGTAGCGGAAAACCTGCAAAACCTGCTGGGCGTGCCTGAAAAGGAAGTGGACCTGGTATCGCCGTATTTCGTGCCCGGCAAATCGGGCACGCAAGCCTTTGCCGACCTGGCGAAAAAAGGCGTGGGCGTGCGCATCCTGACGAATGCGCTGGAAGCGACCGACGTGGCGGCCGTGCATGCCGGTTATGCGAAGTGGAGAAAGCCGCTACTGGAAGCGGGCGTGCTGCTGTACGAATCGCGCCGCTCGTGGGAAGCGGGCGATGCGCGCGAACAGCCGGGCCGCTTCGGCAGCTCCGCATCGAGCCTGCATGCGAAAACCTTTGCCGTCGACGACCAGCGCATCTTTGTCGGCTCGTTCAACTTCGACCCGCGCTCGATCGAGCTGAATACGGAAATGGGCCTCGTCATCGACAGCCCCGCGCTGGCCAGCCAGCTGGGGCTAGCCATGCGCACCACGATCCCGCAGCGCGCCTACCAGGTGCTGCTTGGCGACGACGGCGCACTGTACTGGCTCGCCCGCGACGCCAGCGGCGCCACCACGCGCTACGACACGGAACCGGGCACCAGCGTGTGGAAGCGCATGGGCGTAGCGATTCTGTCGGTGCTGCCGATCGATTGGTTGTTGTAAGCGGTTTTGCCAACGTTGTTGTCGGATTACGCGGGGCTTTGCCCCGCTAATCCGACCTACTCTCTTCACAAGACCAAGGCCGGTCGTGTTGGTGGCGGCACCGAAACGCAAACAACGCCGGTCAAATTGGCGGCGGCGCCGACATGCAAACCCCGTAGGTCGGCTTAGCGCGCAGCGCGTAAGCCGACAACACCACAGCCCAAGAGCCTTACCGCACCGCTTCCGTCAAAATCCGCCCTTCCGACGCCGACGGCTGGCGTATGCGCAGCAGGTGGGCCAAGGTCGGTGCGATGTCGACCACTTCCGCGTACTGGCCATAGGCGCCCGGCTTGATCCAGCGGGGGCCGAACACCATCAGCGGCACGTTGGTGTCATAGGTGTATGGCGTGCCGTGCGAGGTGCCGCCACTGCCCTTGCCGAAGTACCAGGCCGGCTTTGTGACGACCATCAGGTCGCCCGACAGCTGGCGGTTCCAGGCGCGACGCATCAAGGTGTCCATGCGCGTGGCGACGGCTCCCGTTTCCATCTGCGTGCGCGTGTAGACTTGAGCCAGGCCGTCCTGCTGCATCAGAAAGCGGGCCGCCGCATCTTCCAGGGCGGCGCGATGGACGCCGCTCTTTTCCGCCAGCGCGTAATCGAGGTAGATATTCGGCAGCGACGACGCCGTCACCAGCTTGTCGATGCCCAGGTTTGTCGCCAGGTGCTGATTCAGCGCATCGACCAGTTTGGCGCCGTCGATGCGCTTGGCGGAAAAGCCGCGCGTTTCGGAAAATTCCGGCACGTTGGCGAAACCATGGTCGGCCGTCAGCACCACGAGCACGTTATCCATGCCGACTTTTTTATCCAGGTCGGCAAAGAAGCCGGCCAGCATGCGGTCCAGGCGCTGCAGGTGGTCGTGCGACATCTTGCTTTCCGGGCCGTAGGCATGGTTCACGTAGTCGTGCGCGGACAAGCTCACGCCGAGGATATCGGGCACGCCGGCCGGATTGCGGCCCAGGTTTTCGCCATCGATGGCGGCGCGGGCGAATTCCAGGGTCAGCTCGTCGAGGAAAGGACCGGACTTCAGGCGGCTGTAGTACTCGCCATCGAGCTTGCCGCTGTCGCTGTAGTAGGCAAACGGGAAGGTGTTGCGCGCGCCCGGCTTGGCAGGCACGAGGTCGTCGCGGGCGTCGCGCGCATAGGCCGAATCGGCCAGCAGCGGCGTCCAGCTCTTGCCGTAATAGCGGTCCTGCGGTTTGGCCGCCTGGTAGCGCTGCACCCATTGCGGGTGCTGCTGCATATAGTAGGTGCTGCTGGCGAAATTGCCCGTCTTTTCCATGTACATATACGCCGTGCCCGTTTTCCCGGCCAGCAGGATGGCGCCGCGGTCCTTGCCCGACACGGTGACGACCTTGGCCTTGTCACCCGTGGAATAGCGCAGTTCGTCGCCGAGGGTGCTCACGCGCAGCCTGGTCGGCGCCGTGCCGTCGTCGGGTTGCGTTTCTTCGCCGATGTAATGGAAATTGCCATCCTCGGTGCAATACACGGATTTCTTCGTGACGGGATCGATCCAGTTATTGCCGATCACGCCATGCTGGTAAGGGTAGGCGCCCGACAACACGGCCGAGTGGCCGATGGCGGTGACCGTGATGCCGTGCGCCTGGTGCGCATCGCTGAACCACGCGCCCTGTTCCAGCAGGCGGCGGAAACCGCCCTGGCCGAACTGGTCGCGGTAGCGCGTCACCTGCTCTTGCGGCAAGCCGTCCACTACCAGCACCACGACCAGCTTCGGCTGCGTCGCAGCATTGGGCACCGCCTTGGCCGCATGCGCGTGGCACGCCGCCACGCCAGCGGCCAGCAGCAGCGCCTGTGCCAGTTGCCGGGAAAGGGAGAAAGGTTTCGTCATATCCGCTCATCAAAAGTTAGGCCACCGGGCAGCATACGCCGACTATATGACGCAATGATGACAGAAGCAATAACAAGAAAAGGCCGGGCCCCATTACTGGAACCCGGCCCGATGCCGGAACAGATGAATTTGCCTGGCTTACTTGACCGTCACTTTGATGCTTTTGGCCAGCTCCGGCCCATACGACTGGTGCGCGCCGTTGGCGAACTGCATCGTCAGGGTGTACTGGCCCGGCGGCAAGGTGACGTCCGTTTCCGTCTGTCCTTTGCCGAAATGCAAATGCTTGTCATCCATTGGGATCATTTCGCCCGCCTTCATCGGCCCCGTATTGATGAGCAGATGATGGTGGCCCGTCTTGGCCGTCATGTCGCCGGCCGGCTTGACGTCCATGCCACTGACGGCAAACTTGACCTTGAACGGGCTCGCCACTGTCGCGCCATCGGCTGGCTCGACGAAGGAAACGGATTGCGCGAACGCGCTGGCGGCCAGCAAGCTGCCGGCAATCACGGCGGCTGCTTTACGCAGGAATACGGTGTTCAATTGCATGATGTCTCCTCTTGTTTAATAACAACACGGACTGCATGAAACCATATTCCTGGCGACCATGGCGCCGGGGAGCTGCTGGGGTCAGTCGCTTCGCGATCGGAGCGCATTCCATTGGGATGCACTCCCCCGGCGGGTCTGACCCCATGGCCGATCATCAATCGTTCTTGATGACGATCGACGGGAACTTGCTCGTCATATCCTTCGCCTTTTCCGCCACTTTGATCGCGATGGTGCGGGCGATCTGCTTGTAGATCACGGCGACGGGGCCTTCCGGCTCGGCAACGACGGTTGGCGTGCCCGAATCCGTCTGCTGGCGAATCGCCATGGTCAACGGCAAGGCGCCGAGGAATTCCACGCCGAAGTCCGCGCACATCTTCGCGCCACCGCCGGCGCCGAAGATTTCTTCCGCATGGCCGCAGTTCGAGCAGATGTGCGTGCTCATGTTTTCCACCACGCCGAGGATAGGAATGCCGACTTTCTCGAACATTTTCAAGCCCTTGCGCGCGTCGAGCAGCGCGATGTCCTGCGGCGTCGTGACGATCACGGCGCCCGTGACGGGCACTTTCTGCGACAGGGTCAGCTGGATGTCGCCCGTGCCTGGCGGCATGTCGACGATCAAATAATCGAGGTCGCGCCAGTTGGTCTGGTCCAGCAATTGCTGCAAGGCTTGCGTGACCATCGGGCCGCGCCACACCATCGGCTCGTCCGGATCGATCATGAAGCCGATCGAGGACACTTGCAGGCCGTGGTTTTCCATCGGTTCCATGCTCTTGCCGTCGAGGGTCTTCGGCTGGCCGCTGATGCCCAGCATCATCGGTTGCGACGGGCCGTAGATATCGGCGTCCAGCATGCCGACGGTGGCGCCTTCAGCCGCCAGGGCCAGGGCCAGGTTGACGGCCGTGGTCGATTTACCAACACCGCCCTTGCCGGAAGCGACGGCAATGATGTTTTTCACGTTGCTCATCGGCTTCAAGCCGCGCTGCACCGTGTGCGAAATGATTTTCGACGACACGCCCACGCTGACGTTGCCCACGCCCGGCAGCACGCGCAAGGCGGCCAGCACGGATTTGCGGATCAGGTCGATCTGGCTTTTGGCGGGGTAGCCGAGCTCAATGTCGAGGGAAATATCATCGCCATCGACCTTCAGATTCTTGACGGTTTTACTGGAAACGAAATCTTTATGTGTATTTGGATCAATAACCTGGGCCAGCGCGGCCTTGACGTCTTCTACTGTGATGCTCATGTAAATCTCCGTGTGTACTACATATGTGCAATACGCGCAGTCTAGCGCAAATTTGCATGGTGCGATGGCGGCAAAAGCATCACTTGCCGGCCCTGCATCTGCTCATATTGCCTTTCCGCTGTTAAAATGTCCTATTATCCATCCCAAAAGTGCATCAATCATGACTCGCAAGCTGTTCGTCACCACTGCCCTGCCTTACGCAAACGCCGCTTTTCACATTGGCCACATCATGGAATACATCCAGGCCGATATCTGGGTCCGGTTCCAGCGAATGCAACGCGATGGCGCAGCCGGCCGTGAAGTGCACTTTGTGGGCGCCGACGATACGCATGGCACGCCCATCATGATCGCCGCCGAAAAGGAAGGCATCACGCCGCAGCAATTCGTCGCCAACATCGCGGCCGGCCGCGCCCAGTATCTCGATGGCTTCCATATCGCCTTCGATAACTGGTATTCGACCGATTCGCCGGAAAACGTCGACCTGTCGCAATCGATCTACCGCAAGCTGCGCGATACGGGCCTGATCGTCACGAAAACCGTCGACCGCTTCTTCGACCCGGTCAAAGGCATGTTCCTGGCCGACCGCAACATCAAGGGCGAATGCCCGAAATGCGGCGCCAAGAACCAGTACGGCGACAATTGCGAAGTGTGCGGCGCAGCCTACCAGCCGACCGACCTGGTCAACCCGTTCTCCGTGTTTACTAACGCGACGCCCGTGATGAAGCCGTCGGAACAGTATTTCTTCAAGCTGTCCGATCCGCGCTGCTTCGAATTCCTCAAGGATTGGCTCAACACGCCAGGCCGCTTGCAGCCGGAAATGGTCAACAAGGTCAGCGAATGGCTGGGCGAAGCCGGTGAAAAGCTGGCCGACTGGGATATCTCGCGCGACGCACCCTACTTCGGCATCCCGATTCCCGATGCACCAGGTAAATTCTTCTATGTGTGGATGGATGCGCCCGTCGGTTACCTGGCCAGCCTGAAAAACTATTGCGACAAGAAAGGCATCGATTTTGACGCCTTCCTGAATGATCCGTCGACGGAACAGATCCACTTCATCGGCAAGGACATCGTTTCCTTCCATTTGCTGTTCTGGCCCGCCATGCTGAAGTTCGCCAATCACCCGGTGATTGACAAACTGAAAGTCAACGTCCACGGCTTCCTGACGGTCAACAACGAGAAAATGTCGAAGTCGCGCGGCACGGGCATCTCGCCGCTGCGCTACCTGGACCTGGGCATGAACCCGGAATGGCTGCGCTACTACATCGCCTTCAAGCTGAACTCGAAAGTGGAAGACCTGGACTTCAACGGCGAAGATTTTGTCGCCCGCGTGAACAGCGACCTGATCGGCAAATACGTGAACATCGCCAGCCGCTGCGCCGGCTTCATCGCCAAGCGTTTCGACGGCAAGCTGGCGTCGACACTGTCGGAAGGCGCGCAAAGCTGGATCAACCGCGCGCTGACGGTGGACGTCAACGGCGTCATCGTCGAGCGCCAGGCCAGCATCGCTGCGCACTTCGAAAACCGCGAATTCGGCAAGGCCTTGCGCGAAATCATGGAAATCGCCGACATCACCAACCAGTATGTCGATGAAAACAAGCCGTGGATTTTGGCCAAGGACGCGGACAAGACCGCGGAACTGCACGACGTATGCACGACGGCCCTGATCCTGTTCCGCCAGTTGACGATCCTGCTGTCGCCGGTCCTGCCGGGCGTGGCGAAGAACGTGGCATCGTTCCTCAACGACGCAGAATTCACTTGGGCCGACACGCAGGTGTTCGGCGACGCCGTCTCGAACAGCATGCTGGGCCGCACCATCGGCGCCTACAGCCATTTGATGACGCGCATGGATGCGAAGATGATCGAAGCGCTGTTCGACGCGCAGCAAGCGGCCGCCGCCATTGCCGCACCGGCCGGCGACGCCGCGAATGACGCCGCAGCTCCAGTGGCAACCGCTGCCGCCATCGAGGAACTGGCGCCCGAAATCAAAATCGACGACTTCCTCAAGGTCGACCTGCGCATCGCGAAAATCGTCAACTGCGAACTGGTCGACGGCTCGGACAAGCTGCTGCGCCTGACCCTGGATGCGGGCGAAGGCCGCTTGCGCAATGTGTTCTCCGGCATCCGCTCGGCGTACCAGCCGGAAGAGCTGATCGGCAAGCTGACGGTGCTGGTGGCCAACCTGGCGCCGCGCAAGATGAAGTTCGGCATTTCCGAAGGCATGGTCATGGCCGCGTCCGCCGCCGACGAGAAGGCGAATCCGGGCATCTACATCCTGAACCCGTGGCCGGGCGCCGAACCTGGCATGCGCATCCGCTAAGCGCCCACAAGGACCGATGATGAATATCGTGGTGCGCGAAGCAACAAATGCCGATGCACAGCTGATGGCCGAGCTGACCCGCGCCGCATGGGCCGGCAAGGTGGCAGCCTCGTCCAGTGGACACCACGAGACGGCCGAGCAAGTGGCGGAGCAATTGCGCCACGGCGGCGGTTTTCTGTTGCTGATCGACGACATTCCAGCCGGTTCGCTGCGCTGGATGCCGCTCGACAGCGACCCCGCCATCTGGAAGATTTCACGCATGGGCGTGCTGCCCGCCTACCGGGGCAGCCACGTCTCGCAGCACTTGCTCGAAGCCATCATTCATCATGGCCTGTCGTGCCAGGCCGAGGAATTGCGCCTGGCCGTGCGGCGCGACCAGCGCAAGCTGATAGATTTTTATGCGGCCTTCGAATTCGACCTGGCCGAAGAACTGGAATATTCGCACGCCAACCCCGCAGAACCGGCACCGATGGTGATGCGGCGTTTGCTGCGTTATTGATTTTTAGCAATTTCGCCCCGGACTTGCCGATACAACAACCCGCCAAGCCGCACGGCGCGGTAAAATACGGCCGGCTGACCTTACCCATAAGACACTCAGAAGAGAATATGAAACTGCCTGCAAAACACACCAACTACGTATCCGACCACACCTTGTTCATCGCCGAACTGAAGGCCAAGAACCCTGGCATGGAAGCGGGCCAGCAAGCGGGCCGCGCCCTGCTGTGGGACAAGCCGGCCGTCAGCATCGATGAGCAGGAACGCCAGCTGGCGTCGGCCGTCAAGCAACAGGCTTACGTTTACCAGAACAAGAACTAAGATCTGGAACCGGCACGATGTTGCCTGAAGAGTCTGCAGTCACGCCGGAAGCCGATGCTTCCGGTGCCGGCGCAGTCATCGAGTCGCCCCCACCTGTCGCTGACGGCGACGGCAGCGGCGACCCTGCAGCATCCGCCACGGCAGTAACGGACGCGGCACCCGCCGCCGACCCGCTGGGCATCGCCCGCCTGTATGGCGAGCCGATGATGCGCATGCCGACGGATTTGTACATTCCGCCGGACGCGCTGGAAATCTTCCTCGAAGCCTTCGAAGGCCCGCTCGACTTGCTGCTCTATCTGATCCGCAAGCAAAACTTCAACATTCTCGATATTCCGATGGCGCAGGTGACCCTGCAATATCTGAAGTATGTCGACCA
The DNA here is from genome assembly GCF_059617945.1 of Janthinobacterium sp. BCJ23. Taxonomy (NCBI): domain Bacteria; kingdom Pseudomonadati; phylum Pseudomonadota; class Betaproteobacteria; order Burkholderiales; family Oxalobacteraceae; genus Janthinobacterium; species Janthinobacterium sp. BCJ23. Next base: position 114,124 of record NZ_JCAQAW010000004.1, on the reverse strand, counting down.
GATCCGCGTGCGCAACCTGGAGCTGGCCGCCGAGTATCTGTTGATGGCCGCCATGCTGATCGAGATCAAGTCGCGCATGCTTTTGCCTTCGCGCAAGAGCGACGTCGAGGAAGATGGCGGCGATCCCCGTGCCGAACTGGTGCGCCGCCTGCTCGAGTACGAGCAGATCAAGCTGGCCGCCTACGACCTGAACGCCATCCCCCAGTTCGAGCGCGATTTCGTGCGCACGCAGATTTTCATCGAGCAAAGCCTGACGCCCACCTGGCCCGACGTGGAACCGGTGGACTTGCAGCAGGCGTGGCTCGACGTGCTGAAACGCGCCAAGCTGACCCAGCATCACCGCATCAGCCGCCAGGAACTGTCCGTGCGCGAGCACATGTCGAGCATCCTGCGCCACTTGCAATCGTCGCGTTTCGTCGAGTTCAGCGAGCTGTTCGACATTGCCGGCGGCGTGCCCGTGGTGGTGGTCAACTTCGTGGCCCTGCTGGAACTGGCCAAGGAAACCCTGATCGAAATCACGCAGGCAGAACCGTTTGCCCCCATCTACGTCCGGCTGGCCTATTCGCCCGCCTGACCCCTTCCCTTTGTCACTGACCACCGTACAACGGGGTTTTAGCGAAAGCAATCCATGAAAATTATTTCCGACATCGAAGAATTGCGCGACCAGCTCAGCGGACAGCTGCGCACGGCGTTCGTCCCCACCATGGGCAACCTGCACGAAGGCCATCTGTCGCTGATGCGCCTGGCGCGCAAGCATGGCGACCCCGTCGTCGCCTCGATCTTCGTCAACCGCCTGCAATTCGGCCCGAACGAAGACTTCGAGAAATATCCGCGCACCATGGCGGCCGACATCGCCAAGCTGGAAAAGGAAGGCGTGTACGTGCTGTTCGCGCCGACGGAAAAGGAACTGTACCCGGAACCGCAGGAATACCGCGTGCGCCCGCCCGATGACCTGGGCAATACCCTGGAAGGCGAGTTCCGCCCCGGCTTCTTCGAAGGCGTGTGCACGGTCGTCACCAAGCTGTTCTCGTGCGTGGGTCCGCGCGTGGCCGTGTTCGGCAAGAAGGATTACCAGCAGCTGATGATCATCCGCAACATGGCGCGCCAGTTCGCGCTGCCGACGGAAATCATCGCCGCCGAAACCTACCGCGCGGACGATGGCCTGGCTTTGTCGTCGCGCAATATGTATTTATCGGAAAGCGAACGCACGGAAGCACCGGAACTGTACAAGGGACTTAATTTCGTGGCCGAGGAAGTGCGCAAGGGCAATCTGGCCGTGGGCGAACTGGAACAGGCCAGCATGCAGCTGTTGAACAGCCGCGGCTGGAAATCGGACTACATCGCCGTGCGCAAGCGCGCCAACCTGCAAGCACCGAGCGCCGCCGAACTGGCCGCCGGCGAGCCGCTGGTGGTGCTGGCCGCAGCCAAGCTGGGTCAAACCAGATTGATCGACAACCTCGAAATTTAAGCATTGTCACAACGGGGCCATTCGGCCCCGTTTCTTTCTCTACTTCTCCATCCCTACCAATTTCAGTTCGGCAAACAGCGGCTTGTTGCTGCCGCGGGCCGCTTGCAACATGTCATAGCTGGCCGCGTCGAGCACGATTTCCTCTCCCGCCCACAGCTTGCGCTGGTTGGCAGGCAGCCTCAGGCTGCGCAGGATGGCCCGTACCTGGGCAGGATCGGCCGCCAGCAGGCGAATGGCGCGCGCATGGCGCTGCGTACCCGTGAGGATGGGCAAGCCACCCTCGGGGCCACTCTGGCTCAGGCTGACATAATCCTGGCCGCCCACACGGTGCAAATAGGCATGCCGGCCATCGGCCTCGGCAGGCGGCTGCGCGGCCGGCTCCTGCATCTCGACAGACGCGACAGGCGCAGCGGTGGTTTGTTCAAGGCTCACGCCACAGGCCGCCAACAGGGCCGTGCTCAGGGCGAAAAATAATACGGGTGCTCGGCGCATCGTGCGCTCCTTCGTGTCGGGGTCGGGGACAGAGGTGGAATACTGCAGCGATCATGGGCCAAATTATTTGACGTGTAAAGTTAACTTTAGGAAATATTTCATTCCTTTGCGCAATCTCCTGAAACCTGCGGGATCTTGCCTGTCCCGCCAGGCAGGCCAGGCATCATTGTTAATGTAATTTGCACATTGAAATCAAAACTGCCATCTTTATCCATCCATGAATAAAGATCAAAATGATGGCACTGGCTCGCGGCAACAGCATGCGGGCCTCCCACCATGACAGGAGAACGCCCATGAACACAACATCCAACTCTGCCAAGGTAGCCATCGTCACGGGCGCCTCGCGCGGCATCGGCGCGGCCATCGCCCGCCGCCTGGCGCGCGACGGCATCCAGGTCGTCGTCAACTACGCCAGCGGCAAGGATGCGGCGGACGAGCTGGTGGCAGCCATCATGGCCGAAGGCGGCGCCGCCATCGCCGTCAAGGCCAACGTGGCCGATGCGGGCGACGTGCAAGCGCTGTTCGATGCGGCCGAAGCGGCTTACGGCGGCGTCGATGTGCTGCTCAACAACGCCGGCATCATGCCGCCCGCGCTGCCCACCCTGGCCGAGACCGACGACGTCACCTTCGACAGCCTGTTCGCCATCAACGTCAAGGGCAGCTTCAACACCATGCGCCAGGCGGCGACGCGCTTGCGCCACGGCGGCAGCGTCGTCAATTTCTCGACCAGCGTGATCGGCCTGGCCCTGCCCGGCTATGCCGTCTACGCCGCCACCAAGGCGGCCATCGAGACGATGACGAATATCTTTGCCAAGGAACTACGCGGCAAGAACATCACCGTCAATGCCATCGCCCCCGGCCCCACGGCCACGGCCCTGTTCTTGAACGGCAAGACGGAAGAAACGATAGCGCGCATGGCCAAGATGGCGCCCCTTGAACGCCTGGGTACGCCGGACGATATCGCCGCGGCCGTGGCTTTTTTGGCCGGGCCGGATGGCCGCTGGGTGAATGGACAAACGTTACGTGCGAATGGCGGCCTGGTGTAAGCAAGGCGCGAACTGACGAAAAAAACGCTGCCGGTTTGCACGGGCAGCGTTTTTCTTGATAACGGTCAAGCCTGGATCAGGCGCCGGCTTTTTCCAGCTTCTCAAAAATCTTGTTCAGCTTTTCATCAAGGGTCGCGGCCGTGAACGGCTTGACGACATAACCGCTGGCGCCAGCTTGCGCGGCGGCGATGATGTTTTCTTTTTTCGCTTCGGCGGTGACCATCAGCACGGGCAGCTTGGCCAGTGCGGGATCGGCGCGGATATGCTGCAGCATCGTCAGGCCATCCATGTTTGGCATGTTCCAGTCCGACACGACGAAATCAAACGATTCCGCGCGCAGCTTGGCCAGGCCCATCACGCCGTCTTCCGCCTCATCGACGTTGGCATAACCCAGTTCCTTCAACAGATTCCGGACAATGCGGCGCATCGTCGAAAAATCGTCAACGACTAAAAATTTCATCTTTGGATCAGCCATGAATAACTCCGTTGTTTCTGTAGCGGTTTGTTAATAATATCGACATGAATGCCGACATTATGGTCGACACTACGGCAGCAAGTTGTAGGATAGCATTTTCGTTGCTTTTAGGCGAACAAACTTGCCTCAGATCATATAAAACGTGGCTTACACGCGCAAAGCACGCATACCATGCGCCGCCAGGTGTCCCAGCACCATGCCAGGCAGCGCCGTCAAAGCGCCGACCTCATGCGTAGCACCGACAGCGATCGCCTCGCGCGGCATGCCGAACACCACGCAACTGGCTTCATCCTGCGCAAAATTATACGCTCCTGCGGCCTTCATCTCCAACATGCCTTGTGCGCCATCCTTGCCCATGCCGGTGAGGATCACGCCGACGGCATTTTTACCGGCCGATTGCGCGGCCGAACGGAACAGCACATCGACGGACGGGCGGTGGCGGTTCACCGGTTCGCCCTGGTCGATCTTGGTCATGTAGTTGGCGCCGCTGCGCGTCAGGGTCAGGTGCGAATGGCCGGGCGCGATGTAGGCGTGGCCGGGCAGCACGCGTTCGCCGCCTGCCGCTTCCTGCACCGAAATCTTGCACAGCGAATCGAGGCGGCGCGCGAACGAGCGCGTAAAGCCTTCCGGCATGTGCTGCGTGATCAGGATGCCGGGGCAATCGGACGGCATCTGCATGAGGAATTCGCGGATCGCTTCCGTGCCGCCCGTCGAGGCGCCCACGATGATCAGCTTTTCGCTCGACGTCAATGGACTGCGCAGGGCAGGCAGCGGCGCGGCCACCTTGTCGCCGGCCGACGGCAGGGTGCGCGCGCGGATGCGCGCCTTCGAGGCGGCGCGGATCTTGTCGGCGATCATGTCCGTGTACTCGCGCATGCCACTCTGGATCGAAATCTTCGGCTTGGTGACGAAATCGACGGCGCCCAGTTCCAGCGCGCGCATGGTGATTTCCGAGCCGCGCTCGGTCAAGGACGACACCATCAGTACCGGCATCGGGCGCAAGCGCATCAGTTTTTCCAGGAAGTCCAGGCCATCCATCTTCGGCATCTCGACGTCGAGGGTCAGCACGTCGGGATTGGTCTGCTTGATCATCTCGCGCGCCACCAGCGGATCGGGCGCCGCGCCCACCACTTCCATGTCGGGCTGGCTGTTTACGATTTCCGTCATGACGCTGCGGATCAGCGCCGAGTCATCCACGATCAATACCTTGATCTTCATAGTTATCCTTCCAGGCCTTGCGGCCCGTATTCTTTATAAATTAGTACACCGGACAAACCGCCGCAAGCCGCACAGCGCGACGCGCAGCAGGTTTGGTCGGGTGTTTGTCAGAACAGTTCGACTTCGCCGCCCACCGGCGCGACCTTGAGGCGGCTGGCGTAATCGAGTTCGCGGCGCACCAGCGTATCGTTATGCGTCTGCATCAGCTTTTTCACCAGCACCTTGCCGCTGCGGGGGAAGAAGTAGACCTTGCGCGGGTGGATGTCGTTGAGGTCTTCGGCCACCACGCGCATCTTTTCCGCTTTCAGGTAGTTGATGACGAAGGCCGCATTGCGTTCGCCGACGTTGATCGCCGTGAAGCCGCGCAGCACGGCGCCGCCGCCGAACACTTTCGCTTCCATGTTCTCGCGCCGCGCGCCCGCCTTCAGCAAATCATTGATCAGGATTTCCATGGCGTAGGTGCCATAGCGCATCGACGCGGAAATCGGGCTGTTCGGATCGCTGCCGCCATCTGGCAGCATGAAATGGTTCATGCCGCCCAGGCCCGTGACGCGGTCGCGGATGCAGGCCGAGACGCAGGAGCCGAGCACGGTGACGATCAGCATGTCCTTGTTGGTAAAGTAGTACTCACCAGGCAAGATCTTGGCGGCGTCACAGTTGAACGTCCTGTCGTAATAGACGTTAGTGGCGAATTGCTCTTTGGATTCCAGGCTCATATTTCACTCTCATGTACGATGCGACGTTGCCTTGGGCGCGGCGCCCCGGGGCTGGTCGAGCTCATAGACTGTTTTACCGCGCAGCTTCAATGAATCCGACACGTACAGAAAATTCTCCGAATGGCCCGCAAACAGCAGGGCATCAGGCTTCATCAGTGGCACAAAGCGCGACAGGATCTTGCGCTGCGTCGCCTTGTCAAAATAAATCATCACGTTGCGGCAAAAGATGACGTCGAACTGCCCCGTCAATGGCCAGCCATCGGCCAGCAGGTTGAGCGGCTTGAAGGTGATCATCTGGCGCAGTTCCGGGCGCACCCGCACCTGTCCTTCGCGGTCGCCCTTGCCGCGCAAGAAAAAGCGCCGCGCACGGTCGGCCGGCATCTTGTCGAGCCGGTCCAGGTTGTAGACGCCATTGGCGGCCGTGGCCAGCACGTTCGTGTCGATGTCCGTGGCGATGATGGTGACGGGCGGCGTGAGCGTATTGAACGCCTCGCATACCGTCATGGCGATCGAATACGGCTCCTCGCCAGTGGAACTGGCCGAACACCAGATGGTGATCGGCCCGCTCAATTTTTTCACATGCTCGGCCAGCAGCGGGAAGTGATGCGCCTCGCGGAAGAACGACGTCAGGTTGGTCGTCAGCGCATTCGTGAACGCTTCCCACTCGTCGCCCATGCGGCCCGCTTCCAGGTCATCCAGGTAGCGGACGAACGAGGAGATGCCGGTCGCGCGCAATCGCCTGGCCAGGCGGCTGTAGACCATTTCCTGCTTGCTGTCGGCCAGCGCGATGCCGGCCCGCTTGTAAATCATGGCGCGGACCCGTTCGAAGTCCTTGCCAGTGAAATCAAATTCCTTGACCGAATCCGTTTTAGTTTGCGGCATTTGTTTTTACCTCTCTATGACTACTCTGACCAATGCCTTTGCAAGTATAACTAGCGGGACCGGGTTGGCGTTAGAACTCTTCCCAATCGTCGCCGCCGGCCGCCGCCAGCTTTTTCGCGGGCGGTGGCGAGCCGGCTTGCGCCGTCTGTGCCAACCGCCGTGTATTTGCCGCCACACTCGGTGCCGGCCGTGCCGCCGCTTTTACTACCGGCGCTGGCACGGGTGCGGGCATGGCCGCTTGCGCCGCGCTCTCGCCATCGAGCTTGAAGATGCTGACGGCGTCGCCCAGATTCTGCGCCTGCTCCTGCATGCTTTCGGCGGCCGCCGCCGCTTCCTCGACCAGCGCCGCATTTTGCTGCGTCATCTGGTCCATCTGCGCGATGGCCTGGTTCACTTCCTCGATACCGTGGCTCTGTTCCTGCGTCGCCGCCGTGATCTCGCCCATGATGTCGGCCACCTGCCGGATCGACGTGACGATCAGGCCCATGGTCTGCCCCGCCTCGTCCACCAGGCGGCTGCCGGCATCGACCTTGTCGACCGAGTCGCCGATCAGGCCCTTGATTTCCTTGGCTGCGCCGGCCGATCGTTGCGCCAGATTGCGCACTTCCGACGCCACCACCGCAAAACCGCGTCCCTGCTCGCCTGCGCGCGCCGCTTCGACGGCCGCATTCAACGCCAGGATATTCGTCTGGAACGCAATGCCGTCGATGACGCCGATGATGTCGACAATCTTGCGCGAGCTGTCCTTGATGGAACCCATGGTATCGACCACTTGCGCCACCACCTTGCCGCCCTGCTCCGCCACCGACGATGCCGACACGGCCAGCTGGTTGGCCTGGCGCGCGTTGTCCGCGTTCTGCTTCACGGTCGACGTCAGCTCTTCCATCGACGACGCCGTCTCTTCGAGCGAACTGGCCTGCGTTTCCGTGCGCGCCGACAGGTCCGCATTGCCGCTGGCGATCTCGCGCGAGGCTACGGTGATGGTTTCCGTTCCCTTGCGTACGTCGCTGACGGTCTGCACCAGGCTCTCGTTCATGTCCTTCAATGCCTGCTGCAGCGCGCTCGTTTCATCCTTGCCTTCGACCACCACGCGCGACGTCAGTTCGCCGGCCGCCACCTTCTGCGCCACGGCCACTGCGCCGGACAGCGGCACCGTGATCGAGCGCGTGATGAAGATGGCGCACCAGGCGCCGATCGCCACCGCCGCGCCGCCCAGGATGAACAGTACCGTCATCAGGCGCGCATCGGCCGCCAGCGAGTCGTCCATGAAGCTTTGCTGCGCCACGTGCTGCAAGTCGAGCAGCTTGTTGATATCGGCCAGGGTCATCTTGTTCAAGGGATCGATGCGGGTGGCGATCACCTTCGCCGCGCCCTCGCTGTTAAACGCCAGCACCTGCCCCATCGCTTCCTTGAAGGCGGCATCAACTTCGCCGTCGACCTTGGCGATATTGGCCAGCAGCGCCTTCTCGCCATCGGACAGGCCCAGGGTGGCCAGCTTGCCGCGCGCGCCGTCGTACAGCTTGCGCTGCGCGCGCACCTTGCCCTCTTCCGCCTGCATCAGGGCCACATCGCCCTGCAAGCCGATATTGCGCATGGCGATACCGGTTTCCAGCATCGCGCTTTTCATCAGCGACGCCTGCGTATTCTTTTCGCTTGCCAGCTCCAGGCCCGTGAGCAGCTGGGCCTTGTTACGGTAATTCAGTGCATTCGCCGAAACGATCACCACCACCAGGATGGCGAGAATGCTGCCAAAACCTATCCCCAGCCGGGTGCCTATCTTGAAATCGCGCAAACTCATTACAGTCTCCAATATTTATGTGAACGGCGCCCGTTCAACCGGACGGCGCCGTGTTGTGGCCTGGTCTCTGTCGGACCTTGCAGCCTGCCGGCGCGCCTCTAAATACTATTCGCGCCGGTACATGCATATCTGTAGTGATTCTTTGCGTGGTAAAACGGCGGCGCACCGGGCGCCGCCTTGCTGCCATGCGGTGGCTTACGCCGCCAGCTTGTCGATCAGGCCCATCTCGCTGCTCGACATCAGCTTGTCGATGTCGACCAGGATCAGCATGCGCTCGTCGATGGTGCCCAGGCCGATCATGTAGTCGGTCGAGAAGGCGGTGCCCATTTCCGGCGCCGGTTTCACCTGCTCGGGCGTCAGGGTGGTGACGTCGGAAACGCTGTCGACCACCATGCCGACGATACGGCCGCCGATGTTCAGGATGATCACCACCGTGAACTGGTCGTACACGGGCGTGCCCAGATTGAACTTGATGCGCATGTCGACCACGGGGATGATGATGCCGCGCAGGTTGATCACGCCCTTGATGAATTCAGGCGCGTTGGCGATGCGGGTGACCGCTTCGTAACCGCGGATTTCCTGGACCTTCAGGATATCGATGCCGTACTCTTCGGAGCCCAGGGTGAAGGCCAGGAATTCACGGCCGGCGATGTCCTTGCCGTCGCCCGCATTGCTTCCGGATGTTTGTTGAGTATCTGACATGGTGCGTTTTCCTATCTTTATCTATCGGTATTACGAAAAAATGGACTCGTCAGCCAGCTGGCGCGAGGAACGGATCAGGGCGGCGACATCGAGAATCAGCGACACGCCGCCATCGCCCAGGATGGTGGCGCCGGAAATGCCCACCACCTTGCGGTAATTCGATTCGAGGTTTTTCACCACGACTTGCTGCTGTCCCACCAGGTCGTCGACAAACAGGGCCGCCTTGCGCCCTTCCGTCTCGAGGATCACGCAGATGCCTTCCGAAGGGCTGGTAAAGCGCGGCGCGATGTCGAACATCTGGTACAGCGGGATCAATGGCAGGTATTCGCCGCGCACTTTCACCACCTGCCCCTTGCCGCTGATGTCCTTGATGTCTTCAACGGCTGGCTGCAGCGATTCGATGACAAAGCCCAGCGGTAAAATATACACTTCGTCGCCGACTCGGATCGACATGCCGTCGAGGATCGCCAGGGTCAGCGGCAGCGAGATGGAAATCGTCGTGCCGAAGCCTTTCGCGGAACGGATGTCGACGACGCCGCCCATGGCGCTGATATTGCGCTTGACGACATCCATGCCCACGCCGCGGCCCGACACGTCGGTAACGGCTTCGGCGGTGGAAAAGCCGGGCGCGAAAATCAGCTGCCACACGTCGGCGTCGCTCATCGTCTCGGACACGTCCAACCCCTGCTGCGCGGCCTTGGCCAGGATGCGTTCGCGGTTCAAGCCCGCGCCGTCATCGGATACCTCGATGATGATGTTGCCGCCCTGGTGGCTGGCCGAGAGGAACAAGCGGCCGGCCTCGGTCTTGCCGGCGGCCACGCGGGCGGCCGGCATTTCCACGCCGTGGTCGATACTGTTGCGCACCAGGTGCGTGAGCGGATCGACGATGCGCTCGATGAGACCCTTGTCGAGTTCCGTGGCGGCGCCATTCGTGATGAAATCGACCTTCTTGCCCAGTTTCGTCGCCAGGTCGCGCACCATGCGCGGGAAGCGCGAAAAGACGAAATCCATCGGCATCATGCGGATCGACATCACCGCTTCCTGCAAGTCGCGCGTGTTGCGCGTCAGGTGGCTGACGCTGTCGAGCAGCTTTTCATGCAGCATCGGGTCGAGCGCGCTGGCGCGCTGCTCGATCATCGCCTGTGTAATCACCAGTTCGCCCACCAGGTTGATCAGCTGGTCGACTTTCTCGATCGAGACGCGGATCGACGACGATTCGGCGCCGGCCTTGTCGCCTTCTTTCTTGGCCGGTTTCTTTTCCTGCTCCGCTTCGGCCACGGCGCTAGCCACGGCTGGCGCGGCGGCAGCGCTGGCGTTGCCCGCCTTGGCGGCATCGGCGCGTATCTGTTCGAGGGGCTGGAAGAAACCGTAGCCCTGTTCGGCGTCGCTCTGCACGCCGGCGGCGGCGCGGATATCCTCGAGCGGCTGGAAGAAGCCATAGCCGGGGTCCGTCGCGGCTGGCGTGCCTGGCAGCGGGTCGAAGAAACCGTAGCCCTGGGCTTTTTCCTGCGCCGCGCGGGCCGCTTCGGCTTCGCCTGGCGCCAGTGGTGGCGCTTGCGTGATCACCATGTCGTCGGGATTGAGCACGAACGAGCAGATGGCCAGGATGTCATCGAGGCTTTCATGCGTCGTCACTTCCAGCACCTTGCGCGCGCCGGGCAAGGCGGACACGGCGACATCGCCCAGCAAACCCAGTTCGGCCGCCAGCGCATCGACTTCGCGCGGCTCCATGGCCGGCAGTTCCAGGCGGATGCGATGGCCGCCGGCATGGCTGACGGCGGCTTTTTCCGCCGTATGGAAGGCCGGTGCGACGGGCGTAAGCGCAGCCACGGGCACGTCCTGCGAAAACGACTGCAGCATCATGCGCACATTGGCCACGGCATCCTGGTCGACGGCACTGCCCAGACGGTGGCCGTCGAGCTGCATCTTGAGGATATCCTTGGCCGCCAGGAAGGCGTCGACGTGTTCCGCCGTCAGGGCCATCTGGCCCTGGCGGATGCGGTCGAGCAGCGACTCGAGGATGTGCGTCACCTCGCTCATGTCGGAGAGGCCGAACGTCGATGCGCCGCCCTTGATCGAATGGGCGGTACGGAAAATGGCATTCAGGTCTTCGGCGTCGGGCGCCGCAATATCAACGGCCAGCAGCAGCCGTTCTTTTTCAGCCAGCAGTTCTTCGGCCTCATCGAAAAAGACCTGAAAAAACTGGCTAATATCGATGGTCATAGGGTGACTCCGTCAATTGCATCGTTGCACTGCGCGGCTGGCATCAGCCGATCACCTTCTTGACCACTTCGATCAGGCGTTGCGGATCGAACGGCTTGACCAGCCAGCCATTGGCGCCGGCGACACGTCCTTTCGATTTCATCTCGTCCGACGACTCCGTCGTCAGCATCAGGATGGGTACCTTCTGGTAGGTCGGCAGTTCGCGTAACAGCTTGATCAGTTCCAGGCCATCCATGCGCGGCATGTTCTGGTCCGTCAATACCAGGTCCACGGTTTGCAGCTTGGCTTTTTCCAGTCCGTCCTGGCCGTCGACGGCCTCCACCACCTGGTAACCGGCGGCTTTCAGGCTGAACGCCACCATCTGGCGCAATGAGCTGGAATCGTCCACTGCAAGTATCGTTTTGGCCATCTTTGCTCCCACTTATTCCGGGCATCCTGCCCGAGTATTTGATTAATCAATCCATGCAACCACAAGCGCTCCGCACTGGCATGCTAGAACAGCTCGATGTCGCCACTTTCCAAATGCTGTTGACTGACAGCCTTGCGCAGCACGCTGCGCAACTCCAGGCTTTGAATCGCCAGCGCCATGCTGACCCGCCCCAGCAAGGCGACAATTTCTTCATTGTCGCTCTCCGGCAACATCTCCGCGCCATGCTCGCCCAGGGTCCCGAGGAACTCGCGCAAGCCCGTCACGCGCTTCAAGGTGCGCTCGATCAGCTGGCTGGTCATGTCCTGGAACTGCAGGCTGGTGATGGCCGCATTCACATAGCCCCCCACCTCATCCTGCAACGCCAGCAGTTTTTCGCGCTGCTGCTCGGCCGGAATACCGCCGTCGAGCAGCAAGGCGATGGTGTCTTGCTGCGCAGCGACGGCTGCGTGTATCGCCATGAAATTGAAGGACAGCTTCTCGATCGCCTCTTCCAGCAAGATGCCGGTCTGCACCAGGTCGGTTTCCACCTCCGTCAAGTGCTTGCGGCCATGGTCCGACACGCCAGACAGCAGGCGCTTTACATGCGAGCCAAGTATTTTCTTTCTTGTCATAAAGGTCTCATTGTTTCAATACACCACGCGTCGACAGCCTTGCGTGTTATTTTTTCGCCGCTGCCGGGGCGGGGACTGGCGCCGCGGGCGGCGCACCGGCCGCCAGCCCTGACGCGACAGCGGCGGAAGCGGCATCGGTCACCGGCAGCTCGATCGCCGAACCATCGCGCAGGACATTTTCTTCCGTGCGTTTGTTCATGACGATGATACTGATGCGCCGGTTGATCGGATTGAAGGGATCGAGCTTGTCCAGGTGGGCGGCCGAACCGAGGCCCACCACGCGCAAGACTTTTTCTTCCTTCATGCCGCCGATCACCAGTTCGCGCCGCGACGCATTCGCGCGGTCGGCCGACAATTCCCAGTTGCTGTAGCCGGCATCGCTCATGTAGGGCGTCGAATCCGTATGGCCGGACAGGCCGATGCGGTTTGGCACTTCATTGAGCACGAAGCCGATCGCGTGCAGGATTTCCTTGGTGTACGGTTGCAGATTCGCATTGGCGAGCGCAAACATCGGACGGTTCTGCTCGTCGACGATCTGGATGCGCAAGCCTTCGCTGGTGATATCGAGCAGCAACTGGTTCTTGTATTTTTTCAGCAGGGGATTGGCGTCGATGGTCGCTTCGATGCGCGCCTTGAGCGCCTGCAGGCGCTTGCCCTCTTCGCGCTCGAGCGCGGCCTTGGCGGAATTGAGGTCGAACGATTTGCGCTGCTGCTCTTCCTGCGCCTTGCGCACCTGCCCATCCTGGCGCGACAAGTCCTGGCCGCCGCCCTGGATCACGGAATTGCTCTCGCCGCTGCCTGAGCCGCCTGCCATCGCCACTTTCAGCGGCGTCTTGAAGAATTCGGAAATGCCGTTCAAGTCGCCCTTCGAGGTGGAGCCCAGCAGCCACATCAGCAGGAAGAAGGCCATCATGGCCGTGACAAAGTCGGCGTAGGCGATTTTCCACGCCCCGCCATGGTGCCCGCCAGCCGTCTTCTTGATACGCTTGACGATAATCGGGCGCATGCCTTCATCGGCCATGGCGTCCCCCTTCCGTGTGCTGCAAATGACTCATGGTATCCAGGCGTATATTCACTGCTTACTTCGTTTTCGATTTCTTGATATGGTCTTCGAGCTCGTTGAACGTCGGGCGCTCGGTCGAGAACAGCACCTTGCGGCCGAACTCCACGGCCAGCGCCGGCGCGTAGCCGTTCAGGCTGGCCAGCAAGGTCACTTTCACGCACTGGAACATCTTGCTCGACTCTTCCAGCTTCTGCTCGAGCAGGCTGGCCAGCGGGCCGACGAAACCATACGCCAGCAAGATGCCGAGGAAGGTGCCGACCAGCGCGTGTGCGATCAGCATGCCCAGCTCGGCCGGCGGGATGCCCACCGACTCCATCGTGTGCACCACGCCCATCACGGCGGCGACGATACCGAACGCGGGCAAGCCATCGCCCACCTTGGCGATCACGTGGGCCGGCACGGCGCCTTCGTGATGGTGCGTCTCGATTTCGTTGTCCATCAGGTTTTCGATCTGGAACGCGTCCATATTGCCCGACACCATCAGGCGCAGGTAATCGGTCATGAATTCGACGATGTGGTGGTCGGCCAGCACGGCCGGGTACTTGGAAAACAGCGGGCTTTCCTCGGGCTTGTCGATATCGCCTTCGATCGACATCAAGCCTTCCTTGCGCACCTTGCTGAGCACTTCGAACAGCAAGGACATCAGTTCCATGTACAGCTCTTTGGTATAGCGCGAACCCTTGAACAGGCTCGGCAAGGCTGCGATCGTTGCCTTGATGGCCTTGTTATTGTTACCAACAAGGAAGGCGCCCAGGGCGGCGCCGCCGATCATCAGCAACTCCAGCGGCTGGAACAGCGCCGCCAGATGGCCGCCGGCCATTGCGAAGCCGCCAAAGACCGAGGCGCAAACGATGATGTATCCGATTATGACTAACAAGTGCCCTGACTCCCAATAATGGCCGGGCCTGTGTGCCCGGCATGTTCAAACCTGTTCCTGTCTTCTGGCGGCTGCGCCGCCGGCAAGGACAGTGGCAAAAAAGTAACCGAAAGTTAATTGAAATGCCCCGCTTTTCAACGCAATTCCGAGAAAATGCCGTGTGGAACTACAATAACGTGAGATTGCCCCACGGGCAAGCAAATAACGCAGACAATTGCTTAAAAGCACCATATGTAAAGCAAAGGACCACCCTCTGTGGCGGCGATGGTCTTATCGGGCTTGCGTGCCGCAATCTGGAATTCGTAACTAAGAAGCATGCTACCGGGCAACATTTCCCTTTCCGCCTTGCTCCACAGGGCTGCCATCGCCGCCGGCGACAGGTAGGCAAACACCACGTCGTAGCGGCCGAAATCGAGCGCTTCGTAGTCGCCGCGCAGGAAGCGCGCGCGGCTGCCCGCCAGCTTCGCGCGCAAGCGGCTTGCCAGCCACGGCAGCGGCGCCAGTTCGATGCCGGAGAACTGCCCGTCGGACCGGCGCCGCGCCAGGTCCAGCACCAGGCCGCCCAGGCCGCTGCCGATATCGATCAGGCGCACGCCGGGACGGTCCGCGATCAGCTCGGCCACGGCCTGCCACACCTTCGGCCCCGACGGATAAAACGGCACTTGCGTGCGAAATGTGGACCAATACAGGCTCAGCAGGAAAACAAAGGCCGCCAAGAACACGGCCGGGGGCAAATCAAGCAGGCTGGCGGCCAGCAAGGCGGGCGCAAACAGCAGGCCGATGGCGCACCACCAGCGCGCCAGTCCCGCGCGCCACGTGATGAGCGCCGCCAGCACGCCCTGCACCAGCGCCACGACCGGCAGCGACATGGCGACGCCGGCGCGCGCCAGGCAATATACCAATAGCAACATCAAGGGAAAGGCCAGCACCTGGATCAGGATGGCCTTGAGCGCGGGCGCGCGCAGGATTTGTTGTAGCATGGGCAAGTTAAAGGAGGAAAACGCCAGTGTAAGCGAAAGCACCATGAAAAAACCGGAGTCCGGTCTGGCGACCGCTCCGGTTTTTACTGAGGCTATATTGGGACAATAATTCGGGCAGTATCAGGCGGCGACACTCGGCGATGCACCAGCGGCCGCTTCATCGCGCGCCTTCTTGGTCTTGCCGGCACGCGAAGGCATGTGGCACAGGCCGCACACATAATCGGCGTTCAGGTCGAGGCAGTTGACGACGAACTTGCCGCCGCACTTGCCGCAGGGCGCCATGTCCAGCATCTTGCTGCTGAAAAAGCGCACGAGGGTCCAGGCCCGCGTCAGCGACAGCAGCGGCTCTTCGCCCGCTTCGGGCGGCATCTGTTCCAGATACAGTTTATACGCCTTCATCACGGCTTCGATGCCCGTGGCGCCGGCGTGATCGACGAGGAATTTGTGGATATTGATGAACAGCGAGGAATGGATATTCGGTTGCCAGGTGATGAACCAGTCGGTGGAAAACGGCAGCATGCCCTTGGGCGGCGAGACGCCCTTCAATTCCTTGTACAGATTCAGCAGGCGTTCGCGCGACAGCGAGACTTCCGTCTCCAGCAGTTGCAAACGGGCGCCCAGCTGTATCAATTCGATGGCCAGCTGGATTTCCTGCGCTTCCGATACGACACTTTTCTTGGCCATGCTGTGTACTCCGCTACTGACTGATACTGACTGAAGGTTGTTGCATCAAGCGATTTCTTCGACGCCCTGACCAGCCATCAGAATGGCTGCGTGCGACTGGGCCAGCGAGCGGTCTTTATTGTAGTTCGTCAACATGCCCAGGATGGCGCTGTCGTCGAAGCGGAAGCGGGCCAGCATCATGTTGCCGCCAGCAAGCTTGAGGATCTGCGCATTGCTCATGCCTTCGATCAGTTCGGCGATTTCGGCGGCGATGCCCAAACGGAAGATGGCCGTTACCTTGTCCGCACGAATCATTTGCTGGGCCAGCATCAGGTAGCTCAGGTTAGCGTCGCGAATCTCAGCCATCATGTCGTTAGCAGTCATTTCCATCTCCTCAATCCGTTGAATTCAGCTGGCATTGTTTGTTGCCAGTGAGATACATTCTGCAGGAGCAACATTAAACGCAACAGAGGCGCAGCGCTGTATTTTTGGTCGGGGAATAGCGGATGGGATCGTAGGTGTTTGTCTGACAAACACTGCTCGATCATGGTCGCACGCCAGTAACGGCGCGGATGTCGGTGGTTGGCTGCATGCCGGATTTAGCCAATTTTTGGCCTGTAAAAAATATCACTTTTTTACAACAACTTGATCGGAATCAAGCCTGTCTACTTAGATAACGGCTGCCTTGGCAGGAACTTTAGGGCTTTTTTGAAAAATATTTCAAAAACCTGCATTCTTTTTTGGCCGGTTTGACACCGTTCATGTAATCGTTGACGGCGGCGCTTGGCGAAACTTTAGGGTTATTTGAAAATATTTTTAAAAATCGTGATTTTTCTCGTTGGCGCCCCGCAGGCTGGCACTTCGCGCGCCTCCTCGAACGCGGAAATGCCGCTTTCCGGCGTGGATTTGCTACACTGCCTGCTCCCGCACAATCCTTTAAGCTTCAAGCAATATCGTGCCATGAGATAAGTATCAATATGAAAGCCACCATGATTTCTCGACATGACTGCAGCGCACGCGACCTCGACGATCCCCTGGCGCCCTTGCGCCAGCAATTCGACTTGCCGCAAGGCGTGATTTACCTCGACGGCAATTCCCTGGGCGCGCGGCCGAAAGCGGCCCTGGCCCGCGCCCAGCACGTCATCACGGCAGAATGGGGCACGGACCTGATCCGCAGCTGGAATACGGCCGGCTGGTTCGACCTGCCAAAGCGCCTGGGCGACCGCCTGGCCCCGCTACTGGGCGCCGGCACGGGCGAAGTGGTGATCACCGACACCACTTCCGTCAACCTGTTCAAGGCCCTGGCCGCCGCCCTGCAGATGCAGGCCAGCGATCCCGCGCATGCCGCGCGGCGCATCATCGTCAGCGAACGCAGCAACTTCCCCACCGACCTGTACATGGCGCAAGGCCTGGCCGCCTGGCTCGATCGCGGTTACCAGCTGCGCCTGGTCGACAGTCCCGAGGAACTGGCGCAGGCCATCGATACCGATTGCGCCGTCGCCATGCTCACGCACGTCAACTACCGCACCGGCTACCAGCACGACATGGCCGCCATCAGCAGCCATTGCCACGCGCAAGGCACGCTGGCGCTGTGGGACCTGGCCCATTCGGCCGGCGCCGTGCCGCTGGACCTGAACGGCGCCGGCGCCGACCTGGCCGTCGGCTGCACCTACAAATACCTGAATGGCGGCCCCGGCTCGCCCGCCTTCATCTGGGTGCCGCAAAAACACCAGGCACGCTTCCGCCAGCCTTTGTCCGGCTGGTGGGGCCACGCCACGCCGTTCGCCATGGACCCGGGCTTCGCGCCCGCCGACGGCATCGCCCGCGCCCTGTGCGGCACGCAGCCGATACTCTCGCTGGCCCTCGTCGAATGCGGCCTCGATATCTTTGCGCAAACAAGCATGGAAGCCATCCGGCGCAAGTCGCTGGCCCTGACAGACCTGTTCATCGCGCTGGTGGAGCAGCGCTGCGCCAGCCATCCGCTGGGTCTCGTCACGCCGCGCGAGCATGCGCGCCGCGGCAGCCAGGTCAGCTTCACGCACCCGCATGGCTATGCCGTGATGCAGGCACTGATCGCGCGCGGCGTGATCGGCGACTACCGCGAACCGGCCATCATGCGCTTCGGCTTCACGCCCCTGTACACGAGCTTTGCCGACGTGTGGGATGCCGTGGAAATCCTGCGCGACATCCTCGACACACTAGCCTACGACATCGCCGCCAAGCGCGATGCCGTCACCTGAATCCCCCCATGAGCGACGACAAGAATATGAACAAGGAAAACACCAGCGGCTGCCCCATGCATGCGGGCGGCCAGGATGCGCAGTGGCATGGCGCGCAGATGGACTTCAGCGAATCGATGAGCTACGGCAACTACCTGGCGCTGGACCGCATCCTCACGGCCCAGCATCCGCTGTCACCGAATCACAACGAAATGCTGTTCATCGTGCAGCACCAGACGAGCGAATTGTGGATGAAGCTGATGCTGCACGAAATGCATGCCGTGCGCGCCAACCTGCAAAGCGGCGACCTGGCGCCCGCCTTTAAAATGCTGGCCCGCGTGGCGCGCATCATGGACCAGCTGGTGCACGCCTGGGACGTGCTGGCCACCATGACACCGCCCGAATACACGGCCATCCGTCCCTACCTGGGCGCCTCGTCCGGCTTCCAGTCCTTCCAGTACCGCGAGATCGAATTCATCCTGGGAAACAAGAACGCCGCCCTGCTCAACGTGCACACGACGGCGCCGGACACCTACAAGGTGCTCGACGCCGCCCTGCGCACGCCCTCCGTCTACGACGAGTCGATCAAGCTGCTGGCGCGCAGCGGCCTGTATATCGCCCCCGAGCGCCTGGATGCCGACTGGACCTTGCCGACCAGCACCGACGCCTCCGTCAAGGCGGCGTGGCTGGAAGTCTACCGCGACCCGTCGAAACACTGGGCCCTGTACGAGCTGGCCGAAAAGCTGGTCGACCTGGAAACGGCCTTCCGCTTCTGGCGCTTCCGCCATGTGACGACGGTCGAGCGCATCATCGGCTTCAAGACGGGTACGGGCGGCACGGCGGGCGTCAGCTATTTGCGCAAGATGCTCGACGTGGTATTGTTCCCTGAGCTCTTCGCCTTACGCACGGAGCTCTGATTTCAATTTCAAAAGGAGAAATGATGTCGCCTCTGGTCCTGACCCTGGCCGGCCTGTGGAATTCCGGGCCGCAGCACTGGCAAACCCATTGGGAAGCGCGCCACCCGCAATGGTCGCGCGTGCCGCACCGGGAATGGCAGACGCCGGATAAGGACGAATGGGTGGCGGAGCTCGACCGCGCCATCGCCGCCTGCGAGCGCCCGCCCGTGCTGGCAGCGCACAGCCTGGCCTGCACGCTGGTGGCCCATTGGGCTGCCAGCGGCTCGCCGCACAAGATCGCCGGCGCCTTCCTCGTCGCCCCCAGCGATGTGGAAGCGCCCTCCTACCCCGCCGGCACGACGGGCTTTGCACCGATGCCGCTGCAAGCCTTGCCGTTTCCCAGCCTGGTGGTCGCCAGCGGCGATGATCCCTACGTCAGCTTCGCGCGGGCACGCGCGTTTGCCGCCGCCTGGGGCAGCGATTTCACCATGATCGGCGACGCCGGCCATATCAACGGCGACGCCGGCTACGGCCCGTGGCCGGACGGCGAACAGCTGCTGCTGGACTTCTGCGCCGCGCACCAGCCCTGAACAAGGGCGCGCACACGATAGACGCGCGCCCATTTGCCCGCAAGTAAGAACGCAGGCAGAATCGTGGCCTTTCCATTGCGGCGCCCCGGCGCCAGCCTCACGATGAAACGTCTGCTTCTGCCCTTGCTGCTCTGCTCCGCCTTCGCCCACGGCGCGCCCTTCTACGAAGGCAAGACCCTCGCCCATCCCGCCATCACCGCGTCGCAGGACAGCGGCTTCGACATCGCCTTTCTCAAGGAAAAAGAGGGCGTCAACGGCTATTACTGCGAATGCAAGAGCGACACATCGAAACCCATTTTGCTCGACCAGTTCGGCAACGCCGTTATCCGATCCGTCTTCTACGCCTCGCTGGACAAGGAGTCGGACGACAGCGTGCAAACCATGCTGGTGCTGTTCCGCCAGGACGGCAAGAACGGCTTGCGCGCCTACCGCTACCACCGTAGTTCCGGAAAATACCGGCGCCTCGACGGCTTGCAGCCGGCCCTGAACCGCATCGTGGCGCAAAGCGCCTCGCCCAACGCGGGCCAGGTCAAGGCGGCGCTGGCCAAGCTGGCGCCGATGGACTACAGCGTCGCGCGCGGCAAGAGCGGCAATGCGGACTTCGACGCCATCGACCATACGCAGGGCACCGTCGTCGGCTACTACAGCGACGAGGGCAAGCCCGTGGAGGCTGGCAGCCAGGACGCCATCATCTACAAGAAAACCTTCGAGAAGAAAGGCGACCGTTTTCTTACCGCCAGCTACACCCTGTACAGCGATGCGGGCGCCGGCATCCTGCGCAATTACCGCCTGTGGCAAGTGACGTGGGAAACGGCGCCGAAGCAGTTCACGGGCAGCCAGGAAGGCCCTTCCGTCATCTACAGCCTGGCCTGGGACGACGGCTCGGTGGTCGAGCGGGGTCAGTACGCAAAGGGCAAGCGCCAGGGCCTGTGGGTGCGCGAAGGCATGCATGAAGGCAGCGAAAAAGGCCATTTCGTCGACGGCCTGCAGGAAGGCATGTGGTACTTCAATTACCCAAAACAGAGCGAGAGCGGCATGTACCGGGCCGGCAAGCGCGAAGGCCGCTGGACGGTCGTCAACTATGCCGATGCGGAGGAAGTGACGGGCTTCGACACCTACGCGGGCGGCCAGCTGAACGGCCCGCACGAACGCCGCATGGGCGGCAAGCTGCAAACGCGCGGCAACTACGTGAACGGCTCGCGCCATGGCGCGTGGATCACGGAAGACGGCGACGGCAGCTTCATCGAAGGCTTGCGCGACGGTCCGTGGAAACTCAAGCTCAAGGACAAGGCCACGCAAAGCGTCACTTTCGTGCAAGGCAAAAAACAGGGCGAAGCGATCGACACGGATGCGCAGGGCGCGCTGCGCCTGCGCGACCATTACCAGGCCGGCGTGCTCGAAGGCAGCCGCACGCGCTATCTGGGCCCGGCCGGCAAGGAATACGTGGTCTACACGGCCACCTACCGCAACGGCCAGCTCGATGGGCGTGAACAGGCATTCGACGACAGCGGCAAGATCCTGCGCCTCGATACCTTGTGGGAGATGGGCAAGAAGCAGGGCCTGGACGCGCGCTACTACCCGAACGGCAAGCCGGAGCGCCTGGCCGTCATCGACCAGGGCCGCCTGCTCACGCACCTGCGCGAATACTATGAAGACGGCCAGCTGCTCAACGACATCCACCGCTGCACCTTCAAGGAATACGGCAGCACGCGCGACGACGTGTGCGAGTACCACCATATGTACTACCCGGACGGCAAGCCGCAGTATTACTACGCCTTCCAGTACGGCCAGCGCCAGGAAGGCTATTCGAATTACCCGAACGGCAAGCGCAAGGATGAACTGCTGGTCGACCGCACCGCCGACACCTCGGTCTTGAACGTCTATTACGAAAGCGGCCAGCTCAAATGCACGGAGCCGCGCAGCGGCCACAGCACGCGCACGGTCAACGGCGAGACCATGATCAGCTATGCTTCGTCCGACCGCGACGGCGACAATATCTGCTACCACCCGAATGGCAAGGTGGCCAGCATCTACACCTTCCGCAAGCGCGTGCTCGTGGAGTGCGGCAAGCGCTACGACGACACGGGCAAGCAAACGTTTCCGGGGCCGGAAGGCTGCCCTCCTCCCAGGAAAGTGGACTACCCGATAGGACTATGACCATGACGCAAGCAACACAGCCGCTACGCATCCAAAATCCCGAACGCATCGACGCCAGGGCGATCCGCGCCGCCATCGCGGGCGGCCAGCAGGTACTGGTGCAGTTCGATACCCTGGGCGAGCCGGAGCCGCTGCTGGCCGACCTCGACGCCCTGGCCGCCACCTGCGGCACGGCGCTGACCATCCGCATCTACGGTTACGACCCGAGGGTGTTCGACGCCCGCATCCTGCGCGCGCTGCCGCATGTGGCCAGCCTGTCCATCGACTGCCACTGGCAAGCCATCCATCTGGAAACCCTGGGCGAGCTGCGCCACCTGAAGCGCCTGAGCCTGGGCGTGTACAAGCTGGCGCAGGCCGACATCCTGCAGCTCGATAATTTGCGCGGCCTCGAATACCTGAACCTGGGCGAGTCGGCCAAAAACAATATCGACCTGGCGCCGCTGCGCCACTACACGCAGCTGGCCAGCCTGGTCATCGAGGGCCACGACCAGCATATCGACACTGTGGCCGGCCTGCCGGCGCTGCACGAGCTGTCGCTGTACCGCATCAAGAACAAGGTGCCATTGGATTTCATCTCGGAGATGGCCCGCCTGGACCGGCTGCTGTTGCAACTGGGCGGGCGCGAATCGCTCGCGCACATCGAGGCGCCCCTGCTGCGGAAACTGGAAGTGATACGCGTGCGCGGCCTGGAAACCCTGGGCGACATCGGCCGCTTCCCGCTGCTGCAGGCGCTATGGGTGGAAGACCAGATCAAGCTGCGGCAAATCGCGCTGGGGCCCAATCCCGTGCTTGAGCGCCTGCATCTGCACACCTGCAAGACGCTCGAGAGCCTGCCCGGCCTCGCCGCCCTGCCCGCCCTGCGCCAGCTGTCGGCATCGGAAACCATGCTCGACATCGACGCCCTGCTGGCGCATGGCTTGCCCGCGTCCCTCACGCATGCGCGCCTGCGAACGGGCAAAAAAACCCGCGACGACGCCATCGCCGCGCAGCTGGCGCAACTAGGCTACGAGCAGCCAGGTCCCTGCTAGATCAGCGGCTGGCGGCCAGCTTGCGCTGCCACAAAGCCACGTCGATCATCACGCCATCGGCGCCCGTGTTGCGGATATAGACGCGGTAGCTGCCCTGCCCCATGTTGCCATCGAGGTAGGCCGTGCGCTCATTGCGCTGCAGCCGGGCGCCCTTGGCCAGCTGGCGATAGCGCTCGACCACCGTGTCGAAACTGGCATAGCTGCGCAGCGCCACTTCCAGGTCGCGCGGCGGGCGGCCTTCCGCATGGTCGAGCACATTATTCTGTTTCTTGCCCTTCAAGGTGAGCGGATAGGCAAACACGCCCGCGCCGGCCGACGTCAGCACCGTGGATTTATCGAGCAGCAGCGGCAGCAGCGCCGGCGGATACGCGGGCGGCAGCTGGGCACGGTTCCAGCCCGGCAGGGCCGGCTGCGCCAGCACATATTCGACGGTGGCGATCTTTTGCCCGTCGGCGCCCGCTTCCTTGTCGCCCGCGATCAGCGCCAGCATGGGCGGCAATTGCCGGGCCCAGGCCAGCAAGGGCGCCGCATCGCCAACCAGCATGCCCTTGCGGTGGAACACGGTCAGTACGGCGTTCGGATCGGGATTGCAGACCTTCGCCAGCGGCTGGCCCTCCAGGCGGCAATGCCCGTTGACGAGGCCAAAGGCGATGATGGCGCCGCGCTTGTCGAGCAGCATGGCACCGCGTTCGCGGCCCTGCTTGCGGTCATTCATCGACGCCAGCAACTGGCGGCCGTCGGCCAGCACGGTGCGCGTGGCGTCGCGCTTTTCGCTGATCGCTTCGAGCGCCTGCGCCAGCAGCAGTTCATCGTCCTCCGTGTAACTGCCGCGCGCGTAACCGAAGAAATCGAACAGGGCCGCGCGCACCTGCGGGTCTTCGCTCAGGCGCGGCAAGGGACCGCCGGCCAGCAAGGACGACAGGCTTTTCCCGGCCGGCGCCGAGGGCGCCGCCGTGGCGCGGGCGGGCTGGGAAAGGATGCAGGCCGCTGCCAGCAAGGCGCCGCCCAGGGTGCGGTAATTCGAAAAAATGATATGCATGATTCTGTCTGTCGGGGATTTGGCCGCTCTTGCGGCCACGCATGGCGCGCCGGCGATTCTAGCATGGCGCCAGCCCCCATGCCGTGCGGCTGGCGGGCGGCGCGTGCGCCGGCGCGGCTGTTATCATGGCTGCAATGACGATCTCTCCTACCGCTTCGACACTGCTCGTCCTCCTGCCCGGCATGGATGGCACGGCCAGTCTGTTCCACCATTTCGACGCCGCCTTGCGCGCGCACAGCGCCATCGACACCTTGGCCATCGCCTATCCGTCCGCGCCACTCGACTATGCGGCGCTGGAAGCATTCGTGCGCGAGCGCCTGCCGCGGGACCGCCCTTTCGTCGTGCTGGCCGAATCGTTTTCCGGACCGCTGGGGGCGGCTTTGCGCGCCGATCCGCCGCCTGACATGCGCGCCCTGGTCCTGTGCTGTTCGTTCGTGCGCAATCCGCGCCCGATGCTGGCGCCGCTGCGCCACCTGCTCGGCCTCGTGCCCTTTGGCGCCATGCCCGGCTTCGCCCTGCGCCAGGCGCTGCTGGCGCCCTTCTCCACGCCGCAGTTGCAGAATGAACTGGCCGCGGCGCTGGCGCAAGTGCCGCCGGCAACGCTGCGCCAGCGCCTGCGCGCCGTGCTGGAAACGAACGCCTCGCGCAGCTTCGCGCGCGGCAGCCTGCCCGTGCTGTATCTGCGCGCCCGCCACGACCGCCTGGTGCCGCCCGCGAACGCCGTGCAGATACTGCGGCAGGCGCCGGGCGCGCAAGTGATTGACATTGCCGCGCCGCACATGCTGCTGCAGGCGGCGCCGGAAGCGGCCGCCGTCGCCGTCGCCGCTTTTATTACGGGCCTGTCAGCCGCGCAAATATCGGCTTAAACGCGCGCTGGCCAGCACGGCCAGCCAGCTCAAGCCGCCCGCCAGCACGCTGAAGTAGATGGCCCGCAGCGGATGCTGGGGCAACAGATACGCGAGCACGGCCGCACCCAGCAAGCCGCACAGCGCAGGCTTCCACCAGCCAGGCGGCAGCAGCGCCAGCAGCAGATTCGTGCCCGCGTACACGTAAAACACCAGCAGCAAGGCCAGGCCGCCGGCCACGCCGCGCGAGCCCAGGCTGCCGAACAGCTGCGTGTACAGGAAAAATCCCAGCCAGCTCAACACAATAAACAACAGGCAGCCCAGCGCATGCGCGCCCAGGCCCGCCATCAGGCGCTTCTTCATGGCCATCATCCGTATCGTCCCGTGCAAAGCCGCATCATAGCGATTTTGCCGGCAATGCGACCGGTTGACTTGCCTACCTACTAGATGGTAGACTTATTTCGAACCCGGTATTTCACCCGGCAATCTTTTCGCGCCACGGCGCATTCGACCTTTGCGAGGCATTACATGCATCAACTGTTCACCCCCTATGACCTGTCCGGCATTTCCCTGGCCAACCGCGTCGTCATGGCGCCGATGACGCGCACGCGCACGCTCGAAAACAATCCCGATGCGCTCACCGCGCTGTATTACGCCCAGCGCGCCTCGGCAGGCCTGATCGTCACCGAGGGCTTGCCCGTCTCCGATGAAGGCCGCGGCTATTTGTACACGCCCGGCATCTACAGCAGCACGCAGGGCCAGGGCTGGCGCCAGGTCACCGATGCCGTGCATGCCAAGGGCGGCAAGATCTTCGCCCAGCTGTGGCACGTGGGCCGCATGTCGCATGTGTCTATCCAGCCGGGCAACGCGGCGCCCGTGGGCCCCAGCGACGTGGCGGCGGAAAACACCACCGTCTACGCCTGGATCGAGCCAGGCAAGGCGGGGCCGGTGCTGCCCAGCGTGCCGCGCGCGCTGAGCGTCGACGAGATCGCGCGCGTCACCGCCGACTTCGTGCATGCGGCAAAAGTTGCTATCGACGCTGGCTTTGACGGGATCGAAATCATGGCAGCCAACGGCTTCCTGTTCGACCAGTTCCTCAGCAGCGCCGTCAATACGCGCACCGACCAGTATGGAGGCAGCATCGCCAACCGCCAGCGCTTTTTGCTCGAGACCATAGACGCCCTGTCGGCCGCCATCGGCAGCGGCAAGGTCGGCGTACGCGTCTCGCCGTTCGGCCGCCTGTACGACATGCGCGCCTATGCCGATGAAGCGCAGGTGTGGAGCAGCGTGGCCCAGGCCCTCAACACCAGGAAGCTGGCCTATGTGCACCTGAACTACCAGCCGACCATCACGGCGGCGCAAGTGCCACCCGGCTTTGGCGCGCAATTCCGCCAGGACTACCACGGCACCCTGATCGGCGCGGGCGGCTTCACGCAGGAACTGGCGCGCAGCGAGCTGGAAAAAGGCGACCTCGACCTGATCGCCTTCGGCATGCCGTTCATCTCCAACCCGGATCTGGTGGAGCGCATGCAAAACAACTGGCCGCTGGCCGACAGCGACCGTTCGACCTATTACGGCGCCAGCGGCGCCCCGTCCCACGGTTATACCGACTATCCCGCGTATGGTGCGGCGCCTGCCAGCAATATGCTCAATGGCATCAATGTGGCGGCATTGCAGCAATTCGCCCAGGGCGTGGCAGGGCATCCCGGCAAGGGCGAGGCGCGTTTCAACGTCAAGACCCGGTGGCAACACCAGACGCGCAGCGTGGCCACCGTCAGCCACTATGTGCTGGGCGGTGAAAAGCATGCGCGCCATTTCGAGATCGCCTCGGACGAACCGCATGAATTGCTGGGCCAAAACACGGCGCCCAATCCGCAAGAACTGCTGATGGCAGCCCTCAACGCCTGCCTGTCAGTCGGTTACGCAGCCAATGCGGCGGCCATGGGTATCACCGTGCACAGCCTGGAAATCGAAACGGACGGCAAGCTGGACCTGCGCGGCTTCCTCGGCCTGGACGAGAACGTCAATCCCGGCTACGACGAAGTCAGCTACGTGGTGCGGCTGCGCACGGATGCCTCGCGCGAGCGCGTCGAGGCGCTGCACCAGGCCGTCACCAAAACGTCGGTCAACCTGGCCAATTTCTCGAAGGCCATCCGCATGCTGCCCACCCTGGAAATTATCGAGGCCTGATACCCATCCCTGGAATCATCGAACCACCAACCCGCGCGCAAGCGCCTACATAGCGAGGAAATCATGGAAGACTGGAAACAAGCTCGGCAAGATATCAACACACGTGCGTTGCAACTGAACGCACTGACGCCCGACACCATGAAAGGCATCGCCGCACTGGGCGGCGCCGGCGACAAGACCAACCATCTCGACGCGAAAACGCGGGAACTGATCTCGCTGGCAGTGGCCGTCACGACGCGCTGCGACGGCTGCATCGCCTTCCACGCTGCCGCCGCCAAGAAACTGGGCATCACCACCGAGGAAATCGCCGAGGCGCTCGGCGTGGCGATCAACCTCAATGCCGGCGCCGCCGTTGTGTACAGCACCCACGTGCTGGACGCGTTCGACAAGGCTTGAACTGACGCATCAGCCGGCCTGGCATGCGTGCACGCCGGGCCGGCCACTCAAGGAGCAACCATGAAAAACAACACACAAGCGCTGGTCGTCGACATCTGGTCCGATTTCGTCTGCCCCTGGTGCTGGATCGCCAAGCGCCGCTTCGAGAAGGCCCTTGCCGCTTTCGAACACAGGGACACCGTGCAGGTCAGGCTGCGCGCCTACCGCATCGCACCGAACCATCAGGCCGAACCGATCAAGGCAGCCTTGCTGAAAAAATTTCGCGATCCGATGGCCGCCGAGGGCATGCTGTATTCGGTGCAGTCGCATGGAGCGGCCGAAGGCCTGGACTACCGCTTCGACACCATGCTGTTTGGCGACACCATGGACGCGCACATGCTCGTCAAGGCCGCCGGCGACACGGCTTTGCAACAGCGCCTGGTCGAAGTGCTGTATGCGCAGAGTATTTCGCACGGCAAGTCGCTGTTCGACCGCGATTCCCTCGCCCTGCTCGCGGCGCAGGCGGGCGTGCCTGCCGAGGCGGTGCAGCGCGCGTGGTCGACACCGCAATTGCGCCAGCAGGTGCAGGACGATGAGCGCAGCGCCTCGCGCATCGCTTCCGGCGTGCCGCTGTTCGTCTTTGGCAATGGGACGCACATTTCCGGCGCGCAGCCGCAAGAGGTATTCCTGCAGGCACTGGAAAAAATGCATGCCAGGTCCCAGGAGGATCTGGCCGCATCGGCCGGGGAAATGTGTGGCCTGGACGGCTGCATCCTCCCTTAAGCGCTGGCGGCAGCTTCCCTGGCAGGTCCCGCCGTGTCCAGGTAGCCATGGACGGCGCGCCCCAGGCGCCGCGCAAGCGACGCCATATCCGTTTCTCCCCGCAACGCCGCGGCGTCGATGATGCCGCGGCATAGCGCAATCACGTCGGCGGCGGCCATATCAGGATCGGCGACGCCATGACGCGCCAGCAGCCCCGTAAGCTGGCCCGATAGCGCCTGCCGCAAGGTCTCGTCCTCATGCTGCAACGATGGCGACGACGGCGCCGATTCCAGCGCGAGGGCAAGCGCGGGGCGCCTGAACTGGTGCGCCAGGCCGGCCATCACACCCTGTTCTATCGCGAACGGCAATTCTCCCTCCAGCGCCATGGCTAGACCCACGTCGTGCAGCAGCACTGCGCGTTCGCGGCGCACCAGTTCGGCCAGCAGCGCCTCTTTCGACGGGAAGTACTGGTACAGGGAGCCGATGCTGACGCCGGACAGCTCGGCAACGTGATTCGTCGTCAACGCGGCCCAGCCCCGCACCTCGATAATGCGAGCAGCCGCCTCCACCATCGCCGCGACGGTGGCGGCCGATCTGGCCTGGGACGGCCGCTTGCGGGGTTCTCCATGCGCTGCAGTTTTTGCCATGAATGCGAGTAGCGGAAGTGGGTAGTAAAACTTATTCTAAACGTTCCACAAACAACCGTCCTTGCCGATACGAGAACGCCATGCACACCTACACATTCCTGCGAATACTGCACGTTGTCGCCGCCATCGCCTTCATTGGGCCGATGATGCTGACGCCGCGCCTGCTGAACCTGATGCGCGAGCCTGCCGGCCGCGACACCTTGCATAAGCTCCACCAGCAGATCGCCGTCGCAGGCTCGATACTGCTTGCCGGCGGGCTGGTCCTGCTGTACCAGCAAGAATGGGCCTGGCTGCACATGGGCTGGATGCGGCTGTCCCTCGCGCTTTTTATCGGCGCGCAAGCCATCGATCATTTTTGGGCGGACAAGGTGGAAGAGAAGGTGGAACAGGGATACGCGCAGGCGGTCGCCAGGCTGAAAACCTGGCTGTGCATCAAGCTGGCCGTGTTTTTGACCATCTGCGCGCTCATGATTGCCAAGCCCGCCCTGTTTGCCTGAGCGGGCTGACCCGCGCTACGCCAGATTGTCGAGCATGTAATGGAAAGCGGCCAGCGGATCGGTCGACGGCCCCAGGGCCCAGCCGATAAAGCTGGCGCCTTCCAGAGCGCTGAGCAGCATGAAGGCATAATCCTTCGGCGCTTTCCGCAAGGTCCAGCCATGCAGCTGCGCCGCCTGCACGAGATTGTTTTCCATCCAGTCCAGCTGCTGCGCCATCAGCTGCCGGCCCAGAGCCTGCAGCGATTCGGGCAGCGCCGCCATTTCGGCCGCGAGCGCGCCGCACAGCGGCAGCAAATGGTCGTTGGCGCTGGCCAGGAACAGCCCGCCGAACTCGCGCAGGCGTTCGACCGGATCGGCATGCGCCGCATCGATCGCCTGCAGCTTTTCGGTAAACACGTCGATATATTGCGTGATCAAGGCCACGCCGAGGTTTTCCTTGGTGGGGAAATGGTGGTGGATACTGGCCTTGCGTATGCCGATTTCTTCCGACAAATCGGCATAACTGAAAGCGGCGTAGCCTTTCGAACGCAGGTGGATCTCTGCGCTTTTCAAAAGGGCGTCGCGGGTACTCACTGACATGACAGGCTCCTGCATCAACGGCCATGCCGGCCATTGACGGATTAAATTCAACAAGGGCCAATTATGCCTGAAGTCGCCGCGGCCAGGGCTTGGGGCATGCGCATGAAAAAGCCGGCCCTTTCGGGAGGAAAGGGCCGGCTTCAGTACATCGGCCACCGCCGCCGTGTCGGATTACGCTGCGCTAATCCGACCTACGTCCGATGTCCGCAGTGGTGACTACTTCGCCGAATTGAGCAGCAATTCGTTCAGGCGTTTCACGAAACTGGCCGGGTCGGCCAGCGAGCCGCCTTCGGCCAGCATGGCCTGGTCGAACAGGATGTTGGCCCAGTCGCCGAACTTGCCGCCTTCCGCGTCTTCGTATTTCAGGCGCGTCACCAGCGGGTGGTTCGGGTTGATTTCCAAAATCGGCTTCGATTCCGGCGCGCTCTGGCCCGCCGCTTTGAGCATGCGCAGCAGGTTGCCCGACAATTCGTTTTCATCGGCCACCAGGCAGGCTGGCGAATCGGTCAGGCGGAACGTGACGCGCACGTCCTTGGCCTTGTCGGCCAGCACCGTCTTCATCTTGCCCACCAGGTCGGCGTACGAGGTTTCCGTTTCTTCGTGCTCCTTCTTTTCCGCTTCGTCTTCCAGCGCGCCCAGGTCCAGGCCACCCTTGGCGACGGAGACCAGTTCCTTGCCTTCGAAGTCCTGGATAAACGACAGCATCCATTCATCGACACGGTCCGTCAGCAGCAGCACTTCGACGCCCTTCTTGCGGAAGATTTCCAGGTGCGGGCTGTTTTTCGCTGCGGCGTAGTTGTCGGCCGTGACGTAATAGATCTTGTCCTGGCCTTCCTTCATGCGCGCCACGTAGTCGGCGAACGACGTGATTTGCTCGTCGCTGTCGTTGGCCGTCGACGCAAAGCGCAGCAGCTTGGCCAGGCGTTCCTTGTTGGCCGCGTCTTCGCCGATGCCTTCTTTCAGCACCTGGCCGAATTCCTTCCAGAAGACGGCGTACTTGTCCTTCTTGTCCTGCTCGTCCGCGTTCGCCAGTTCTTCCAGCATGCCCAGCACGCGCTTGGTCGAGCCTTCGCGGATGACCTTGACGTCGCGCGACTCCTGCAGGATTTCACGCGACACGTTCAGCGGCAGGTCGGCCGAGTCGATCACCCCGCGCACGAAGCGCAAATAGGTCGGCATCAGCTGCTCGGCATCGTCCATGATGAAGACGCGCTTGACGTACAGCTTGATGCCGCCGCGCTTGTTGCGGTCCCACATGTCGAACGGTGCCTTGGCCGGGATGTACAGCAGCTGCGTGTATTCGCTGCGGCCTTCCACGCGGTTATGCGTGTGCGTGAGCGGCGACTGGAAGTCGTGCGACACGTGCTTGTAGAATTCGTCGTACTGTTCCGGCGTGATGTCGGCCTTGTTGCGAGCCCACAGGGCGCTGGCCTGGTTGACGGTTTCGAATTCGTCTTTCAGGACGGTTTCTTTTTTCTCTTCGTCCCACTCTTCTTTCTGCATCACGATCGGCAGCGAGATATGGTCCGAATATTTGCGGATGATGGATTTGATCTTCCAGCTCGACAGCAGTTCGTCCTCGCCTTCGCGCAGGTGCAGGATGATGTCCGTGCCACGGCCCGTTTTTTCGATGGTCTCGATGCTGTAATCGCCTTCGCCGGCCGACTCCCAGCGCACGCCCTCGGAGGCGTCCACGCCGGCGCGGCGCGTTTCGACGGTGATCTTGTCGGCGACGATGAAGCCCGAATAGAAGCCCACGCCGAACTGGCCGATCAGGGCCGCATCCTGCTGCTGGTCGCCCGACAGCTTGCCGAAGAATTCCTTGGTGCCCGACTTGGCGATGGTACCCAGGTGCGAGATCGCCTCGTCGCGGGTCATGCCGATGCCGTTGTCGGAAATGGTGATGGTGCGCGCATCCTTGTCGAAGCTGACCTTGATCTTCAATTCGTGATCGTTGCCGTACAGAGCGTCGTTATCGATCGCTTCAAAGCGCAATTTGTCGGCCGCGTCGGACGCGTTCGAAATCAATTCGCGCAGGAAGATTTCCTTGTTCGAGTACAGGGAATGGATCATCAGGTGCAGCATTTGCTTCACTTCGGTCTGAAAACCCAGGGTTTGCTTTTCGGAGACAGCCATTTTTACCTCATAGTCTTGTGGATGGGACGGATTCTACGGAGTTGGGGATGGTGCCAGCGATTTCAAGAGCGGCTGCCGAAAGTCGCCTCTAACCCAGCGCGCGGGCGAAAAACGCCCACACCCGCTCGTCCTGCACCGTGGCCAGGTTCAGGCGCATGCGGGTCGACGGCAGCTGGCGCGGCGAGAACAGGCTGCCCGGCGCCAGCACCAGCCCCTCGGCCAGCGCCTTTTCGGCCAATACATTCGTGTCGCAGCCCGCATCGGCCCACACGAACATGCCGGCCGGCGCGGGATCGAAGCGCAAGCCTGCCTGTTCGACCTTGCGATACGTACCCTCGCGCACCTTGTCGAGCCGCGCGCGCAGGCGCTCCACATGCTTGCGGTACAGCCCCTGCGAGAGGATTTTATACACGACCCTTTCGCCGATGTCGCTGGTGGTGAGGGTCGCCAGCATCTTGCGGTCGGCCAGGCGCTGCGCCCGCTCATTTGATGTGGCGATGAAGCCCACGCGCAGGTTCGCCGCCAGGCTCTTGGAAAAGCCGCCCAGGTAAATCACGCGGCGCAGCTGGTCCAGCGCGGCCAGGCGCGTGGCCGGCTGCACCGCGCCACCCGGGTGCATGTCGCAATAGATGTCATCCTCGACGATGAGGAAATCGTGCTGTTCGGCCAGACGCAGCACCTGGAATGCCTTGGCCGCCGACAGCGACGTCGAGCTGGGGTTGTGCAGCACCGAGTTGATCACGTACAGCTTCGGACGGTGCAGGGCCGCCAGCTCGGCCAGCACGGCGATATCGGGGCCGTCGCCGAGGCGCGGGATGCCGATGACATTCACGCCCATGGCGGCAAAGGCGCCGAACATCAGCCAGTACGCGGGATCGTCGACGAAAATGGTGTCGCCGGGGCGGGCAAACTCGCGCGCCACCAGGTCCAGCGCCTGCATCACGCCCACCGTGGTGACGATCTGTTCGGGCGGGCAGGCGATTTCCAGCCCCGCCAGCTTCAGCTGCAATTGCTGGCGCAGCGGCAAGAAACCTTGCGGCATGCCATAGCCGAGCAACAAACTGCCGGGCTGGCGGCTGACTTCGCGCAAGGCGCGCGCCACGAGGTCGCCATCGAGCCACTCGGCGGGCAACATGCCGATGCCGGGCGCGGGAATGGCCGGCGTCTGGCGGAACATGTTACGGATCAGCCACACCACGTCCATCGGCTGCGCCGCTGCTTCCTGCGCGCCAGCGGGCGCCGCCGGCGTGTTCAGGGGCGAGCGCTCGCGCACGAAAAAGCCGGCGCCGCGCCGCGATTCCAGGTAGCCGCGCGCCACCAGCTTGTCGTAGCTGCCCACCACCGTGGCGCACGACACGTCCAGGCCGGCCGCGCACTGGCGGATCGACGGCATGCGTACGCCACCGCGCAGCAGCTTGTCATCGATGCGCGCCGCCAGCGAGCGCGCGATCTGGTCGATCAGGGTTTCGCCCGAGGCGCGCGACAGCAAAGGCAGGGACGGAGAGGCGAGTGTATTGCTCATATGACCATCACAGTATGTGGAATTATGCGTAAAAGTGTATTTGTACTGTATTGCTATTGCGCCCTAGGATAGCAGTACCGGGCGCATTCATCCACATCTGCCCGCCTTTATTCCACACCACCCGCACCAGGACAGCCATGCCATCGCACGCCACACCCTCCCCCAGCCATTACCTGCGCCTCGGCGCCGACCGCAAAGGCCTGCTGCTGGGCTTGATCGCCGTCACCCTCTTCAGCCTGACCCTGCCCTTTACGCGCCTGGCCGTGGCCGAACTCGATCCCACCTTTGTCGCCCTGGGCCGCGCCCTAGTCGCCGCCTGCCTGGCCGGCCTGTGGCTGTGGCAGCAGCGCGCACCGCTGCCGCGCCGCAAACAATGGCTGCCGCTGGCCCTGGTGTCGCTGGGCTGCGTGGTGGGTTTTCCGTGGCTGACGTCGATCGCCATGCGCAGCCTGCCCGCCTCGCACGGCGCCGTGCTGGTGGGTATTTTGCCGCTGGCCACTGCCGTGTTTGCCGTACTGCGCGGCAAGGAGCGCCCTTCCCCGGGATTCTGGCTGATGGCCCTGCTCGGCACGGCGCTGGTGGTGGCGTTCGCGCTGCGCCAGGGCGGCGGCAGCTTCCACCTGGCCGACTGGCTGATCTTTGCCGCCGTGCTGCTCGCCGCACTCGGCTATGCGGAAGGCGGGCGCCTGGCGCAAGCCATGCCGGGCCAGCATGTGATTTGCTGGGCGCTGCTGCTGGCCGTGCCTTTTGTCTTGCCCGTGGTCCTATGGAACGCGTGGCCCCAGCGCGCGCTGATGGCGCAGGCCAGCGGCGCGGCCTGGCTGGGTTTTGCCTACATCTCCGTGTTTTCCATGTTTATCGCCTTCTTTTTCTGGTACCGGGGCATGGCGCTGGGGGGCGTGGCCCGTGTGGGGCAGACGCAGCTGCTGCAACCCTTCCTTACCTTGCTGGGTGCCGCCGTGCTGCTGAACGAGCCATTGACGGGCGAAAGCCTGCTGTTTGCCGGCGCCGTGATCGCCGTGGTGACCATCGGGCGCAAGCTGAAGTAAGGTTTCTTGACGCCCATTTGCAACGCCGTTGCGCGTGCACATGGGCACGGCGGCGTGCAAGCCGTACAATACCGCAGCACCATGGCGGCGCCTATCCGGCGCCGCTTGCGAACGCACCGCCACAAGCGGGCCAACAAATCCAGCCAGCGCAGCTCGGCATCTTCTGTGAGACTCGTATGAAAATTGAAAATCCGAATCCGATCCAATGGCGCTTTGCCGAACGCGCGGAACAGCTGCAAAGCTCGTTCATCCGCGAAATCCTGAAGATCACGCAGCGTCCCGAGATCATCTCGTTTGCCGGCGGCCTGCCCTCGCCCGCCACCTTCCCCGTGGAAGAAATGAAGATCGCCTTCGACAAGGTCCTGTCGAACAATGGCAAGGTGGCCCTGCAATACGGCCCGACCGACGGCTACCTGCCGCTGCGCCAGTGGATCGCCGACTCGCTGTCGAGCAATGGCAGCACCATCCTGCCGGAACAGGTGCTGATGACGTCCGGCTCGCAGCAGGCGCTGGACTTGCTGGGCAAGGTCCTGATCGACGAAGGCAGCAAAGTGTTGGTGGAAACCCCCAGCTACCTGGGCGCCCTGCAAGCGTTCTCCGTCTACCGTCCCGAATTCGTTTCCGTCGATACCGATGACGAAGGCCTGGTGCCGTCGTCGATCAACCCCGTCGCCGATGGTGCCCGCCTGTTGTATGCGCTGCCGAACTTCCAGAACCCGACGGGCCGCAGCCTGTCCGTGGCGCGCCGCGTGGAGCTGGTGGAAACCTGCGCCCGCCACGGCCTGCCGCTGATCGAGGATGATCCGTACGGCGCCCTCAGCTACAGCGGCGAGCCGTATCCGAAGATGATCAACATGAATCCGGACGGCGTCATCTACATGGGCTCGTTCTCGAAAGTGCTCACGCCCGGCATCCGCCTCGGCTACGTGGTGGCGCCGATGCCGCTCGTACGCCGCCTGGAACTGGCCAAGCAGGCGGCCGACCTGCACACCTCGCAGCTGACGCAGATGGTCGTGCATGAAGTGATCAAGGATGGCTTCCTGGACCGGCACATCCCCAGCATCCGCAGCTTGTACGGCAACCAGTGCCAGGCCATGCTGTCGGCGCTGGAAGAACACTTCCCGGCCGGCGTCACGTGGACCAAGCCGGAAGGCGGCATGTTCATCTGGGTCACCCTGCCGAAACACATCGACGCGATGAAACTGCTCGATGAAGCCATCGCCAACAAGGTCGCCTTCGTACCGGGCGCGCCGTTCTACGCGAACACGCCCGACACGCACACTCTGCGCCTGTCGTTCGTGACAGTACCGCCGGAACGCATCCGCGAAGGCATCGCCATCCTGGGCAAACTGATCGCCGCAAAAATGTAATTGCATTCTCCACGCCCCGCCTGACGCGGGACGTGTCCCCCGCTGCCCCTGCACCAGGGGCACGCGTCTTTTCCGCCTAAAAACCGCTTTCATGATAGCAATTGCGTGTATTTATTTTTAAAAATATCATAAAAATAATACTTTCATTGCTCGCGTAACATCGATTTTTTCACCCAAAAAAATGGCGAGGCGGTATGATTTGACGGCTGTATCAGATTTGAACCCGGTCAGCATCACCGAATATGCAGCAAACGCAGGCAGCGCAGAGTACATCGAGAAGGCCGGAAGCAATGAGTCCAGGCAGTGTGGAGCATTCCCAGCGGCATGAAGCCGCCATTTTGATTGTCGACGATGCGCCGGCCAACCTTGAGCTGCTGCGCAAGCTGATGAGCGAACAGGGTTATCAAACCTATGTCGCCACGTCCGGCGAGCGGGCGCTGGCGATCGCCCAGCGCGCCCAGCCCGACCTGATCCTGCTCGACGTGCTGATGCCGGACATGGACGGCATCGAAACGTGCCGCCGCCTCAAGCAGCATCCGCTGACGCAGCGCATCCCCGTCATCTTCATGAGCGCCAAGACGGAAACGGAAGACGTGGTGGCCGGTCTCGACTGCGGCGCCGTCGACTACATCAGCAAGCCGCTGCGCATGGCCGAAGTGTGTGCGCGCGTGCGCGCCCAGCTGAAAATCCGCAGTAACAATGAAACCCAGCAGGAACAGGCCGAGCGCCTGCGCACCATCGTCAACAACATGGCCGAGGGCTTGCTGATCATCGAGGCCGATGGCCGCATCCAGTACACCAATCCGGCCTGCGACCAGTACCTGGGCTACCGAGAAAACGAACTGGCCGGGCGCTTCATCGGCGAGCTGCTCAGCCCCCTCGTGACGCAGGAATACCTCGATTATTTCGCCATGCACGCGGCCAATCCGGAAAAGGCGCACAACCACGGCACGCGCGAAGTGGCGATCCGCCACCGCAACGGCGCGGCGCTGAGCATGGACCTGACCTTGACGCCCATGTATCTGCGCCAGCCCCTGTATATCGGCCTGCTGCACGACATCACGCACCACAAGCAGTCGGAAGACGCGCTGCAGCGCGCCGCCTATCTCGACCCGCTGACGCAGATCGCCAACCGCCGGCATTTCGACAGCTTCCTGGAAAAAGAATGGCAGCGCGCCGTGCGCGGCGGCGGTGCCCTGTCGCTGGTGGTGCTCGACGTCGACCACTTCAAGCTGTACAACGACAGCCTGGGCCACCCGGCCGGCGACCTCTGCCTGCAGCAGGTGGCGCAGGCGATCGCCGCCCACGCCAGCCGCTCCGGCGACCTGGCGGCCCGCTACGGCGGCGAGGAATTCGTCTTGCTGTTCGCCGACACGGATGCCGACAGCGCCCTGCACCTGGCCGAGGCCATCCGCGCCAGCATCGAAGCGCTGCAACTGCCGCATCCGCGGTCAAGCACGTCGCCATGGATCACCGTCAGCATCGGCGTGGCCACCATCCGCCCGCACCAGCTGGACGACCGCGAAGCCCTGTTCGTCGCCGCCGACCGCGCCCTGTACGTGGCCAAGGAAGCGGGCCGCAACCAGGTCCGCGCCACGCACTCGGGCAGCACGGCCTGGGAAACGGTCAAGGCGATCGTACTGCGTTAAAGCTTAGCAAGACATGCGGCAAACAAAGAGTAGGCCCACGTCCCACGCAAAGGCACCCCGGGGCCAAGCGGGCCTGAAAAATGTCGAGGGCAAGGCGCAGCGACGCAGACAGTACGAATGTACGGCAAGGAAGCTGCAACGCCGCCATCGGCATTTTCTCAGGCCCGCGTCTCCGGCCCGCCATTTTCAGAAGTAATCAGAATTTTCTAGACACACTCAACTTCGCATTCCTCCCCACGCCGGTAACGGCTTCGCTCAGGTAGGGCATGTAATTGCGGTTGAAAACATTATCAACCGTCAACCGCACCTCCGTGCCGCGCCACATGCCTTGCCGGCCAATCCACGACGCAAACACGGTATGCAGCGCATAGCCTTTCGATGGCGGCAGGCGGTAGACACTCCCCACCGGCAAGACGCGCTCCTGCTTCGCCACGAAACGTCCCTGCCAGCCGATGCTGGCGCCAAGGTCGGGCATGCGCCAACCCAGGCCCGCCATCAACTTATCGGGCGCGATGGTCGACACGGGTTCGTCCTGGCCCCACGGGTCGCGCTGGGAACCGGTGCGCGTGCCGCGCTGCTTCGACAGCGAGGCGCTGGCAAACAGGCGCGGCGAGTTGTAATAGGACTCGACCTCCACGCCCTGCGTGCGGAAACCGGCCAGGTTGCGGTAGGACGACAGGGCCGGCGGCACCTTGCCCGATCCCGGCACATAGCCTTCGATCAGGATACCCAGGCGCGGACCGATATTGTCGCTGACGCGGTTCTGGTACGCCGTCAGGCGCAGCTGCACGTCGTCGCGTTCCATGAACACGTTTTGCCGATGCAGCATGACGCCCGTGCGCACGGCCGTCACCCGTTCGACGGCCAGGTCGCGGCTGGTACCCGGCGTCGATGAACCGAGCCTGGACGACACATAATATTCATTCGAATACATCTCGTCGATCGTCGGCGCGCGCCAGGTGCGGCTCAAGTCGCCGAACAAGGCCAGCGTGCTGGATGCCTTCCAGAACAGGCCCAGGCGCGGCGACCAGTCTTCGTGCGCCTTTTCGCTGAAGTCGTGGCCAGCCGCCGCCAGCGGGCTGTTGTAGCGCGACGCCTTGTTCGGCACGCCCTCGGAAACGACTCTGTCGTGGCGCAGCGCCGCCGTCACCGTCACGTCGCCATACGTCATCGCATCCTGCAGATACAGGCCCGTGGTTTCCTGGCGCCCGGCCGGCATGTAGTAGGGCTGGAAGTAGCCGTAGTTGTAGCTGGGGTCCTTCAGCGCCGTCGACGACGGGTAGTACATCAGAGTGTCGCGCACGTTCTTGTGCCATTGCAAGCCCGTCAGCAGCACGTGCGACACGGCGCCAGTCGTAAACACGCTTTCGTTGCGCACTTCCGCGATGCGGTCCACGTACGAAGCCCAGCTCTCGTTGCCCAGGGACCCCAGGTAGGAACCGAGCGACGCCGATGGCAAACGCTTGTCATGCTGGTCCGTGTGCGAATAGCCGGCGCTGGCCGTCAGCTTGATCCATCGATTATTTTGCGGCGCGTACTGCCACTTCACGGAATACGTATCGTCGTCCTGGTCGCGGTACACGGCCTTGCGCTGCCACGCCTCTTCCAGTCCATATTTTTTGATTTCCGCCTCGGTCGGCGTGGGCACGTCCTCGCCCATGGCGGCAAACGGGCCCCAGCCCGAGCTTCCGCTCTTCATGGCCGTCAGGGTCAAGAGCTGCTCCGGCGTCAGCCGGATATTCAGCTTGGCCAGGCTCGATGGCGCGTCGATGGCGGAAAAGCGGAATGGCTTGCCATCGGGTTTGCGCAAATCGTCGGACTTGCGCTGCGTCGTGAAGGCCATGGCATCGAAGCGGCCATCTTCCGTGCGGCCGTAGACGGCCACGGTAGCGTCGTTTTCCCCATTGTTCGAGTGGCGCGAATACTTGAGCATGGCGCCCACTTTCTCGCCGCCTTCCAGCAAGTCCTGCGCATCCTTGGTCTCGACCGTGATGACGCCGCCGAAACCGCCATTGCCATACAAGCTCGTATGCGCGCCCTTGTTCACTTCGATCTGCTTGATCAGTTCCGGCTCGATGAAGATGGAACCCTGGCGGTATTTCTCGAAGCCCTTGGGCACGCCATCGAGGATGACTTTCACGTCCTGCACTTTATTGAAGCCCCAGATATTCAAACTTTGTCCGCTGGGGCGGGCCGTACCGGCCAGGTCCACGCCGGGCAAGGTGTCGAGCAAGGACGCGACATTGTCGGCCTGCTGGCGTTCGATGTCGGCGCTGTTGATGTACGAGCGTCCGGCCGTGCCGGCGCTGATGGCGTCGCCGAACACGCTGATGGCGGGCATCTGCACGGCGTCGGCCTTCTCGATCTTGTCGGCCATCGCCGCCGCCCACGCGTGGCCGTGCGCGCCACCCAATGCCAGCGCCAGCGCGGCGGCCAGCGGGGTCAATCGTTGTTTGCTGCTGCTCTTCATCGCTATCCTTGCCTGGGTTTGCTTGCTGCTCGATGCTTGTGGAATGAAAAAATGCAGGGGCAGAGGACAGCTGTGCACGATCAAGCGGCGGCGTTGAAGGAAGCGTTGCGGCGGAACTCTGCCCGCGCGGAAACGCCGCCGGCGCATGGCCGGCGGCGCACTGCAGTCACCGGGATAAGTTGCCTTAGTGAAATGCGGAACACATCATATATCGGATGCGAATGATTCGCAATACGATTTAATAACTAGCTATTCCGGATAGCCGGTGATGTCGGCGATCTCGCGGTACAGGGGCTGCAGCCGCGCATACATCTTCTGGTACACGCGCCGATACAGCTGCTCGTAGATCTTGCGGTGCTCGGGATGGGGCTGGAATACCTTGCCCTTGCGCGTCATCGCCTGCACGGCGGCGGGGAAATCCGCGTGCCAGCCCAGACCCACGCTGGCGGCGATGGCCGCGCCCAGGCCCGAACTTTCATACACGTGGGCGCGCGCGGCCGGCAAGCCGAAGATGTCGGCCGTCAGCTGCATGGCGGCGTCGCTTTGCGAACCACCGCCCGCGATGCGCAGCTCCGTGATCGCGATGCCGCTGCGCCGCTCGATGCGCTCCTTGCCTTCGCGCAGCGCATACGCGAGGCCTTCGAGAATGGCGCGGTAGATGTGCGCGCGCGTGTGCAC
This sequence comes from Janthinobacterium sp. BCJ23, assembly GCF_059617945.1. Classification (NCBI taxonomy): domain Bacteria; kingdom Pseudomonadati; phylum Pseudomonadota; class Betaproteobacteria; order Burkholderiales; family Oxalobacteraceae; genus Janthinobacterium; species Janthinobacterium sp. BCJ23. The sequence goes on along the minus strand of NZ_JCAQAW010000004.1, from coordinate 73,782 downwards.
GTCGCCAAAACCGATCATGGCGCCCTTCGCTTCCGGGCCCGGCACCTTGATGCCGGGACTCCAGTACGGCTGCAGCATCAGGCCCATGGAGCCGGGCGGCACGGCGTCGACCAGGCGGTCGAAAAGCGCTTCGGCGGACAAGCCCGTGCCATCTTCGGCCGCCGCCGCCCGTTCGCGGTCGCCGAACTGCTCCTTGAACCAGTTGACCATCCAGTAGCCGCGGAAGATCTGCACTTCCGTGCTGTAGGCGCCCGGCATGGCCGCCGGATACGGCGGAATGAAGCGCGTCACTTCCACGTACTTGCGGTTGGTCGTGTTGATGGTGGCCGTGGTGCCGTAACTCAGACAGGCCACGTGCGGTTCGACGCAGCCGGCACCCAGCACTTCGCAGGCCTTGTCGGCGGCCGCCGCCAGCAGCGGCGTGCCCTCGGGGATGCCCGTCGCCGCGGCGGCCGATGCCGTGATGGCGCCCATGCGCGTGCCCGGCGCCACCAGTTCCGGCAGCATCGAGCGTTGAATTGCCAGCGCCTGCCACTTCCAGTCGAAGCGCCCGGCCCACGCGTGGCGCTTGTAGTCGAACGGGATGTACGCCACTTGCGAGCCCGTCGAATCGACGTAGCACCCGCAAAGGCGGTGGTTCAAAAAGCCCGACAGCAGCAGGAATTTGTGCGTGCGGCGCCAGATGTCGGGCTGGTGCGCGCTGATCCAGTTGATCTCGGCCTCCCGGCGGAAGTAGCTAATCGTGCCATCGAGGCGCGTGGCCCGGAAGGCGGCGCGCCACCATGGCGCCAGCGGGGGAATGTCGCGCGTGCTGCGCTGGTCCAGCCACGTGATGGCGGACCGCAAGGGCTGGCCCTCTTCATCCACGTTGACGACCGTGCCGCGCTGCGTCGTCACGGCCACGCCGGCCACCAAGGATTTATTGATGTCCGTGCCGCGCCACAGCTGCTGGCACGCTGCGCACACGGCTTGCCAGTAGCCGTCGGCGTCATGCTCGGCCCAGCCGGGGTGATCGGAATAGTACGCTTCGAGGAACACTTGCGCCTTTGCCGCCAGATTGCCATCGCGGTCGAACAGCAGCGCGCGCACGCTTTGCGTGCCATTGTCGATGGCGAGAATGTACGGCCCGGGGCCGGCTGCGCTGGCCATGGCTTATGCCAGGCTGGCCAGCGCAGCGCGCAGCGCCTGCAGCAGCGCTTGCGGATCTTTTTCCGGCAGCGCGCTGAAGACAGGCGCTTCCCAGTCCTGCCCGCGCACTGCCACTACGCGCAAGCGCCCCTGTTCGTTCCATGCCGGATACCAGCCCACGTCGACGATGTCGCCATTCGCGCACGTGATTTGCAGCAGGTCTTCGCCCAGGTCGTCGAGGAGGACGTCCACGCTCTGGCGCAAGTCCAGCGGCGACAGGCTGTCGTAGGTGATGCGCGCGTCGCCCAGTTCCAGGGACTGGCCAAACAGGATGGTCTCGATGATGCTCTCCTTTTTTATGGTTTTCATTCACCCTGCGGCACGCTGTAATGGCGGCGCCACAGGGCCAGGTAGCGCTGCTGCTCTTCTTCCCAGCGCGCGTCGTCCCAGCCCAGTTCACGCTGGCAGATGGCGCGCAGGCGCGGCATGATAGCAAGCGCGCCGCCGGCCAGCTGCAAACCGAGGCGCGTGCGCCGCAGCAGCAAGTCGTCCAGGTGCTGCACGTCTTCCATGCGCGCGCCCCAGCGCAGCTGCGCCCACAGCGTCTGCGTGCCGGGAATCGGCGCCAGCTCGCCGTCCTGCGCCGCATCGCACAGCGCCTGCGCCCCCGCGCCATGACGGCCCAGCAGCCGTTCGCGCTGCTCGCCATCGAGCGCCAGGGCCTTGCCCGACAACGGCGGCGTGGCATCGAAAATCGGCAAGGGGCGCAGCTCCGCCTGCCAGCCCGGCAGCAGCGGCGCGGCGCGGCGCAATGCGTCGAGGGCGATCACGCGAAACGTCGTCAGCTTGCCGCCCGCCACCGTCAGCAAGCCGTTTTCCAGCCATAGCGCATGTTCGCGCGCTTCCTTCGACGGGTCAAGCTGGCCGCTGCCGATCACGGGACGCACGCCGGCAAACGTGGCCAGCACATCGCCTTCGCCCAGCGCCAGTTGCGGGAACTGCCACTGCAAGGCGGCCAGCAGATACGCAAGTTCGCCGCGCGTGATGGCCGGCTCCACGTCCAGGCTGGCGCCGTGGTCGACATCGGTGGTGCCCACCAGCGTCACGCCCTCCCACGGATACGCAAACACAGGGCGGCCATCGTGCGGGTGCATCAGGCTGACGGCTTGCGCCAGCGGCAGCCGCCAGGCGGGCAGCAGCAGATGGCTGCCGCGCAGGGGCCGCAGTTTTGGCGTTTCTCCCACCTGGCCCCGCAAGGCGTCGGCCCAGGCGCCCGTGGCGCTGATCACCAGGCGCGCACGCACGGTGAATGCCCTGCCATCGAGCGCATCGGTCAAGGTGGCGCCGGCGACCTTGCCACCGTCGCGCAGCAAGGACGCCACGCCCAGGTAATTGACGGCCACGCCGCCATGGCGGCGCGCTTCCTGCAGTACGCGCAGTACCAGGCGCGCATCGTCCGTCTTGGCGTCCTGGTACAGCATGCCGCCCTGCAGGCCGTCGCGTCGGATGTGCGGCGCCAGCATGGCGAAATCCGCCGCATCGACATAGCGGCGCGCGCGCCGGCCCGCCATCACGTCGTAGATGGCCAGCCCCAGCATGAACTGGCGCCGCCCCGGCTTCCTGCCCGTGTAATCGCCAAAGGCAAAGCCTTGCGGCTCGACCAGCCCGGCCGCATCCGTCAGCAAGGTTTGCCGCTCGTGCACCGATTCGCGCGTCAGCGCGAACTGGCCCTGCTTCAGGTAGCGCAAGCCGCCATGCACGAGCTTCGAGGAACGGCTCGAGGTGCCCCAGGCGAAATCGCGCTGCTCCACCAGCAGCGCCGTCAAACCGCGCCGCGCCGCTTCCAGCAAGATGCCGGCGCCCGTGATGCCGCCGCCGACGATCAGCACGTCCCACTCGCGCGCCAGGAGGCCGGGCAAATCGTCCCTGTTCACAATCCGCTGCCCGTGTCAGGCAGCAGTTTGCCCGGATTCATCATGCCTTGCGGATCGAACTGGCGCAGCAGCGCGCGCATGGCGGCGATGCCCAGCTCTCCCTTTTCCGCCGCCAGCCACGGCGCGTGGTCCGTGCCCACGCCGTGCTGGTGGCTGATGGTGCCGCCGTTGGCGACGATGGCGGCACCGGCCGCGTCTTTCAGCGCACGCCAGCGCGCCATGTTTTCTTCAAAGGTGGACGCCAGCCGGTACACATAGGTGGTGTAGACACTGGCGCCCTGCGCGTATACGTGCGACAGATGCGTGTACGCGTGCACCTGCTCGCCATGCGCGGCCAGCGCATTGACACCCGCCTGCTCGAGCGCCGCCATCATCAGTGCCACGCGGGGCCAGTCGACGGCCGTTTCCACCGTGTCGATCACATAGCCATGCTCCCACGCGCCGTTGCGCAGGTAAACGTTGCGAAAACGCCCCTGCTTCCACTTGTCGCCCATGTGGCGTCCCACGTGCACGCCGCCGTGCCGCCGCGCCAGCGCCAGCGCGCCGCGCAGGGCCGCACGGGCCAGTTTTTCCTCTCCGCTGACGCCCAGCATCAGCATGCACTTGCCGTCGCCGCAGCCGCGCAGCGACAAATAACGTTCCAGCAGTCCCACCAGTTTCTTGTGTCCGGCCAGGGTCAGCATGGTTTGCGTTTCCAGGGCGTTCGACAGGCGCAGCATGCACAAGGGCAGGCGCGACTGGGCCAGCGCCCGCACGGCCGCCTGCGCCTGGCCCCAGTCCGCGAAAAACACGGCATGGAACGCCTCGTATGGCGGCAGCGGCGAGACGCGCACCGTCGCCTGCGTCAGGATACCCAGCCGCCCTTCGGAGCCGAGCACCATTTCGCGCAGGTCGATGCCGGCCGCCGACGCGGGAAACGTGGGGATGCGCAAGGTGCCGGCCGGCGTTTCCACTTCGCCGCCCGCGAACAGCTGCTCGATACGGCCATAGCGCAACGATTGCTGGCCCGACGAGCGCGTGGCGATCCAGCCGCCCAGGGTCGAATACTCGAACGACTGCGGATAGTGGCCCAGGGTATAGCCGTGCGCGCGCAGCTGCGCTTCCAGGTCGGGGCCATACACGCCGGCGCCGAACGTGGCCAGCTGCGCTTCGCGGTCCAGGTGGCCCAGCGCGCGCAGGCGCGCGAGGCTGACCGACAGCACCGGGCGCGGTCCCGCCGCTACCGTCAAATGCCCGGCCACGCTGGTGCCGCCGCCGTGCGGGATGACGGCCACGCAGGCCTGGCGCGCATACGCGAGCAGCTGGCGCACCTGCAGCGCGCTGTCGGGAAAGGCCACGCCATCGGGCACCGCGCCGATGCGGCCATGGCGCAATTTGAACCAGTCGGGCAGGCTTTGGCCGAGCGCATGGCGCACGCGCGTGGCAGGCTGGGTGTCGATCAGCGGATGCGGCGCCAGGCGCGAAGCGGGTACTTGCGCGCAGGCGTCGTCGAAGGTGGCATCGACGATGCCGCTGCCAGGCCCCAGGCGCTCGCGCAAAAACGCCAGCGCGTCCCCGCTCAGCGCATACGTGATGCTCTCGTCTCCCCAGCCATTCCAGCGTTGCATCGACATCCCCTATATTCGGCCAGTTGCGCGCCACGGCGGCTTGCTATACTGTTCTTGCCTGATTTTCTTGCTAGATCAATAGCATATGCCGCCACAGACGAAGGGTATTGGTTTTTCATGACAATCGCATTGTTCCATCATGACAAGCACTGACGGCCGGGTCGCCGGCGCCTATCTGCTGCCGCTGCTCGAAGCGGCCGGCGCGCACGGCATCGATGGCGTCACCCTGGCGCAAGCGGCCGGCGTGGCGCCGCACAGCCTGGAAGCGTCCACGCCCGGCCTGGCCGCGCGCGACTACGTGCGCCTGCTCGATGCGGGCGCGATGCTGGCGGGCGATGCGCATTTCGGCCTGCACGTGGGCCAGCGGGTGCGCATGGGCACGTACAGCGCCTATGGCTTGATTTTACTCAGCTGCAGCAACGTGGGCCAGGTGCTGGAACAGACGGCCCGCTATGAACGGCTGGCGCACGACCTGGGCCAGTCGGCCCTGCAGCGCGATGGCGCCGTCGCGCACTACCGCTGGACCAGCAACTACCCGGGCGCCAGCCGGCACCTGGTCGACAGCGTCTTTGCCGGCATCCGTGTCAGCGGCGACTGGCTGGCCGGCATGCCGCTGCCGCCGGCCAAACTGGCATTCACCCACGATGGCGGCGGCGACTTGCTGCGCCACGCGGCCCACCGCGACGAATACGTGCGCGTGCTGGGCAGCCTGCCCGCCTTTGGCGCGGGTGCCAACACGGCCACTTTCGACGCGCAATTGCTGGACTGGCCCGTGCCGAACGCCGACGTCAGCCTCTACCCCGTGCTGTGCCAGCATGCGGAACAGTTGCTGGCGCAGCGCGAGGCTGAAACGGACACCGGCGGCGCCATCGACGCGCAAGTGCACGCGGCCATCGTGGCAGGCTTGCGCCAGGGTTCTGCGCGGCTGGCGACCGTTGCCGCCGCGCTGGCGATGACGCCGCGCACCTTGCAGCGCAAGCTGGCCGACGCCGGCACCAGCTTCCAGGCCCTGCTGGACCAGGCCAGGTACGGCCTGGCACGCGACTATCTGCGCGAGCCGCATTTATCGCTGGTCGACATCGCCTTCCTGCTCGGCTACCAGGAACAAAGCGCGTTCAACCACGCGTTTCGCACCTGGGCGGGCACCAATCCCGGCGCCTGGCGGCTGCAGGAAATCCTTGACAGGCAGCAAGCCCCATAGACGTGCGCGGGGCATGTACACCGCGTTTTCTCGCTATACTGGCAAAGTCAGATTTTCCACGATCACTCCAACCCGCAATGCAAAGGATTAATATGCAACTCAAAGACAAAGTCGCACTGATTACCGGCGCCGCCAGTGGCATCGGCAAGGAAATGGCCATCGAATACGCAAAACAGGGCGCCAAGGTCGTCATCGCCGACCTGGTCCTGGAAGCGGCCAGCAAGACGGCCGAGGAAATCAAGCAGTCGGGCGGCCAGGCGTTTGCCGTCGCCATGGATGTCTCGAGCGAAGAACAGGTCGACAAGGGCGTGGCCGATGCCGTGGCCCACTTCGGCGGCATCGATATCCTGATCAGCAATGCGGGTATCCAGATCATCAGCCCCGTCGTCGACTACCCGTTCGACCAATGGAAAAAGATGCTGGCCATTCACATGGACGGCGCCTTCCTCACCACGCGCGCCTGCATGCGCGAAATGATCAAGGCCGGCCGCGGCGGCGCCATCATCTACATGGGTTCCGTGCACTCGCACGAAGGCTCGCCGTTCAAGAGCGCCTACGTGGCCGCCAAGCACGGCTTGCTGGGCCTGGCCAAGGTGGTGGCCAAGGAAGGCGCGAAGGACGGCATCCGCGCCAACGTCATCTGCCCGGGCTTCGTGCGCACGCCGCTGGTCGACAAGCAAATCCCCGAACAGGCGGCCCAGCTGAACATCAGCGAAGAAGACGTGATCAAGAAAGTGATGCTGAAAGACACCATCGACGGCGAATTCACCACCACGCAAGACGTGGCGCAAACGGCCGTCTTCCTGGCGGCATTCCCGTCGACGGCCTTGAGCGGCCAATCGATTGTCGTCAGCCACGGCTGGCATATGCAGTAAACACGCAGCGTCTCCGGCAGGCGGCGCCGTCCGCCTGCATCACCGCATCTGAAAGTCCCCAATTGCAAGACAACACTTACCGCCACCCGCGCGCGGGCTGGCCGGGGCGGCTCTTTGCCGCGCTCGCCAATTGCACGCGCTTTGCCAAGGTGCGCCAGGCCGTCATGTCACGCCTGCCCTTCCTGACCTTGCACAGCGACGTGCGCGACGTCGTCTACGTGAGCTGGCTGGTCGATGCCGCTGCCGCGCAGCGGCTGCTGCCCGCCGGCGTGACCCTGTGGCAGCGCGATGGCAAGACGCCATTCACGGTGCTGACCTACCGCCACGGGCATTTCGGCCCGGCCCTGCTCGGTCCCTTACGCAAGCTGCTGCCGTCTCCGCTGCAAAGCAACTGGCGCTTGTACCTGGACCACACGCCAGCGGGCGCGCCGGCCGTGCCCTGCGTGTATTTCTTGAAAAATATCATGGACAGCTTGCCCCATGCGCTGGGCACGCGGCTGTTCAGCGACATCCTGCCGAGCCACCTGGCCGACAACATGGCGCTGGAAGTCACTGCCACGCAGGCGCGCTGCACGATCACGCCCGGTGTCGGCAGCGCCCCACTGCTCGATATGCAGGCGGACATCATGGCGGAGCATGGCCTCGATGCCGACTGGCAAGCGCCGTTCGGCAACTGGCACGATGCCGTCGCCTTCCTCGCCTGCCAGGATGCGGCCATCGCGCACGTGCCGCGCAACGGCAAGCTGGTCTTCGGTGAAATCGACTTGCCCGTCGATGTGGATCAAGTGCAGGCGCTGACGGCCTTGCGCGCCGACTGCGGCTTGCTGGGCCAGCTGCCGCCCCTGTCAACCCCGTTTGCCTTTCTCGTGCCCGAGGTTGCCTTCAAGGCGCTGTCAGAGCGTCTGCTGTAGCGCGGCGGCGCTCGGCTGGTCGTACAGGCGTGGCCGGGCCGCCGCGCCGCCGCTCCAGTTTGAACAGGGCCATCGCCTGCTCCAGCTGCAGGGTCTGGTCTTGCAGCGACGCCGAAGCGGCCGCCGATTCCTCAACCAGCGCCGCGTTCTGCTGCGTCACTTCATCCATCTGCGTGACGGCCATGTTGACCTGGCCGATGCCGTGGCTTTGCTCGCGCGAAGCCGAGGCGATCTCTTCCATGATGCCGTGCACGCCCTGCACGGCGCCCAGCATTTCGGCGCTGCTCGCGCCCGCCTGCTGCGCCAGCTTCGCGCCCGCCTCCACCTGCGCCAAAGACGCCGTGATCAATTGCTTGATTTCCGTGGCGGCCGCCGCGCTGCGGTGCGCCAGGCTGCGCACTTCGCCCGCCACGACGGCAAAGCCGCGACCCTGGTCGCCCGCGCGCGCCGCTTCCACGGCCGCGTTCAAAGCGAGGATATTCGTCTGGAAGGCAATGCCTTCGATAATGCCCGTAATGTCGCCGATTTTCTTCGATGAAGCGTTAATGTCCGCCATCATGCTCACCATCTGGCCGACGAGTTCGCCGCCGCGCCCGGCCAGGCCGTGGACTTTGCCCGCCATGTCGCTCGCTTGCACGGCGTTGCCGCTGTTTTGCTGCACCGTGGCCGCCAGCTGCTCCATGCTCGACGCCGTCTGCTGCAGGGCCGACGCCTGCGCTTCCGTGCGGCCCGACAAGTCCATATTGCCGGCGGCGATTTCCTGGCTGGCCATGCTGATGCGCAGGAAATTGCCGCGCACGTCGCCAACGATGGAGTGCAAATTCACGCGCAGCTGGCGCAAGGAACGCAGCAGCTGCCCCATCTCGTCGCGCCGTGTCGTGTCGAGCTCGCCCGTCAGGTCGCCGCCCGCCATCACGTCACAGGCCTGGCGCGCCTGCTGCAACGGTTGCAGCACGGCGCGGTGCAAGCTGTGCCAGAAATACAGGGTTGCGCCCAAGGCCAGCACGGACAGGCCCGTCAGCCAGCCGCCCGCGCCGGCCGGCAGCACGCCCGCATTCCACGCCAGCTGCAGCAGCAATACCAGGCTCAGCAAGCCCAGATTCCAGCCGATGCGCTTGCCCAGCGGCAGGTCGCGCAAGCTCGCCAGCCTGGCCAGCCAGCCCGTGCGCACGGCCGCGCCCTGGCTGATGACAATGCCATCTGCCTGCCCCGCCCTGATGCGCGCGTACAGGGCGGATGCCTGCGCCACCTGCTGGCGCGTGGGCTTGGTGCGCACGGACATGTAGCCGACAGCCACGCCATCCTCGACCACGGGCGTCACGTTCGCCAGCACCCAGTAATAATCGCCGTTCTTGCAGCGGTTTTTCACCATGCCGCTCCACGAGCGCCCCGAGCGGATGGTGGCCCAGAAATCGGCGAACGCCTCGACCGGCATGTCCGGATGCCGGAGGATGTTTTGCGGCGCACCGATCAATTCTTCCGCGCTGTAACCGCTGACGGCGATGAAATACGGGTTGGCATAGGTGATATTGCCTTGCAAGTCGGTAGTCGAGACGATGGTCTCGCTATCACTCAAATTGATTTCGGTATCGCTGACGGGAAGATTGAGTCGCATGGTCGGATCCTTGGCTGTAGCCCTTGCTGGCACGGGGGAACGGTCAAATGCGGCACGGCAGCATGCCGGCTGCAATCTGCACCGATACATTAATTTTAATATTTAATTATTAATTTAAATCGGCAATTTTCACGGAGGAGATTGCCTTGTGGATCTGCAAATATTGCAGACGGCGGCGTGGCTGCGGGTGATGGCGGGAATGATGCCGGAACAGCGTGGCTGTCCCGGAGGAAAAACGTTTAACGGGGCACGTAGCGCCAGTTGCCGCTCTCGAGCATGAAGGTCAGTTCCGTCTTGATGGCTTCCGGACGGCTCGGCACGCTCAATTCCGTATCGCACACGAGGTAGCCCGTCTTGCGCTTGACGTCGCATTCGTTAACGGCCTTGACCTGCATGGTGCTTTGCGCTTCCTGCATCTGCACGTCCTTGGCCGCTTCCGGATTGCGCGCCACTTCTTCCTTGGCCCACGCGCGTATCATCGCTTGCGCCTCGGCCGGCGACGGCCCCGTGAACTTGGCGTTCTTGCGCTCGACGCCGACCCAGGTATCGCCCTCTTTACGCAGAGGCAGTACATTAAAGGCATCGCGCATGCCGGCGCTCATCCCCACCAGGCACACCACTTCGCCCGGCACTTCCTGCGAGTCCTGGCAGCCGGCCAGGCTGGTGACCTTGATGACGAACGGCATGCTCGACTGCGTCTTCGCTTGTGTCTTGGCTACGCCTGCCTGCACGGCGGCGTGAATTTGGTCGAGCGTGGGCATGGTGGCGGCATGGGCCGGCAGGGCGGCGAACAGGGCGGCGGCGGTCAGGGCGATGGAAGTCAGGCGCATGGGTATCGAGTGTAGTGAGCTAAGGCCGGCAGTCTAGCACTTTGCATAAAAACAGCTGTTTCTATAGAGAATTATCCACTGCATCGGGCGCGAGAAAGGCCCCGCCCGCGTCCGCCTGTCCGCGCAGGCGCAAGCCGATGGCCCGCAGCATCTCGACCAGTTCGCGCAGACGCAAGCCCTCGTCCGTCAGCCGGTATTCCACCTTGACGGGCACTTCCGCGTAGATCGTGCGCGTCAGCAAGCCCGCTTCTTCCAGCGCGCGCAAGTCTAGGGTCAGCATGCGCTGCGAGATATTCGGCACGGCGCGGCGGATTTCGCTGAAGCGCTTCGGCCCCGCCATCAGATAGCTGAGCAGCACCACCCGCCAGCGCCCGCCCAGCAAGCGCATCGCTTCTTCCACGGCGCAGCCGGAGACATTGTCTTTCATGGTTCGCTTCCAACCTGGTATAAAAAATGTACCTATACCACATTATTCTGCCTTCTTCCAAATAGTAACCATCGCGATTAGACTGCTCTTCCCTCACCTCATCGGAGTTTGACTTGGAAACCACCCTGATCTACAGCGTGCCGTTCGGCTGCTCGTTTGCCGCCATCGCCGCCCTCGAATGGAGCGGCTTGCCGTATCGTCTGGCCCGCGTGGAAGCGCGCGACCCGGCCAGCAAGCAGCATCCGGCCTTTCTCGCCATCAATCCGCTGAGCCAGACGCCGGCCCTGCTCACGCACACGGGCACGCCGCTGCTGGAAAGCATGGCGATCCTGCTGCACCTGGCCGCCCGCGCACCAGGCAGCGGCCTGGGCTTTGCGCAAGGCACGCCAGACTACGACCGCCTGAACAGCGTGCTGTCCTTTTTGCACACGACGTTTCACGCGGCCTTCATGCCCGCCTTCCAGGCCGCGCGCGCGTCACCGGACGATGCGCGCGCGGCCGTCTGGCGCGAGATGGCCGTCGAGAAGGTGAACAAAAGCCTGGCCCACCTGGAGCGCCTGCTCGAGGGCCGCGCATGGCTCGCCTCCGATGCCGCGCCCACCATCGCCGACGCCTACCTGGCCGCCACGGCGCGCTGGGCCGAACCGCTGCAACTGGCCAGCCTGGCCGATTATCCGAACACGGCGCGCGTGCTGGCCGCGCTGGAACAAGACCCCGGCATCCGCTTTGCCCACGCCATCGAAGACGGCTTGCCGGCCGCCAGCCGCGGCGGTTTCCTCGGCCACGTGGCGCTCGACCAACTGGCAGCAAAGGCCGGCTAACCGGCGGTCAACTCCCGCAGCAGGCGCGTCTTTATTGCTATGATGTCGGGCTGCCGGCGGTACAGCCGGCCACGTCAATACCATATCGATAACGTCGCAATATAAAACGGGAGTTTGAATGAGTTTACGTCTGCTGCTCTTGGGAGCATTCAGTGCCGCCATGGCCACCACTGCCGCCGTGCCGGCATTGGCCGCGCCGCGCGGTTTCACCGTGGAAGACATGGTGGCCATGGAACGCGTGGGCAGCCCCGTGCTGTCGCCGGACGCCACGCGCGTCGTCTACACGGTGCGCACCACCAACCTGGACAAAAACCGTGGCAACACGCAGCTGTGGATGATCGACCTGCGCGCGCCGAACGCGGCGCCACGCCAGCTCACGCGCGGCGATGCCAGCGCCAGCGACCCGCAATGGTCGCCGAACGGCGACGCCATCTACTTCCTCTCCGGCCGTTCCGGCTCATCGCAAGTGTGGCAGCTGCCCCTGAACGGCGGCGAAGCGGCCAAGGTCACCGACCTGGCGCTGGACGTCGACAGCTACCGTTTGTCGCCGCAGGGCGACCGCCTGGCCTTCAGCATGGGCGTCTTCCTCGATTGCGCGGACCTCGCCTGCACGAAAAAGCGCCTCGATGACAAAGCCAAGAACAAGGCGAGCGGCATGGTCTACGACCAGATGTTCGTGCGCCACTGGGATACCTGGGCCGATGGCCGCCGCAACGCGCTGTACTCGGCGCCGATCGATTCGACCGGCAAGGTCAGCGCCGCACCCGTCAGCCTGAGCGGCACCCTCGATGGCGACGCGCCATCGAAACCGTTCGGCGACAACGGGGAATACCACTTCAGCCCGGACGGCAAGACCGTGGCCTTCTCCGTGCGCGTGGCCGGCCGCACGGAATCGTGGTCGACCAACTTCGACGTCTACACGATTCCCGCCGCCGGCGGCCAGGCGCCGCGCAACCTCACGGCCGACAATCCGGCCTGGGACGCGAAAGCCACCTGGTCACCCGATGGCCGCACCCTGGCCTATGTCGCCATGACCAAGCCGGGCTTCGAAGCGGACCGTTTTCATCTGGTGCTGATGGATGTTGCGACCGGCAAGAAGCGCACCGTGGCCGACGACTGGGACCGTTCCGTGGCCGACTTCCGCTGGACGCCGGATAGCAAGGCCTTCCTCGTTTCCGCCGATGACGTGGGCCAGCACCGTCTGTTCCACATCGACGCGGCCAGCGGCAAGGTCGCAGCGCTGACGGGCAAGGGCGCCGTGGGCGACTTCGACGTACGCGGCAACACCATCGTGCTGGCGCAGGCCAACCTGGCTTCGGGCGCGCAGCTGTACACGCGCAAGCTTGACGCCAAGTCGGAAAACGCACCGATGGTGCAGCTGACGAAACAGAATGCGGCAGCCCTGGCCGACGTGCGTTTCGGCGAATATGAACAGTTCTCGTTCGCCGGCGCGAATGGCGAGACCGTCTACGGCCACGTCATGAAACCGTGGAATGCCAAGGCCGGTGAAAAATATCCAATCGCTTTCCTCGTTCACGGCGGCCCGCAAGGCAGCTTCGGCAACAGCTGGAGCTACCGCTGGAATCCGCAAGTGTATGCGGGCGCCGGCTACGCCACCGTCTTCATCGACTTCCACGGTTCGACCGGCTATGGCCAGAAGTTCACGGACTCCATCAGCGGCGACTGGGGCGGCAAGCCGCTGGTCGACTTGCAGAAGGGCCTGGAAGCGGCCACCAAGAAATTCCCGTGGCTGGACCGCGAGCGCAGCTGCGCGCTGGGCGCGTCGTACGGCGGCTACATGATGAACTGGATCGCCGGTAACTGGCCGGACGGCTTCAAGTGCCTGGTCAACCACGACGGCGTGTTCGACAACCGCGGCATGGCGTACGCGACGGAAGAACTGTGGTTCACGGAATGGGAAAACGGCGGCCCGTACTACGACGCACCGGCCAAACACGAGCAGTTCAATCCCGTGAACTTCGTGAAAAACTGGAAGACGCCGATGCTGGTGGTCCAGGGCGACCTCGATTTCCGCATCCCCACCGCGCAAGGCCTGGGCACCTTCACGGCGCTGCAGCGCCAGGGCATCCCGAGCAAGCTGCTGGTCTTCCCGGACGAAAACCACTGGGTACTGAAACCGGCCAATTCGCTGCTGTGGCATCACACCGTTTTGGATTGGTTGAATACCTACACCAAGAAGTAAACGGATACATGTCGGATTACGGCCTTCGGCCTCGGCGGCCCCGCCTAATCCGACCTACGTAAAAAAGCCGCGCGATGCAGAGATGCACCGCGCGGCTTTTTATCATGTAGGTCGGATTAGCGGCGCGCAGCGCCGCGTAATCCGACACAGCAGCACATCAATACGTATTAAGCGCCTTGGCAAACTTCACGATCCACAAGCGGCTTGGACGCTCGCGGTCGTTGCCGCGCGCCACGCGGATGGTGTTGGCGGCGTTGCAGCCGGCCGCGCTGCTGGTGATAATGGTGCCGTTCGCATCGACCGTGCACTTGGTCACGTCGGCGCCATCGACTTCCACGCCATTCGCGTCAAAGACCTTGGTTTTCAGGCCGAAGTCATTGTCGTTGGCCAGCGCAATGGTGGAGTCGTCGATCAGGGTCAGGCCTTCGGCCTTCTCCGCCGCCCAGCCGATGGCGTTCAAGTCCAGCAACATGGTTTTTTTCAACGGCGTGACGGCCGTCCAGTCGGCGCCATTGACGGCCGCGCCGCCCATGCTGCTTTTTTCCAGGTCCGACGTCGCCGCGTTGAAGGCGGCGGCCGCGATGTCCGTGGCGCCCTTCAGTTCGACCAGCATCAGTTTATTGAACACCTTGCCCGATGGCGCGGCGCCCTGCTCGATGACGAGGAATTTGCCGCCGCCCAGCGCCACCATGTCGCCCAGCTTGGCATTGCCCGTGCGGCCATCCTGGTAGTCGGCTGCATTGAGCGGATACGCATACATCTTGCCGCTGGTGCCCGTCACCGGGTCGAATTCGATCCAGCGCGTGAAGCGGGCGAAACGCTCGACCTGTTCATTCTTCTTCGTCACCGAATACGGCGCAGTACCGTCGGACAGAGGGCTTTGCAGGAACGCATACAGCTTGTCGTTGCTCGTATCGAGCGTCATGCCTTCCATGCCGCGGTTGGCGCGGCGCTTGGCGAACAGCGCCGGCAAGCCCTTGCCCGGCTCGTACTTGGCCTGGATGATGCCCGTGGCCGCATCAATCCTGACGATGAACGGGCCGTATTCGTCGGACACCCACAGCGCGTTGCGCTTGGCATCGACGACGATGGACTCCGAATCGAGACCGCCCGCATTGAAGACAGCCTTGCCTGCCGCGTCGAACTTCATCGCATCCATGACGGGAATCTCGGCCGAATTGCCGACGGCGCCCACGGGCACGGGCAAGCCCGAGCTGTTGACGGTGGCCGATACCTTGATCGGTGTGCTCGACGACAGCACGGCGCCGTTCTTGCCCACCGTGAGCACGCCGAACGAAGGCGTGAAGCTCGGCGACGGGAAGATCTTGCTGCCGATCGTACCCTTGCCCGATGGATCGGGCACCAGCGGGCCGTCGCCGTTCGGACCGCGGTCCGTCAAGCCATAGAATTCCAGGTCGCCCGCCGCATTCTTGCCCTTATAGGCCAGGCCCGAACCATACGATGGCAAAAAGCCGTTCGGGAATTCGCCCTTGATCTTGGCGTTCGCGCCTTCGTACGGCACGTAGAACTTGCTGTCCGCCTGGATCTGGTAGCGCGTCACGGTCACTTTCACTTCGCCGACCGGGTTGGCTTGCGTCAGCGCCTCGTTGACGGGCGCGCCCGCTTTCGAGGCCAGGGTGTCTTCGAAATGCTCGCGCACGAGGGCGCGGCGTTCTGCATCGACCGTGCGGCCGGCGAACTTCGCGCCCACGGCCGCCAGATGCGCGGACAGGGCCGCGTTGAAGACGGCCGGAACGGCGGCAAAGTCCAAGGTCTTGCCGGCCAGCGCGGCCTTCACTTCCGCCGTCAATTTGATGCCGTTCGACGGATCGCTGTCCTCGTCCAGCAATTGCAGCGCCAGCAGGCGGTTGACGACCTTGTCGTCCCCCACGTTGGTGCTGGCGGCCAGCGCCAGCGGCGTGACGACGGGGCCGCATGGGGCCGAACCCAGGGCCAGGCCGCCCACGCTGAAGGCGACCGTATCGCCCGGGTTGCAAATGAACTCGCCCTTGGCATTGGTGCTGGCCTTGGCCGCGCTGCCGGCCACGTAATCGAGCCCTTCCACCGCGCCGTCGAGGAACACTCCCGTCTGCGCCACGGGCTTGGCCGGCTCATTGTGGCTGTCGCTGCCGCCACAGGCGGCCAGGGCCAGGCCGGCGGCGATGGCCAGCAGGGTCAGTTTCGGGGTGGACGTTACGGCAGTCTTCATGCATTCCTCGGCTAGGGTGGGATTGAAGCCGTGGAGGATAACTGCTCAAAGTGACAAGCCCATGACAGCCGTTACGGCGGTGGCGTATCAGCAACAGGTCCGCCGATGCCGCCAAAGCGCCCATCGGCCTGGCGCCGGAATTCCTTCGGCGTGACGCCCTTCACCTGCAAAAAGCGCCGGTTGAAATTGGCCACGTTCTGGAAACCCACGTCGTAGCAGACATTCGATACGTATTGATCCGTATCCATCAGCAGCTGGCAAGCCTTGTTGATGCGCAGGCGGTTCATGAAATCCGTGAAGCTGTTGCCCGTCGCCTTGCGGAAGAAGCGCGAGAATTTACTCAGCGACATGCCCACCTGCTCGGCCAGCATTTCCGCCGAAATCGGCTCGCGGTAATTGTCCGTGATGTAGTTGAGGACGGCATTGACCTTGGCCAGGGTGGCGTCATCGTCGTAGGAACGCAAGGAGGCGCTCGACAGCAAGCGGTAGTTGGCCGTGCGCGCCAGCTTGCTCATTAATTGCACGAATTCGGCGAAGCGCTCGGCGCCGTGCGTGGCGCGGATGCGCGCCAGATGCTGTTCGGCCTCGTGGCCCATGTCGAAAAACTCCACGCCATAGCTGGAGCGCTCGAGCAGCGGCAGCAGCTCGCGCAATTCGGGAATGACGCGCGCGGCGCCGGCCAGCGGCGCATGGGCGAATTGCACGATCATGTCGCGCAGGGCCACGCCGCCTTCCGGCATCACGTTGGATATCCAGTTGTGCGGCAGGCGCGGTCCCGTCAGCACCAGGTGGCCCGGTGAAAACTCGCCGATATAGTCGCCCACGAACAAGCGCCCGCTGGTGGCGACGATCAGGTGCAGCTCATACTCTTCATGGCAGTGCCAGCGCACGCGCGAGCTGGGATAACCATGTTCCAGGTAATTGATGATGCCGTCGTAGCTTTCGCGTTCCAGTTCGGGCGCCTTGCGCTCGCTGTCCTTCTGCCATCGGTATTCCATGCTTGTCTCTCCCAGGCTGTCCCCGCCTGTGCCATCCAATGTACCTCAAAAAGCGTCACTCGCCAAAGCGGCCCAGCGCCTGCTGGCGAAATTCCTTCGGCGTCATGCCCTTCAATTCCAGGAAGCGGCGGTTGAAATTGGCCACGTTATTGAACCCCGCCTCGTAGCAGATGTTGCTGACATAGCGCTCCGTCTCCATCAGCAGCTGGCACGCCTTGTTGATGCGCAGGCGGTTGACGAAGTCTGTGAAGCTGTTGCCCGTGGCGTGGCGAAAGAAGCGCGAAAACGTCCGCTCGGGCATGTCCACCTGCTCGGCCAGCTGCTTCAGCGAGAACTGGCTGCTGTAATTGTGCACGATGAAGTTGATGGCGGAACTGATGCGCGCCAGGGCCACGTCGTCATCGCTCGACTGCATGGGCACCGTCGACAGCAGCTGGTAGTCGCTGGTCTGCGCCAGCTCGCCCAGCAAGGTCAGAAATTCGATGAAGCGCGGCAGGCCGCTGCTGTCGCGGATGCGCCGGAAGCGCCGCAGCGATTGCTCGCTGACCCCAAAGAATTCCACGCCGTGCAAGGCGCGCTGCAGCAGCGGGAAAACATCCTTCAATTCGGGAATGGCGGCGGCCATCGACGCCAGCGGCGCATGCGAAAACTGGACCACCATGTCGCGCAAGGCCACGCCTTCGGGCGGCGTGTCGAGCGAGACCCAGTTGTGCGGCACGCGCGGCCCCGTCAGCACCAGGTGGCCAGGCGTGAACTGGCCGATATAGTCGCCGACAAAGACCTTGCCGCTGCTCTCGACGATCAGGTGCAGTTCGTACTCGTCATGGTAATGCCAGCGCACCAGCGCATTCGGAAAGCCGTGCTCGAGGTAGCGGATGAAGCCGAAACTGCCTTTCGGCTCGAAGCCGGGCGTGGCGTCGCGCTGCTGTTCCAGCTCCATCTGCGGCAGTGTGGCATCGGCCTTGCGTGGCATGGCGCGCCCTCCCCGTCAGGCGACGATCTGTTCCAGCGCCCCGCGCGCACCCAGTCCATACAGGCTGGCCAGCGCTTGCGCCACCGCCTGCGCAAACGCTGGCGTGTCGCTCAAGTCGCCGAACAGCTCGCGCAGGGACAGCAGCGCCGCGGCGTCCGCGCCGCCCTGCAGCGCCAGCGCGCGCAGACGCACCGCATACGGGTCGTTCAAGGGCATGTCGCGCCCCTGCTCATCATGGCCTTCCAGGTAGCGGAACCAGCACGCCACGGTAAACGCCAGCAGCTTGATGGCGCCGCCCTGCGCCAGCGCTTCGCGCACGGAGGGCAGCACGAATTTCGGGATACGCGCGGAACCTTCCGTGCCGATGCGCGCCAGCTGGTCGCGCACGGCCGGATTCGAAAAGCGCTCGATCAGCGTATCTTTATAGCGGGCCAGTTCGATGCCTTCCACTTCATCCAGCAGCGGCGTCACCTCGTCATCCATCATGCGCCGCACCAGTTCGCGGATGCCAGGATCGTTCATCGCTTCGTGCGCAAACGTGTAACCGAGCTGCATGCCGATGTAGCACAGTGCCTGGTGGCTGGCATTCAAGAGGCGCAGCTTCATCTTTTCATACGGCAGCACGTCGTGCGTCATCTGCGCACCCACCTTTTCCCAAGCCGGCCGGCCCTGCGGGAATTCGTCTTCGATGACCCACTGGCGGAATGGCTCGCACACGACGGGCCAGGCGTCGATGATGCCGAAGCTCCCGCGCACGAGTGCCCGGTGTTCATCGGTGGTGGCCGGCGTGATGCGGTCGACCATGCTGTTGGGGAAGCTGCCATCGGTGGCCAGCCAGCGCGCCAGCTCAAGGTCGCGCAGGGCGACAAAAGCCAGCAGCATCTTGCGCGTCACGTCGCCATTGTTTTGCAGGTTATCGCAGGACATGATGGTAAACGGCGCCAGTCCCCGCTGGTGGCGCAAGGCCAGCGCGGTGGCCAGGTAGCCGAACGAGCAGCGCGGCGATTCCGGATGCGCCAGTTCATGCACGATGTCGGGGTGGGCCGCATCGAATTCGCCCGTGCCCTGGTTCACATAATAACCGCCCTCGGTGATGGTCAGCGCGACGATGCGCGTGCCGGGGTCTGCCAGCTTTTCCAGCACGGCTTGCGGGTCGTCGGGCGCATACAGGTATTCGCCGACGCAGCCGATGACGCGGGCAGAATCGCCCGCCGCGCTGCGCTCGACCACCGTGTACAAGCCATCCTGCGACCGCATGGCGTCGCGCATGGCCGCATCAATCGCCAGCAAGCCCACGCCGCAGTATCCCCATTCCACGTTGCCGGGCAAGGCCAGCAAATCGTCGAGGTAGACGGCCTGGTGGGCGCGGAAAAAACCGCCCACGCCGATATGCACGATGCTGGGCACGAGCGTCTCGCGCACGTATGCGGGCACGGCCACGTTCCCTGGCAGCTTGGCCAGGTTCGCCTGGTTCAATGCGATCGATTCCATTACAGCGCTCCTTTCGCCGCCGCATAGGTCTTGCCGGCGCGGTCAAAATAATGGACGAAGCCCGGCTCGAACGTCAGATGCGTCTGCTGGCCCGGCTGCAGGCTGCTGCGCTCGGCGCCGCGCGACACCACCTGCACGTTGTTCGGCAGGCGCACATAGGTCAGGGTTTCCACGCCCAAGGACTCCACCAGGTCGACGGTGACGGGCACGCTGCCCGGCTGCGCCGCGCCCAGGTGCACGTGCTCGGGGCGGATGCCGACAAAACCGTCCGCCTGCGCCGCGCTGCCCGCTTGCGCCAGCAACTGAGGCGCCGCATCGGCCGGCACCACGTTCATGCTGGGCGTGCCGATGAATTGCGCGACAAAGCGGTTGGCGGGGCGGTCATACAGTTCCAATGGCGAGCCATGCTGCTCGATCTGCCCGTCGCGCAGCACCACGACCCGGTCGGCCAGGGTCATCGCTTCGACCTGGTCGTGGGTCACATAAATCGTGGTGGCGCCCAGTTCGCGGTGCAGCTTGGCGATCTCGATGCGCGTCTGCACGCGCAGTGCCGCATCGAGGTTCGACAGCGGTTCATCGAACAAAAACACTTTCGGATCGCGCACGATGGCGCGGCCGATGGCCACCCGCTGGCGCTGGCCGCCCGACAGTTCCTTCGGCGTACGCTCCAGGTATTTCCCCAGATCGAGGATGGTGGCCGCCTTGTCGACTTTCTCGCGGATGATGGCGGGATCGACGCCAGCCAGTTTCAGCGCGAACGACATGTTCTGGAACACCGTCATGTGCGGATACAGCGCATACGATTGAAAGACCATCGCCAGGTCGCGCTTCGACGATGGCAAGGCCGTGATGTCGCGCCCGTCGAGCGACAGCTTGCCGCCGTCGATCGGCTCCAGGCCCGCGATCAGGCGCAGCAAGGTGGACTTGCCGCAGCCGGACGGCCCGACGAAGACGACGAACTCGCCCTGTTGGATTTCCAGGTCGATGCCCTTGATGGCGCGGTGCTCGCCAAAGAATTTTTCGATATTGCTCAGTTGAAGGTAAGCCATGATTGTGTCTCTATTCTGTAGTTTATTTGACTGCGCCGAAGGTCATCCCCTGGACCAGTTGTTTTTGGCAGAACCAGCCCAGCGCCATGATGGGCGCAATCGCCATCAGCGAAGCGGCCGACAATTTGGCCCAGAACAGGCCTTCCGGGCTCGAATACGAGGCGATGAGCCAGGCCAGGGTGCCCGCGTTGGACGCGCCCAGGTTCAGCGACCAGAACGATTCATTCCACGACCACACCATGCAGACCAGCGCCGTGGACGCGATGCCGCCCACGGACAAGGGCAGCACGACGTGGCGGAATTCATCCCACACGGTGGCGCCATCCATGCGCGACGCTTCGAGGATTTCGCGCGGCAGCTCCTTCATGCTCGTGTACAGCAGCCAGATCATGATGGGCAAATTCATCAGCATGAACATGATGGTCAGGCCGATGCGCGTATCGAGCAGGCCGAAGTACTGGTAGCAGATATAGATCGGCATCAGGGCGCCCACGCCGGGCATGTAGCGCGAGCTGAGCATGAATTTCAGCAAGCCGATGGTGCCGCTCGTGGGAAAGAAAGCCATCGAATACGCTGCCGGAATGGCGATCAAGAGGCCAATGGCCGTCGACAGCACGCTGGTAAACAGCGAGTTCGACGCGTAGCCGAAGTAATTGTCGCGCGCCAGCACTTCGCGGAAGCTGTCCAGGGTCGGTGTGAAGAACAGCAGCGGCGGTGTGGAAATGGCTTGCCCTTCCGTCTTGAAGGCCATCAGGCCCAGCCAGAAGATGGGAAAGAACAGCAGCAGCGCGAACAGCCAGGCGGCGGCTGTGCGGCCATACAAATTGAGTTTGCTATGCATCAAGGTCTCCTTATTTCGACAGATTCTTGCCGATGACGCGCATCAGGAAGAAGGCGGCGATGTTGGCGATGAGCACGGCGAACAGGGCGCCGGCCGAGGCCGCTCCGACGTCATACGACAGCAGCGCCTGCTGATAGATCATGAAGGTGATGGTGGTCGTGTCGAAGCCGGGACCGCCGCCCGTCGTGGTAAAGATTTCCGCAAAGATCGACAGCAGGAAAATCATCTCGATCATCAGCACCACCGAGACGGCGCGGCCCAGGTGGGGGATATAGAGGTAGCGCAACTGCTGCAGATACGTGGCGCCATCCATGCGCGCCGCTTCCAGCTGCTCGCGGTCCATCGATTGCAGGGCCGTCATGAAGATCAGGCAGGCAAACGGCAGCCATTGCCACGAGACCATCATGATGATGGAAAACAGCGGGTGGGCCGACAGCCAGTCGACGGGCGTGGCGCCAAAGAAAATACTGATTTGTGCGAACAGGCCGTAGATCGGATTGAGCAGCATGTTCTTCCACATCAGGGCATTCACGGCCGGCATGATGAGGAAAGGTGAAATCAGGAGCACGCGCACGATGGCGCGCCCGGGGAACGCTTCATTGATCAGCAGCCCCAGCGCCGTGCCCAGCACCACCGTGATCAGCATGACGGAAAACAGCAGGGTGAACGTGTTCTGCAAGGCCGGCAGGAACGAGGCATCGGTAAAGAAAAAGTGGAAATTGGCGAGGCCATGGAAAGGATGGCCGCTCGGATCGAGCATGGAATAGCGCACGAACGCGTAATACAAGGTGATCAGCAGCGGGATCACGGAAATGACGGAGACGGCAAGCACGGCCGGCGTCAGCAAAGTCCGGGGGATAATGCGTTTCATAGTGTTCTCTTGGGGCAAGGGGAAATCTGGGGTCAGACCCGGCGGGTCTGACCCCTGCTTTACGCCGTTGGGGTAAGCAAACTACTCGACAAGGACGCTGCGTTATTTGTAGTAGCCGCCCTTGCGCATTTCTCTTTCCGCCGTCTGCTGCGACAACTCCAGCGCCTGGTCCACCGTCACCTTGCCCAGCAGCGCTGCCGCCATCTGCTGGCCGGCCGCCACGCCGATCACCTGGAATTCGGGAATCGATGCGAATTGCACGCCTACATATGGCGATGGCGGCAAGGTGCTTTGCACGGCGCGCGTGGTGGCCAGCGCCTTGCCTTCGGCGGCGGCAAATTTCGCCACTTTCTGGAACTCGGGGCTCGCATACGTCGACTTGCGCGTGCCCGTCGGCACGTTGGCCCAGCTCGTTTCCTTGGCCACCAGTTTCACGTAGTCGGGCGACGTGGCCCAGTTGATGAAGCGCTGCGCTTCACTTGGGTGCTTCGAGCTCGAAGGAATGGCCAGCGACCAGATCCACAGCCAGTTGGCGCCCCGCTCCGTCACGCCCACGGGCGACTGGGCGAACGCCACCTTGTCGGCCACCTTGCTTTGCTTGGGGTCCGTGATGAAGGAGGCGGCAATCGTCGCGTCGATCCAGATGCCGCACTTGCCCTGGTTGAACAGGGCCAGGTTTTCATTGAAGCTGTTGGCGGCCGCACCCGGCGGGCCGTATTTCTTCATCAGGTCGACATACATGGTGACCGCGTCCTTCCACGGCTTGCTGGTAAATTGCGGCTTCCATTTCATGTCGAACAGCTGGCCGCCGTAGGAATTGGCCATGGTGGTGATCAGCGCCATGTTATCGCCCCAGCCCGGCTTGCCGCGCAGGCAGATGCCGTACACGCCGTTGGCAGGATCGTGCAGCTTGGCCGCCACGTCGCGCAGCTGGTTCCAGGACGGACGGTCCTCGATCGTCACGCCCGCCTTTTTGACGAGGTCGCTGCGGTACATGATCATCGAGCTTTCGCCATAGAACGGCGACGCGTACAGCTTGCCGTCGCCGGACAGGCCTTCGCGGATGGCGGGCAGCAAGTCGTCGATATCGTATTTGGCGTCCGGCTTGATGGGGATCAGCCAGTTTTTCTTGCCCCAGATGGGTGTTTCATACAGGCCGATGGTCATCACGTCGAACTGGCCGCCTTTGGTGGCGATATCGGTGGTCATGCGCTGGCGCAAGACGCCCTCTTCCAGGGTCACCCATTTGAGCTTGATGTCGGGATTGGCTTGCTCGAAGAACTTGCCGAGCTTTTGCATTTCGATCATGTGGCCGTTGTTGACGGTCGCGATGACCAGGTCGGTGGCGGCAAAAGCGGACGAGCTGAGGCAGCCGGCGATCAGCGCGGCAATGGCGGAACGTTTCATTGTGTGTCTCCAGTGTTTTTTGTCGTTGGCAATGCCCGATTACTTGGCACCACGACCACAATGTAGCACCGGCCTTTGATACTTTCTGATACTCCAAAACCGCAATTCGATACTCTTTTGCAAGCCCATCATGCGCAAGAGTATCGATATGTAGCAAAAACAACACTCTGAAAGAAAGTATCAGTACTTGCACGTTTTGTATCAGGGTGGTCAAAAAAGCGCTGCTAGACTTGGTTTTCGGCATTAGACCGTGTGCGGTGGCCGCCTTCCTGGGCATCACCGCTACCACCAACATTCTTCTGGAGACCGCATGAATCGCACTGCATTGAAAACTTTACCTGCCCTGCTGCTGGCCATCGCCAGCGCTTCCGCCATGGCCGACCCGATGTACCCATCCGACTCCGAAGGCTTCCACGGCTACCTGCGCGCTGGCGCCGGCAGCAACACGTCGGGCGACGGCGGTTCGCAAGGCTGCTTCGGCCTCGGTGGCAACACCATGAAATATCGTCTGGGCAATGAGTGCGACGCCTACACGGAATTCGGCTACACCAAGTCCGTTGCCCAGTCCGGCGGCGTGAACTTCCTGGCCACCATCTGGGTCAACGCTTACGCGCCAAACTCGGATTTCGGCGACAACAAACTGGGCATCGTCAAAGCCTATGTCGAAGCGCAGGGACTCGATTTCCTGAACGGCGGCACGGCCTGGGTCGGTAAACGCTTCTACTACCGTCCTGACATCCACATGCTGGATCTGCAATACATCAACATGAACGGCACGGGCGCCGGCCTGGACCGCATTCCTGCGGGCCCGGGTAAATTCTCGTATGCCTTCTTCAAGGACAACGACGTCAACACCGTGTCGCCGACCGGCGTCGTCAGCACCAAGTCTGCCGTGCGCCAGAACTTCATCTACGGCGAGATTCCCGTCAATGAAAACGGCACCCTGGACCTGGCCGCGACCTACATCATCGGCGAAGGCAAGGACAACGACGCTTATGGCCAAAAGCACAATGGCTGGCAGCTGTCGGCATTCCACCGTCAAGCGAAAGTCTTCGGCGGCGGCAACACCTTCGGCGTGCAGTACGGCGTCGGTCCTGGTGTCGGCGGTGCCGGCAACGGCCAGTTCGGCGCTTCGGGCGACACCGGTTTCGGTTCGGACCGCAAGCGCACGCGCGTCTTCAATGACATGGCGATCCAGCCGATGGCCAACTTCGGCATGGAATTTGTCGCCCTGTGGCAAAAAGACGAGTCGAATGCTACCGGTTCCTCGACCTGGACCTCGGTCGGCGTGCGTCCTGTGTACGCGTTCACCAACAACTTCAAGCTGGTGGGCGAACTGGGCACGGACCGCGTGACGCAATCGGGCGGCCAGCCAGCCAAGCGCTTGACCAAGCTGACCATCGCACCGACGATCTCGGCAGGTCCTGGCCTGTGGTCGCGTCCTGAACTGCGCGCTTTCGTGACGTACGGCAAATGGAACGACGCGGCCACCGCCTCGGTCAATGCGTCGAACAACGGCGGCCCGATCTACAACAACAATACGAGCGGCACCTCGTATGGTTTCCAAGTTGAAACTTGGTTTTAAGCTGAAACAACCCAGAAGCAAAGGCTGGGGTCAGACCCAACGGGTCTGACCCCGAAAAAAGGGCGGAACTTCGGTTCCGCCCTTTTCTGTTTACCCTGCCGCGTCGATCATTACGGCAAGGCCACCGGCAATTCCGGGTACTCCTGCGTCAGCGCGTACTTGGTGCCGCCCACGGTAACCGTATAGTTGGCCGGTCCCGAGATCGGCAGGCGGTAGTTCAAGGTCAGCGCCACGGAGCCGCCCGGCGCCAGCGATTGCCAGGCGGGAATCGCGAAGCGGGCCCGGTTGTAGTTCTTCGTGAAGCCGCCGATATTGTTCGGCCCCGTGTAGCCGGCGTTGATGACCGTCAAGCCGAAGCCGGACTGGTCGCTCATGTCCGATGGCGCCGACACGGGATAGTCGAACTCCACCACGGTACCGCCCGGCAAGGTCGTGGCCGTGTTGTTCTTCACCGTCATCACGGGATTGATGGGGAAGTTGCTGTCGCCCAGCTTCCAGCCGCCGAGGGTGATGCTGACGTTGGCCGCCGTGCCCGGCATGGCGATTTCGGCGCGCTTGTTGCCATACGCGCCAGCCGTGCGGAAGGCCTGGTACAGCACATCTGTCAGAGTGGTGCCCATGAAATACTCGCCCTTGCCGCCATTGCGCGTGGCATCCCAGGCATAGTCGCCCGCCATTTCCCAGATCATCACGCCGCCGATATTGTTGTTGACGATGTACTGGGCCTTGGCCGCGATCGACTGCGTGGTTTCCGTGGAAATGAACACTTTCTTGGTTGCATTCCACAGCCACGGCGCCACCATGGTGCTGCTGTAATGCGGCACATAGGTGCCCACCAGCGCCTTGTCCGTGACTTTATAGGCGTCCAGGTAGCTCGGCACGATACCATTCTGCAAGTTCAGCGCATGCCAGATCGGATTGCCGCCGCCCGGCGTTGGTTTGCCCTGGGAATCAAGATCGAACCACACGTTGTCGATGCCCGTTGCGCCCGTGCCGCAGGTCTTGGTGCCGGCGCAGGTGACCGTGGAACTGATCAGCGGCGTCGTGCCCCACAGGCCGTTGGTGCCGCCCGTCACATCCTTCCAGCCCCGCGTGTAGAACGGCACGCCGATATTGATGCGTCCCGCCTGCATGGCGCCCCGGTAGTAGCGGTAAGCCCAGTCCGTGTTCAGGTAGCCGATGTTCTGGAACTGATAGGCATTGCCGGCCCGCAGTTCGCCATCGTTGCCGTCGTCAAACAGCGCCGCGTTCGGTCCCACGTACTGGTTCCATGCGCCGTGCAAGTCGTAGCTCATCAGGCTGGCATAATCGAGATATTTTAATCCCGACATGTTTTCCTCGCCACGCAAGACCCAGCCCGAGGCGGAGCCGGCGATGGTCAGCAGATAGTATTTATTGTCTTGCACGGCCGCTTCGTCGAGCTTCTGACGCAGCACTTTCAGCAGCAGGTTGTAGCTCGTCATCAAGCCGGCCAGGCGCGGCTTCGAGACGGCGAAGTCGTTCGGATTACCCGCTTCATTGTTGGTGGTCGGGTGTTCGTAATCGACGTCGACGCCATCGAAGAAGTTGTACTGGCGCACGAAGGCCACCATGGAATCGGCCAGGGTATTGATGCCGGCCGTGTTGATGCTGCCGTCCGCGTTCGTCGTGGCCGTATAGAAGCCGCCGCTGCCGGCCCAGCCACCCACGGAAATCATCAGTTTCACGCCTGGATACTTCTTCTTGTATTGCGACAGCAAGTTGAAGTGGCCCTTGTACGGCAAGGACGGGTCCATGGCCGCGGCCGGTACGTTTGGCCACGTCAAGCCCGTATCGGGATTGGCCGCGCCGCTGCCGATGGCGATTTTTGACGTGGCCGGATCGACGGTGGCGAACGCATAGTTCAAATGAGTGATCTTGTCCCACGGCAGGTTATTTACCAGATACGTTGGGCTGCCATCGACGCCCGTGCGCCAGCTGGCAAAGTAGCCGACGATGCGCCGGTTCAAGCCATTGCTCAGCACTTCGCGGCCATTCGCGTCGTACACCTTGCAATACGGCACATTCGGCACGGCCGAAATCAGGCCGTCCGGACGGCAAGCCGTGGGCGTGGGCGTCGGTGTTGGCGTCGGTGTTGGCGTTGGTGTCGGTGTCGGTGTCGGCGTTGGTGTCGGCGTTGGTGTCGGCGTTGGTGTCGGGGTCGGGGTTGGCGTCGGGGTTGGTGTCGGCGTTGGCGTTGGCGTCGTATCCATCACGGCCCAGGGGCCCCACTGATCGGTGGCGCTGGGGACATTGCCCTGCGTCCACCACTTGGCCTTGTAGGTGACACCCTGGTAAAGCACGCACTGGCCGCCCGTGTAGACGGTGGCGGCATCCCAGACGGCGCACGCTTCGACGGCGGCGAGCAAGGTGTTCGGGGTGGCGGTCGTACCGTCCTGGCCGCCGCCTCCGCAAGCGACGAGCACGCTGCTGAGCAGGGCCATCAATAATGCATTCGATTTCATGTTGTATTGGTCTCCGTTATGGTTTTACATCGAGAGCTGTTGCAGGCCCCTCGAGGGGCTCTTGTCAACTGTTATCCCTGGCTGGCTGGTCCTGCCTTTACTGCTACTGCAACTTCACATTCCAGTTGGCTTCCACGCATTTCACGTAGTTCCCGGCCAGCAATGCGCTGTACGGGGTTTGATAGCTGACCAGCTGGCATTGGTTCTCGCCACCGGCGCTCCAGTTTTTTTCCCAATAGATGTTGTAGGAAGCGGAACTGGCCGGGGTGAAGCGCTGCATGTTGGCGCAAGACAATTGTTCGCCGGAATAATCCCAGCCCATGTCGGCGGCAAACTGCTTGTAGTAATCGATGCGGTTTTGCGCGGCCTGTTTTTCCGTGCCCTGCCCGCATTCGGCGTTGATGATCATGATGGTGGTGGCGAAGTTATTGCCGGCGCCCGCCGTCGTATCGGCCGCGTTCGGCACCCACGTGCCGTCAAGCACGTGCAGCATCGACGGTTTCGGCGGTTGCGGATAGACAAAGAAGAACGTGGCCGACGCCAGGTTCAGCCAGGTCGAGGCCACCAGGTCCGGATTCTTCAGCAGCACGGACTGGTCGCCGTCATGCATGGCTTGCGAGAAGGGACCGTAGTTGTAGTTGTACGACAGCTGCTTGGCGCCGCGGCCGAAATATTTCTTGAAGCTGCCGTCGGCATTTTTGCCGCAGGTCCACACCTTGTTGAAGACGGGGTCGGCGCACTCGACGTTGTAGCCGCAGCCGGCGCCCGTCTCGTCGCAGCCCAGTTCGCGCAAATACTTCAAGCCCTGGCGCCATTGCGGCAGCGGGCTGCTGGCGTTATGGTCGCCCGTTTCCTGCACGAAGTGGGCGAACATGGTGGCGAGGCTGTGGCGGCAGATGGCGTCCGCATTGCGCCCATCGCTGTAGTCGTCGCACACGGCGGGGAACTTGGCCACTGCTTGCAGGAAACGTTGATACGTATAGCTGGCGTCGCGCGCGGCAAAATAGTAGTCCCACTTCGCCGCCGGCAACAGGCGCTCGACCCGCTTGACGTTGAGCGGATTGCTGGCCAGGCCAGGCTGCACGGCCTCGACGGCCGCATTGCCCAGGGTGCGGATCGACGCCTTGACCTTGCGGAAGAAATCGTTGTTCGTCAGCGCCGCCTCGTTCGCTTCGGCCTGGGCCTTGGTAGGCACGCCTGGCGTTGGTGTCGGCGTTGGCGTGGGTGTTGGAGTAGGCGTAGGAGTCGGGGTCGGCGTCGGGGTGGGCGTGCTGCTATCGAGGCTCCACGGCCCCCACTGGTCGTTGTTCGGCGCCGTGCCCTGCACCCACCATTTGGCGCGGTACACCTTGCCGTCATAGACGGCGCACTGGCCGGCCGTGTAGACGGCAGCGGCGCTCCAGGCCACGCAACTGTCGCTGGCGGCCGTGGCGGCCAGCAGGGTCGATGGGGGTTCGGTGGTGGAATTGCCGCCGCAAGCGAGCAGCGCGCTGCCCAGCAGGCCAGCCATCAAAGGCGAGGCCAGCCGGCTAATTTGCCGTGTCTTCACAATGTCTCCTGAACGTTATACGAAAACTATCGAAGTAGCTTTTTATGTTGTACGTAAAGAAAGCACAGCGAAGCATCGGCTTTCTGCACAGAGAATGCGACGCCCCAAATTGGTAGTCAAGTGGTTTTATATAACGGTGTTTTTTACAGTACCAGTGCTATTGACCGCTATATTGGCAAGCGATGCGGCGGCGAATGGGACAGGTAAAAAAAAGCCCGCTGCGCAATGGCAGCGGGCAATACCGCGCAGTATGGGTGGCGGCAAGTGGTATTACGGGTTGCCGCGCGTCCGGGACGAACTTATCGGTTCAGCACGTACCTCGCCAGGGCCGCCGCATCGGCTGCACTGAGCTGGCTGAACGGCGGCATGGGTACGGGACCCCATTTGCCGGTGCCGCCACTGCGGATGTTGGCCGCCACGGTGGCGACCCCATCCTTGCCCTTGTAGCTGGCCGCCACTTCCGCAAAGCCGGGACCGACCACTTTCTGGTCAAGCGCGTGGCAAGCCATGCAGCCGTTCGCCGCCAGCAAGGTCTTGACATCCTTGCCGCTGGCGGCCGGGACAGCGGCTGCCACGGGTTTGGCGACGGCCGCGCCCGTTGCTGCGGCGCCCCGCTCGACGCCATAGGTTTTCACCAGGTAATCGACCATGGCCGGCACGTCCGCGTCGTCAAACTGGGCGCCAAACGGCTTTTTCATCTTCTTGACGGTCGCTTCCCAGTAGGCGCGCGGCGAAGCGGGCGGCTGGCTCGATGCATACTGGGCCGCGTGGCACGTCATGCAGTTGCGTTGCACCAGCTGGTAGCCGGGCAATTCGCTGGCTTTGTAGGTCGCCGTTTCCGGCGGCAAATGGATTTCCAGCGCACACGCGCCGCCCGCCGCCGACAGTGCCAGCGCGGCAAACAAGATCTTCATATGGTTCTCCTCAGACTGCCTGGATGCGCGTGGCTTCCACCACGTTGCGCATATAACCCATGGGATTCCACAGGGCTTTCATGGGCTGGCTCTGGCCGATGCGGTTGACGGCGCGCACCATCAGCACGTGCTTGCCCTTGCGTGGCGCCTTCATGACCATCGTCCACTCGCGGAACGAAAAACGTCCCAGGTCCTTGCCCAGCTTCGCTTCCTGCCACGTCTGGCCACCGTCCACCGATACAGCTACCTCGCTGATGCCCTGGCCGCCGTCAAAAGCGATGCCGCGCAGGGCCAGGTCGCGCCCCGCCTTCACTTGCGCGCCATCGTGCACGCTGGTGATGAAGGAGCGCACGTTGAGGCGGCTGATCGGCGTCGTCTTGCCCACGGGCGTACCAGGCTCGATGAAGCCGGAGCCATTGTCGGGAATGCGGTAGCCCGTACTCATCCAGAAGCCGTCGAACGGTTTGTCGAGCACCGTGATGTCGCTCAGGTGCTTGACCCAGTAGGTGCCATAGAAGCCCGGCACGATCAGGCGCAGCGGGTAGCCGTTGAGGAAAGGAATGTCCTCGCCATTCATGGCCCAGGCCAGCATGACGTCGCCAGCCATGATGTGCTCGACGGACAAGGCTTTTTGAAAATCGGGACCATCGCCCACGGGCGGCGTTTCCAGGCCATTGAATGCGACCTGCACGGCGCTGGCCGCGATACCGGCCTTTTCCAGCACGGTTTTCAGTGGGATGCCCGTCCAGCGGGCATTGCCCATGGCGCCATTGCCCAGCTGCCCGCCGTTGGCGCGCGGCGTAAAGAAACCGCGGCTGTTGCCCGAACATTGCGTGACAGCCACCACGTCGACCGGATCGGCCAGCTGCTTCAGTTCGGCCAGCGACAGTTCCAAAGGCGTCTTCACGAGGCCGCCGATGCGAAGGCGGTAGCTGCCGCCGTCTATGCTGGCGGGCAAGCCGCTCCAGTGGTAGCGCACGAAGAACGCATCGTTGGGCGTGATCGCGCCTTCGCTGAAGACGCTGAACGGCGTTTCCAACTGGGGCGGACGGCTGGTCAGCAGGATCAGCGGACGCTTTTGCGGGAAAGCCACCAGTTCGCGCTCGCCATTTTCAAACGGCAAAGTCACTGAAGCGGACTCCGCCAAGGCCGGCCCCGCCACGGCAGCGGCGCCCAGGGCAGCCGTCGTGCGCAGGAAGCGGCGCCGGCCTGCGGGCAACAAGGTCGTGTCAGACATGTTTGAGCTCCACTTTGGCTTCGTTGTCGCCGTTGCGATCATCATTGACGAGCTTCTTGATGTAGTACATGACGCTCATGATGACCACGCTCAACAGGCCGAACCAGAACGACACGCGCTGCTCCGTATCGGACGACACGCTCATGGCGCCGAGGATCACCAGCATGGCGATGATGGTGAAATACGTCAGGTAGGGGAACAGCCACATGCGCACCTTGATGCGTTCCGGGCATTCGCGTTCCAAGCGGCGGCGCAAACGCAATTGAGATATCGCAATGAGCAGGTAGACGAACAGGATCAGGATGCCGTAGGAATTGACGATGAAGGGGAACACGAGGTCGGCCGACACATACGATACGGCAATGGCGAAATAGGCGAACAAGGTGCTGAACAAAATGGCGCGGATCGGCACGCCGTTCTTGCTCAGCTTGACCAGGCCCGTCGGGGCATCGCCGCGGCGCGTCAGTGCAAAGATCATGCGCGACGAGGCGTACAGGCTGGAATTGAGGGCTGACAGCACGGCCGTCAAAATGATGGCGTTCATGATGTGGGCCGCGTACGGGATGTTCATGACGGTCAGGGCGCTGACGAAGGGCGTGGCGATGGCCGGCGAATCCCAGGGTACGATGCACACGACAACAAACATGGAACCGACATAGAACATCAGCACGCGCGTGATGACGGAATTGGTGGCGCGGGCGATGGCCTTGGCCGGGTCCGACGTTTCGGCGGCGGCGATGGTGACGATCTCGGCGCCCGAATAAAAGGCCGTGGCGGCGACGGCGCCACTGAGCACCGGTCCCCAGCCGTGGGGCATGAAGCCGCCGTTGCTCGTCAAAAAGCCCAGGGTCGGGATGCTGTTGGGCAAGCTGCCCGTGATGAACAGGGCGCCGACGAACAGGAAGACGATGATGGCGACCACCTTGATCGAAGCGAACCAGAATTCGAATTCGCCGAACGCTTTCACGGAGAACAGGTTAAGGATGGTCATCGAGACGAGCAGCACCAGGCTGATCGACCATGACGGCACGTCGGGCAGCCAGAAGTTGACGAGCTTGGCGCCGGCGATGGCTTCCAGTGCCACGACGACGACCCAGAAATACCAGTACATCCAGCCGCTCATGAAGCCGAGGAATTTCGAGACCTTCGGCTTATCGTCGAAGGCCAGGCGCGCATATTCGTAAAAGGAGCCGACCACGGGCAAGGACGAAGCCAGCTCGCCCAGCATGCGCATGATCAGGACGACCAGGCCGCCCGTGAGCAGGAAGGACAGGATGGCGGCCGGGCCGGCGGCCTTGGCGATGACGCCGCTGCCGACAAAGAGGCCGGCGCCGATCACGCCGCCAATGGCGATCATGCTCATGTGGCGTTGCTTCAGCGAGTGCTGCAAGCCGGTACTGTTATGCGATTCGCTAATCATTTGTGTCTCCTAGTAATATCTGAAGCTCGGTGCGCCCTGGCCTGCTGCGGCATGTTTCTGCCGCGCGGCTTTTTTTATTTAGGCACACCGTCAAGCAGCATCGATACATCATCAAATCAGTCTGGTTGGCTGCATGCCATAAGTCAATCTGGAAATGCAGCGGCCCGGCGCGGTCGCCAAGGGGCAAGCGCGCTGGAGAGTAAGTACGGGGTATTGCTGGGTTATTACTGGTTAAAAAAATGGGAGCGGCGGCAACACTTGTGGCGTGCGCGCCACTCCCAAGAACGTCTTACACCTTGCCCTTCCATGGCACGAGGGTACGTTCGAGGTAACGCATCATCAAATCAAACAGGAAAGCGAAGAAGCCGATCACGATAATGCCCATGATCACCACATCGCTGGCCAGGAACTCGGAAGCGCTGAGCACCATGTAGCCGAGGCCGCGCGTGGCCGCCACCATTTCGCCGGCCACCAGGGTGGTCCAGCCCACGCCGATGCCGATACGCATGCCGGTGAGGATTTCCGGAATCGCGGCCCGCAAAATCACGTGCACGATGACCTGGAAACGCGTGGCGCCCATCGAGTACGCCGCGTGGATTTGCTCCAGCGACACGGAGCTGACGCCGGCGCGGGCCGCGATGGCCATCGGTGCGAAGATGGCCAGGAAGATCAGGTAGACCTTCGAAAACTCGCCGATGCCGAACCAGATGATGACCAGTGGCAAGTAAGCGAGCGGCGGCAGCGGGCGGTAGAACTCGATCAAGGGATCGAAGATACCGCGTGCCACGCGGTTGACGCCCATCATCACGCCGATGGGAATGGCGAACAGGCACGCCAGGCCGAAGGCGCCGAACACACGCACCAGACTGGCGACAGTGTGTTCCCACAGGGTGGCGCCGCCGAAACCGGTGGTGGCCGCCATGATGAACTTTTCATAGACGGCTTGCGGCGACGGCAGGAACAGCGGCTTGACCATGCCGCTGGCCGTCACGCCAAACCACAACAGCAATACAGCGATGACGGTGACTGTAGCGATGCGGCTGGAATTGCCCTGCCCCGGCGCGCCGAACGCTTCGCCGGGCATGGCGCAGCGGGGAGCGAACAGGCGGCCAAAGAAGCCGGCGCGCTTGGCGGCAGCGGGAGGAAATCCCACGGCGGATGGGCTATGCATGGGACACCTCCAGCTCTTTATTGACAGCGCGCTCGTCGCCATAAATGATGTTGAGCACCGTTTCGCGCATCTTGATGAAGTCCGGGCTCGATTTCACGGCGCGCGCATCGCGGCATTCGAGGAAGCGCTTGTTGAAATCGAGTTCATACGTGTGCGTGATGCGGCCCGGACGGGGCGACATGACGATCAGCCGGTTCGCCAGGAACAGGGCCTCGTCGACGCTGTGGGTAATGAAGAAAAACATGGTGCTGGATTTGGCCCAGATATCGAGCAGCAACTCCTGGATGGTTTCGCGGGTCAGCGCATCGAGCGCGGCCATCGGCTCATCCATCAGCAGCATGGCGGGATTGCTGGTCAGGGCGCGGGCGATGCCCACCCTTTGCTGCATTCCGCCCGACAACTGATAAATCATATTGTCGTGAAAGTCCTTCAAGCCGACCAGCGCGAGGTTTTTTGCCGCCTGTTCGCGCCGCACGGCTTTCGGCACGCCTTGCAGCTTCAAGCCGAATTCCACGTTTTCCATCACGTTCAGCCATGGCAGCAAGGCATGTTTCTGGAACACGACGCCACGGTCGGCACCCGGCCCTTCCACCTTGTTGCTGCCCAACATGATCTCGCCCTTGGATGGGGCGATAAAGCCCGCCATCAGGCTCAGCAAGGTGGTCTTGCCGCAGCCCGAGGCACCGAGCGCGACGACGAAGTCGCCGCTATTGATGGTGAGATTGATATTATTTAAGGCATGTACGCGTTCACCGGCCGTCTTGCCCGGATAAATCACGCTGACATCCTTGACGTAGAGATTTTCCATCATGTGCCCCGCATAGGTGTAGTCACTTCAGTTCAACGCATTCTGTTCAGTCAGCGCGCCCGCAGGCGCGCCATCGCACAACGTTTACTTCAGCAGGCCGGCGGCCTGTGCATACCTGGGTGTCACATACTTGGCGTAATCTGTTGCCAGGGTGTCGATCTTGCCTTCGCCCTTCAAAAATTGCGCCGTGGCCAGCAAGGCTTGCGCCACGCCGCCCTTGGCGCCGCCGCCGAGCCAGGCTGGCGACGCCTGCTCCTGCAGCGATGGGTAGGCGTACAGGGCCACGGAAGCGGCCACGTCCTTGGCGGCCGCGCCCGAATGCTTGACGTTGGCTTTCACTTGCGGGGAATCGATGGTCCACGCCTTCGGATTGGCGCGGTAGTCGGCGTCGGCGGCGGCCATCACCTTGACGAACTTGGCCATGAAGTCGGCGTTCGCTTCGCCCCAGGCGCGCTCGACGGCCATGCCGTCAAACGTGGCCTTGCCCTTCTTGCTCAATTCGCCGGACGTGACGAGCACCTTGCCGTTTTGCTTGAGCTTGCTCAAGGCCGGGTCCCACACGAAGGCCGCATCGATGTCGCCGCGCTCCCAGGCGGCAGCGATCTGGTTCGGCTGCATGTTGAGCAATTTCACTTCCGTGGGCTTGATGCCCCACGTTTCGAGCGCGAACATGGTGTGGAAGTGCGTGGTGGAAACGAAAGGCACGGCGATTTTCTTGCCGCGCAAGTCCGTCGGCTTGGTGATGCCGGCGCCATTGCGGGCCACCATCGCTTCCGCTTCATTGATGTCGTCGATGATCCAGAACAGCTGCAGGTCGACGCCGCGGCTGACGGCCGCCGTCAAGGGACTGGAGCCGATGACGCCGATCTGCACGTCGCCGGACGCCATGCCGGTGGCTACCTTGGCGCCCGAGTCGAACTTGCGCCAGTTAATTTTATAGCCGGTGGTTTTTTCCACTTCGCCGCTGGCGATCGCCACCAGGAAGGGACCGTTGATTTCCTGATAGGCAATCGTCACTTCCTTGCTTTGCGCGAAGGCGGTACCGCTGGAAGCCAGGGCGGCACCCAGCACCAGGGTGCCGAGGACGGCGCGGCGCATCGTTGAAAAACCTGTTTTGCTCGTATTAGTGTTCATGTCTCACTCCAAGTTATTGTTATGTGTGAACGTTCGGGCAATAACATCCTTGCGGATGGCGTCGCTGGCCGGTCTATGCCAGCTCATGCGACGACTTGAACTGCAGTGCTGCTTTTAGAAAACTTCATCTTTCAAGTGATACCAGCGGTACAGGAAGCGCTGGCCCAGGCGGCGGAACGGGGCGAACGCTTGCGACTCGACCAGTTCCATCATGTTCGGGTACGGCAGTTTCGAATTGAAGATCGGCAAGCCCGTGTCGCTGGCCTTGCCCGCGATGCGTTCGGCCATGCGCCGGCCCGCCTGCGCCGAATACATGACGCCGTTGCCGCCGTAACCGAGCGAATAGAAGATCGATTGCTTCGGATCCGGTTGCACGATGCGCGGCATCATGTCGTGGCTGACGTCGACCCAGCCCCACCACGAATAATCGATGGCGATGCCGGTCAGCGCGGGGAACTTGCGGTGCAGATCGTTGATCAAAAACTGTTTGTACTTGTCGTCCGGCGCGTCGGCGCCCGTGATGGCGCTGCGGCTGCCGATCTGCACGCGGTTGTCCGGCATCAAGCGGTAGTAGTGGCGCAGGATGCGCGTATCCGTAATCACTTGGTGGGTGCGGAAGTTGCACGCCTCGATTTCCGCCGGCGTCAACGGACGCGTGACGAGCGAGTTCGACAGAATCGGCAGCAGGCGGTTCTTCACTTGCGGATGCAAGTGGGGCGAGGTGTAGCCGCCCGTGGCCACGGCCACGGAACGGGCACGCACCACGCCGCCCGGCGTTTGCAGATAATGCACGCCGTTGCGCGTTTCCCAGCCCATCACGGGGCTGGACGGATGCACCTTGGCGCCCAGCGCACGGGCCTTGCGCAGGTAGCCGAACGCCAGCTTGCCTGCGTGGATGCCGATGCCTTCCGGCTCGTGCAGCGCGCCGGCCGCTTCCTTGTCGTCGACGAATTCGCGCTTGACGGTGTCGGCGTCGAGGATGCGTGCGTCGTACTTGAAGATCTCGCGCATGATCTTGGCTTCTTTTTCCAGCGCGGGCATGGCTTTCGCCTTGTGGGCGATATACAGGTGGCCGCCCGGCTGCGGGTCGCAATCGATGTCGGCCGTGATCTTCTTGAACGTTTCCATCGCGTCGCACACTTCCGCGTGCAGTTTCAGGGCCGTGTCCATGCCGTAGCGGTCTATCCACTGCGAGCGCTTCAGGCGGCCCGTCGTGCATTGCGCCTGGCCGCCGTTGCGCGTGCTGCAGCCCCAGCTGACCCGGTTCGCTTCCAGCACGGTCGCCTTGATGCCGTGTTCCTGGGCAAGGAAGATGGCGCAGGACAGGCCCGTGAAACCGGAACCGATGATGGCCACGTCGACGTCGATGTCATGCGTGATGGGGCCGTCGTCGGCGGGCGGCTCGCCGGCCGTGCCGATCCAGTAGGTGGGCGCGTAGGCATTGCCATGGCCGGGGCGCTGGGCCACCAGCGGATCGTAGGCGGGATCGTAGGACGTGCGGGCGGCGGTGCTGGTGCCCAGTACGTCAGATGGGGTGTCGACAGGTTTGTTCATGATCATTCCCGGTGAACGTGCTGGCTCAGGCTTTGTTGCCGGTAGCGACCGGTGGGCGATCCTTGCGGAAGGCATTCTTCACGGCGATCTTGCCGTCGCGGAAAGTGAAGATGTCGACCATGCGCGCTTCGATGCGCGTGCCGTCCGCCTTGGTGCCGGCAAACGTCGATTCCGTCACGCCGCGCTCGCCGCTGACAAAGTGTTCTGGATTCAGCCAGGCGGCGTCGGGGAAGGTTTTCCAGGCCAGCTCGAAGCCGGCGCGCACGGCGTCG
The DNA here is from genome assembly GCF_059617945.1 of Janthinobacterium sp. BCJ23. NCBI lineage: Bacteria > Pseudomonadati > Pseudomonadota > Betaproteobacteria > Burkholderiales > Oxalobacteraceae > Janthinobacterium > Janthinobacterium sp. BCJ23. Next base: position 36,264 of record NZ_JCAQAW010000004.1, on the reverse strand, counting down.
CGGCCGATGAAGCTTTTGCCCAGCAGATCAGGCCCGGCCACGGCGTGGAATTCGCAATCGTCGGCCATGGCGGCCATCAGGGCCTCGATATCGTGGCGGTTCCAGGCATCGCCGAACGCTTGCAGGAAATCAGTGGTGACGGCGTCGGTGTGCGGTACAGGGTGGTTCATGGTGGTCTCCGTAAATCGTTTTTGATACGCTACGTTCCGTTTTTTGTCTTTTATTGAATTTAAGCCTTAAGCATGGGCTTGTCAAATCAAATAATTCAAAAAACGGGACGCCTTGTATTCTTTAGTGAAATTATGATACTTCCGTGACAATGTGTGAGAATTTCGTCACAACACCAAAGTCGCAAATTCCGGGGTCAGACCCGCCGGGTCTGACCCCAGCTTTTTGCCGCTGGCTCAAGCAATCAAACGTAATCTTTATATTTATCCAGATGCCGCACAGGTTTGCTCAGCGCATCGCGGCGGAACGGGTCGCCCAGCTCGCGCGTGCACATGATTTCAATGATGGTGGTCTTGCCTTCATTCATCTGCATGTCGATCGCCTTTTTCAAGGCCGGGCCCACGTCTTCCAGCTTGTCGACCGTGATGCCTTCGGCACCCATGGCGCGCGCGATCTCGGCGAAACTCTGGTTGTCGAGTTCACCGGCAACGAAGCGGCGGTTGTAGAAATCGACCTGGTTTTTCTTTTCCGCGCCCCACTGGCGGTTGTGGAACACGACGGCCGTGACGGGAATGTTGTGGCGCACGCAGGTCATCGTTTCCATCAGGCTCATGCCCCAGGCGCCATCGCCCGCATACGACACGGCCGGACGGTGCGGCGCGGCCACCTTGGCGCCGATGATGGTCGGGAACGCATAGCCGCAGTTGCCAAAGCTCATCGCCGCAAAGAAGCTGCGCGGCTTTTCAAAGCGCAGATAGCTGTTCGCCACCGAGTTGATGTTGCCGATGTCGGTCGACACCATCACGTCTTCCGGCATGGCTTTTTCCAGTTCGCGCAAGACCTGGCGCGGGTGCAGGTAGTTGCCCGGCTCTTTCTTTTGCTCTTCGATCATGTCCAGGCTGTACGCATCTTTTTCGTGCGTCCAGTTCGTCAGCTCCTCTTCCCATGCCGATTTTTCCGCTTGCACGGTGGCGTAGCGCTCGTCGCGCGTCGCGTCGCAGTCGAGGCTCTTGCCGTCCAGGCGGGACAGGATGGCTTTCGCGGCCGCCTTGGCGTCGCCGCAGATGCCGACCGAAATCTTTTTGACCAGGCCCAGCATCTTGTTGTCCGCATCGATCTGGATGATCTTGGCGTTCTTTGGCCAGTAATCCATGCCGTGCTGCGGCAAGGTGCCGAACGGGCCCAGGCGCGAACCCAAAGCGACGACGACGTCGGCCTTGGCGATCAGTTTCATGGCCGCTTTCGAACCTTGATAACCGAGCGGGCCGCACCACAGCGGATGGCTGGCGGGGAAGGAGTCGTTGTGCAGATAGCTGTTGACGACGGGGGCACCCAGGCGCTCGGCCAGGGCCTTGCACTCTTCGATCGCTTCGCCCATGACGACGCCGCCGCCCGAGATGATGACGGGAAACTTGGCTTTCGCCAGCAGTTCGGCCGCATCGTTGAGGCTTTGTTCGCCGCCGGCGCCACGGTCCAAGCGGTTAGGTTTCGGGATTTCCGCTTTGATTTCGCCATAGAAATAGTCGCGCGGGATGTTCAGTTGCGTCGGACCCATTTCGGACATGGCGCGGTCAAAGCAGCGGCCCGTGAATTCCGCCATGCGGGCGGGATTGGTCACGTGGCCCTGATACTTGGTGAATTCCTCGAACATCGGCAACTGGTTCGCTTCCTGGAAGCCGCCCAGGCCCATGCTCATGGTGCCAGTTTCCGGCGTAATGATGACGACAGGCGTGTGCGCCCAGTAGGCGGCGGCGATGGCTGTCACGCAATTACTGATGCCGGGGCCGTTCTGGCCGATGACGACGCCATGGCGGCCAGAGACGCGGGCGTAACCGTCGGCCATGTGGCCGGCGCCCTGCTCGTGCACGACGGGAATCAAGCGGATGCCGGCCGGGGCGAAGATATCCATCGGGTCCATGAAGGCCGAGCCCATGATGCCGAACATGTCGGTCACGCCATTGGCGGCCAGGGTTTCCACGAACGCTTCGGAAGGCGTCATCTTTTGCGGGCCGGTGGGGATGGCCGCTGCGGCGGCGGCTTTTTGGTCGGTCATGTCATTCATGGGTGTCTCCTGGTCTGTTGTAATGAACTGCAGTGTAGTGGGTAACTTATTTATCAAAAAACGGTATATTTTGTTCCGAAATTTGATATACAATTCAATTTAAGCGTTTGGTAATCAAAAGTCAAACAGAATTTCGAGGAAACGGTACAATTTGAGTTCGAAAATGAAATAACACTCAGACAGACAACCGAGGCCACCATGGACATGATTTCATCCCCAAAACTTGAGCCGGAAAAACTGGAAGGCGACACGCCCACGATGCGTTTGTTTGCTTTGCTGGAAGTGATTGCCGAAAAAGACCAGTTGCTGTCGCTGCAAGCGCTGGTGGAAGAAACGGGCTTGCCCAAGCCCACTCTGCACCGCATGCTGCAACAGCTGGAAAGCGTGGGCGTGCTGCAGCGCGAAAGCGATGGCCGCCACTACAGCACGGGCGTGCGCCTGCGCCGCCTGGCGTCGAACCTCTTGATTAACAACACGTTCCATGGCGCCCGCCGCATGGTCTTGCGCCAGCTGGTCGAGGAAGTGGGCGAAAGCTGCAACCTGACGGCCTTCAGCGGCAGCGAAGTGGTGTACCTGGACCGCGTGGAAACGGCGGCCCCGCTGCGCTTCTACCTGCATCCCGGTTCGCGCGTGCCGGCCCACTGCTCGTCGAGCGGCAAGCTGTTCCTGGCGCAAATGACGCCCGTGCAACGGCGCCGCCTGCTGGGCCATATGGAATTGACGCGCTTTACGGACAAGACGGAAACGGACCCCGTCAAGCTCGAGCGCGAACTGGAACTGGTGCGCCGCAACGGCTATGCGCTGGACGACGAGGAATTCCTGCCCGGCCTGCTGTGCGTGGCTGTGCTGGTGCCGAACCCGAACGGCCGCTCGAACTTGGCCGTGGCCATCCAGGCGCCCATCATCCGTTTGACGCACGACAAGGCTTTACATTTCTTGCCAGCACTGCAACGCGCCGCGCAAGCCCTGGCCGCCATCGAATCGGAAACCATGCCGACGACGGGCGGGGACGACGACGCATTGCAAACCGGTCATTCATAACCGCCGTAGCGCCCATGCTGCGGTTTCACAGGAGAACAAGGTGCCAGATTCACGCCAACATCCCCCCGCCGCAGCGGCGCAAACCTTGCAGTCCGTGCGCAGCCTGTTCGATATCGACAGCGACCTGCTCGTGCCCGTCTTCACGGAACGCGATCCGCACGTGCCCGACATCGATCCCGCCTACCGCTTCAACAAGGATGTGACCCTGGCAATCCTCGCCGGCTTCACCCACAACCGCCGCGTGATGGTGCAGGGCTTGCACGGCACGGGCAAGTCCACGCATATCGAGCAGGTGGCGGCGCGCCTGAACTGGCCTTGCGTGCGGGTCAACCTCGATGGCCACATCAGCCGCCTGGATCTGGTCGGCAAGGACGCCATCGTGCTGCGTGAACAGCAGCAAGTCACGGAATTCCAGGAAGGCATCGTGCCCTGGTCCCTGCAACGGCCCGTGGCCCTGATCTTCGACGAGTACGACGCGGGCCGCCCCGACGTGATGTTCGTCATCCAGCGCATCCTCGAGCGCGACGGCAAGTTCACCCTGCTCGACCAGAACCGGGTTATCACGCCCCATCCTCACTTCCGTCTGTTCGCCACCTCGAACACGGTTGGCCTGGGCAACTTGAACGGCATGTACCACGGCACGCAAGTGCTCAATCACGCGCAAATCGACCGCTGGAACATCGTTGCCACCTTGAACTATCTGCCGCAGGCGGAAGAGACGCAGATCGTGCTGGCGCGTGTCCCCGCCATGAACGACGAGGCAGGCCGCCAGCTGGCCGCCGCCATGGTGGCCGTGGCCAGCCTCACGCGCCACGGCTATGCGGCGGGCGACCTGGCTTGTCTGATGTCGCCAAGGACCGTCATTACCTGGGCGGAAAACTGCCAGATCTTCCGCGACCCGGCGCTGGCCTTCCGCCTGTCCTTCCTCAACAAATGCGACGAGGCCGAGCGGCCCATGGTGGCCGAGTATTACCAGCGCTGCTTCAATGAGGAATTGCTGGCGAGCCAGGCATGAGTGCCGAAACGACGGCGCCTGCCGCCTACACGCGCGAGCAGCAGGAAACGGATGAGCTGTGCGCGGGCGCCATCCGCGCCCTCAGCGCTGCTCCCTCGATACGCTACCGGGGCCGGCGCCTGCACGACGGCCACCGTCCCCTGCCCATCCACGCGGCCCATCTGCAGTCCGATGCGGCGCTGCAGGATTTGCCATCCTTGCGCGGCGCGGCCGACAGCGTGGCCCTGCGCCTGCTGCATACGGATGCGGCCCTGCACAAGTCCTTCTGCCCGCTCGAACCCGTGGCGCGGCTCGTGTTTGAATTGCTGGAACAGTTAAGGGTGGAAACCCTGGCGCCCGAGCAGCACGCTGGCGTGATCGGCAACCTGCGCCACCGTTTCACGGCCTGGTCGCACGCGTTCTACGATTCCGGCCTGGCCGAGGGCGCTTCGGGCTTGCTGCTGTACACGGTATTCCAGATGTGCTGGTCGCGTCTGACGGCCAGGCCCGTACTGGAAAAGACGGAAGATTTTATTGAAGCGACACGCTGGTCGGTGTCGTCGCAATTGAGCGGCGACCTGGCAGGATTGCGCCGCCACCGCACCGACCAGGCCGCCTTTGCGCGCCATGCGCTGGCCATCAGCCACGCTGTCGACGCCATGCTGAAAGACGCTCAGGCCGCGCGCGATGGCGGCGAGGACGATGCGGGCGACGCCAAGGCGCAGGCCGCGTTCAAGCTGCTGCTCGATTTCGACAGCGATAACGACAACCTGCCCGATGCCGCCCCGTTGGGCGAGAGCCGCGCCTTCAGCGATGGCGATGGCGGCTACCGTGCCTATTCCACGGCGTACGACCGCGAAGAAAAAGCGGGCGAACTCGTGCGCCGCGCCCTGCTGCTCGAATACCGCGAACGCATGGATGCCCGCATCGCCAGCCTGGGTATCAACACGGCCCGCCTGGCCCGACGGTTCACGCAATTGCTGGCCGTGCCCGAGCGCGACGGCTGGTCGTTTGGCGAAGAAGAAGGATATATCGATGGCCGCCGCCTGGCGCAACTGATCTGCTCGCCATCCGAGCGCAGGCTGTTTCGCAAGGAACAATTCCTGCCGCAAGCTGATTGCCTCGTCACCTTTCTCGTCGATTGCTCCGGCTCCATGAAGACGCATGCGGAATCCGTGGCCGTGCTGCTCGACATTGTGCTGCGCGCACTGGACCAGGCCGGCGTTGCCACGGAGTTGCTGGGCTTTACGACGGGCGCGTGGAACGGGGGAAGAGCCAAGCGCGACTGGATGCGCGCCCGCTCGCCGGCGAATCCAGGCCGCTTGAATGAACTTGTGCACATGGTCTTCAAGGATGGCGACACGCGCTGGCGCCGCGCGCGGCCCGATATCGCCGCCCTGCTGAAAGCGGACTTGTACCGCGAAGGCGTCGATGGCGAAGCCGTGGACTGGGCGTGCACGCGCATGCTGGCGCGCCCGGAACGGCGGCGCATCCTGCTCGTCGTGTCCGACGGTTGCCCGATGGATACGGCCACGAATCTCGCCAACGACGAGTTTTACCTCGCGCAACATCTGAAACAAGTGGTGGCGCGCCGCGAAGCGCAGGGCGCCATCGAGATTTGCGGGCTGGGCCTGGGCCTGGACCTGGGCGCCTACTACAGCCGCAGCCTGGCTACCACCCTGCCCGCCTCGCTGAACAATGAGCTGTTCAGCGAGATCGCGCAGTTGCTTGGTGGCCGCAAACGTTAAGCCTTCAGCCCACCTCGTAGCGCACCGTGTGCGCTTCCATCGGCAGCGGGATTTCCCAGTTCCACAGCATGCCCTGCAGCTTTTTGTTACTCAGCGACGTGTCGCGCTGGCCGTTGCGCCGCAGTAATTCCTTGCGCGGCTGCTCCAAGTACACGAGCTCCACCTGCGCGTGGTATTTGTACAGCAGGTTGAGCGTCTTTTCGCGCATCAGCTTGGACAGATGCGTGGCATTCCACACGAACGGTTCGCCCTTGCGCAACAATTCGCGCGCCCGCTCTTCCGCATAGTCGCCTACCTGCCCCTCGTTCTTGCCATGCTTCAAGCCCAGGGCCGTGCGCGCATCGTCAAACGACACGACGGGCAGGCGCGGATGGTGCTTGTCCACCCACGTGTTCTTGCCCGACGCGGGCAAGCCCGACATGACGATCACGTGCGAACCCGGCTCCTGGAACAGGGAATAATCGGGATGCGCCTCGGCGCCGCGAAAATATTTGACGCGCGTGTGATCGTCAACGAAAGCGCGCCGCTGGCCATAGCATCCTTCCTCGCGCGCCAGTTCGCGGAACAGCTCGATGGCGTCCAGAATGCGCTGCGGATCGGGGCAGATACGTCCGCGGATATCGGCCTCGGCCAGCATGGCCAGCAAGCGGATATCGACTTGCCACGACAGTTCGCGTACGGTGAACTCGGGCGTGACGCCGCGCCGCGACGTTTCCAGCGCAAAGAACGGCACCTGGTGCACATTGATCAGGCGGCAGATCTCCTCGCGCGCGGCAAACGGCACGTCGCAATCCCACAAGGCGATGCGCGCATCGAGGGCGCCCTTGCGCGAGTGGCCGGGCTGGCCGATGGCCCCCGTCACCGGGTCGATCACCGTGGTGCTGCACTTGGCCACGTCGTGCAGCAAGGCGGCAAGAAACACGATTTCCTGTTCCGCGCGCGTGGCTTGCTGGTAGTCGGGCATGGCCAGCAAGGACTCCACCACCATCATCGTATGCGTCCACACATCGCCTTCCGCGTGATAGACGGGGTTTTGCGGCGTCGTCTTCGCCAGTTCCAGCTGCGGGAAGGCGGCCAGGCAGGCGTTGAAATCGGGCGACTGGCCCGCTGGCGGCACCAGTTGCTGCAGGGTTTTCCAGTTCATCATTTTGTACTCCTTGAGAAAGCTGCCAGTTCGTCGAGCGAACGGCAGGTATGCAAGCCCAGGCTTTCCCACGTGACGAGCGGCTGCGGCGCGTACAGGTCGACGCCCTCGGCCAGCTGGTTGGGGATCAAGGGCCGCGTGCTGTGGTGCGAACCGCTGTCGAGGATGGTTTGCGTGAAGTCATGGCGCACCAGCTTGTAGCGGGCCAGCACCTGCTCGTCGTCTTCCACCTTCAGATATAGGCCTTCCGCGTGGTCGGACTTGTCCGTCTGCTTCCAGCACAGGTCCAGCGGCAGGCGCTCGCGCGCCACGGCGTGTTCAAAAGCGTCGCGCCACAGACTGGACTTGGCCAGCGAATGGCGCAGCAGCTGCCACAGCTGCTTCGGCGTGGCTGGCATCAACCCCGCATACAGCACGGGGACGGACAGCACGGGTGAGCCGGCCAGTATGGCGTGGCGGCGCGCCGTCGACAAAAACATCTGGCTGCGGCGGCAATACACGTCGAACTCGTTGAAGTAATGGGGCAAGCGGTCGTAAAACACGGAATGCTTGCTGTACGACCATTCGCCAAACAGCACATACTGGTCTTCCAGCATGGACAGCAAGGCGTGTTCATGCGCATGCGCCCACGGTTTCAACAGGTTGAACTGGCGTTCGCTGCCGCCGCCCGCCAGGTAGTGGCCGCGCGACTGCAGCAGCACCTCGCCCGCATCGCTGAACGACACGGCGGAGTTGGCGCCATCGATTTTCTCCTCGATGACGACATACTGGCCGGCCAGCTTTTTCAGGGGCATCTGGTCGGAACCGTCGTCGCCATCCTGCAGGCGCGAGCCTTCCAGGTGCGGCGTGCGCGGGTATTTGAATAAGGGTAAAGATTGTAAAAACATAGCGTCCCACGCCGCGTTCACCGGGGCGTGTCCATACAGGGTCAGGGGTGCTGACGACGTGTTCGGGCGTGGACGATCAAGACCAGGGTCTCGGATACGTGTACGGGAAGAGCAAAAGCAGTGCCGCAGCAATCGGGGGCGTCAACGCGCCGAACGATGCTGCAAAGAGCATTTCGTCAGCGTTAGCAGGTGATGGCGAAGTAGCGAGGCACTTTTGGCTCCAATAAGGAAGAGGTTCTAGAAAGAACGGGGAATATAACGGCAGTTTGACTATTTTGCAAGCGCCGCACGCTTGGAGATTAGCCGAGCAATTGCGGCACGGCCGCCGCCATCAGGGAAAGACCGATGGCGGTCAGCACGGCAAACGCGATGCGGCGCATACCGCGCTGGGCGATCGGCGGCGGGTAGCGCTTGCCGGCCATCGTGGCCAGCACGCCCACGGGCAGGGCCAGCGCACACAGCAGCAGCACTTTCGTGTCGAGCTGGCCCTGGCTGCCCGCCATCAGCGAGCGCCCGCCCGCACTGATGGCAAATAAAAAGATCAGGCTGTAGCGGATGGTCTTCAAGCTCATTTCCTGGCGGTAGAACTGGTACACGAGCGGTGGTCCGGCCAGCGAAAACAGGCCCGAGAACAGGCCGCCGCACACGCCGCTGATGAAGAAGCTTCGCTTGTCGGCCGCGCCGGGGCCAGGCGGCGCTTGCAGCAAAATGCTGACGCCGCCATACACGATGGCCCCGCCCAGCAACAGGTGCAGCAGCGGCGCATACGCCTGGTCCAGGTAGCCGAGCAGCAAGACGCCGGCCGCCATGGCCGGCAGCAAGCCGATGCTGGCGGCGCGGATGGCGCGCCAGTCCAGGTGGTGCAAGGCGCCCAGCAAGGCCACGAGGCAATTGGCCAGGGACAGCAGGCTGACGAGGGCCGCCAGCGCCGGCACGGGCGCCAGGCCCAGGCCGCTGGCCACGCCCATGACGATCATGCCCAGGCCAAAGCCCGTGACGGTCTGGAAATACGTGCCCGCCGCCACCACGCCCAGCAGCGCCAGCACGGGCCAGCTGAACAACTCAGCGCCCACCCTGAGCCTGCACGGACGTGACCGCAATCACGTTATAGACATCGTCGGCGCTGCAGCCGCGCGACAAATCGTTGGCGGGCTTCTTCAAGCCTTGCAGCAAGGGGCCGATGGCGACGGCGCCGCCCATGCGTTCGGCCAGCTTGTAGCCGATATTGCCCGCGTCGAGGTTCGGGAACACCAGCACGTTCGCGCGGCCGTTGACGACGGAATCCTTGACCTTGCGCTGGGAAATCTCGGCCACGATGGCCGCATCGAGCTGCACGTCGCCATCGATGGCGAGCAGCGGACGCTGGGCCTTGACCCGGTCTGTTGCCGCATGCACCTTGTCGACGGCCGCGTGGTGGGCGCTGCCGCTGGTGGAAAACGACAGCATGGCCACGCGCGGCTCTTCCATCAGCAAGGCTTGGGCGCTGTCGGCGGCCGCCATGGCGATGTCGGCCAATTCCTCGGCTTTCGGATCAACAACGAGGGCGCAGTCGGAAAAGATGAAACCGCCCTTGAGGCTGTGAAAAGGTTCGCACAGCATCATCAGGAAAAAGCTCGACACCAGCTTGAAAGCCGGGTCGACGCCGATGATCTGGATGGCGCTGCGCACCACGTCGGCCGTCGTGTGCACGGCTCCCGCCACGCAGCCATCCGCGTCGCCCAGGCGCACCATCAGGTTGGCGTAGCACAGCGGTTCTTGCACGGCTTTCCTCGCCTGCTCCACCGTCATGCCCTTGGCCTGGCGCAACACGAACAATTGCTGGGCGTAATGTTCCGACTCGCTGGACTCGGCCGGGTCGACCAGGCGCACGGCGTCCAGGTCCAGCGCGTATTCCTGCGCCAGGGCCAGGATGGCGGCGGGATTGCCGACGATGGTGATGTGCGCCAGGCCTTCGGCAGCGGCACGCGCGGCCGCCTGCAGCACGCGCGCATCGCCGCCCTCGCACAAGACGATATGTTTCGGCACGGCGCGGGCTTGCGCGATGATGCGGTGCAGGGCTTTCATGGCGACTCCAATTCGGTAAAAAAATGCCGGAACCATGGAAGCATGAGGCATGGTTCCGGCACATAAAACCCGGCATGGCCGGGGTCATACAAGGATCGGTCAGGGTGGTGTCGGATTACGCCGGATCGAGGCTAAATTCCGGGGTCAGACCCGCCGGGTCTGACCCCAGCTTTTTGCCGCTGGCTCAAGCAATCAAACGTAATCTTTATATTTATCCAAATGCCGCACAGGCTTGCTCAGCGCATCGCGACGGAACGGGTCGCCCAGCTCGCGCGTGCACATGATTTCGATGATGGTCGTCTTGCCTTCATTCATCTGCATGTCGATCGCCTTTTTCAAGGCCGGGCCCACGTCTTCCAGCTTGTCGACCGTGATGCCTTCGGCGCCCATGGCCCGCGCGATTTCCGCGAAGCTCTGGTTGTCGAGCTCACCGGCAACGAAGCGGCGGTTGTAGAAATCGACCTGGTTTTTCTTTTCCGCGCCCCACTGGCGGTTATGGAACACCACGGCCGTGACGGGAATGTTGTGGCGCACGCAGGTCATCGTTTCCATCAGGCTCATGCCCCAGGCGCCATCGCCCGCATACGACACGGCCGGACGGTGCGGCGCGGCCACCTTGGCGCCGATGATGGTCGGGAACGCATAGCCGCAGTTGCCAAAGCTCATCGCCGCAAAGAAGCTGCGCGGCTTTTCAAAGCGCAGATAGCTGTTGGCCACCGAATTGATGTTGCCGATGTCGGTCGACACCATCACGTCTTCCGGCATGGCTTTTTCCAGCTCGCGCAGCACCTGGCGCGGGTGCAGGTAGTTGCCCGGCTCTTTCTTTTGCTCTTCGATCATGTCCAGGCTGTACGCATCTTTTTCGTGCGTCCAGTTCGTCAGCTCCTCTTCCCACGCCGCCTTTTCCGCTTGCACGGTGGCGTAGCGCTCGTCGCGCGTGGCGTCGCAGTCGAGTGCCTTGCCATCGAGGCGAGCCAGGATGGCTTTCGCGGCTGCCTTGGCGTCGCCGCAGATACCCACAGAGATTTTCTTGACCAGGCCCAGCATCTTGTTGTCCGCATCGATCTGGATGATCTTGGCGTTCTTCGGCCAGTAATCCATGCCGTGCTGCGGCAAGGTGCCGAACGGGCCCAGGCGCGAGCCCAAAGCGACGACGACGTCGGCCTTGGCGATCAGTTTCATGGCAGCTTTCGAACCTTGATAACCGAGCGGACCGCACCACAGCGGATGGCTGGCGGGGAAGGAGTCGTTGTGCAGGTAGCTGTTGACGACGGGGGCACCGAGGCGCTCGGCCAGCGCCTTGCACTCCTCGATGGCTTCACCCATGACGACGCCGCCGCCCGAAATGATGACGGGGAACTTGGCTTTCGCCAGCAGCTCGGCCGCGTCATTGAGACTTTGTTCGCCGCCGGCGCCACGGTCCAGGCGGTTCGGCTTTGGAATTTCGGCCTTGATTTCGCCATAGAAATAGTCGCGCGGGATGTTCAGTTGCGTCGGGCCCATTTCCGACATCGCGCGGTCAAAGCAGCGGCCCGTGAATTCCGCCATGCGGGCAGGGTTGGTGACGTGGCCCTGATACTTGGTGAATTCCTCGAACATCGGCAACTGGTTCGCTTCCTGGAAGCCGCCCAGGCCCATGCTCATGGTGCCGGTTTCCGGCGTGATGATGACGACCGGGGTATGCGCCCAGTAGGCGGCGGCGATGGCTGTCACGCAATTACTGATGCCGGGACCGTTCTGGCCGATGACGACGCCATGGCGGCCCGAGACGCGGGCGTAACCGTCGGCCATGTGGCCGGCGCCCTGCTCGTGCACGACAGGAATCAGGCGGATGCCGGCGGGCGCAAAAATGTCCATCGGGTCCATGAAGGCCGAGCCCATGATGCCGAACATGTCGGTCACGCCATTGGCGGCCAGGGTTTCCACGAACGCTTCGGAAGGCGTCATTTTTTGCGGGCCAACAGGTATCGCGGCTGCGGCGGCTTTTTGGTCGGACAAATCGGTCATGGCTCAGTCTCCTTACGGTTTTATAAAAAATCGGTATATTTTGTTCCGATATTTGAAATACGTGTTCAATTTAACGGTTGCGAAATGCGCTGTCAATGAAAATTCATGAAAAATCGGACTGTTTCATTCCTGAATCCGGAATCCGTGACTTTGAGCCACCCCTGAAACAACAATGGCGGGCTGTCCGCAACAGACAGCCCGCCATTGCTTCGTCCTGCGCCGCGTCTTAGAACTTCAAACGCATGCCGGCCGTAAAGGCGCTCGAGTTATGCCCAAGCAAGGGCACGCTGCCGCCGCTCGATGCGTCGCCGACAAAATTGGTGCCAGCGCCATCGTTGTTGATGCGCCCGTACGAGGTGTACAGATTCGTGCGCTTGGACAAGGCATAGGTGTAGCCGATGGCCAGCTGGCGCCCGCCGCGGCGCGCATTCGTGCGGTCATCCTTCTTGATGTAGGACGCCATCACGCTGCCCGCCGCGCCCACGGGGGCCGACGCGCCCAGCATGTAGCTGCGGAAATCCGTGCCCGCGTCATCCTTGTCCGTTTCATACGCGGCGTGCAGCTTGGCGGGGCCGAAGTCGTAGGTGCCGCCCAGCAAGGTGACCTTGGCCGTGTTCAGCGGCGTGTCCTTGCGGTTGTCGTGCGCCAGGGTCAATACCAGCGGGCCATTCGCGTAGTCGATGGAAAAGTCGATGGTGCGGCCCAGGGTATTGCTGTCCGGCTTTTCGCCGAGGCCATACATGATGGCGGCCGACAAGCCGTTCACCTTGGGTGTCTCGTACATGATCGAGTTTTTCGTGCGCAGGCTGGCCACGCTCATCAGGTTGATCGAGGCGCCCGTCATGCCCGTCTCGAAGGGGTCGATATTGTCCAGCGCGGTAAACAGCGGGTTGTGCTGCAAGCCCAGGTTCACGGCGCCGAAGCCGCCCGACAGGCCCACGTAAGCCTTGCGCCCGAACAGGGCGCCCTGGCGGTTGGCGCCCGTATCCACGTCGAGGCCATTTTCCAGCACGAAATTGGCTTTCAGGTTGTTGCCCAGGTCTTCCGTGCCCTTGAAGCCGATGCGGCTGCCCGATTGCACGCCGGTAGCCAGCTTGGTGACGGAGCCTTCCGCGCCGCCGTGTTCGGACGTCAGGCCCGCGTCGAGCAAGCCGTACACGGTGACGGACGATTGGGCGCTGGCGCTGCCGGCGAAGGAGGAGGCCAGGATGGCTGCCGCTACGAGTGTGTGTTTCATGTCATCTCCAGGTATTGTGGTTTTTATAAACGCTTGAAACAATCATCAACTGCCTTGCTACAAATCGGGCTCAGGCGATCAGCCCGGCCATCGGCGACGACGGCGAGGCGCTCATGACGCCTGCTCTCCGGGGCATGCGTCCGGCCAGATAGGCCTCGCGTCCGCCCTGCACTGCCAGTTTCATGGCGCGCGCCATGCGTACCGGTTCGCGCGCCGCCGCGATGGCGGTATTCATCAGGATGCCGTCGCAACCGAGTTCCATGGCGATGGCCGCGTCCGACGCCGTGCCGACACCGGCGTCGACCAGCACGGGGACCCTGGCTTGCTCGATGATCAGCGATAGATTCCACGGATTCAGAATGCCCATGCCCGAGCCAATCAGGGACGCCAGCGGCATGACGGCGATGCAGCCGATGTCTTCCAGCATGCGCGCCTGGATGGGGTCGTCGCTGCAATACACCATCACCTGGAAGCCGTCGCGCACCAGTTCCTGCGCCGCCTTCAATGTTTCCGGCATGTTCGGGAACAGGGTCTTTTCATCGCCGAGCACTTCCAGCTTGCACAGCTGGTGCCCGCCCAGCAGCTCGCGCGCCAGCTGCAAGGTATAGACGGCGTCGCGCGCGTTGTAGCAGCCGCCCGTGTTGGGCAAGATCGTGTATTTCGATGGCGGTATGAAATCGAGCAAGTTCGGCTCGCCCTTTTCCTGGCCGATATTCACACGCCGTATGGTGACGGTGACGATCTCGGCGCCGCTCTCTTCGATGGCTAGGCGCGTCTCCTCGAAATCCTTGTATTTACCCGTGCCCACCAGCAGGCGCGACTGGTAAGTGGTGCCGGCCAGGGTCAGCCCGGCCGGTGGTTGGCTGGGGGTGGCGTCGTCTCTCATCGTGGTGCTCTCCTAAGTTAAAGCTGGGGTCAGACCCGGCGGGTCTGACCCCGGAATGCCTCTGCCGCAGACTGCGGTGCCAAACGTTGCCCGCAAAACGCAAAATCGACTTCCGGCCGCCGCCCCGACACAAGGTCGGCGATCGCCCTGCCCGCGCCGCAGCCCATGGTCCAGCCCAGGGTGCCGTGGCCCGTGTTGAGGAACAGCTGGCGGTAGCGTGTGGTGCCGATGTACGGCATGTTCGATGGCGTCAGGGGACGCAAGCCGGCCCAGTAGACGGGGTCGCTGTAATCGCAGGCGTCAGGGAACAGCGCCTGCACTCTGCGCGTGATGGCGGCGCAACGCACGGGGTTCAATTCGCGCGTGTAGCCGCTCAGCTCGCACGTGCCAGCCACGCGCAGGCGCTCGCCCAGGCGCGAAAACACCAGTTTGTGGCCATCGTCCGTCAGCGACACGGACGGTGCGCTGGCGGGGTCACGTATCGGATATGTGGCGGAATAACCTTTGCCCGGATACAGCATCAGGCGGATGCCGAGCGGCTGCAGCAAGGGCGCGGAAAAGCTGCCCATGGCCACCACCACGGCGTCCGCATGCTCAAGGCGATGCCTCCCTCGCGCATCGATGCATTCCACGCCCGTGATGCGTTCGCCGTCCGCCAGCAAGCGCGTCACCGTCGTGCCGTACTGAAAATCGACGCCGGCCGCGGCCGCGCGGGCCGCCAAGGCCGTGGTAAACAAATGCACGTCGCCGGACTCGTCGCTGGCCGTGAAATCGCCGCCGACGATCTGGCTGCGCGCGTGGCGCAGGGCCGGTTCCAGCCGGACCACTTCATCGGCGCTGACGGTGTTGCGCGGGCAGCCCAGTTCGCGCAAGAGCGCGGCGCCCGACTGCGATTTATTGAACTCCTGCTGGTCCGTATAGAAATGCAATATCCCCCGCTCGAGGTGGTCATAGGCTATGCCCGTTTCGCGCCGGAGGGCTTGCAGACTCTGGCGGCTGTACTCGGCCAGCACGACGATCTGGCGCATATTGCGCGACACCCGCGATGGCAGACATTCGCGCAGATAATGCAGCGCCCACTGCCATTGCAGCGTATCGAGGCGGGGACGGAACAGCAACGGCGCATCGTCCTTGCCCAGCCAGCGCACGACCTTGCACAGGGTGGCGGGATTGGCCCACGGCTCCGCGTGCGAGACGGAAATCTGCCCGCCATTGCCGAAGCTCGTTTCCTGCGCGGCGCCCGCCTGGCGCTCGAGCACGCGCACGTCGTGGCCCGCCTGGCGCAAGTACCAGGCCGATGCCGTGCCGACCACGCCGGCGCCGAGGACAAGGATCTTCATGGCGGGCTCGGCTCGCTTAACGGGTCAGCAGGACGGCGATGGCAACGAAGGCGGCGATCCACACGGTTTCCATCACCAGCATGATCACGGGGCGCCAGCCCAGCGAGGCCAGCGACTGGAACGACGTTTTGACGCCCAGCGCGGCAATGGCGATGACGAGGCAGGCGCGCGAGGCATTGTTGATCCAGCCATTCACTTCCTGCGGAATCAGGCCCAGGCTGTTGGTAATGACGAGCCAGACAAAGCCGATCAGGAAAAAGGGCACGAGCGGCGGCGCGTCGACTTCGCTCTTGCCTTCCTTGCGCTTGAACATGATCGACAGGCCCAGCACGACAGGCACGAGGCAAGCCACGCGCGTCAGTTTGACGAAGGTGGCGACGTCGCCCGTATGGTTGCTGACCAGGTAGCCGGCGCCCACCACTTGCGCCACGTCATGGATGGTGCCGCCGATAAACACGCCCGCCTCGGTCGGGTCAAAACCCAGCAGCTTGACCAGCAGCGGGTAGACGATCATGGCCAGGGTGGACAAGGTCGTCACGCCGACCACCGTCAGCAGGGTGAATTTTTCGTTTTCCTTGGTTTGCGGCAGCACGGCGGAAATGGCCAGCGCGGCCGACGCGCCGCAGATGGCGACCGAGCCGCCGGACAATATCCCTTCCGTGATGGGGCGTTTCAGCCACCTGGCCAGCAGATAGCCAAAGCCCAAAGTGGCCACCAGGCCGCCGACAACGATCAATAACGGCGTCACACCGACCGAGGCGATCTGGTTGAAGGTGATGCGCGCGCCCAGCAGGGCCACGCCCGTGCGCAGCAGCACCTTGCTGCAGAACTCGATGCCGGGCTTGCAGGTGGGGTCCGACGCGAGGAAGTGAAAAGCCAGGCCGAAGAACAGCGCGTACAGCAGTTGCGGGCCGCCGTAATTGCTGGAAATAAAGGTGGCCGACAGGGCGATCACCAGTGCGATGGCCACGCCGGGCCAGCTGCGCAGCACGGCGCGGGGACGCCAGATGGCAACGGCGGAAGACAGGTAGGGGATATTCTTGTCGACAACGCGTGTTATCGCTGAGGAGTTGGTTTTCATGCGGGTCCGCTCATAATGTTTTAAAAATTGGGACATTTCATCTCGTTTTTTAATAATACACGATGAGCTAGCGAAGTCCATGCTTTTCCATGAAAATCGAAACCGGATGTTCCGGAAACTGACGTTTTAATGATGTCAGCACCGTAAACGACAAACGGCGCGGCCCTTTGCAGGGACGCGCCGCTCGCTACTGACGAGTTAAATTTTACTTTTTGTTCAGGCGGGTAATCAGGCTGGACGTGTCGTAACGGTTACCGCCCGCCTGCTGCACTTCGCCATAGAACTGGTCCGTCAAGGTCGTCACGGGCAGGTCGCTGCCGTTGCGCTTGGCTTCGGCGAGGCAGATACCGAGGTCCTTGCGCATCAGGTCGACGGCGAAACCGAAGTCGAACTTGCGTTCGATCATGGTCTTGCCCCGGTTTTCCAGCTGCCACGACTGCGCCGCGCCCTTGGAAATCACGTCGACCACCAGCGCCGCATCGAGACCCGCGTTTTCCGCAAAGGCGATGCCTTCGCTCAAGGCTTGCACGAGACCGGCGATGCAGATCTGGTTGACCATTTTTGTGAGCTGGCCGGAACCGGAGGCGCCCATATAGGTGACGGCGCGCGAGAACAGCGCGATGACGGGCTCGGCGCGCGCGTACGCTTCCGCGTCGCCACCCACCATCACGGTCAGCTTGCCGTTTTCCGCGCCCGCCTGGCCGCCGGACACGGGTGCGTCGAGGAAGAACACGCCCTTTTCTTTTGCCGCCGCGTGGATGGTGCGCGCCGCTTCGGCGGAAGCCGTCGTGTGGTCGATCAGGATGCTGCCCGGCGCCATGGCGGACAGCAGGCCGCCCTCTTCCAGGATCACTTGATACAGGTCGTTATCGTTGCCGATGCAGGTGAAGACGAACTCGGCGCCCGCAGCGGCGGCGGCCGGCGTGGCGGCGCTGCTGCCCTTGTATTGCTCCAGCCAAGCGGCCGCGCGGGCCGGATTGCGGTTGTACACGGTGACGTCGTGCCCGCCCGCCGCCAGATGGCCTGCCATAGGGAAACCCATGACGCCCAAACCGATGAATGCCACTTTTGCCATATTGTCCGTCCTGTCGATGTGTGAATCCGATTATTGTTGCACAAATGTCCCGCGCCAGCAGCATCGTGCCGCCAGGCGCCAACTCAGACCGCCAGGCATTAGCAATTGGCAAACATCAGCGATTTACATATGCAAGATCAAAATTATCATAAATAATTTATGTTGTATTTTTTTCTATTTAATATTACATTGAACTGGCATTACAAATAAGGAAACTTTTTGCCGCATCCTTTTCCCAACCCTCGTTAAGGAGTCGATCTTGCAAACCTCACTTACCCGCATGAAAATCATCAGCGCCGCCGCCCTGCTGTTCGCCGCCAGCGCCGCACACGCCGACATCACGGTCTTTACCAGCCAGTCCGCCTATCTGGCAGCGGCCGGCAATACCGGCGTCGATACCTTTGATGATTTGCCCATCGATGCACTCGATGGTCCGCTGTTCCGCAGCGCCGGCAGCTATGCCTACACGGCAAGCAGCGTTGGCGTCTCGCCCATCCTGTACGGCGCAGGCACGGGCAGCGACAATTGGCTGAGCACCAATAACCGTGACGACAGCGTGGTGTTCTCCAACTTTTCCAGTGCCGTACGCGGTGTGGGGGGATTCTTCTTCGGATCGAACTTTTCCGGCGAATATGCCAGTGCCCAGAGCATCACGCTGACCGCGCGCAATGCGCTGGGCGAGCTGCTCACCTACGAACTGGTATTGCCGACACAGGCATCGTTTGTCGGCTTCCTGTCGACGGGCGCCTTCTCGGACCTGGCCGTCAGCACGGCCGGACAGATCGGCATCTGGCCGACCATCAATAATCTGTCCGTGTCGGCCGTACCGGAGCCAGCCACCTACGGCATGCTGCTGGGCGGCCTGGGCTTGCTGGGCTTCATGGCGCGCCGCCGCCGGTCCAGCCAGCAGTAAGCAAAGTGGCACCTGATACGGCTGCCGGCAGCCGTATCAGGCCTGCCATCACGACAATATCTCGCGCAAGGCCGCCATCAAGGCCGCGCACTCGCCCACGTTGCCGATGCTGATGCGCAAATACTGATTGATACGCGGTGCATTGAAATGGCGCACGATCACGGAACGGGCGCGCAGGCCCGCCGCCAGTTGCGCCGCATCATGCTGCGGGTGGCGCGCAAAGACAAAGTTGGCCACCGACGGCAGCACCTCGAAACCCAGCGCCGCCAGATCCGCCGTCAGCTGTTCGCGGCTGGCAATCACGGCCTGGCGCGTCTGCTGGAAATACGCTTCGTCGTGCAGCGACGCAACGGCACCGGCCAGCGCCAGCCGATCCAGCGGATACGAGTTGAAACTGTTCTTCACCCTTTCCAGTGCCTCGATCAGATCAGGATGCCCGAAGGCACAGCCGACGCGCAAGCCGGCCAGCGAGCGCGATTTCGAGAACGTCTGCACCACCAGCAAGTTCGGATACCGTTCGACCAGGGTCACGGCGCTCTCGCCGCCGAAATCCACATACGCTTCATCGACCACCACCACGGCGTCAGGATGGTCGCGCAGCAAGGTTTCCACATCGGCCAGCGGCAAGTCCACACCCGTCGGCGCGTTGGGATTCGGGAAGATGATGGCGCCGCACGGCTCCTGATAGTCTTGCGGGCGGATGCGCATGGCATCGTCGAGCGCTACCGTGCGGTAATCGATACCGTACAGCTTGCAATACACGGGGTAGAAACTGTAGCTGATGTCCGGAAACAGCAGCGGTGCATCGTGCTTGAGCAAGGCCATGAAGGCCAGCGCCAGCACTTCGTCGGAACCGTTGCCGACGAACACCTGCGCGCTGTTCAGGCCGTGGTAGCCGGCCAGGGTTTGCTTCAGTTCGCTGGCCGTGGGATCGGGGTAGAGGCGCAGGCTGTCGTTACTAGCTTCGCGCAGCGCGGCCAGGACTTGCGGCGATGGGCCGTAGGGGTTTTCGTTGGTGTTGAGTTTGACCAGGTCGGGCAGTTTCGGTTGCTCGCCAGGGATATAGGGGGTCAGCTCGCTGACGATGTTGCTCCAGAATCGGCTCATTGCTTTTATTGGTGGGGTCGGGATGGGAGGGGGTAGATTACCATAGGCTGAGCGGGGTCAAGGTGGGTGGCGACGGCGAGGGGTAGCGTGGACGGCATCGGCATCGGCCGAAGCTGAAGAGGACGCAGCATGAATAGCATGCACAATCTGAGCGATCCGTGGCTGCGGCCTGACGCGCTGGAGCGACAGACACGCCAGCGCAAGATCAATGCATGGCTGCAGGTTGCCGCCAGCCTCAGCGAACAAATCGCTGCCGAATTGCAGACTGCAACAGACCAGCTACAGGGCGAAGGAATGGCCGACCTGCAACGCGCGATGGCACTGGCGCAACGCTTGGCGAGGAATAGCAAGGCCATGCACGATACCCTCGGGACACTGTTTGACAGGGGTGAAAAATGCGAGGAGCATCGAGTGAAAAGCATGGAGGATTGCACCATGGACGAGCAGGTCAATACACTGGCAAAAGACATGGCTGGTGTGAAACTGGATGTTGCTGATTTGAAGGTGGATGTGGCTGGCATCAAGGTGGATGTGGCCGGTCTGAAAACGGATGTGGCTGGCCTCAAGGTGGATGTGGCAGACCTGAAAACGGATGTCGCCGGCCTGAAAACGGATGTCACTGTCCTCACGACGGATGTCAGCAGCTTGAAACTGGACTTGGCGGTGGTGCGCTCCAATTATGCGACCAGATCTGATGTGGCTGAGGCGAAGTCGACTGTCATCCTGTCGTGCGTGGGGACGATGATTGCGCTGGCAGGTGTGGCGTTTGCGGTGGCGCGGCTGGTGCACTAGCTTGCGTTGGTGGGGGTGCTGGCATTCAAAGCTGAATGGAGGAAAAAACGCCTTGCGCTGCGCGCTTTGGGCGGTTTTTCTACCTGCATTGATACGTCGCAGGCTTTTTTGCATCACTAATAAAAAAAGCTCCCTTGCGGGAGCTTCTCTTATGTATTCTGGCGGAGAGGGTGGGATTCGAACCCACGGTACGATTTAACGTACGCTTGATTTCGAGTCAAGTACATTCGACCACTCTGCCACCTCTCCGTTTACTGCGGTCTATTCATTCAAACTGGCGTGCCGGTTTGAACGAGGCGCTATTTTAGCATGGGTGTTGTTGGGTTGGGTAGGGGTTTATTGGTGATTTGCAACTGAGGGCTGGCATTTAGAACCAAACCCAATTTGACGATTCGGGGAGCCTCGCGCAAGTACGCGCTCGTCTTCGAATCCCACGCGTACGCCCCGCAGGGGGCGTACTCCTTTCCGCCGCCACAAATAAAAAAAGCTCCCTTGCGGGAGCTTTCTCTATTTGTTCTGGCGGAGAGGGTGGGATTCGAACCCACGGTACGATTTAACGTACGCTTGATTTCGAGTCAAGTACATTCGACCACTCTGCCACCTCTCCATTTGCTGCGGTCTTTCCCGCATTGCTGCGAGAAGGCAAGATTATAGCAGCCCGCAGCGAAAAGAAAAGGACTATTTTAGGCCTTCAGATGCGTCAGGCCGCCCATGTACGGGCGCAGCACGGCCGGGATCTCGACGCTGCCGTCCGCTTGCTGGTAGTTTTCCAGCACGGCCACCAGAGTGCGGCCCACTGCCAGGCCGGAACCGTTCAGGGTATGCGCCAGTTCCGGCTTGCCGGCGGCGTTGCGGAAACGCGCCTGCATGCGGCGGGACTGGAAGGCTTCGCAGTTCGACAGGGACGAGATTTCGCGATAGGTGTTTTGCGCCGGCAGCCACACTTCCAGGTCGAAGGTCTTGGTGGCGCCAAAACCCATGTCGCCCGTGCACAGCGACATCACGCGGTATGGCAGGCCCAGGCGTTGCAGAATCGTTTCCGCGTGGCCGACCATTTCATCGAGCACCTGGTACGAGGTGTCCGGATGCACCACTTGCACCATTTCGACTTTATCGAACTGGTGCTGGCGGATCATGCCGCGCGTGTCGCGGCCATAGCTGCCCGCTTCCGAACGGAAGCATGGCGTATGGGCCGTCATTTTCAGCGGCAACTGGTCGAGCGCGAGGATTTCATCGCGCGCGATATTCGTCAGCGATACTTCCGACGTCGGGATCAGGTAGAAGGTCTCGCCCTCGCCTTCCGCGCCGCCTTTTTTCACCGAGAACAGATCAGCTTCGAATTTCGGCAGCTGGCCCGTGCCGCGCAAGGAATCGGCATTGACCATGTACGGCGTATAGCATTCCGTGTAGCCGTGCTCGTCCACGTGCGTGTTGAGCATGAATTGCGCCAGCGCGCGGTGCAGACGGGCGATGCCGCCCTTCATGACGGAAAAGCGCGAACCGGTCAGCTTGGTGGCCACTTCGAAATCGAGGCCCAGCGGGCCGCCCACATCGACGTGATCCTTGACTTCGAAATCGAAGGTGCGCGGCGTTCCGACCTTGCGCACTTCCACGTTGCCCGACTCGTCCGTGCCCACAGGCGACGATTCGTGTGGCAAATTCGGCACGGCCATGATGAAGTCGCTCAGCTTGGCTTGCACCACGGTCAAGGCCGCTTCATCGGCTTTCAGCTCATCGCCCAGGCCGGCCACTTGCGCCATCACGGCCGAGGTGTCTTCCCCCTTGCCTTTCAGCATGCCGATTTGCTTGGACAGCGCATTGCGCTTGCCCTGCAGCTCTTCGGTGCGCGTCTGGATCGCCTTGCGTTCGGCTTCAAGGGCGGTAAAACCTGCCACGTCGAGCTGGAATTTGCGCGTCGCCAGGCGTTCTGCGACGGTGGCGATGTCTTTACGGAGAAGTTGGATATCTATCATGGGTGGATGGCGGTGCCGATGTATCGAAAGCACTCATTGTACCAAGACCCGTTCAGTTCTTTATGAGTTTTGCACATGGCCGACCATCGTCATGGCGGCATGGCTGGACACTCGCGCCCGCTTTACATCCAGCGCTTAGATAAAGGCGGCTTTTTCGGCAGCGGTCAGGCGGCGGGCGCTGACGGTGACGACAGGCATCGTGCTGTCGGCGGCTTGGGCAATCACGGTGGAGGTGGCGCTCACTTCCACGGTGTTCGCGCCGGCGGTGGCGAAGCTGGCGCCGATGGCGATGATGGCGGCGGCGACAAAGGTGATTTCCATGTTTTTCAGTGCTTTCATGATGTGACTCCTGGTTGGTTTGTGTGGTTGACTGCTGCTGGTATGGTGGTACTTTAGCCAACGGCCACAAACAAGGCCACCGGCTTGCGACCAGCGGCGAAAAACAGGGAGCGAACGGTGAAAAACGGGGACTGAAACGTGGAGAATAGTTACAAGGCTTCCTTGACCAGGCGACCAAGGCGGCTTATAGCCTGCTCGATGCGCGGCGTCCACGGATTGCCGCAATTGAGGCGCAGATAATTGCCGAACTTGCCCGAGGCCGAGAACAACTGGCCCGGCATGTACGCCACGCCGTCCGCGATAGCCTGGCCGTGCAGGGCCAGCGCATCGATTTGCGGCGGCATCTGCACCCACAGCACGAAACCGCCCTGCGGCTCGGACAGCATGCAGTCGGCCGGAAAGCTGGCAGCCACGGCGTCGGACATGCGGGCGATGCGCTGCACCAGGGTGCGCCGCATCTTGCGCAGTTGCTGGTCGTAGCTGCTGCCCTCCAGAAAGTCGGCCAGCACGGCCTGGAAGAAATGGCTGGTGGCGCCGCTCGACACGGTTTTCAGCAAAGCCACTTCCTGCGCGAAGCGGCCGGCCAGCACGTAGCCGACGCGCGACGCAGGGGTAATCGCCTTGGAAAACGAGGAGCACAGCAGCACATTGCCGCTCGTATCGTAGGCTTTCACGGGCCACGGCCGCTGCGGGGCAAAGCACAGGTCGCCATATACATCGTCTTCCACCAGCGGAATATTGAATTCCGACAGCAGCCCCGCCAGCCGCTTCTTGTTTTCTTCCGGCATGACGCAACCGAGCGGGTTGTTGGCGTTCGGCACGAACAAACACGCTTGCACGAGACCGGCGCGCAAGGCAAGCTCCAGCGCGTCGAGCGACGGTCCCGTCTTCGGGTCGGTGGGAATTTCCAGCGCCTTCATGCCCAGGCTTTCGATCATCTGCAGCAGCACGAAATACGTGGCCGACTCGATGGCAATCGTGTCGCCGGGCTTGGCGACGGCGCGCAGGCACAGGCTGATCGCTTCCGTGCAGGAATTCGTCACGACGATCTCGTGCGGGTCCAGCTTGCCCCAGTCCAGCGCGCGGCGCGTCACCTGGCGCAGGAAATTGCTTTCGCTGACGTCGTAACAGCTGACCTTGCTCAATAAAGCGGGCTCGCGCCGCGCCACGGCGCTGATGGTGCGCTGCATGCGCTTGATGGGCAGTATCTCGTCGGGCGGCCAGGCCGTGCCCAGCTGCACGATATCGGGCGCCTCGTTTTCCTTCAGCACGCGCATCAACAGGTTGTTGATGCCGACAAAGGCCGGCTCCTTCAAATGCTGGGCGTCCGCGCTGCACGGGCGGCGCGGCGCGCGGTGGCGCACGAAATAGCCGGACTGGGGCCGCGCATCGACTTGCGCCCGGTCTTCCATCAGGCGCAAGGCTTGCATCACCGTGCTGACGGAAATGCGCTTTTGCTGCGCCAGGTGGCGGATCGATGGCAGGCGGTCGCCGGGCGCGAACACGCGCGAGTCGATCAAGGCGCCCAGTTCGTTGGCCAGGTGCTCGTACAGATTCAAATGCGCGCTCATGTTCATCCCTTCAGTATGCGGCTCGCGCGCGTGGCCGGCACAGATACAGTTGCCAAGTTTTTTGACAAGCACAGTGTACGACAAAGGACACTGTATGCATCACAATTTCGTTTTCCTGCATCTGTCATGGTTCGCGGCAAGCGCCTAAGCTGTTCCTGTCAGCACAACAGGAGCGATGCCATGCATACCGACCACGAATTACGCAGCGAACGGCCTTTGCGCCTGGAAAAAGCGCACGCCAGGGTCATCGAATGCCTGTCCGGCACGGCGTGGGTCACGGCCTACGCCCAGTTCGAGGATTGCGTGCTGCGCAGCGGCGAACGCTACACGATACCGAACGACGGCCTGGTGCTCGTCGAAGCCGTGGGTAGCGGACACATCCGTGTGCATGGGACGGCCGCCCCGCGTCCCACCCTGCTGCGCTGGCTGAACCTGGCACTGCCTCACACACTGCTCACAAGGAATACATGAGTCAAGCAACACTACATCAAGCTCCACTGTGCGTCCTCGTCACGGGCGCCGCCGGCATCATCGGCACCGCTTTCTGGAAGCGCCGGCACGGGGAATTCTCCCTGCGCCTGGCCGACCTGCACACAGGCAAGCTGGCCGAAGCACCCTGCCCATCCATCAAGCTCGACGTCGCCGACTATGCCGCCTGCCTGGCCGCCTGCGCCGGCGTCGACGTGGTGCTGCACCTGGCCGGCGTGCCGCACGTCGGCGCCGATTTCGATGCGCAATTGCTGCAGCCGAACATCGTCGGCACGCACAACATCTTCCGCGCGGCACAGGAACAGGGAGTGAAAAGGGTGGTGCTTGCCAGCAGCGCGCAAGCCATCGAGGGTTACCCGCTGGACGTGCAAGTACAGGAAAGCATGCCGGCGCGCCCCGCGAACATGTATGGCGCCAGCAAGGCCTTCGGTGAAGGCGTGGCCTCGGCCTTTGCGCACCAGCACGGCATGACGGCGATCGCCGTGCGCATCGCCAACGTGGCCAACTTTGCGCCAGGTCAACAGCACAGCGCACGCGACATCGCCGCCTTCATCAGCGAGCGTGACGTGGTGCAACTGCTGGCCCGCTGCGTGACGGCGGACGTGCCGGCCGGCTACCACGTCGTGCATGGGGTGTCGGACAACCGCTACAAGCGGCTGTCGATTGCGGCGACGCGCCAGCTGGTCGGCTATGCGCCGCAGGATGACGGTTTTACCCTGCTGGGGCTGTAACCTCAGCCCTTGCCCGCTGGTTTTCCTGCTTTTCTGTCCAGCTCGCGCAGCCACGCCAATTTATCGGCGATCTTGCTTTCCAGACCGCGCGGCACGGGCTGGTACCAGCCCGGTTCGGCCATGCCGTCCGGGAAATAGGTTTCACCGGCCGCGTACGCGTCCGGCTCGTCGTGCGCGTAGCGGTAGGCATGGCCGTAGCCGAGTTCCTTCATCAGCTTCGTCGGTGCATTGCGCAAGTGCACGGGCACTTCCTTCGACTTGTCTTTCTTGACAAACGCCATCGCCGTATTGAACGCGTTGTAGCCGGCATTGCTTTTCGCTGCAATCGCCAGGTAGATGACCGCCTGGCCCAGGGCCAGTTCGCCTTCGGGCGAACCCAAGCGTTCATACGTTTCGGCCGCATCATTGACCATGGTCAGGGCACGCGGGTCGGCCAGGCCGATGTCTTCCCAGGCCATGCGTACGATGCGCCGCGACAAATAGCGGGGGTCGGCGCCGCCGTCGATCATGCGGCAAAACCAGTACAGGGCAGCATCGGGGTTGGAGCCACGCACGGATTTATGCAGCGCGGAAATCTGGTCATAGAAATTGTCGCCACCCTTGTCGAAGCGGCGCGAATTGAGGGTCAGCGCATTGTCGACGAAGGCCGCGTCGATCTTGGTCGTACCCGTCGAGCTGGCGGCCGTCTCGGCCTGTTCCAGCAAATTCAGGAAACGCCGCGCATCGCCGTCCGCATAGCCGATCAGAGTATCGGCGGCCGCCTCATCAAAGCTCAAGTGCGTCAGGGCCGTGGACTGCGCCTTGGCCAGCAACTGCTTCATCTCGTCTTCGTTAAGCGATTTCAACACATACACTTGCGCGCGCGACAGCAGTGCCGAATTGACTTCGAAGCTGGGGTTTTCCGTGGTGGCGCCGATGAACGTCACCAGGCCAGATTCGACGAAGGGCAGCAAGGCGTCCTGCTGCGATTTGTTGAACCTGTGGATTTCGTCGACGAACAATAAAGTGTGCTTGCCGAACTGGTCGAGGCTATGGCGTGCCTGGTCCATGGCTGCGCGGATATCTTTTACACCCGCGAACACGGCCGACAGGGCGATGAACTCGCTGTCGAAGGCATTGGCCATCAGGCGCGCCAGGGTCGTCTTGCCCACGCCGGGCGGCCCCCATAAGATCATCGAATGGGCCTTGCCCGCCTCGAACGCGAGGCGCAGCGGCTTGCCCACGCCCAGCAGATGCGTCTGGCCGATGACTTCGTTCAGGGTGGCTGGCCGCAAGGCTTCGGCCAAGGGCTGGCGCGGTGCGGTGGAAAAGAGATCCGCCATATTGAGTTACCTAATAAGAATGCAAAGGCCCCGCATTGCTGCGAGGCCGGCTCATACGCAAGGCGCGACAGTCTTAATTGTTGATGACGTCGGCGCCCTTGGGCATGACAAATTTAAAGTGATCGGCAGATAAGGCGGGATTCTTCTGGAAGTTCTTGAACGCCAGTACCGACGTCTGGCCGAACGAATCGCGCAACTCCATCGCTTCCGGCACGCCATTGCGCAAGCCGATGGTGATTTCATCGAACGTCGTATCCTTGGCTTTCGGCGTCGCTTTCAGCCATTCCAGGCCATCGCGCGTGCCCGCTTCGGCCAACGTAAAATTCTTTTCCAGGTCATTGCTGCCGAACAGGATGGCTGCTGGCGAGGAACCGAGCGCGTCGCCCAGTTTCTTGACCGTCACCTGGCTCAAGTCCTTGTCGTAGATGTACAGCTTGTCGCCATCGGCTTGCAGCAGCTGCTCGTACGGCTTCAGATAGGTCCAGATGAACTTGCCTGGGCGGGCAAACTCGAACGTGCCGCTGGCCGGCGTCGACACTTTGGCCTTGCCGCTGGCTCCCGCCTTGGCGTCCGCCTTCTTGACCTGGCGCTGCACGAACTCGCCCTTGGCCGACTTGGTGCCGGCCGCAAAGCTCTTGAATTGCTCGAGCGCACTGGCCGAGGCACTGGCCGCGAACAGCAGGCTGCAGGCAACGCTGGCCGCGCCGATCATCATTTTTGCTGCGAAAGTCGTGTTCTTCATTCTATTTACCCTTGTTCACTACTGGCCGCCGGCACCAGGATTTCCCGGTTGCCATTGGATTGCATGGTTGATACCACCCCGCTCTGCTCCATCTGCTCGAGCAGACGGGCGGCGCGGTTGTAGCCGATGCGCAAATGACGCTGCACCAGCGAAATCGAGGCGCGGCGGTTTTTCAGCACCACCGCCACCGCCTGGTCGTACAGGGCATCGGCCTCGCCGCCGCCCTCGCCAGGCACGCCGCCTTCGGCGCCGTCGCCTTCCAGGGTGCCGCCTTCGAGGATGCCCTCGATGTAATTCGGTTCGCCCTGCAGCTTCAGATGGCTGACAACGCGGTGGACTTCTTCATCGGACACGAACGCGCCGTGCACGCGCATCGGCAAACCGGTGCCGGGCGGCATGTACAGCATGTCGCCCATACCCAGCAGGGTTTCCGCGCCCATCTGGTCGAGAATGGTGCGCGAGTCGATCTTCGACGATACCTGGAAGGCGATACGCGTCGGGATGTTCGCCTTGATCAAGCCCGTGATCACGTCTACAGATGGGCGCTGCGTGGCCAGAATCAAGTGCAGACCGGCGGCGCGCGCCTTTTGCGCGATACGTGCGATCAATTCCTCGACTTTTTTACCCACCACCATCATCAAGTCGGCCAGCTCGTCGATGATGATGACGATGGTCGGCAGTTTTTCCAGCGGCTCCGGCGAATCCGGCGTCAGGCTGAACGGATTCGGGATGTGTTCTTCACGCTTTTTCGCGTCGGCAATCTTCGCGTTGTAGCCAGCCAGGTTACGCACGCCCATCTTGCTCATCAGCTTGTAGCGGCGTTCCATCTCGTTCACGGCCCAGTTCAGCGCGTGGCCGGCCTGGCGCATGTCGGTGACGACGGGCGCCAGCAAGTGCGGAATGCCTTCGTAGACGGACATTTCCAGCATCTTCGGATCGATCAAAATCAGCCGTACGTCGAGTGGGTCGGATTTGTACAGCAGCGACAAAATCGTCGCATTGATGCCCACGGATTTACCGGAACCGGTCGTACCGGCCACCAGCAAGTGGGGCATCTTTGCCAGATCGGCCACGACGGGTTTACCCGCGATATCCTTGCCCAGCGCAATCGTCAGGCTGGAGACGCCATCGTTGTAGACCTTGGAACCGAGGATTTCCGTCAGGCGCACGATCTGGCGCTTGGTGTTCGGCAGTTCCAGCGCCATGTAATTCTTGCCTGGAATGGTTTCCACCACGCGGATGGAAGTCAGCGACAGTGAACGGGCCAGGTCGCGCGCCAGGCCCACGATCTGGCTACCTTTGACACCCGTGGCCGGCTCGATTTCATAGCGCGTGACGACGGGGCCGGGGTAAGCGGCCACTACCTTGGCATCGACGCCAAAGTCCGACAATTTCTTTTCGATCAGGCGGCTCGTGAATTCCAAGGTTTCCACGGAGACGGTTTCCACCACGGGCGGCGCTTCATCGAGCAAAGACAGCGGCGGCAGCTTGCCATCGCCCAGGTTCTCGAACAAATGGGCCTGGCGCTCCTTTTCCACGCGCTCCGATTTCACCACCGTCACCACCTGCGGTTCAATCTTCACGGGCGGCGCGGCCACATGTTTCTCTACATGCTTGGCCCGCTCGATGACCACCACTTCGTCGCGGCGCACGGCGGCCACTTCGCCCTGGCGGCGGTCTTCGCGGTCCTGGTAGCGCAGTACGAACCAGTTGACGGCGTCTTCGATGGCGCCACCGATGCGTTCGGCCACTTGCAGCCAGGATACGTGGAAGAACAAGCTGAAACCCAGGCCGAACAGCAGCAACAGCAGCAAGGTCGCGCCCGTAAAGCCAAAGGCCACGTGGGCCGAGTGCCCGACCAGCTGGCCCAGCACGCCGCCCGGATCACGCGGCAGCTGCACGTGCAAGCTTTTTGCCATGCGCAAGTATTCGAGTCCCATGCTGCCGATCAGCATGATGGAGAAGCCGACGATGCGAATCAGCATCTCGACATGGTGCTCGCGCTCCACCTCTTCCTCTTCCAGCAGGAAGCGCTTACTCAGGCGGCGATAGCCATGCCATACCGTGCGCAGCAGCCACACGCACCACCACCAGGCGGAAAAGCCGAAGATATACAGCAGCAAATCGGAAAAGGTCGCGCCGAGCTTGCCGCCCAGGTTGGCCACCTTGTCGACATTGGTGGCGTGCGACCAGCCGGGGTCGAGCTTGTTGAAGCTGGCCAGGATCAGCACGAAATACAAGGCAAACGCGGCCAGCGCGAACCAGCGCGCCTCGGACAGCAGCCGCACCAGCCGGTTGGGCAGCGGGCGGCGTTCGACCGGTTTTCGGGTGTAGCTATTTTGATTGGCCTGGGCTGGTTTAGTCATTCTGGGAAGCGCTGCAAGGTGAAAAATGTTTCTGAAAGGGAATTTCCCATAATAAGGAAGTATTCTAAGCCATATATGCCCCGGACGGCCCCACGATTCGTCGCTACAGGCGGCTTGGTCTATAATCGTGGATTGCTTGCGCAAGCGCAATACGCCCTTGTTCTTCGCGCGTATGCCCCCAATTCGGATAGACCCCACTCATAGAGAAGCCTCCCATGACCACTACCAAACACGCCCGCGTTTTGATCCTCGGCTCCGGCCCAGCCGGCTACAGCGCCGCCGTCTACGCCGCCCGCGCCAACCTGAACCCGATGCTGGTCACCGGCGTGGAACAAGGCGGCCAGTTGATGACCACCACCGACGTGGAAAACTGGCCTGGCGACCCGATGGGCGTGCAAGGCCCGGACCTGATGCAGCGCTTGCTGCAGCACGCCGAGCGTTTCAATACGGAAATCGTGTTTGACCACATCCACACGACGTTCCTCAATGAAAAGCCGATCCGCCTGAAGGGCGACAGCCACGAATACACGTGCGACACGCTGATCATCGCCACGGGCGCATCCGCGCAATACCTGGGCCTGCCATCGGAAGCGGAATTCATGGGCAAGGGAGTGTCCGCCTGCGCCACCTGCGATGGTTTCTTCTACCGCAACCAGGAAGTGGCCGTCGTCGGCGGTGGCAACACGGCCGTCGAAGAAGCGCTGTACCTGTCGAACATCGCCAATAAAGTCACGCTGATCCACCGCCGCGACAAGTTCCGCGCGGAAGCGATCCTGATCGACCGCCTGAACGCCAAGGTTGCCGAAGGCAAGATTGTGTTGAAATATAACCACACTCTGGACGAAGTGACGGGCAACGAAGGCGGCGTGACGGGTCTGAACATCAAGTCGACCATCGACGGCAAGGTCGAAGCCTTGAGCGTGCATGGCGTGTTCATCGCCATCGGCCACAAGCCGAACACGGGCATCTTCGAAGGCCAGCTGGACATGCACAACGGCTACATCAAGACCAAGACGGGCTTGGAAGGCATGGCCACCGCCACCAGCGCACCGGGCGTGTTTGCCGCCGGCGACGTGCAAGACCATATCTACCGCCAGGCCATCACCAGCGCCGGCACGGGTTGCATGGCAGCACTGGACGCCCAGCGCTACCTGGAAGGCCAGGAGTAAGCGTCGCATGGCGTCGATGAAAGACTTTGCCGACCTGAAAGCGGTCAGCAAGCAGCTCAAGGAGCAGGCCGACGCGCGCGCCCAGGCTGAAGCGGAGCGCGCCCAGCAGGTCAAGGTGCAGGCCGTGGAGAGCAATCTGTTCAAGGCCAGCATCGGCGGCGTCAAGCGCCTGCCCGAGTCGGACCGCTACGTGCCCAGCCTGCCCAAGGCGGGCGCCATGGCGGCCCAGCAGCCGGCGCGCAAGTTGTCTCCGGAAGAGGACGATGCGGCCGTGCTGCGCGAGTCGCTGTCGGATTTGTTCGAAGTCGACCATTACCTGGAAAACGATCCGGCCCTGAACTACGCCCGCCCCGGCGTGGGAGCGGACGTGGTGAAAAAGATGCGCAAGGGCCACTGGCCCATCCAGGATGAGCTGGACTTGCACGGCTTGCGCCGCGACGAGGCGCGCGACGGCATCGGCGCCTTTTTGAACCAGGCGACGCGGCGCAAGCTGCGCTGCGTGCGCGTGATCCACGGCAAGGGTTTCGGCTCGAAAGGCCAGGAACCGGTCTTGAAATCGATGGTGCACAGCTGGCTCGTGCAAAAGGATGAAGTCATCGCCTTTTGCCAGGCGCGCCGCTCTGAAGGGGGCGATGGCGCGCTGGTCGTATTGCTTTCTTCCGCCCTGCAGCCCATCCGCTGAGCACCGCAGCAAGAAATTACAATTCAGTAACAAGTTAGCTCATGCGCACGGCCCCGTTTGTCACCATTCGGGGCCGTGTCATGTTAACCTGTGACAATTATTTCCTGCTTAGCGTCTCGTTCACGCGCTCCACCCATGATGCCACCCCAATTGCCGCCTGGCTCGCTGATCAAGATCATTGAGGTCATCGCCATCCTGGTGGGCGCGTTTTCCGGCTTCATCGAAGCGCGCCGCAAGCGCATGGACCTGGTCGGCGTGTTCGTGGTGGCCTTCATCACGGCATTTGGCGGGGGCACTTTGCGCGACATCCTGCTCGACAAGCGGCCATTGTTCTGGGTCTCGCACCAGGAATACGCGATTCTCATCTTCGTGCTAGCCCTGACGGCCGCGCCCTTGATCCAGCACTTGCGCCAAATCGTCTCGGAACGCCTGATCGTCATCGCCGACGCCATCGGCCTGGGCATGTTCGCCATCGCGGGCGTGGCCGAAGCGACGCGCGCCGGCATGCCGCTCTTCATCGCGTCGATGATGGGGGTGATTACGGGGATTTTTGGCGGCGTGATGCGCGACATCGTCTGCAACGAAGTGCCGATGGTATTTCGCGACGGCAAACCGTACGCAATCTGCGCGTTCTTCGGCTGCTGGGCTTATCTGCTGCAGATGCACTTCGGCGCCGAGCACGACTTCGCGCTGTGGACCAGCGCCAGCGGCATCACGATTCTGCGCCTGATTTGCTGGAAATTCGATATGCGGCTGGGGCGCTGATACGTCAACCGGCAACGTTGTTGGCGGCGCATGTCGGCTTACGCGCTGGCGCGCTAAGCCGACCTACGGCACGACACCCATTGCTACGCGTAGGTCGGATCAGGTCCGGAGGACCGTAATCCGACACCATTGTTGGCCAGACTTACACCGCGTCCGGGCCGGTTTCACCCGTACGGATGCGGATCACCTGCTCCACATCGCGCACGAAAATCTTGCCATCGCCGATCTTGCCTGTGCGGGCTGCCTTGATGATGGCGTCGACCACCAGTTCCGACACGCTGTCGTCCACCACCACTTCGACTTTGACCTTCGGCAGGAAGTCGACCACGTACTCGGCACCACGGTACAGCTCGGTATGGCCCTTCTGGCGGCCAAAGCCCTTCACTTCCGTCACGGTCAAGCCCGTCACGTTCACGTCGGCCAGCGCTTCGCGCACTTCGTCGAGCTTGAATGGTTTGATGATGGCGGTAATCTGTTTCATGGCTACTCCTTAAAATTGTTAGATTGTGGACAGATGGCTGCTTATTCGTAAAACTTCGACGTGATCGGGTAGCGCCAGTCGCGGCCAAAGCCACGGTGCGTGACGCGGATGCCTACCGGCGACTGGCGCCGCTTGTATTCATTGATCTTGATCAGGCGCGTGATTTTCGCCACGTCGGCCGGCGGGTAGCCAGCCTCGATAATCTCGGCGATCGGCCGGTTTTCTTCCATGTACAGCTGCATGATGCCGTCGAGTACGTCGTATGGCGGCAAGGAATCCTGGTCCAGCTGGTCGGCGCGCAATTCAGCCGACGGTCCGCGCGTCAGGATGCGCTCGGGTATCACGTCCGACACGCTGTTGCGGTACGCGCACAGCCGGTAGACGAGGGTCTTGGCGATATCCTTGATCACGGCAAAGCCGCCCGCCATGTCGCCGTACAAAGTGCAATAACCGACCGCCATCTCGCTCTTGTTGCCCGTCGTTAGCACGATGCTGCCATGCTTGTTCGACAGGGCCATCAGCAAGGTGCCGCGGATACGCGCCTGGATGTTTTCTTCCGTCGCGTCTTCCGCCAGTCCGGCGAACTCGTCAGCCAGGGTGGCGCGGAAGGCATCGAAGGTGTGCTTGATCGGAATTTCATCGTAGCGCACATTGAGGCGTTTTACCATGTCGCGCGAATCGATCCACGAGATATCGGCCGTAAATTGCGATGGCATCATGACGGCGCGCACCTTGTCGGCGCCCAGCGCATCGACGGCAATCGCCAGGGTCAGGGCGGAATCGACGCCGCCCGACATGCCGATCAGCACGCCAGGGAAACCGTTCTTGCCGATATAGTCGCGCACGCCCAGCACCAGCGCCTGGTACACCTGCGCCTCGGTCGTCAACGGCGCGGCCAGCGGCTGCGGCACGGGCGTGGCGCCGTCGAATTCGACCAGTTGCAAGTCTTCCTCGAAGTGACGCAGCTGGGCGCACATCGTGCCGGCCGCATCCATCACGAAGGAGTCGCCGTCGAAAATCAGTTCATCCTGGCCGCCGACGAGGTTGGCGTAGACCAGGGCCATGCCTTGCGCGCTGACGTTCCTGCGCATGGTGTCATAGCGCAGATGCTGCTTGTTCATGTGGTAGGGCGAGCCGTTCGGCACCAGCAGCACTTGCGCGCCGGCCGCGCGGGCGCGCATCGGCGCATGCTCGAACCACGTGTCTTCGCAGATATTGATGCCGAAACGCACACCTTTCACGCCAAACACGAAAGCCTGGTCCGACGACGTGAAGTAACGCTTTTCATCGAACACGGTCGTGTTCGGCAAGTCGTGCTTGCGGTAGGTGCCCAGTACTTCGCCGTTCAGCAGCACGGAGGCGGCGTTGTGGCGCACGCCCTTCTCGTCTTGCAGGGGCAAGCCCACCACCACGTGCAGATCCTTGAACTGGGCCAGGTCGGCAGCCAGTCCCGCAAACGCTTCCTGCGTTTTTGCGTAGAATGCATTGCGCAGCAATAAGTCCTCGGGTGGATAGCCGACCAGCGACAGTTCCGGCGTGAGCACGATATCGGCGCCCGCTTCAAAGGCGCGGCGGGAAAGATCGAAGATCTTGGCACGGTTGCCGGCCAGATCGCCGACCGTACTATTCATTTGAGCAATTGCGACTTTGACTGTCATGATGATGATGGATATTTTCGTTCTATTAAACAAGACAGGGGCGCGCAGGCCGGTGGCGGCGCCCCGAGAGTGATGAATGCACACTACAACAATGAATTATCGCACGGCTATCGTCACTACCCTGGCTGA
Organism: Janthinobacterium sp. BCJ23; assembly: GCF_059617945.1. Lineage (NCBI taxonomy): Bacteria > Pseudomonadati > Pseudomonadota > Betaproteobacteria > Burkholderiales > Oxalobacteraceae > Janthinobacterium > Janthinobacterium sp. BCJ23. The sequence goes on along the minus strand of NZ_JCAQAW010000004.1, from coordinate 1,301 downwards.
AATTGGCGAAGCGGCCTGGTCTGAACTGCTGGCAAGCCAGGCGGAGGCCAATCCCTTCCTTTCCTACGCCTTCTTGCACGCGCTGCACGAGTCCGGCTGCGCCAGCGCGGACACGGGCTGGCAGCCCAATTACCTGGTGCTGTGGCAAGGCGAAACCTTGGCCGCCGCCCTGCCCCTGTACCTCAAAATGCACTCGTATGGCGAATACGTGTTCGACTGGGCCTGGGCCGACGCCTATCGGCAACATGGCCTTGAATATTACCCGAAACTGCTGTCCGCGATACCGTTTACACCCGTCAGCGGCACGCGCCTGCTGGCCCGCGATGGCGAGGCGCGCGCTGCCCTGCTGGCCTTTCTGCAGGCGCAGCAGCAAGCGGCCGAAGTATCGTCCTGCCACATCCTGTTCCCGCCAGAAAGCGAAGCGTGCCAACTGGAGCAAGCTGGTTACCTGATGCGTAGTGGCGTGCAGTTTCACTGGCTCAATCCCGGCTACACGGATTTCGAGCAATTCCTCTCTACCCTGGAACACAAGAAGCGCAAGAATATCCGCGCCGAGCGGCGCAAGGTGCGGGAAGCGAGCGTCACCATGCGCCAGGTGCGCGGAGCGAACGCCACGGACGCGGACTGGAAACTGTTCCACCGCTGCTACAGCAATACCTATGCGGAACACCGCTCCTCGCCCTATCTGTCGCTGGACTTCTTCCAGCGCCTGGGCACCAGCATGCCGCAGAACATCTTGTTGGTGATCGCCGAGCGCGAAGAGCGGGCCATTGCCGCCTCGCTGGTGATACACACGGCAGACACGTTATATGGCCGCTACTGGGGCGCGCTCGAGCACGTGCCCTGTCTGCATTTCGAGACGGCATACTACCAGCCGCTGGAATTTTGCATCGCCAATGGCATCGCCACCTTCGAAGGGGGCGCCCAGGGCGAGCACAAGATGGCGCGCGGCTTCCTGCCGCAAAAGACGTGGTCCGCCCACTGGCTGGCGCACCCGGCCTTTGCCGACGCCGTGCAGCGCTTCCTTGAACGCGAACGGGGCGGCATCGATGCCTACCTCGACGAGTTGAACGAACACAGTCCGTTTCGCGCATAAAAAAGGCTATGTCACCGTCAGATGTGGGAACGCGCCCAGCGTTGCTCTCAATAACGTTTCTGGCGAGCGGATGCGCCTGGCGTCGAGTATCCAGCGCCACCCCAGATAATTTGGCAGGTAGCGCGTCGCTACGCCGTGAAACGGCCCCAGCCATTGCCGCAAACGGCTGTGATACGCATTGACGTTCTGCACGTGGGCGGCGCCC
>NZ_JCAQAW010000003.1:0-596769 GCF_059617945.1 Janthinobacterium sp. BCJ23 | reverse complement strand
AGTTATGCCTGATGACCATAGCAAGTTGGTCCCACCCCTTCCCATCCCGAACAGGACCGTGAAACAACTTTGCGCCGATGATAGTGCTGCAACCAGTGTGAAAGTAGGTTATCGTCAGGCTTGTTATTCGAAAAAACCCCTTCCGGTGATCCGGTTGGGGTTTTTTTACGTCTGGTGGTTTTGTTTGGCGCTGGTGGTGGTTGTCGGATTACGCGCGTTACGCTAATCCGACCTACGTGGCCTGCAACGGAAGTAGGTCGGATTAGCGCGTAGCGCGTAATCCGAAAACATTGTTGGCCTCGCGGGATCAGCTACCGCGGTAAGTGGAATACGACCAGGGCGATACCACCAGCGGCACGTGATAGTTCTCATCCGTATGCGCGATGCCGAAGGACAGGGTGACCAGGTCGATGAAGCGCGGCGAGGGCAATTCCACTCCCTGGGCGGCGAAATAGTCGCCTGCGTTGAACACCAGTTCATACTGGCCCGCTTTCATGCTGTCGCCTTCCAGCAAGGGTGAACTGCAGCGGCCGTCGCTATTGGTCATATCCATCTTCAATAACACTTTTCCTTCCGGCGCGACTGAAAACAGGGCGACCTTGACGCCGGCTCCCGGTTTGCCGTGGGCGATATCGAGTACATGCGTGCTGAGTTTTCCCATTTGCTATCCTGTATATAGGGTGAGTGAATGTGCTTATCGTGCAAATCATATACCGGTGGCTGCGCCGGGCTATATGATTGGGCATATAGCCAACATTGTCCTCCTATAGGCGTGCCTCCGCATGAACAATTACGAACATTATCCACGCGACTTGATCGGCTATGGCCGCACGCCACCCCATCCGCAATGGCCGGGCAAGGCCCGTATCGCCCTGCAATTCGTCCTCAATTACGAGGAAGGGGCGGAAAACAGCGTGCTGCATGGCGATCCTGCATCGGAAACGTTTTTATCGGAAATGATCGGTGCGGCCGCTTTTCCTGCGCGCCACCTGAGCATGGAGTCGATTTACGAATACGGTTCGCGCGCCGGATTATGGCGCTTGCTGCGCATGTTCGAGGAGCGGCGCCTGCCGCTGACAGTGTTTGGCGTGTCGATGGCCTTGAAACGCAATCCGGAGGCGGTGGCAGCCTTCCAGCAACTGGGTCACGAGATTGCCTGCCACGGTTTGCGCTGGATTTCCTATCAAAACATGGATGAAGCAACGGAACGCGAACACATGCGTGAAGCCGTGCAGATCATCCGCGAATTGACGGGTTCCGCCCCGCAAGGCTGGTACACGGGGCGCGATTCTCCGAATACGCGCAAACTGGTGGTCGAACATGGCGGTTTCCGCTATGACGCCGATTATTATGGCGACGACCTGCCATTCTGGGAAAAGGTGGCGTACACGGATGCCGCTGGCATGCCGGCCGTGCAGCCGCAACTGATCGTGCCCTATACCCTGGACACGAACGACATGCGCTTTGCCGCCATGCAGGGCTTTAATTCGGGCACGCAATTTTTCGACTATCTGAAAGATGCCTTTGATGTGCTGTACGCGGAAGGCGATCCGAACGGCTTGAATCAACCGAAGATGTTGTCGGTAGGCCTGCATTGCCGTCTGGTGGGGCGGCCTGGACGGGCCGCGGCGTTGGCGCGCTTTCTCGACTATGTGCAGGGCCATGAGCAGGTGTGGATCACGCGCCGCATCGATATTGCCGAACACTGGCATGCGACGCATCCGTTCCAGGCATAAGTTCTATTGAGATAGGATGATAAGTAAAATCAGTCTTTGCATATAGTTGTCCCATATGCCGGTGTTAATCTCCTATACTGGGACTATACCGAGGCCAGCATGTCAGAACCTATCCGCTTTTACTATCGTGGTGCCGTACAGGAAGTACGCAACGCCGCCCCTACGCAGACTGTGTTGCAGCACCTGCGCGAGGATTTGCATTGCACGGGCACCAAGGAAGGCTGCGCCGAGGGTGATTGCGGCGCCTGCACGGTGGTCATCGGCAGCCTGGTGGACGGCCAGGTCGAGATGAAAGCCGTCAACGCCTGCATCCAGCTCACGCCCACTCTCGATGGCAAGGCCCTGTTTTCCGTGGAAGACTTGCAGCAGCCCGATGGCGCCCTGCACCCGGTGCAGCAGGCAATGGTCGAGTGCCACGGTTCCCAGTGCGGTTTTTGCACGCCCGGATTTGTCATGTCCTTGTGGGGCATGTATCTGGAGAAAAACGGCGAGACGCCCACGCGCTGCGAAATTGACGACACCCTGTCGGGCAATCTGTGCCGCTGCACGGGCTACCGACCCATCATCGATGCGGCCAGACGCATGGGTGAATTGCCGCATGTGGCATTCGATCGCGATGCGTTGCGCGTGCAATTGCAGGCGCTGCAGCGCGGCAGCCTGACTACGTATGAACACGGCGGCCAGCACTTCCACGCGCCGCGCACCCTTGAGGAACTGGTGGCGCTACGCGCGGCCAAGCCGCAAGCCTGCCTGCTGGCCGGCTCCACCGATATTGGCCTGTGGGTGACCAAGCAATTGCGCGATCTGGGCGACATCATTTATCTCGGCAACGTCGCGGCGCTGAAAACCATCGCCGAGGATGACGGCAAGCTGCACATCGGCGCCGGCGCCAGCCTCAACGATGCCTATGCGGCGCTGTGCGAACATTATCCGGAAGAATTGTCGGAACTGTGGCAGCGCTTTGCTTCCTTGCCGATCCGCAACGCCGGTACCTTGGGCGGCAATGTGGCCAATGGTTCGCCGATCGGCGACTCGATGCCGTGGCTGATTGCGCTGGGCAGCGAGATCGTGCTGCGTGGACCTGCTGGCCAGCGCATCATGCCGCTGGAAGATTTTTATCTCGGTTATCAAAAGAAAGATCTGCAGCCAGGCGAATTCGTCGAAGCCGTGCGCGTGCCCTTGCCCCGTGCCGATGTGCATTTCCGCACGTATAAATTGACCAAGCGTTTCGACCAGGATATCTCGGCCGTGTGTGCCGCGTTTGCCTTTGAGCTCGATGGCGAGCGTATTGTTGACGCGCGTATTGCCTTTGGCGGCATGGCGGCCACGCCGCAGCGCGCCGCGCAAACGGAGGCATTCTTGCGTGGACAGGCGTGGACGGAAGAGAACTTGCTCATCGCCATGCGCTTGCTGGCCGACGATTACGCGCCGCTGTCGGACATGCGCGCGTCGAACACTTACCGCATGACGACGGCGCAAAACCTGTTGCGCCGCTTCTGGCTGGAAACTCGCCCCGATGCGCCTTTGCTGTGCATTGCCGTCAACGCCTACGCTTGCCGCGCCTGAAAGGACCAGCATGAACCATCCTGCCACGCCCGAACTGCAAGCGGCCGCCTGGGCCGCCGTGGGCAAGCCCAGCCCCCATGAATCGGCGCAATTGCATGTGCTGGGGCAAGCCACGTACACGGACGATATCGCCGAGCTGCAAGGCACCTTGCACGCGGCGCTGGGTCTGTCGCAAAAGCCGCACGCGCGCATCACGGCCATGGATTTGTCGGCAGTGCGCGCCGCTACGGGTGTTGTCGCCGTCTACACGGCACACGACATTCCCGGCACCAATGACTGCGGTCCCATCATCCATGACGATCCCATCCTGGCGGCGGAACTGGTGCAATACGTGGGCCAGCCCATCTTCATCGTGGTGGCCGATACGCATGACCATGCGCGCCGCGCGGCCCGCCTGGCGCAAGTGTCGTATGAGGAATTGCCCGCGATCATGACGCCGCAAGCGGCCAAGGCCGCGCAATCGTATGTGCTGCCACCGATGCAGCTGACGCGCGGCAACTACCAGGCCGCGTTCGAGGGCGCGCCGCACGTGGTCAAGGGCCAGCTGTATGTGGGCGGCCAGGAACAGTTTTATCTGGAAGGACAGATTTCCTACGCCATCCCGAAGGAAGCGCAAGGCATGCTGGTGCTGTGTTCGACCCAGCATCCGAGCGAGATGCAGCACGTGGTGGCGCATGCGCTGGGCGTGCATTCGCACAACATCACCGTCGAATGCCGGCGCATGGGCGGCGGTTTTGGCGGCAAGGAATCGCAGTCGGCCCTGTGGGCGGCGGCCGCATCGATTGCGGCGGCGAAATTGAAGCGTCCCGTCAAATTGCGCGCCGACCGCGACGACGATATGCTGGTGACGGGCAAGCGCCACTGTTTCTACTATGAATACGAAGTGGGTTATGACGACGATGGCCGCATCCTTGCCGCCAAGGTCGACATGACTACGCGCGCCGGATACTCGGCCGACTTGTCCGGCCCTGTTGCCACGCGCGCCGTCTGCCACTTCGACAACACCTATTACCTGTCCGACGTGGACATCCGCGCCGCTTGCGGCAAGACGAATACGCAGTCGAACACGGCTTTCCGGGGCTTTGGCGGACCGCAGGGCGCCATTGCCATCGAGTACGTGATCGATGAAATCGCCCGCCACTTGCAACGCGATGCGCTCGATATCCGCCTGCTCAATTTCTATGGCCGCAACGATGCGGAAGGACGCAACGTCACGCCGTACGGGCAGAAAATTGTCGACAACGTCATTCATGAACTCGTCGCGGAACTGGAAGCAAGCAGCGATTACCGCGCGCGCCGTATGGCCATCGATGCGTTCAACGAGGCCAGCCCCATCCTGAAGAAGGGTCTGGCATTCACGCCCCTGAAATTCGGCATCGCCTTCAACGTCACGCATCTGAACCAGGCAGGCGCGCTCGTGCACGTGTACGTGGATGGCTCCGTACTGGTCAACCATGGCGGCACGGAAATGGGGCAGGGCATCAATACCAAGGTCATGCAAGTAGTGGCGCACGAGTTGGGCCTCGATCTGGACAAGGTACGGGCCACGGCCACCGATACCAGCAAGGTGGCGAACACGTCGGCCACGGCGGCCTCCACTGGTGCCGACCTGAACGGCAAGGCGGCGCAGGATGCGGCGCGCCAGATCCGTGAACGCCTGGCCGATTACGCGGTCAAACTGTACGGTGGCGAGACGGACGCTGTTCGTTTCTTCGACAACCATATCCACGTGAATGGTCACGTCGTTGCGTTTGCCGAGCTGGTGCAGAAGGCTTACCTGGCCCGCGTGCAACTGTGGTCGGACGGTTTTTATGCCACGCCCGGTCTGTCATGGGATGCGAAGACGATGACGGGCCATCCGTTTTCATATTACGCGTATGGCGCGGCCGTGGCCGAAGTGGTGGTCGATACCCTGACGGGCGAATGGAGGCTGCTGCGTGCCGATGCCTTGTACGATGCGGGGCAGTCGCTCAACCCCGCGATTGATCTGGGTCAGGTGGAAGGCGCGTTTATCCAGGGCATGGGCTGGCTGACGACGGAGCAGCTGTGGTGGAATGCGGCGGGCAAGCTGATGACGCACGCGCCGTCGACCTATAAAATTCCCGGCATTTCCGATTGCCCGGAAGATTTTCGCGTCCAGCTATTCCAGAACCGCAACGTGGAAGACAGCATCCACCGTTCCAAAGCCGTGGGTGAGCCACCGTTGTTGTTGCCGTTTTCCGTGTTCTTTGCCATCCGCGACGCCATTTCCAGCGTCGGTCATCACGCCGTGCAACCACCGCTGAATGCGCCCGCCACCAGCGAGGAAATCCTCAAGGCGGTGATGGCCGTGCAAGCGGCGCATGCCGGCGCATAAGGGCAGACGATGAGCGACTGGCTGACAGCAATCGAGAATGACGCGCAGGCATCCGTGCTGGTGACGGTCGCCCTGGTGGAAGGTTCCGGTCCGCGCGAGGCGGGCGCGAAGATGCGCGTCACCCTCGATGGTCAAATGGACACCATTGGCGGCGGCCATCTGGAATTGCGCGCTGTGGAAATCGCCAAGACCATGCTGGCCACGGGGGACACCCAAGCGCGGCTCGAACGTTTTGCGCTGGGCCCCAGCCTGGGACAATGCTGCGGTGGCGTCGTCCACCTGGCTTTCGAGTATGTCGACGCCAGCCTGCATGCGTTGCTGGCCACCTTGCGCGAACGCCGCCAGCAAGACAGCTGGCGGTTGACGGCGCTCGACGGCGAACCCGCCTCGGCCTTGTTCGATGCTGCTGGTAGCTTGATCGCTGGCTCTGGCGAACAGGCGCCTGACACGTTTTCGCGCGAGCGCGCAACCCATGTGGCGCAGGGGAGCGAAGGGCGGCGCTGGCTGGTCGACCCCTGCCTGGCGCCGCGCGCGCACCTGACCTTGTTCGGCGCCGGCCACGTGGGCGCTGCCATCGTGCGCGCGCTGGCCCACTTGCCCTGCAATATCACCTGGGTCGATGAGCGCGAAGACATGTTTCCCGCGCAGATACCTGATAATGTCCGCATCGCCGCCACCGATACGCCCGAGGAATTTGTCGCCATGGCGCCGCCCGGCGGCAGTTTTCTCGTCATGACGCATAGCCATGCGCTCGATCAACGCTTGACGCAAGCCATCATGGAGCGCGAGGATGCGGGCTGGTTCGGGCTGATCGGTTCGCACACGAAACGCAAGCAATTCGAACACCGCCTGCAGGCGCGCGGCGTGCCGGACGAGCGCATCGCCGCCATGGTGTGTCCGATCGGCATGCCCGGCATCCGCAACAAGGCGCCGGCCGTGATCGCCGCCTCCGTTGCCTGTCAATTACTGATGGTGTGGGAAGAGGCGGCCGCTGCCGTCCTGGCCGCACCGCTGCGGCTGGCCTCTGCCAGCGCGCCACCGCGCCGCCGAACACGCGCCGCCATTCACCCGTTATAGAAAGAAGTCATGCCGATTGTTCCTGCCACATTGCAAGCTTACCGAGCCAGCTTGCTGCACTTCCACGCCGATCCCGCCTTCAGCGAGGAGGCGCATGCCTGGCATGCGGATGGCTTGCTGATCGTGGCCGATGGCAAGGTCGTGGCAGCCGGTGATTACGCGCAGTTGCAAACGACTTTGCCGCCCGGCACGCAGATCGTCGATTACCGGGGCAAACTGATCGTGCCCGGTTTCATCGATACCCACCTGCACTTCCCGCAGACGGAAATGATCGCTTCGCCCGCGCCCGGTTTGCTGCCGTGGCTGGAAACGTACACCTTCCCCACGGAGCGCGCGTTTGAAGATCCCGAGCATGCGCGCGACGTGGCCGAGTTTTTCCTCGACGAACTTCTGCGCTGCGGCACCACGACGGCCATGGTGTATGGCAGCGTGCATCCGCAATCGGTCGATGCCTTCTTTGGTGCCAGCGAGGCGCGCGGCTTGCGCATGGTGGCGGGCAAGGTCATGATGGACCGCAATTGCCCGCAGTTCCTGCGCGATACGGCCGAGTCGGGCGCACGCGAAAGCGAAGAGCTGATCCGGCGCTGGCACAAGCACGGCCGTTCGCTGTACGCGATCACGCCCCGTTTCGTGCCGACCTCGACCAATGAACAGATGCATCTGGCGGGCGAGCTGGCGCGCGCCTATCCCGATACGTATTTGCAGACGCACGTGTCGGAAAACGAGGATGAATGCCGCTGGGTGCGCGCACTGCACCCGCAGGCGCGCAGCTACCTCGACGTGTATGACCAGTACGGCATGCTGCGCCCGCGCGCCATGTTCGGCCATTGCATCTGGCTCGACGAGCGCGACCGCGCGCGCATGGCGGAAACGTCCTCGGCGGCGGCCATTTGTCCTACGTCCAACCTGTTCCTCGGCAGCGGCCTGTTCGATTTCGAGCGGGCCGATGCGGCAAAAGTGCTGCTGTCGCTGGCTACCGATGTGGGCGGCGGCACCTCGTTCTCGATGTTGCAAACAATGAACGAAGCCTATAAAGTAGCACGCTTGAAAGGCAGCTATCTGCCCGCCTTGCGCATGTTTTACCTGGCGACTCTGGGCGCGGCGCGCGCCATGCAACTGGAAGGCACTCTGGGCAATTTCACGGCCGGCACGGAAGCGGACTTCATCGTGCTCGACAAGCAGTCGACGCCGCTGCTCGAGCGCCGCACGGCCGGCTGTCAAAGCCTGGAGGAATTGCTGTTTGCCTTTGCGCTGCTGGGCGACGACCGTGCCGTGGCCGCCACCTATTCAGGCGGGCAATGCGTGCATGTGCGGGGGCAGGGCTGACCTACCCGTTGTTCAACACGAATTATCCTGAGCGAGAACGCGTATGCACAAGAAACTCACTGGCCTGGCGCTTGGCGCCGCGCTGGCATTGACCGGAACGGCGCAGGCCGCCAAGGCCACCCCGTCTTCCAACGAGGCGGCCACCGCGCGCCATTTTGCCGCTCTGGTTGCCGGTGCGCAGCCGAAGACAGCCGAGTTGAACCTGTTCTTTTCCATGATGCCCAAGGGCGGTGATTTGCATCACCATTACTCGGGCGCCATTTACGCCGAGCAATTCCTCGACTGGGTCGACAAGGAAAACTATTGCGTCAACAAGACAACCTACCGCATCGAAAGCAACAAGGATGTCGTGGCGGCCGAGCGCGCCAAGCCGGCCGCGCAGCGTGGCTGCCTGTCGTCCACGGAAGTGTTTGCCGACGCGGGCCTGTATGCGGAATTGCTGCAGCGCTGGTCGACCAAGGATTTCTATAACCACGGCGCCATCCAGACGCCGCCGGACCGCACCTTTTTTGATACCTTCGGCTACTTCGGCCCCGTCGCGTCGAGCAACACGGCCGACGGCCTGAAAACCTTGAAGCAGCGCGCCATCGCGGAAAACCTCAGCTACATCGAGACGATTTTCGAGCTGTCGCCATTCGTGCAAAACGCGCAGTTCGACCAGCAGGTGCTGGTGCCGGGCTTGCAGCCGGCAGCGTTGCAAGCCGTGCTGGCCAGCTGGACGCAGAACCTCGAGCAGGATACTGGCTTCCAGAAAAGCATTACCGCCTACAACGACAACGTCAACGCCAGCAGCGCCGGCATCGATGACGCGAATTTCACCATGCGCTACCAGGCGTATGTGTTGCGTTTCCTGTCGCCATCGCAAGTGTTCTCGTCCATGGTGGCCGCGTTCAAGGCAGCGAGTCTGAACCCGCTGCTGGTGGGTGTGAACATCGTGGGCCAGGAAAGCGTGAACGTGTCCATGCGCGATTACAGCCTGCACATGGAAATGTTCAAGTTCCTCAAGGCCAAATACCCGAACGTCAAGATCGCCCTGCACGCCGGCGAACTGGCGCTGGGCATGGTGCCGCCGGAAGGCATGGCATTTCATATCGCCGAAGCCGTCGATGTGGCGGGTGCCGACCGTATCGGCCACGGCATGGATATCGCGTACGAAAACAATGCGCTGGCAACCATGCAAAAGATGCGCGAGCGGGGCATCCCCGTGGAAGTGAATCTGACCAGCAATGATTACATCCTCGGTATCAAGGGCCAGGCCCATCCGATCACCCTGTATCGCAAGTATGGCGTGCCGTTCGTGATCTCGACCGATGATGCGGGCGTCTCGCGCAATACCTTGTCGAATGAATACGTGCTGTTTGCCAGCCAGTACAAGACCGATTATGCGGAAATCAAAAAGCTGTCGTACAACAGCCTGCGCTATTCCTTCCTGGCGGAAGCGGACAAGCAGCGTTTGCTGAAAGCGCTCGATGCCCGTTTCACCCGTTTTGAAGCGCAAATTGCCGCAGCCGACAAGGCAGGCAAGGGTGGAAAACCGTAAGTTGCGCGACGTTCAGAACTGATACTCTTAAATGGCCGGATATTCCGGCCATTTTTTATTCCTCATCTTAAATGCCGTGCTGTTATTTTGTTAATTTTGTGGCGGCCATGCGACACAATTAACAGTAGATACACGACTTTATCTGATTTCATGGATGAATCAATTTCAAGTACATATTGCTCATTTATAATCACGCGCCATAAGCCCGGACGCTGTCAGCACGATATCAATCCAACTAGTTACCCCATGCTATTTATATTTTAAATATATAAATATGTAAAAAAAATCGTATTTGTCATCCATTTTTTGATGATGCATAGTGAGATGAAGATGATATTAAAAAGTCACAATTCATCTGGGCGATATCGTATGAAGATGGGTATTTGCAGTAAATAAAGGTGAGATGCAGAGTGAAACAAACAGTCGCACAGCTAAATGACGACATTCTTCTGTATTTTACCGCCGTGTCACAGTCTTGAAATATTTAACAATTACACTCGCGGCTTGCCATGTTAGCCGGGTAAGCATGTGGGATGAATGACACAGGTGCTAGCGCCCTGGGTCGTACGGATCGGATGTGGTTTTTTCCGCCGTTATTGTCTGGATATGAATAGTTGTGATGTGTGGAGCGGCGTTTTGTGATGGTCTTGTCAGGACCGCAGCCAGTCCCGCCGGCGTAACAGTTGCAGCATCGTAAAGAGGAAATGTTGTGTTTGTGTTGCTGTGCGGCGCAGCCGGACGGTGGGGCAATCCAGGATTTTCAAAAAATAATAGTCTTTTCTGGGGTTAAAGATGATCAATCACAAGCGACTTCGGCTGACGCAAATCGCGTTAAGCCTGTCTATTGCACTGGCGGCGGCACCATCGTTCGCACAGAACACTACGTCTTCCATCGGCGGCCGTATCTCGGCCAATGACGGCAAGCCGGCAGCTGGTGCCACCGTTACCATTGTGCACACCGAGTCGGGTTCCGTCAGCAATGTAACGACCGATGCGGAAGGCCGTTACGTCGCGCGCGGCCTGCGTGCCGGCGGTCCATACACCATCACCATCACCAAGAATGGTGAAGTGGAAAAACGCGAAGGCGTGTACGTGCAATTGGCTGAAACGGCCAATGTGGACGCCACCCTGGGCGCACAGATGCAAACCGTGAACGTCACGGGCACGGGCGCACGCGCACAGATCTTTAACCGCAGCAATATGGGCGCCGGCACCAACATTGGTGCCAATGAGCTGGCCATGCAAGCGTCGATCCAGCGCAATCTGCAAGATTACGCCCGTTCCGATCCGCGTGTTTCGCAAACGGACAAAGAGCGCGGCGAATTGTCCGTTGCCGGTCAAAACTCGCGCTATAACTCGATGACCATCGATGGCGTGGCCGTGAACGACACCTTCGGCCTGGAATCGAACGGCAGCCCGACGGCCAAGCAGCCGATCTCGATCGATGCGATCCAGTCCGTGCAAGTGAACGTCGCCAACTACGACGTGACGCAAAAAGGCTACACGGGCGCCAACATCAACGCCGTGACCAAGTCCGGTACCAATGATGTCAAGGGCAGTGTCTATTACGTGTTCCGTAATGACAGTATGGCGGGTGACCGTTACGACAACGTCAAAGACAGCTATTACGCACCAGCACCATTCCGCGAAACGACCAAGGGCATTTCCGTTGGCGGCCCGCTGATCCAAGACAAGCTGTTCTTCTTTGCAAACAAAGAAAAGCTGGAAAGTACCCGCACGGCACCAAACTTTGGTCCGCTGGGCAGCTCGATGACGAACGTCGGCGTTACCGAATCCGCTATTGCGGGTTTACAGACGATTGCCAAAGAAAAGTACAACTTGCCAGTCGGCACCACCACCGTGCCTGCCGGTACGAAGTTGACGGTTGATGATGTCTTGCTGAAACTGGACTGGAACATCAACGACAACCATCGCGCGATGGTTCGCTATTCCAAAACCGATCAGTCCGAGCCGATGTTTACCGGCGTAACGTCAAGCGGTATCGCCTTGAACTCGGCTTGGCGTTCGCAGGAAAAGTCGATCGAAACCATCGTCGGCCAGTGGTTTGCCGACTGGACGCCAAATTTCTCGACGGAATTCAAAGTATCGTCGCGCGACTATGAAAGTCTGCCGAAGAACAATTCCACCCTGCCAACCATGTCGCTCAAGTTTACGGGTGCCTTGCCGGCGGGATCGCCTGCAGGCGTGTCGACCAACGACCGTTTCCTGAACTTCGGTACCGATCAGTCGTATCAGTTTAACGTCTTGCGCACCAAGACCAAGGATGCCTACCTGGGCGCGAACTGGGCCCTGGGCGATCATGAAGTCAAGTTCGGCGGCGACTTCAGCAAGAACGATGTCTACAATGCGTTCCTGCAGAACATCAATGGCAACTACACCTTCGGCTGTATCAATAATGTCGGATACTCGTTTGTCAAACCAAACGCGGACGGCAGCACTACTTTCAATTGCAACAGTTCAGCCGCTCTTCAGGAACAAGCCGTACTGGAAAATTTCCGTACCGGACGCCCGAGCTCTTACCAGGTGCAAGTACCATTGGCAGGCGGTTCCTTGGAAAACGCCATTGCTGATTTCAGCCTGAAAAACTATGGCTTCTTCGCCCAAGACGTATGGACCGTCAACAAACAGTTGACCGTGCAGTATGGCGTGCGTGTCGACAAGGCCGCCATCAGCGACCGCCCGCTGTATAACGCTGCCGCGGCGGCACCTATGGTTGCTGGCAACCCGCAGACCGGCAAGGTACAAAGCGGTGGTTTTGGCCTGAACAATACGCAAACCATCGATGGACAGACACTGTGGCAGCCACGCGTGGGCTTCAACTACAAGTTCGACAGTGCCCGTCCAACCCAATTGCGCGGTGGTTTCGGCCTGTTCCAGGGCGCGGCGGCCACGGTATGGATGTCGAACCCGTTCGCTAATCCTGGCGTGGCAACCCGTATCGTTGGTTGCGGCACCAGTGGCTTCAAGGCTTGCCCATCGGTAGGTGGCTTGTTCAATCCTGATCCGAACGCTCAGCCGACGAACTTCGCTGATGCCGCACCTGCAGCCAACGTCGACTTCCTGTCGCCTAACCTGCGCCAGCCATCGATCTGGAAGGGCAACCTGGCGTTCGAACATGAGCTGCCATGGATGGGTCTGGTTTTCGGCGCGGAATATCTGCGTACGCAAAACAAGGATGCCATTTACTACGAGCATCTGAACCTGGGTGCAGCGACGCGTACCGGAACCGATGGCCGTGAGCTGTATTACTCGAATACTGCCTACAATACGAATTGCTGGACTTCAACCGGTGGCTTGTCGTCGACCAATGCGGGTTGCTCGGGTTCCTTCGCCAAGGCACTCAAGAACCCTGCGTTCAACAACGTCATGGTTGCGCAGAAAACGGATAAAGGTGCAGGCAATCTGGTGACCCTGTCGGTCAGCCAGCCGATGACCAAAGGCTTTGGCTGGTCGGTTGCCTACACCTATACAGATGCAACGGAAGTGTCGCCGCTGACCTCGTCGGTATCGACGTCGAACTTCAACGCCCGTTCGATTTTCAATCCGAATGAAAACGTCGCCGCCAATTCCGGCTACCTGGTGAAAGACCGCTTCAATGCTGTGTTGAACTTCCAGAAGCGCTTCTTCGACAACTACAAAACCAGCTTCGGCCTGTTCTATGAAGGTCGCAAGGGTAAGCCATACAGCTGGACCTACAGCAATGACTTGAACGGTGACGGCGTCAGCGGCAACGACTTGATGTACATCCCATCGAAACCAGGTTCGGGCGAAGTGGTATTCCGTGGCGATACGGCAACCAACCACGCTAACGAAGACCGTTTCTGGTCCTTGGTCAATGCCAATGGCGACCTGCGCAGTTCGAAAGGCGGCGTGGTGAAGCGTAACGACAGCTTCTCGCCTTGGACCAACAGCTTCGACATGCGTGTCAGCCAGGAAGTCCCAGGCTTCTTCAAAGGCAACAAAGGCGTGTTCACGATGGACTTCTTCAACGTGGGCAACATGATCAACCGCAAGTGGGGCCGTATCAATGAAATGGCTTTCCGCTCGGCTGGTGGTCAAACCCGCAGCTTTGTTGATTTTGCCGGCCTCGATGCTCAAGGCCGTTATATCTACCAAGTGCGTGACAAGGTAGAGGACTACACCGTGCGTCAACAAAAGGGTGAATCCCAATGGGCGATCCAGGCTACGGTCAAGTACGAGTTCTAATCTCGGCGTCTGACTGAAGTTGCAAACGGCTGGTGGCGACACCGGCCGTTTTTTCGTTTTATGTTGTGCTTTCTTGTCATACTCTGATGGGCTTGCGGCGCACGGCGTCCCCCCGGATGAGATAGTCTTTTTGAATACTGATAACCATGTGGGGACCATGAAACATCATCTGACACCACTCGCCGCCGCAGCGGCCCTGACCTTGCTGCTGGCCGCCTGTGCCGCACCTACCGCGCCTTCCGCGAAGTCCGTCGATATCAACCTGGTCGCCCTGAACGATTTTCACGGCAATCTCGACCGCAGCAAATTCACCTATACGAGTGCCGTCGATACTGAGCGCAAGACGGTGCAGGCCGGCGGCATCGATACCTTGTCCGGCGCCCTGACGGCGTGGCGGCGAGAAGATGCGCAGCTGATTTTCGTCGGCAATGGCGACCTGGTCGGCGCCAGCCCCGCCATGTCGGCGCTGTGGGCGGACGAACCGAGCATCGTCGCCATGAACATGCTGGGCATGAAGGCCAGTTCCGTCGGTAACCACGAATTTGACCAGGGCAAGGCGGAATTGCTGCGCCAGCAGCGCGGCGGCTGCGAGTCGTCGCGCGCCGACAAGGCCTGCAAGTTCACGCCCGACTTCAAGGGCGCCAGCTACACCTATATGGCGGCGAATGTGATCGACACGCAAACGGGCAAGTCCCTGCTGCCGGCCTACCGCATCGAAGAGGCGCATGGCGTCAAGGTGGGCTTGATCGGCGCCGTGCTGAAAGATACGCCGTCCGTGGTAACGGCCGCCGGCATTGCCGGCCTGCAGTTCGGCGATGAAGCAGGCGCGATCAACGCCACCTTGCCGCAGCTGCGTGCGCAGGGCGTGGGCGTGTTCGTCGTGCTGCTGCACCAGGGCGGCGAGACGAGCGAAGCCGTCGACCAGCCCGATTGCAGCCACCTGAAGGGCGAAGTGGTCGACGTGGTGAAACGCCTCGACCCGGCGATCCAGCTGGTCATCAGCGGTCATTCGCACCAGGGCTATCTGTGCCGTGTCGATGGCCGGCTGGTGACGCAGGCGCAGATGGGCGGGCATATGCTCACGCGCATCAAGCTCAAGGTCGATCCCGTCAAAAATGCACTGATCGATGCCAGCGCGCAAAACGTCGTCATGCTGCCAGGCATGTATGAGCCGGACCCGGCCGTGGCAGCCTACCTGGCATCGGTCAAGCAGCGCAGTGCGGCCGAGTTGTCGCGTCCCGTGGCCGCCATCGCCGTACCGAACGTGGGCCGCAGCACCAAGGGCGGCGGCGCTTCCCCGCTGGGCGACCTGGTGGCCGACAGCACCCTGTTCGGCGCACGCGCTGCCGGTGCGCAAATCGGCCTGATGAACAACGGTGGCATCCGCAAGGACCTGGAAGCGGGCGCCGATCTGATGACGAACGTGGGTCAGAACCAGGCTGTGGTCCCGTTCGGCAATACCTTGATCGTCGTCAGCCTGTCCGGCGCGCAAATCCGCACCTTGCTCGAGCAGCAATGGCCGGGCGAAGAGGCAGGCGAGGGCAATCTGCTGCAAGTATCCGAAGGTTTTAGCTACCGCTGGGACAGCACGCAGCCGCAAGGCCAGCGTGTGCTGCCGGGCAGCATCATGCTCAATGGCATTCCTCTTGAGGACAATCAACAATACCGTGTCGCCGCCAACAGTTTCCTTGCCGGCGGCGGCGACCGCTTCACTGTGCTGGCGGCCGGCACGCGCCGGCTGGACACGGGCGTGCGCGACATCGACGCCTTCAGCAATTACCTGACCGCGCGCGCGCGCGCTGGCAAGCCCGCTGGCAGTGCCACGGCGGCCGGCCGCATCGTGCGCGTCAAATAATCTTTACCAGGAAAAACCATGCGTCGTTTATTTTTTACTGTCGTTATTTCCAGTCTGTTTGCGGGCACGGCCCACGCGGACTTCACCATTCCCGGCTTTGAGCTCGTGCACACGTCACCCGTAGAAACCACGTTGACGAATCCCGACCTGCGCGAGCCCGTCGCCGTGTGGACCGAATTGTTCGATTCGGCAAAAAAAGAAATCGTCATCGCCCAGTTCTACGCCGTCAGCAAACCGGGCACGGCCTTTGAAAAGGTGCTGGCCAGCCTGACGGCCGCCGGCCAGCGCGGTATAAAAATCCGCTTCCTGCTGGACCAGAAGGGCGTGGGCTTGTCGGAAGCGGCCACCATCGCCCAGATCAAGGCGATTCCGAACCTGGACTTGCGCCTGATCGACTTCAATAAAATCACGGGCAACGGCATCGTGCATGCAAAATACCTGGCCGTCGATGGCCAGGTGGCGTACATCGGCAGCCAGAATTTCGACTGGCGTTCGTTCGAGCACATCCATGAAACGGGTTTGAAAATCACGGAACCCGCCATGGTGAGCCAGGTGCAAGCGATCTTTGAACAGGATTGGCAAGCCCAGGCATTGACGTCGCAAGGCAGCCGCGCCACGGTGCTCAACAGCAAGGTAGTGCCCGCCAACTACGCGCAGAACGCTTTCCTGCTGGCCAGCCCGAACGCCTACAACCCGGCTGGCGTGGGCGACTCGGAAACGGGCCTGCCCGCCTTGCTGGCGCAAGCGCAAAGCGAAGTGCGAATCCAGTTGCTCGATTACGTACCGCTGTCCTACGGCCCGAACCGCACGCGGCCGTACTACGCCGTGATCGATAACGCCGTGCGCGCGGCCGCGCAGCGCGGCGTGAAAATCAAGCTGATGGTGTCAAGCTGGAATACGGAAGCGCCGGCCATCGCCTACCTGAAAAGCCTGGCCCTGGTGCCGAACGTGGACATCCGCATCGTGACGATTCCTGCGGCCTCGACCGGTTTCATTCCATTCGCACGCGTGATCCACAGCAAGACCATGACCATCGACGGCAAGCTGGCCTGGATCGGTACGAGCAACTGGGCGGGCGGCTATTTCGACTTGTCGCGCAACCTGGAAGTGGTGCTGCGCAACGAACAGATGGCGCAACGCATCGCCGCGCTGCATGAGCAGACGTGGAGTTCGGCGTATGCGCAGCCGATCGACATCAACAAGCAGTATCCGAAGCCGGCCAAGGCCACGCCGCAAGGCAAGGAGTAATAGTGAAAAAATTGATGACCGTGCTGGCGCTGGGCGCCGCTTTTGCTTCCGGCAATGTCCAGGCCTGGGGCAACGACGGCCACCGCGCCGTGGGCGCCATCGCCGATCAATTGCTCAAGGGTAGCGCAGCACAGGTGCAAGTGGCCAAGTTGCTGTTGCCGGGCGAAAGCCTGGAAAAGATCGCCAACTGGCCTGATTGCGTGAAGGGCACGTATTGCGGCCCGCAAACACCGGAAATGCTGACCTATGTGGCGGCCAATCCCAAGCATGGCGAATACCATTACACGAACGTGCCGTTCCAGAACGCGCACTACCACGACCATGGCGTGGGCACGGCTGATGACGATATCGTGCAAACCTTGAAGCAGGCGATCCTGGTGTTGCAAGGCAAGGCTGATGCGGCCAGCAATCCGCACGGCTTCAGCCAGCGCGAAGCCCTGATCCTGATCACGCACCTGGTAGGCGATATCCACCAGCCTTTGCATGTGGGCAATGCGTTTCTCGGCAAGGATGGCCAGTTTTTCGCGCCCGCCACGCAGGCGCAGATCGACGACGTCACCATTTTCAATGCGCGCGGCGGCAACGACTTGCTGCTCGACGATGTGAAGATGACGGCGCTGTCCGATGCCGTGATTCCCGCGTCGCTGCCGGCCGACGATGGCGCGGCCAAGCCGGCAAGCAGCTATCCGAAGTCGCCCACCAAGCCCCTGCATTCGTATTGGGACACGACCGTGGTCGATTACGCCATGCGCCGCCTGAGCACGCGCACGCCGCAGCAGTTTGCGCGCTCCGTGATCGCCAGCGCGCCACAAGTGAGCAGCAACACCGGCGATCCCGCCACCTGGCCGTATCAATGGGCCGATGCCTCGCTGGCGGCGTCGAAGATGGCTTTCACGGATGTGGTGGCCGGTCCGGCCACGCAGCAGACGAGCCGCAAGGGCGAGGTCTACAACGTCTGGAGCTTGACGGTGCCGGACAATTATCCCGTGCCCAGTTCGGCGCTGGCCAAGCAGCAGCTGATCGAGAGCGGCTATCACCTTGCGGCCGTGCTGCAGGCGATCTGGCCGCAGTAAAGACGTCATTCGAAAGCGGCCTGCTGGCCGCTTTTTTTACGCCAGGATTACGTTGATGCCCATCTCGCGGTAGGGCGCGACCAGGGCGTCATCCACGTCGCGGTGCACGATGATATCGTTGACCTGACTCAAGGGTGCAATTTGAAACGGCGAAGCCGTATTGAATTTTTCCGGCGAGGCCAGCACGACGGTGCGGGCAGACGCGTCGCTCAGAGCGCGCTTCACGCACGCTTCTTCATAATCCCCGGTGGTGATACCCGCTTGCGGATGCAGGCTGGACACGCCCATGAAGTACAGGTCGGCGCGGATGCGGCCGATGGCTTCCACGGTAGCTGCGCCGACGCCCACGATCGAGTGCTTGTACAGGCGCCCGCCCAGCATCAGCACCTCAATCGATGGATGATTCACCAGTTCGACGGCAACCGACGGACTGTGCGTGACGATGGTGGCGCGCAAGTCGCGCGGCAGCTGGCGCGCCAGTTGCACGGCGGTCGTGCCGCCGTCGAGAAACACCACTTGTCCCGTTTGTATCATGGCGCCCGCCGCGCGGCCGATGGCGGGCTTGGCTTCCGGTGAAATCTGTTCGCGGGCCGCAAACGGAGCCAGCGCGGGCGAACTTGGCAACAAGGGCAGGGCGCCGCCGTGCACGCGCTCCAATAGCCCTTCCTTCGCCAGCTCGCGCAGGTCGCGCCGTATCGTGTCTTCCGACAAGCCCAGGCTGTCGCTGACGGCCTTGGCGACGATCTGACCTTCGCGCTGGAGCAAGTCCAGCAGGTATTGTTTGCGTTGATGTGTGAGCATGGTTTTTCTTGTATTTTCTTGATATTGCACGAGTTTGCATGATAAAGTCGATCCGTGCAAGCACAAGGAGACACTATGCGCGAAGAAAATAGCAAGCAGGAACGGGTCCGTATCCAGGGCGTGCAAACCCTGTCGCACGACTGGTATCTGCTGCAAAAGACCACGTTCGACTATCTGCGCCAAGATGGCCAGTGGCAGACACAGACACGGGAAACCTATGACCGCGGCGATGGCGCCACCATCCTGCTTTACAACAAAGTCAAGCGCACGGTGATCCTGATCCGCCAGTTCCGCTTTCCCACCTACCGCGAAGGCCACGATGGTTTCCTGATCGAATCAGCGGCCGGCTTGCTGGAGGAGGCTAGCGCGGAGCAGCGCATCCGCGCCGAGGTAGAAGAGGAAACCGGTTACCGGGTGGGGCAGGTGCAGAAGATATTCCAGGCCTTCATGAGTCCCGGCTCCGTGACGGAGCGCCTGCATTTCTTTGTCGCCGAATACGATCCCGCCAGCCGCATCGGTGATGGCGGCGGCCTGGCGCACGAAGGCGAGGATATCGAAGTGCTGGAACTGCCCTTGGCGCAAGCGCTGCAGATGGTGGCAGATGGCCGCATTTGCGACGGCAAGACCATCATGCTGCTGCAGCATGCGCAGCTACAACTGATGCCGGTCAAACAAGGCATGCAGATCCTCGTTGCCGGCCCGTATCGCTCCGGCACGGGCGACGATCCCGCCCTGATGGCGGCGAATGTGGCTGCCATGGAAGCCGTCTGCCTGTCGTTATATGCCCAGGGGCACATGCCCGTGCTCGGTGAATGGCTGGCCTTGCCCATGCTGGCGCTGGCCGGTTCCACCCAGGTGGGTGACGCCGTGTATGAGCAGCTGTTCCACGCGCATGCGACGCGCTTATTGAGCCATTGCGATGCCGTGCTGCGCATTGGCGGGGCGTCCCAGGGCGCCGACCAGATGGTGGCGGTGGCACGCAGCCTTGGATTGGCCGTGTTTTTCTCGCTGGACGAGATTACCCAGGCATAAAAAAAGCGAAGCCCGCAGGCTTCGCTTTTAGTTGGCGCAGGCTGAAACTTAGCGCGATTTCACGAACGGGATACCAATTGCTTTTGGTGCGATGGATTTCGCCATCAAGCCCGCCAGCACGATCACCGTGACGACGTACGGCACCATCTGGATCAAGGAGCCCGGGATGCGGCCCACTACCGGCAAGTCCACGCCTTCGATCTGGATCTGGATGGCGGCGAAGAAGCCGAACATCAGACAGCCGAGGAAGGTGTAGACGGGACGCCAGTTGCCGAACACCATGGCCGTCAGGGCCAGGTAGCCGGCGCCGGCCGACATGTCGCGCAGGAAGAAGCCGCTTTGCACGATGGCCAGGTAGGCGCCAGAGAACGAGCACAGGATGCCGGCCACCAGCATGGCCAGGTAGCGCGTCGCTTCCACGCTCACGCCGGCCGAGTCGGCCGCATGCGGGTTTTCGCCGCAGGCGCGCAAGCGCAGGCCGAAGCGCGTGTGGTACAGCAGCCAGTGCACGAGCGGGATCAACAGGAACGCCACGTAGACGAGGATGGAATGGCCGCCGATCAAATGGGCGTAGACCCAGCCGATGAACGGGATGTGCTCCACGTATTGCGTGCCCGGCAAGACGACGTCAAACAGGCGCGCCGAACCGAGGTCGGGCGTGCGGCCGCCTTGCTGGAAGAAGAACTGCGCCAGCACGAACGTCAGTCCGCTCATGGCGATGTTGATCGCCATGCCGGCCACCAGCTGGTTGCCCTTTTGCGTGATGCTGACGTAGGCCTGCAGCAGGGCCAGGGCGACGCAGACGAGCATGCCGGCAGCCATGCCGTAATATGGGTTTTGCGTCGTGTAGGCCACGGCGGCGGAAGCGAAGGCGCTGGCCAGGATCTTGCCTTCCAGGCCGATGTCGATCATGCCGCTGCGTTCGGCAAACAGGCCGGCCATGGCGGCAAAGATCAGGACGGGCGCATTGCGCACGGTCGATACCAGGATGCTGGCGAATTGAAAGTCGTCGAGTGTCATGGTGTTAGCCTTTGGTGCGCTTGAGCAGGGCGGAAATGGCCGGTGCGTAGAAGTTTTCCATGGCGCCGCAGAACAGAATGATCAAGCCCTGGATGAAAATGAAGGTTTCCGTCGGGATATTCGGTTTTTCCAGCGACAGGTCGAAGCCACCCTGGATCAGCGCGCCGAACAGCACGGCCGACAGGAAGATGCCGACTGGATGCTGGCGGCCCATCAGGGCGATGGCGATGCCGATGAAACCGGCGCCGCCGACGAAGTTCAGCGACAGATAATGCGTCGAACCCATGATGGAATTGACGGAACCCAGGCCCGCCAGCGCGCCCGAGATCAGCATGACGATGATGATCATCTTGCTGATCGATACACCCGCATAGTGGGCCGCATGCTTGTTCAGGCCCGTGGCGCGCAGCTTGAAGCCCCACGACGAGCGCCACACCATCACGCCGTAGATGACCAGCGCGGCGATTGCTAGCAGGAAACTGATGTTCAGCGGCGTGTCGCCCAAGGACGGGAACCAGGTGGAGAGGCGCGGCATTTCGCCGCTTTCCGCGAACACGCGGCTGGCCGTGTTCTGCTCGCCCGGCGGAATCAGATACTTCACGATAATGAAGTTCATCAGGCTTGCGGCGATGAAGTTGAACATGATGGTGGTCACCACGATGTGGCTGCCGCGCTTGGCTTGCAGGTAGCCGGGCAGGAAACCCCACAGCGCGCCGAACAGGGCTGCGCCGATCATGGCGGCCGGGATCAATAGCCAGGCGGGCAGGGTCTGGTCGAAGGCCAGCATGGCGACAGTGAGGCCCAGGCCGCCGATATACATCTGGCCTTCGGAACCGATATTGAACAGGCCGGCCTGCATTGCCACGGAGACGGACAGGCCCGTGAAAATGAAGGTGCTGGCGTAGAACAGGGTGTAGCTCAAGCCTTCCGGATTGAGGATGGCGCTGTGGACGAGGATGGACAGCGATTCGGCCGGGTCTTCGCCCAGCATATAAATCACCAGGGCTGCGACCAGCAAGGCCGACAGCAGGTTTAACATGGGCATGACAAAGGCTGTCGCCCAGCGTGGCAAGTCGTTATTCATGATTTATGCATTCCCCCCATCAACAGACCGATGCGGGTGGTATCGAATTCTTCAATTTTCAGTTCGCCGGTGATGCGTCCGCCGCACATGACGAGGATGCGGTCGGCCAGCGCCCGCACTTCTTCCAGTTCGACGGACACCAGCAGGATCGCCACGCCCGCGTCGCGCAGGGCCAGCAATTGCGTATGGATGCTTTCGATGGTGCCGATGTCGACGCCGCGCGTGGGCTGGCCCACCAGCATCAGTTTCGGCTTGGCCAGCACTTCGCGCGCGATCACCACCTTTTGCTGGTTACCGCCCGACAGCAAGCCGATGCGCAGGTCCGGATTGGCCGGACGCACGTCGAACGTCTTCAGCAGTTCCGCGCAACGCGCGCCGATGGCCTTGAAGTTGAACAGGCCCCAGCGGTTTTTCAGGTGGTCCTGGTAACCGAGGATGGTGTTTTGCATGACGGAGAAATTCTTTACCACGCCGTCGCGCAAGCGGTCTTCCGGAATGTGGGCGATGCCCAGGTCGCGGAAGGCCAGCGGCAAGCCGTCGGCATCGTGGCGCTTGGCAAACGGCAAGTCCTTGTCGAGAAAACGCAGCTTGCCCGACGTCGGCAAGCGCATGCCGGACAGAATTTCCAGCAGCTCGCTCTGGCCATTGCCAGAGACTCCCGCGATGGCGACGATTTCGCCGGCGCGCAGGTTGAAACCTATGTCGGCCAGCAATTTGACTTGCTGCTCGTCGGCCAGTTGCAAGCCGTCCACTTCCAGCACCGTGGCGCCCGGATTGTACGGTGCCCGTGGCAAGTGGCTCTGGATGGGGCGGCCGACCATCATGTTGGCCAGTTCCTCTTTCGAGGTGCCGGCGGTCGCCACGGCGCCCACCACCGTGCCGCCGCGCATGACGGTGACGTTGTCGGTGATTTCCAGGATCTCTTGCAGCTTGTGCGTGATCAGGATGATGGTCTTGCCCTGCTCCTTGAACAGGCGCAGGATTTCAAACAGCGAGGCCGTTTCCTGGGCCGTCAGCACGGCTGTCGGCTCGTCGAGGATCAGGATATTGGCGCTGCGGTAAATCTGCTTGAGGATTTCCACGCGCTGCTGCGCGCCGACGGACAAGTCTTCGATCTTCGCCAGCGGGTCGACGTCGAGGCGGTAGCGCGCGCAGATCTCGCGCAATTTCGCTTCCGCTTCCGTGCGGTGGCTGGCCAGGCGAAAGCCGCCTTCCGTGCCCAGCATGATATTGTCGAGGACGGTGAAGTTCTCGACCAGCATGAAGTGCTGGTGCACCATGCCGATGCCGAGATTGATCGCTTCCTGGCTGTTGCGGATAGGCTGTACTTTTCCGTCTAGCAGGATTTCCCCGCCGTCGGCACGGTAATACCCGTACAGGATGCTCATCAAGGTCGATTTGCCGGCGCCATTTTCCCCCACCAGGCCATGGATACTGCCCTTGGCGATGGAGAAGCTGACGTCGGCGTTCGCCTTCACATGTCCAAAATGCTTGGAAATGCTGCGAAATTCTACTGCTGGCTGCATAGGTTCATAACTGGATAGTTTCATGGAAACGCGCCGCGCGGAGACTGGCCCCGGCGGCGCGCTAAAAGATACGGAGAAAAATTAAACCGGGCAGCTGCTGCCGACGCGGTAATCGATCACTTTGATCTTGCCATCGATAATGTCCTTACGCGCACCCAACACGCGCTTTTCGATTTCCGGCGTAATCAGCTTGCGGTTGTTTGCGTCGAGCGCCCAATCCACGCCGCCTTCTTTCAAGCCTTTATAGCTGACGCCGCCCTTCCAGGTGCCGTTCTTGACTTGCATGAAGCTGTCGTAGACCGTGTTGTCGACGCGCTTGACCATCGAGGTCAGGATACTGCCTGGATACAGATGATTCTGGTTCGAATCAACGCCGATGGCCAGCTTGCCTTTTTCCTTGGCCATTTGCAGGGTACCCATGCCGCTGCCGCCTGCGACGGCGAAGACGACATCGACGCCGCGCTCGAATTGCGAGCGGGCCAGTTCGCCACCCTTGGCCGGGTCATTCCAGGCGCCGGACGTGGTGCCGACCATGTTTTGCGTGATTTCCATCTTCGGATTGACGGCCTTCGCGCCTTGCGCGTAGCCGCAGGCGAAGTTGCGGATCAATGGAATATCGATGCCGCCGATGAAGCCGACTTTCTTGCTCTTGCTGGCCATGGCTGCCGCCACACCCACCAGGTAGGAGCCTTCTTCTTCCTTGAAGACAACGGAATTGACGTTGCTGCCGGCGGCCTGGCCGTCGATCAGCACGAATTTCACGTTCGGGAATTCCTTGGCGACCTTTTGCACGGCTTGCGTTTGCGCAAAGCCGATGGCGGCGATCATGTCGAGTTTCTTGCGGGCCAGGCCGCGCATGACTTGCTCGGCTTGCGTATCGCTCGATGCCTGTACTTCGATGAAGGAAATGCCCGTGTCTTTTTTGAAGCGCGATGCGCCTTCGAAAGCGGATTGGTTGAACGACTTGTCGAACTTGCCGCCCGCGTCATACACGACACCCAGTTTTGGGGTAGCCGCGGACGCTTGAGCAGTCAGAAATACGGCTGCGATCGTCAAACTAAATTGTGTAAGTTTCATGAATTGGCTCCTGGAAGATCGATATTGTATATTTTTTATAGGTGAAACATATAATTTGGGGCCGATTTAGCCTGTTTTTGATGCACGAGGTGATAATTCCTTATCAACATTGCACTGTATTGCACAAGATCATTGCTGACCTCGTCTGCTTTCATGTCGTCAGTGTGATGCTCATGCAACAGTCGCGCCCCGTCTCTTTTATAGGTACAACATCGAATGGGGCTGCCGGAGCGGGCTGGGATGCGCCGTCAGATGACGGGCAGGGCAAGCACGGAACCGGCGCCGCGATGGGCGTCCGAATCACTATGCATCATGCCAGATATGTATGACAAATACGTTTTTGTTTATGTATTTATATGCACTGCATATAAATAGGTTTTAAGAACGCATAACAAAACCGTAGCGAGCGGCAGTGAGTTGTGGTCGAGAAGCGGAGCTGTGCGAATGCACAGTGAGCATCGGAGGCCGCAAATCGCGACGCGCAGTAGGTTTTGTTCGCGTTCTCAGGCAGCCGGGGGATTGAGGATATTGAGGAAGGCCCGCACGACGGGTGCGTCGTCCAGCGTCGTGTAGCTGATGTACAGATTCGCTGAGGGCGGATTCGTTTTGATCGGCAGAAACACGACGCCGGGCCAGCCGATGCGGCTCGTCGTTTCCGGCACCAGGGTCACGCCCAGGCCCGCGCCCACCATGGCCAGCAGGGTTTGCGGTTCGCTCGCTTCCTGGAAAATCACGGGTTCGAAACCGGCGTTGATGCAGCATTGCACCAGGTAGCGGGGAAACGCGGATTTGTCGAGGTTCAGGGTCAGCATCGGCTCTTCGGCGATGTCGATCAGCTCGATGGACGTGTTTTTCGCCAGCGGATGGTGTTCATTGACGGCCACGCAGACGTTTTCGCGGAAGCACAGTTCCTGGCGTAGATTGTCGTGACGCAAATCGTCGTCATTGAGTTTGGGTTCGCGCCAGAAGCCCACGTCGATCTGCTTGGCGCGCAAGGCTTCGTACTGCACCGTGGGACCAAATTCATGGATGGTCCAGGTGACGCGGGGAAATTTGGTCTGGAATTCTTCCAGCAAGCTGGGGATAGGGCCCCACATGGCCGAGCCGACGATGCCCACGCGCAAGCGGCCCACTTCGCCGCGGTCGATCTGGCGGATCGTGTCGATGGTCATGCGCATCTTGGCCAGCAGGTCGGCCGCTTCGTTCATCAGCGCCTTGCCCGCCACGGTCAGCTCGAAGGTGCGCGTGGTGCGCGCAAACAGGCGTACGCCCAGTTCGCTTTCCAGTTTCATGATCTGCTGGCTCAGGGGCGGCTGCGAGATATGCAGGCGCTCGGCGGCGCGGCTGAAGCTTTTCTCCTCGGCAACGGCAAGAAAATACTTTAACTGTTTCAGATCGATGGACATGCTTTCCTTGCGTTGCGTGTTGCTAGGCGATGGAACGGCGCGCAGACCCGTGAAGGTGCGCGCGCTTTCTTTACAGCAGTCCTATTATCGTGCCACGACCGCCTGCATGGCAATGGCCAGTGCCGTGCCGACTTGCGCATTGTGCTTGACGAGGGCGATATTCGTCGCCAGGCTGCGGCCATCCGTCAGCTGCTTGATGCGCGAGAGCAGGAAAGGCGTGACCTGCTTGCCTTTCACACCGCCCGCGTCCGCTTCCTGCAGCGCTTGCGCGGTGATGGCATCGATCTCTTCCTTGGGCATGGCTTGCGCGGCCGGCACGGGGTTGCTGACGACCACGCCGCCTGTCAAGCCCAGCTGCCACTTGGTGCCGATGAACGCGGCTTGTTCGGCAGCCGTATCGAGGCGGAAATCGGCCTTGAAGCCGCTTTCGCGCGTAAAGAAGGCAGGAAAACCTTCCTGGCCCACGCTGATGACGGGCACGCCGTGCGTTTCCAGGTATTCCAGGGTCAGGCCGATGTCGAGGATGGATTTGACGCCCGCGCAGACAACGACCACCGACGTTTGCGCCAGTTCCTGCAAGTCGGCGGAAATATCGAAGCTCGTTTCCGCGCCGCGGTGCACGCCGCCGATGCCGCCAGTGACGAACACGGAAATTCCTGCCAGTTCCGCGCAGATCATGGTGGCTGCCACGGTGGTGGCGCCCAGCTTGCCTTGCGACAGGACGAACGGCAAGTCGCGGCGGCTGACCTTCATGGCGTCGGGCGAGGTGCCCAGCAATTCCAGCTGTTCGGGGGACAGGCCCACGCAGATCTTGCCGCCGATGATGGCGATGGTGGCCGGCACGGCGCCGCCGTCACGGATGATCTGTTCCACTTCGCGCGCCATTTCTACGTTTTGCGGATACGGCATGCCGTGCGAAATGATGGTCGATTCCAGCGCCACGATGGCCTTGCCGGCGGCGCGCGCGTCGAGCACTTCTTGCGAGAACAAGAGGAAATTCTGTAATTGGGTCATGTCAGTCCTGTTGAAAGAGGGTAGGGGGAGGCGGCGCCAGGTCGGCGTCGTCAATGTTGTCGAGTGCGCCAGCGGAAATCTGGGGCGAGACGGTGGCCGCCGATTCCAGGGTCATGGCGGCCAGCTTCAGGCCGCGCCGGCATGCCAGTTTCAAATCGTTGCTGTCGTGGTACAGCGACCAGCAGACGGCGGCGGAAAACGCGTCGCCGGCGCCCGTCACGTCGACGGCGTCCACTTCGCGCGCGGCCAGGTGGACGATAGGCGCGTCCAGGCTGTCGCCATCCGTGAAATACACGCCTTCGCTGCCGCAGGTGACGATCACCTGGCGCGCGCCCTGGCGCTGCACTTCGCGGCAGGCGGCGCGCAGCTCGGTTGCTGTGGGCAAGGCCCGCGCCACGCGCGTTTCCAGTTCACCACGGTTGAGGATCAGCAAGTGCAAGCCCGACAGGTCTTGCGGCAAGTGCGCCATCTTCGGCTGCGAGACGGCGACGATGACGAGCGGCGTCGCATGGGCCGCGTCCTGGCGGGCATCGGCCAGCAGTGCCTGCACGCTGTCGTGGCCCAGGTTCAGGTCGCAAACGGTGAGGGCGGCGGCGGCGCGCTGCGGCTGGCGGCTATGCAAAAAGGCGGGGGTCAGCTGTTCGTACAGTTGCATGTTGGCCATCGCCAGCAGCATTTCGCCATGTTCGTCGAGCACGGCCGTGTAGGTGCCGCTGCTGGTATTGCTTAGATGCAAGCTGCCGCGCATGTCGATGCCCGCGTCTTCCGCGTGCGTCTGCAGGGCGTGGCCGGCCGCATCGTCGCCCAGCGCCGTCAGCAGGGCGACGGGGATCGACAAGCGGGCCAGGTTTTCCGCGATGTTGCGGCCTACGCCGCCAAACACTTCTTCCGAACGCACGGGATTCGAGGTGCCCATCTGCAGGGGCGCCAAGGTGCGCATCTTGCGGTCGAGGTTGGCTGCGCCTATGCACAGCACGGGACGGCTGTCGGGCAGCACATAGGCGCGTCCCAGCAGGCGGCGCTCGCGGATCAATCCGGCGATGTGGCCGGCGACGGCCGAGCGCGACAAGCCCAGTTCGCTCGCCAGGTCTTGCTGCGAGATGAAGGGGTTGTTGCGGATCAGCGTGTACAACTGGTCTTTTTTATTGGTATCGGTCACAGGGTTTTCGCTGGGGTTTAAACATTTGTCTGAAACTGTAAACATTTGTCCGATCGGTGTCAAGCTCGTGTCAAGCGTGCATGAAAAACCTTCGTATGGAGCTTGTATGCATGCATTTTCCAGGGATGGCAGGCTGGGGCTAGCCTCGACTATAATGTCGGCCATTTATATTTGAATTGTATAAATGGGCAAGAAAAATGGTATTTGCCATACATATTCCGTTTGATGCATAGTGGCGGCAAATAGAGGCAATACGCATTTCGATATACCTGTAACACCATACATACCCGATACCTGGGCGCGATATTTTGCCTATACCGCCGCGCAGGCAGCAACCCATCACCATTAGTCAATCAGAGGATAACCATGTCGAACAACACCCCTTTCCACGCCGCCGAAATCATCCGTGCCCGCGCTCCTGAAAATTTCAAGCCGCGCGTGGCGATGATCCTCGGCTCCGGCCTGGGTGTGTTGGCCGAGCAGATGACGGACGCCGTCAGCATCAGCTTTGACGAATTGCCAGGTTTCCCGATCAGCACCGTGCACGGCCATGCCGGCGAACTGGTGATCGGCACCCTGTCGGGCGTCGCCGTCGTCTGCATGAAGGGCCGTGGCCACTTCTACGAAGGCTATGGCATGGGCGTGATGACGAGCGCCATCCGCACCCTGAAACTGCTGGGCTGCGAAATGCTGTTCGTCACCAACGCCGCCGGTTCCCTGCGCCCTGAAGTGGACGCCGGCAGCCTGGTGGCCATCAGCGACCACATCAACCTGCTGCCAGGCACGCCGATGGTCGGCCCGAACGACGACCGCTTCGGCCCGCGCTTCTTCAGCATGGCCAACGCCTACGATGCGGACCTGCGCAATCTGGTCAAGGACACGGCTGCCGCGAACGGCATCACCCTGCACGAAGGCGTGTTCGTCGCCTACCCTGGCCCGAACTTCGAGACGGCCGCTGAAATCCGCATGATGGCCCGTCTGGGCGCCGACACGGTCGGCATGTCGGTGGTGCCGGAAGTGGTGTCGGCCCGTCATTGCGACCTGAAAGTGGTGGGCGTATCGGTGATTACCAACCTGGCCGAAGGCATGTCGCCATTCGCCCTGTCGCACGAACAAACCCTGAAATACGCGGCCATCGGCGCGAAAGACCTGGTCAAGCTGATCCTGGCTTTCCTGGCCACCGTGGCCGCCAAACCGCAAGCCTAAGCACTTTTCTTGACGCAGTAGCGGCGCGCCACTTAGCGGCGCTGCCGCGCGGCAGGCCGGGGAAATCCGGCCTACACTGTTCGCATCATCTTCGCATCACTCCATAAAGCGAGCCTTATCATGTCACGCGCATTTATCCTCCTGCTTGATTCCTTCGGCCTTGGCGCGACGCCAGACGCCGCCAAGTATGGCGACGCAGGTGCCAATACCTTTGGCCACATTGCCAGCACTGTCGCCAAAAGCGGCAAGACCTTGAAACTCCCGAACATGGAACGCCTGGGCCTGGGCGCTGCGGCGCACCTGGCCAGCGGCGAATGGGCCACGGGCTTCGACCGGCGCGACGGTTTTACCGGTGCCTACGGCGCGGCGCGCGAGCGCTCCACCGGCAAGGACACGCAGAGCGGCCATTGGGAAATCGCCGGCGTGCCCGTCGAATTCGACTGGGGATATTTTCCCCGTACCACGCCATCGTTCCCGGCCGACCTGACCGACAAGCTCAAGGCCATGTCCGGCGTGCCCGGCTTCCTCGGCGACTGCCATGCCTCGGGCACGGACATCATCAACAAGCATGGCGACGAGCACGTCGCCACCGGCAAGCTGATTATCTATACGTCGGGCGACTCGGTGATGCAGATCGCCGCGCACGAAGAATCGTTCGGCCTCGAGCGCCTGTACGAAGTGTGCGAAATGGCCTTCAAGCTGGTCGAGCCGTACAACATCGGCCGCGTCATCGCCCGTCCGTTCACGGGCAGCAATGGCAACTACACGCGCACCTCCAACCGTCACGACTACGCCGTCGCGCCACCCGCGCCGACCCTGCTCGACCACGTCAAGAATGCGGGCGGCGAAGTCGTCGGCCTGGGCAAGATCAGCGACATTTTCGCTACCCAGGGCATCTCCAGAGTCGTCAAGGGCGTCGACAACATGGCGCTGTTCGAAGCGCTGTTGAAGACGGCCGATGAAGTGCAGGACAAGTCGCTCACCTTCGTGAACTTCGTCGATTTCGACCAGGCGTTCGGCCACCGCCGCAACGTCGAGGGCTATGCCGACGCGCTGCGCGAAATGGATGCGCGCCTGCCGGAATTCATGGCCAAGCTCAAGGAAGGCGACCTGGTCGTGATCACCGCCGACCATGGCTGCGACCCGACCTGGCACGGCTCCGACCACACCCGCGAACACATACCGATGATCTTCTTCGGCCCCGGCGTCGCCCCGCGCGCACTGGGCATTTCCGAGACCTTCTCCGATATTGGCCAAACCCTCGCCAAACACCTTGGCGTACCACCACTTGCTAATGGAACCAGCTTGTTATGACACTCATGCATCCCGAATTCAAGCGTAACGAGGCCGTTGGCCTCGACCTGGGCTGGATCAACCAGATCCGCGTCAACCGCGCCGCGACAGACCGCCGCGCGGCCAGCCTGGCAAACCGCCGTACCGTGAAAAAGGAATACCAGGCCGCCTGGCTGGTGAAAGCCATCCAGATGATCGACCTGACCACCCTGGGCGGCGACGATACGCCGGGCAGAGTCGAACGCCTGTGCATGAAGGCCATGCGCCCGCTGCGCGCCGACCTGATGGAGGCACTGGGCCTGACTGACTTGAGCACCGGCGCCGTGTGCGTGTACCACGAGATGATCCAGCCGGCCGTGAAAGTCATCCAGGGCCGCTTGCCCATCGCCGCCGTATCGACGGGTTTCCCGGCCGGCCTGACGAGCATGGAAACGAAGCTGCGCGAGATCGAGCTGTCGGTCGCCGCCGGCGCTTCCGAGATCGATATCGTCATCACGCGCCAGCACGTCCTGAACGGCAACTGGCAAGTGCTGTACGACGAAATGCTCGCTTACCGCAAGGCGTGCGGCGAAGCGCACGTGAAGGCGATTCTCGCCACGGGCGACTTGCTGACCATGGAAAACGTGGCCAAGGCATCGTGGGTCTGCATGATGGCCGGCGCCGATTTCATCAAGACCTCCACCGGTAAAGAGGGCGTGAACGCCACCATTCCCGTGGCCCTGACGATGGTGCGCACGATCCGCGAATACCACGAGCAGACGGGCTTCCAGGTGGGCTTCAAGCCGGCCGGCGGCGTCAGCTCGGCCAAGAGCGCGCTGCAATACCTGACCCTGATGAAGGAAGAACTGGGCAACGAATGGCTGCAGCCGCACCTGTTCCGCATCGGCGCTTCCAGCCTGCTGACCGACATCGAGCGCCAGCTCGAACACTACGTCACCGGCAGCTACTCGGCCAATCATCGTCACGCACAACCTTAAAGAACAATCGTCATGCCAACAATTAACGAGATTCTCAATACTATGGACTACGGCCCTGCTCCCGAAAGTCAAAAAGAAGCGCAGGCGTGGCTCGATGGCCACCAGCGCACATTCGGTTTGTTCATCGACAATGCCTGGAGCGCGCCGGCGGAACTGTTCGCCTCGACCAATCCTGCCGACGGCACGCAGCTGGCCGAACTGACGCAAGCGACCGACGCGGACGTCGAACGGGCCGTCGACGCGGCACGCCGCGCGCTGCCCGTCTGGCAGGGCATGGGCGGTCACGGCCGCGCGAAAGTCATGTACGCGCTGGCCCGTTTGCTGCAAAAGCACTCGCGCCTGTTCGCCGTGCTGGAAACCCTGGACAACGGCAAGACCATACGCGAAACGCGCGATATCGACCTGCCGCTGGCCGCGCGCCATTTCTACCATCACGCCGGCTGGGCGCAGCTGCAGTCGGAAGAATTCGCCGACTACCGCGCCGTGGGCGTGGTAGGCCAGATCGTGCCGTGGAATTTCCCCCTGCTGATGCTGTCGTGGAAAATCGCTCCGGCCCTGGCGGCCGGTAACACGGTCGTCTTCAAGCCGGCGGAATTCACGTCGCTGACCGCCATGCTGTTCGCCGAACTGTGCGTGCAGGCGGGCGTGCCGGCCGGCGTCGTCAATATCGTCACCGGCGACGGCCGCGTGGGCTCGGCCATCGTCAACCATCCTGGCGTCGACAAGATCGCGTTTACGGGTTCGACCGAAGTGGGCCGTTTGATCCGTGAAGCGACGGCCGGCAGCGGCAAGAAGCTGTCCCTCGAACTGGGCGGCA
This sequence comes from Janthinobacterium sp. BCJ23, assembly GCF_059617945.1. Lineage (NCBI taxonomy): Bacteria > Pseudomonadati > Pseudomonadota > Betaproteobacteria > Burkholderiales > Oxalobacteraceae > Janthinobacterium > Janthinobacterium sp. BCJ23. Next base: position 564,353 of record NZ_JCAQAW010000003.1, on the reverse strand, counting down.
AGTCGCCGTTCATCGTCTTTGAAGATGCGGACCTCGATGGCGCCGTGGAAGGCCTGGTCGATTCGATCTGGTTCAACCAGGGACAAGTGTGCTGCGCCGGTTCGCGCCTGCTGGTGCAGGAATCGGTCCAGGAACGCTTCCTGAACAAGGTACGCGCGCGCATGGAAAACCTGCGCCTCGGCTCGCCGCTGGACAAATCGATGGACGTGGGCGCGCTGGTCGACCCCGTGCAGCGCCAGCGCATCGCCGCGCTGGTCGATTCGGCCCGTGCCGAAGGCTGCGACGTGTGGCAACCGGCGTGCGAACTGCCGGCTGACGGTTCGTGGTTCCCGCCGACCCTGATCACGGGCGCGTCGACCTCGGCCGCCGTGGCGCAGGCTGAAATCTTCGGCCCCGTGCTGGTGGCCATGAGCTTCCGCACGCCGCCCGAAGCGGTGCAGCTGGCGAACAACACGGTGTACGGCCTGGCCGCCAGCGTGTGGACGGAGTCGATCAGCCTGGCCCTCGATATCGCTCCCGCCATCAAGGCTGGCGTGGTGTGGATCAACAGCGCCAACCAGTTCGACGCGGCGTGCGGCTTCGGCGGCTACCGCGAATCGGGCTTCGGCCGTGAAGGCGGCCGCGAAGGCATGCTGGAATACATGACGGCCCTGGCCGAAGATGCGCGTCCGGCCCTGCCGGTGGTGGAAGCGAAAGCGAAGGGCAATGTAAAGCCGGCGGCAGCCGATCCGTTCGCCATCGACCGCACGGCCAAGATGTACATCGGCGGCAAGCAGGCACGCCCCGACAGCGCCTACAGCACGCCCGTATTCGGCGCAAACGGCGCCCTGCTGGCTGAAGTGGGCGTGGGCAGCCGCAAGGATATCCGCAACGCCGTCGAAGCGGCCCATAAAGCGTCCGGCTGGACCAGCGCCACGGCGCACAACCGCGCGCAAGTGCTGTACTACATCGCCGAAAACCTGGCTGCGCGCGCCGACGAATTCGCCGCCCGCATCGCCGCCATGACGGGCAGTAAAACCCCCGAGAAGGAAGTGCAGGCATCGATCGAACGCTTGTTCTACTACGCCGCCTGGGCCGACAAGTACGACGGCCTGGCGCACCAGCCGCCAACCAAGGGCATCACCGTGGCGCTGAATGAAGCGGTTGGCGTGATCGGCATCGTCTGCCCGAACGAAGCGCCTTTGCTCGGCTTCATTTCGCTGGTGGCGCCAGCCATTGCGCTGGGCAACCGCGTGGTGGTCGTGCCGTCGGAAGCGCATCCGCTCTCCGCGCTGGACCTGTACCAGGTCTTCGATACGTCCGACCTGCCGGGCGGCGTCGTCAACATCATCAGCGGCAACGCCGATGAACTGGCGCGCACCCTGGCCACGCACGCCGACATCGACGCCGTCTGGCGCCATGACGGATCCGCCGACGGTTGCGCTGAAGTCGAGCGCCTGTCGGCCGGCACCCTGAAACGCACCTGGGTCGGCGGCGCCAAGGGCCGCGACTGGTACAGCGCTGCCCAAAGCGGCGGCCGCGCCGTGCTGGCGCATGCGTCGCAAGTGAAAAACGTGTGGATTCCTTACGGCGTCTAAGTTTGTAAAGCAGGATAGTGGGGCCGGTTCTTCCGCGCAGCGATGCGCCGGGGCGCCGGCCCCAAGTTGCTTTCGCCAGCAAGGCGTGTAGGTCGGATTAGCCCGCAGGGCGTAATCCGACAAGGCCGCTGGATCGACATCAGCATTTGAATAGGACATCGGGAGCTATCATGTTTCTAACTCAGGAAATCATTCGCAAGAAGCGCGACAAGGGCGTATTGAGCGCCGAGGAAATCCAGTTTTTCGTGCGTGGCATTACTGACGGCAGCGTCAGCGAAGGGCAGATCGCGGCGCTGGGCATGGCCGTCTATTTCAACGACATGAACATGGACGAGCGCGTGGCGTTCACCCTGGCCATGCGCGATTCCGGCCATGTGCTGGACTGGCGCTCGCTGAACCTGCCTGGCCCCATCGTCGACAAGCATTCGACGGGCGGCGTGGGCGATGTGGTCTCGCTGCTGCTGGGCCCCATGGTCGCCGCGTGCGGCGGCTACGTGCCGATGATCTCGGGCCGCGGCCTGGGCCACACGGGCGGCACGCTCGACAAGTTCGACGCCATTCCAGGCTATTGCACGGTGCCGGACAATGCATTGTTCCGCAAGGTGGTGCAGGATATCGGCGTGGCCATCATCGGCCAGACGGCGCAGCTGGCGCCGGCCGACAAACGCTTCTACAGCATCCGCGACGTCACCGCCACGGTGGAATCGGTGGCCATGATCACCGGCTCCATCCTGTCGAAGAAACTCTCGGCCGGGCTGGACGCGCTGGTGATGGACGTGAAAGTGGGTTCGGGCGCCTTCATGCCGACGTACGACAAGTCGGTGGAGCTGGCCGAAAGCATTGTCGCCGTCGGCAATGGCGCGGGCATGCAGACGTCGGCCATTCTGACGGACATGAACGAGTCACTGGCGCCTTACGCGGGCAATGCGCTGGAAGTGCGCGGCGCCATGGATTACCTGACGGGCCGTTCGCGTCCCGCGCGCCTGCATGAAGTGACCCTGGCGCTGTGCGCCGAGATGCTGGTGCTGGGCGGCCTAGCCGCCACCGAAGAAGAAGCGCGCGTGAAACTGATGGCGGCACTCGATTCGGGCGAGGTGGCCGAGCGCTTCGCGCGCATGGTGTCGGCCCTGGGCGGCCCGGCCGATCTGGTCGAACATCCGGACAAGCACCTGGAACAGGCGCCGTTCATCGTGCCGGCACCGGCGCTGTCGGCCGGCTTTGCCAACGTGCGCGATTGCCGCGCCATCGGCCTGGCCGTCGTGGCCCTCGGTGGTGGCCGCCGCCGTCCGACGGACAGCATCGATTTCGCCGTCGGCCTGACTGACCTCGTGGGCCTGGGTGAGCAAGTGGCCGTGGGCCAGCCGCTGGCCATGGTGCACGCGCGCACGGAAGCGGCGGCGCAGCTAGCCGTCAGGGAAATCCAGGAAGCGTATGCCATCAGCGCAGTGGCGTTGACGGGCAATCCCGTGATTTACCGTACCATTCGACCATAACTTAACCCTAGAGGCAAAATCTGGGGTCAGACCCTGAGGGTCTGACCCCGGCCTTTCGCGGGTTTTACAGATAGATAAGCAAATGAACAACCAAGAACTGATCGCCGAAGCCAATGCCGGCCGTGAACTGGCCTACGCGCCATACTCGCGCTTTAAAGTGGGCGCGGCACTGCTGTGCAAGGATGGCCGCGTCTTCCGTGGCTGTAACGTGGAAAACGCCGCCTATGGCCTGTGCAACTGCGCCGAGCGCACGGCGTTTTTCAGCGCCATCGCGCATGGCTGCAAGCCGGGCGACTTTGCCAAACTGGCCGTCACGGGCGACACGGCTGAACCGATCTCGCCGTGCGGCGCCTGCCGCCAGGTGATCTTCGAGATGGGCGGCGCCGACTTGCCGGTGATCCTGACGAACCTGAAAAACGATGTCATGGAAGTGACGGCCGGCTGGCTGCTGCCGCACGGCTTCGGCAATTCCGACCTGGACATGAAGTAACAGGATCCGCTTGAACAAGACGATAGACATCCAGGCCGCCGTGGCGATTGCCGCGGCCGAAGCCATGGCAGCGAAGACGCAGGGCACGTTCGGCGTGGGAGGCGTGCTGCTCGATGGCGCCGGCAACGTGCTGCAATCGATGCACAACAACGTCGTGCGCCAGGGGCTGGTCTTCGACCCCACCGCGCATGGCGAGCGCCAGCTGGTGGACTGGTACTTCGCCGAGCGGGCCAAGGACGTGCCCTTGCCGCCGCCGGGGGAACTGACCATCGTCACCTCGCTCGACCCGTGCTGCATGTGCACGGGGGCGATTCTGGCGGCCGGTTTCAACGTGGTGGTGGCCGCGCCCGACGTCAAGGCGGGCATCAATTACGATGGCAGCGCCACGTTCACGGCCTTGCCGGCGCCGCTGCGGGGGCAGGCGGGACGCAGCTTTTGCTATCCGGCCGTGCGCGGCGCCACCGAGTATGCGCGGCTGCCGTCCGGCGCCGCGCCCAAATCTTTTTTCATCGGCAAGAGCATCCACGAGGCGACGCAGGCACTGTGCTCGCTCGTGTTCGAGTCGACATCGGCGCAGGTGATGCAGTTGCTGAACGCGGGCGACGACGTGCATCTGCGCGATCCGGCCACCTTGCCGTCCGAGCATGCCGTGGTGCGCGCCTTGCGCCGCCGCTATCCTGACGCCCTGACTTACCGCTGCGAGCCGCATGCGCCCGATGCGGGTCTGGCGCCATTTCTGCAGGCGGCCATGGAGCAGGACGTGCACGATGGCGGACAGGGCGACGCTGCCGCCTTGCTCGACTCCTTCGGCAACCTGCTGCTGTGCATGCCGGGCAAGTTGAACCAGTCGGTCATCCGCACGCCGTTCATGGAATGCACGCGCCAGTACGCGCAGCTGCGCTTCGAATTGATGGCAAGCGCGGATCCTGCGTTGCAGGAAGAAATCAAGAGCTACCTGGGCCACTCCAAGCACGGCACCTTCGTGCTGGCCATCGGCCCGGACGACGGCGCCGCCAGTTTCATGACCCTGGGCGCCTACGGCTCCACCATGGAAGGGGCGCTGCCGGAGAATAATCCCGCGCAGTTCCAGTACGTGCGCCCGGCCATGGGGGAGGACGCGCTGCTGGCGCTGTGCGAGTCGATGCCGCCGCTGTACCGCAAGCTGATACGCATCCGGCCGCGCCAGGTGGCGAGCGAGGACTTGATCAGCGCACTGGCCTAGGTGTCATCGTCCGGCAGGTTTTTTAGCAAGAAGTCGCGCACGTTTTCACCGGCGATGCGGCGGATCTGCGCTTCCGACAGGCCAGCGTCGAGCAGCGCCTGCGTCAAGCGCGGCAAGCCGGCCGCATCGATGGCCGTGGTGACGGCGCCGTCGAAGTCCGAGCCATAGGCCACGTGTTCGGCGCCGATCAGTTTGACCGTGTACTTGATGGCGCGCGCGATGGACGCCACGTCCTTGCCGCAGACGGCCGTATTCCAGAAGCCGATACCCACCAGGCCACCCTGGGCGGCGATGCGTTTCAACTGTGCGTCGCTGAGGTTGCGGCCGTTGGCGCAAGTGCCGCGCACGCCCGTGTGCGACACCATCACGGGGCGTTTCGCCATCGTCAACACGTCGTCGATGGTGGCCGGCGAGGCGTGCGCCAGGTCGACGATCATCTTGCGCTGCTCCATGGCGCGCAGCCATTGCTTGCCCAGCGGCGTCAGGCCGTCTTTCTTCAAACCATGCTGGGAGCCGGACAGTTCCGTATCGAAGAAATGCGTGGGCGCGGCCATGCGGTAGCCGGCCCGGTACAGGGTGTCCAGATTATCCAGCTTGCCTTCCAGCGCATGCGCACCTTCCAGCGTCAGCCAGCCGGCCAGCAGGGCGGGGTCTTTTTCGCGTGCGGCGATGAAGCTGCGCAGCTGGGCGCGGCTGCCGATGACCCGGACCTTGCCATCGCTCTTGGCCGCTTGCTGGCGCAGCTCATCGGCCTGGTAAGTGGCGCGCGCCAGCAGGCTGTTCCAGGTGGCGGGCGGCAAGCCTTGCGCCACCACGAGCGCCGTGATGTTGTCCGTGTCGCTGCCATTGCGTTCGATATTCATCTTGCGCGGCGTCTTGGTAACGACGGAAAACGCTTGCAGCGCCACGTTGGCCCGCTGCAGGCGGGGGAAGTCGACATGCCCGCGCTGGCTGTCGCGGTTCAGATTGCGTTGCCACAGCAGGCTGTCGGCGTGCAGGTCGGCGATCCACAGGCTCTGGTGCAGGGCCGTAGTGGCTTCCGATGGCGCCTTGCCGGACGGGGGATGGACGCGGTTGAGATGTTCGTCGACGAGGACGGGAGCGGACAGGAAACCGCCGATCAGCGCAAGGCTGGCGGCGGTGAGGCTACTGATAATCATTGTTCTCCGTTTTACCATGGATCGTAGGTGCCCAGGCTCCAGATGTGGCCTTCCGGGTCGCGGCAGGTAAAGCCCCGTCCGCCGTAATCTTCATCCTTGATGTCGAGCACGATTTCGGCGCCCGCTTCGCGCGCGCTGCGGTAGACGGCGTCGGCATCGCTGACGACCAGGTAGCAGCTTTGCGTGTTGGCGCCGCCGATGTCGCCGGGCAGTTTCATCAGGCGGCCATAGTCGCTGTCGATGGCGGGCGCCACCATGACCATGCCATTGCCAAAGCTCAGTTGCGCATGGGCGACGCCACCGTTGCCGTCAGGCACGATCAATTGTTTTTCAAAGCCGAGCGCCTTGCACAGCCATTCGATGGCGGCGGGCGCGTCGCGGTAGCGCAGGCAGGGAATGGTCGTCGCTGCTGTCGCTTTTGCTGTCGTGGTCATCAGAAAACTCCTATGGCTGTGGGGGAGTAGCTTCGATCATGGATCCTGCGTGGCGTTCCATATCCCTGCCATCCATGGGGATGGGCTTGACGCCCGTCAGTGCTGCGCCCATCCATAGTGCCATAGAACCATCATTGCACTCTTGCCATGACACAAATTTTTATTGCGGCGACTGCTGCGAGCCAGGCACTTTTTCGTCTGCGCCGGCATCGTCGCTGTTGCTTGCCCATTTCAGCAGCATGACGAGGGCAAACAGCATGATGGCCAGCGGCAAGATGGTGATCAGGAACGCCAGGCCCAGGCAGCATACCAGCAGCATGGGCCAGGGCATGGCGCGCAAGGCTGCCATGCCCTGGCGCGTGTAAGCGCACAGCTCGTTCCAGAAAGCGCTGAAGGAAGTGCTGCCCGGTGCCGAATTGATGTCTTTCATGCCGTTCTCCTGTCGTGTGGGTGCCGCTGCCGTATGCATGCTGGCAATGAATCCACTATAGGCAAAACCTTGCTGCCGAGCATCGCGTATGCGACGAATGGCAGGAATGGCGGAGCGAACGGCGACAAAACGGGACAAGCGGTTAGTCGAACACCTTGAGTTTCAGCTGGAAACTGAGCGCGCCATACAGGCGGTCCTTGTAGGACGGCACGATGGCGATATTCACGCCCACGCGCTGGTATTCATAGCTGATGGTGGGGACGAGGGCCGGGAACCAGCCGCCATCGCGCATCTTCGGATAACCGCTGAAGCCGCCAACGACGGCGCCGATGCGCAGCGGGCCCACCTTGATTGGCTGGTAGTACACGCCCAGGTAATTCGAGTAGGCGCGGTCGCTATTGTAGAAGCGGCCAGCTGTGACCGAGGCGACCGTGGAAAAGCGGTATTCGGCGCCGAGGCCCGGATTGCTGTCGTTCAGGTTCTTGTCGCGTTGAAAGTGATACGAATAAAAGCCCGCGTTGAGCCAGGTTTCGCTGAGCGGCTGGTTGTCGATCATGTTAAAAACATCGGCTTGCGCGCCGCAGGCATATGCCAGCATCAGTGCGCCTAGGGACAATCGTTTCATGCGTGCTTCATCCTTATGATTTCATACTCTGTGGACCGGCCTGGTCTGGCGCTGCCGCGATCGTATCACCAAGTTGGCTGCGCTTCTAAGCAATATTGAAAGTGCAGAACAGGCGGCTGTTTACCCGTCTGTTCAAAGCGTCATCGGGACGGCTAACGCGTTCTCCGGGCGGCGATAGGAAAATGATTCTCATTGTGCAACTGTGTTTGCATTATTGTTACAAAAGTTGTTGGTTTGCGACATATCAAAGTCAATGGATATGATATTCTGGCGTCAAGTTAATTTTCTTTTTGGAAATAAAATGTCAATCATGCCTAAATCATCATTCGTACTCGTTCTGTCGACCGTGTTTGCCGCCAGCGCCGCGCAAGCCGGTGTTGTCGATTTGGGCATCGGTGGCGCTAATTTATATTCCCTGAGCAACTTCAGCGCGTCCGGCAGCGATGTCGAAGGCGGCGTGCTGGTGGCCGGCAATCTGACGGCATCGAACTATTCCGTCAATGACAAGAACAAGGACGCCTACGTCACGCACGGTAATACCGGCTATGCGCTGGTCGTTGGCGGCAACCTGAACTACAGCTCCGGTTCTATCAAGAACGGCAATTACTTTGTGGGCGGCAGCACGACGACGAGCAGCGTGGGCCTGAACACGGCGACCAAGACGACGGCGTCACCCGTATCGTTTGCCTCAACCTCGACCCAGCTGAAAAATACTTCGGCCTCACTGGCGAACGTGGCATCCACGGGAAGCAGCTCCGTGGCCTACGGCGGCATGACCCTGAAGGGCGGCACGGGCGGCGTGCAAGTGTTCGACCTGACTTCCGCGGCGCTGGGCTCGGTGAACAACTTCAAGTTCAGCAATCTGCACACGAACGACACCCTGATCCTCAATATCAGCGGCACGAACGTGAACCTGTCCGGCGGCTACGGCGATTTCAGCAAATACAATGTGCTGTACAACTTCTATGAAGCGCAGACGATCACCCTGAACGGCGTGGGCCTGTACGGCAGCGTCCTGGCGCCGCTGGCGACCATGGCCGGTGGTAACGGCCAGATCAACGGCGACGTGGTCGTGGGTAACTGGGCTTCGAACATCCAGGTCAACGCCAGCCACTCTTTCAACGCCACCAACGTGGCCGGTTATGTCTCGGCCGTGCCGGAACCGGAAACCTATGCGATGCTGCTGGCAGGCCTGGGCCTGGTTGGCTTCATGGCGCGCCGCCGCAAGAGCAAGACGGCAGCGTAACGTTCGCGCTGTTCGGGAAACCGCCTTCAAGGCGGTTTTTTTTCGCCTGCCGGCGGCATGGACACGGCCGCCAGCACCATGTGCGCGATCAGGATTTCCGCATCCTCGTAATCCTTGCGCGTGAGCTGCCTGCGTTCCAGCACCAGGGCCATCTGCGCCGAAAAATCCGCATACGATTGCGTCATGGCCCAGATGGCGAACATCAGGTGCGTGGCGTTGACGGGCGCGATCCTGCCGGCCGCGATCCACGCTTCAAAGACGGCGATATCCTTGCGCAGCAGGGGCACGACCCGGTCGCGTATCTGCGCGCCGTACAGCGGGGCGCCATTGATCACTTCCAGTGCATACACGCGCGAAGCCCATGGCTGTTCGCGCGAAAAACGCAGCTTGGCGCCGATATACGCGCGCAGCACGTCGCGCGGCTCGTCGTGTGCATTGGCCAGCATGTCCATGCGCGCCAGCCAGTCGTCGAGCACGTCGTCGAGCACGCGCTGGTACAGCAGCTGCTTGGACGGGAAGTAATACATGAGGTTTTGCTTCGACAGGCCGGCCCGCTCGGCGATCGTGGCGATCGACGCGCCTTCATAGCCGCTTTCCGCAAACGCGCGCACGGCTTGCTCGAGGATGTCCGCTTCCAGGCGGTCGCGGTTTTGCAGGCGCCGGCCGCCGGCATTTTTCACGAGAAGGGCAGGGGATTTGTCGCTGGCCATGGCGGTTTCTTTAGCGTGGGCGGATCGATTGCAGGAATGCCTGCAGCACGGGGGTATCGGTGTAGGCCACGTTGAAGCGGAACCACACCGTCTCGGGCGCGCGCAGCATGAAAAATTCGTTCGGCGACAGCAGGATGCCCGCCTTCAAGGCCATGTCGGCGATGATCTTGCCATTCCATTCCGGCGTCTGCACGTCGGGCCAGCCGGCGCTGACGAACATGCCGCCGCGCGGACGCGCCACGGGCGCCATGCCCGCCTGTGCCAGGCAGTCGATGCTGCGCTCGCGGGCCGCATCGAGCTGCGCCACCAGCCGCTCCACCATGCGCTTGTAGGGCCGCGCGGAGATGGCATGGTAGACGGCGCGCTCGTTGATTTCCGACGTCGTCAACCCCGCCAGCATCTTCACGCGCACCAGTTCCGCCACCAGCGACGGCGAGGCGCAAATCGACCCCACGCGCAGCACGGGCGACAGGGTCTTGGAAAAACTGCCCACGCGGATCACGCGGCGCAAGCCGTCCATGGCCGCCAGCGACGCTTCGCCGCGCGCCGCCAGCTCGCGGTAGATATCGTCTTCCACCAGCCAGAAATCGAATTGCTCGGCCAGTGCCAGCAGGCGGTGCGTCTGCGCCTGGCTGAGCGAAGTGCCCAGCGGATTTTGCAGCACCGTGTTGACGAACATCAGCTTGGGCTGCGTGCGCGCGGCTTCGCTGGCCAGCGCATCGAGGTCGAGGCCCGCCTCGCCGCGTGCAATGCCCACGGGGATGCAGCCGTGGTGGCGGATCAGCGACTGCAGATTGCTGTAGCCGGGGTCTTCCACCAGCACCGTGTCGCCCGGCTTGGTCAGGCTGCGCAGGATCAGATCGAAGGCATGCGTGGCGCCATGCGTCAGCAAGACCTGGTCCGGTTCCACCTGGAACAGCTCTTCCGACAGGCTGCTGGCCAGGTGCTGGCGCAGCGAGGGAAAACCGAGCGGGTGGCCATAGCCGCGCAATCGGCTGGCGGGAATGCGCATGGCCTGGCGCACGGCATCGAGCACGGTCGCCTCGCCATACATCTCGGGCGGCAGCCAGCCCGCGCCCACGGGCAGGGCGTCGGACACGCCCGAATACAGATCGGGCGTGAGGGCGTCGATGGCGGTGGGACTCGCGTGTACGGTGCTCTGTGGCGTCGCGGCGATATCGTGGCGCGCGACGAAATAGCCGGAGCCGCGCCGCGACGACAGCAAGCCGAGGTTGACCAGGCGGTCGTACGATTCGACGACGGTAAACGTCGACACGCCATTGCAGCGGGCGAACTGGCGCACGGACGGCATGCGCGTGCCGATGCGCAGGGCGCGGCTGCCCACCATGACGCTGATGGCGATGACGATCTGCTCGACGAGGCCGCCCTTCTTCTGGCGGTCGATGTCCAGCACGGGCCAGCCACTGGCTTGCTCGGGGGCATCGTCTGTGCTGTCGCTGTGCTTCACGGTGGCTCCTTTCTGCTCAAGTAACCCCCAATAAATTCTTGTGATTTCTGACTTCCATAACCGGCGTTCTGCAGCGTTGCCTGCTGCTAGCAGTGCTTACACTGCGTCGCAACAGGCGCCTTGCATAGCATCCGGTTCTGTTTGTCATAAATTCAGAATAATTTCCCGGAGATTACTTAACACAAAAACTGTAGTGGTTTTCCGACCTGTACGGTTGGGATACTTTGCCGTTTGTGTATCTGTGCCATTGGGGATGGCCTGTCTATTATTACATCAGCTTTTTGCCAACTGGTAAATTATTTTACGCATCGTCAAAAACGATCCTGGCCCCGCGCCAGCCCATCCCAAGGAGAAGGTCATGAATGAAACAAGGCCGGAATCGATGTCGGCATTCTGGATGCCGTTTACGAATAACCGTGATTTCAAGGCCAACCCGCGCCTGCTCGTGTCGGCCGAAGGCATGTACTACAAGGACGTCGATGGCAACGCCATCCTCGATGGCACGGCCGGCCTGTGGTGCGTGCCGTGCGGCCATGCGCAGCCAAAAATCGTCGGCGCCATCCGCGAGATGGTGGGCCAGCTCGACTTCGCCCCCACCTTCCAGATGGGCCATCCGGCTGCCTTCGAGCTGGCGGAAAAACTGATGGACTACACGGGGCATAAATTCGGCCACGTCTTCTACACCAACTCCGGTTCCGAAGCCGTCGACACGGCCTTGAAGATCGCGCTGGCCTACCACAGGGCGCGCGGCGAGGGTGCACGCACCCGATTGATCGGCCGCGAACGCGGCTATCACGGCGTGGGTTTCGGCGGCATTTCCGTGGGCGGCATCGGCGGCAACCGCAAGACCTTCGGCCCCCTGCTGCCCGGCGTGGACCACCTGCCGCACACGCATAACCTGGACAAGAATGCCTACACGGTGGGCGAGCCCGAATACGGCACCCACCTGGCCGATGAACTGGAACGCATCGTCGCCCTGCACGACGCCTCGACGATTGCCGCCGTCATCGTCGAACCGGTGGCCGGCTCCACGGGCGTGCTGATCCCGCCGAAAGGCTATCTGAAACGCTTGCGCGAACTGTGCACCAAGCACGGCATCCTCTTGATTTTCGATGAAGTGATCACGGGCTTCGGCCGCATGACGACGCCGTTCGCGGCTGATTATTTCGACGTCGAGCCGGACCTGATGACGACGGCCAAGGGCCTGACCAACGGCATGGTGCCGATGGGCGCCGTGTTCAGCAAAAAGTATATCCACGACGCCTTCATGGATGCGCCAGCCGGCATCGAACTATTCCACGGCTACACGTATTCCGGCCACCCGCTGGCCTGCGCGGCCTCGCTGGCGACCCTGCAAGTGTTCGAGGAACAGGACATCCTCGGTCACGCTAAAGCGATGCAGGCGTATTGGAGCGACGCCGTGCATTCCCTGAAAGGCCTGCCGCACGTGATCGACTTGCGCAGCATCGGCCTGATCGCCGGCATCGAACTTGATCCCATCGCCGGCAAACCCGGCACGCGCGCCTTCAACGCCTTCAAGCAGGCCTTCGCCGACGGCGTGCTGATACGCACGACGGGCGACATCATCGCCCTGTCGCCGCCGCTGGTGCTGGAAAAACAGCATGTCGACGAGTTGTTTGGCAAGCTGGCCAAGGTACTCAAAAATCTCGATTGAACGGCAAACACAAAACAACATCCGGGGTCAGACCCGCCGGGTCTGACCCCGGCCTCTGCTCTTGGGGTTAAAAAGGAACACCATGAACGATCTCGATACCATTACCCATTACATCAACGGCGCCAAAGTCGACACCCAAAGTGGCCGCTATGGCGACGTCTACAACCCCGCCCTGGGCGAACCCGTGGCCAGGGTAGCGCTGGGCACTGTGGAAGACGTCGACGCGGCAGTGCAGGCGGCCGCCGCCGCCTTTCCCTCGTGGTCGGCCACGCCGCCATTGACGCGTGCGCGTGTGCTGTTCCGCTATCTGCAGCTGTGCCAGCAGCATACGGACGAATTTGCCGCCATGCTCACGCGCGAGCATGGCAAGACCTTTGCCGATGCGCAGGGTGAGGTGGCGCGCGGCATCGAGATGGTGGAGTTTGCCGTCGGTATTCCGCAACTGCTGAAAGGCGAATTCACGGACCAGATTTCGCGCGGCATCGACGCCTGGTCTATGCGCCAGGCACTCGGCGTGGTGGCCGGCATCACGCCATTCAATTTCCCCGTGATGGTGCCGATGTGGATGTTCCCCGTCGCCATCGCCTGCGGCAATACCTTCGTCTTGAAACCGTCCGAGCGCGATCCGTCGGCGTCCCTGCTGCACGCGAAACTGCTCAAGGATGCGGGCTTGCCCGACGGCGTCTTCAACGTGGTACAGGGAGATAAAGTGACGGTCGACGCCCTGCTTGATCACCCTGTCGTGCAAGCGATCAGCTTTGTCGGCTCCACGCCAATCGCCGAATACATCTATGCGCGCGGCAGCGCCAGCGGCAAGCGCGTACAAGCGTTGGGCGGCGCGAAGAATCACATGGTGGTGATGCCCGACGCGGACATGGACATGACGGTCGATGCGCTGATCGGCGCGGCCTACGGTTCGGCGGGCGAGCGCTGCATGGCCATATCCGTGGTGGTGGCCGTGGGCGACGCGGGCGACAAATTGATCGATGCACTGGCAACGCGCACGGCCGCACTGAAAGTGCGCGACGGTATGGAAGATGGTGCGGAAATGGGTCCCGTCGTGTCCCTGGCCGCCAAGCAGCGCATCGAAAAACTCATCGCCTCGGGCGTGGAACAGGGGGCAACTCTCGTCGTCGATGGCCGCAACCACGTGGTGCCGGGCCGCGAGAACGGCTTCTTTGTCGGCGGTACTTTATTTGACCACGTGACGCGCGACATGAGCATCTACAAGGAAGAGATTTTCGGCCCCGTGTTGTGCGTGCTCCGGTGTCCTGACGTGGTGCATGCGGTGGAACTGATCAACGCCAACGAGTATGGCAACGGCGTAGCCATCTACACGCGCGATGGCGGCGTGGCGCGCGAATTCGTGCGCCAGATCCAGGTCGGCATGGTGGGCGTCAATATCCCCTTGCCCGTGCCGATGGCCTTCAACAGTTTCGGCGGCTGGAAGCGCAGCATGTTCGGCGACCATCACGCGTATGGGCCCGAAGGCGTGCGCTTCTACACGCGCCACAAGGCCGTGATGCAGCGCTGGCCGAACACGGCAAGCGCTGGTGTGGAATTTGCTTTTCCCCAGATGAAGTAAGGGTTTCAAATCACAAGCCGGCCGCACATAACAAGAGGAATACGCGATGATCGAGTCTTTGAACTATTTGCCCCATCCCGCCCTGCCCAATGAAGAACTGGCGGGCCATTTCACGGACCTGGCGCCACCGCTCACGGCGCGCCAGGCGGCCATCGAAAGCGCCCGTTGCCTGTATTGCTACGATGCGCCGTGCAGCCGTATCTGCCCGTCGGAAATCGACGTGGCCAGCTTCATCCGCAATATCCACGACAAGAACATCAACGGCGCCGCCGCCGGCATCCTGAAACAGAACATCCTGGGCGGCAGCTGCGCCAGGGTCTGTCCGACGGAAATCCTCTGCGAAGACGTCTGCGTGCGCAACCACGACGCGGAAGGCCAGCCCGTCAAGATCGGCCTCTTGCAGCGCTACGCCGTCGACCACATGCATTTTGCACAGCACCCTTTCAAGCGGGCGGCCGCCACGGGCAAGACCGTTGCCATTGTCGGCGCGGGCCCTGCCGGCCTGTCGTGTGCGCACCGCCTGGCCATGCTGGGCCACGACGTGGTGATCTTTGAAAAGGAAGACAAGGCAGGTGGCCTCAATGAATACGGCATCGCCAAGTACAAGCTGACGGACGATTTCGCGCAAAAGGAAATCGACTTCCTGCTGGACATCGGCGGCATCGAGATCCGATGTCGCCAGGCGCTGGGCGAGAACGTGCAGCTGCGCGACTTGCACGCGCAGTACGACGCCGTCTTCCTGGGACTGGGCCTGGGCGCCAGCCGCAAGCTGGGCTTGACGGGAGAGGATGCGCCGGGCTTGCTGGCCGCCGTCGATTACATCGCCGCGCTGCGCCAGGCGGACGACCTGGCCGCGCTGCCCGTGCCGAAGCGCGCGATTGTGATCGGCGCCGGCAATACGGCCATCGACATGGCCGTGCAGATCCAGCGCTTGGGCGCCGAGGAAGTCACGCTCGTCTACCGGCGCGGTTTCGACGCCATGACGGCCACCCACCATGAACAGGAAATCGCCAAGGCGAACCAGGTGCGCATGCTGACGTGGGCCCAGCCGCAGCAAGTGCTGCTCGACGCTGGCGGCAAGGTGGCCGGCATGCGTTTCGAAAAAACCGCCATGCAGGGCACGCGTCTGGCGGGAACGGGGGAAACGTTCGACGTGGCGGCCGACGCCATCTTCAAGGCCATCGGCCAGAGCCTCGACACGGAAGTGCTGCATGACCCGATGGCGTCGCTGCTGAAACGTGAAGGCGACAAGATCGCCGTCGATGGGGGCTTTCGCACGGTGCTGCCGGGGATCTATGCGGGCGGCGATTGCGTGGCGCCGGGGCAGGACTTGACGGTGCAAGCCGTCCAGCATGGCAAGCTGGCCGCACTGGCCATCCATTCCGATTTGTTCAATAAAGTGGAGGCTGCATAATGGCTGATCTCAGCATCGAATTTTGCGGCATCAAGGCGCCGAATCCCTTCTGGCTGGCGTCCGCACCGCCGACCGACAAGGCCTACAACGTGGTGCGCGCGTTCGAAGCAGGGTGGGGCGGCGTCGTGTGGAAAACCCTGGGCGAAGACCCGGCCGCCGTCAACGTCTCGTCGCGTTATTCCGCCCTGTACGGCAAGAACCGCGAAGTGGTCGGCTTCAACAATATCGAGCTGATCACCGACCGCTCGCTGGAGATCAACCTGCGCGAAATCACGCAGGTGAAGAAGGACTGGCCCGACCGCGCCATGATCGTCTCGCTGATGCTGCCTTGCGAAGAGCACTACTGGGCCGATATCTTGCCCAAGGTCGAGGCGACGGGGGCGGACGGCATCGAACTCAATTTCGGCTGCCCGCACGGCATGCCGGAGCGGGGCATGGGCGCGGCCGTGGGCCAGGTGCCCGAGTACGTGCAGATGGTCACGGCCTGGTGCAAAAAGCACAGCAAATTACCCGTTATCGTCAAGCTCACGCCCAACATCACGGACGTGCGCATGCCGGCGCGCGCGGCCAAGGCGGGCGGCGCGGACGCCGTCTCGCTGATCAACACCATCAACTCGATTACCTCGCTGGACCTGGACCGCATGGTGGCCCTGCCCATCGTGGGCGGCGCCAGCACGCACGGCGGTTATTGCGGCTCTGCCGTCAAACCGATCGCCCTGAACATGGTGGCGGAAATCGCCCGCGATCCGCAGACGCGCGGCTTGCCCATTTCCGGCATCGGCGGCATCGGCAACTGGCGCGACGCGGCCGAATTCATCGCCCTGGGCGCCGGCTGCGTGCAGGTGTGCACGGCCGCCATGCTGCATGGTTTCCGCATCGTCGAAGAGATGAAGGATGGCCTGTCGCGCTGGATGGATGAAAAGGGTTATGAACGCATCAGCGACTTTTCCGGCAAGGCCGTGGCCAACACGACGGACTGGAAATACCTGGACATGAATTACCAGGTCATCGCGCAGATCAACCAGGACGACTGCATCAAATGCGGCAAGTGCTACGTGGCTTGCGAAGACACGTCGCACCAGTCGATTGCGCAGCTGATCGACGCCGCCGGCACGCGCACCTATGAGGTGATCAAGGATGAATGCGTGGGCTGCAACTTGTGCGAAATCACCTGTCCGGTGCAGGGCTGCATCACGATGGTGCCGCAGACAACAGGCAAGCCGTACATGAACTGGACGCAGGATCCGCGCAACCCTCGGGCATTGGCGGAGTCGGCATAGGGCACGGTTATTGCGTGCGTTTTATTTGTAAACAGCGGCCGGCCTTTGCGGTAAGCTAGATCGACTTAAAGGTCGCGCCGTTTCTATAAAACCGATTCCCTCCCAACCGATGGAGCATACCTGTGAACCACGACTATTCAGGCAACACGCAACTCTGGAATGAAGACCTGGCGCCCACCACTGCGGCGCAGCGCACCTGGCGCTGGTATCACTTTGCCGCGCTGTGGGTCGGCATGGTGATGTGCATTCCCGCCTACACCCTGTCGGCCAGTTTGATCGACAGCGGCATGTCCGGTTACCAGGCCGTGCTCACGGTATTTCTCGCCAACGCCATCGTGCTCCTGCCCATGCTGCTGATCGGCCATGCTGGCACCAAGTACGGCATCCCGTATGCCGTGCTGGCGCGCGCCTCGTTCGGTACCATGGGCGCTCGCTTGCCCGCCCTGATGCGCGCCATCGTCGCCTGCGGCTGGTACGGCATCCAGACCTGGTTCGGCGGGCAGATGATCTACACCCTGATGGGCGTACTGGTGGGCCATGAGCTGGGCGGCGAGAAGATCGCGGGCCTGGGCATCAACGGCAGCCAGCTGCTGTGCTTTTTGGCGTTCTGGGCCATCCAGTTCTATTACATCCTGCACGGCATGGAATCGATCCGCAAGCTGGAAACCTACACGGCGCCGCTGAAAATCCTCATCTGCTTCGTGCTGCTGTACTGGGTGCACAGCAAGGCCGGCGGCGTGGCCAGCCTGCTGGACCAGCCATCGCAGTTCATCCCCGGCGGCAAAAAGGCGGGCCAGTTCTGGAGCGTCTTCTGGCCATCGCTGACGGCCATGGTGGGCTTCTGGGCCACCTTGGCATTGAACATCCCCGACTTCACACGCTTCGCCAAGACGCAGCGCGACCAGGTGATCGGCCAGTCGATCGGCTTGCCCGTGCCCATGGGTCTCCTGGCCATGCTGGCCGTCATCGTCACGGCGGGTTCCGTCGTCATGTACGGCAAGGCCATCTGGGACCCTGTCGACCTGGCCAGCCGCATGACGGGCGCCGCCGTGCTGATCGCCCTGATCATTCTCCTGATCGATACGGTCAGCGTCAACCTGGCGGCCAATCTGGTGGGCCCGGCGTACGATTTTTCCTCGCTGGCGCCGAAGCAGATTTCGTACAAGATGGGCGGCTACATCACGGCCTTCATCGCCATCGTCATGATGCCGTGGAAGGTGCTCGAGTCGACGCAGGGCTATATCTTCACGTGGCTGATCGGCTACTCGGCCCTGCTGGGACCCATCGCCGGCATCCTCATCGTCGACTATTATTTTGTGCGCAAGACGCAGCTTGATGTGAAGCAGCTGTACCGCGACGACGGCGTCTACTCATATGGCAATGGCTGGAACATGGCGGCGCTGATCGCCTTTGTCATCGCCGTGCTGCCGAACATCCCGGGCTTTTTGAACGCGGCCTTTCCCACGGCGTTTCCCAACGTGGCCGAAGGCTTCAAAACCATTTACACCTACGCCTGGTTCGTGGGCGTGGCCATCGCCGCCGTCGTGTACGGCGTCATGATGAAGGGCAAGGCCGTGGCGCACGTGCAGCAGGCGCCGCAGTCGTAATCACTGAAGGAGACAAGATGACTACACTGATACGTGGCGGTACCGTCGTCAACGCCGACCGCGCGTTTCGCGCCGATGTGCTGATCGAGGGTGACATCATCGCCGCCGTCGGCGAGAACCTGGCGGTACCGGCAGGGGCTACCGTGATCGACGCGGGCGGCCTGTACGTGATGCCGGGCGGGATCGACACGCACACGCACATGAATTTACCCTTCATGGGCACCGTAACGTCCGACGATTTTTTCACGGGCACGGCGGCGGGGCTGGCAGGCGGCACCACCACCATCATGGACTTCGTCATTCCCGCGCCGAAGCAATCCTTGATCGAGGCCTATCACCAATGGCGCGAGTGGTCGGCCAAGGCGGCCGGCGACTACACCTTCCACGTGGCGATCACATGGTGGAGCGAGCAGGTACATGCGGAGATGGGCACCCTCGTGCGCGAGCATGGCGTGAACAGCTTCAAGCATTTCATGGCCTATAAAAACGCCATCATGGCCGACGATGAAACCCTGGTGAAAAGCTTTACCCGTTCGCTGGAACTGGGGGCGCTGCCCACCGTGCATGCGGAAAACGGCGAGCTGGTTTTTCAATTGCAGCAAGCCTTGCTCAAGAAGGGGATCACCGGACCGCAGGCGCATCCGCTGTCGCGCCCACCGGCCGTGGAAGCGGAGGCGGCCAACCGCGCCATCGCCATTGCGAATGTCCTCAATACCCCCGTGTACATCGTGCACGTCTCGTGCGCCGAGTCGCTCGACGCCATCACGCGGGCGCGCGCCAACGGCCAGCGCGTGTATGGCGAGGCGCTGGCGGGCCACCTGGTGATCGACGACAGCGTCTACCAGAGCAATGATTTCGATTACGTGGCGGGTCACGTCATGAGCCCGCCGTTTCGCGGCAAGCACCATCAATCGGCCTTGTGGCACGGCCTGCAAAGCGGCAACCTGCACACGACGGCCACCGACCACTGTACCTTCTGCGCCGAGCAGAAGGCGGCCGGCAAGGACGACTTCACGCGCATCCCGAACGGCTGCGGCGGCGTCGAGGAACGCATGGCCGTCGTGTGGGACGCTGGCGTCAATTCCGGCATGCTCACGCCTTCCGAATTCGTCAAGGTCAGTTCCACCAATGCGGCGCAGATTTTCAATATGTATCCGCGCAAGGGTGTCATCGCCGCAGGCAGCGATGCCGACATCGTGCTGTGGGACCCGCAGGGCACGCGCACCATTTCCGCCGCCACGCAGTTCGCCAAAGGAGGCTTCAATGTCTTCGAAGGGCGCACCGTGCGCGGCATCCCCAGCACCACGATTGCCGCCGGCAAGGTGGTGTTTCACCAGGGCGAACTGATGGCCGTCGAAGGGGCCGGGCGCTATATCGAGCGTCCCGCCTTTTCCGCCACGACAGCATAAGGAGTTGACGATGGATGCATTGCGTATCAATGGCGAACGATTGTGGGCGGCCCTGATGGAGCTGGCGCAGATTGGCGCGACAGCGAAGGGCGGCGTCAAGCGCCTGGCCCTGACGGACCTGGACAAGCAGGGACGCGACCTCGTGGTGGGCTGGGGGCGCGAAGCGGGCATGAGCATCACGATCGACCAGATCGGTAATGTCTTCATGCGCCGTGACGGCGTAGATAACACCTTGCCGCCCGTGATGACGGGCAGCCATATCGACACGCAACCGACTGGCGGCAAGTTCGATGGCAACTACGGCGTGCTGGCCGGACTGGAAGTGGTGCGCACACTGAACGATCTGAAGATCAAGACGCAGGCGCCCATCGAAGTGGCCTTCTGGACCAACGAGGAAGGCTCGCGTTTCGTGCCCGTGATGATGGGTTCCGGCGTATTTTGCGGCGCCTTTTCGCTCGAAACGGCGTATGCAGCGAAAGACACGGAAGGCAAAACCGTGGGCGAGGAACTGGCGCGCATCGGATACAAGGGCGAGCAGGTGCCGGGCGACCATCCGATAGGCGCCTACTTTGAAACGCATATCGAACAGGGCCCCGTGCTGGAAGATGCCGATAAAGTCATCGGCGTCGTGCCTGCCGTGATGGGCCTGTCGTGGTACGACTGTGTGGTGACGGGCATGGAAGCGCATGCGGGTCCCACCCCCATGGGCTTGCGCAAGGATGCGCTGCAGGTGGCCACCACCATCATGCAGGAAGTGGTGGCGATTGCCAACCGCTACCCGCCGTACGGGCGCGGCACGGTGGGCATGGTGCAGGTGTTCCCGAACAGCCGCAACGTGATTCCCGGCGAGGTCAAATTCAGCATCGACCTGCGCAATGTGAACGACGAACTGCTCAACACCATGCATGGCGAGATCACGGCCTTCATCGACGCCACGCGCGACAGGACGGGCATGGGCATTTCACTGGAAAGGGTATCCTACTACCCGCCATGCCCGTTCCACCCCGACTGCGTGGGCGCCGTGCGCAACGCCACGGAAAAACTCGGCTACTCCGTGATGGACGTGGTGTCTGGCGCCGGCCACGACGCCATCTACGCGGCCCGGCTGGCGCCGGCCGGCATGATCTTCGTGCCATGCAAGGACGGCATCAGCCACAATGAAATCGAAGACGCCAAGCCCGAGCACCTGGAAGCGGGCTGCAACGTGCTGCTGCACGCGATGCTGGAGCGGGCCGTGGCGGTGTAACCTTATGGCTTCGGCTGGAAGCCGCGCAAAAACGCCAGCAGCGCGCGCGCCGCGATGTCGGCGTCGTCGGCCGTCATGGTTTCCAGCGGGTTGTGGCTGATGCCGCCATTGCCGCAACGGGTAAACAGCATGGCCACGTCGGTGATGGCGGCCATGGCCATGGCGTCGTGGCCGGCGCCCGACAGCAATGCGTATGGTTCGATGCCCACCGATTCCACGGCTTGCGCCAGCTGCGCCATCAGCCACGGTGCGCACGGCGCCGCACGCGCCGACAGCAGCAGTTCCAGCTGGTAGTCGATCTGGCGCCGCGCGCAGATGGCGGCGATGCCATCGAGAATATCGTCGACGGCGCTCTGGCGCACGGCATCAACGGCTGCGCGGATATCGAGCGACAGGGTGCAGGCGCCGGCGATCACGTTGACGGAGCCGTTGGGCACGTGCAGCTGGCCCACGGTGCCCACCAGCGCTTCCCCCTGGCTGCAGCGCTGTTCCACCAGCAGGATGATTTCGGCGGCAGCACTGGCCGCGTCCTTGCGCATGGTCATGGGCGTGGTGCCCGCGTGGCTGGCCACGCCGCCAAGATTGACCAGGTAGCGCGAGCTGCCGGCAATCGCCGTGACGATCCCCAGCGGCAGGTCGCGCTCGAGCAGCACGGGACCCTGTTCGATATGCACTTCCACATAGCCGAGCAAGCTGGCGGGATCGCGCGCGATGGCGCCGATGGCGCCCGCTTCGTGGCCGGCGGCGGCCAGTGCGTCGCGCATGCTCACGCCGTCCGCGTCTAACTGCTCCAGCAGCGACACGTCGAACTTGCCAGTGATGGCCGTGCTGCCCAAGAACGTGCTCTTGAAGCGCACGCCTTCTTCTTCGGCGAAGCCGACGACCTCGAAATGGAACGGCAGCTTTTCGCCCCGTTCATGCAGATGGCGCACGACGGCAATCGGCAGTACGATGCCCAGCCGGCCGTCGTACTTGCCGCCATTGCGCACCGTGTCGTAGTGCGATCCCGTCATCAGGGTTTTTGCATCGGGCGTGTCGGACAGATAGCGGCCGACCACATTGCCGACGGCGTCGATGTGTACCTGCATGCCCGCGTCCCGCATCCAGTCGGCCAGCTGCGCGGCCGTTTTCTGGTGCGCCGGCGTCAGGTACGCGCAGGTCAGGTTGTAATCGCTGTCGCTCCAGCCGGCCAGGGTTTCCGCCTGCTGCATGATGGCCGGGCCGAACTCCAGGCGCACGTCGAACAGCTCGTTCAGCCGCAGCTCGGCGATGCGCTTGATTTGCCGCAGCGATTCGGCCAGTTCATCGGCGTGGCGGTTTTTCAGGCGCCGCGCAAACGTGGCGATGATGTCCTGGCGCGTCAAGCCTTCGCCCGTCGGGCCCTTGACGGCCAGGATGAAGGGAAAGCCGAACTTGGCGTTGTAGTCGCTATTGAGGCGCTGCAGGGTGGAAAATTCCTCGGCGCTGCACAGGTTCAGGCCGGACTTGGCCTGTTCGCGCGTCGATTCCGCCGTCAGCTGCCCGGCGATGGCGGCCTTGCCGGCCAGCTCAGGGTGGGCGCGGATCAGCCCCAGCTGCTCTTCGGGCGAGGCTTGCGCCAGCACGCGCTGCAGTTCCGTCTTGAGTGCCGTCAGGCTGGCAAACGGCCGGGCGGCGGCCGCGCGCTGGGCGATCCAGGGCGAATGTTCGTAGATGCCGTGCAGCCGTACGATAAAGTCTGCCGGGCTGCCGGCGTTCAGGTCTGAAAGGGTGGTCATGGTTTTCCGATCATGCAAGCGGTGATGATAGCGCCCCGTTCTGCGTCCATTATATGCGCGCGCTGATAGCGGCTATCGCTGCACCAGCGCCTTGGCGGCCGCGCTGACCTGGTCGCGCAGCCATTTGTGCTCGGGCGCCTGGTGCACGCGCTGGTGCCACAGCTGGTAAAAGCGCATCGGCGGAAATTTCAGGGGCACGGTGTACGTTTTCAGCGGCAGGGTCTTTTCATAGAAGCGCATGAATTGCCGGCCCGTGGTCAGCACGAGATCCGTCTGCGTCAGCATGTAGGGAATCAGGCCGAAGTACGCCGACTCCACCACCACGTTGCGCTGCAGATTTTGCCGTTCGAGGAAGGAATCGATCACGCCGTGGTAGCCGGGCATCATCTGCGACGGCGCCACGTGGGGCAGGCTCAGATAATCGTCGAGGGTCATCGCATCGCTGGCCGTGCGCCGCGCGTAGGCGTTTTCCGCATGCATGGCGCAGATGATGGGGTCTTCGAACAGCTTCGAGATGTGCAGGTGCGCGGGCGGTTCATCCCAGTTGGCGATCACCAGGTCCAGGCCACCATCGGACAGCTGGCGGATATGGTCGATGCCCGGCCCCAGGCTATGCAGCACGACGCGGCTTTTCGGCGAGCCGCGGCGCAGCAAGGCCACCACGTTGGGCAGGAACTGGCTGTCCAGGTAGTCGGGCGCGGCGATATGGAAGGTGCGCGCCTCTTCCTGCGCCACGAACGGCGTCTTCTTGACGAACAGGCTTTCCGTCTGGTCGAGGATGCGCTTGGCCGGATTGAGCAGGCTTTCGCCATGCTGGGTCGGCACCATGCCGCGCGCGCCGCGCACCAGCAGCGGGTCGCCCGTCAATTCTCTAAGCTTGCGCAGGGAGGCGGAAATCGAAGGCTGCGGCTGGTTGAGCTTCAATGCCACGCGCGAGACATTCTTTTCCACCAGCAGCAGGTAAAGGATGCGGATCAGGTGCAGGTCGAGGTGTTGCGGCAGGCTGGACATGTGGCGGCGCCTCTGTTGTATATCGATTTGAATATGTTAAATATACGATATATTTCATGTGATGGGCGGTAAATCCGTTTATCTTGTGTAGATTGGCACGAATATTGGTTCGGTCTGACTAGAGGAAATTTATGGAAGTATTCGCCTACCTGATCCCGTACGGCCTTGAGTGGCTGAACTTGATCGTCCGCTGGCTGCACGTCATCACGGGCATCGCCTGGATCGGTGCTTCCTTTTATTTCGTCTGGCTCGACAACTCGATCCGCCCGCCCGCGCGCGGCTCCGAGCTGGCGAAGAAGGGCGTGTCGGGAGAATTGTGGGCCGTGCATGGCGGCGGCTTCTACAACCCGCAAAAATACCTGGTGGCGCCCGCCGAACTGCCGAAGGAACTGCACTGGTTCAAGTGGGAAGCGTATTCCACGTGGCTGTCCGGTTTTGCGCTGCTGACGATTGCCTACTACTTCAATGCGCAGGCCATGATGATCGACAAGGCCGTGGCGGACATATCCAGCGGGCAGGCCGTCGGCATCGGCATCGCCACCCTCGTCATCGGCTGGACCGTGTACGACCTGCTGTGCCGTTCCCCGCTGGCCAAACATGAACTGTGGTTCGGCGTGACCGTGTTCGCGCTGATCGTCGGCGCCGCCTACGTGCTCACGCATTTGCTCAGCGGGCGCGCCGCCTACATCCACGTGGGCGCCATGATCGGCACCATCATGGTGGCCAATGTGCTGATGCTGATCATTCCCGGCCAACGCAAGATGGTCGAGGCCATGGCGGCCGGCAAGCTGCCCGACCCGAAGCATGGCTTGAAGGCCAAGCAGCGCAGCGTGCATAACAATTATTTCACGTTGCCCGTGCTGTTCATCATGATCAGCAACCACTACGCGATGACTTACCGGAACGACCACGCGTGGCTGGTGCTGGCGCTGATCATGGCGGCCGGCGTCTTCATCCGCCACTTCTTCAACCTGCGCCACAAGGGACGTGTCGAGTGGCGTTATCCGGCTCTCGGCGTGGCGTTGCTCCTGGCTGTTGCCGTCGCCATCGCACCGAAGGCGCCAGCGCCGGTAGCTGCCGTGGCCGCAGTGGACCCGTCCGCGCAGTTCAAGGCCGTGCATGCCATCATCGCCCAGCGCTGTGCCACCTGCCATTCGGCCCAGCCCACGCAGGCCGGCTTTGCCACGGCGCCGGCCGGCATGATGTTCGATAATGAAATGGAAATACGCCAGCACGCGGCGCAAATCTACAAGCAGGCCATCGAGCTGAAAGCCATGCCGATCGGGAACCTGACCAATATGACGGAGGCCGAGCGCAGCGAGCTTGGCGCCTGGCTGCAACAGACCATGCAAGGAGCAAAATGACTACGCACGCAGAAAAAATCACGGCCTGGATCGACGAACACTTCGATGAGGAAGTCGAATTTTTACAGAAGGTGGTGCAGCAGCCGACGGATACGCCGCCCGGCAATAACGCGCCCCATGCGGACCTGGTGGCGCAGCTGCTGCAGGCGTATGGCTGGAACGCGGAAAAGCACGCCGTGCCGGCGGACCAGGTGGAAGCGTATGGCATGCAGAGCATCACCAACCTGATCGTGCGCCGGCCCTATGCGGCGGGCGGTCCGACCGTGGCCTTGAATGCGCATGGCGACGTGGTGCCGCCCGGCGACAACTGGACGTATCCGCCGTACGGCGGGCAGATCGACGGCGGCTATATCTATGGCCGCGCGACGGCCGTGTCGAAAGGCGATTTCGCCACCTATGTGTTTGCCGCGCGCGCGCTCGAAGCGTTGGGTATTCCGCTCAAAGGCCAACTGGAACTGCATTTTACGTACGACGAGGAATTCGGCGGCTTGCTGGGGCCGGGCTGGCTGCTGGAACAGCAGCTGACGAAGCCCGATTTCGTCATCGCCGCCGGTTTCAGCTACGGCATCGTCACGGCGCACAACGCCTGCCTGCAGCTGGAAATCACCGTGCACGGCAAGTCGGGCCACGGCTCCATGCCGGAGACGGGACACGATGCGCTGCAGGCGGCGAACAAGATCCTCAATGCCATCTATGGCCAGCTGCCGGAGCTGAAAAAGATCAAGTCCAAAGTGGCGGGCATCGACTCGCCCACCATGCTCGTGGGCCGTATCGATGGCGGCACGAACACCAATGTGGTGCCAGGCAAGGTGGTCATGAAGATGGACCGCCGCATGATCCCGGAAGAAGACCCGGTGGCGGTGGAAGCGCAGGTGCGCGCGCTGATCGAGGACGCCGTACGCGGCGAGCCGGGCATCCGTATCGAGATCCGCCGCCTGCTGCTGTCGCACGCGCTGCGGCCCTTGCCCGGTTCCGAACAGCTGGTCGGCAGCCTGCAGAAAAACGCGCAAGCGATTCTGGGCGAGACCATTCCCGCCGTCGGCACGCCCCTGTATGCGGATGCGCGTCTGTATGGCGAGCGTGGCATTCCTGCCGTGCTGTATGGCGCCGGCCCGCGCACGGTGCCAGAGTCGAACGCGAAGAAGGCCGACGAGCGCCTGGCGCTCGACGATTTGCGCAAGGCGAGCAAGATCGTGGCCCTGACCTTGCTGGACTTCCTGGGCGAGAAATAGGGCGGGTGCTTTGGCTTACAATGGGGCGGACACTCAACCTGTGAAGAAGAGCCCCCATTGAATACCCGTTTTCTCGAAGCGTTTGTCTGGGCCGCGCGGCTGGGCAGCTTTCGCACGGCGGCCGATAAGCTGCACATCACGCAGGCGGCCATCTCGAACCGCATCGCGTCGCTGGAGCAGGATTTCGGCACGCGTTTGTTCGACCGCGACGCGCGTGAAATCCGCCTGACCTTTGCCGGGCGCAATCTGCTCGTGTACGCCGAACGCATGCTGGAACTGTGCCGCGACATGTATGCGGCCAATTCCTCGCCCGCGCTGATCACGGGCGAGGTGCGCATCGGCGTCATCGAAACCATCGTGCATACTTGGCTGATCCCGTTCCTGCAGCGCGTGCAGGAGCGCTATCCGGGCATCGAGATTCAGCTGACGTCGGAATCGACGCGGCGCCTGCACGAACAGCTGCAGCAGGGCGAACTCGATATCGCGCTGCAGACGGACATGCTGACGGGCGACCATATCCGCAGCACGGGCAGCGGCGCCATCGCCATGGGCTGGGCCGGCAGGGCCGCCGACTGGCCCGATACGGGCGTGCCGTTCACGGTGGCGCAACTGGCGCAGCATCCGATCATCACCATGAACCGCGGCTCGCAGCCGCATTCGGCCTTGAAAGCGCTGTGCCAGGACGAGGGTGTGCAGCTGGGAAGAGTCCACTGCGTCAGCTCGATCTCCGCCATCGTGCGCCTGGTCAAAGCGGGCTTCGGCATCGCCGTGCTGCCGCTGGCGCCCCTGCGCGAGGAAATCGAGCAGGGCCACATCGCCCTGATTCCCTGCACCAGCAGCCTGGCGCCGCAGCGCATCGTCATCAGCTACAGCGAAGACATCACCACGGAAGCGATCCAGCTGGTGGCCATGCTGGCGTGCGAGGAGGCGGCACGGTTTAGCGTGGGGCTTGCGGAGGAGTACGGAGCTTGACGCTGTGGCGTAGGTCGGACTAGCGCCCAAGCGCGTAATCCGACAACATTGTTGGCCCCACCCACAAGAAAAACTTATCAGTCGCGTTCAGAATAACCCGTTTGCCAAGTGATGGCGTGCCACCTATTCTGGGTTGGCACACCACCCATAACGCAGAACGGAACCATCATGACGACGTCCCCCACCTTGCCAGGCATCCTGTTTGTCTGGACCAGCGCCGACCCCGAACACGAACGCGATTTCAACCGCTGGTACGATCGCGAACACGTGGAAGAGCGCGTGCGCATTCCCGGCTTCGTCAGCGGCACGCGCTACCAGAGCGTGCGCGGCCCGCGCAAATACCTGGGCCTGTACCGCACCGTGTCGCTGGGCGCCTTCCAGACGCCCGACTACTTCAAGGCTTTCGGCCAGCAGACGCCATGGTCGCTGACGAACTTGCAGCGCATGGTCGACCCGATGCGCCGTGTATGTGCCATTGAGGCGGAAACGGGCATGGGCACGGGCGCCTGGCTGGCCGTGCTGCGCCTGGGCGCGCCCGCCATCGGCCAGGATGCGCAAGCCGTGGACGCCATGACCACGCTGGGAACGAAGCTGCTGCAGATCGACGGCGTCATCGCCACGCGCCTGCTGACACCGGACGCGAATCTGTCCGGCCCCTTGCCGGCGGAACGGACGGAGGGCCGCGTGCTCGACCCGATTTTCCTGATCGACGCGTCGTCCGAAAGCGCCGCCATGGCGGCCGCCAATGCCGCCAGCGCGGCGCTGGGACTCGATGCGGAACAGGCGGCCATCCTGCAGTTGTCCTGGCAATTGCGCGAGGCGGACCTGCACGCGGCCTGACACGGCCGCGCGCATCTTGCCGGCACCGATAACACGAGACACGGGCCACGGCGCAGGGCAAAGCATCCTGCGCCGGGCCTGCAATAAAACTGACGAGAGAGGTAGGCTATGACCACATATACGAACGCTGCGCATCCGGCAGCCCAGGCACCGGGCGAGAAGGCCACGACGGCCAAGACGGGCCGCCTGGCCACGGCCAGCATGGTCGGAACGACCCTGGAATGGTATGACTTCACCGTCTACAACACCATGGCCGCGCTGATCTTCAATCATCTGTTCTTTCCCTCGTTCGACCCGCTGACGGGCACCATCCTGGCCTTTTCCACGTATGCGGTCGGCTACATCTCGCGCCCCATCGGCGGCGTGATCTTCGGCCATCTGGGCGACAAGCTGGGACGGCGCTGGGTGCTGGTGGTGACCCTGATGCTGATGGGCGTGACGACGGGCCTGATGGGCCTCTTGCCGACGTACGCGACGGCCGGCATCTGGAGCCCCATCCTGCTGGTGGCACTGCGTTTCGTGCAAGGTATCGCTTTGGGCGGCGAATGGGCGGGCGCCGTGCTGATCTCCGTCGAACACGGGGCGCCGGACAAGCGGGGACGCAACGCCTCGTGGACGCAGGTGGGACCATCGTTCGGCACCTTGCTGGCGACCGGCTGCATCGGCCTGATCACGTACCTGCTGCCGCATGAAGCATTCATGGACTGGGGCTGGCGCATGCCGTTCATCGCCAGCCTGCTGCTGGTGGCGTTCGGCATGTGGATACGCAGCGGCATCGAGGAAACCCCGCTGTTCAAGGAACTCGACCAGCAGGATGCGAAGGCGGAAGCGCCGATTGGCGACGTGCTGCGCGTGTACTGGCGCCGTCTGCTGATCGCCGGCGGCGTACGTATCGGCTCGGACGTGCTGTATGCGCTGGTGGTGGTGTTCACCCTGACGTATGTGACCACGGTGCTGCACTTGTCGTCGACCCTGGCGCTGACGGCCATCATGGTCGGCACGGCGTGCAATGCGCTGGCGGTGCCCGTGTTTGGCGCGCTGTCGGACAAGATTGGCCGCCGCCCCGTGTATGCGCTGGGCGCCATCCTGGGCCTCGTGTGGGCGTTTGCCTTCTTTACCTTGTTGGACACGGCCAGCCCGGCCGCCATCGTCACGGCCGTCGTCGTGGGCCTGGTCATCCACGCCATCATGTACGGCCCGCAAGCGGCCTTCGTCATCGAGCAGTTCCCCACCAAGGTGCGCTATGCGGGTTCCTCGCTGGCCTACACCCTGGCCGGCGTCATCGGCGGCGGCTTCGCCCCGCTCGTCATCGCCAGCCTGTATCGCTCGTACAACAGCACCGTGGCCGTCTCGCTGTACGTGGCGGCGGCCTTGCTGATCACCGGCGCCGCCGTCTTTGCGGCGCGCGAAACGGGCCGCGGCCCTCTTGAGGAATAACATCATGACGACATTGCGTTTTCAACTGGCTGGCCACGGCCCCGTCACCTTCGACATCGATCACCTGATCATTGCCGGCTGGACGGGCCGCGACATGGCGATGGTGGAACACCATATCGCCGAACTGGAAGCCATCGGCGTGGCGCGCCCGAAAAGCGTGCCGACGTTTTACAGGGTTTCGGCGGCATTGCTATCGAGCGACGCGGCCATCGAAGTGCCGGGCAGCGATTCGTCCGGCGAAGCGGAATTCGTGCTGTTTTCCACGGAATACGGCCTGCTGGTGGGTATCGGTTCCGACCACACGGACCGCAAGGTGGAAAGCTATGGCGTGACGGTGTCGAAGCAGATGTGCGGCAAGCCCGTGGGCGCCACCTTGTGGCGCTATGCCGACGTGGCCGGCCACTGGGACCAGCTGCAGATGCGCTCCTGGCGCGAACGGGCCGGCGTACCGGCCCTGTACCAGGACGGTCCCGTGACGCGCATGCTGTCGCCGGAAGACCTGATTCAGCGCTACACGGGGCAAACGACTCTGCCCGTGGGCAGCGCCATGTTTTGCGGCACGCAACCGATCATCGGCGAGATGGGCCATGGCGACGCGTTCGCGCTGGAGCTGTA
The DNA here is from genome assembly GCF_059617945.1 of Janthinobacterium sp. BCJ23. Taxonomy (NCBI): domain Bacteria; kingdom Pseudomonadati; phylum Pseudomonadota; class Betaproteobacteria; order Burkholderiales; family Oxalobacteraceae; genus Janthinobacterium; species Janthinobacterium sp. BCJ23. Next base: position 534,054 of record NZ_JCAQAW010000003.1, on the reverse strand, counting down.
TGATCCAGCCTTGCAGCGCCGCCTGCAGCACCGCTATGCCGTGCAAACCCTGCCCGTGGAAGGATAAAACAATGACCAAGACCATCCGAGAACTGGCCGCCGACCTGGCCGCCGGCCGCATCACCAGCGTGGCGCTGACAAAGCAGATGCTGGCGCGCGCCGAGGCGCACCGGGCGCAGGGCGGCCATGCCTATGTCAGCCTCGATGGCGAACAGGCGCTGATGGAGGCGCGGGCCAGCGATGCGGCGCGCGCCGCCGGCATCGTTGCCTCGCCACTGGCAGGCGTGCCCATCTCGATCAAGGACCTGTTCGACGTCAAGGGGCAAACCAGCAGCGCCGCCTCGCTGGCGCTGGCCGATGCACCGCCTGCCGAGGCAGACGCGGGCGCCGTGGCGCGCCTGCGCGCGGCCGGCGCCGTCCTGCTGGGCCGCACCAACATGAGCGAATTCGCGTTTTCCGGCCTGGGCTTGAATCCCCATTACGGCACGCCGCGCAATCCGCTGGACGGCGAGCGCGTGGCGGGCGGTTCCACCTCGGGCGGCGCCGTGACGGTGGCGCTGGACATGGCGGCCGGCGCGCTGGGCACAGACACGGGCGGCTCGATCCGCATCCCGTCCACTTTTTGCGGCTTGACCGGTTTCAAGCCGACGGCCGCTTCCGTGCCGCTGGCCGGCACGGTGCCCCTGTCGCGTTCCCTCGATTCGGCCGGCCCCATCGCTCGCAGCGTCGACTGCTGCGCCATCCTGTACGCGGCCTTGTCGGGCCATGACATCGGCGCGCAGGCGCCGGCATTGAAAGGCTTGCGTTTCGGTTTTACCCTTGACTACGTCGGCACGCACGTGGAGCCGCAGGTGCAGCAGGCTTTCGATGCGGCGCTGGACCAGCTGCGGCAAGCGGGCGCCTTCGTGGAGCAGTTCGATTTCCCCGAATTGCTGGAACTGCCGGGTATCAATGGCGGCGGCGGGCTGGTGGCGGCGGAAGCCTGGCACTGGCACAGGGAGCTGCTGGAAGAGAAGGGCGCGCAGTACGACCAGCGCGTGGCGGCGCGCATCCGCCGCGGCCAGCAGCAGGGTGCAGCGGACTACATCGATTTACTTGATGCGCGCGCGCGCCTGATCGCCATCGCGGAGCAGCGCCTGGCGCCATACGACGCCTGGCTGATGCCCAGCGTAGCCATCGTCGCGCCGCAGGTCGCGCCATTGGAATCGGATGACGCCACCTTCTTTGCCACGAATGGGCTGGTGCTGCGCAACGCCAGCGTGATCAACTTCCTCGACGGCTGCGCGCTGTCCTTGCCGTGCCATGCGGACGGCGAACTGCCCGTGGGGCTGGGCATCTGCGGCCTGGCCGGCGCGGACGATCAAGTGCTGCAAATCGGCCGCGCCGTGGAGACGCTGCTGCGGGGGCGTGCAAAAGAATAGTGCCGTAGTGCAGGAAAATGCCAACTATGTAATATGATGGCTGGCATTGACATGGGATAGTCGCGCTTCGGGCGCTGGCAAACTTCACACTGTGCACCGATACGACCTGATTAGCTGTCATGACTGCGGCGTGCTGTACCGCAAACGTCCGCTGCGTCCACGCGAAAAGGCGCGCTGCATCCGTTGCCGCTCGGTGCTGTACCGGGGCGCGCACGCGCGCGGCGCATCGGCCGAATTGACCAAGGTGGTGGCGCTGACCCTGGGCGCCGCATTCGTCTTCCTGATCGCCCAGTTTTTCCCCATCGTCGAACTCGACGTCAATGGCCTGACCTCCAGCGCCACCTTGCTCGGTTCCATCCGCGTGCTGTGGTCCGAGCAGATGCACATCGTGGCGACGATGGTCTTCCTGTTTACCATCCTCTTTCCCGCCATTGAACTCGGTTCCCTGCTGTATGTGGCGCTGGGCTTGCGCGGCGGCGTCAAGGTGCCGGGCTTTAATCGCGTGCTGCGCGCCGTGCAGACAGCGCGTGAATGGGGCATGACGGAGGTGCTGATGATCGGCATCCTGATCACCGTCGTCAAGATGACCAGCCTGGCCACGGTGCTGCCGCAACCTGGCTTGTTCGCGTTTGGCGCGCTGACCCTGATGCTGGCCATCGTCGTCTCGTTCGACCCCAAGGCCCTGTGGAACCTGGGCGACGACCTGACCCGCCAGGCGCTGCCCGGCATCCGCTACAAGGCTTTCGCGCCGGAGGAGAAGGTGCTGCCCTGCCATGCCTGCGGCCTGGTGGCGCCGCCTCTGGGCAAGGGCAGGCACCTGGCGTGCGTGCGCTGCGGCACGGCCCTGCATGTGCGCAAACCGGACAGCATCAACCGCACCTGGGCCTTGCTGATCGCCGCCATGATCCTCTACATTCCCGCCAACCTGCTGCCCGTGATGGTGACGCAATCGCTGTTCGGCGCGCAGGACGACACCATCATGAGCGGCGTGGTGCTGTTCTGGACCAGCGGCTCGAAGGGCCTGGCCATCATCATTTTCATCGCCAGCGTGGTCGTGCCGATGCTGAAACTGGGCGTGCTGGCGCTGCTGGCGTTCACGGCGCAGCGGCGTTCGCGCTGGCGGCCGCGCCAGCGCACCATTTTGTACCGCATGGTCGAATTCATCGGCCGCTGGTCCATGCTCGACATCTTTGTCGTCACCCTGACGGTGGCGCTGGTGCGCTTCAAGTCGCTGGCCGTGATCACGGCCGGACCCGGCGCGCTGGCCTTTGGCGCCGTGGTGGTGCTGACCATGTTGGCGGCGATGCAGTTCGACCCGCGCCTGATCTGGGACCCCGTCGATGACAAGGCGGCCGAGGATGAAAAACGCAGCAGTGCGGCAAATACCGGAAACAATACAGTGATTGGAGAACAGCATGGCTGACAAAGAAACGGGCGACCTTGCCGAAACCGGCGCGCGGCCTCTGCCCGAACCCGATGTGGACCCGGCCAGCCGCTGGCTGCCGTCGCTGGTGTGGCTCATTCCGCTGCTGGCCGCGCTGATCGGCGCCGGCCTGGCCGCCAAGTCCATCCTCGATCAGGGACCCACGGTGACGGTCAGCTTCAAGAGCGCCGAAGGCCTGGAGCCGGGCAAGACCAAGGTCAAGTACAAGGATGTCGATATCGGCCAGGTGCGCGCCATCACCCTGGGCGACGACTTGAGCAAGGTGCTCGTGACGATCGACATGAGCAAGGAAGCGCGCCGCTTCGCCACCGCCGATTCGCGCTTCTGGGTGGTGCGCCCGCAGATCGGTGCCAGCGGCGTGACGGGGCTGGGCACCTTGCTGTCGGGCGCCTACATCGGCGTCGACACGGGCAAGTCGGAAGCCAAAAAGGAGAACTTCATCGGCATGGAGAGCCCGCCCGCCGTGGCGGGAGACCAGAAGGGCAAGCTGTACACCTTGCATGCGGCCAGCCTCGGCTCCGTCGACGTGGGCTCGCCCCTGTTCTTCCATCGCCTGCGCGTGGGCAAGGTGGTCAGCTTCGCGCTGGACAAGGATGGCAATGGCATTACCATGTCGGTTTTCGTCAATGCGCCGTACGACCAGTTTGTCGGCAAGGATGCGCGCTGGTGGCATGCCAGCGGCGTCGATGTGCGCCTCGATTCGAACGGTTTCAAACTGAATACGCAATCGCTGGCGGCCATGCTGGTGGGCGGCATCGCCTTCGAGGCGGAAAATGGCCGCAAACCCGTGGAACCGGCGCCGGCCGGCACCAACTACCGCCTGGCAGCCGACGAGGCCAGCGCCATGCGCGAGCCCGATGGCGAGGCGATCACCACCGTGTTCTATTTCGACCAGTCCCTGCGCGGCTTGCAGCCTGGCGCCACGGTGGACTTCCGCGGCATTGTGCTGGGCGAGGTGCGTTCGGTGGGCATCGAATTCGACCCCGTGAAGAAGAACTTCCGCATGCCCGTCACCGTCAACCTGTACCCGGCCCGCCTGGGCATGCGCTTCAAGGCCGCCGTCGACGATGAGGAAGGCTCGGCCGGTCACCAGCTGCTCGAACGCATGGTCAGCCGGGGCTTGCGCGCCCAGCTACGCACGGGCAACCTGCTGACCAGCCAGCTGTACATTGCGCTCGACTTCTTCCCGAAAGCGCCGAAGGTGGCGCTCGATCCGAACAGGTACCCGCTGGAAGTACCGACCGTGCCGAATACCCTCGATGAACTGCAGACGCAGATCGCCAGCATCGCCCGCAAGCTCGATCAGGTGCCGTACGCGGAGATCGGCAATAACCTGAACGCCACCATCAAGCAGGCCAATACCCTGTTCAAGCAGCTCGATGGCCAGGTGGTGCCGGAAATGCGCGACACCCTGACGGCGGCGAAACAGACTTTTGGTTCGGCCGAACAGGTGCTGCAAAAGGATTCGCCGCTGCAGTCGGACGTGCGCCAGGCCTTGCAGCAATTGACGCAAACCCTGCAATCGCTCAATGCCCTGTCGGATTACCTGGAACGTCATCCCGAGTCCCTGATCCGCGGTAAAAAAGGAGATGAAAAAAAATGATGAAACCGATTTTTTCCGCGCTGCTGGCGGCTAGCCTGCTGAGCGCCTGCTCCACGCCCCAGCCCGAGCATTTCTATACGCTGAGCGGCGGCGCCGACGCGCAGCGGGCCAAGCCCGTCAAATATTATGTCGAGGTGCTGGCCGTCAGCGTGCCGCAGCAGGTGAGCCGTAACCAGTTTGTTGTGACGGCGCCGTCGGGCCGCATCGAATTGCTGGAGCAGCAGCGCTGGGCGGGGCCGCTGGCCGGCGAGATCGGCCAGGCCCTGTCGACGGCCGTGACGAACGACCTGGGCGCCATCGACGTGTTCCGCACGCCATACCCGGACAAGCTGCCCGTGTACCGCATCAGCACCAATGTGCAGCGTTTCGAGTCGGTGATGGGACAGTATGCGCTGATCGACGCTGTGTGGAGCGTGCGCCAGCTGGCCAGCAACAAGGTGGTGACGTGCCGTACGATCGCCAATGAAAAAGTGGGCGCCGGCTACGATGAACTGGTGCTCGGTCACCGCCGCGCCGTGAACCGCATCGCCGCCGATACGGCAAGTGTCGTGCGCGCTTTTGACAGCGGAAACGCCGCCTGCCCGGCCGCCTGAGCCGCTTTCCGCTACCCAGTCCCGGCGGCCGCTGGTAAAATGCGGCCATGGGAATGACCTTGTTCACGCGCCGCTTCGCCGCCTGGATCGCCTGTTTCGCGATCCTGCTGGCGGCGCTCGCGCCATCGATTTCCCAGGCCGTCGCCAGCGCCAAGCAGGAATCCGGCTCCGGTTGGGCGGAAATCTGCTCGGTGGCCGGCATCCGTTTTGTCCAGCTTGTGCAGGCCGGTGACGGCGCCGCCGATGAAAAGTCCGGCGGCAAGGTCATGCAGATGGAGCATTGCGCCTTCTGTTCCACGCATGCGGGCTCCGTCGGCCTGCCGCCGACCAGCCCCGTGCTGCCGCTGCTTGTGGCCAGCGGCACGGCCATTTTCCCGTCCCTGTACTACCAGTCACCCGCACCGCTGTTCATCTGGTCCACGGCGCAATCGCGCGCGCCGCCCGCTCTCGCCTGAGTTTTTGCATTTTCAATGCTGGCGCCGTCCACCTTGGCGTGTGACGCGCCGCATCCGCACACTTAGACGAGAATCACATGAACAAGAAATTATTGGTGCTGGCCGCGGCCATCACCGTGGCTTACCCGTGCGCGCAGGCGCAGCAACCTGACCAAATTGATCACGCCATCGACACCGTCGTCGTTTCCGGCTCGCGCGCGCAATCGTGGCTGTCCGAAACGCCGCAGGCCATCGGCGTCGTCAATGCCAAAACGCTGGAACGCGACAAGCCCAAGACCATGGGCGATATCCTCAATCGCATCGCCGGCGTGTACTGGAATGACCTGGGCAACGAACAGCACAGCATGAGCATCCGCCAGCCCATCGGCACCAATGCCGTCTACCAGTACCTGGAAGACGGCATTCCCATCCGTCCGCTGGGCGTCTTCAACCACAATTCTCTCAACGAGATGAACATAGCGGGAGCCAGCGGCGTGGAGGTGGTGAAGGGCGCCGCTTCCTCGCTGTACGGCAGCAATGCCGTCGGCGGCGCCGTCAACTTCCTCACGGCCGGCGCCAGCGCGACACCGACGGCAAGCGTGGGCCTGCGGCGCGATAACGTGGGCGGCTACACGCGCTACGACACGGCCGCCAGCGATACCTGGGGTCCGCTGGGACTGCGTTTTTCCCATTACAGTTCGCGCCGTTCGCGCGACAACTGGCAAGAGTACAGCTATGGCGACAAGGATTCGTTCTCGCTGCGCGCCGACTATGCGCTCAGTCCCACGTCGCAGCTGCGCGCCACGATCGTCCACACGGATCTCGATGCGGCCATGACGGGCAGCCTGTTCGAGAACGATTATCACAACAATCCTGGCAAGAGCCTGAATACGTTCACCTACCGTAAGGACAAGACCACGCGCATGAATCTGGCGTGGGAAGGGCAGACGACGGCCAATGGCACGAGCACCATCACGGTGTTTACGCGCAAGAACGACCATGGACAGCTTCCCGCGTACTCCATCGGCAGTTGCGTCGGCATGCTGTGCAAGGGCGTCATCAACAACAACCACGTCGATTCACTGGGGCTGGACGTGAAGCACCAGCAGGAATTCGCCTGGCTGCGTTCGCGCCTGATCGCCGGCGTGTATGTCGACAAGAGCGACAATCCCTTTGTCAGCGATAACCTGTCCATCGTGCGCGATGCGGCCACGGGCCGCTACCTGCGCTACTCGCTGGCCAATGCGTCCAATCCGCAGGGCGTGCGCGACTACCAGACGGACATCCTCAACACGGCCGTCTTCGCGCAATGGGAGTTCTCTCCGCTGCCTGGCACGCGCGTGGTGCTGGGCGGCCGTTCGGACGCCATCCGCTACGACTACCATAACAGGCTGGCGCCGGGCGGCAGCGTCAGTTACGGCGCGCCCGACGAGTCGCGCAGCTTTTCGCATGTGAGCCCGAAGCTGGGCGCCACCTACGCCATCGGCCATGCGGGCAGCGCGTATGCAAACGTCAGCCAGGGCTTCACGCCGCCCGAAGTGAGCCAGCTGTATGGCAAGACGGGCATCGCCAACTTGCAGCCGTCCGTCTACAACAACTATGAACTGGGCTTGCGCTGGGCTTTTTTGCAGGGGCGTTTGAAACTCGATACGGCCCTGTACCGGCTCGACGGGCGCGACACCATCGTCAGCTATACCGTGTCACCGGGGAATAGCGAAAACCGCAATGCGGGGCGCACGCGCAGCGAGGGGCTGGAGCTGGGCCTGACCTACGACAGCGGCCCGTTCGACGCGCGCTTCGCCACGGCCATTGCGCGCCACCGCTACCTGCGCTACCAGGTGTCCTCCAGCCTCGATTACAGCGGCCGCACCATGCCGCAGGCGCCGCGCGACATCACCTCGTTCGAGGTCGGCTACAAGCCTGTGGCGGGCGCGCGTATCGCGCTCGAAGCCGTGCACCAGGGCCGCTACTGGATGAACAACGCCAACACGGTGGAGTACAAGGGCCATGCGCTGCTGAATCTGCGCGCCAATTATCAGCTCGCGCGCGGGCTGGAAGCGTGGGCGCAGGTGCGCAATCTGATGGATAAGCGCTACGCCGATTCGGCCAGCAGCAGTTACGCGGGCACGGGTAGCTACGCGGCCAACACGCAGAACCAGTACACGCCCGGTGCGCCGCGCAGCGTGATGCTGGGCCTGTCCTATACCTATAGCGCACTGTGAGGGCGGCCATGGACGATTTCACCTTTCTCATCGCGCGCCGCAAAAGCCTGTACTGGCGCATCCACTTCTGGGCCGCGCTGATCGCCTCGCCGTTTGCCCTCGTAGCTACGTTGACGGGCATTTTGTACGTGTTCACGCCGCAGATCGAGGCAAGGCTGTACCAGCACCTCGATCATGTGGCGCCGCAAGCGTCCATGCTGCCGCTGGACGCCGCCGTGGCGGCAGCGGAGCGGGCCGCGCCGCGTGGCTGGACGGTGCAGCACGTGGTGCCGCCGTTTCAGCACGACGATGCGGTGCAGGTGGCGTTCGCGCCGCCCGGCGGCGCGCACGATGAACATGCTGGACATGGGATGCCGGTGAAAGCCAGGCCGAAGTTCGGCCTGCCCGCGCAAGCCATCGTCATGTATGTGAACCCCTATGATGCGCGCGTGCTGGGCAGCCTGGCCAGCAGCGAGCGTTTCGGCAACTGGGCCAAGAAACTGCATTCGCGTTTGCTGCAGAATGATGGCTGGCGCTGGATGATCGAGCTGGCCGCCAGCTGGCTGATGGTGATGCTGGTGACGGGCGTGGTGCTGTGGTGGCCGCGCGGCGCGCAATCAGGCTTGCCGAAGCGGGGCGCGCAGGGCCGCAATGGCTGGCGCCAGTGGCATGCGTTTCTCGGCGTGGCGCTCGGTATCGTCAGCTTCGTGATCCTGACGACCGGGCTGACGTGGAGCCAGCAGGCAGGCGGGCGTATCCGCGCGCTGCGCGACGTCAGCGGCCAGGCGTCGCCGCCCGCGCCGCGCGGCTTGCATTCGCGCGAGGAGGGCGCGCCGCTCGACTGGCAGGATGCGTGGCAAGTGGCGCGCAGCCATGCGCCGGCCATCGCCGTGCAGCTGACGGCGCCGGCCAGCCAGGACGATGTGTGGCGCGCCACGATGGCCGACCGCAGCCAGCCCACCTTGCGCTTCGACCTGCAATTCGATGCCTACAGCGGCAAGCCTTTGTACTATGCGGGCTGGGAGGCGCAGACGGCGTTCGGCAAGGCCACCGCCATCGGCATTCCATTTCACCGCGGCGAATTCGGCTGGTGGAACCAGGCCTTGCTGCTGCTCTTTGGCGCCAGCGTGCTGTTCTCGCTGGTGTCGGGCTGGGTGATGTTTTTCAAGCGACGCTTGCCAGGCTCGCTGGGCTTGCCCAAGCTGCTGCCGGGCGCCTGGACGTCGCCTTCCATGCTGGCCTGGCTGGCGGCGGCCGCCATGTGTGCGCTGATGCCGCTGCTGCTCGTTTCCGGCGGCATGCTGTTGCTGCTGGAGCTGGTCCTGGCGAAATGCGGTGCGCGTATCGGCAGGATGCGACTGCGCTAGAATAAGGGGTGCGGCCAGGCTCGTTGCCATGGGCCGCCCCCTTGTAACGGCTGAACATGGTATTCATCGACTTTCCCGCCTTGTCCGCACTGGCCGCCGCGTCGGCGCTGGTGACAAAAAAATGCAGCTGCTGCGCCGTCCCGCTCGACGCTTGGCAGCGCCTGCCTACCTCGCTGGAGCTGGACCGCTTTGAAGAAGTCGGCACCCTGCGCGAGGACCCGTACGAGGAGCCGACGTTTGCCGAGTACCACCCGCACGGCACGCGCTACGACAGCATCGATGCACCCATCGCGCCGCGCTACTATCCGGCGAACCTGAGCCAAGTGGCCCGCTGCATGAACTGCGGCCGCCACTACCTGCGCTACAACGAGGCGGGCGGCTATTTCACGGAACTGCGCATCCGCGCGCTGCGCCCGGAATTGCTGGCCGACGCCGCGTAGTCATAGCTACAGGCTTTCCTTGACGTGCGCGATGCCGTGTTCATCGTAGATCGAGTACACGGCGGCGAGGATGTTTTCCAACTCGGGCGAGCGGTCCCTATGCCGCATGCTGAATAAGATGGGCGAGAACGCATGCTTGTCGTCGAGCTTGCGGTACACGACATTCCGGTGATGCATGGCTTGCACGCTTTCGGGCACGATGGAAATGCCCTGGCCGGCCGCCACCAGTCCCATGGAAATCTGCAGCTCGCGCACTTCCGTCACGGGGCCCGGCGTGACATTGCCTTCGCTGAACATGGCCAGCACCTGGTCGGCAAAGCTGGGGCGGGGCGCTTTCGGGTACACGAGCAGGGTTTCGTGGGTCAGGTCCGTCAGGCGCAATCCGCCTTCGCCCTTGGCCAGGCGGTGGCCGGGTGGCAGGGCCACCACCAGCCGCTCCTCGCGCAGCAGGATGCGGCGGATGCTGGGGTCTTCGCTTTTCAATCGCCCGAAACCCACGTCGATGCGGCCTTCCTTCAGGGCTTTCAGCTGCTGCACCGTCGTCATTTCATGCAGGGTCACGTCGACCTCGGGATGGCGCTCGCAAAAACGGTGCACGATGTCGGGCAATTCTCCATACAGCGTCGAGGCGACAAAGCCGATCGACAGCGTGCGTTCCAGCTTGCCCACGCGCTGCGTCATCGCCTGCAGGTCGCGCACCTGGTCGAGCAGGGGCCGCGCATGGGCGAGGAAAAACTCGCCCGCTTCCGTCAGCCGCAGCGGCCGCGACCCTTTTTCGATCAGTGCCACGCCCAGGGTTTCTTCCAGTTGCTGCATCTGCCGGCTCAACGGCGGCTGCGCGATGTGCAGGCGCGCGGCGGCCCGCGTGAAGTTCCTTTCCTCCGCGACCGCAACGAAGTAGCGCAAGTGCCGTAATTCCATCTTCATACCTTTCAGGTATAGGTTTGATACCAACTCGGTGTTGGACGTGGGGAGATTCGGGGAATATGGTGTCACCACTCCACAGAATTATACGGAATAAATATGATTCAAAATATCGAGACCTACCTGGTCGATGTGCCTACCATCCGCCCGCACCGCATGTCGGTCGCCACCATGAATACGCAAACCCTGGTGCTGGTGCGGCTGCGCTGCGCCGATGGCATCACGGGCTGGGGCGAAGCGACCACCATCGGCGGCTTGGGCTACGGCGGCGAAAGCCCGGAAAGCATCAAGACGAATATCGATACCTATATCGCGCCGCTGCTGGTCGGCATGGAAGCGAGTGCAGTGGCCAAGGCCATGGCCAAGGTGCGCAAGGTCATCCAGGGCAATCGCTTTGCCAAGTGCGCGATTGAGACGGCCCTGCTGGACGCCCAGGCGCGCCGCCTGGGCGTGCCGCTGTCAGAATTGCTGGGCGGCCGCGTGCGCGATGCGCTGCCCGTGGCCTGGGTGCTGGCCAGCGGCGACACGGCGCGCGATATCGCCGAAGGGGAAAAAATGCTGGAACTGCGCCGCCACCGCATCTTCAAGCTGAAGATCGGCTTGCGCGACGTGATGGATGACGTGGCCCACGTGCTGGAGATCAAGCGGGCGCTGGGCGAACGGGCCAGCGTGCGCGTCGACGTCAACCAGGCCTGGAGCGAGACGGACGCCGTGCGCGGCATCGCCGCGCTGGAAGCGGGCGGCGTCGACCTGATCGAGCAGCCCGTCAAGGCCGGCAACCGCGCCGCGCTGGCGCGCCTGAAGCAGCGCTTCGACGTGGCCATCATGGCCGACGAAGCCTTGCACGGTCCTGCCGATGCGCTGGCGCTGGCGCAGGCCGATGCGGCCGACGTGTATGCCGTAAAAATCACCCAGTCGGGCGGCTTGCTGCCGGCACTGGAAGTGGCCACCGTGGCGCGCTTGGCGGGCGTGGGCCTGTACGGCGGCACGATGCTTGAAGGCGGCGTCGGCACGGCCGCCACAGCCCACGTGTGTTCCACGTTTGCGGAACTGGCCTGGGGCACGGAACTGTTCGGGCCTTTGCTGCTGACGCAGGAAGTCTTGCGCGAGCCGCTCGTCTACCGCGACTTCATGCTGCAAGTGCCGACAGGTCCGGGCCTGGGCGTCGAGATCGATATGGACAAGCTGCGCGTCATGCAGCGTCAATAAGGAGAAACCATGTTATTCCATGTAAGCATGAACGTGAACCTGCCCTTGAGCATGCCCGCCGAGCAGGCGGCGCAGCTGAAGCAAACGGAAAAGGAACTGGCGCAACGCCTGCAGCACGAGGGCAAGTGGCGTCACCTGTGGCGCATCGCCGGCCAGTACGCGAACGTCAGCGTCTTCGACGTGGATAGCGTGGACGAGCTGCATAATTTGCTGACCTCCCTGCCGCTGTTTCCCTACATGCAGATCGATGTGATGCCGCTGTGCCGCCATCCCTCGTCGGTGCGCGACGACGATTCCTGAGGAGACATGCCATGACGCAGATAGGCAATGACACTGTCGGGCAGACGTGCGACGTGGACGGTATTCGCCTGCATTACCGCACGGATGGCAAGTGCGGCAAGCCTTGCCTGGTCCTGTCGAATTCCCTCGGCACCGACCTGTCCATGTGGGATGCGCAGGCGGCCGCGCTGGCCGGCGACTTTTTCGTCGTGCGCTACGATACGCGCGGCCATGGCCAGTCGGCCAGCGGCGATGCGCCGTTCGGCATCGACCGGCTGGGACTGGACGTGGTGGCGCTGCTCGACCACCTCGATATCGAACGCGCCGCCTTCTGCGGCATTTCCATGGGCGGCTTGACGGGCCAGTGGCTGGGCATACACCAGCCGCGGCGTTTGACGAAGCTCGTGCTGGCGAATACGGCGGCGCGTATCGGCGGCGCCGCGCCATGGCAGCTGCGGGCGGAGCAAGTGCGCCGCGACGGCATGGCCGCGGTGGCCGAGAGCGCCGCCACGCGCTGGTTCACGCCGCAGTTTATCGAACGCGAAGCGGACACGGTGGCGCGCCTGGCCGGCATTTTGCGCAGCCAGGATGCGGACGGTTACGCCGCCTGTTGCGATGTGCTGGCCCAGACGGACTTGCACGACGCCGTGGGCACGATCGCCGTGCCGACCCTGATCATCGCGGGCGAGCACGATCCCGTGACCACCATCGACGACGGGCGCTGGCTGCAGCAGCAGATCGCGGGCGGCCGTCTGGCAAGCCTGCCCGCTTCGCACATCTCGAACATCGAGGCGGCGGATTTGTTTACAGAGCAGTTGCGGACTTTTTTATTGTGAGGCTTGCTGTACCGTATCGGTACGGCGGGAATGTGGTTTTCCCCTGAGCACCGCCGCCGGCTGGTCCGGCATGCGGCAGGGGAAGCTTTCTTGAAAAATAATAATAAGAAAAGCAGACTTGGAGTAGACGGATGGAAAACAGATTGATCATTATCGCTGCGGTCACGGTGGGCTATTTCGCCCTCATGTCGTACATTACCTATAGCGTGCGCAAGCATGCGAACAGCGCCGAGGGCATGACGGCGGGTGGGCGCAACTATCCCGCTTTCCTGATCGGCGCCTTGCTGCTGTCGGAATTCATCGGCAGTTCCGTCAGCATCGGCACGGCCCAGAAGGGCTATGAACTGGGCATTTCCGCCGCCTGGAATCTGGTGGCGTTGTCGCTGGGCTTTTTCCTGCTGGCCATCGTGCTGGTCAAAAAATACAAGGAAAGCGGGCAGTCGACGATTTCCGGCATCCTCGCGCAAACGTATGGCGAGCCCGTGCGCTATGCGGCGTCCATCCTCACCATCGTCGCGCTGAGCATCGTTGCCGTGGCCCTGTACGCGAGCGGCGGCGCCGTGCTGGCGGCCGTGCTGCACATCAACAAGACGGTCGCCATCTTGCTGGTGGGCGCCATCACCGTGATCTATGTCAGCCTGGGCGGCATGCGCTCGGTCGTGTACACGAATTTCGCCCACTCCATCGTCAAATACCTGGGCGTGATCCTGGCGCTCGCGTATGCGCTGGAAGCAACGGGCGGCATCGGCGCGCTGCAGGCGCAGCTGCCGGCCAAGATGTTCAACTGGGTCGAGATCGGCTGGGGCCAGATCATCGCCTGGATGATCGGCGGCATCGGTTCCATTTTCGCCACGCAATACGTGATCCAGGCGCTGGTCAGCACGGACAACCCGGCCGTGGCCAAGCGCGCCTGCTATTACGTGTCGTCGCTGATGATCCCGTTCGGCCTGATGGCGGCCTTGATCGGCATGTGCAGCGCCGTGCTGTATCCGGGCATGAAGTCGATCGACGCGTTCCCGACCATGATCGCCCACATGCCGGCGTTTTCCGCTAGCATCATGATCGTCGGCCTGGCCGGCGCCCTGTTCGGCGGCATTTCCGCCACCACCCTGGCATCGGCCACACTGGCCATGAAGGATTTTTATGATCCCTGGTACAACAAGGCGAAGAACGACGCGAAATCGCTGATGTTCCTGCGCATCGCCATCGTCGTGGCCGGCCTGCTGCCGCTGGTGCTGGCGCTGTATGCGGAAAAACTGCTGATGATCGCCTTCCTCGGCAAGGCCCTGCGCGCCACCCTCGCCGTGCTGGTGCTGATGGCCTTCTATGCGCCGAAATTCGGCACGCCGCGCGGCGCCTTTGTCGGCGTGATCGTCTCGGTGATCGCCACCATTGGCTGGTTCCTGGCGGGCAATCCGTACGGCGTGGACAGTTCCTACCTGGCGCTGGCTGGTCCGTTGCTGACCATGGGTATCAGCCATCTGTTTAAGCCGGCGCAGCCGGTGGGTACCGCGCCCGCCGTGAAATAAGCTCAGGCCGGTGCGGCCTTCAGCCAGCGCATCAGGCGCGGCTGGAGGTAGGGCAGGAACACAAGGAAACACAGGCCCACACACAGGTTGAAAATCAGGTGGGCGGCCGCTACGGCCGTGCCGGCCAGAGGCAGCAAAGCGTCCGACAGGGCGGGGATGAAAGGGAAGAAGGCCAGCGCGCCAGCCAGGTTGAACAGGAAGTTGGCCTTGGCCGTGGCTTGCGCGTTGGCGCTCATCTGCAGGCTCGACAGCAGCGCCGTCGAGGTGGAGCCGACATTCGCGCCCACCACGATGGCGATGGCCGCCTCGGCCGGGATCAGCTGGTGCTGCGTCAGCACGATGGCCAGGCCGGTGGAGACGCTGCTCGATTGCACCAGCGCCGTAAATAGCGCACCCATCAGCAAGGCGATCCACGGTTCGCGTGCCTGCGCCAGGGTGTCGACGAACCACGGCTGCGCCTGCAGCGGCTTGAGTTCGCCCGAGATAAGGTCGAGGGCGAAGAAGATCAAGCCAAAGTAAAACGCCGCCTTGCCCAGCGCCTGTATCTTGCTGGGCAGGCTGGAGACGAGGGCGCCGGCGATGATGAACAGGGGGCCGATGCCCGTTAGCTTCATCGACACCAGCCAGGCCGTGGCCGTCGTGCCGACATTCGCCCCCAGGAGGATTGCCAGGCTGCCCGCAAAGCTAATCACCTGCGCATCGACGAGGGCGACGGCCAGCGCCGTCGTGGCGCTGCTCGACTGCACCAGCGCTGTGGCGATGGCGCCGACGAGAAAGCCATACCAGCGGTTGGTGGTGACCCTGGCCAGCCAGGCTTGCATGCCCGCGCCGCCCATCGCTTGCAGTTCACGGCTGAAAGCTTGCAAGCTGTACAAGAACAGCACCACGGCCGAGACGGCCGCGATCAATACCTGGAAATGATTCATGGAGCGGTGCGAGTGAGCGTCGGGGAAGAGGCGATCATACCAGCCCTGTCAGGTAGTAAATACCGATTACTAAAAACACGGCCACCGTCTTGATGACGGTGATGCCGAAAATGTCGCGGTAGGACTGGCGGTGCGTGAGGCCCGTGACGGCCAGCAGGGTGATCACGGCGCCATTGTGTGGCAAGGTATCCATGCCGCCGCTGGCCATGGCCACCACGCGGTGCATGACTTCGAGCGGAATGTGCGCCTGCTGCGCGGCCTGAATGAAACTGTCCGACATGGCGGCCAGCGCGATGCTCATGCCGCCCGAGGCCGAGCCAGTGATGCCGGCCAGGGTCGTCACGGACACGGCCGCGTTGACGAGCGGATCGGGCACGCTGCGCAAGGTGTTGCTGACGGCAAGAAAGCCGGGCAGCGCGGCGATGACGCCGCCGAAACCATACTCGGACGCCGTATTCATGGCCGCCAGCAAGGCGCCGCCCACGGCCGCCTTGGTGCCTTCGGCAAACGCGGCGCGGATGCGCCCGAAGGCCGTCACGCAGACGAGCAAAATTCCCAGCAGCAAGGCGCCTTCCACGGCCCAGATACCCGTCACGGCGCCGATCGACGTCGACACGGGCGCATGCAAGCCCGGCAGGGCCTCGGCGGTGAGCACGTAACTGGCGCCGTACCATTGGGGAATCAGTTTGGTCAGCGCAAAGTTGGCCACGCCCACCAGCACCAAAGGCGCCACCGACAGCAGCGGATGGGGCAAGCCGCCCACGCCGGCCGTGGCCTTGTCGGCCTCGGCCCCATAACCTTCGCCCGTCGCCATGACGGAACGGCGGCGCCATTCGAGGAAAGCCAGTCCCATGATCACCGTCAGCACGGCGCCTATCGTGCCCAGCCACGGCGCGGCCCAGCCGGTCGTGTTGAAGAAGGTGGTCGGGATGATGTTCTGGATCTGCGGCGTGCCCGGTAACGTATCCATGGTGAACGAAAACGCGCCCAGGGCAATGGCACCCGGCATCAGCCGCTTGGGGATATTGCTCTGGCGGTACAGTTCAGCCGCAAACGGATACACGGCAAACACCACGACGAACAGCGACACACCGCCGTACGTCAAGGCCGCGCACACGGCAACGATCACGGCATTGGCGCGCGCACTGCCGATATAGCGAATGGCCGCCACGACGATGGACTGGGAAAAGCCGGACAGCTCAATTAGTTTACCGAACACGGCGCCGAGCAAAAAGACGGGGAAGTACAGCTTGATAAAGCCCACCATCTTTTCCATGAAGATGCCGCTGAACACGGCCGGCACGGCCGACGGATCGGTCAGCAGCACGGCGCCGAGCGCAGCGACGGGCGCAAACAGGATCACGCTGTAGCCGCGGTAGGCGGCCAGCATCAGGAAGGCCAATGCGGCCAGAACTATCAGGAAAGACATCGGTCAGGCCCTTGCGCGAGAAGTGGTTAAGATATTAATAATTAAATTAATAACATACTTCTCGGCAACCCGCCAACGCGCAGGTCAAGGTGCAAGCAGTTCAAGCTGGCGCAGTGAGGGAGGAGGCTGGTCGGGGTGAGAGGATTCGAACCTCCGGCCTCTGCGTCCCGAACGACATTTTCGAAGCTTTGTTGCCTTTAAGACGGGTATGGCTACTGTACACCATCCTTTTAAAATCAACAAGTTATACTCAGATTCGGTCAGTTTCGGTTAGCTTCGCGAAGATGGGAATCTGTGTCAAATGACACAGATTTGACACAGATTTTGATGGCGGTATGGTCGTATACAAGTTTCTTTTTGAATATCCGTAAGTGTAACAACAAGCCGAGTGCAGCGCATTTTCCGCATATTTTCCAGGCTTTTCGGAGGCGTATAAACCTCGATAGCTATCCATGTAATTCATTACATGGACGCCAAAAAATGACCGCACCTTTCGTACCAATGACCAAAGAGGCAGTTGCAGCTGTACTTGACTGCACAACCCGTACTATCGAGAACCTCGTCAAATCCGGTGGGATTCCTACTCCTACATTACTAGCCGGGCGCGTCTTTTGGCATCCCGATGTCTTCTATTCATGGCTTGATAGGACGCTGCGTGGCGGCGGAACTGATGGTCATCGCAGTGACCAGTCCGTTGGCAGTACCAGCGACGAAGTCCTGGAGGTAAAAGTAACAGGACGTCCGAACTCAAGTGAAAAAAGCAATGAACCGGTTTCGCGGATGAAGGCAAAGCAAGCTGCTCGTATAGTCGTCCCTCAGGACGGAGTTACTCTCCGTGCCCCTTCCGACACGTAGCGGGCACCTTTTTAGGATGCACTACGCGCTGTGGCACCAGATGGCTATCCATCCACAATCCGCATCATCTACGCCATTTGCCTAGCCGGTGCCGCCTTCAATCACGCGCGCATGCCCTAGAACATGGGCTGAGCTATTGGCGCATTCTGGTGGAAACGAAAATTCGTTGCTTCAAGCTTCTCGGTGAGCGGGTGATGGTGAGGGACTTTGACCGCCAAGTCACGAAGTTGCAAGTACGCGCCGCTATCCTCAATCGATTAGCCCGACTCGGCACACCCACGACGGTGTCCACGGGATAACTCAGTCCGGGGGCAGGGTACGACGCTATCAATTTATTTGTGCAACATAGCCATCTGAATCGCTCAAAAAGCATGTTTTGAAAAGAGGCCCCACTAGGGGGCGAGTCTGCGAACCTCGGCACAGAATGTGAGTTGCTGGTCGACGGCATTTTGCTGTGGAATTTCGACCATAGAGGTGACGTAAACGTCGAGATTAACAATTGTGCTAATATTGCATAAAAAGTATTTAAAGGAAAATCTTGAGTAATCCCGTAATCGTGCTAGGCGATAAGACGAGCCACGGCGGCACCGTCGTCACCTGCTCACCGTTATCGGATACTCATGGCAAAGGCTGGGCTCGTGTCGGTGATATGGTCTCTTGCCCTCGGTGCAAGGGAGTGTTTCCCATCAGCCAAGGCGACACCAGCCTCATCGATGCGGGCCAGGCCGTGGCCTACCATGGCTGTAAGACTGCTTGTGGCGCCACGCTACTCTCGAGCCAGTTGTGCACCCTTACGACACCATCGGGCGGCGCCGCGCCGGGCGCCCACGGCAGTCTCCCACCAATGGCCTTGATGCAGGGCTTTGGTATTATCCACACCGGGTTGGCCAGCAGGTATCAAGATGAGCCCGTGGCGGATGAAACTGAACGCTTTCGCGGCCGCTTTCAGGTGGTCGACGCTACAACAGGTGACCCCGTGCGCAGCTTGGCTGTACGCGTACGGTCGACCGATGGCCAGTACATCACGGGCAGCACGGACGAGGAGGGCTTCACCCAGTGGGTGGAACGGGACGGCCTTGAGTCGCTTGCATTCGACTTGATTCAGGATGGTGACGCATGACGGGGCCGAATAACACCCCGCCCGCAGGGCAAGCGCCGTTGGCCGTGGGAGGCATGAGCATGGAAGGCGCCACGACCGTCGTGCCGATTAACAAGCTGCAGCTCGATTTTTCTGACAAGAAGGCCTTGTGCTCCGCCGTGTGCAAATGCCAAAGCATGCCGGCAATCGGTGCGGACGGCCGGTCGCTGAAACAAGAGTGCGTCTCGGCTCGGTTGAAAGCTCTCGATGTGGCCCTTGGCCACCGAAGTCCATACAAGGCGGAGTTCACATACGATATGACTAAGCGGCCGCCAGCGCCTTTTCTGGATAAG
Organism: Janthinobacterium sp. BCJ23; assembly: GCF_059617945.1. NCBI lineage: Bacteria > Pseudomonadati > Pseudomonadota > Betaproteobacteria > Burkholderiales > Oxalobacteraceae > Janthinobacterium > Janthinobacterium sp. BCJ23. Next base: position 515,133 of record NZ_JCAQAW010000003.1, on the reverse strand, counting down.
GACGTGGACACGAAAAGCAGAACCCTGTGGCCCGGCTGGACGAATGTCCTTTGGCCGAAAGACCCAAGCCGCCCTGTGCCTTATAAACCAGGCAAGGGCTACACACGGAGACCCGACGTCATTATCGTCAAGGACCCGACGAAACCTCCAACGCAGGACAACATCAAACAGGTCGTGGAAATAAAATTCCCTGGAGACCCGTTCCGTCCCGGTCAGCGAGAGGACTATATCGTCATCGCCGGAGACGAAATGAAAATGGTGCCGTTGGCATCTGATGAGTGCGACTGCGACCGGGCCGAGCTCGAGCCCTCAAAAATCCCGGTCGAGCAGCTCGCGAAGGCCGCCGCTCTTCTTAGGTTAATCTATATGGTTGTTGTTATAAAACGGCCGCCGCTTGGTGGCTTGCCAGCGTATTAAGGACTGAACATGACTGAATTACCATCGGACTTGCTGGAACTTCTGCGCGAGAACCCGGATGCAATGAATGTACCTGGGGGCTTGCTCACTAAGCAGGGACCACAGGACTATGTCGGCAGCGTGCCCGCAATCGCCGGCACGCTCTTCTTCAAGGATGCGCATCTCCCGGCGGTTCGCGATGCCATCAGCGCTTGTTTCGAAGAGTTCCAGGCCAAGGCTGAGCCTAAACTCACCTGGCTCTACCGGGAAGACCCGCCGGAAGGGCCGGATAAGATGGCCTACGCGGAGGCAAAACCGCTGAACAAAATGCTGGTGCGTATGGACGCAGACGATGCAGTGAGTTTTCATTACACCAGCGGTGTGCAGGCCCAGGACGCGGGTCCATGGGAGTTTCAGGTCGTCGGGCTCCCCGCTTGGCGGGCGGAAATGGGAGGCTGGGGCTTGTGCGGGCTGCGGTTTAGCATGCCCATTTTGTTCGTCGAAGAAAATCCCGGACTTTTCCAGACGCTCTTCGTGAGCTTCGCCCGACGCCTATGTGCCGTCCACGGGTATGGCGGCCACAGTCTAATACTGTCGGCCGCTCACTATGACGAGAACCAGGCATTCGAGGCATTCCTGACGTCCAAGCTCCGAGGGTTTGATGCCGGCAATCTTGTTAGCGGCGCAGTCAATGCGCACCTGGGCATTAAAACAGTAGGCTGGCTCACAGCGATAGACAATGATTATGTGGAAAAAATCGGAGGTATATCGGCCATTCGTTCGGCATTACCGATGGACTGGTTTGGCCTATTCGACTATGGGACTGGGCTTGTAATCCAGGGCGGCGCCCAACCCGAAGCCGCACCTGCTGACTCGCCGATACCCGCGCGGTTGGTGCTTCCCAATATGCTCCTCAAGCCCACTAGGACACCGAAAGTCCGGATGCATTACGCATCCGCTGGGAGCGAGCCACGGTTGATTGGCCGAGCTGCGGAGGAATGGCTGAACCGTTTCGATGTCGCGGACAATGAGCTAATGGCGTACAAGGCTAAACTGCTAGACGAGCCGAAATTTGCTGGGCTACCAGACCTTCCTACTCGCCTCTGATTGCTTAAAACAGCGGGCATTCGCCCAGGCCGACATGAAAAACCTCCACGGCGGTGAGCATGTGGAGGTGAGGTCTGGCGGTGCGCGCGCCGGCAACTTGCGTAAAGCCGACCGCAACCTTGCGGTTACTCGTCATCAGTTCTTCAACGCGCAATTCAATTGAGCGCAGTCGGTCTTCCTCGATGGCTGATGCGATAAGGCGTTGTTCTTCGTCGCCCCGGAGACGGCGGTCTCGTTCGTTCCAGTATTTTGGCCGACGTACCCCGTCCATCGGGTTCTCACCGATACGATATTTCCATACCTTTGTCGCGACTGTGAAGATGGCCCTGATGACGTCCAGCTCTCGGTCGACTGTAGACGGCTTGACGTCCTGCCTGCGGTCTTTCATGTAGTCTTCGATATCGGTGGTTTGGATGTTGGCGAAGGGTTTGCGCATCCATAGGATAGTTCCTGCGGGCTGACGCATTGAGTGATGCTTTGGGTTTTTTGCGCCGACATTGGTAGCCTTAGCTTTTATCTGGGCAACGCGTTTTTCCGCGCCGCCATTGAGGCCTTCCAGCCATCCTAAACATTTGTATTTTTCTGATTTTTCCCAACCTTTGTTCTTGGGACCTTCTTCTTTTATATAGCGTCGCAAGAGGCCCTCAAACGTTACTTGATGGGCCTTGGTGTAATCGATGAATAGTCCGGTGCGGCGCTCTGCCTCAATTCGGGCAATCGCATCTTCGGCCGCTTGAAGTGACTGGCAGGTGTAGCGAACGGGCTTGTAGCCCGCTTGCGTAATTTTGATGAGGAAGGCATTTTCCTTTTGGGTGAGGTAGGGTTTGTAATTTTGCTTGCCCAGTTCGATGGCGTACTGCTTGGCTTGAGCGAGTTGAGTGAAGGGAAATTCTCGATGGAGGTCGTCGCGATTTTTGACTGAGACGGTGTAGCGGCTGCGGTTTTCGATAGTGGCCATGTCAGGTTTCCTGTAGGTGAAAACCCGTCTAGCGAGGCATTCGCGAAATTTATAGCCTTTCGTGAAAAAAAGCGAAAATATTTTTCGTGGCACAGATTTGGCACAGATGGTGCCTAGACTGCGCAGTGCTGAAAAATCATGCCAGCACATCTCTTTGATTTTTAAGGGAAATATGGTCGGGGTGAGAGGATTCGAACCTCCGGCCTCTGCGTCCCGAACGCAGCGCTCTACCAGGCTGAGCCACACCCCGCTTTTCTTCATTACAGCAGATGGCGGAGCGGGTTTCAAGCGGCTGTATCAAGGCTGTTTGCTGCAAGCCTGCTTATTTCTTTTCCTGCTGGGCCTTCTTGATTTCCGCTTCGCTCACTTTTTTCGCTGGCGCATTCGTCGCGGGCGAAGTCGGGGCCTTGCGGGTGGCGTTCGCTTGGGCCATGACGGCGGCGCAGTCCGTGTCGGGGGCTTTGTCGACGTTGACCAGCGGCAGCAACGCGGCCAGCGGCGTGACGGCTGTGGCCAGGGCCACGGCGGCGCCCGCTTTCAGGGCCAGCGGGCCTTTTTGCGGGCCCACATCCGGGTTCTTGAACGTGCCTTTGGCGTACAGCGGCGTGCGCAGGGTGATGATGCGTGCGCCCTTGGTACGCGGGCGCACGTCGAGGTCCAGGGTTTCGGTGGCCAGGTTGACGTTGCCCGTGACATTGACGACGGCCGTGTCCGTGTCGAGCACGAAGCGGCGCACGTCGGCCTGGCCATTCGTCACGGCGAAGTCGCTGGCCAGGCAGTTCAGGTGCACTTGCTTGTCGCCAAAGATTTTCACGAAGACGGCATTGGCCAGGTTCAGGCCAGCCAGTTCCAGCATGAACTGGCTGACGGAGCCTTCGCTGACGGTGGCTGCCAGCTCGCCATTCGCGCTGGCCAGCATGGCCGAGACGGAATTGCCGTGGCCCGTCAGCGCCGCGTCGCCATACACCTCGCCGAAACTCGCTTGCATCGATTGCAGCTTGGGAAACAGTTCGCGTATCTTGAGGTGGCGCGCCGCCACCTTGGCTTGCGCGGCGATGGTCTTTTGACGACCGTCGAGCGTGATGTTCGAGGTGATATTGCCGCCGGCCATGCCGAAATTGAGCGGCGTCAAACTCAGCACCTTGTCTTTCATGCGGATGTTGGCGACGATATCGTTGAGCGGGATATCGTGCGTGCGTACCAGTTTCTTGCCCGTGAACTTCACATCGGCGTCGAGCGCATCCCATTTGGCCGTATTGAACTGTTCCACTGGCAAGGCTTTATTCCCGGGTTGCACGGGCGCCTTGCCGCGCGCCTGTTTGCGCGCATTGCTGTTGGCACCGATGGTGGGGCCCAGGTCTTCCAGGCGCAGCTGCTGCGACGCCACTTCGCCGCGCAGCAGGGGCCGGGGCTGGCGTGGCAGATATTGCAGGGTGCCGGCCAGGTCGCTCTCGCCCACCGTGCCTTTGAAATTCTGGTAGGTCCAGTTCCAGCTGGCACCGTCCTTCTTGCCCAGCAGTCGACCCTTGGTGGCGTAGTCCGGCGTTTCCGGCAGCAGCACGCCCGTCAGCGGGTACAGGTCCGCCATGCTGGCGCCAGCGAGGCTCAGCTGCAAATCGATGCCGGACAGCGAGCGCGGGTCCGTCAGCGTGCCATCGATGCTGGCCTTGTTCTTGCCCAGCACGGCATGCGCCTGCACGGGATACACGGTGTGGTTGTCGGTCAATGACAGCACGGCGCCCGCCTTGCCGCCGCCCGTCACGGGCGCCTTGCGGTAGCTGCCGCCCAGGGTGAAGGCGATGCCGTATTTCTGCACGGGCGCATTGCCTGGCGCATCGCCGGGCGTGGCGTCGGGCGCCGTCGAGCTGACCTTGGCGTGCACGTCGAGGGCGATGCCTTCGTCCAGATAGCGGATGACGCCGTCGCCGAAGGCCATGCGCTGGATTTCCACGTCCCATGCCGAAGGACCGTTGTCTTTCAAGGTCCAGCTGTTGCTGCCATCGGCGCGCCGCTGCAGGGCAATGTTGGGCGCCTGGAGCGCCAGGTCCGTCAGCACCACGCGATGCTGCAACAGGGGCAAGGGATGGATGGCCACGTCGATACGTTTCGCGCTGGCCAGTTGCGGGCCGGCCGTCGCCCAGTCCGGGTTGCTCATGCGCACGTCCTGCGCGCTGATGACGGGCCGCGGCACGTAGCGGCGCCAGCCCGGCTCCGTCTTCAGCCCCTGCTGCCATTTCACCTGCAAGTCGCCGCCGATGACGAAGCTGCGGCCCGTGCTTTCCGACACCTTTTCGTTGATGTAGGGGCGGGCGCGGTTCCAGTCGAAGGTCAGCACGAAGATGACGACGATGGTGATCAGGGCGAGCAGGGCGGCCAGGCTCCAGCCGAGGATTTTGAGCGGGGTTGAGCGTGTCATGAGGATGCCAATCGCAGTGATTTTTTCATCAAGGTAGACCGATAGGCCATGACAGTCGGTGCGCTGGGTTACGTAAGACACCTCGCTTGAAATGATTCAATAATTCGACTATTATTGAAATATGGAAAATGAAAACTCAATCGCGGCGCAAGCCGAGCCACTGACAAGCACGGCCGCCATCGCAGCCCTGGCCGCGCTGGCGCAGGAATCGCGGCTGGCCGTGTTCCGCCTGCTGGTGCAAGCGGGACCGGAAGGCATGGCCGCGACGAAAATCGCCGAAGCGCTGGCCATTGCGCCATCGTCGCTGTCGTTTCACCTGAAAGAACTGGCGCACGCCAATCTGGTGACAGCGAGCAAGGCGGGCCGCTCCATCATCTACGCCGCCAACTATGCGGGCATGAACGGCTTGCTGGCCTTTTTGACCGAGAACTGCTGTGCTGGCGCGCCTTGCTGCGTCAGCGAACCACATTTATTGAAGGACATCACGACATGACGATCACGATTTATCACAACACGGCGTGCGGCACGTCGCGCAATACCCTGGCCCTGATCCGCAACACGGGCGTCGAGCCCGTCATCATCGATTACGTCAAGCATCCGCCTTCGCGTGAAGAACTGGTCGATCTGATCGCGCGCGCGGGCCTGTCCGTGCGCGCCGTCATGCGCGACAAGGGCGCCCTGTACGACGAGCTGGGCCTGGCCAATCCTGAGCTGAGCGATGCCGCCCTGCTGGACGCCATGCAAGCCCATCCTATCTTGATCAACCGTCCCATCGTCGTCACGGAACTGGGTGTGCGCCTGTGCCGGCCGTCGGAAAAGGTGCTGGAGATCCTGCCGCTGGCGCAGCAAGGGGCATTTGCCAAGGAAGATGGCCAGGCCGTGGTCGGCGCCGATGGCAAGCCGGTGAAATAAAAAAAACGGCGCCATTGGCGCCGTTTTGTATTATGGAGAGTAAAACGCGATCAGTGATTGCGGTCCACGGCAAACGAGCACAGTTGCAGCATCGATTGCTTGTAGACGCTGTCCGGCCAGCCGGCGATGGCGTCGGCGGCGCGCTGGCCGGCGATTTCCGCCTGCTTGCGCGTGTAGTCGAGGGCGCCACTGCTGGTGATGGCCGTCAAGACGGTATCGAAATGCTGTTCGTCGCCTTGCTCGATGCAGCTGCGCACCAGTTCGCGCTGTTCCGGCGTACCGTTTTCCATCAGCCAGATCAGCGGCATCGTTGGTTTGCCTTCGCGCAAGTCGTCGCCCACGTTCTTGCCGATTTCGGCGGCGTCGCCTGCATAGTCGAGCACGTCGTCGATCAGCTGGAACGCCGTACCCAGCGAGCGGCCGTATTCGGCTGCCGCTTCGATATCGTCTTCGCTGGCGCCGGCGATCAGGGCGCCCAGTTGCGCCGACGCTTCGAACAGCTTGGCCGTCTTCGAGCGGATGACGTTCAAATAGCTTTCTTGCGTCACGTCCGGATCGTGCATGTTCAGCAATTGCAGCACTTCGCCTTCGGCGATCACGTTGGTGGCGTCGGAGAGGATTTGCATGACGCGCATATTATTGAGCGACACCATCAGCTGGAACGAGCGCGAGTGCAGGAAGTCGCCCACCAGCACCGACGCGGCATTGCCGAACAGGGCATTGGCCGTCTGGCGACCACGGCGCATCGACGATTCGTCGACGACGTCATCGTGCAGCAGGGTGGCGGTGTGGATGAATTCGACCACGGCGGCCAGTTCATGGTGCGCCGTGCCGCGATAGGCGTGGGCATTGGCCACCAGCAAAATCAGCACGGGACGGATGCGTTTGCCGCCTGCGCTGATGATGTATTCAGCGATCTGGTTGATCAGAATCACATCGGAGTGCAACTTTTGGCGGATCACCGTATTGACTGCATCCATATCGGCGGCAATCGTTTGCACGATGGTGTTTTGGTTAACGTGTTTGTTAGCGTCAGACAAGGCGAACCTGCATTAGATTGTGGGTGCCGCGATTATACGACAAGGCTTGCGCGTGCGTGACGTTTGCCTATGACTGTAGGGCAATTGATTGATCTTGTTGGCACTGGCGCGCGTTTTGCTGTCCGCCTGGCGCAAGCCTGACATGACGGCCGGGTTGTCGACATACCACGATCATCGGCCTTTGTGAATAGTTTTTGACGCAATTTCTCAGTCCGTGTATAATCGCTGGTTCCCCCTGTTGTGTACGGCTTGCTTTGCACGGCAATGGGACAAATTCTTTCAACATTTGATGAGGTTTCAAATCATGTACGCGGTCATAAAAACCGGTGGCAAACAATACAAAGTTGTCGCTGGCGAAAAACTTAAAGTAGAACAGATACCGGCAGACATTGGTTCCGAAATCACCATCGATCAAGTTCTCGCAGTAGGCGCGGGCGACAGCATCAAGTTTGGTGCTCCATTGGTCGAAGGTGCAACGGTACTGGTTACGGTTGTGGCGCATGGTCGCCATGATAAGGTCAAAATTTTCAAGATGCGTCGTCGTAAGCACTACCAAAAGCATCAAGGCCATCGCCAGAATTTTACCGAAATCCAAATCGTTTCGATCAACGGCTAATCGCCGCTGTTTGAATTAATCAGCTATCAAGGAGTCTTAAATGGCACATAAAAAAGGCGGCGGCACAACGCGAAACGGCCGTGATTCAGAATCAAAACGTCTGGGCGTTAAAGTCTACGGCGGCCAAGCTATCAATGCTGGCGGCATCATCATTCGTCAACGCGGCACCCCAGTGCGCGCCGGCGAAGGCGTAGGCATGGGCAAGGACCACACGTTGTTCGCGCTGATCGCGGGCAAAGTGAAGTTCGTTGTCAAAGGTGCTGGCTCGAAGCAATTCGTGACCGTTGTACCTAACGCAGCAGTACCAGCGTAATTCATTGCGGAGCGCCAGTTCGCTCCGCAATGATCGCATGATGTAAGGCGCAAGCCTTCAATCGAAAGGCTCTGCCCAAGGTAGAGCCTTTTTAGTTTTATGGCGGCAAAATTATGAAGTTTATCGACGAAGCAAAAATCGAAGTCATCGCGGGCGATGGCGGCAACGGCTGCGCCTCTTTCTGCCGTGAAAAATTCCGGCCTTTCGGCGGTCCCGATGGCGGCGATGGCGGCAAGGGCGGCACCATTTGGGCAGTCGCCGACCGCAATATCAACACGCTCGTCGATTTCCGCTTCTCCAAAATGCACAAGGCTCGCAATGGCGAGCCTGGCCGTGGCGCAGATTGCTATGGCAAGGGCGCCGATGACATCCACCTGCGCATGCCGGTCGGCACCTTGATCATCGACAACGCGAGCGGCGAAATCCTGGCTGACCTGACCGAGCACGGCCAGACCGAAATGCTGGCCAAGGGCGGCGAAGGCGGCTGGGGCAATATCCACTTCAAGTCCTCGACCAACCGCGCACCACGCCAAAAAGGCGAGGGCAAGGAAGGCGAACGCCGCGAACTGCGCCTGGAATTGAAAGTGCTGGCTGACGTTGGCCTGCTGGGCATGCCGAACGCCGGCAAGTCGACCTTCATTTCGGCCGTCTCGAACGCGCGTCCGAAAATTGCCGATTACCCATTTACCACTCTGCACCCGAACCTGGGCGTGGTGCGCGTGTCGCACGAGAAGAGCTTTGTGATCGCCGATATTCCCGGCTTGATCGAAGGCGCTTCCGAAGGCGCCGGCCTGGGCCATCAATTCCTGCGTCACTTGCAGCGCACGGGTCTGCTGTTGCACATCGTCGACCTGGCGCCGTTTGAAACCAACGTCGATCCTGTCAAGGAAGCCAAGGCGCTGGTCAAGGAATTGAAGAAGTACGACGAGTCGCTGGTCGACAAGCCGCGCTGGCTGGTGTTGAACAAGCTCGACATGGTGCCGGAAGAAGAGCGCAAGAAGATCGTCAAGGACTTCCTCAAGCGTTTCGCCTGGAAAGGTCCCGTCTTCGAGATCTCCGCGCTGAACCATCAAGGTTGTCCGGAACTGGTGAATGCGATTTACCAGCATCTGGAAGAGAAGAAACACAGCGAAAGCCGTGCCGAAGAAACGCAGATGACCGAAGAAGCACGCGGTATCTCGTCGATCGACCCGGATGATCCGCGTTTCAAGATCCTCGACTAAGGCTTTATCCTGATGTCGGTACAAACGGTCGCTGCCGCGTCCGCGCGCAAGCAAGCGTGGCAGCGCCGTGTATTGCATCTGATCGCGTATGCTTACGGGCTGAGCGCGGTCGCCTGTCTGCTGTTCGCCGATGCAATGGCGGCCGGCATGGGCATCTTCCTCAATGGCGTCAATGGCTACAGCCAGTTCTACGCTACTCATGTCGGTGTCTGGGGCGCTACCGCGCTCCTGGCGCTGTTCGCGGCACGGCAGGGCGAACCGCCTGTCCTCGGCGATATCACTGCAATGTTGGTCCTGGCGCAGCCCGCCGGCCGTCTGTTCGCGGCCATCAGCTTCGGCTTGCCCCAGGGTTTTGTGTTGTTCATGTGCGCAATGGAGCTGACGGCGGGACTGGTCTTGCTGCTGCTGCGTCCTGCGCGCTGACGTCTATTAAGTGAAGAGCGCCGCCCCATGGATTCCGTGATTCAAAAAGCTACCCGCATCATCATCAAAGTCGGCTCCTCGCTGGTCACCAACGATGGCCGCGGGCTCGACCATGCCGCCATCGCGCGCTGGGCCGCGCAGATTTCCGGCTTGCGCGCCCTGGGCAAGGAAGTCGTGCTCGTGAGCTCCGGCGCGATCGCCGAAGGCATGCTACGCCTCGGTTTCGAGCAGCGCCCCACCGATATCCACGAATTGCAGGCGTGCGCCGCCGTTGGCCAGATGGGCCTGGCGCAAATCTATGAAAGCAGCTTCCGCGCCCACAGCCTCGGTACGGCGCAAGTGCTGCTCACGCATGCCGACCTGGCCGACCGCGAACGCTACCTCAATGCCCGCTCCACCCTGACGACCTTGCTGCGCCTGGGCGTGGTGCCGATCATTAATGAAAACGACACGGTCGTCACCGATGAAATCAAGTTCGGCGACAACGACACCCTGGGCGCCCTGGTCGCCAACCTGATCGAAGCCGATGCGCTCGTCATCCTGACGGACCAGCACGGCTTGTTCTCGGCCGACCCGCGCAAGGACCCGAACGCCTACCTGATCACGCAAGGCATCGCCGGCGACCCGGCCCTGGAAGCGATGGCCGGCGGCGCCGGCAGCAGCCTGGGACGCGGCGGCATGCTGACGAAAATCCTCGCCGCCAAGCGCGCCGCCAAGTCCGGCGCCCATACGATCATCGCCTGGGGCCGCGACAGCGACGTGCTCAGCCGTCTCGCCCAGGGCGAAGCGATCGGCACGGAGCTGCGGGCGCAAACGGGGCAATTTACGGCGCGCAAGCAGTGGATGGCCGATCATCTGCATACGGCTGGCGCCGTCGTGCTCGATGCGGGCGCCGTGCAAAAGCTGCGTCAGGAAGGCAAATCATTGTTGCCGATCGGCGTGACGGGCGTGAACGGCGAGTTCGGCCGCGGCGCCGTCATCACCTGCGTCGACGCGGACGGCGTGCCCGTGGCGCGCGGCCTGTCGAACTACACGAGCGGCGAAGCGCGCCGCATCATGCGCAAGCCGTCCACCGAGATCGAGTCCATCCTCGGCTACATGGAAGGCCATGAGCTGATTCACCGCGATAATATGGTGTTGCTGTAGGTCGGATTAGCGGAGCGTAATCCGACAACATTGTTGCCGCGTCCTGTCGGATTACGCGCTGCGCGCTAATCCGACCTACGACGTAATCACAGCGGCCCATTCGGGCCGTTTTTTTTTGACTACACCACAGCCGGCATCGGCGACTTGTCCTTGTAATCGCACAGGTCGGCGATCATGCAGTTCCAGCATTGCGGCTTGCGTGCCGTGCATGTGTAGCGGCCGTGCAGAATCAGCCAGTGGTGGGCGTCGTGCAGAAATTCTTTCGGTACAAACCTCAATAACTTTTGCTCGACGATATCGACATTCTTGCCCGGTGCGATGCCGGTGCGGTTCGAGACGCGGAAGATGTGCGTGTCGACGGCCATCGTCGGTTCGCCAAACGCCGTGTTCATGACCACATTGGCCGTCTTGCGGCCCACGCCGGGCAAGGCTTCCAGCGAGGCGCGGTCGCGCGGCACTTCGCCGCCGTGCTGCTCGAGCAGGATCTGGCAGGTGGCGATGACGTTCTTCGCCTTGGTGCGGAACAGGCCGATGGTGCGGATGTAGCTGGTCAGCTCGTCGACGCCCAGGGCTAGTATCTTGGCCGGCGTATTGGCGACCGGATACAGCAAACGGGTCGCCTTGTTGACGGACACGTCCGTTGCTTGCGCCGACAGCAGCACGGCGATCAGCAACTCGAACGGCGTCGTGTATTCGAGTTCCGTTTTCGGGGATGGATTGGCGGCGCGGAAGCGCGTAAAGATTTCCAGGCGTTTGGCGGCGTTCATGCGTCTTTTTTCGGCGTGTTGGGGGCTGGCGGGGAGGTGTCCGTGCTGGCGGCAGCGGCCTTGGCGCGCGCGCGCTCCATGGCGGCGGCGATGATGGCGCGCTTGCGCTCCTTTTCTGCTTGTTCATCTGGCGTGACGGGCACTTCCTGCGTCACTTCCTGCATCTTGGCGACTGCCTTGGCGGCCAGGCGCGCGTCGTTGGCCTCGGCTTCGCGGCGCAGGCGCTGCGTGCGGAAATCGTGGCGCACGCGCGCGTCATCGGCCTCTGCCTGGCTCCAGGCATCCCAGCCCGTGGCGTCGCCGCTGACCGGGTACATGACGATGCAGTCGACGGGGCAGGGCGCCACGCACAGGTCGCAGCCCGTGCACAGGCTAGTGACCACCGTATGCATCTGCTTGGCGGCGCCGACGATGGCGTCCACGGGACAGGCCTGAATGCACAGGGTACAGCCGATACACAGCGATTCGTCGATATAGGCGACAGATCGCGGACGTTCGAGGCCGTTGACGGGATTGAGCGGAATGACTTTTTTGCCCAGCAAGCCGGCCAGGCGCGCGATGCCTTGCACGCCGCCCGGTGGGCACTGGTTGATGTCGGCGTTGCCGGCGGCTATCGCTTCCGCATACGGGCGGCAGCCGTTGTAGCCGCATTTGGTGCATTGCGTTTGCGGCAGCAAGTCTTCGATCTGGTCGGCAAGTGAGGGAGGGGCGGGATGCGGCACGGTCATCTTCGATACGGTAAAACGCCATTATCGGCCATCCGGGGCGCGCACAAGTAAAAACCTGTTTCGCAAGAGGGGATAAGGTGTGTCATGGCGGGCTGTTGCAGGCGCGCCGCAATCGTATTTTATTTCCCTTGGGAATGTCAAAGTGCAAATAAACAACTTTGCAATTTCTTTTTTTTGTGGGAGCATGATTTTATCAAGTTAGTTATCAAAAGCCGACCGCCAGTCCTGTTGCCGCGCCTGCATTGCAATGCGCGCCAGGCCATAGGAGCCAAACATGCGTTTCCTCCGGACAGTTGGTTTGCCCTTCTGTTTGCTCATGCACTCTACACTTGCCCTTGCGTACGGGCAGGCGGCCTCGCCCATGGCGGCGCCGGGCGCTGCCAGCTCGCGCATCGTCCGCTTCGCGGCGGAAGACTGGCCGCCCTTCATTACCCGCAGCCTGCCTGCCGACGGCATGTCGGGCGCCATGGTCAGCGCCGTCTTCGAGCGCCTCGGCTATGCAGTCAAATATGAATATTTCCCCTGGAAGCGTGCCATGCAGTTTGGCCTGGCCAGCCCCCGCTACGCCGGGCTGCTGGCCGTCTGGCGCACGCCGGAACGGGAAAAGCTCTGCCACTTTTCTGTGCCGGTTGGCAATACGCAGGGCGTGCTGGCCTATTTGAAGGAAGATGGCGTGCCCGGCGCCACCCTGGCCGATCTGGGCAAGCTGCGCATCGGCACCGTGGCCGGCTATGCGAATGGGGAACAATTCGATGGCATGGTGGCGCGCGGCGAACTGAAGACGGAAGAGGGCTTGAACGACGCGACGAATCTGAAGAAGCTGTTGATCAAGCGTTACCGCGTGATCGTCATCGAGCGCCATGTCCTGCAGCACTTGCTGATGGGACGCAACTTCAGCAAGGCCGAACGGGAACGCATCGCCATCATCGATACCGTCTTCAAGGAGCGCCCCGTCTACGTGTGCTTCCAGCGCGATGCCGAAGGTGCTGCGCGGCAAAAGCGCTTCAACGAGGCGGCGCGCGATATCGACACGGCCCGGCTGGAACGCGATTACTGGAAGCGGCTCGATCAGAGCCTGGCCACGGCCCCATCCTCCCCTTGACGTGTGGCGCCGCTGTTGTACGTGCCTAAAAGAAAACGCCACGCCAGTGTGAACTGGCGTGGCGTTTTGATGGAGATGCCGTGTATCAGCCGTGTTTCTGAATGAATTCGCCGATTTTCGGGCAAATGATTTCGCGCCAGCGGCGGCCCGAGAAGATGCCGTAGTGGCCGCATTTCGGCGCCACGAAGTCTTGCTGCATCTCGGCAGGGATGCCGGAACACAAGTCATGCGCCGCCTGCGTCTGGCCGGCGCCGGAAATGTCGTCCAGTTCGCCTTCTACCGTGAACAGCGCCACGTTCGTGATGTCTTGCGGACGCACCAGCTGGCCGCCCACTTTCCACGTGCCCATCGGCAGGCTGAATTCCTGGAAAACCGTTTTAATCGTTTCCAGGTAGTACTCGGCCGGCATGTCCAGCACGGCGTTGTACTCGTTGTAGAACTGGCGATGGCCTTCCGCCGGCTCATCGTCGCCCGTCACCAGGTGCATATAGAACTCGCGGTGGCTTTGCGCGTGGCGGCCCGGGTTCATGGCGATGAAACCGGCGTGCTGCAGGAAGCCCGGATACACCTTGCGGCCAAAGCCCGGATAGTTCGGCGGCACCGCGTAGATCACGGTGTTTTCAAACCACGAGAATTTCTTTTCCGTCGCCAGGTTGTTCACTTGCGTGGGCGAGCGGCGCGGATCGATCGGGCCGCCCATCATCGTCATGGTTTTCGGCATGTGCGGATCTTTTGCCGTCGCCATCAGCGAGATGGCGGCCAGCACGGGCACGGTCGGTTGACAGACGGAAATCACGTGCAAGTCAGGCGCCAGCAGGCGGATGAATTCCTGCACATAATAAATGTAGTCGTCCAGGTGGAACGGGCCTTCCGTCAGCGGTACCATGCGCGCGTCCGTCCAGTCGGTGATGTAGACATCGTGCTCGGCCAGCAAGCCGCGCACGGTGTCGCGCAGCAGGGTCGAGTGGTGACCGGACAGGGGGGCAACCAGCAAAACTTTGGGCTGTTGCAAGCCAGTGGTTTCTTTTTTGAAGTGAATCAGGCGGCAAAACGGTTTTGTCACGACAACGTGTTCGCGGATGTCGACGCTCTCGCCTTGGACGAGAACGGATTGGATATCGAATTGCGGTTTTTCGTAGTCTTTGCCAAGGCGGTACATCAGCTCGTAGCCGGCTGCGATGCGTTGCGAAAACGGGGTGTGGGCCAGTGGAGAAACCGGGTTGGTAAATAACTTGGAGGACATGTCTGCCCATTGCATCACCGGAGTGAGGAAAGAGCGTTGCAGTTCGTGCAGTTGGTAAAGCATATAGAGTCCTTGTTTGATTCCAAGCGCCAATATCGGCTCAAATATCATAATCCAATTTTACGATATTTGTTGAGGACAAAATGTGCTTTACCGCGCATAGATCCACAGTTTGCGCATAGTTGTGACAGCGCGCCACACTTGCATGGATAGACCTGCAACCATGCTTTAAAAGCAAAAAAAGCAGCGTTTCCGCTGCTTTTTGTCTGTTTTTTGCCGCTACGCCCCTGCGGGGAAGAGCCTCCCCCGCAAGAATCGCCGCCGCAGCTGCCGTGCGCTTAGCGCACCAGCATGTCGAGCTTGTCCTTGACGTCCTTGTATTGCTCGGCTTCCGGCAAGGCAGCCTTCGTCTTGGTGATCGAAGGCCAGTTACGCGCCAGATCGACGTTGATCTTGATGAAGGCTTGCTGGTCGCCCGGCACGTCTTCTTCCGCGAAAATCGCGTTCACCGGGCACTCTGCCACGCAGACGGCGCAGTCAATACATTCGTCCGGATCGATTGCCAGGAAGTTTGGGCCTTCCCGGAAACAATCTACCGGGCAGACATCGACGCAGTCGGTATAGCGACAGGCGATGCAGGATTCGGTGACAACGTGGGTCATAACAGTCCTATCAATTTGGGGGAGGTGCTGTAGCGCCTGCAGGAACCTCGGCGGCGCGTACTAAAGCAAAGCATTGTATTTTAAGGCAATTCGCTATTTCTCACAAATCCCGCTTATATACAATACATATAAGCAAATTCATTTTTTGGCAGTGGCGTTGCCGCGCAGAGCGGGCAATTCAGCGACTATCCGGGACGTTGCGATGAAGAACGCGGCAAGAAAGCGACAGTCGCCCGATGCGGCAGGGTGCAGGGCGGGCGGCGCGCTGGCTTGCCGTGTGGTGTTTTTGTTTTACCCAAATCAAGATCGGTAAAAATAAGTGCCAAATCGTGCCGAAACTATCAGGCGCTGGCGCGTATTTGCGTCAGCAATTGCTGCCAACGTGCATTTTCAGCACTGCCATCCTCGGCAAACGTGATGGTGCGCCGCGCGTTGGGCGCGTCGACGGTGATCTGCCAGTGGGGAATATCGGCGCCCACCTGTTCGCCCGCCGCCTGCGCGTGCGTGAAAAAGCCGCTGCTGGTCAGTGCCGCTTCCAGCCCGGGGCCAGCCGGATGGGCTTGCGTATCGATCTCATATTGTTCGCTCAGGCCGGCAAAGCCGCCGCTGCTGCGGGCTGAAATTTTCATGCTGCTCCTTGCTGTTGGGGTGGTGGTGGGACGCGCCACGGCCTGCCGCTGTTCCGGCAGGCCTGGATAGGGCGCACTGGTGCGCTGCGGTGCTGTCTATTTGGGGCCGTAACTGCGGCACCAGGCGGCCAGGGCTTCACGCTCCGCTTCGAGCAATTGATCCGACTCGCTGTATTCCGCATGGTTCATGGTACCGCAGCAGGCGCGCCTGTCTTGCACGGCGTCGTCTTCGTCGACGACAGCGGGGGCAAATGTCATCTGCCCATCCTCCGTCATGGCATTGGCCTTGAGCACTTCGCGCACGGTAAAGCTGTTGCGGATGAAGTCCAGGTAGGCGCTGTTGCCATCGGTCTCGGCGATCGTCAGCATGTGGCCGGCCACGTCGGCATAGGTGGCGGCCTGGTCGGGCGATGCCACGAGGGCGCGCAGGACCAGACTGCGCAGGTAGTCGCCGCAGCGGTGCAGCACGGCCGCGTCGTCTTCCAGCTGTGGCTGGCGTTCGTGGGCAAAGATGTCGGCCAGGATGTCGTAGATGGCGCCCGTAAACACTTGCGAGATGGCGTGCACTTCCGTGCCTGCCTCCGACAACTTGATGTCGTTGTCGGCATTGCGCAAGCCGTTGGGACGGCCCAGGGCCAGGCCGAACTGCTCGGCCAGATCAGCCAGAAACGTTTTATCGTGCAGGTCGG
This sequence comes from Janthinobacterium sp. BCJ23, assembly GCF_059617945.1. Lineage (NCBI taxonomy): Bacteria > Pseudomonadati > Pseudomonadota > Betaproteobacteria > Burkholderiales > Oxalobacteraceae > Janthinobacterium > Janthinobacterium sp. BCJ23. The sequence goes on along the minus strand of NZ_JCAQAW010000003.1, from coordinate 498,763 downwards.
ATTTCGTTTGTGCGATGACCGCTTCCACCTGGTCCAGCTGCGACAGGGCCAGGAAGATGGCCGTCAGGTCGCCGAACGATTCGTGCAAGCCGCCCGTCTGCGGCGGGTTGTTGCTGAGCAGCCAGTTGGGCTTGAGGCCATCGAGCACGGCGTGCCCTGTTTCATGCGAGACGATGTCGAGCGAGCGGCAGGTGTAGACGCGCTCGGTGGCGCCGCTGGGAATGAAGTCGCCGAACTTGAGCGCCTTGTCGCTGCGGCTGTAATAGGCATTCATGACATTGGGCAAGCCGTGCGGGAACACGCGCAGCGGTGCCGTGTTGCTGGCGCTATTCCATTGCCAGGGCAGGGGCGGCGCCGTGTCGTTGCTGGCCAGCGCGCGCTGGTACATGGTCAATGTCATGCGCACGATGGCAAACGTGTGCACGGCGTCGAACTGGTCGGTGTTGGGCGAAACGATGAAGTCGCCGAAGGCATTCGGACTGACCTGCGCGATGCCCGGTTCGCCGAACGTGACGCGCGCGTCGCGCGGGCCTTGCAGGATCAGACCGGGCAGGAAGGTCTTGCGCGTGCCCAGTTCGCTGACGGACGGGTCCTGCTTCCAGATCAGCACGCGCGAACCGACGGGCACGGCGGCCGCGTTGCGCACCGTGGCCTCGGTCAGGCGGGGCGGCCCCGGCTGCAGAGTCAGTTGCGCATTCTTGCGGTGCTGGCGGTACGGCGCCGAGGGGGTGGGGACATAGCCGACGGGCAGGGACACGCATTTGGTCAGTACGGCTTCGACCGGCACGATGACTTTCTGGTCCATGGTAGCTCTCCAAGACACGCGCAACTGGAACTGGAATAGTCGTCCCGCTTCGGTGTATCCGGTTTGATACGGCGCAAGCGATGCGCGGGAAGGACGGGCTTTTTTAGCCGTCCGGCGCCAGCTTCGGCCGCGCCCGCCGCATGGCGGCTGGTATGATGCTGGCCGTATGGCACCCGTTTTTATAATAAAAGGATCGTTTGATGGCGGATATAAATATAGTTCAGCAACATAAGCTGACGGCGGCAAAGGCGCGCGAAGCGGCGCAGCAAGTGGCCGACAAGCTGGCCCAGGAATATGATTTGGCGTGCGCCTGGGATGGCGATGTGCTGCGCTTCGAGCGCAGCGGCGTCGATGGTTCGCTGACCCTGGAAAAAGAGCAGGCGCAACTGCAAATCAAGCTGGGCTTCATGCTCAGCGCCTTTGCTTCCACTATCGAAGGCAAGATTGCCGAGAAGATGCGCAAGGTGTTTACCGAGCCAGCTTGATGGCGTTTGCCCCGCTTGTCTCGCGCCAAGTTTGGTGGTAAAAATGGCGCTGCGGCGGAAGGCGAAAAGACGACGAAAACACGTCGCTTTTCGCCTTTTTTACGTCTGACTGTACGCTAGCGAACATTGCTAGCACATTTCTATTTGGAAAGCCATTGGACTTTGGCGGCTTTTTGCGTTATACTTGAGTCATATTTACAACAGCTACACCGCGTTTCACCTTCTGCTTCGCAGTACTCTCCACTCGCTCAGTGGTGAATAATTCTTCGGGTTTTACACCCGCATCCAGTTAAAAGTAGCTTGGTCGATTTTTTTTCGGTCAAATACATTTGGTGCCATGTATTTGCATGGCGCTAGCGTTGTTAAAAGTCCTGAACCACAGCCTCTTTTAGCACGCACACGGCACCCCGGCACCGGCCTTGGCCATCCGCTGGTCACACGCGTGTCACCCCCTGTTTCCTGTCGCTCCCGTGCGCTTTTTGCGCCGTGGCGTAGCCGACGCAACAGGGTTTGTTGATTCCCGCCGCAAGCTAGCAGGCTTGCTGGGTTTCATTCCATTCGTCAAATCGAGGGAGAACCACATCGTGGCAAAACAAATCATTATCGACCATGTGTTCAAAGTGTTCGGCGACAAGCCAGAAGAAGCACTTGAACTCGTTCATCAAGGCGCCAGCAAGCAGGACATCCTGGCCAAGACAGATTGCACCATCGGCGTTTTCGACGCCACCTTTACCATTGAAGCGGGCGAGATCTTCGTCATCATGGGCCTGTCCGGTTCGGGCAAGTCGACCCTGGTGCGCATGCTGAACCGCCTGATCGAGCCGACGGCCGGCCGCATCCTGATCGACGGCAACGACATCAACACCTTGCCGGATGCCCAGCTGCGGGCTCTGCGCCGCAAGGACATCAGTATGGTGTTCCAGTCGTTCGCGCTGCTGCCGCAAATTACCGTGCTCGACAACACTGCCTTCGGCATGGAACTGGCCGGCATGCCCAAGCCTGAGCGTCATGCGCTGGCCCAGCAAGCGCTGGAACAAGTGGGCCTGGACGGCTACGGCGCCAGCTATCCCGACGAATTGTCGGGCGGCATGCAGCAGCGCGTGGGCCTGGCCCGTGCGCTGGCTTGCGATCCATCGATCCTGCTGATGGATGAAGCGTTTTCCGCGCTCGATCCGATTATTCGTACGGAAATGCAATCGGAACTGCTGCGCCTGCAACAGATCAAGCGCCGCACCATCGTCTTCATTTCGCATGACCTCGATGAAGCCATGCGCATCGGCGACCGCGTCGCCATCATGAAAGACGGCCACGTGGTGCAAGTGGGCACGCCGGAAGAAATCCTGCGCAAACCGGCCAACGATTACGTGCGCAACTTCGTGCGCGGCGTCGATGCGGCGGCCGTGTTCAAGGCCAGCGATATTGCCCGCAAGAGCCAGATCGTCGTGTCCGAGTCGCCGAGCCGCGGCTCGCGCGCCGCGCTGTCGATGCTGGAAGAGCAGGATCGCGCGTTTGCGTATGTCGTCAATCCGCAGCGCAAGTTCCTCGGCGTCGTGTCGGCCGATTCGCTGCGCAGTGCGCTCGATGGCCATGTGGGACCGCTGGGCCTGGCGCATGCGTATCTGCCCGACGTGCAGACCATCAATGCAGACGAGCCCGTCGCCGGACTGTTCGGCCAGGTGGCGCAACTGCCTTACGCCGTCCCCGTGGTGGCCGATGACGGCAGCTTCCGCGGCGCCATCAGCAAGACAACCTTGCTGAAGTTCCTCGACCGCGATACGCCAGCCATTGCCGAACAACAACAGAAAGGACAAGCATGAATCCAAGCACCGTTTCCACAGTAGAAGCTGTTGTTGAACAGCCGGCCGCGCAAATCAATCCCTGGGCGCTGACGCCGCCGGGCGACACGTCCTGGCTGGACGCGGCCGGACCGGCCGTACAGCCGGAACACGCGGCCTCCGGTTTTCACCTGACGCAGATTTTCGACGGCTCGCTGCCGCTGGAAAGCTGGATCAACCAGGGCCTGGGCTGGGTCGTCGCGCATTTCCGCCCATTCTTCCAGGCCGTGCGCGCGCCGATCGACAGCGTGCTGTCCGGCGTGGAAGGCGTGCTCCTGGCGGCCCCGTCGCTGACGGTCATCGCCATCATCGGCTTGCTGGCTTGGCAATTTACCAGCCGCACCTTGGCCATCGGCACCGTGCTGGCGCTGCTGGTCGTATCGATGCTGGGCATCTGGCCGGAAGCCATGACGACCTTGTCGCTGGTGCTCACCTCCTTGGCCTTCTGTCTGGCCATCGGTTTGCCGCTCGGTATTTTCCTGGCCAGCAGCGACCGCGCGCAGAATATCCTGCGCCCTTTGCTGGACGCCATGCAGACGACGCCCGCCTTCGTCTACCTAGTGCCGGTGGTGATGCTGTTTGGTATCGGTAATGCGCCAGGCGTGATCGTGACAATCATCTTTGCCCTGCCGCCGCTCGTGCGTCTGACCAACCTCGGCATCCGCCAGGTGCGTCCCGACCTGATCGAAGCGGCCCGCGCCTATGGCGCCTCGCCGTGGCAGTTGCTGACCCGCGTGCAGTTTCCGCTGGCCATGCCATCGATCATGGCGGGTATCAACCAATCGCTGATGCTGTCGCTGTCGATGGTCGTGATCGCCTCGATGATTGCTGTCGGTGGCCTGGGCCAGATGGTATTGCGCGGCATCGGCCGCCTGGACATGGGACTGGCAACCGTCGGTGGCCTCGGTATCGTGCTGCTGGCCATTACCCTGGACCGCTTGACGCAAGCGATGGGCCAGCCACGCCGTGGCGTGCGCCACTGGTACCAGACGGGTCCTGCCGGTTTCGTGCTGCGCCTGGTGCGCGGCAACACGGAGAAAAATAATGTTGCACAGCAAGCTACGCTGGCCAACGCACAATAAGAAAGGATTTACATGCATCAAATCGCACATTTTAAAGAGACGCAAAAATCGCAACGCAAGTTCCAGTTGTTTTCCGCCCTGGCGATCGCCGCCATGGCCCTGACCACGAGCCTGGCCATGGCGCAGACGCCGGCCGCGCCCGCCGATGCGCTGCCCGGCAAGGGCATCAAGGTGCAGGCGCTGCAAAGCTCGATCGCGGAAGAAACCTTCCAGACCATGCTGGTCGACAAGGCGCTGGAAAAGCTTGGCTACGAAGTGCAGCCGATCAAGGAAGTGGAGTATCCGACCGCGCATATCGCCATTGCCAACGGCGACGCCACCTTCATGGCCGTGCACTGGGACCCGATGCACAAGGATTTCTATAACAATGCGGGCGGCGACGCCAAGCTGTTGCGCACGGGCCAATACGCCGGCCCTGCCGCGCAAGGTTATCTGATCGACAAGGCGACTGCCGAGAAGTACAACATCACGAATATCGACCAGTTGCGCGACCCGAACCTGGCTAAGCTGTTCGATCACGACGGCGACGGTAAGGCCGACTTGACGGGCTGCAACCCCGGCTGGGGCTGCGAAGCGCTGATCGAGAATCACATGGATGCGTACAAATTGCGCGAGACGGTGACGCACGTGCAGGGCAGCTATGCGGCCCTGATCGCCGACACCATGGGCCGCTACAAGCGTGGCGAACCGATTTTGTACTACACGTGGACGCCGTACTGGGTCAGCGGCGTGCTGGTCCCGGGCAAGGACGTGGTCTGGCTGAAAGTGCCATTCTCGGCCAATCCGGAGAAAGTAAACACGCGTCTGGACAATGGCAGCGACTACGGCTTTGCCGTCAACACGGCGCGCATCGTGTCGAACAAGGCCTGGACCGAGAAAAACCCGGCGGCTGCCAAGCTGTTCGAAGTGATGCAATTGCCCGTGGCCGACATCAATGCGCAGAACGAACGCATGCGCCGTGGCGAAAACACGCAAGCCGATATCGCGCGCCATACGGCTGGCTGGATCAAGTTCCACCAGCAAAAGTTTGACGGCTGGATCGCGCAAGCGCTGGCAGCGGCGAAAAAGTAAGTTCTAGCGCCGTTTCAACATGAAAAAGTGGCTACCATTTTGGTAGCCACTTTTGCGTTAACGGCCTGTTTTGGTGGTTTTTGGTGAGTTTTTAGCCGTTTTCGGCCAGTTTCAGGTGCAAAATGGGGAAAGGCTTGCCGAACGGGTCGCGTTCGGAGCGGCTTTCCCCGATAAAGCCCTGGTGGAGGTAAAAGCCATGCGCTTGCGTGTTGTGTTCGTTGACATCGACAGCCGTGGCGCCCAGGGCCGCGATGGCGTGCCGCACGAGCGCGCGGCCGGCGCCGCTGCCGCGCTGGTCGGGATGTACGAACAGCATCTCGATCTTGGCGTGCTCGACGCACAGGAAGGCATAGGCGACGCCGTCATCGGCGCGCAGCACGTGCAGCAGGCGTTCGGCCGTCACCCTGGCCAGCTCGTCGCGGACGAAAGGCATCAGGAAGGCGATATCGCTATCGGCAAGGAAATCGTGGGTGGCGCGTACGGACAGGTGCCAGACATCGAACAAGCGGGGCAGGTCGGCGGCATGGGCCAGGGAAACCAGGGAATTCGGTGATGGTGTCATGCAGAAATTATACTGCCCCGGCAGGCGCCGGGGCAGGGAGGGACGATCAGTCCTTCAAGTCTTCGATCAGGTCGATGTATTGTTGCTGCGCATCTTCCTTCGAGGTGCCGGCCAGGGCCGCCCAGGCGTCGAACTTGGCACGGTTGACGAAGTCGGTCATGCCAGGACGCTCGCCCGTGGCGTCGCCGCTCGACGCTTGCTTGAACAAGGCGTAGATTTTCAACAAGGTCATATTGTCCGGACGCTCGGACAGGGTCTTGGAATCGAGCTGCGCTTGTTCGAATTGCTCTTGTAAACTCATGATGGCTCCTGTGTGCTGATGGAATCGCTGGAAAAGTGCGGCAGGCCCGGCGGAGTGGCCACCGTGCGCGCTGCAGTGCCTGACATCATAGTGAAAAAAGCGCGCCGTGCATTAGAGGACACCCTCAAAACAAAAACGCCGCCGCTGAGTGATCAGGGGCGGCGCCTGGCGCGGTCGTTGGAACGCAGCCTTCAGCTTCTTATACGCCCAGCAGTTCGACGTCGAAAATCAGGGTGGCGTTCGGTGGAATCACGCCGCCGGCGCCGCGTGCGCCATAGCCCAGTGCCGCAGGAATGATCAGCTGGCGCTTGCCGCCCACTTTCATGCCTTGCACGCCTTCGTCCCAACCCTGGATGACGCGGCCTGCGCCCAGCGGGAATTCGAATGGATCGTTGCGGTCCTTGCTCGAGTCAAATTTCGAACCGGCGCTGCCGTCGTCGTTTTGCAGCCAGCCCGTGTAATGCACGACAACATTGTTGCCGGCTTGCGCTTCAGCGCCTTCGCCAACGACGGTATCGATGTATTGCAGGCCGGAAGCGGTAGTGGTGGTGGTCATGATAATCCTTGTGTAGGCGATGAAAGCTTCAGATTGTAGAGCAATGAGTTGCAAAGCGCCATTCCAGGCCCGGCGCAAGCGAAAACCGGAAATTACGCCGATGTGTGGCTGCCGGTTGTATTTAAGGGGGGATTTCACACAATAAATACAGTGTTCCACGTAAAATGCATGTTTTGTATTTAACAGTGATTTCTTCCATGTTCCGCAGTCTACGCCGCCTTGTTTTTTCCTCGCTGTGCCTGGTTTCCGCAATATCGACGGCGCAAGCCGAAGTGGTGGTGGTGCTCAATTCCCGTGATGCTACGGTGCAACTGCTGGACCAGAAAACCTATGCTCCCCTCTCTACCTTTGCCGTCGGCAAGGAACCGCACCATTTGATGGAGACGCCGGACGGCAAGTCGCTGATCGTCGCCAGTTCCGTCGGCAACGAGCTGATTTTCCTCGATCCTGTCTCGGGCCAGATCCAGCGCCGCATCAGCAACATCCTCGATCCTTACCAAATCGGCTTTTCGCCAGACCAGAAATGGTTCATTTCGAATTCGCTGCGCCTGGACCGCATCGACCTGTACCGCTACGACGGCAAGAACCTGACCCTGGCCAAGCGCATCCCGCTGCCGAAACTGCCCAGCCACATGGCGTTCACGGCCGACAGCACCATGGCTTTCATCACGCAGCAGGGCAGCAACCAGGTCAGCGCCATCGACCTGGCCACGCAAACCGTCAAATGGACCATGCCTGTCGGCCCCGCGCCGGCCGGTATCACGATGACGCCCGATGGCAAGCATTTGCTCGTCGGCATCATGGGCAGCGATTACGTGGAAGTGATCGACTGGCGCACGCAAAAGACCGTCAAGCGCATCAAGGCGGGCGCCGGCACGCATAATTTCCGTGCGCTCGGCGACAACCGCATGACGTTCGTCTCGAACCGCGTATCGAACACCATCAACATCATCGACCAGCAAACCCTTGAAAACGTGGGCACCATCAATGTGCCGGGCGGTCCGGACTGCATGGAAATCACGCCCGATGGCAAGACCATGTGGGTGACCCTGCGCTGGATCAAGAAAGTGGCCGTGATCGACCTGACCACGCGCAAGGTCATCAAGACCATACCGGTGGGCCGGTCGCCCCATGGCGTGTATTTCGCCACCCACTCGCCGCGCATGTGATGGCGGGTGTGATGATGAAACACCTGATTCCTGCGGGCCGCGTGTCCGCCATGCTGCTGTGCGCCAGCGCCATGCTGTCCCCCGCGCATGCCGCCGCACCTGCACCAGCAGCACCGGCCCCAGCCGCATCTTCTGCCCCGGCCGCCTGCAAGGGCACGATCTACATGACCTTCGACACGGGCAGCCAGTCGCAAGCGCAACTGATCGCTGACGTGCTGAACAAACGTCATGTAAAGGCAACCTTCTTCCTGGCCAATGAAAAGACCACGCGCGGCGACTATTCGCTCGATGCCTCGTGGGCGCCGTACTGGAAAGCCCGGGTCGCCGAAGGCCATGCGTTCGGCACGCATACGTTTGACCACGTGTACTGGAAGAAGGATCTGGCCAACGGCTTGATTCAGGTCAAGCCCCAGTTCGGCAAGGACGGCGGCAAACTGGCGTCGTTTAGCGATAAACAGTTCTGCGAGGAATTGCGCCGTGTCGATACGCGCTTCCAGGAACTGACCGGCCACAAGCTCGACCCATTCTGGCGCGCGCCGGGTGGCTACACGTCGCCGCGCACCCTGGCGGCCGGCAGCGCTTGCGGCTACCAGCACGCGGGCTGGGCGCCAGCGGGGTATTCCGGCGATGAGCTGCCCAGCGATAAGTATCCGAACGCCATGCTGCTGAAAAAAGCGCTGGCGAACTTGCGCAGCGGCGACATTTTCATTTCCCACATGGGCATCTGGTCGCGCAAGGATGCGTGGGCACCGGCCAACCTGGACGCTTTGATCACAGGCTTGCAAGACAAGGGTTTCTGTTTTGCCACCCTGCGCGAGCATCCTGCCTACGCGCAGAAGAAGGGCCAGCCATGATCGCCGCCGATATCCTCGGCTTCGTCACGCCCGTCATCGATGCGGTGGTCGACGCCTTTGGCGTGGCGCAAGGCTGGCTGTTCCAGACGGTGGTCAATCCCCTCGTCTATCACCTGGGCTTTGGCGAATTCACGGAAGAAGCGTTCGAAGGCACGGAGTGGCTGCTGATCGGCCTGTGCGAACTGGTGCTGCTGTTTCTCGTGCTGCGCCCGCTCGAAGCCCTGATTCCCGCGCAAAAGATCACCGACCCGCGCGCCCGCTGGAACGATTTCATCTACACCGTGCTGCACCGGATCGGCCTGTTTTCTGTCGTCGTCTTCTTCACGCTCGATCCGCTGATGGATGCGCTGGCGGGCGCCTTGCGTTTCGATGACATCCACCCCTTGAACCTTGAATCGCTGTTGCCCGGCATCAGTCCCTTGCTCAGTTTTATCATTTATTTTGTGATACTGGACTTCGTCGACTATTGCTATCACCGGGCTTCGCACCATTTCGGCTGGTGGTGGGGCTTGCACAGCCTGCATCACAGCCAGCAAAACATGAACTTGTGGAGCGATGACCGCAACCACTTGCTCGACGACTTCTTGCGCGACGTGGTGATGGCGCTGGTGGCGCTCGGTATCGGCGTGCCGCCGGGCCAGTACGTGCTGCTGGTGTCGGTTTCCCGCATTCTGCAAAGCTTGCAGCATGCGAATGTGAGGATACACTTCGGCCGCATCGGCGAGCGGCTGTTGATCTCGCCCCGTTTTCACCGTACGCACCATGCGATCGGCGTGGGGCACGAGTCGAAAGGCAAGGGCAGCATGGGCGGTTGCAACTTCGGCGTGGTCTTGCCGATTTGGGATATGCTGCTGGGCACCGCGAATTTCTCGGCCGGCTATGCGCGCACGGGCGTGCGCGACCAGCTGGCCCGTATCGACAGCAAGGGCATGGGCCGGCCGGGACGCGACTATGGCCGCGGCTTCTGGCAGCAGCAATGGCTGGGCCTGCGCCGCATGGTGGAATTTGCAAGAATCAAACGAAAAGGACGCCGTTGATGCGTAATGTGTTGAATTCGTATGGCCGCGCCTTGCTGTCGCAATTGCACGGCAGGATATTGCTGCTGAGCGTGGCGCCGTTCATCCTGTCGCTGGTGCTGTGGGGAGGACTGCTGTATGTGGGCTTGCAGCCGCTGATCGACAGCCTGCATGCGCTGTTTACGCAGTACGATTTCTTCCGCACCAGCGGTCAGGTGCTGTCCACCTTCGGCCTGGGCATGCTGAAAGCCGTGATCGTGCCGCTGATCGCCATGTTCATGCTGCTGCCGCTGATGATCCTGACGGCGCTGATCTTCATGGGCCTGTTCGCCATGCCGGCCATCGGCCGCCATGTGGGCGGGCGGCACTTTCCGCAACTGGACAAGAAGCATGGCGGCAGCCTGCTCGGCAGCGTCGCCACTTCGCTGGCCACGTTCTTGCTGTTCATCATCGCCTGGGTCATCATGCTGCCCCTGTACGCGTTTCCGCCCGCCGCGCTGGTGGGGCAAGCCGTGCTGTGGGGCTGGCTGACCTACCGCGTGATGGCGTATGACGCCATGGCCGACTACGCCAGCGCGGAAGAGCGCCATGCCATCATGCGCACGCAGCGCTGGCCCTTGCTGGCCATCGGCATGGTATCGGGCGCGGCCGGCGCCGTGCCGGGCATGCTGTGGATGGGTGGCGTGATGTCGGTGGTGTTCTTCCCCTTCCTGGCGGCGTTCGCCATCTGGCTGTATGTGCTGATCTTTATCTTTACGGGTCTGTGGTTCCAGTATTACTGCCTGGAAGCACTGTCGCGTTTGCGGGGCGTACGCGGCATGACCGACGTGGCGCCGGCGGACGCCTGACCATTCTTATCGAATTCTACGAGGGAGCTTCATGGCTATCGGATTGATCATCATTGGCGACGAAATCCTGTCGGGCAAGCGCACGGACCAGCATTTCCCGAAAGTGGTAAGCATGCTCAAGGCGCGTGGCTTGCAGCTGAGCTGGGCGGAATACGTGGGCGACGAACCGGCCCGCCTGGTCGCCTTGCTCAAACGCAGCTTTGCCAGCGGCGACATCGTCTTCAGCTTTGGCGGCATCGGCGCCACGCCGGACGATCATACGCGCCAGGCGGCGGCCGATGCGCTGGGCTTGCCGCTGGTGCTGCATCCGCAGGGCAAGCTCAATATCCAGCAACGGATCACGGAAATGGGCGAAGAGGCGGGCGTGCCGGCCGATTTGAACTCGCCGGAAAACCTGCATCGCCTGAAAATGGCGGAATTTGTCGAAGGCGCCGAGCTGATTCCGAATCCGTACAACAAGATTGCGGGCTTTGCCGTGCGCGAGCATTATTTCGTGCCCGGCTTTCCCGTCATGTCCTGGCCCATGATCGAATGGGTGCTCGACACGCATTACCCGCACCTGTTCAACCAGGTGCCGCATGCGGAACACGCCTTGCTCGTGTACGAAACGGCCGAATCGCTGCTGACGCCGCTGATGGTGCGCCTGGAAGCGGAGTTCCCGCTGATCAAGGTGTTCAGCCTGCCCAGCGTGGGCGATGCGCAGACGCGCCGGCATATCGAACTGGGTGTCAAGGGCGAGCCCGCGCAGGCCGAGGCCGCCTTTGCGCAGATGTGCGCCGCGCTCGATACCTTGCGGGCGGAATACACCACCATCTGAGATGCGGCCAGCCCGGCGCCGGCGGCTTTTTCGCTGGCGTCCAGTCCGCTTTGCATCTATGTACGCAAGCGTACATTCCAAGACGTTGTTTTTTTGCGAAAATCTTCAATGAAGCAAGATTTTTGTGTGCGCTCGTCAGTCGTTTTCATGCCGATGTGGTGGAATGGTGAACAGGGGCCTTGCGTGTCAAACGCGGGGTCGCCTGCCTGTGCAGTAGCGTGTTTTTTTGATTCACCGGTATGGACATCATGTTAAGCAAGCTTTGTTGTGACCGGCCCTGGCTGGCCCTCGTCTTATCCCGCGCGGAGCGGTATCGCTACCGCATTTCCCGCGCCGTCCAAACCCAACCTTACCCCAGCATCCCATGAAAGACACAGGCGTCAATCTGGCCGCGCAAGAGCGGCCCCCTTCTGATCCACTCGCCGACACGGGCGCCGAGGCGCCGCCGCCGGCGAGTCCTCCGAAGAAGCGCCATTCGCGCATCTGGCCCATCTTTGCCATCATCGTGCTGGCGCTGATCGCCGGCGTGGCGTGGTTTGTCATGCGCGAAGTGCGCACCTCGGCCCTGCAGGCGGAATTCTTCACGCGCCTGGACCGCCAGCTGGCGTTCAAGGTCGAGCCTGGTCCTGCACCGGCGGGCGCCATCCGCTATCCGCAGCATGGGCCCTACGACGAGCGCCTTGGCTATGCCAGCCTGCCGGACTTCATCACCAAGCTCAACGCCCGCGACTATGCCGTCACGGCGCAGGCGCGCATGTCGCCGAAGATGGTGCAACTGGTCGACCGGGGCATCTTTGCCACGTATCACGAGAAAAACCGCGCCGGACTGACCATTCTCGATTGCCGCGCCGCACCGCTGTTTGCTGCCAGCTACCCCGAGCGCATGTTTGACGGCTTTGCCGAAGCGCCGCCCGCGCTCGTGCAAAGCCTGCTCTTCATCGAAAACCGCGAGTTGCTCGACCCGGGCACACCCGAGCGCAATCCGGCTGTGGAATGGGACCGCCTGAGCAAGGCTGTCCTCGACAAGGCGCTGAACCTGTTCGGCGGCCACCGCAGTGGCGGCGGCAGCACCCTGGCCACGCAGATCGAAAAATACCGGCATTCGGAAGATGGCCGCACCAGTTCCATGCAGGACAAGCTGCTGCAGATGATTTCGGCCAGCCTGCGCTCGTACCAGGATGGCGAAAACACCATGGAAGCGCGGCGCAGGATCGTCGTCAATTACCTGAACACCGTGCCGCTGTCGGCAAAGAGCGGTTTTGGCGAAGTCAACGGCATCGGCGACGGCATGTGGGTCTGGTATGGCCGTCCATTTGCCGAAGTGAAAACTTTGCTCAAAGGTAAGATGGACCAGCCGGGCAGCGCGCTGGCCTACAAGCAGGCGCTGAGTTTGCTGATCGCGCAGCGCCGTCCTTCGCATTACCTGGTGGCCGGCGGTGCCGACCTGGAAGAATTGACCAACAGCCATCTGCGTCTGCTGGCGCAAGCGGGCGTGATTTCGCCGCAGCTGCGCGATGCGGCCATCGCCGAAAAGCTGCGTCCGTCGACGGCCTCGGGCGTGCAATCGGAAGCGTCGACCTCGTTTGTCACGCGCAAGGCCTCGAATGCCGTGCGCAATCACCTGGCCAGCATGCTCGGCGATCCGCGCCTGTACAACCTCGACCGCCTGGACCTGAAAGTGGTCAGCACGCTCGACGCGCAGGCGCAAAACGCCGTCACCAAGGTCTTGCGCGAGCTGCGCGACCCGGAAGTGGCGAAGGCGGCCGGCCTGACGGGCAAGGGCATGCTGGGCAATGGCGACCCGGCCAATGTCGTCTACAGCTTTACCTTGCTGCAAAAGGGCGACCAGGCCAACTTGCTGCGCGTGCAGACCGATAACTACGACCAGCCGCTCGACATCAACGAGGGCGCCAAGCTGGACCTCGGTTCCACGGCCAAGCTGCGCACCCTGGTCACGTATATGGACATCATCGACCAGCTGCACCAGCGCTACAGCGGCATGGGCGCCGCCGAGCTGGGCAAGATCGCCGTCGATCCGAAGGACATGCTGTCGCAGTGGGCGATTGCCTATCTGAAACCGTTGGCGCTCGGCGAGGCGCGCAACCTGCCTACCATGCTGGCGGCCGCCATGGAGCGCAAATATTCGGGCAACCCGGGCGAAGGCTTCTTCACGGGAGGCGGCTTGCACCATTTCGGCAACTTCTCCAAGCTCGACGACAGCCGCATCATGACGGTGCAGCAGGCGCTGCGCCAGTCGACCAACCTGGTGTTCGTGCGCCTGATGCGCGATGTGGCCCGCTACTACATGTTCTCGCGTCCCGATTCCTCGGCCTCGCTGCTGGCGGACGCGGACGATCCGCGCCGCGCCCAGTACCTGAGCCGTTTTGCCGACAAGGAAGGGCGCGAGTTCCTGCACCGCTTCTACCAGAAGTACCGCGGCAAGAGCGTCGACGAGCAGGAAAAAATCCTGCTGGCCAGCATCCGCCCGACACCCGTGCGCCTGGCCAATATCTTCCGCACCGTCAATCCGAAGGGGACCGTGGCGGAATTCGGCGATTTCCTCAACGCCAACCTGACGTCGCAAAACGAAGTGCCGCCCGAGCGCGTGGCCAAGATGTACCAGCAGTACGCGATGGAAAACTGGTCGCTGGCCGACCGCGGCTACCTGGCCAATGTACATCCGCTGGAACTGTGGATGGTGGCGTATCTGCGCCAGCACGAAGGTTCCACACTGTCGCAGATGGTGGCGGCCAGCGAGAAGGAGCGCCAGGAAGTCTACAAATGGCTGTTCAATACGCACCGCAAGCATGCGCAGGACCGTCGCATCGCCAACTTGCTGGAAGTGGAAGGTTTCCTGGAAATCCACCGCCAGTGGAAGAAGATGGGTTATCCGTTCGACTCGCTCGTGCCGTCGTATGCGACGACCCTGGGCGCGTCGGCCGACCGTCCCGCCGCGCTGGCCGAGTTGATGGGCATCATCATCAACGATGGTGTGCGCAAACCGAGCGTGCGCATCGATTCCATGCATTTCGCGGCCAATACGCCGTATGACACGATGGTCAAGCGGGGCAGCAAGGTGGAAGCGGAGCAAGTGTTGTCGCCGGACGTGGCGCGCGCCGTTGCCAAGGCCATCCGCGAAGTGGTGTCGGACGGCACGGCCAAGCGGGCGAAGACGGCGTTTGTCGGCGCCGACGGCGTGCCGATCCCCATGGGCGGCAAGACGGGTACGGGCGACCAGCGCTTCGACGTGTATGGCGCCGGTGGCCGCCTGATCGAATCGCGCTACGTGAATCGTTCCGCCACGTTCGTGTTCAATATCGGCGAGCGCTTCTACGGCAGCATGACGGCGTACGTGCGCGGACCGGAATCGAAGAACTACGATTTCACGAGCGCCTTGCCCGTGCAACTGCTGGTGTCGCTGGCGCCAAGCCTGATGCCGTTGATCGAAGCGCCTGCGCCGGCCGAAGGCGTGGCGAAACAGTGCACGAATTAGCCGCTGGCAAACAGTTGTAGCAAAACGCCGGCGTTCTCACCGGCGTTTTTTTTAGCCGGCAAACACGGCCGTCTTGTCCGCCAGACGCGCGTGATAAGCGGCGATGGCAGGGTAGTCGGGACGCTGCAGCGGCGCCATCAGCCAGCGCTTGACGGACAGGCCCAGCACGATATCGGCCAAGGTGAACGTTTCGCCGCAGACGAAGGCGCCCGTGCGCTGCAGCTGCAGTTCCAGCACGCCCATCATCTTGTTCCATCCTGCAATACCTGCCGCCAGCTGCGCCGCATCCTGGTGTGCCGGACTCTGGCGCACCAGCGACATGAAGGCGTAGCGCCAGCTGTTGTTCAAATCGCCCATCTGCCAATCCATCCATTTTTCCACTTCCGCACGGGCGCGGGGCGTGCTTGGCAGCAAGTCGTCGCGGCCCGCCTGGGCGCACAGGTAGCGGCATATCGTGTTCGATTCCCACAGCACCAGGTCGCCATCGAGCAGCACGGGCACCATGGCGTTCGGGTTCAAGGCCAGGAAAGCCGGGTCGTCGGTGCTGCGAAAGCCGCTGCCCCAGTCTTCGCGTTCGTACGGCAAGTCGAGTTCATCGCATGTCCACAGGACCTTGCGGACATTGATCGAGGCGGCTTTTCCAAGAATTTTCAGCATGCGGGGCTCCAGAGGGCAGGTGGTCGATCTTGTACTGTAGCGGATTTGGCCACGCCGCGCATGTGAAAGTGCCTTGCATAGTTGAGGTTTTCTTGGCATCGTAGCCACCCATGAAACCTATGCGCCACCACATGTCCAAAATCCTCGCGTTCAGCCGCTTTTCCGTGCGCGATTTCCTCGCCACCGCCGGTCCCACCTTGCTGCTGGTCGGCGCGTTTTGCGCGCTTGCTTACTGGCTGGTCGACCCGGCGCCGCCGCGCCAGGTAAGCCTGTCGACAGGGCAGGACAATAGCGCGTATGAAGAGTTCGGCAAAAAATATGTGGCCACCCTGGCCAAGCACGGTATCAAGGTGACCTTGCAGCCGTCGCTGGGTTCGCAGGACAACCTGCAGCGCTTAAATAGTGGCAAGACCGATATCGCTTTCGTGCAAAGCGGCTCGACGGAGCACGAGGAGGCCGAGCGCCACGGCCTCATTTCCCTGGGCAGCCTGTTTACGGAACCCGTCTGGCTCTTCATGCGCGAAGACAAGGCGGTGACGGAGCTGGCGCAATTGAAGGGCATGAAGATCAACCTGGGACCGGAAGGCACGGGCGTGCCCGGCCTGTTCCGGCAGTTGCTGTCCGTCAATGGCGTGGAGGCGAACGAGCTGACGGTGAGCGACTTGCAAAACACGCCTGCCACCGTGGAGCTGCTGGAAGGGCGCATCGATGGCCTCGTGTTCAGCTCGGCCCCGGAAGCGCCGCTGATCCAGATGCTGCTGCAAACGCCGGGCATCAAGCTGTTTGATTTTTCGCAAGCGGAGGCGTACACGCGGCGTTTGCCTTTCCTCACGCATGTCGTCTTGCCGCGCGGCATAGTCGACCTGGGGCAGAACATTCCCGCCCAGGATTATCATCTGATCGCGCCGACGGCCACTTTGGTCGCGCGCGAAGACTTGCATCCGGCCCTCGTCGACCTGTTCGTGCAGGCGGCGGCCCGCATCCATGGCGGCACGGGCTGGTTCCAGCAGCAGGGGCAGTTTCCGTCCGCGCGCTACACGGAAATTCCCGTGGCACCGGAAGCGCTGAAATTCTACAAGGATGGCGCGCCCGTGCTGCAGCGCTATATGAGTTTCTGGCTGGCCAATTTCTTTGACCGTATGTGGGTGCTGGTGGTGGCCCTGGGCGCCTTGATCCTGCCCCTGTCTCGCGTGGTGCCGCCGCTGTACGTGTGGCGTATCCGTTCGCGCGTGTATCGCTGGTATGGCCAGTTGCGCACCGTGGAGCAGGCGCTGGAAGATGTGCCGCCAGAGCAGCGCGCGCAAGTGTATGCGGCGCAATTGAAACGGCTCGATCAGATCGAGGAAATGGTCAACCAGATCTCGATTCCCCTGTCGTTTGCCGATGGGTTGTATGGCTTGCGCAGCCACATCAATTTTGTGCGCAAGCGCATTCTGTCCTTGATGGGCGAGCACCCAGCAGTCGAGGCTGGCGAGCCGGCCTGAGCGATTAACTCGCTTAACAACGCCTAACAAAACCGTAGCGAGCGGAAGGAAGTTGTGGTTGAGAAGCGCAGCTGTACGAAGGTACAGTGAGCATCGCAGACCGCAAATTACGACGCGTAGTAGGTTTTGATAGGCGTACTAAATGAGGGTGATTGACAGCTTGCGTCCGACCAGCGCGGCGGCCCGCTCCAGGGTCGACACGGTCACGTCGCTGCTGGGGTCGAGCAGGCGGTCGAGCTGCGAGCGGCTCGTCTGCAGCAGGGCCGCCATGCGCGTCTTCGACATCGATTGTTCCTGCATCGCCTGCGTCAGTTGCCAGGCGATCACTTCCTTGATGGCACGGTTTTGCGTTTGCTCGAAGATGCCTTCTTCCTTGAGGAAGTCGTCGAGACTGCTGCCGAGGTGGGGAGCGGTGGCGTTCATGTCAGTTCCTTGTAGCGTTTGCGGGCCAGCGCCAGGTCGTCATCGGGCGTGGCGCGGGTTTTCTTGATAAAGCCGTGCAGCGCCACCAGGCAATCGCCGTGATGGCAGATCAGCACGCGCGCGATGCGGTTGCCGGGCAGGCTGCTGCGTACTTCCGACAATCCTTGCCCCAGATGGCGGCACAGGGGCATGCCCACGGGCCAGCGCCATTGCGCATGCATCAAGTCTTGTCCGATCACATGGCGCTCTTCGATGGGCAGCGATTTGAGCCAGTCGCGCACGGGTTCGCCGCCATTGCCGTTCGCATAGAACAGCAGGGTAATCTGCCGCAAGCCGGAAGCATCCATGACGCACCTCTACGTTGTACTATATAAGGTACATATTCGCAAGGAGAATTTGCGCCGTAGTTGAAAAAAATCGGGCGCGCATGGATGGTTGTAGCTGATAGCGGACCGCAGGGTGGCCCGCCAGATCAAACACTGTTCAGATAGTGAGGTGGCCAGCGTCAGGCGCCCAGCCACGGCAGTCCCGCCTTGCACCAGCCGCCGATCTGCTTGCGGTGGCCGTCGGCATCCTTGTCGCCCTCGAAGCCTTCGAGGATGTCGAAGCAGTGCAGGTAGCCGTGTTCGGTCGCCAGTTTGGCCGCGTGGCGCGAACGCACGCCGGAGCGGCACAGGAACAGCAGCACCTCGTCTTTGCCGGCCTGGGCGGCCAGTTGCGCGAGAAAGTCGGGATTCGGCACGCCACCGGGGTAGGTGGCCCACTGCACCGCACCATGCTGGGTATCGGCGATATCGACCCGCCCCACCCAGTCGCGCTCGGCATTCGTGCGCACATCGATGAGCTTGACGGCGGGATCGCCCTGCAGCAAGTCATACGCTTCCTGCGGCGTGACGGCGCCGGCATACGGCGTACCTTCATTGGCCCGGCTACGGGCGGTGGTCAGGATGTCGGCGGCGGTGGTCATGGCGTCCTCGATGAAAGTGGGCAGGTGTGGTCGATTATAGTGCGCCGTCGGCGCCCCGCAAACGGGAAATCACGGTGCATGGCGCATGCACCATAACAAGGCATTTTTCAGGAATTGGCGCAAAATGCACAATAATGGTGCGTTATTCGTTTTTTGCACTTGCATAGTGCATTCTTGATTTGACGCAAACCCAGCATGAAAATCGCGGGCAGGAAAACTTTCACTGGCATGGCCGGGTTTTGACCTTGGCGGCGACATCCCACCAGAGGCTGGCATGGAATCTGCTATGATCCTTATGAGTTTTGGTGGCACGCAATGTTTGCTTCGCTTCATCAGCCCAGACGCACTAAGGTCGGCTCACCCCACATTCATTTAGGAGATACGCATGGCAATGACAGCCGCAGAAGTCTTGAAGATGGTAGAAGAAAACGAAGTCAAATTCGTTGATTTCCGCTTTGCTGATACCCGTGGTAAAGAGCAGCACGTGACGGTTCCCGTGTCGCACTTCGACATGGACAAATTTGAATCGGGCCACGCCTTTGACGGTTCTTCGATCGCTGGCTGGAAAGGCATTGAAGCGTCCGACATGATCTTGCTGCCGGATCCAAACACGGCCAATATCGACCCGTTCATGGAAGAAACGACCCTGTTCATGCAGTGCGACGTGATCGAACCGTCGGACGGCAAGGGCTACGACCGCGACCCGCGCTCGATCGCGAAACGCGCCGAAGCCTACCTGAAATCGTCGGGCATGGGCGACACCGCCTACTTCGGCCCTGAGCCAGAATTCTTCATCTTCGACAGCGTGCGCTGGAAGATCGACATGTCGGGCTGCTTCGTCAAGATCGGTTCGGACGAAGGTTCGTGGTCGACCGGCAAGGACATCGAAGGCGGCAACAGCGGCCACCGTCCTACCGTCAAGGGCGGCTATTTCCCCGTGCCACCAGTGGACAGCTTCCAGGACATGCGTTCGGAAATGTGCCTGATTCTGGAATCGCTGGGCATCCCGGTTGAGGTACATCATCACGAAGTGGCCGGCGCCGGCCAGAATGAAATCGGCACCAAGTTCTCGACCCTGGTCGAGCGCGCCGACTGGACGCAAAACCTGAAATACGTGGTGTGGAACGTGGCGCACAGCTATGGCAAGACCGCCACCTTCATGCCGAAACCTATCGTTGGCGACAACGGTTCGGGCATGCACGTGCATCAATCCGTATGGAAGGATGGCAAAAACCTGTTCGCTGGCGACGGCTATGCCGGCCTGTCCGATTTCGCCCTGTACTACATCGGCGGCATCATCAAGCACGCCAAGGCATTGAACGCGATCACCAACCCAGGCACCAACTCGTACAAGCGTCTGGTACCAGGCTACGAAGCTCCAGTGAAACTGGCGTACTCGGCGAAAAACCGTTCCGCCTCGATCCGTATCCCGCACGTGGCCAATCCAAAAGGCCGCCGCGTCGAAGCGCGCTTCCCGGATCCACTGGCGAACCCGTACCTGTGCTTCGCCGCACTGCTGATGGCTGGCCTGGACGGCGTTGCCAACAAGATCCATCCGGGCGAAGCCGCCTCGAAAGATCTGTACCATCTGCCGCCGGAAGAAGACGCGCTGATCCCGACCGTGTGCGCTTCGCTGGAAGAAGCCCTGGACGCACTGGACAAGGACCGCGAGTTCCTGACCCGTGGCGGCGTATTCAGCGATTCGATGATCGACGCTTACCTGGAACTGAAAATGCAGGACGTACAGCGCATGCGCATGACCACGCATCCTGCCGAGTTTGACATGTACTACTCGCTGTAATGGCGCTACGCCGGCAATGTGCCGGTAGTGAATAAAAAAACGCGGGTGAGGCGATGGTCTTGCCCGCGTTTTTTGTTATGGCGCCACAGTGCGTTGTTGTATAGTCGGCCCAGGAACGATGCGGCACGCGCCGACAGGAGTGGAGATTGACCAAGCATTACAGAATGGCGCTGATGGCAGGATTGCTGGGCGCGGCAGCACAGGCGCACGGGCAGCTGTATGTGTGCGCCGATGCGCAAGGACACAAGACGTACACGGACAAGCGGGCTGGCACGCATTGCCAGCTGCTCGATTTGCCGGGCGCCATGACGGAGCCGCCACGCAAGACGGCGCCGCTGGCCGGCGCGCCGGCCCGGCCCGCCACGCAGGCGGCGGCCACGGCGGCGCCTGCCGCCGGCACGTTTCCCAAGGTCGATGGCGCCGAGCAGCGCGCGCGCGACCTGGACCGGCGCCAGATCCTGCAGGACGAATTGCGCAGCGAAGAGCAGAAACTGGCGGCGCAGCGCCTGGAGTTCAATGGCGGCCAGCCCGAGCGCCAGGGCAATGAGCGTAACTATGCGAAATACCAGGAACGAGTGGCGCAGTTGAAGGACAACATTAGCCGGACACAGCAGAACGTCGAGGCCCTGAAACGCGAGATTGCGAATATTCGGTAAAGCACATGACACTAGACAACCATTCCAGCCGCCCGGCCCACCTGGCGGGCCTTGATTTGCTCGCTTCGGCCGTGATCCTGCTCGACGGCGACGGCCGCATCAGCTATGCCAACGCGGCGGCGGAAAACCTGCTGGAAAGTTCATTGAAGGCCCTGTCGCGGCAAAAGCTGACGGCCCTGTTCCTGAATCCCGACGAGCTGGCCGGCATTTGCGCGCAGGCGCTCGAGCATAAATTTTCCGACTTGCGCCAGGACCTGACTCTGGAGCGCCTGGGGCGCGAGCCGCTGCGCGTGCACAGCATCATCAGCGCGCTCGACGCGCCGCGCGACGGCGTGCTGATCGAGCTGCGCGAAAACGTGCAGCAGCTCAAACTCGACCGCGAGGAGCGCATCCTCGACCAGAGCCAGGTCAACAAGGAGCTGATCCGCAACCTGGCGCATGAAATCAAGAATCCGCTGGGCGGCATCCGCGGCGCGGCCCAGCTGCTGGAGCTGGAATTGCCGGCCCTGCATCTGAGCGAGCTGCGCGAATACACGCAGGTCATCATCAAGGAAGCGGACCGCCTGCAAACCCTGGTCGACCGTCTGCTGGCGCCGCACCGCCGCCCGCATATCGTCGGCGACGTGAATATCCACGAAGTGTGCGAAAGGGTACGCAGCCTGATCCTGGCCGAGTTTCCCAGCGGTCTGACCATTTCGCGCGACTACGACGCTTCGATTCCCGAGTTTCGCGGCGACAAGGAGCAACTGATACAGACCGTGCTCAACATCGCGCACAACGCGGCGCAAGCGCTGGCAGAGCGCATCGAGGCGGGCGATGCGGAGCTCATTTTCAAGACGCGCGTGGCGCGCCAGGTGACCCTGGCCAAGGTCCGCTACAACCTGGCATTAGACTTGCATATCATTGACAATGGACCGGGCATCGCACCCCAGATCCGCGACCGGATTTTCTACCCGCTGGTGTCGGGCAGGGAAGGCGGCAGCGGGCTGGGGCTGACCTTGGCGCAAACCTTCGTGCAACAGCACCTGGGCGTGATCGAGTGCGAAAGCCGGCCTGGATACACCGATTTCAGGATCGTTCTACCCTTGCCATAAGCGAGGCGGTATCCCACCCATGAAATCCATTGCGGGACGCACACACTAATGAAGCCAATCTGGATAGTTGACGACGACGAATCAATCCGCTGGGTGCTGGAAAAAGCCCTGGCGCGGGAAAATCTCGCCACCAAGAGTTTTGCCAATGCGCGCGACGCCATCGCCGCACTGGAATTTGACACGCCGCAGGTGCTCGTGTCCGATATCCGCATGCCGGGCGCGTCCGGCCTGGAATTGCTGCAGACGGTCAAGTCGCGCTTTCCCGGCTTGCCTGTCATCATCATCACGGCCTTTTCCGACCTTGACTCGGCCGTCGCAGCCTTCCAGGGCGGCGCCTTCGAATACCTGGCCAAGCCCTTCGATATCGACAAGGCTGTCGAGCTGATCCGCCGCGCGCTGGAAGAAAGCCTGCGCGAGACGAGCGTTGAATCGGGCCCGTCCGAAACCCCGGAAATCCTCGGCCAGGCGCCGGCCATGCAGGAAGTCTTCCGCGCCATCGGCCGGTTGTCGCAATCGAACGTGACGGTGCTGATCACGGGCGAATCCGGTTCCGGCAAGGAGCTTGTGGCGCGCGCGCTGCACAAGCACAGCCCGCGCGCGGCGCAGCCATTCATTGCCCTCAACACGGCGGCGATACCGAAGGATTTGCTCGAATCCGAACTGTTCGGCCATGAACGCGGCGCCTTTACGGGCGCGCAGACGACGCGCCGGGGCCGCTTCGAGCAAGCCGAGAACGGCACCTTGTTCCTCGATGAAATCGGCGACATGCCGTTCGACCTGCAGACGCGTTTGCTGCGCGTGCTGT
This sequence comes from Janthinobacterium sp. BCJ23, assembly GCF_059617945.1. Classification (NCBI taxonomy): domain Bacteria; kingdom Pseudomonadati; phylum Pseudomonadota; class Betaproteobacteria; order Burkholderiales; family Oxalobacteraceae; genus Janthinobacterium; species Janthinobacterium sp. BCJ23. Next base: position 475,982 of record NZ_JCAQAW010000003.1, on the reverse strand, counting down.
CCGACGGCCATTTCTATCGCGTCGGCGGCCATCAGCCGATGAAGGCGAACGTGCGCGTCATTACGGCCACGCACCAGAACCTCGAGCAGCGCGTGCGCGACGGCCTGTTCCGCGAAGACTTGTATCACCGCCTGAACGTGATCCGTTTGCGCCTGCCCAGTTTGAGGGAGCGGCGCGAGGATATCCCCATCCTGGTGCGCCACTTCCTGGTGCAAAGCGCACGCCAGCTGGGCGTCGAAGCCAAACGCATGAGCGAACCGACGATGCAGTTCTTGAGCGGCCTCGATTTGCCCGGCAATGTGCGCCAGCTGGAAAACCTGTGCAACTGGATCACCGTGATGGCGCCGGGCCAGACGGTGGAAATCAAGGATTTGCCGCTGGAATTGACGCAGGGGCAGGGCGATGGCGCGGCCACGGCGGCGGCGGGCGAAGCTGCGCCAGCGGTCGTTGCCCACCCGCACGGCGGCCAGGTCTTTGAAGCTGCCGCGCCCGCCAACGGCGCGCCGCCGGGCTGGATCGGCTTGCTGGAATTGCAGGCGGCCGGCATGCTGGGCGCGGGGCAGCAGGAAGTCATGGCCGTGCTGGGGCGCCAGTTCGAGTCGGCCCTGATCAAGACGGCGCTCAAGCATACGCACGGGCGCAAGAACGACGCTGCCGTGCGCCTGGGCATCGGCCGCAACACCATCACCCGCAAGATCTCCGAACTGGGCATCGACGGCGCCAAGGACGACTGATTGCCGTCTGGACGGGGCTCCGCCCCGTCCGCTTCCCCTCCTGGCGTTCCTCGCACGCCACAACACCCACAGCAGGCGATAAGGTAAGCTAGCGCCTGCCGGACTGTTTCGTCCGGTTTTAACTTTATTGTGGAAACTGTATGCTGATTAACTGCGTGGCCTACCAGGATGGCAAAAAACTGACCGACTTGCCGATCGACGATATCAGCGATTACGTCGAGCGCCCCGATTGTTTCGTCTGGGTCGCCCTGCTCGACGCCACGCCGGACGAGCTGAAACAGATGCAGCACGAGTTTTGCCTGCACGAACTGGCGGTGGAAGACGCGCAGCGGGGCCACCAGCGTCCGAAGATCGAGGAATATGGCGACTCCCTGTTCGCCGTCGTGAAAACCGTGGAAATGGTCGAGAACGAACTGGTGCTGGGCGAAGTCGACATTTTTGTCGGCGCCAATTACGTGCTCTCGTCGCGCAGCAACAGCTCGCAAGGTTTTCTTGGCGTGCGCGCGCGCGCCGAGCGCGAACCGCACTTGCTGCGCCAGGGATCGGCCTTCGTGCTGTACGCGCTGATGGACGCCGTCGTCGACCGATACTTTCCTGTCCTCGACGCGCTCGAATCGGAGCTGGAACTGATCGAGGACCGCATCTTCGACCGTGGCACCGAGCGTGACAATATCGAACGGCTGTATCAATTGAAACGCAAGGTCATGGTCTTGCGCCACGTGGTCGCGCCCCTGATGGAAGCGGTGGGCAAGCTGCACGGCGGAAGAGTGCCGCCGCTGTGCCACGATACCCAGGAGTATTTCCGCGACGTGCACGACCATCTGGCGCGCATCAACGGCACGCTCGACACCATCCGCGACACGATCAGCACGGCGATCCAGGTGAATCTGTCGATGGTGGCCATCGATGAGAGCGAAGTGAACAAGCAGTTGGCGGCCTGGGCCGCCATCTTCGCCGTATTTACCGCGTTTGCCGGCATCTGGGGCATGAATTTCAAGTTCATGCCGGAACTGGACTGGCATTATGGTTATCCGGCCGCCGTGGCAGTGATGAGCTGTGTCTGCGGTTATATGTATTACTTGTTCAAGCGTTCCGGCTGGTTATAAAAAATTCCTGTGTATCTGTATTATTAAACAATAGCCAGGGGTACAATCGCGGCAAGTCCGTTGACCCGGACCTTTGCTGAGGATCGCCGCGCCGGCAGCTTTGCCTGCGCTTTCCGTGCTGCGCAGGAGCATTCATGAGTATTCCGTTGTTTGATGTGAATTCGCAAGAACCCCTGTTCGATCCCGAGCAGCGGCGCACCCTGGCGGAGGCGGCCCTGCGCTCGATCACCGCCTCGACGGCGCACGCCCGTGGCGACGATTTCCTGCGTATCCTCGTCAAGGATCTGGCCGAAGCGCTCGACGTGCACTATGTGATCGCCGGTCGGCTGGTGCGCATGGACGATGGCAGCGAAGGCATCCGCACCCTGGCCCTGTGGGGCGGCGGCGACTATCAGCCGAATATCGAATACAGCCTGCAGCACACGCCTTGTCAGGACGTGACCTGCCAGAGCATGTGTTTTCACGGCAGTGATATCCAGCGTCGCTTTCCACTTGATACCCTCCTGGTCGACATGCATGCGGAAAGCTATGTCGGCATGCCGCTGATCGATACCGATGGCAAGACCTTGGGCATCCTGTCGGCCATCGACACGCGTCCCATCGATGAAAACAAGCGCTTGCTGGCCTTGCTGTTGCTGTCGATCTTCTCGGCGCGCGGCGCGGCCGAGCTGCAGCACCAGGAGCGCACCCAGCAGCTGGAAGAAATCGTGCGCGTGCGCACCGAGTCGTTGGTGGCGGCGCAGGCGAACCTGATCGAGCAGGAACAGATGGCGGCCCTCGGTTCGCTCGTGGCCGGTGTCTCGCATGAAGTCAACACGCCGATCGGCGTGGCGCTGACGGCGGCGTCGAGCATGGGCAGCTATGCCGACCAGCTGGTGCAACTGCTGGGCGGCGCCAAGGTCAGCCGCGCTGAATTGATCGACATTGCCGAATCCCTGAAAGGCGCGGCCGCCCTGATCGAACGCAACCTGGCGCGCGCCGCCGACCTGATCGGCAATTTCAAGCAGCTGGCCGTGGACCAGGTCAGCGAATATGTGGCCGACCTGGCGCTGCACGACTATGTGCACGGCCTGGTGTCGGCGCACAGCCCGGAACTGCGCAAGGCGGCGCTGGGCGTGGAACTCGATATCGCCCCCGATTGCCAGGTGCGCCTGGCGGCCGGCAAGCTGTCTCAAATCCTTTCGAACCTCTTAATGAACAGCGCGCGCCACGGCTATCCGCAGGGCGGCCCGGGGCGCATCACGATACGCGCGCGCATCGAGGCGGACGGCGATGGCGCCGATGCGCGCTGGCTGCTGCTGGACTTTTCCGACGACGGCATCGGCCTGGCGCCGGCCGTGCGCGAACACATGTTTGAACCGTTTTTCACCACCAAGCGCGGCCAGGGCGGCTCTGGCCTGGGCATGCACATCGTCTACACCATCGTGCAGCAACTGGGCGGCCAGGTGTGCGCCATCGACTGCACTCCCGGCTGTCATATACAAATCAGGCTGCCGCTGGCCAACTGACACCGCGCGGCCTCCCGTCTAGCGGGGAGAGGCCGTCCTATCCCAAGCCGCCTCCGTTTTTCACATGTTGTATGTACGCCATACGCATGCTGAGTTCTGTTGACACTCATATTCTTGCCGTGATTCTATGTAGTTGTCTAGTTGACTTTTAGTCTCCTAGTGCCATTTCTGTACAAGTGTCCCAGCGAACTTCACGGTGTCTGATCAGGTGCCGTGCGAGACGTTTCCTTTAGATGAACGAGTGCAATCCGGGTAGCAAATCCGGAGTCATATATAACCGTACAAATGAAAAAAAGGGTTCACCATGCTTAAAGAAACCGTCATCTCTCGTGCAGTTCGCATCGTCTGCGCCGGTGGTGTAGTTGCCGCCATGTCAGTTGTTTCGCAGTCCGCGATTGCACAAGATGCGCAGGGCGCCGATGCGCAAATCCAGCGCGTTGAAGTCACCGGCTCGTCGATCAAACGGATCGCCGCCGAAGGCGCCTTGCCGGTCACTGTCCTGACCGCTGAAGCCATCCGCACATCGGGCGCCACCTCGGTCACCGATCTGGTCAAGAAACTCTCTTCCGCCCAGGGCGCCACCAGTGAAAGCTCCTCGGTTGGCGGCAGCACCTTCGGTTTTTCCGGTATTTCCGTGCATAACGTGGGTGAGACGCGTACGCTCGTCTTGCTGAACGGTAAACGCCTGGCCCAGTTCGGCGGCCAGACGCTGACGGGTTTCGCCGCTGGCTTCGACTTGAACTCGATCCCTATCTCGGCAATTGAACGCGTGGAACTGCTGACCGATGGCGCCTCCGCCCTGTACGGTGCCGATGCCATCGCCGGCGTGGTCAACTTCATTACCAAGCACGATACGACGATCGGTGATGTGACCATCGGCTATTCCGCACCCAAAAACGGTGCGCGTGAAAAACGCCTCAGCGCCACCAAGGGCTTTGGCAATCTGGACGAAGATGGCTACAACGTGGTGCTGACCTTTGGCCACGATGAGCGCGACAAGCTCGCTTCCGTCGACCGCAAGTTCGCCAACACGGGCAAGGTGCAATTCTCGGCCAATGGCAAGCGCTATCAGAAGCAGCAGTTTTCGGCCAGCCCGATTCCTGCCAATGCCACCGATGACAATGGCCAGCTGATCAGCCCTTACCAGAAGGCCAACGGTTCCTGCCCGGAAAAGACGTTCCGCGTGATCGAACCGTATAACGATGGCAGCGGCCTGGTCGATGACTATTGCGGCTATGACTTTACCAAGGACCTGGAAATCTATCCGGAACGCAAACGCGACAACTTCATGGCGTCGGGCACCTTCAAGCTCGCCGGCCAGGAAGTGTATGCGGACGTATTGCTGTCACGCACCAAGCAGACTTCGCGCATCGCTCCCGTACCTGGCGCGATCGCCGTCGATGCGGGCACGCCGCTGCATGACAAGTACTTGGTGCCAGCGGGTATCACCGGCGATAGCACGGCGTTCTACCGCTTGTTCGACATGGGCCAGCGTACCTCGAAAGATACGGCAGATTTTGCCAGTGTGGTGGTCGGCACGCGCGGCATTCTGGCCGGCTGGGACTATAACGCAGCCTATAACTTCTCCGAAAGCCGCGTAAAAGGCAGTATTTCCGGTTATCCTGGCGCCATTGCCGTCAATAACCTCACGTCGAGCGGCTTGCTCGATCCCTTCGTCGGCCCGGGCAAGCAGTCCCCTGCGGCACAGGAAGCCATCAAGTCGGCCGCGTACTCCGGTTACTGGGACGGCGGCACTTCGCGCCTGCAGACGATTAACCTGAATGGCTCGACGGAACTGCGTCGACTGCCTGGCGGCGCAATGATGCTGGGCATGGGCGTGAACATCAACCGCGAGGAATTCTCCGCCAAGCCAAGTCCGTTTGCCCAAGGCATCCTGGCCGATCCCGTGAAGGGCACCTTGTGCGGCGGCACGACGGGGCTGGAATGCGACCAGCGTTTCGGCGACGCGGCCAGCAGCCAGCCATACAGCGCCAGCCGTACGTCGAAGGGCATTTTTGGCGAAGTCATCGCGCCTGTGCTGAAAGAGCTGGAATTGGGCGCCGCCTTGCGTTTCGATGAATTCTCGGACTTTGGCGGTGCAACCACGGCCAAGGCCAGCTTCAAGTGGACGCCGGCACCCACCTTGCTGATCCGCGGTTCGGTCGGCAATGGTTTCCATGCGCCGACAGTGCCACAAGTCAACGCCTTGCAGCGCGGCTACGGCGTCACCAGCGACAAGTACACGTGCTCGCCAGCCTTGCAGGCGATCGCCACGCGTCTCAATGCGCAATGCCAGCCAGGCAACCGCCAGTACGACCAGCTGGCCGGCGGCAACCGCGAATTGCAGCCTGAGAAATCGAAACAGGCAACCATCGGCTTCCGTTACGAGCCGATCAGCGCCATCACCCTGGGCGCCGACCTGTGGCATGTGCAGATCCGCGATTCCTTCGGCCAACTGACCGAACAGCTGGTATTTGCCAATCCGGCCAACTTCCCGAAATCGTGGGGCGTCAACAAGGACGTGGGCACGGGGACCACCTACCTGGCCTTCCTGGCTGACAACCAGAACTTGGGCAAGTCGTTTGCCACCGGTGTCGATATCGATGTCAGCGCCCGTTACCGCTCCGGCATCGGCCTGTTCACGTCGCAGCTGAACGCGACGCAGATGCTGCGCGAGGACGTGCAGCTGGAACGCAATGGCAGGTATTATTCGGCGCTGGGCAACTTCGCTGATCTGGGCTCGGTGACGTTCCGCACGCGCGGCCAGTGGACGAACACCCTGAAAACGGGCAATTGGTCCAACTCGCTGACCGTCAATTTCCTGTCCGGCTACAAGGACCAGGAAACGTCGGTCGACGTGCTCGACGCCTCGGGCGCCGTGACGGGCCAGGAAAAGATCCGCATGCAGGTAGGTTTCTATTCGACCCTCGACTGGCAAACGGTATGGACTCCAAGCAAGAGCTGGGTCCTGACCGCCGGCCTGCTGAACCTGACCGACAAGAGCCCGCCATTCGTGCCATCGACGGCCGGCGCGAACCGCGGCCAGCAATTCGGCTATGACGACCGCTACTACGATCCGCGCGGCCGTACGGGCTACCTGAATGCTTCGTACAAGTTTTAAGCAAGGTACGCAGGCATCAAAAAACCGGCACTGAGTGCCGGTTTTTTTTCGTCCCGCCGCAGGGCGGGGAGGGCAGGGCCTAGCGGCGCGCCGCCATCGACAGGGCCACCGCCTCGGCCACCTTGATGCCGTCGACGGCCGCCGACAGGATGCCGCCCGCATAGCCGGCGCCTTCGCCGGCGGGGAACAGTCCCCGCGTGTTCAGGCTTTGCAGGTCATCGTCGCGGCGCTTGATGCGGATCGGCGACGAGGTACGCGTTTCCACGCCCGTCAGCACGGCATCGGCCTTGTAGTAGCCCTTGATTTGCTTGTTGAACGCCGGAAACGCTTCGCGCAGGGCCGTGATCGCGTATTCGGGCAAGGATGGCGCCAGGTCCGTCAGGTGCACGGCCGGTTTGTACGACGGCACCACGCTGCCAAATTCCGTCGAGGCGCGGCCGGCCACGAAGTCGCCGACCAATTGTCCTGGGGCATCGTAGTTGCCGCCGCCCAAGGCAAACGCGCGCTCTTCCAGTTCGCGCTGCAGGGCGATGCCGGCCAGCGGGTCGCCCGGGTAGTCGGCCGGCGTGATGCCGACGACGATGGCGCTGTTGGCGTTGCGCTCGTTGCGCGAGTACTGGCTCATGCCGTTCGTCACCAGGCGGCCTGGTTCGGATGCTGCTGCCACCACCGTGCCGCCCGGGCACATGCAGAAGCTGTACACGGAGCGGCCATTGCTGGCGTGGTGCACGAGCTTGTAGTCGGCGGCGCCCAGGATCGGGTGGCCGGCGCTGGGGCCGAAGCGGCAGCTGTCGATCAAGGATTGCGGGTGTTCCACGCGGAAGCCGATCGAGAACGGTTTCGCTTCGATGTACACGCCGCGGCGGTGCAGCATCTCGAAGGTGTCGCGCGCGCTGTGGCCGATGGCCAGCACGACGTGGTTGCTGGCGATGGTTTCGCCATTGTCCAGCACCACGCCGCGCACCTGGCCGCCATCGCTGCCTGGCTCGATGTCGAGATCGACCACTTTGCTGCTGAAGCGGTATTCGCCGCCCAGCTGTTCGATATTGGCGCGCATTTCTTCCACCATCTTGACCAGGCGGAAGGTGCCGATGTGCGGCTTGCTCACATACATGATTTCTTCAGGCGCGCCGGCCTTGACGAATTCCGTCAGTACCTTGCGGCCATAGTGCTTGGGATCCTTGATCTGGCTGTACAGCTTGCCGTCCGAGAAGGTGCCGGCGCCGCCTTCGCCAAACTGTACGTTCGATTCCGGGTTCAGCTCGCGCTTGCGCCAGAAGCCGAAGGTGTCGACCGTGCGCTCGCGCACCTGTTTGCCCCGTTCCAGGATGAGGGGGCGCAAGCCCATCTGTGCCAGGATCAGCGCCACGAACAGGCCGCACGGGCCCGTGCCGATGACGATGGGGCGCGGTTCATTGGTATGGCCGGCCAGCTGTTCGCCGCCGGCGACGAATTTATAGTCGGTGTCGGGCGCGGGCATCAGGTGGATATCGTGGCCCAGGCGCGCCAGCACGGCCGTTTCATTCTTGACGTCCACGTGCAGCGAGTAAATCAACACCACGGCACTGCGCTTGCGCGCGTCATAGCTGCGCTTGAAGACGGTAAAGCCGAGCAGCTCATCGGCGGCAATGCCGAGGCGCGCCAGGATGGCGGCGGGCAGTGCCGCTTCGTCGTGTTCGAGGGGGAGTTTTACTTCGTTGAGTCGCAACATGGTGTGTATTTTTAAAAATTGCCGGGCTCCGTATCTAGCGGAGAGTGTGTGGTGACGCGTGAGGGCATCCGGCCGCTATTTTACCTCCACAATGCTCGCTGCCTCGTTTCCCCGGACTTTTTTGGGGACGAAAAAGACAGGCATGCCGTCTGTGCGCATGCTTGCCACCGTGCCGTGAGGGAATCTGGAGATGTTTCCTTGCTGCCACAAACTGGTGCAAACCAGTGCGCTGCTGGTGCATCCGCCGCCCCTTGTTGGGGCGCGCAAATCTGGACCTAATTTTTCGCGTAAATTTGTGTTGCTTTTTTGTTGTGGCCGCTTGATTTTGTTGACGCCTTACCATTGCGTGTGATTTGATAGTGTTTTGTTACTCGCAGGTGCAATTCCGTATCTTTGTTTCGCACGCATTTAAGGAAATGAGCAGCGTTGTCTCTTGCCGCTGCCACTTCCTCAATGGAGTGCGGGATTTTTATTTTAAGATGATGACGAGAAATTTCTTTTTATACAGAACTATTCTGAAAAAATCTGATTGATTTATTGCGGGATGGATCTGCAATATATTCGGCCTCGTTCCGTAAAATAATTTCGTCTTGTGCGTCATTTATTTTGCGGGCTCTTTATATCCATCTTTTTAGAAACAACTCTTCCTGCAGTATTCTGATTCCATTGGTGCAAAGCCACTGTTTGCAGGCATTCCAAGCAAGTTTGATTATCGTCCGCGAATGTTTTCATTCAGCCTGGATGGGTTTCCGCGTGCCTGTTTCCTGGATAAATTGAAGTGTTGCGCCAACAGAACAGTTTTCCTAATTTTATTGACCAGTCCGTTTCAATATGTTCCGATGTGTCATTCTGTTTTCTTTGCATATGCAAAGTGGACCGAGAGGATGCCTTGTGTGACGGGATTGCAAGGTGATGAGAGTAAAAAGCGTTCAAAAACGCATAAGTGTGAGTGATAAACTCCTTTACCAAAGCAGTAATACTGCGCTCATAAATAAATAGGGAATGACATGTTGAGAAAAACTGTAATAGCACGTGCATTAACGATCGCTTTCAGCGCATCGGTATTGAGCGTTGCGATTGTTCCAGCGGTAATGGCACAGTCGAATGCCACGGGCAACATCATCGGCAAGATTGCGCCGGATGCCAGCGCGTCGGTGCAGATCGTCGGTTCCGACAATGGTTTCAAGCGGACCATTTCGCCCGATGCAAGCGGTACTTTCCGCATCACCTCCCTGCCAGTCGGTAACTACAAGGTAACGCTGCTGAAAGGTTCTTCCGTCGTCAGCACGCAGGACGTGGAAGTGCGCATCGGCCAGGAAAGCGAAGTAGCGCTGCAGCAAGTGCAAACCGTGAACGTGACGAGCCGCCGCCGCGCGATCGATGTCACCAGCTCCAACTCCGGTTCCTCCTTCAATTCGCGCGAGCTGGCTACCCTGCCACTGGCGCCTACGGTTGCCAACATTGTGCAATTGGCAGGCGGCACCACGCGCGCCGACTCGCGCTACGGCAACAACGCCGCCAGCTTCGGCGGCTCCAGCGCGTCGGAAAATGCGGCGTATATCAACGGTTTCCCCGTCACCAACAGCCTGTACCAGGTTGGCTACTCTTCCCTGCCTTTCGGCTCGATTGCTGAAGCGCAAATCATCACCGGCGGCTACGGCGCCGAGTTTGGACGTTCGACGGGTGGCGTGGTCAATATCACCACCAAGAGCGGTACCAATAACTGGGAATTCGGTGCTGGCTTTACCTACGCGCCTGATTCGCTGCGCGGCAAAGCCAAGAACATCATGTTCCCGAACACGGGCGCCAATCCCAAAACGGATGGCAAGATCTACAACTACCGCGAAGGCGACAAGCTGACCGAGAAGGTCTACAACGCCTACGTCAGCGGCCCGCTGATCAAGGACAAGCTGTTCATCTATCTGGGTGGCGAATTTACCAAGATGGACCGCGAAACGGCACGCCTGGCCTCGACCAGCACCGTGAACAACCAGACCGGCTGGCTGGTGCAAAAATCCGAGGTGCCGCGCTATATCGCCAAGATCGACTGGAATATCACCGACAACAACCGCCTCGAATACACGCATATTTCGGACGAGTCGAATGTTAACGATCAATACTACGGCTTCAACTATGACACCAAGAAGCGCGGCTATGTGCAGAACGGCGGCGCCAAATTCAAGAACTATTCGGCAGGTGTGCTGTTCCTGAACGCCACCGGCGCTGCGCTGGCGGCAGCCCAGGGCTCCAACATCGACATCCTCAAGCTGACCAGCTATGTGACCGATGATCTGACCGTGCAAGCCCTGATCGGCCAGGCCAAGACGCAACGCGAGCAAAATCCGTTTGGCTACATTCCAGGCTTGCGTCCTGTCGTTGCCTCCCCGGATAACCAGGTGCCAGGCGTGAATTACCAGCCTAGCCAGGTGCAAGGTTTTAGCTCGGCCCTGTTGCGTGATGGTGCGCAAGATACCAACCGCGGCTATCGCCTGGATCTGGAATACAAACTGGCCAAGCAGCATACGATACGCGGCGGTCTGGATCACAACAAGATCAATGCCCTGAACGGCACGGAAGCGGCTGGCGGCGGTACCTGGACGTACCTGAAGACCAATCCGAACACGGTATTGTCTGGCCACAATATGTCGCCGGCAGCTGGCGGCGGTTATGGTACCCAAGGTTACTACGTGCGTGAAAATCTGCAGCGCGGCGGCTCCACTCCGACCGTCGAGCAATCGGCGCAGTACATCGAGGACCGCTATCAAGCCACTGAAAACCTGGTCGTGACACTGGGCTTGCGCAATGAGTCGTTCAAGAACATGAACGGTATCGGCGAAACCTTCGTGGAACAGAAAAACATGCTGGCACCGCGCTTGAATGCGGCCTGGAATGTGTACGGCGACGGTTCCCTGAAAGTCTTCGGTACGGCTGGCCGCTATTTCATGCAATTGCCTGCCAACATGGCCGTACGTTTTGCCGGCGCTTCGCTGAACACCGACCGCTTCTACACCTACACCGGCGTCAACCCAACCACCGGCGCACCGCTGGGCTTGAACCCGATCAGCAATGTCGTGTCGGCTAACAATGAATTTGGCCAGGAAAAACGCGCCAATGAATTGGCTGCGACCAACTTGAAGGCTCACTTCCAGGACGAGATCAACCTGGGCTTCGAGAAGGCCCTGACGCCTGATTTCAACGGCGGTATCAAGTTTACCTACCGTAAGCTGAAAAACACGATCGATGACTACTCGGATCCACGTGCCATCTCGGCCAAGCTGACGGGCGCTGAAAAAGAGTACTTCGACGATCATGGCTGGAACGGCGCCCTGTTCAATCCAGGCAAGGACAACACCTTCATGATCCCAGTGGGACCAAACGGTGCACAGCGCGCGGTGACGATTTCGGCTGCCGATGCAGGCTTCCCGGAAAAAGCCAAGCGTACCTACACGGCGCTGGAATTCATGCTCGAACATCCGATGCGCAATGGCTGGTATGGCAAGATGAACTACACGTGGTCGCGCAGCGAAGGCAATCAGGAAGGCCAGACCAAGTCGGATAACGGCCAGGCCGACGTGGGCTTCAGCTCGGGCTGGGACTTCCCTGAAACGATGGTCAACGGCAGCGGCTTGTTGCCGAACAACCGTGCGCATCAGTTGAAAACCTACGGCTACTATGAGTTCACGAGCCAGTTCGGCGTCGGTGGCAACTTGCTGGTGGCAACGGGCCGTCCAATGTCGCGTACTTGCAATATCCCAGCGTCCATGGATCAACAGGGCTTGGGCTTGTCGCAATACGGTTCGATCTTCTTCCTGTGCCCAACCGGCCCGAACGGCCGCGGCGCTTACGGTACGCTGCCAACGGAAATGCGCCTGGACTTGAACTTCATCTACAAGCCAGAGCAAATCAAGGGCATCGTGCTGAAAGTCGACGTGCTGAACGCAACCAACCGTCAAGTGGCGCAATCGATCGACGAGGCTTACAACACCAGCGCCGCCGGTACTGCAGTCAGCCCAACCGCTGGCATGGTCAATGCGTATTCGAGCCCGCGCACCGTGCGCTTGTCGGCTCAGTACAGCCACAAGTTCTGATGTGACTCCGCCTTCGCCGGCTGACCTTGGTCAGCTGGCGTAGGCTGGGATGTACAGGCAAGTCTAGAAGTTTCTGGCGCCCCGCAAGCTGCAAAGCTTGCGGGGCGTTTTCTTGGGTGGCACAGTTTACATGCCGCCCCACAAGGCACTCAGCATCGCCAGCGCCGTCAATCCCGCCGTTTCCGTGCGCAGGATGCGCGGCCCCATGCTCAAGCCGATGGCGCCGGCGGCCAGGGCTGCCTTTTCTTCCGCTTCCGAAAACCCTCCTTCCGGCCCCACCATCACGGTGATCGCTTGCGGCGGCTGGTGACGCGCCCAGTCGGCCAGCGACTGCTGCGCGCGCGGTGTCAGGATGATGCGTTTATGCAAATCTTGCTGGCTGCTCCAGCTATTGAAGTCTTGCAATGGCGCCAGCTGTGCCAGCCGGTTGCGTCCGCATTGTTCCGATGCGGATACGATGATGCCTTGCCAATGCGCGAGTTTTTTCTCGGCCCGCTCGGCGGACAGGCGTACCACGCAGCGCTGCGCCGACAGCGGCACGATGCCCGCCGCACCCAGTTCGATGGCTTTTTCGATAATCCAGTCCATTTTAGACGCTTCCGGCAACGCCTGCGCCAGGGTCACGGCGTAGGGCAGCTCCGCTTCACGCGCCACGTGCGCCTGGATTTGCGCCGTCACGCTGCGCTTGGCGACCGCCACCAGGCTCGCCTGCACTTCGCCGCCTTCGCCATTGAACAGGGTGATGACGTCGCCCGGCGCCAGGCGCACGACCTGGATATGGTGGGCGACAGCCTCCGGCAGGGCGATGGTGGTGCCGGCAACGAGCGGCTGGGGGCAGAAAAAACGCGGCATGCAAATCCTCAACGGGGGTATATGTGGGGTGGAAAGACGTCAAAGTATAGCCATTTGGCTGGCCAGTACGCCGCAATTCTAATTTGCGGCCCCCTAGTCTGGTAAAATAGTTGACTACATAAAGCAGCCGGCCTGGGTTCTTTCTTGTCCGTGCTGTTGCAAACGAATCCCAAACTCGCGACTGACCCACACCATCATGACAACTACGCTCCCGACTACCAAAATGGCCAATGCGATCCGCGCACTGGCAATGGACGCTGTACAAAAGGCCAACTCCGGCCATCCAGGCATGCCGATGGGCATGGCCGAGATCGCAGTTGCCCTGTGGAGTGGTCACTATCGCCACAATCCCGCGAACCCGAAATGGCAGAACCGCGACCGCTTCCTGCTGTCGAACGGTCACGGCTCGATGCTGCACTACGCGCTGCTGCACCTGACGGGCTACGAGCTGTCGATGGATGACATCAAGGCCTTCCGCCAGATGCATTCGAAAACCCCGGGCCACCCGGAAGTCGATATCACGCCAGGCGTGGAAACGACCACCGGCCCGCTGGGCCAGGGCATCGCTAATGCCGTCGGCATGGCCCTGTCGGAGCAATTGCTGGCTGCTGAATTCAACAAGCCCGGCCACGACATCGTCAACCACTACACCTACGCCTTCGTCGGTGATGGTTGCCTGATGGAAGGCATTTCGCACGAAGTGTGCGCGCTGGCCGGCACCCTGGGCCTGAACAAGCTGATCGCCCTGTACGACGACAACGGCATTTCCATCGACGGCAAGGTCGAAGGCTGGTTCACGGACGACACCCCGGCGCGCTTCGAAGCGTACGGCTGGAACGTCATCCGCGCCGTTGACGGCCACGATGTTGCCGCCGTGGCTGCAGCCATCGCCGCCGCCAAGACCGCATCGAAGCCAACCCTGATCTGCTGCAAGACCATCATCGGCAAGGGTTCGCCGAACCTGCAAGGCGGCGACAAGGTCCACGGCGCCGCGCTGGGCGACAAGGAAATCGCCGCCGTGCGCGAATACATCGGCTGGGATGCCGCTCCGTTCGAGATGCCGGCCGACGTGTACGCGGCCTGGGATGCCAAGGAACAGGGCGCCCTGCTGGAGGCGGACTGGAACGAGCGCTTTGCCGCCTACAGCCGCGAATTCCCGCAGCAAGCCGCTGAACTGACCCGCCGCATGCAAGGCGAGTTGCCACAGGCATTTGAAACGGCCCTGTCGGCTGCCATCGCTTCCTGCGTGGAAAAGAAAGAAAACATCGCCACCCGCAAGGCCAGCCAGAACGCCATCCAGGCGCTGGCTTCGTCCCTGCCGGAATTCCTCGGCGGCTCGGCCGACCTGACCGGTTCGAACCTGACCAACTGGAAAGAGTGCGTGGCCGTGCGTTCGGGCCAGCCTGGCAACCACATCAACTACGGCGTGCGCGAATTCGGCATGAGCGCCATCATGAACGGCATCACCTTGCACGGCGGCTACATCCCGTTCGGCGCCACGTTCCTGACGTTCTCCGACTACAGCCGCAATGCCCTGCGCATGGCCGCCCTGATGAAACTGCGTTCGATCTTCGTGTTCACCCACGATTCGATCGGCCTGGGCGAAGACGGCCCGACGCACCAATCGGTCGAGCACGTCTCGTCGATGCGCTTGATCCCGAACCTGGACAACTGGCGTCCATGCGACACCGTCGAGTCGGCTGCTGCCTGGGGCGCCGCCGTGCGCCGCAAGGATGGCCCGTCGACCCTGATCTTCTCGCGCCAGAACCTGCCATATCAAGAACGTAGCGCCGAACAGATCGAGAACATCTACCGCGGTGGCTATGTGCTGAACGACGTGGCCGACGCCAAGGCGATCCTGATCGCCACCGGTTCCGAAGTGGAACTGGCCGTCGCCGCCGCCAGCGCGCTGGCTGCCGAAGGCATCGCCGTACGCGTGGTGTCGATGCCGTCGACCGACGTGTACGACCGCCAGGACGCTGCCTACAAGGCCAGCGTGCTGACGAAAGGCGTGCCGCGCGTGGCCATCGAAGCGGGCGTGACCAGCTTCTGGTACAAATACGTGGGCCTGGAAGGCGCCGTGGTCGGTATCGACACGTTTGGCGAATCGGCGCCTGCCGGCGTGCTGTTCAAGCACTTCGGTTTCACGGTCGAGAACGTCGTCGCCAAGGTGAAAGCCGTTATCGCTGGCTAATATTGATTTTGAGCAGACCCTGGCCATTGCTGGCCGGGGTGCTGTGCTGATACCTTTTTTTTAATCAGGAGCAGAGTATGACGATCAAAGTTGCAATCAATGGCTACGGCCGCATCGGCCGTAATGTGTTGCGCGCTTTCTACGAAGGCGGCAAGAAACAGGATATCCAGATCGTTGCCATCAACGACCTGGGCGATGCCAAATCGAACGCCCACCTGACCCGCTACGACACCGCGCACGGCAAGTTCCCGGGCACGGTCACCGTCGAAGGCGACAACATGATCGTCAATGGCGATCCGATCCGCGTATTCGCACAGCGCAATCCTGCTGAAATTCCATGGGGCGAGCTGGGCGTGGACGTCGTGCTGGAGTGCACGGGCTTCTTCACCACCAAAGAGAAAGCTTCGGCTCACTTGAAGGGCGGCGCGAAAAAAGTCATCATTTCGGCACCAGGCGGCAAGGACGTCGATGCGACCGTCGTGTTCGGCGTGAACCACTCGGTACTGAAATCGACCGACACCGTCATCTCGAACGCTTCGTGCACCACCAACTGCCTGGCACCGCTGGTCAAGCCGCTGAACGACGCCATCGGCATCGAAACGGGCCTGATGACCACCGTGCACGCCTACACCAACGACCAGGTGCTGTCCGACGTGATGCATGAAGACCTGCGCCGCGCCCGTTCGGCCACCATGAGCATGATCCCGACCAAGACGGGCGCCGCTGCCGCCGTGGGCCTGGTGCTGCCTGAGCTGAATGGCAAGCTGGACGGCTTCGCCATCCGCGTGCCGACCATCAACGTCTCGCTGGTCGACCTGTCGTTCATCGCCAAGCGCGACACCACCGTGGAAGAAGTCAACGCACTGATGAAGTCCGCTTCGGAAGGCGCCCTGGAAGGCATCCTGACGTACCAGACCGAACCGCTGGTCTCGATCGACTTCAACCACAACCCGGCTTCGTCGAACTTCGATTCGACCCTGACCAAAGTGTCGGGCCGTTTGGTGAAAGTATCGTCGTGGTACGACAACGAGTGGGGTTTCTCGAACCGCATGCTCGACACCACCGTTGCACTGATGTCGGCGAAGTAATTTTTTGACCGCATAAGAAAAAACGCCCAGTTTGAACTGGGCGTTTTTTTTCGTCTGTCGCCTGCGCTTGCTCCGCTTATTCTTTGGGTTCGCACTGGCTGCGCCACTGTTCGCACGCTACCTCGACACCCTGATAGCACATGTTGAGGATGTAATCGCAGTTTTCCGATGGAATCCATGCGCGCACGGCGGCCGCGCTGGAGAACGAGGCGGCGATGCCGACAGCAGCGGCAAAGACAAACAGGGCTTTTTTAATGGAAATCATTTTCTCGCTTTCACAATTGGACAACGGTAGGGTGTCAACTCAAAAGGCCGCCAGGGCAGGCATGATGGGCTCGCCAAGCGCAGAAAAATATTAGCATTAAAATCAGAATATTATTGCTTTAAAGAAAAATATTTTTATCAACGTTGGGTGTGCAGGCGACGGCGGTAGAAGCGCCATAGAAGGCGCAAGTCGCGCAGCACGGGTACGCCCGACAGCAGGGTCAGCACGCCGGCGAGCAGGATGGTGGCGGCGGGAAAGCCGATGTGCTTGAAGGCCAGGGCGCCGCTGACGCCGCCGATGAAGAAGCAGGCGATCAGCAGGCTGTGCGTTCTGAGCTTGCCGCGGTTGACCTTGACCATCCGGTCCGGCAGGTGGCGCCGGTTGTAATACGCCATCTTGCCCAGTTCGATGCCGATGTCGGTGGACAGGCCCGTCACGTGCGTGGTGCGGATGACGGCGCCAGAAATCTTGGTGATGATGGCGTTCTGTAAACCCATGACAAAGCACAGCAGCAAGATGGTGACGGGGCCCAGCACGTCGGGCATGGTGGCCAGGTAATTGCCCGTCAAGCCGAACAGCAGCAGTAATGCCGCTTCCAGCAGCAGGCTGGCGGCAAACTGGCTGTGCAGGCGCCGCCGCTTGCCCCAGTTCACCATGATGGCCGTGACAGCCGCGCCGCTGACAAAGGCCAGCCACGCGCCCAGCGCGGCCAGGGCCACCGTGATATTGCCCAGCGCCAGGTCGTCCGCCATGCCGGAGACGATGCCCGTCATGTGCGAGGTATAGCCGCCGATGGCAAGAAAGCCGCCCGCGTTCACGGCGCCGGCCACCAGCGCCAGCACGCAGCCCAGCTGCAGATTGGCTTGCGTATCGCGCGCCGATCCGCTCAGGCGCGACAGGTAATGGAGCGGCATGCCCGGGCCAGCCTCAGGCGGTGGCGCCGAAGATGGCTTGCCACAGGCGCATCACGTTGTCCGCATGCACGCGCACCCGTTCCGGTTCCACGCGGGCCAGGTCTTGCCCCTGCAGGCGCAGCTGGTGCTGGAGCTTGCGCAGCGCGCGGTAGGCGTCGGCGACCTGGGCGGCCAGCTGGGCGTCGATCAGGCCCAGTTCGCCGCACAGGCGCAGCAGGGCGATATTGCCCGAGTTGGCCGTCAGCTGCGGATACTGCGCCGCATGCTGGAGCACCAGGTATTGCACCATGAATTCAATGTCGATCATGCCGCCCGGATCCTGTTTCAAATCGAAGCTGCCGGGGCGGGGCGGATGCGCGTCGAGCATCTTCTTGCGCATGGCTACCACTTCGCCCTTGAGCGGGCCGTTTTCCGGGCGTTCCTTGCGCAAAATCGTGTCGCGGATGCGTTCGAAATGCTTGCCGATGGTGGCGTCGCCCGCGCAGAAGCGCGCGCGCGTGAGCGCCTGGTGCTCCCACACCCAGGCCGCGCTGCCCTGGTAGCGCTCGAACGCCTGCACGCTGGAGACCAGCATGCCCGAGGCGCCGTCGGGGCGCAGGGCGATGTCGATGTCGAACAGGATGCCGGCCGACGTGTGCGAAGTCATCCAGGTAATGAAGCGCTGCGCCAGCTTGGCGTACAGGCCGGGCGCTTCCTGGTCGTCATCGTCGAACAGGAAAATGACGTCGAGGTCGGAGACATAACCGAGTTCCTTGCCGCCCAGCTTGCCGTACGCGATGACGGCGAATTTCGGCACCTCGCGGTGGCGCGTCGGTAACGTTTGCCAGACGGCTTGCACGGTGGCGGCGACGATGATGTCGGCCAGCTGCGACAGGTAGTCGGCCAGCTTTTCCACGCTGAGGTCGCCCGCCAGGTCTTGCGCCAGGCACTGGAACAGCTGCGCGTGGTGCATTTCGCGCAGGATATCCATCTGCCGCTCCGTGTCGCCGGGCGCGTCGTCGAGCTGGCGCTGCAGGTCGAGCGCCAGCGCGGCCGGGTCCGGCACCGTGTTGCGGATGCGCTCGTCCAGCAGTTCGTCGAGCAGGATCGGGTGCTGCGTGAGGAAGGTGGCGGCCCAGCCGCTGGCGCACACCATGCGCACGACGCGCTCGAGCGTATGCGGGTATTCCGTCAGCAGCGACAGATAAGCCGAGCGGCGCGCGATGGCTTCGAGGAAATCGAGCAGCCGGCCCAGGGTGGCCAGCTGGCTGGCGTTACCATTGGAAACGGAGCAATCGGTGATCAGGGGCAGGGCGGAATTGACGAGGGCGACGAGGCGCGTGCGGCTCGCCTCGGGCAACGATTGCAAACGGGGTGCCTGCCACGTGGCCAGCAGGCGGCGCGCGCAGGCGGCCGGCTCATGGAAGCCGAGGGCGGCGAAGCGCGCTTCGATGGCTTCCTGCTGGTCCGAGGCGGCGCAGTCGTTCGACGTTTGCGGGTCGATGCCCGTGTCGGCCGGCGGCGTGCCGCTGCTCTTGTCGCTGAACATCTCGTCGAACTGGCCGGCAACAAACACGCGGTGCGCTTCCAGCTGGGCCAGCAGGGTGAGCGTGTCGGGTAAACCCATCATCTGCGCCACGGTGAGGCGGTCGGCGTCGTTGGCGGGCAGGGTGTGGGTTTGCGCATCGTCAAGATACTGCAGCCGGTGTTCGAGATTGCGCAGGAAGGTGTAGGAACCGAGCAGCTGTTCCACGATAGCCGGCTCCAATAAGCCCTTGTCCGCGACCGTGCGCAGGGTGGCGCGCGTGGAACGCTCGCGCAGCTCGGCGTCGCGCCCGCCCCGTATCAATTGGAAGACCTGGGCCAGGAATTCGATTTCGCGGATGCCGCCCCGGCCCAGCTTGACGTTGTTGCTGCGGTCCGGATGCAGCCGCTCCTGGCGGTTGACCTCGGCGCGGATCTGGCCGTGCATGGTGCGGATGGCATCGATGACGCCGAAATCGAGGTAGCGGCGGAAGACGAACGGGCGCACGATGGCGTCAAGTGACGCGATATCTTCCGGCTTGCCCGTCACGGCGCGCGCCTTGACCCAGGCATAGCGCTCCCATTCGCGGCCCTGCACGATCAGGTATTGCTCCACCATGCCCAGGCTGGCGGCCAGCGGCCCCGAGTTCCCGTTCGGACGCAGTGCCATATCTACGCGGAAAGTAAAACCGTCTTGCGTGATCTCGGCCAGGGCGGCGATCAGCTTCTTGCCCATGCGAATAAAAAACTCGTGGTTGGACAGGCTGCGCTGGCCCGGTACGGTGACTTGCGTGTCGCCATCTTCCGGATAGACAAAGATCAGGTCGATATCGGACGAGACATTGAGCTCGCCGCCGCCCTGCTTGCCCATCGCCAACACCATCAAGGCCTGTTCCTCGCCCGATTCCTCGCCGACAGGCATGCCGTGCAGGGCCACCATCTCGGCCATGATGGCGTCCACGTGCGTGCGGATGGCGAAATCGGCAAAGCCCGTCATGGCCGTGACGACTTCGTTCAAGTCGGCCTGGCCTTCCAGATCGCGTGCGATCAGGCCGCAAACGAGCAGGTTGCGCAGGCGGCGCATGGCCCGCTCGGGCGGCAGCGGCGGGGTGGCGGCGCTCGCCTGGGCGGCCAGCTCGGCGGCAAAATCGAGCCCGTCCAGCGGCGCGCGCACCAGTTGGGCTACCTGCGCGGCGCGCTCGGGGGCGGCGTCCAGCCAGCGCTGGTAGAAACGGGAGGCGGAAATCAAAGGCTGTGTGCTCATGGTATCGGTAAGTGTCTCGTGGATGCGGCGTGCATGTTCTTGTTTAACTTGGCTGCGAACGGCGGGGGATGCGGTAAAATTATGCCGCTGGCCTCACGGCCGGCATTGCGTGCTCTTCCGGACGATGGTAAGGGAGGCTTTGCTCAGACGCAAGCGCAAGGATGCAGGCGCGCACCACGAATGCAGACGATTTTTGCCATTATTTGACGCCGGGCCAGTTTATTAGCTTATTGATGCAAAAACCGCCAGAAGCAAGCGTGACAGAACATGTGCCATTGGCTCTGCGCTGGCAGCGGCTGCGTGCCGCCTATCGCATGGCCAACCTGGCCACCCACCATGTGTTGGGTTTTACCATCAAATTGGTGCTGCTCGCGTATTTCGCCTTCGCCGTACTGTTTTTATTCCTGCGCTATGCGATTCTGCCGAATATCGACTATTACAAAGGCGATATCGAGCGGGCGGCCAGCCGTGCGCTGGGCAACCCCGTCAGCATTGCGCGTATTTATGCCTCCTGGCATGGCGTTCGCCCCAATCTCTTCCTCGGTGACGTGACCCTGCGTGACCAGGCGGGCCGCCAGGCGCTGAGCTTGCCGAGCATATCGGCCACCGTGTCGTGGTGGAGCGTGCTGGGTTCAGTGCGCTTTACTACCCTGGAAATCACGCGGCCGGACCTGGACGTGCGGCGCAGCAAGGATGGCAAGCTGTACGTGGCCGGGGTGTTGATCGACAGTACGCAAGGCAGCGATGGCAAGGGCGCCGACTGGCTGCTGTCGCAACATGACATCATCATTCGCGATGGCAAGGTGCGCTGGACGGACGAGGCGCGTGGGACACCCGAGCTGGCCTTATCCCAGGTCAATCTGTTGCTGCGCAACCGCTGGCGCAGTCACCGGCTGGGCTTGCAGGCCACGCCACCCGCCAGTCTGGCCGCGCCCATCGATGTGCGCGCTCACTTCACGCATCCGCCTTTCAGCACGCGCATCTCCGATGTGTCGATGTGGAAAGGCGAGCTGTACGCCGACCTGAAAAACGCCGACCTGGCCGCCTGGCGCCGCTACCTCGATTATCCGTTCGAACTGAGCCAGGGCAAGGGCGCCCTGCGCGCCTGGCTGAGCCTGGATCACGCGCGCCTGGCCGGTTTCACGGCGGACGTGGGGTTGACGGATGTGACGGCGCAGTTGGGCGAGCATATCGCGCCGCTCGACCTGCTGTCGGTCAGCGGACGCATTTCGGCAAAAGAAGAGCTCTCGCAGACACCCGACGGCAAACCGACGTTTGGCGCGAATGGGCACCAGGTGGAGTTGACGAATTTCGCGGTGGAAACCCGAGACGGCCTCAGCCTGCCGCCCACGACTTTGTCCGAGCGTTTCATTGCTGCCACCAAGCGCAAGCCGGCGCGCACGGAAATCACGGCCAAATCGCTCGATTTGCAAACCCTGGCCGCATTGGCCGACAAGCTGCCACTGGGCGAACAGCAGCGCCAGCGTCTCGACGCCCTGGCGCCGCGCGGGCGTTTGCAGGATTTTGCCGCGCAATGGGAAGGCGAAATGGCGACACCGGCCAGCTACCGTTTGCGCGGCAAATTCATCGATCTGGGTCTGAATGCGCAGCCGGTGCGCCTGGCCGTGGCGAAGACGGCGACCGGCCCCGCGCAGGCCGCCGCACCGGCTATCCCCGGTTTCGAACATTTGACTGGCAGTATCGATGCCAGCGAAAAGGGCGGCAAGGTCGATATCGATACACGGGGATTGGTATTGCAACTGGCCTCCTATTTGAGTGAGCCGGCCTTGCCGTTCGAACAGTTCGAAATGGAGGCGCGCTGGGCTTTCCAAGCAGACAATATGCTACAAGTCGACCTGGACAGGCTTGATCTTAATCAAGAAGGCATGCGAGTCGCCCTGCATGGTTCGCAGCGTTTGCCTCTCGACGGCAAGAACCTGGGCCAGGTCGACTTGACGGGCACGATCGATAATTTCCAGATCAACACCATCGGCCGCTATCTGCCGCTGCAAACGCCCGAGCACCTGCGCCACTGGCTGACGGGCGCGCTGGAAGGCGGCATGGCGCGCGATGTCAGCCTGCGCCTGCGCGGCGAACTCGAGCATTTCCCGTTCAAGGCCGACACGCCTGCCCAGCGCAACCGCGGCGACTTCCGTATCGCCGGAAAGATCGAGAACGGCACCTTGAATTATGCGCCCGGCGAATTTGCGGAAAGCGGTCCGCTGGCGGGCAAGGCGCCCCTGTGGCCGCAGGCGGAAAAGATCAAGGGCAGTTTTTTGTTCGAGCGCGCGCGCATGGAAATTCGCGGCGACACGGCCACCACGGGCGGCGTGGCATTGACGAATGTCAAAGCCGTGATCCCCGACCTGACGGTGTTCGACACCTTGCTCGATATCGACGGCAACGCGGCCGGCCCGATGCAGGAATTTCTCAAGTACGTGACGGCCAGCCCCGTGCTGGGCTGGATCGAGCATTTCACGGATGAAACGACGGCGACGGGCAACGCTAAGCTGGCCCTCAAATTGCACTTGCCGATCGAACGCATGCTCGAATCGACCGTGCAAGGCAGCTTGCAGCTGGCGGGCAACGACGTGGTGCTGTTCCACGACATGCCGCCCGTGCTGGGCACGCAGGGCAAGATCGAATTCAACGAAAAAGGCGTCAACCTGAATGGTTTGAATGGCAGCCTGCTGGGCGGGCCGCTGGCCATCTCGGGCGGCACGCAGCCGGACAGCTCCATCCAGGTGAAAATAGCCGGCAACATGACCATCGACGGCTTGCGCAAGACCTATCCGGCGCCCGTGCTGCAGCGTCTGGCGAAACATTTGAATGGCGGCGCCCGTTACAGCGGCTTGATCACGGCCCGCGACCACCAGGTGGTGGTCAATGTCGAGTCGCCGCTGACGGGCCTGGGCCTGGATTTCCCCGCTCCCCTGAAAAAACCGGCCGGCGACAGCCTGCCCGTGAAATTCACCCTGACGGGCAATGCTGCCAATGGCGCCGGCTTGCGCACGGACGATATCCGCATCGCGCTGGGCTCCGGCATCGCTGCGCGCTACCAGCGCCAGAAGCAGGGCAAGGATGCCTGGCGCCTGGTGCGCGGCGGCATCGGCGTGAACGTGCCGGCGCCGGAACCGGAGAGCGGCATGATGCTCAACGTCAACATGAAAACCCTGGACGTGGACAGCTGGATTGCCGCCGGCAGCGAGATCGCCGGCAGCGCGACGGCGTCCGCCGACAGCGGCGGCGCCGACGATGCGCCCGATATCGCGCAATACGTCGTGCCGGACATGATGGCGGCCCGCGCCAGTGAACTGATGCTGGGCGAGCGCAAGCTGGAAAACGTGGTGGTGGGCGCCACGCATCAAAAGGATGTGTGGCAAGCCAATATCGATGCGAAACAGGTGTCGGGCTATGTGACGTGGCTGGAAACGCCATCCGGCCTGGGCAAGATGACGGCGCGCCTGTCCTCGCTGATCATTCCGGAGTCGGCCGCCAACGATGTGAAAAATTTACTGGAAGGAAAAAGTGGCGCCCAGTCGATTCCTTCGCTCGATATCGTCGCCGAGCAATTCGAGCTGTTCAACAAGAAGATCGGCCGGCTGGAGTTGCAGGCCTATAACACCATGGCGGCGGGCGGACGCGAGTGGCGCGTGGGCAAGCTGCAACTGTCAAACCCCGATGGCGCCCTGAGCGGCAGTGGCAAATGGGTCATCAAGGATGGGCAGAGCACGACCAGCCTGCGTTTCGGCCTCGATATCGTCGATGCGGGCAAGCTGCTCGACCGCTTCGGCTTTGCCGACACGGTGCGCCGCGGCAAAGGCCGTCTGAGCGGCGACATCGCCTGGAACGGCTTGCCGTATTCGTTCGACATTCCCACCTTGTCGGGGCAGATCGAGATGAACGTGGAGTCGGGCCAGTTCCTCAAGCAGGACCCGGGCGCGGCCAAGCTGTTGGGCGTGCTCAGCTTGCAAGCCTTGCCCCGCTTGCTGAAACTCGATTTCCACGACGTGTTTTCCGAAGGCTTGGCCTTCGACGGCATCACGGCCAACGCCAGCATCAAGCGCGGCGTCGTGACGACGAACAACCTCAAGATGCATGGCGTGGCGGCCACCGTGCTGATGGATGGCACGGCCGATATCGCCAATGAAACGACGAATCTGCACGTGGTGGTGATCCCTGAATTTAACCTGGGAACGGGGCCGCTCGTGTATGCGCTGGCCGTCAATCCCGTCATCGGCCTGGGCAGTTTCCTGGCGCAGCTGTTCCTGCGTGCGCCCGTGATGAAGGCGCTCACTTACCATATGCAGATCGCCGGTCCGTGGAAATCGCCCGTCGTGACCAAACTCGATGGTGGTAAATTGGAACCTGTCGCCGTGCCTGCCGCTGCGGCGGTGGAGGCCGTGGCGAAATAGGCGAGGCGTTCGAATGGATAAGAGGTGGCAATGATGCATACAGTCGCAGCAGTACAAATGATTTCCTCGCCTTCCGTGGAAGACAACCTGGCCACGGCGCGGCGCCTGGTGGCGCAGGCCGCCGCCGGTGGCGCGCAACTGGTGGTGCTGCCTGAATACTGGGCCATCATGGGCAAGCAGGAAACGGACAAGCTGGCCCATGCGGAACAGCCCGGCAGTGGCCCCATCCAGGATGGCATGGCGCAGATGGCGCGCCAGCACGGCATCTGGCTGATCGGCGGCACCTTGCCCCTGATCTCGGGCCAGGAGGGCAAGGTCTTGAATACGACGCTCGTGTACGATCCGCAAGGCGAACCGGCCGGCCGCTATGACAAGATCCACCTGTTCGGTTTTACGCGCGGCATCGAGTCGTACAATGAATCGCGCACCATCGTGCCCGGTGCGCAGGTGCGCGCTATCGAGACGCCGTTCGGCCGCGTCGGCCTGTCAATCTGCTACGACCTGCGCTTCCCCGAACTGTACCGCGCCATGGGCGATTGCGCGCTGATCGTCGTGCCGGCCGCGTTTACCCATACGACGGGCAGCGCCCATTGGGAAGTGCTGCTGCGCGCGCGCGCCATCGAAAACCAGTGCTATGTGCTGGCCTCGGCGCAGGGCGGCCTGCATCCGAACGGCCGGCGCACCTGGGGCCACAGCATGCTGATCGACCCGTGGGGCGAAGTGATCGCCGTGCTGCCCGAAGGCGAGGGCGTGGTCAGCGGCGAGATCGACCTGGTGTTCCTGGCCGGCGTGCGCGAGTCGCTGCCGGCCCTCACGCACCGCACCATGTAAATTGAATTGTGAGAAAAAGCCATGATCCCATTTGAACCCAATCTGTCCAGCCTGGCCGTGGCGCGCGATATCCTGCTCACGCCGTTCGGCCTGGACGAAGACAAGCTGCTCAAGGCCCTGGGCACGATGTTTACGCACAAGGTCGACTATGCCGACCTGTATTTCCAGTCGACCAAGAGCGAAGGCTGGAGCCTGGAAGAGGGCATCGTCAAGACGGGCAGTTTTTCCATCGACCAGGGCGTGGGCGTGCGCGCCGTGTCCGGCGACAAGACGGCGTTTGCGTATTCCGACGACATTTCCGAGCGGGCCCTGCTGGAAGCGGCGGCGGCCACGCGCACGATTGCGCGCGCGGGCGCCGGCAAAATCAAGATCGCGGGCCAGATGCAGCCGCAAGGCGGGCGTTCCTTGTACCTGCCCAACGATCCACTGGCCTCGCTCGATGCCACGGCCAAGGTGCAACTGCTCGAGCGCGTGGAAAAGATGGCGCGCGCGAAAGATCCCCGCGTGGTGCAAGTGATGGCGGGCCTGGCTGGCGAATACGACGTGGTGCTGGTGCTGCGCAGCGACGGTGTGCTGGCGGCCGACATCCGCCCGCTGGTGCGCGTGTCGCTGACCGTGATCGCGGAACAGAATGGCCGCCGCGAAACGGGCTCGGCCGGCGGCGGCGGGCGCTTCAGCTATGACTATTTCAGCGATGCCGTGCTGGAACAATACGCGACGGACGCCGTCAATTCGGCGCTGGTGAACCTGGAAGCGCGCCCCGCGCCAGCCGGTCCCATGACCATCGTGCTGGGGCCGGGCTGGCCCGGCATCCTGCTGCACGAAGCGATCGGCCATGGTCTGGAAGGCGATTTCAACCGCAAGGGCTCGTCCGCGTTTTCGGACCGCATCGGCGAGCGCGTGGCCGCCAAGGGCGTCACCGTGGTCGATGACGGCACCCTGGCTGGCCGGCGCGGTTCCCTGAACATCGACGACGAGGGCAACCCGACGCAGTGCACGACCCTGATCGAGGACGGCATCCTCAAGGGTTACATCCAGGACGCGATGAACGCGCGCCTGATGAAGATGCCCGTGACGGGCAATGCGCGCCGCGAATCGTTCGCCCACCTGCCCATGCCGCGCATGACAAATACGTACATGCTGGGCGGCGACAAGGACCCGGGCGAGATCCTCGCATCCGTGAAAAACGGCTTGTATGCCGTCAACTTCGGCGGCGGCCAGGTCGACATCACGAACGGCAAGTTCGTCTTCTCGGCCAGCGAAGCGTACATGATCGAAAACGGCAAGCTCAGCTACCCGGTGAAGGGTGCGACCCTGATCGGCAATGGCCCGGACGTGCTCAACCGTGTCTCCATGATCGGCAACGACATGCGCCTCGATTCGGGCGTGGGCGTGTGCGGCAAGGAAGGGCAGAGCGTGCCCGTGGGCGTGGGGCAGCCGACCTTGCGCCTCGATGGCATCACGGTTGGCGGGACTGCCTGATCTTTTCGGGCACTGCGCGGCCAACAACGGTGTCGGATTACGCGCGGCTGCGCCGCGCAATCCGACCTACATTTCTGGCAAGCTGATCGTGTAGGTCGGGTTAGCCCGAAGGGCGCAACCCGACACCACCGCTATTTCTCAGAATTTATACTTCACCCCCGCACTGACAAAGCGTCCTGCCGCGCCCGCGTAGTCGAGCGGGTTGTAGCCCGTGGCGCCATACGTCAGCGGGTCGAGCGGGGCGATCTTGTCGAACAGGTTTTGTATCGTCGCAAACACTTCCAGCTTGGGCGTGGCCAGCCAGCGGGCCGTCAGGTCCACCGTGGTGAACGAGGCGATGCGGCAGCCGCGCGGCGCGTCGGTGCCGTCGGCGAAATGCGTGGCGCAGCCGTCCGGGTCATTCTTGAACAGTATGTTGTCGAGCGGCGCACGGTAGTTGACGTTGGCCGTGACCCGCCAGTTCTGGCGTTCCCAGGTGGCGCCCAGGTTGATGCGGTCGTCCGGCGTACCCATGCAGTTGGACACGTCGCAATTGCCATGCGTGCCGGCAAAATCGCGCTGCGTGCCATCGCGTTCCGTGCGCAGCCATTTGTACAGATGCGTCCACTTCAGGTCGAAGGTCAGGTTGCCATAGTCGCCGCCCAGGTTGAAGCGCTGGCGGGCGTCGATATCGATGCCGCGCACCGTCGTTTGCGCCGAATTCACATAGTTGGCCAGCACGGCCGTGATGGCGCCCGGATCGCCGGCAATGCCGGTGGCCGTCGATGGGTCGCGCGCTACGTTGCCGGCGGCAATGGCCGCATCCGTTTGCTCCTGGTTGATTTCATTCTTGCGGCGGATTTGCCACAGGTCCACGGAAATGCTGCTGCGCGGCAGCGGGTCCCACACGGCGCCGACGGAAAAGCTGCGCGAACGCTCCGGCGACAGGTTCGGATTGGGCGAGGTGATGACGGCGATCGGCGCGGGATCGCACGCCACTTCCACGCCCAGCGCGCAGCGCAGCGGATCGCTGGCGGTGGAAAACGCGGCCAGGCCGCCGACGCCGTTTTCCGCCGCGCTGGGGGCGCGGAAGCCCTTGGCGAAGGTGCCGCGCAGGGCCAGTTCGCGCATGGGCGTCCATTTCACGCCCACTTTCGGCGTGTAGGAATTGCCCACGTCGGTGAAATGGTCGGCGCGCAGGGCGCCTGACAGCTCGACGGTTTTCAGCACGGGCGCCAGCACTTCGGCGTAGATGGCCGAGGCGTTGCGGCTGCCCTTGTAGGCGGAATAGCCGAGGCCGATGATATTGCCCCGTTCCGTGCCCGTGGTGGGCTTGAGTTCCGTCGATTCATGGCGGAATTCCGCACCCACGGCCACGCCCAGGCCGCCGCCGTCCAGCTTTGCCACCTCGCGGCTGGCCTTGAAGTCGATCTGCGCGATATGCGTCTTGGCATCGTTCGAGATGCGCGGCGACAGGGCCGCGTACAGCTCGGGCGAATTGAGGCCCGCGTTTTCCGCGATACGCCACAGGCTGCCGGCCGGCAGGGCCGCATAGGCGGGGTTCAGGCTGGCCGCCGCCACGTTCGTGGCGGTCGGGTTGAGCAGGGCGAAGGCGACGTCGCGCTGCAGGTAGCCGTTCAAGTCGTTCGACACCTTGTTCTGCGAGTACAGCAAGGCGCTGTCGATATCCCAGCCCGCCACCGTGCCCTTGATGCCGGCCACAAAGCGCGTGAAGGTCGAATTGACTTCCGACAGGCGCGGTCCCACGTCGGCCGCCAGGTAGCGCAGCCGCGCCGCCGTGCCGAAATATGGATTGTCCGGGTGGGCTGCGCCGAGCGACACGCCCGCATTGCTGACGGGCCCGCCCGGGTAGCCGACCGAGCCGCTGACCGTCGATGGCGTGGTGGCCGAGTTTGATTCGCTGTGATACACGTTCAGTTCCGCATACGTCTGCAGTGCTGGCGTCAGTTGCCAGGCGGCGCGGCCGAAGAAATTGATGTTCTTTTGCTTGGGCTGGATCTGCCCGTACTGCTGCGCGGCATCGGTCAGGCAGCCGCCGCCCGGGTCGCCTTGCGGATGCGTGGTGAAGTTGCCGCAGGCGGCGCCGGGGAAGGTGCGTGTAAAACCCGCGCCGGACAGGTTGCCGCGGTTGTAGTAGTCGAGCGTGTCGGGATTGCGCACATTGCCGTTGACGGCACTGCCGGCCGCGTTGTTGGTGGTGATGGCGCCCGCACCGCTGAGCGACTCCTGCGCGCTGAAACCCAGGTCGCGCAAGTCGCTGCGGCCCACGGCGCCCCGTCCGGCCCGGTCGCGGTTCCAGATGGCGGCCTTTTCGCTGTACTCGAGGTTCAGCAGCACGTTGTAGCGGTCGCTGTCGATGTCGCCGAAGCCGTGCGTGATGGCGGCGCGCGCATCGCGCCCGTCCCACTCCTTCGTCTTGCCGTAATTGCCCTTGATGGCCGTGCCCTGGTAGTCGCGCCGCAGGATCACGTTGACAACGCCGGCAATCGCGTCCGAACCGTAGATGGCCGAGGCGCCATCCTTGAGGATTTCCACCCGTTCCACCGCTTCCAGGGGAATGATGTTCAGGTCGGCGAATACCTTCTGGCCATCGTCGGCCAGGCCATACGGCGCGACGCGGCGCCCGTTCAGCAGCACCAGGGTCGAGGCCGTGCCCAGGCCTCGCAGCGATACGCCGGAAGCGCCGGCGGCAAAGCCGTTGCCGAAGGTGGTGGGCACCGAGCCCTGGTTGTCGACGGCTAAGGTCTGCAGCAGTTCGGCCACGCTGGACTTGCCCGATTTTTCAATGTCGGCCGCGTTCAGCGTTTGCACGGCCGACGCCGTTTCCGCCTGCGCGCGGCGGATGTTCGAACCGGTGATTTCCACGCGGGCAATCGGGGCAGCATCTTGCGCCAGGACGGGCAGACTCAGCAGCGCACTGGCCAGCGCCAGGCCCAGTCTGGGTGGTGAAAAGGCAGCGGATGGTAAGGATAGGGTAGGGATCATGCGGTTCTCCGGAAAGGTCAGGCAGTCAAAGGTCGTTGATGCGTCCTTGAGTTTTGTCCGTGAGCCGATGCCGGGATTAGATCTGGATCAAGGAGTGCCCCGCTTGTCGTCGATAGAATGGCTGGCGTGGCGTGGTTGCCACGACGGACACAGCGGTAGTGACCTGCGAACGGGTATGGGCAGCGCGCAACTTTTTATGCTTTTTAACGTACTTTGCAGTGTAAAACGGCAGCGGCATGCGGCTTTGCCGACAAATATGCTTGCCAACCCTTGCAATTTAGGTTTATAGTCGTTCATCACTTACGGATGACTCGCATGTTCGCTCGCCACTTTTTTACCGCTTATTTTTACTTTAGCAATTCCAACCCAAAGGCGGTGGAGTAGCGGTCGGTTCACGTAGCAGCAAAACGAGATCCCAGCAAATTCTAAAAAACCGCCACTGATGGCGGTTTTTTTTTACCCAGATGTTTTACCCATCCTTAAATTTTGGAGAAAATGATGCCCCGCACCGATGATTTGCGAATTCGCGAAATGAAGGAATTGACCCCGCCGTCCCACCTGATCCGCGAATTCGCCTGCTCGGAGCAAGCCGAACAGACAGCCGCCAGCGCCCGCATTGCCCTGCACCGTATCCTGCACGGCCAGGACGACCGCCTGATGGTGGTGATCGGGCCTTGCTCCATCCACGACACCAAGGCGGCGATGGAATATGCGCGCCTGCTGGTGAAGGAGCGCGCGCGTTTCGCGGGCGAACTGGAAATCGTCATGCGCGTCTACTTCGAGAAGCCGCGCACCACGGTGGGCTGGAAGGGCCTGATCAACGATCCGTACATGGACAACAGCTTCCGCATCAACGACGGCTTGCGCATGGCGCGCGAACTGTTGCGCGATATCAATGAGCTGGGCTTGCCGGCCGGTACCGAGTTCCTCGACGTGATCAGCCCGCAATATATCGCCGACTTGATCAGCTGGGGCGCCATCGGCGCGCGCACGACGGAATCGCAGGTGCACCGCGAGCTGGCGTCGGGATTATCCTGTCCCGTCGGATTCAAGAATGGCACGGACGGCAATGTCAAAATCGCCGTGGAAGCCATCAAGGCCGCCTCGCAGCCGCACCATTTCCTTTCCGTCACGAAGGGCGGCCACTCGGCCATCGTCTCGACCAATGGCAACGAGGATTGCCACATCATCCTGCGCGGCGGCAAAACGCCGAACTATGACGCGGCCAGCGTTGACGACGCTTGCAAGGCGATTGCGGCGCAAGGCCTGGCGGCGCGCCTGATGATCGACGCCTCGCATGCGAACAGCTCGAAAAAACCGGAAAACCAGATTCCCGTGTGCGCCGACATTGCCAGCCAGGTGGCGGGCGGCGACGACCGCATCGTCGGCGTGATGGTGGAATCGCACCTGGTGGCGGGGCGCCAGGATTTGATCCCGGGCAAGGAATTGATCTACGGCCAGTCCGTCACGGACGGTTGCATCGACTGGAGCGCCAGCGTGGCCGTGCTGGAAAACCTGGCGGCAGCCGTCAAGCAGCGCCGCTTGAAGGGCGACGCGGAATAAAGTGACGTGGCGCGCAGCATGAAAAAAAGCCCGGAAAGCTAAGCTTTCCGGGCTTTTCAGTTTTCAGCCGAGAGCAGATGCGGTCAGCTTAGAACTTGTAGGAACCGCTCAGGTAGAACTGGCGGCCCAGGGCGCTCGAGTACGATGGGTTGTAGCCCACTTGATGCGAACCCGTGTTACGCAGGGTGAACGGCGGATTGCGGTCGAACAGGTTCAGGATGCCGCCCGTGATTTCCACGTTTTTCAGTGGACGGTAAGCCGTCTGGAAGTCGAAGGTGGTGTAGCTCGGCACTTCCAGCTGGATGCCATAGCATTCGCCAGGGCTGCCGGCCACGATCACGGCGCAGTCTTTCGCCGTCTGTTCCTTGTCCGTGTAGCCATTGCGGTAGCTGGCGCTCAGCGTATGCGTGAACTTGGCTGTCTCATACGTGGTGGTGGCACGGATGATGTTGCGGAAGCTGACCTTGTCGTTCGAACCGTAGCGATTCAGGCTGGTTTCCCATTGATCATCGGTGCCCGGCGTCGTGTAGCGCGAACGCAGCAGATAGGTACCCATCAGGCGGCTCGTCAGGCGGCCGTCCAGCAGCTTCATCTTGTGGGTGAAGTCGTAGTCGATACCGCGGTTTTCCACCTTGCCGATGTTAATCGGCAGCAGCTTGATGGCCAGCACGTCCTTGCCCGTCGAGCTGATGTGCTTGGTGGTGAACAGATTGGCGTACTTGGCAGGATCGTTGAAGATCAGGCCTTCGGACACGGCGGTCACCTGGTCGCGGATTTCCACGTTCCACAGGTCAAACGACATCGACAGGCTGTCGATTGGTTCGAACACGGTACCGATGCTCCATTGCTTCGACGTTTCCGGCTTCAGGTCCGGGTTGCCGCCCTGGAAGGCTTCGAATTGCTGGCGTCCCACGCCGCTGCAGTAGCTGGCCAGCGGATGGCCGCCCATGCCGTTTGCTGCCGTCAATGGGCATTGATAGTTACCGCCCGTGACGCCCCAGTCTTCCAGTGGACCGGCGATTTCCTGCATGCTGGCGGCGCGGAAGCCGGTGCCGGCAGCGGCGCGGAACATCAGGCTCTTGGTGGCGGAATACTTGCCGCTGACTTTCCAGGTGGTGGCGTTTTCTTTCTTGCCTACCGTCTTGCCCGTCAGCTTGTCGTCGATGGATCCGATCTGGTCGTAACGCAGCGAGCCGGTCATTTCCAGTTTTTTTGAGATTGGCATCATCAGCTCGGCGTAGGCGCCGGCATTGTCGCGTGCGTATTCGCTGTCGACTTGTGCATTGTCAAACAGGATCTGCGCCTGTTTGGCAACATTCGCCTGCTGCACCTTGTACGAGGTGTTGCGGTAGTCGGCGCCCACGCCCAGCATGGCCGTGCCGCCTGGCAGCGAGAACACAGGACGTGAAGCGCGGCCGTCGATGCCCTTCATTTCCACGGTTTGCGTGTTGTAGGTGCCGCTGAAGCCCGTGCCCAGCAGTGCCTGGCGCATGGCATCCGGCATGGAACCGACCGGGTAGGCGAACGGGTCGATATTGCCGGCGGCTACTTGCGCGTCGAATTTGTCCGCCAGCGGGAAACCGCTGACGTATTCTTGCGTCTGCTTGTTTTTCGAGTACGTTACGGCGGAGTTGATGTCCCAGCCGAATGCATTGCCATCGATGCCGGCGACGATGTGGGTGGCTTTGGTGCCGTAGTCGTAGACGCGGTTGCCCATTTCCGACAGGCGGTATTTGGCGACGGCGCCCGTGGCGTTGGCCAGTTGCGCTGGCGTCAGGTTCGGCGCCAGATATTTGTTGAACAGCGGCGAGCCGACATCGACGGAGAAATCGGCCGGGTACGGCGCAATGCTGGCGACGACGCGCGCTTCCGTGTAGGCGAGGTCATAGAAACCCTGGAAGCCGGTTTTGCCCAGTTTGACGGTACCCGAGCTGAAGATGGCGTCGCGCTTCGATTCGGGATTGATTTCGATGGTCGATGGCGAATCGAAATAGCAATTGCCGTCGCCATAGAAATCCATGTTGCTGGCAGCACATTTGCCGCCATGGGCCAGTGCGTACGGGTTCAGGTTGACGGACTTGCTGACTGTCTTGCCGGTGGCAGGATCGATGGCATCGTAATCGACAGTTGCGTTGCCTGGCGCCGAGCGCGAAGAACCGTTGATGAATTGCAGTGCCTTGCCGTTCTTCGGATCGTTGAAATTGATGATGCCGCTTTTCGCGAAGCTGCGCTGCGATGCTTTCAGCGATTTTTGTTCGTCATGGCTGGCCGACACGAAGATGCTGTAGCCATCTTCGTCGATGTCGCCGAAGCCCTTGCTGATGGAAATCGAGTTGCTGGCGCCGCCTTTTTCTTCAGGACGCGAGTACTTGGCATTGATTTCCAGCGGCGATGCGCCTTTTTTCAGGATGAAGTTGACCACGCCGGCGATGGCGTCGGCGCCATACAGTGCCGAGGCGCCGTCCGTCAGCACTTCCACGCGCTCGATGGCCGACAGGGGGATCGAGTTCAGGTCGATGGTGGTGCCGGAATTGGATGGCGCAATACGGCGGCCGTTCAGCAGCACCAGCGTGTAGGCTGCGCCGATATCGTGGATCGAGGCCGTGGTGACGCCGCCGCCGCCGCCGCCCACCGAATCGGCGGCCACGGAGAAGCCCTGCATCGCAGGAATTTGCTGGATGAAATCGGTCACCGTGGTGACGCCGGTTTTCTTGATGTCTTTCTGGTTGAACGACTGCACCGGCAGCGACGCTTCGGAAGCGATGCGCTTGATGCTCGAACCGGTGACTTCCACGCGTTGCATGGTGCCATCTGTTGTTTCTTGTGCATACGCGGCGTGCATGCTCAGGGCCATGCCGCCTGCAAACATCAGGCGCAGCGACCGCGATATTACATTTTCTATCATCATCTGAAATTCCTTGTTATTGTGATAAAGGCGGCAATTATTTTGAAATAACTTGTTGCTTACTAACAATTTATTTGCCTTTTTACAAATCCACCAATGAAAATTCTGTAAATTTTCAGGGCCCTCATCAAAACATTCACGATTCAGATTGTCAATTTCGTGCGGACTTTTTGGACGAAATGCAACATTTCCCTGTTTTTTTTGTAATCCTTCAGCAATAAAGTATCGCGGACCCTTGTCAGTCCTGCTCAGATGCGTAAAATAAAACGGCGCACATCATCGCTGATGGCGCCGTCTTTGGCATGGCTGGCACACGCTGGCCAGCGCTGTCTGGTCTGTCTTTCTTCCGTCACTCCCTCAAAACGTATAGCTGCCGCGCAAATAGTAGGCGCGCCCGATCGGGTCCGTATAGCGCGGGTCATAGCCTTTCTGGAACAGGGTGCCCTGGTTCGAGAATGGCGGTTCCCTGTCCAGCAGGTTTTTCACGCCGGCCGTCAGCAACAAGCCTTTCCACACGTAACTGCCCGACACGTTGAGCAGGCTGTATGACGGCACATCGTGGCGGTATGGCGGCTCGACCAGATTCTGGTCCGTGTAGCCGGACTTGAACGATTGCGACACGGTGGCGCCCCAGTTGCCCAGGCGCCAGTTCAGCGCTGCCGTATGTTTCCAGCGGAACACGGGATTGTTGTCCGCATAGCGGCCCACGTTGGCAATGAATTCGCCGCCGCGCTCGTTCTGGTAGTCATATTTGTGGGTCCACGTGCCATCGACCGACACGCTGACATCGCCATACGCGCCTCGGGCCAGGCGCGCATTCAGGCTGACGTCGATACCGTCCGTTTTCACTTCGCCGAGGTTGTCGTTCAAGTCCAGGATGGCGTAGGGCGAACCATCGGGATTGCGCAGGAACAAAGCCTTGTATTTTTCGTAGTTGCCGAAGATCGATTGCTCGGGCAAGGACGAAATCTTGTCCTTCAAATGGATGTTCCAGTAATCGATGGCGAGCGTGACTTCCTTGATCGGTTCGAGCACGAGGCCGACGGCGAAGGTGGTGGATTTTTCCGGTTTCAGGTTTTCATTACCGCCTTGCAGCTTGAATTGCTGCAAGTCGCAATCGCGCAGGGGATTGGCGCCGGGCTGCGGCACGCCGCCCGGGCACAGGATGGGGTCGTCGTAGGTATCGTTGGTGTCGTTCTTCGATGGCGGCGCATTCTTTTCAAACAAGGTGGGAGCGCGGAAACCCGTGCTGGCCGAACCCCGCAGCACCAGCGCGCTGCTGGCCTGGTAGCGCAGGGCCAGCTTCGGATTGGTGGTGCTGCCCACGTCGCTGTAATGGTCGAAGCGGGCTGCCAATTGCACTTCCAGGTCCTTGATCAAGGGCAGGTTGACTTCGCCGAAGACGGCCTGGATCGTGCGCGAGCCGCTCTTCGACAGCGAGCCGGACAAGCCGGAACTGGCGGCCTGGCCGGCGATATCGCGGTTGACATTGAAGTCGGCCTTTTCGTGCCGTACTTCGCCACCCAAAGCGATGGCCAGCGGGCCGCCGGCCAGCTGCATCAGTTCGCGGCTGCCCTTGATGTCGAAGCCCGTGGTGGCGACCTTGGCGTTCTGCACCTCGCCGCGCAGGGCGGTGCTGTCCAGGTAAGCCTTGCCGGCCGCGTCCTGCACGCCGAACGGGTTCAGGATGCCGTTCAACACACCAGCGGCAAAGCCCGCATCCTGCACATAGCCACCCGTGAACTTTTCCGACGACTTGCTGATCGCGTGGCTCAGGCCCGTCTTGTAGTCCCAGCCGGACAGCTCGCCTTCGAGCGCCAGCACCAGGCGGTCCGCCTTGCCATCCGAATCGATCTGCCGCTGGCCTGCTTCCACGGGGCGCCAGTTGACGCTCAGCGGCTGGCCCGACAGGCCCGGCTGGGCCGGCACGCCGCCCGCATTGCCCGGATAGTATGGACTGGTGCTGGGCAGGATCAAGCCCGTTTGCGGCGGCGGCGCCGTGCGTGCCTTCACCTTGTTTTCCGAATGCAGGTATTCCACCGTGGCCAAATGGCCGCCACCGAGCTTGAAGGCGCCCTTGCCGAAGAATGCCAGCTGTTCCTGTGCGGGCAGGTTGTCGATCTGGCGCGTGTAATCCTGGCGGCAGGTGCCGTTGGCGGCTGCCACCGACAAGGGCGGCAGGCAACCGCTGGCCGCGTAGGGATTGCCGGCCAAGCCGTCGCCGCCATTGGCCGCCGCATCGAAGTAGTTGCCGGGGAAAGTCGTGCCGCTGGTAATGGACAGCCCGCGCGAGGGGATGATGCCGGTCTTGGAAAAGTCACGGTCCTGCGACGTCAGCACTTTTTGCTTGTGGTAGTCGAGCACGCCGAAAATATTGTAGCCGTCCGTGTCGAGCTTGCCGAAACCCGTCGACAGGTTGACGCGGTGCTCGCCGCCGCCCTTGTGTTCGGGCGAGACGACCTCGGCGGTGATATTCGTGACGTTGACGGAGCGCTTCGTGATGAAGTTGATGACGCCGCCGATGGCGTCCGTGCCGTAGATGGCCGAGGCGCCGTCGCGCAGCACTTCGACACGTTCCAGGGCGGCAATCGGGATGATGTTCAGGTCGACGCTGGCGCCGTCATACGGATGGTTGGCGATGCGCCGGCCGTTGAGCAGGACCAGGGTCTTGTCGCCGCCCAGGCCGCGCAAGTCGGCGCTGGCCTGACCGCCCGTGGGCAAGCCGCTGGTATTGCCGCCGACGGCATTGCCGCTGCCCATGCTCGACGCGTTCGAGGGGATCTTGCTCAGCACTTCCTGGGCCGTCGTCAAGCCCTGCTTGGCGAAATCCTCGGCCTTGAAGATGGACAAGGGCGTCGCCGTTTCCGAGACGAGGCGTTTGATGGAGGAACCGGTGACTTCGACACGCTGCATGGCAGGGGGCTCGCCGGCGGTGCCGGTGTCCTGTGCCATGGCCGCATGGCCATACGCGCCGAGCAAGGTTGCGCACAGCAGGCGCAAGGTTGGGGAGGGACTGCGGGTTTGCGTCATCTGACACTCCTGTGGCGTGGGTTTGGCCAAGTGGCCTGCAAGGGAGTTTTACAGGCGCGCAGCAGCTAAGGTTTGTGCTGGCACAAGAGCTGTGCGGATGAGCGACCTGGCGCCACAGTCCGGGCGAAAGAAAAGGCGGTGATTGCTCACCGCCTTGCGTGAGGATACGGATGTCGGCTTAGAAGAACTTGTAGCTGGCGCCCAGTTTGAAGTAGCGGCCGATGGCGCCGCTGGCATCCATCGGGTTGTAGCTCATGCCGCCGTAGGTCAGCGGGTCGAGCGGCGCGATCTTGTCGGTCACGTTGTTGATCGAGGCAAACAATTGCAACTGTTTGTTGACGTTCCAGCGGCTCGACAGGTCGAGCGTGGTGAACGAGGCGAGCTTGCAACCGTTCGGCGCCGCGGTGCCGTCGGCCAGCTTGGAAGCGCACGGCTTGCCTTCAAACAGAATGTTCTTCATGTCCGAACGGTAGTTCAGCACGCCGCTGACGTTCCAGTTGCCCAGGTCCCACGAGCCGGTCAGATTGATCTTGTCCTTCGGCGTGCCGGCGCAGTTGGACGTGTCGCAATTGCCATGCGTGCCGGCGAACTGGTAGCGCACGGTGGACGACTCGGCCCGCACCCACGAAGCGATATGGGTCCAGGTCAGGCCGAACGTGGCGCGGCCGTAGTCGCCCAGGCGCACGCGCTGCTTGACGTCCAGGTCGATACCCTTGATCTCCGTGAAGCTGGAGTTGCGGTACGGCGCCTTGGTGATCAGCAAGGTGCCCGTGTTCGGCGTGACGACGCCATTGATGGTCAGGTTGTTGTCGGCGCGGATGGCTGTCGGCAGGGCGGCCGCTTCGTTGTACGGCAGCGGGTTGATCTCGTTTTCACGCTTGATCTTCCAGGCATCGAGCGACAGGCTGGTATCGTTGAAAGGATCCCACACGAGGCCCAGGGTGTAGCCCTTGGATTTTTCCGGCTTGAGGCTGGGGTCGCCGACCTTGACGGCCGCCACTTGCAGTTCGCAGTCGCTGGCATTGGCGCCCGGCAGGCGGGTGCCGCCCGGGCAGCGCACGGGATCGCTCACGGTCGAGGTGCCCGTCGATTGCGAATCGGCATTGCTTTCGGCCGGGCCCGGTGCGCGGAAGCCTTCCGAATACGTGCCGCGCACGGCGAAGGTTTTCAGCGGCGTCCACTTGGCGCCCAGTTTCGGCGTGGTCGACGAGAAACGGTCGTATTTGTCGTAACGCAAGGCGCCCGACAGTTCCACCGTCTTGATGACGGGCGCCAGCACTTCGAGGAACACGGCCGAGACCTTGCTGTCGCCCTTGGCCGCCACGTAGCTGGCGTTGATGGAACCGTCTTCCGTGCCCGTCAGCGATGGATTGTCGAGCTTGTCGCGGCGGTGTTCCGCGCCGATCGCCAGGCCCATGGCGCCACCGGGCAACTGCATCAGTTCGCGCGTGGCCTTGAAGTCGATGATGTCGAGCTTGGTCGTGGAATCGGAGGTGGCGTTCGTCACCATGGCCGCGTACAGCGATGCGGGATTCTTGCCCGCCTGCGCGCCGATGTAGTACGGGAAATATTGGCTGTTCGGATTGCCTAGCGCATCCTTGACGACGGCCATGTTCAGCATGTTGCTGTAATCGAGGTGCAGTTTCGATTCCGAATGCGTGTAGCCGGCATCGTAGTCCCAGCCCATGGCATTGCCCTTGACGCCGAGCACGATGCGGTTGAACTCGTTGTTGGCCGTGCGCGTGCTGGCACCCACGTCGAACGCCTGGTAGCGCACGCGCACCGGCACGCCATACGGATTTTGCGGGTGGTTGGCGGCCAGCACGATGCTGGTGCCGGTGCCGGTGGCGTAGTTGATGACGCCCGCCTTGTTGCCGGCGTTCGGCGGGAAGGCGACGGTGGGCGTGACCGACGGCGGTATCATGGCGAACGCCGTATCGCGCTTCGAGTAGCCCGCTTCCGCATACACCTGGGTGTCGGCATTGACTTGCCAGGTGCCGCGCGTGTACAGGTTGATCGATTCGATCTTCGGCTGCATCGCGCGGAACTGGTCGTGGTGCCACAAACAGCCGCCCTTCGGATCTTGCGGTGAAGACACGGACAAGCTCGAGCAGCCGGGCAGGGACACATAGTTGTTGGTGACGGGGTCGCGGATCAGGCCTGTCGGTGCCGCATTCGCATCGTTGTTGCCATTGATATAGCCGCCGGCGAACTGGGTGTTGATCGCATAGCCATACGGGCGCAGGTCGGCCTTGCCTATCCATTTGCGGCCGGCGCGGTCGCTGTTCATCAGCATGTCCGATTTGCTGTATTCGGCATTGACGACGACATTGAATTTATCCGTATCGAGGTTGCCCTTGCCGAAGGTCAGCGAGGCGCGGTGCTGTTTGGCGTCGCTGTCGCCAGAGATGCCCGTGTCGCCTTTCAGGGTCAGGCCCTCGAAGTCCTTGCGCAAGATGATGTTGACGACGCCGGCGATGGCGTCCGCGCCATAGGTCGACGAGGCGCCGTCCTTGAGGATTTCAATGCGTTCGACGATCTGCATCGGCACTGTGGACAGGTCGGTAAAGCTCTTCTGGCCGTCATCGGCGCGCGCGAACGGCGCCATGCGGCGGCCGTTGAGCAGGACCAGGGTCGAGGTGGCGCCCAGGCCGCGCAGCGAGATGGCCGTGGAACCGGCGGCAAAGCCGTTGCCGAAGCCCGTCGGCAGGGAGCCGGCGCCATCGGCGGTCAGCGTTTGCAGGTATTCGGCGACGGTGGCCTTGCCCGATTTCATCAAGTCGTCGCGGCTGATGACCTGGACCGGCGATGCGGTCTCGGCCGTGGCCCGTTTGATGCTCGAGCCTGTAATTTCCACACGTTGTACATTGGCGTCTTGCGCCATTGCCGGCGCCGCCATCATGCCCAGGCTGAGCGCTGCTACGCTACCCGAAAAAATCAGGCGTACGGAGCGGGACATCACTGTTTCCATCATCATTCTCAGAACTCCGAAAGTGTGCTCGGCCGGCCCTTGTGCGGCACAGCTTTGCCAGGGTGATAAAGATTGCTGCGTCGGCAATCGCCATGGATCAAACGGCATATCGTGTGAGCCGTCGTGATTGATAAGACCACTTGCCGAGAAACCTTGTCAACGCACACACATCTGCTTTCAGCATGGAAACAACAGTGTTTTTTATCATGTTGATGCATTTCAATAATTGCAATTATTTTAATGTTGCAGTGCGATGCGTATTTTCCGTACTGCCATAAAAACAGCTGTCATTGGCAACCATAAGGGTTGCTGCCAGGCCGTTTTTTCATGGACGCCGCCTGTCTATGCTGCGCTGCGGAAGATTCTCCCCGCGAGGCTGGCGGTCGTGGCTGCGCGGCACGCCAGTGCTGCGGCTTTTCGCCCGGCGAACAGAATATGCGTTATCGTTACGCCTTTTTCCGGCTCGCCTGCATGTGGTCGGGGCTGGCGATGAGCAAGGCATAGATCTTGCGAGGATGGACTGGTTTTGGCGGTGGAATCCTGTATCCCAGGGGAAAGCCAGTACAAGCGCACCAATACGGTGCGACAGATAATCGAGATGAAGGGTATTACATGAAGTCACCATGGATGCGGCGCGTGGCGCTGCTCGCCTGCCTGGCCACCCTGCCGCTGGCGGCCGTTGCCGCCGATGCTACCCCTGCTGCCGCAGCCGCGCCGGTGAAAACCTTGCGCTATATCTTGCCGGCCGCCGAGACGGGCTTCGATCCGGCCACCGCGCGCGACCTGTATTCGAACCACATCACGCAGGCCGTCTTCGACACCCTGTACACCTATGATTACCTGGCGCGCCCCGTCAAGGTGGTGCCCGGTGCGGCGGCCGCGATGCCGGAAGTGTCCGCCGACGGCAAGACCTACACCATCCGCCTGAAGAAAGGCATGTATTACACGCCCGACCCCGCATTCGGCGGCAAGCGCCGCGAACTGACGATGGCCGACTACGTGTATTCGTGGAAGCGTTTGTTCGACCCGCGCCTGGCCTCGCCGCACAGCTGGCTGTTCGAAGGCAAGGTGGTGGGACTCGACGATCTGGCCAAGGATGCGGCCAAGTCGAACAAGTTTGACTACAGCAAGAAGGTGGCCGGTCTGGAAATCCTCGACCCGTACACCTTGCGCATCACGCTGACCAAGACCGATTTCAATTTCCCCATGATCCTCGCCTACGTGCCGACGGCGGCGCTGGCGCGTGAAGTGGTGGAGAAATACGGCGACGTGAAGGGCGAAGTGGGTTCGAATCCCGTCGGTACCGGCTACTACACCTTGGGCGAATGGACGCGCGGCAACCGCATCGTCCTGAACCGCAATCCGCAGCACTTGCCCGAAACGTGGAATTTCCTGGCCGGCGACGACCCGGACGACCAGCGCATCGTGCGCCAGATGCAGGGCAAGCGCATTCCCGCCATCGACCGCATTGAAATTTCCGTCATGATCGAGGACCAGTCGCGCTGGCTGTCGTTCCAGAGCGGCGGCACGGACGTGTTCTGGCTCGACGGACCGCTGGCGCCGAAAGCGATGCTCAACGGCAAGCTGCGGCCCGAGCTGGCGGAGAAGGGCGTGCAACTGTCGCGCCTGCTGGATCCCGAGATCAGCTATTACTACTGGAATATGGAAGACCCGACCTTAGGCGGCTTCAGCAAGGAAAAGATCGCCCTGCGCCGTGCCATTGCCATGGCGCACAATATCGACGAAGAAATCCGCATCATCTGGAATGGCCAGGCCAAGCGCCTCGACTATCCGATCCCGCCCGGCGTCGTCGGCTACGATCCTCACTACAAATCCCTGCTGCAATACGATCCCGTGCTGGCAAACAAATTGCTCGACAAATTCGGCTACAAGAAGGGTGCCGATGGCTGGCGTACTTTGCCGGACGGCAAGCCGCTGCTGATCCGCTACGCTTCGCGCAATGAAGCGAACGGCGTGCTGCAGGCGGAAATGTGGCGCAAGACCTATAACTCGCTGGGCATCCGCATGGAAAACGACCGCATGATCTTTTCCGACATTTTAAAGACGGAAAAACAGTGCAAGATGCAGTCGCGCACGGCGCAATGGCTGGCCGACTATCCGGACGGCGACAATTTCATGCAGCTGTTCTACGGTCCGAATACGCACCAGAACAACAATGGCTGCTACCAGGATCCCGAATACGACAAGTGGTATGCGGCCAGCCAGTCCATGCCGGCCAGCCCCGAGCGCGACGCGCTTTACCACCAGATGGCGCGCCGCCTGGAAGTGAACGCGGGCGCCCTGATCGGCTATGCGCGCTACCGCAACATGCTGGCGCAAAAGTCGGTGCTCGGCTACAAGAAGCACCCGATCATGTTCCAGGAGTGGGCGTACATGGATATCGACAGCAATGGTGCGCCGGTGGCGCCAGCTGCCGACTCGGCTAAAAAATAAGCGCAGCTTATAACAACAAGGAATCATTATGTTTGCTTATATCCTGCGCCGCCTGTGGCAGATGCTGCCCACCATGCTGGGCGTCGTCCTGCTGGTGTTTATCCTGTTCAACTGGGTGGGCGGCGACCCCGCCTACATCCTGGCCGGCAAGATGTCGAGTGCCGAGAGCATCGCCAACATCCGCCGCCAGCTCGGCGTCGACCAGCCGTACTATGTACAGCTATGGATCTTCATCAAGCAGATCGTCACGTTCGACTTCGGCCAGAGCTGGGCCACGGGCGAATCCGTGTCGCACATCATCACCTCGCGCCTGGGCCCGTCGATGATGGTCCTGATCCCGCTGACCGTGCTGGAAACGTTCTTTGGCGTAGCGCTGGCGCTGGCCATCGCTTTCGTGCGCGGCTCGCTGACGGACCGCGCCGTCATGATCGCCTGCACGGTGGGCATGTCGATTTCCATTCTCGTCTACATCATCGTCTTCCAGTATGGCTTTGCTTATAAACTGGGCCTGTTCCCCGTGCAGGGCTGGGGCGACAGCTTCTGGGAAAACCTGCTGCGCTATTCGACCTTGCCGATCTTGATCGGCTTGGCCGTCTCGATCGCGCCGACCCTGCGCCTGTTCCGCACCTTCGTGCTGGACGAGGCCAACCAGGATTACGTGCGCACGGCGCGCGCCAAGGGCCTCAAGGAAGGCCGCATCATGTGGGTGCACGTGCTGCGCAACGCCGCCATTCCCATCATTACCTATGTGATGTCGAACTTGCCGGCCCTGCTGATCGGCGCTTTCCTGCTCGAGCGCTTCTTCGGCATCCCCGGTATCGGGCGTGAAGTGATCCTGGCCGTCGAGCGCAGCGACTTTCCGGTGATCAAGGCGATCACCGTCTATGTTGCCGCCGCCACCATGCTCTTCAACCTGCTCACCGACCTGCTGTACCAGGCGGTCGATCCTCGCGTACAACTGAAGTAGAAAGAGACGATGTCGAAACCTCATACATCGCCCGGCCTGTGGGCCCTGGCGTGGCGCCGTTTGCGCGGCGACAAGATTGCAATGGTATCGCTGGCCGTGGTCGGCGCCTTTTTCCTGCTGGTGCTGGCATCGGCCAGCGGCCTGGTCGCCTCGAATTGGGAAGACGAAGTGGCCGTCAGCTACGCGCCGCCCACGTTTGTCGGCGCCGACAAGGACGGCGCCG
This sequence comes from Janthinobacterium sp. BCJ23, assembly GCF_059617945.1. Classification (NCBI taxonomy): domain Bacteria; kingdom Pseudomonadati; phylum Pseudomonadota; class Betaproteobacteria; order Burkholderiales; family Oxalobacteraceae; genus Janthinobacterium; species Janthinobacterium sp. BCJ23. Next base: position 431,808 of record NZ_JCAQAW010000003.1, on the reverse strand, counting down.
CCGATGGCGCGATACATGCGCCGGACGAGCGCAGCGCGCCGACACCCGTCAACGTGCTTGATCCTTTGGCCGACGACATCGCCGAACTGCGCGCCCAGATGGGCAGCAATCCATCGGCTGGCGTGGAGATGTACGGCGTTACCGACCCGCTGGCCGACGACTTGACGGCCTTGCGCGCCGGCATGGGCAAGGCCAAGAAACTCGTCACGCACAAGGCGGCGACACTGCCGTTCGGCGCCGACAAGTGGGGCCATGACATTATTCAGAAAACCATCAAGGGCGGTGAAACGTCGATCGTCGTGGGCCTGGTGGCAGCCTTGCTGGCCGTCGTGCTGGGCACCTTGTTTGGCGCCGTGTCGGGCTATTTCGGCGGCGTCGTCGATGATTTCTTCAACTGGTTCTACAGCATCTTTACGTCGATTCCATCCATCCTGATGATCTTGACGGTGGCGGCCGTGCTGCAGCAAAAGGGCGTGCTGACCATCGTGCTGATCCTCGGCTTGACGGGCTGGACGGGGCCGTACCGTTTGATCCGCGCCGAATACATCAAGCACAAGGCGCGCGAATACGTGATGGCGGCCGACGCCATCGGCGCCTCGCACTGGCGCAAGATGTTCTCGCACATCTTCCCCAACGTGAGCCACGTGGCTTTGGTGCAGATGTCCATCCTCGTGGTGGGCTTCATCAAGGCCGAAGTGATTCTGAGCTTCCTCGGCTTTGGCGTGCCGGTGGGTACCGTCTCGTGGGGCAGCATGCTTAACGAGGCACAAAATGAACTGATCCTGGGCAAATGGTGGCAGCTGACAGCCGCTGCCACGGCGATGGCCGTGCTGGTGACGGCGTTCTCGCTGTTTACCGATGCCTTGCGCGATGCGCTCGACCCCAAAGTGAAATAGGAGTTGCTCATGGACCAGAATAACCTGTTGGAAGTGCGCGATCTGCGCGTCACCTTCCGCCTGGACAAGAAGACCACGTTCGAAGCCGTCAAGGGCATCTCGTTCAACGTGCCGCGCAACAGCACCGTCGCGCTGGTGGGCGAATCGGGCAGCGGCAAGTCCGTCAGCTCGCTGGCCGTGATGGGCTTGCTGCCGCCGGATAACACCATCATCGATCCCGCCTCGAGCATCCATTTTGGCGGGCGCAATTTGCTGGACCTGTCGATCGCCGAGCGGCGCACCATGTGCGGCAAGGATATCTCGATGATCTTCCAGGAGCCGATGTCGTCGCTGAACCCTGTGTTCACCGTCGGTTTCCAGATCGCGGAAGTATTGCGCCAGCACATGGGCATGAACCGCAAGCAGGCGCGGGCGCGTACGCTGGCGCTGCTCGAGGAAGTAGGCATTCCCGACCCGGCCACGAAGATCGACGCCTACCCGAGCCAGATGTCGGGTGGCCAGCAGCAGCGCGTGATGATCGCCATGGCGATCGCCTGCGAACCGAAACTCTTGATCGCGGACGAACCGACGACGGCGCTGGACGTGACGATCCAGAAGCAGATCATGGACTTGATCGCGGCGCTGCAAAAGAAACATCAGATGTCCGTGCTGTTCATTACCCACGACCTGGGCCTGGTGGGGGAGATCGCCGACCAGGTGATCGTCATGCGCCATGGCGAAGTGCGCGAAACGGGCGAGGTGCGCCAGGTATTCGAAGCGCCGCAAGACAGTTATACCAAGGCCCTGCTGCATTGCCGCCCCTCGCTCGATGAGCGCCCGTGGCGCCTGCCCGTGATTGCCGATTACATGGAAGGCAAGGCCGGTCCCGGTGTCGAGGTGAAGCAGCGCACGCGCGGCTACACGCCCGGTGACGAACCGGTGCTGGTGGTAAATAACCTGAGCAAAAGTTTTTATACGCGCGAAGGCCTGTTCGGCAAACGCGAGTTCCAGGCCGTCAAGGATGTGTCGTTCACTTTGCCGCGCGGCAAGACCCTGGGCGTGGTGGGCGAATCCGGCTCCGGCAAGACGACGGTGGGCCTGACCTTGTTGCGCCTGCACCAGGCGACGGGCGGCACGGCCATGTTCCACGGCAAGGACCTGATTGCCATGCCGAACAAGGAGTATTTGCCGTATAAACGCCGCATCCAGATCATCTTCCAGAATCCGTATGCGTCCTTGAATCCCAGGTTTACCGTCGGACAGATATTGCTCGAACCGATGCGCATCCACAGCATCGGCGCCGATGACAAGGAACGCATCGCCAAGGCCTACTGGCTGCTCGATAAGGTCGGCTTGCCGGAACAGGCCTTCCACCGCTATCCACACGAGTTCTCGGGTGGCCAACGCCAGCGCATCGCCATTGCCCGCTGCCTGACCATGCAGCCGGAAATCCTCGTCTGCGACGAATCCGTGTCGGCGCTGGACGTGTCGGTGCAGGCGCAGGTGCTCAATCTGTTGCAGGACTTGCAGGATGAATTCGGCCTGTCCTACATCTTCATTTCGCACGACTTATCGGTGGTGAAATACATCGCCGACCAGGTGATGGTGATGCACAAGGGGCAAGTGGTGGAGCTGGCCGATTCGGATGAACTGTACCGCAATCCCGTGCATCCGTACACGCGTACCTTATTGAGCGCCATACCGAAGGGCGTGCAAATCTAAACACGCTTTTACGGTAAGATAGCGACCATGCCCAACCTCATTTACCTGCTCGAACATTACGGTGTCCTGATAGTCTTTGGCATCGTGCTGGTGGAGCAGCTCGGCCTGCCGATTCCCGCTTTTCCCATCCTCGTGGTGGCGGGGGCGCTGGCTGTCGATGGCGACATGAATGGGGCGCTGGTGCTGGCCGCCGCGTTGAGTGCCTGCCTGATCAGTGACTTCACGTGGTTCCGCGCGGGCCGCCATTTTGGCAAGCGCATCCTGCGGCTGCTGTGCCGTATCTCGCTGTCGCCCGATTACTGCGTCAGCCAGACGGAAGACAAATTCAAGCGCTGGGGCCCGAAAGCGCTGATCGTCTCCAAGTTCGTGCCGGGCTTCAATACCGTCGCCGCGCCCATGTCGGGCGCGCTGGGCACGCCGCCTGGCCTGTTCTTCCTGTACGCGGGCCTGGGCGCCTTGCTGTGGAGCGGTACGGGCATCGTCGTCGGCGTGATTTTCCATTCCAGCGTGCAGCAGGTGCTCGACTTGCTCAGCACCATGGGCAGCACGGCCTTGCTGATGCTGGCCACCTTGCTGGGCTTGTTCCTGCTGTACAAATTCCTCGAACGCCGGCGTTTCCGCCAGGCCTTGCAGATCGAGCGCATCGGCATCGATGAATTGCTCGAACTCATAGAGCAGGGCGAGGAGCCGCTGATGGTCGATGCGCGCAGTGCCACGGCCCAGGCGCTGGAACCGGCCGTACCGGGCGCCTTGTTCTTCAATGGCAAGGAGCCGGTGCCCGCCATGATCGCCATGGACAAGGACCGCCACATCATCGTGTATTGCAGCTGTCCCAACGACGTGACGGCCGCGCAAGTGGCCAAACTGCTGCACCAGCACGGCTTTCACCGCGCCAAGCCTCTGCATGGCGGCCTGGACGCCTGGAATGCCGCCTACCGCTCGGACCAGCCGGCGCCCGCCAGCCTGCTGGGCGAAGGCTTGCCCTCCTGATTGCGCTGCTTCCTGCTCGCCAGGCGGGCAGTCAAAAACCGGTAGTAATAATACGAAAACCGCTTTGCGGCAGCGTCAGGACGGCGGCGCCGCACCCGCGCCGCCGCGTACAAAGCGGCTTTGCGCAAACTCCGGCATACTGTGTTTTCAAGGCGGCTCCTGCTGCTGTGCAGCATGCTTTTCGTGCGCCTGATGAGTGCAAGCACTTACTATAAATCATTGTTTCTAAGCAATTTTGGCGTTGCCTGTTGCATTTGGAGTGGAACTACCAATAAAGGCTTGTTTTGATGTACTTAAACTACAAACTTCGCTTGCCTCCGGGCGCATTCATCCTTTAAGCTTGGCGTCCCATGCGTCCCACTTCATCATTTAAAATCATGAGCGCTTCGTCTTCTCCCGTACTGCCGACTTCCGCCTTCGCCGATGGACCGCGCCTGCTGGCCGACGTGGGCGGCACCAATGCCCGTTTCGCCCTGGAAGTGGCCGCTGGCCACATCACCCTGGTGGAAGTATTGCCCTGTGCCGATTACCCTAGCCTGTCCGCCGCCCTGCAAGCCTACCTGGCCTTGCCGCACATCGCTGCCGCTGGCGGGCAAGCCGTGCGCCATGCCGTGATCGCCATCGCCAACCCGGTCGACGGCGATTTCCTCAGCATGACGAACCACCACTGGTCGTTCTCGATCCGCGCCATGCGCGAAGAGTGCGGTTTCACGACCCTGGACGTGGTCAACGATTTCACGGCGCTGGCGCGCTCCTTGCCGCAACTGTCGAGCGAGCAAAAGCACCAGGTGGGCGCGGGCACGGCCCGTCCGAACACGGCCATCGGCCTGATCGGCGCCGGCACGGGCCTGGGCGTGTCTGGCCTGATTCCGTCGCACGGCGGCTGGATCGCCCTGCAAAGCGAAGGCGGCCACGTCAGCTTTGCGCCGTTCAACGAAGTGGAAGTGAGCATCCTGCAATTCGCCTGGCGCGAATACGAGCACGTCTCGGCCGAACGCTTGATTTCCGGCGATGGCCTGGAACTGATCTACCGTGCCCTGGCCGACCGCGCGGGCGTGCCGGCCGAAGACTTGACGGCGGCGGAAATCACGCGCCGCGCGCTGGCCGGTGAATCGCAGCTGTGCGACGACGTCATCGAAGCGTTCTGCTGCATGCTCGGCACCGTGGCGGGCAACGTCGCCGTCACCCTGGGCGCGCTGGGCGGTATCTATATCGGCGGCGGCATCGTGCCACGCCTGGGCGCGCGTTTCGACCGCTCCGGTTTCCGCGCCCGCTTCGAGCGCAAGGGCCGCTTCGCCAATTACGTCTCGCAAGTGCCGACCTTCGTCATCACGGCGCAGTACCCAGCTTTCCTGGGCGCATCGGCCATTCTCTCGGAGAAACTCGCCTCCCTGTGACGCGGGCAAGCGGGCGATGTGTCGCGCCAGGGCCGGGTAAAACGCGTGTTTTGCCCGGTTTTGCGCTTTTCCGCTTTTTATCAGGTACAATTGGCATCGTTGGATGAAACGACGACTGTCGCTCTCCTGTCTGGCTGGTTCGCCGCCACGGGAAAAGCAGCTGCTCCGGAGTTCGTTTCATTGCTGGTTATTTAAGGCCAGCACCATGGATGGCAGGACTTTCACTGCATCCGCTTTAGTCCCGCTTTGCGCGCATCGGCCAAGGCGTCGGAAAAACAGCCTCAACTAGTAACCCAGCACGGCGTCATCATCGATGTCTGCCATCTGTTACGTTGAAATGAACGTTTTTGATTTCTTTCTCTGCATACGAATTGCAACACACATCCGCACAGAATTGCTATGAATACAATTGAGGCTAAAAAAGTCCTCGAAACCGCGTTGCTGTGCGCTCGTGAATCGCTGACGATCCACAGCTTGAAGAAGCTGTTCGTCGATGCGGACGAGAATGGTCGCGTGCGCGGTGTCGGCGTTGGCGCCGATACGATCAAGCAGTTGCTGGAAGAGTTGCGCGATGAATGGGAAGGGCGCGGCATCGAGATCGTCAGTCTCGCATCGGGCTGGCGCTTTCAAAGCCGCCCGGAAATGAAGATGTATCTCGACCGTTTGACGCCCGAGCGGCCGCCCAAGTATTCACGGGCAACCTTGGAAACCCTCGCCATCATCGCCTACCGCCAGCCGGTGACGCGCGGCGATATCGAGGAAATTCGCGGCGTTGCCGTCAATTCGCAGACGATCAAGATGCTGGAAGACCGTGGCTGGGTCGATGCCATCGGCTACCGTGACGTGGTGGGACGGCCGGCCTTGCTGGCCACCACCAAGCAATTTTTGGATGACCTGGGTTTGCAATCGCTGTCCCAGCTGCCGCCTTTGCAGCAAATCAGCGAGATGCAGGGCAATGGGCTCGAAGCCCTGGAAGCGGCCCTGCAGGAAAATTTTGACAAGGCAAGCAATGAGCTTGTCCCCCAGCTTGGTGCAGGTAGCAATACGGCTGTGACAGATGTAGATGTGACAGCAAGCCTTGATGCCGGCCCCGATGCTTCGCCCACGGACGAAGCCTACACTCACGACCCTGCGCCAGAACTAACGGTTGACGCTGCGCCAGGTCAGCACAGCCAAGAAACGAAGAATGAATAATCCGAACACACCCGAGACAGTTACCGCCAGCGACGAAGCCATCGTTGCCAAGCCCAAGCGCCGCACCAAGGCCCAGATCGAAGCTGATACGGCCGCTGCCGTTGCTGCAGGCGACACCGCCGCTGCCAAGCCGAAGCGCCGCACGAAAGCCGACGTGGCCGCCGATGCGCCCGTCGCTGCTGAAGCAGAAGCTGCGCCAGCCGCCAAGAAAACCCGCGCCAAGCCAGCCTTGAAGGCCGTGGCCGATGCCGCCGAAGCGGCTGCCGAAGCCGTTGCCGCCCCTGCACCGCGTCCGCCGCGCGCCCGCGCTGCCGCCAAGGCTGCTGCCGCCGTCGCTGAAACGGCGCCCGAAGCCGTTGCTGACAAGCCGGCCGAAGCACGCCCGACCCGTGGTCCGCGCCAGATGCGTGGCGTGCAGGCGGAACGCGCACTGCGCCAGCCGCCACGCGCCGAAGCGCCGCAGGCAGCCGACGCCGCGCCTGTCGCAGAGCAGGCCGCCGCGCCTGTCGCCGATGTGTTCGATGCCGAAGGCAACCTCGTGTCCGGTCCGCGCCTGCCGCGCGGTCCGCGCAACGACGTGCCGGGCGCCGGCAAGAATGCCGGCAAGAGCCGTAAAAAGGGCAAGGGCCGCCAGGCTGCGCCAGGCAAGCTCAGCGACGCTGACGCTGTCTTCTCGTTCGTTACCTCCGACGCGTTCGACAGCGAAGAGGGCGGCACGGGCCGCGTACAGAAAGTGGCCGTGCGCCGCGACCTGACGTCCGACGACGACGCGCCGAAGCTGCACAAGGTGCTGGCCGAAGCCGGTCTCGGTTCGCGCCGCGACATGGAAGACCTGATCATTTCGGGCCGCGTGTCCGTCAATGGCGAGCCGGCCCACATCGGCCAGCGCATCCTGCCGAGCGACCACGTGCGTATCAACGGCAAGTTGATCCAGCGCCGCGTCAGCAAGAAGCCGCCGCGCGTGTTGGTCTACCACAAGCCGGCCGGCGAAATCGTCAGCCACAACGACCCGGACGGCCGTCCATCCGTGTTCGACCGCCTGCCGACCATGAAGGCGGGCAAGTGGCTGGCCGTTGGCCGCCTCGACTTCAACACGGAAGGCTTGCTGCTGTTTACCACCTCCGGTGACCTGGCCAACCGTCTGATGCACCCGCGCTACGGCATCGACCGCGAGTACGCCGTGCGTACCCTGGGCGAGCTGGAAGAGGGCATGCGCCAGAAGCTGCTGGCCGGCGTCGAGCTGGAAGACGGCCTGGCGCAGTTCTCGAAGATCGCCGATGGCGGCGGCGAAGGCATCAACAAGTGGTATCGCGTGGTGATCGGCGAAGGCCGTAACCGCGAAGTGCGCCGCATGTTCGAAGCGATCGGCCTGACTGTGTCGCGCCTGATCCGTACCCGCTACGGCGCCATGACCCTGCCGAGCGGCCTGAAACGCGGCCGCTGGGAAGAGATGGATGAAAACACCGTGCGCGATCTGTTGACCGCCTACGGCATCGAAAAGAAAATGCCGGCATCGGGCGATCCCCGTGCCGCTGGCGCCGCCAAGGGCCGCGAAGCGCGCAAGGCGAGTCGCGATGACGAGCCGAATGGCAACCGTATCGATGTGAGCAACCGCAACGCCGATCCTTTCCCGGTCGCGCCGCGCCGTGGCCAGCCGCAAGGCCAGTTTGCCCGTCCGCAAGGCCAGGGTCGTCCAGGCGGCGCCGGTCGTCCAGGCGAAGCCCGTGGTCCTGGCCGTGGCCAGCCGCAAGGCCCGTTCCAGGGCGGCCAGCCCCGTTCGTCGGCCTCGTTCGAAGGCGCGCCGCAAGGCCAGGGCCGTCCGCCGCGTGCGGCAGGCCAGGGTCAAGGTCGTCCGGCCGGTGGCGGCGAAGGCCGCGCGCCGCAGCGCGGTCCGCGTCAGCCCGATCCGCTGCAAACGGCATTCGGCTTCGCCAACACGGGTCCGCGCCGCAATACGGGTGGTGGCGCCGGTGGGCAAGCGCGTTCCGGTGGCCAGCCGCGTGGCGGCATGGATCGTGGCGGCATGGATCGTGGCGGCATGGATGGCATGCCGCGCCGCCGCAGCAAAGGTTAATCGGGAAGAGTTTCTTCTTGCGCGCCCGCCGATCTGCCGCGGGTGCGCGCTCTTGTAACTGTTGTAAGCCGGGCCGCTCCTCGTGTGCGGCATTGCGGCGAAGTTAATAAGAGGTTATAATCTGCAGCCTAATAAAAGTTCTCCGCAGGGTTGTTTGGTGGGGAGTGCTTTCATCTGGTTGGGGAAATACAAGAAGATGGGCAGATGCCCATTTTTTTTTTGTTGAACCGTTTGTAATGGCTCCGCAAGGGGCCATATATGACTTGAATGCGTGTTTTTGCATGGTGTCGGCGCTCATTGCGGCGCTGTCATGCCGAAAACGGGCCTTATTTCTGGAGAATTTTTTGCAGCAGTTGGGATTAATTGAAAAGACAGTTACAGGTCTGGGCTATGAGCTCGTTGATGTCGAACGTGCCGAGCGCGGGCTGCTGCGCGTCTTTATTGATTTCAGCGCCGCCGATGCCGCTGAAAAAGGTCCGATCACGGTCGAAGACTGTGCCACGGTGAGTCACCAGTTATCGCATGTGTTGACGGTAGAGAACGTTCCTTACGAACGTCTCGAGATTTCTTCCCCGGGTCTCGATCGTCCGGTGCGCAAGCTGGAAGACTTCGTCCGTTTCGCAGGCCAGGAAATCATCGTCAAGCTGACTGTGGCGATGCCGGGTACGAACAACCGGAAATCGTTCCAGGGGATTCTGCAAGAACCCGTGGGCGATAAATTGTCGTTGGAATTTGAAGGTAAGGATGGTCCGGCGATGTTGGAGTTTACGCTCGCCGATGTGGATAAGGCACGCTTGGTGCCGCAGGTGGTTTTTAAGGGACGCAAAGCATGAGCCGCGAAGTTTTATTATTGGTTGACGCGCTGGCGCGCGAAAAAAACGTCGATAAAGATGTCGTCTTCGGCGCCCTCGAATTCGCGTTGGCGCAAGCCACGAAGAAACGGTATGAGGGTGAGGTAGACATCCGCGTTTCGATCGACCGCGAAACGGGCGAATTCGAATCGTTCCGCCGCTGGCACGTCGTGCCCGATGAAGCGGGCCTGCAATTGCCGGATCAGGAGATCCTGCATTTCGAGGCAAAAGAACAGATCGCCGATATCGAAGTCGATGACCATATCGAAGAACCGATCGAATCCGTCGAATTCGGCCGCCGTTTCGCCCAGGATACCAAACAGGTTGTCCTGCAGCGCGTACGTGACGCCGAACGCGAACAGATCCTGGTCGACTTCCTGGAACGCGGCGATTCGCTCGTCACCGGCACCATCAAGCGCATGGAACGCGGCGACGCCATCGTCGAATCGGGCAAGATCGAAGCGCGTCTGCCACGCGACCAGATGATCCCGAAAGAGAATCTGCGTATCGGCGACCGTGTGCGTGCCTTCATCTTGCGTATCGACCGCAACATGCGCGGCCCGCAAGTGATTCTGTCGCGCACCGCGCCGGAATTCATCATGAAGCTGTTCGAACTGGAAGTGCCGGAAATCGAGCAAGGCATGCTGGAAATCAAATCCGCAGCCCGCGATGCCGGCGTCCGCGCCAAGATCGCCGTCTACACGGCCGACAAGCGCATCGACCCGATCGGTACTTGCGTCGGCATGCGCGGTTCGCGCGTGCAGGCCGTGACCGGCGAACTCGGTGGCGAACGTGTCGACATCGTGCTGTGGTCGGAAGATCCGGCGCAGTTCGTCATCGGCGCCCTGGCGCCGGCGAACGTGTCGTCGATCATGGTCGATGAAGAAAAACACGCGATGGATGTCGTCGTGGACGAAGAAAACCTGGCAATCGCGATCGGCCGTTCCGGCCAGAACGTGCGCCTGGCCTCGGACCTGACCGGCTGGAAGATCAACATCATGACGGCCGAAGAATCGGCTGACAAAGCTGCCCAGGAAACGGCTGCCGTGCGCATCCTGTTCATGGAAAAGCTCGATGTCGACCAGGAAGTGGCCGATATTCTGGTGGAAGAAGGTTTCGCCAGTCTGGAAGAAATCGCTTACGTGCCAATTTCCGAAATGCTGGAAATCGAATCGTTTGACGAAGATACCGTCAATGAACTCCGTACCCGTGCGCGTGATGCGCTCGTGACCGAAGCGATTGCTTCGGAAGAGGGTCTGGAAGGCATGGACGAGGCGTTGGTGGGTCTGGAAGGCATGGACCGCATTACCGCCGGCAAGCTGGGTCTGGCTGGTATCAAGACCGTTGAAGCATTTGCAGCACTGGCATACGACGAATTTGGCGCAATCCTGGCCTTGTCTGCGGACCGTGCGCGTGAACTGATTACAAGTGAATTTAAAGATGTGACCGACGATGAGATGAAGTTGGTTGACTCGAAATACGACGATCGTGCCAAGGCGTTGCAAGCCAAGGCATGGAGTCTGGCCGAATCCGCAAAGGCTTAATTTGAGTATCTTTATCATCTCCGCGACACATAGAAAAGAGGACTGAATGGCGAGTAACAACGTAGCCCAATTTGCCACCGAACTGAAGATGCCTGCAGATTTGCTGCTGACGCAGCTGCGTTCTGCCGGCGTCGAGAAAAGTTCGACGTCAGATCCATTGTCGAAAGATGATAAGGACAAGCTTTTGGATCATCTGCGCCGCACACACGGCGCAGCGGCTGACACAGAAAAGAAAAAAATCACCGTGACCCGCAAGGAAACGACTGAGATCAAGCAAGCTGACGCCACCGGCAAATCGCGCACCATCCAGGTGGAAGTGCGCAAGAAACGCACTTTCGTCCAGCGTGACGAAGCTGCGCCGGTCGCGGCAGAACCGGTTGCGCCTGCCGCACCGGTGATCGATCCCGCCGACGTGGCGCGCCGTGAAGAAGAAGCCCGTAAACAGGCTGAACTGATCGCCCGCCAGGAAGCCGATCTGCGCGAAAAGCAAGAACGTCTGGCCAAGCTCGACGCGGAAAAAGAAGCCCAGGCGAAAGCCACGCAACAGGCTGAATTGGCTGCGAAGAAAGAAGCTGAAGCGGAAGCGAAGAAAGCCGCTGCCAAGGCTGCTGCCGCGCCTGCCGCCAGCGCCGCTGCGCCTGTCGTTGACGACGCCGCCGCCGAGGCGAAGAAAGCTGCTGCCGCTGAAGAAGCGAAGAAGAAAGCGGCTGCCGCTGCTGTTGCCGCCAAGGAAGCCGCTGACAAAGCGGAAGCCACCGAGCGTGCACGCAAGGCCGTTGCCGACGAAGTTGCCCAGATCAAGGCCATGATGAACGCGCCACGCCGCGCCATCAAGGCACCGGAACCCGTACCGGTTCCCGTCAAGCCGAAGGCGCCGGAAGGCACCCTGCACAAGCCTGCTGACAAGAAACCTGGCGACAAGCCGGGCGACAAGAAGCCTGCTGTTGCAGACAAGAAATCGATCAAGTCGGCCAATGTGTCGTCCACCTGGTCCGATGACGCGAAAAAACGCGGCACCACCGGTGGTCCGAAACCACGCGGCAATAGCGGCCCAGGCGGCCGTGACAGCTGGCGCGGTGGCGCGAAGGGCCGTCGCCCGACGCACCATGACGACCGTGAATCGAACTTCCAGGCTCCTACGGAAGCCGTCGTCAAAGACGTGCACGTACCAGAAACGATCACCGTGGCCGAACTGGCGCACAAAATGTCCGTCAAGGCATCCGAAGTCATCAAGCATTTGATGAAATTGGGCCAGATGTGCACGATCAACCAGGTGCTGGACCAGGAAACCGCCATGATTCTGGTGGAAGAAATGGGCCACAAGGCGTTCGCCGCCGAACTGGACGATCCGGAAGCGCTGCTGGCCGATGTGGGCGAACACGCGCACTTCGAAACCAAGCCACGCGCACCGGTGGTCACCGTCATGGGTCACGTCGACCATGGCAAGACCTCGCTGCTCGATTACATCCGTCGCGCCAAGGTTGCCTCCGGCGAAGCGGGCGGCATTACGCAGCATATCGGCGCCTACCACGTCGATACGCCACGCGGCATGATCACCTTCCTCGACACCCCGGGCCACGAAGCGTTTACCGCGATGCGTGCCCGTGGCGCCAAGGCAACCGACATCGTCATTCTGGTGGTTGCCGCCGACGATGGCGTGATGCCGCAAACGAAAGAAGCGATTGCCCATGCGAAAGCAGCCGGCGTACCGCTGGTGGTGGCGATCAACAAGGTCGACAAACCAGGCGGCAACGTGGACCGCGTGACGCAGGAACTGGTCGCAGAACAAGTCGTGCCGGAAGAATACGGTGGCGAATCGCCATTCGTGCCGGTGTCGGCGAAAACGGGTCAAGGTATCGACGACCTGCTGGAACAAGTGCTGTTGCAAGCCGAAGTGCTGGAACTGACGGCACCGGTCGATGCGCCTGCGCGCGGCCTGGTCGTCGAGGCGCGTCTGGACAAGGGCCGTGGTCCTGTCGCGACGATCCTGGTGCAGTCCGGTACCCTGAAACGCGGCGACGTGATTCTGGCTGGCTCTTCGTATGGCCGTGTTCGCGCCATGCTGGACGAGAACGGCAAGTCGATCGCTGAAGCGGGTCCTTCGATTCCGGTCGAAATCCAGGGTCTGACGGAAGTGCCGGTTGCCGGTGAAGAAGTCGTCGTCATGGCTGACGAGCGCAAAGCGCGTGAAATCGGTCTGTTCCGTCAAGGTAAGTTCCGCGACGTGAAACTGGCGAAACAGCAAGCTGCGAAACTGGAAAACATGTTCGACCAGATGGCCGAAGGCGAAGTGAAAAACTTGCCATTGATCATCAAAACCGACGTGCAAGGTTCGCAAGAAGCGCTGGTCGGTTCGCTGCAGAAACTGTCGACCTCCGAAGTGCGCGTACAAGTGGTTCACGCGGCCGTCGGTGGCATCACGGAATCGGACGTCAACCTGGCAGTCGCGTCGAAAGCGGTCATCATCGGCTTTAACGCCCGTGCTGATGCCCAGGCACGCAAGCTGGCCGAGTCGAATGGCGTGGACATTCGCTACTACAACATCATTTACGATGCGATCGACGAGATCAAATCGGCGTTGTCGGGCATGTTGGCACCAGAGAAACGCGAAACCGTTATCGGCCAAGTCGAGATCCGCCAGGTTATCCTGGTCTCGAAAGTGGGCGCGATTGCCGGTTGCCTGGTCACCGATGGCGTGGTCAAGCGTGCTTCTTCCGTCCGCCTGTTGCGCAACAACATCGTGGTGTGGAGCGGCGAGATCGATTCCCTGAAACGCTTCAAGGACGATGCGAAAGAAGTTCGCGCCGGTCTGGAGTGCGGCCTGTCGCTGAAGAACTACAACGACATTCAGGTTGGCGACACGCTGGAAGTGTTCGAAGTCCAGGAAATCGCTCGTACCCTGTAATCACAGAAGTAATGGCGCGGACATAGTGATGTCCGCGCAAACACGTGGGGCGCATTGGTCAACGGGCAACCGTTTGACCCATGCGCCCTGCGGCACTTAGGACAGCATAAAATCATGGCTAAACATAGCAAAACCATGCCAGCGCGCGGCTTGCGCGTGGCCGACCAGATCCAGCGCGATCTGGCTGAAATCGTCGCCTACGAATTGAAGGATCCACGCGTCGGCACGATGATCACCATCACCGAAGTGCAGATCACGCCCGATTACGCGCACGCCAAGGTGTTTTTCACGATGTTGAAAGACAGCAAGGAAGCCATCAAGAACACCACCGAAGGCCTGATGGCCGCGTCGGGCTTCATCCGCGGCTTGCTGGGCAAGCGCCTGCATATCCACACCCTGCCGATGCTGCATTTCGTGCACGACAGCTCGACCTCGCGCGGCATGGAAATGTCGCTGCTGATCGACAAGGCCAACGCCACGCGCGCCGCTGACGCCGAGCCGGATGTCAAACCAGAAGCGGACGAGCAATAACAGTGGCGGGTCCGAAGAAACCGCCCGGCATCAAGCGGGTGCGCGACCTGGTCGATGGCGTCTTGCTGCTCGATAAGCCTGTGGGCTGGTCCAGCAATGACGCCCTGATCAAGGCCAAGCGTGTCTTGAACGCCAAGAAGGCGGGCCATACGGGCACCCTGGATCCGTTCGCCACGGGCTTGTTGCCGCTGTGCTTTGGCGAGGCGACCAAGTTCTCGCAGGACTTGCTGGAAGCCGATAAAACCTACGAAACCCTGGTGCACCTGGGGCAGACGACGGATACGGGCGACACGGAAGGCGACGTGCTGGAAACGCGCGACGTCAACGTCACCGAAGAGCAGATCGAAGCCGTGCTGGCGCAGTTCCGCGGACCCATCCTGCAGACGCCGCCCATGTACTCGGCCTTGAAAAGGGACGGCAAGCCCTTATATGAGTATGCAAGGGCAGGCATCACCCTGGAGCGCGAAGCGCGCCCGGTGACCATCCACAAGCTCGAGTTCCTCGGCTATGAAGCCCCGTTCCTGAAATTGTCCGTGATGTGCAGCAAGGGCACGTATATCCGCGTGCTGGGCGAAGACATCGGCCATGCCCTCGGTTGCGGCGGCCATCTGAACGCCTTGCGCCGCACGCAGGTGGGCAACCTGACGCTTGACGGCGTCGTTACCCTGGATGAACTGACGGCGCATGCCGCGCCGCTGAGCTTGCTGGCTCCCGTCGATGCCTTGCTGTCGAGTTTCCCTGCCGTCCAGCTGACGGAAGAATTGGCCAAGCGTTTCCTGCATGGCCAGCGCATCGCGCTGGGCAAGGAAGACGTCGCCGTGCCAGCCGAGCCGGGCAGGGTGCGCGTGTATCACGACAGCAAGCTGCTGGGCACGGGCCAGTTGCAGGAATACAGCATCCTGGCGCCAGAGCGTCTCATTGCCACGGCGCACCAATAAGTCACGGCAACGTCACATTACCCAGCGACACTCTTGAACCAGTGTCGCTTTTTTAAACAAATCGTCCCCGACTGCAAGAGCCGCCAGCATTTTTAGATAGCGTTGCAACGCAACATGCTATACTACGCGGTTCCGGAAATAGATTAGCATTCGGGTATCTCGTACACCTTGTACGCACTCCGCAGTTTTTCAGTAACTACTACGACCATGTCAAATACAAAACGCGCAATTCGTAATATCGCCATTATCGCCCACGTTGACCACGGCAAAACCACGCTGGTGGATCAGCTGCTGCGCCAGTCCGGCACCTTCCGTGAAAACCAAGCGGTCGACACCCGAGTCATGGACTCGAACGACCTGGAAAAGGAGCGCGGCATTACGATTCTGTCGAAGAACTGCGCCGTTGAGTACGAAGGCACCCACATCAACATCGTCGACACCCCAGGCCACGCCGACTTCGGCGGCGAAGTGGAACGTGTTCTGTCGATGGTGGACTCGGTTCTGCTGCTGATCGATGCACAGGAAGGCCCGATGCCGCAAACCCGTTTCGTCACGCGTAAAGCGCTGGCACTGGGTCTGAAGCCTATCGTTATCGTCAACAAGATCGACCGTCCAGGCGCACGTCCGGACTGGGCGATCAACCAGACGTTCGAACTGTTCGACAAGCTGGGCGCTACCGACGAACAACTGGATTTCCCTATCATTTACGCTTCGGGCCTGAACGGCTATGCCGGCCTGACCGAAGACGTGCGCGGCGGCGACATGAAGCCGATGTTCGACGCCATCCTGGAACACGTTCCAGTACGCGACGACAATCCTGAAGGCCCGCTGCAAATGCAGATCACCTCGCTGGACTACTCGTCGTACGTCGGCAAGATCGGCATTGGCCGCGTCAACCGCGGTACCGTCAAAGTCGGCCAGGACGTGCTGGTCATCAATGGCCCAGGCGCGACCCCGATCAAAGGCCGCATCAACCAGGTGCTGAACTTCAAGGGCCTGGAGCGCGTGCTGGTTGACGAAGCCGTCGCCGGCGACATCTGCCTGATCAACGGTATCGACGAAATCGGCATCGGTTCGACCCTGTGCGCACTGGACACGCCTGAAGCGCTGCCGATGCTGACCGTCGACGAGCCGACCCTGACCATGAACTTCATGGTCAACAATTCGCCACTGGCTGGCCGCGAAGGCAAGTTCGTTACCTCGCGTCAACTGCGTGACCGTCTGGAAAAAGAATTGAAAGCCAACGTTGCTCTGCGCGTGGCACCAACCGACGACGACACGATCTTCGAAGTATCGGGCCGCGGCGAGCTGCACCTGACGATTCTGATCGAAAACATGCGTCGCGAAGGCTTCGAGCTGGCCGTATCGCGTCCACGCGTGGTCTTCAAAATGGTCGATGGCGTGCGCCACGAGCCGTTTGAAAACCTGTCCGTTGACGTTGAAGAAGTCAACCAGGGTGGCGTCATGGAAGAACTGGGCCGTCGTCGTGGCGACCTGCAAAACATGGAATCGGATGGCAAGGGCCGCGTGCGCCTCGAGTACCTGATCCCGGCGCGTGGCCTGATCGGCTTCCAGGGCGAATTCATGACCCTGACCCGCGGCACCGGCCTGATGAGCCACGTATTCCATGAATACGCGCCAGTCGACAACACCCGTGGCGAAATGGCCGGCCGTCGTAACGGCGTGCTGATCTCGCAAGATGACGGTGCTGCTGTTGCGTACGCTATCTGGAAACTGCAAGACCGCGGCCGCATGTTCGTGTCGCACAATGACCCAGTCTACGAAGGCATGGTCATCGGTATCCACTCGCGCGACAACGACCTGGTCGTCAACCCGATCAAGGGCAAGCAGCTGACCAACGTGCGTTCGTCGGGTACCGACGAAGCGGTGCGCCTGGTACCGCCAATCCAGATGTCGCTGGAATACGCAGTCGAATTCATCGAGGACGACGAACTGGTGGAAATCACGCCTAAATCGATCCGTCTGCGCAAGCGCTTCCTGAAAGAGCACGAGCGTAAAAAAGCGTCGCGTGATTCGTAATCTGTTGTAGAGCATGGCCTGCGGGCCATGCCGCGCTCAAGCCCGTTGCTCCGCCTTTCCTTCACCGGTGAGGCGCGCAGCGGGTTTGTCATTTGCAGCTCCTGTTTTTTGTAGACACCATGACTTCCACTTCTTTGCCTTCCCGCCGCCTGTCCGTCGCCCCGATGATGGACTGGACCGACCGCCATTGCCGCAAGTTCCACCGCGAAATCACGCGCCATACCTGGCTCTACACCGAGATGGTGACGACGGGCGCGCTCGTGTACGGCGACGTGGAGCGCCATTTGCGCTTCAATGAGGAAGAGCACCCGGTCGCGCTGCAACTGGGCGGCAGCGATCCGAAGGACCTGGCCACCAGCGCCAAGCTGGGCCAGCAGTGGGGCTACGACGAAGTCAACCTGAACTGCGGCTGCCCGTCCGAGCGCGTGCAAAAGGGCGCGTTTGGCGCCTGCCTGATGGCCGAACCGCAACTGGTGGCCGACTGCGTGAAAGCCATGCGCGACGTGGTCGACATCGACGTCACCGTGAAACACCGCATCGGCATCGATGACAGCGAGTCGTACGACTTCGTGCGCGACTTCGTCGGCACCGTGGCCGACGCCGGCTGCAAGACGTTTATCGTGCATGCGCGCAATGCCATCCTGAAAGGCCTGAGCCCGAAGGAAAACCGCGAAGTGCCGCCCCTGAAATACGATTATGCCTACCGCCTGAAGCGCGACTTCCCCCAGTTCGAATTCATCATCAATGGCGGCATCAAGACGCTCGATGAGATTGACCTGCACTTGCAGCACCTGGACGGCGTGATGCTGGGCCGCGAGGCGTATCACAACCCGTACGTGATGGCGCAGTTCGACCAGCGCTACTACGGCGACGATGCGCCTGTCAAAACGCGCGAACAAGTGCTCGAAGCGATGATCCCGTACATCAGCGCGCAGCTGGAAAAAGAAGCGGGGAGATTAAAACTGAACAGCGTCACGCGCCACATGCTGGGCCTGATGCAAAACCTGCCCGGCGCGCGCGGCTTCCGCCAGACCTTGTCCGATTCGAAGAAGCTGGCCTCGGGCGACCCGCGTTTGCTGCTGGAAGCGGCGGCGCGCTTGTCGCTGCCTGCGTAATGGACGATTTCCACGGCCATGCGCGGCACATCGACGGCTACCTGCAAGCCGTCAGCGCGCTCAAGGATGACGGCAGCGAGTTGCTCTGCACGTATCTGGGACCCGCCGCGCCGCAGGCATCGTTCGATGCCTTGTGCCGCGCGCTGGATGTGACGCCCGACGGCTTGCGCCTGCAGCCGCTCGAAACGGTCGTGTGCAGCGGCGCCTTGTGCGCGCCGCGCCAGTGGCTGCTCGAGCGCCTGCATCCGGCGAGCGAGGCGGACCGCCAGCCGCTCGACGCACGTTTATATGACGGTTTCGAGCGCGAATTGGCCGAACTGCTGGGCAGCGAACCCCGCTGGTATCAACTGGTATCGTCTGGCCAGCGCAGCCTGGCCAGCCAATTGGGCGCCATCTGGAGCGTCTTTGTCTTCGGCACAGAGTGCCACACCTATGTGATGCATTGCAGCTGGGACAGCTGAGTCAACTTGTCTATACCGGTGCTACTTCGCACTGGTATTGTCCGCACTTCCCCTTCCTCTGAGTACCTCTTCCAAAACGATGCAATATGGCTACGCCATGTGTTGTAAATGCGCTGTTTCGGCGCATGCCCGCACTGTCGTGGGGCATTTCTAAGAGGCAAGAAACGGCGTTGTTGCCATTTCCCCGAAGAAAGTTAATCAGCCATTTATTCGGGTACATATTGCTTGCTTTGAGGCAAAATTTACACCTATAATTGATTATAGACAAATATTTCTCATATGAATGTTTGATGTTGATCTCACATCAACGGTGTCAAAAATTCAGCGTGCGGAGCAAGTTTGCATTCGCAGTCACTGGCGTTTCCAGGGCTGCTGAAAGACCAGGAAGTACCCCGGGCTGCGTGCGGCCGGATACCGCCAGCATACCAATGGGTAAGGGCGGACACCGGTGTTGCGCAGCCTTCGTCTTGTCGTGCCGGGCAAAAATCCTTATCAATAGTTTCATTTACGAAGAGCCGAAATGAATTTAGCAAAAATGAAGGTTGGTACCCGCCTGGGCCTGGGTTTCGCCCTGGTACTGGTTCTGCTGGTGGCCGTGACCGTCCTCGGCATCGCGCGCATGGCGCAAATCCAGGAGCGTCTCGATCACGTGATCAATGTCAACAACGTCGTCACCCGCCTCGTGATCGACATGCGTGGCAACGTCAGCGACCGCATCACCTCGCTGCGCATCCTGACCCTGATGACCGACGCGGGCGATATGGAGCCGGAGATGGCGCGTATCAAGACGCAGACGAGCACCTATCAGGAAACGCAGAAGAAGCTCGAAGAGAAATTCGCCGTCGAGTCCACTCCTGAAGAAAAAGCGCTGCTGACCTCGATCAAGGAATACGAAGCGGCCGCGATGCCGGCCATCGCCAAGGCATCCGCATTGTGGATGGCCAACGATGCGGAAGGCGCCACGCGCGTGATGATCAAGGAAATCCGCCCGGTACAGAAAAAATGGATGGAAGCGCTGGAGCAGCTGGCCGTGCTGGAAGACAAGCTCAACGAGCAGATGCAATCGGATGCCCGCAAGGCCTTCGACAGCGCGCGCCTGTTCATGATCATCCTCGGCGTACTGGCCGTGGCGATGGGCGTGGCGGCGGCACTGGTGATTACCCGCGGCCTGCTGAAACAGCTGGGCGGCGAGCCGGACTACACGGCATCGATCGCCGGCAGCATCGCCAATGGCGACCTGTCGATCGGCATCCACACGCAGCCTTCCGATACGTCCAGCCTGCTGGCGGAAATGAAGGAAATGCGTAACAGCCTGGTGGGCATCGTTGGCCAGGTGCGCGTCGGTACGGAAACCATCGGCACGGCCTCGCGCGAAATTGCCGACGGCAATATCGACCTGTCGTCGCGCACGGAAATGCAGGCCAGCGCGCTGGAAAAAACGGCCTCGGCCATGGAAGAGCTGACCTCGACCGTGAAACAGAATGCGGACAATGCGCGCGAAGCCAACAAGCTGGCCGCCACCGCTTCGGATGTCGCCATCAAGGGCGGCTCCGTGGTGTCGCAAGTGGTGGACACCATGAGCTCGATCAATGAGTCGGCGAAGAAGATTGTCGACATCATTGGCGTGATCGATGGCATCGCCTTCCAGACCAATATCCTGGCGCTGAACGCTGCCGTGGAAGCGGCACGTGCCGGCGAGCAAGGCCGCGGCTTTGCCGTGGTGGCGTCGGAAGTGCGCAACCTGGCCCAGCGCTCCGCAGGCGCCGCGAAAGAAATCAAGATCCTCATCGACGATTCGGCCGAGAAGACGGAACGCGGCACGCGTCTGGTCGGCCAGGCCGGCGTGACGATGGGTGAAGTGGTCGACAGCGTACGCCGCGTGACCGACATCATGAGCGAGATCGCCAGTGCCAGCCAGGAACAAAGCGCTGGCATCGAACAGGTCAACCTGTCGATCATCGAGATGGATGGCATGACGCAGCAAAATGCGGCCCTGGTGGAGCAGGCAGCCGCCGCGGCGCAAAGCTTGCAGGACCAGGCGGCCGAACTGGCCCACGTGGTCAGCATCTTCAAACTGGTCGAAGGCGAAGAGAAACCGGCGGCGTATGTGCCGGCCCCCGTGGCCGCCGCACCGGTGGCCGTGCGCAAGCCGGCGCCGGCATTGCGCCCGGTGAAGTCGCTGACGCGCAAGACGGAAGCGGCCGCTCCCGTGGCTCCAGCGCCACGCAAGGCGGCAGGCGCGGGCAGCAATGACGAGTGGGAAGAGTTTTAAGCGCGGCCAACAGCGCACAGGAAATGGTAACTACCGTATTTGATAATAATCATGGGGAAGCACATGTTTGAGAATAAGCGTTTGATGAGTGTTGCAGCAGCCTTGCTGGTGTCCGTTTCTTCCGCCGCCTTCGCGGCCGAGGTGCCGGCGTCGTTCGATGCCAAGAACTGCAAGGCCGACTATCCGAAAGCCTCGCTGATGAACGAAGAGCAGGGCACCGTGTCGATGTCCTTCCTGGTCAATGCCGATGGTAGCGTTGCCGATTCGAAAGTCGAGAAGAGCAGCGGCTTCAAGAACCTGGACAAGGCCGCCATCAAGGCCCTGTCCGCATGCAAGTTCAAGCCGGGCACCAAGGATGGCGCCGCAGCGCAAACCTGGACCAAGGTCGATTACGCCTGGAAGCTGGACTGATCCACGTATCGCCGGGAGCCAGGCTCCCGGCATGGCCGTATCCGCTACGGGCGGCGCCTGCAAGGGTGCCGCCCGTACTGTTATGTGCGTCAGCCAACGGCACTGTTGCCGCCGATTCTGTTACCCTCGAAACATATCTTCGGGATCTCCCACCACAAGAGGCCTATCATGCAGCGCATCCTGACACTTTCCTCCCTGGCCGCCACCGGTTTGCTGCTTTCCGCCTGCGCCTCGCTGGGCACGCCCGTGGGCTTGCAGCCGGGGCAGACCGTGGCCGTCGTCAATAGCCTGAGCTGGGACAATCCCCTGACGGGCAAGCGCGACGGCGTGCGCACGAGCTGGCCCATCAAGAATGGCAAGATTGCCCCTGAATATTTCCCGCTGGCGCAGCTGAAACAATGCGAAGCGGTCGGTAAACCTTGCGCCTGGGGCGTGATGCGGGCGCAGCGCGGCGCGCCCACGCTCAGCTATGCGGACGGCGGCGTCGACCTGGCCGTGAATGTATCGATCGACGTGGCGCGGCGCCAGGATGCGCGCCAGGGCGAGACGCAAACGGCGATGGCGATTCCCCAGGACGTGGCCGCGCTGGAAGGCCGGCAACAGGTGCAACCCAGCTGGAAATTGAAGTATGGCAAGGTCGAGCAGGTCGAGCTCGACTATGGCGTGCGCTACCAGGTGTGCGTGCAGCGCTACGATGCGGCCGGCAAGGCCATCGACACGTGCGCGATTCCATTTATTTGAGGAAACATGCGGTGTAGGCCGCTTGTGGCGCGATTGCCACATTTCATGTTGCGGCGTGCGTCGGGGTGTAACAATCGGTAAAAGCGCAGCAAAGCTCCGCGTAATTTCTTATAGTGCTTAATTAAGTAGTACACATTAGGAGAATTGCGATGAAAACCCTGTTGGCAGTAATTTCGCTGGCCGCCTTGGGTGGCTGTGCCGTGGCCCCCCCCGGTCCTGCGTATTACGGTTCGCGCGCGCCGCAGGGGGCCTACAATCCCTATGAATGGCATACGGTCTCGTCCGAGCCGGTGCAGTCGGGCCGCGTGATGAGCGCGCCGCGCGTGGAATATACGAATGAGCCCGTGTATGTGCAGCAACAGCC
Source organism: Janthinobacterium sp. BCJ23 (assembly GCF_059617945.1). Taxonomy (NCBI): domain Bacteria; kingdom Pseudomonadati; phylum Pseudomonadota; class Betaproteobacteria; order Burkholderiales; family Oxalobacteraceae; genus Janthinobacterium; species Janthinobacterium sp. BCJ23. The sequence continues at coordinate 409,383 of NZ_JCAQAW010000003.1, read as the reverse complement.
TGTCTACGTTCAGCAGCCCGTGTATGTGCCGGCGCCCGTGTACGCACCGCAACCGTATTATTACAATCCGCCCGTGACAATTGGGCTGGACTTCATGTTTGGCTTTGGGCGCTACGGTGGACACCGCGGCGGCTGGGGCGGGCATGGCCGCTACCACGGCCGCCGCTAATCTATTGCGGTGGTAGGCAGGACAAAGCCGGACAAGCATTGCTTGCCCGGCTTTTTCATTTTATTAGTGGAAATACACGGCCGTCTGGTGCAGCACGTCCGCCGAGCACAGGATGTACATCGCCGCCGCTGCCAGACCTATTTGCAAGGCGCCAAAGCTGATCGGGATGAGGCGGGACATGTCGTACTCCTGAGTGGGATGAGGTGTGTTGTCAGGCTTTCATCATAGGATGAGTTGATGCCTTTGGGCATCGGATGAATGTCCGCCACCTTGTAGGACAACACCTCGCGCCTGGCGCCCCGCCTCGCTCTCCGGCCGCCTAGCGGTTTTTCCAGCGCACTACCGGCTCTTCCGGTGCCGTGTCCGGCACGTTCGAAATCGCCAGCCAGTGCGTCAGGCGTTCCGGATGCTTGAGGTTGATGCCCATGCCATCGATGATGCCCACCTGCTCCAGCATGCGCGCATCGATTTTCGCTTTCGACACCGTGGGCGCGCCCATGACCATGCGGTCATACGCCTTGCGCGCCTTGTGTTCCCATTTGTGCAGATTGCTTTCGTCGAAGCGGTTCGCTTCGAAATACACGGTCAGGGTGCCATCGAGGTTGCCGAAGCCGACAATGCCCGCGCCCTTGCGGATGGTGGTGGTGTTGCTGATGTCGAATTCCGCCGTGGGCACGAAAATGCCGGCGCGGCCATCGATGTCGGGACGTCCCACGGGCGTTTCTTTGCCGTAGGAACTCGTTTCGGTAATGGTTTTTTCTGCGGACATGGTGCGTGTGTGGTGGCCGTGCCGGGAGCGCGATCGGGCCCGGCAGCGCCAGTCATCCTGTTCAAAAAATGCGTGCTGATGATCAGGGCGGGGTAGGGGCCCTGGCGGAGCGATGCTTGGCATTGCTTGATACCCCGCTATTGTAGCGCCAGTTTAATTCTTTTGGGAAACATTCATTGATGTAATGCACCCATTTTTTTCATGAAAAATGCCGCCCGGCCATACGACGGGGCGGCATTTGTACGTCCGCTGCGCTTCGACGGGCTCAGCTGCGCACGGGCATCAGAACGCCAGGCGGCCTTGCAGGTAAACCATGCGCGGTGCACCCACCAGTTTGCCCAGGTTGCCGTCCGAGGTGCGCGTGAAGTAGCGCTTGTCGGCGAGGTTGTTGACACCGGCAACCAGCTCCAGGCCATTCTGCCCCGGTACTTTCCATTTCACTTGCGTGTTCCAGGTACGGAAGCCGGGAATCACGCCCAGGTTGCCTGCCGCATTTTCCGCCATGGTGTTGGCTTCGTCGGCGAACTGGCGGCTCTGGTGGCTGCTCGACAGGTCGAAGCCCCAGGCGCCCAGCTGGTAGTGGGCGCCGATGGTGTCCGTGGTGCGCGAATAGAAGGGCACGTCGTTGCCCGCGTTCACGCCATCCTGCAAAGTCGCCTTGGTGTAGGTGTAGGTGGCGTAGGCATTCAAGCCGGCCAGCGGGCCGGACTTGTCGAAGTGGTAGTCGACGGCCGATTCCAGGCCCCGGTGGTGCGTGGCGCCCACGTTGTAGAAGACGACGTTCTCGCCGCTGCCGATGGACTGGATCTGGTTGTCGAACTTGATGTTGAACAAGGTTGCTTCGGCCGACAGCTGGCCGCTCTTCCAGCGCGCGCCCAGCTCGGCCGTTTTCGCCAGCTCCGGCTGCAACGGGTTCTTGCTCGATTGCGCATTGAGCTGCGTATTTTGCACGGCGCCAAACGAGCTGTTGTAGTTGCCGAACAGGGTCACGTTGTTGTTGAGCAAGTAGGCCACGTTCAGCGAGGGCAGGGCCTTGTTATTGAGCAGATCGATCTTCTGGTCAGTCGGCAAGTGGTTGAAGCGTTCCGTCTTGATGTGCTCGTAGCGCACGCCCGGCGTGATGCGCCACGCGTCGATGGCGATCTTGTCGTCGATATACACGGCTTGCGCATCGGTCGAGTTGTCGGCGAAGCGCGTCGGCTTTTGTTGCACGCCGGTGGCGATGACGACGTTGTAGATGCTTTCGTCAGCCCGCTCGGCCAGGTAGCGGTAGCCGACGGTGACGTCCTGCGATACCTTGCCGGTCGTAAAGCGCTGCGTGTAGCGCGGCTCGATGGCCGTCGTTTCATAGTTGCGCGGCTGACGGCCCAGGCCGGTGCGGTTCGCATTGATCAGGGTACTTTCGCGCGAGCTCTTGTTGTAATAGGCGCGCACCTCGAATTCCTGCGTGTTCGACATGGCATTCAGGTAGCCGATGTCGAAGGCCTTACGCTCGCCGCTCCAGAAGTCGGTCGGTCGCGTGTTCTGGAATGGATCGGCCTTGTATTGCGCGGCGCTCAAACCGCCCGGCGTGCGCGACGTCACGTCGTAGTAGGACAGCTTGGCGTACACCTCGGCGCTTGGGCTCAGGTCGTAGCGGAATTTCAGGGCGAAGTCGTTGACCTTTTCATCGCTGCCCACGCGCCAGTCGCTGCCGCGAATGCCCGAATACAGCACGGCCAGTCCCAGGCCGCTGTCGAGCTGGGTGCCGGCAAAGACGCTGGCCTGCGTGTTGTGGCCCACTTCGCTGTACGAGTTATAGCGCACGGTGGCGTCGCCCGTGATGCCTGGCGTGGTGGGTACGCGGCGCGTCTTGAAGTTGATGATGCCGCCCACGTTTTGCGGGCCGAAGCGCACGGCGCCGCCGCCGCGCACCACGTCGACCGTCTCGACATTGGCCAGGCTGACGGGCGCGAACGACAGTTGCGGCTGGCCATACGGCGCCACCGACATCGGGATGCCGTCCAGCAAGACCGTGCTGCGTGGCGAATAGCGCCCGGCCAGGCCGCGTACGCCGATATTCAGGGAGATGGCGCTGCCGGCGCTGCCCGAGTTGTCGCTGATCTGCACACCGGGAATGCGGCGCATTACGTCGCTGAGGCTGGTTGCGCCCGAGTTCTCGATGTCGTCCTTTTGCACCACGGTGCGGGCGCCCGCGAAATTCTTCGTGCTGGCGGCCATGCTGGTGCCCAGCAGGTTGCTGCTGACCTGGATCGATTCCAGGATGGGGCCGGCGTTATCGGTCGTATTGGCTTGCTGTGCCTGCGCGGCGATGGGCGCGTTCAGGCAGGCGAGGGCGATGGCCAGCGCGCACGGGCGCAGCGAAAAGGGCAGTGTGGAAAATGTAGCGGCCATGCATGGATCTCCGTAGTGACAATGTTTGCGCGGGCAATCGGGCGGCGCGACAACATCGTGGCGTGGACATCCGGCGCAAGGGGATAGGAATGATAATGATTCTCATTTTATCCGTCAATTGCGAATGTTGCGTAGTGGCTATATGCCTGCCTGTGTGATGGGGAAGTGTTGTTGGCGCGGTACGGTGGGCGGTTTGGATTGCCGCTTGGCACCATTGCTCGGGTGCGGAGGCATTGAGGGCGCTTCTTGTATACTCCCGCTTTTGCAGCCGTCAGACGTGAACGTACAATGAGCCAGACAACTGAAACGACACCAGGCATTTCCTCCGTGGAACGCCGCCAGGGCGACCAGCCGGCAAGTGCTGCGCGCAAATTGAATCTGCTTGTGGTCGACGACAACCAGGAAGTGGGCGAATCGCTGGCCATGCTGCTCGAAGCGCTGGGCCACCATGCGGTGGTAGTACGCAACTGGCAGATGGCCGTCGAGCAAGTCAAGCTGTGCGTGCCCGACGCCGTCTACCTCGACATCGAAATGCCTGGCATCAGCGGCATCGAAATCGGCCGCCGCCTGCACCACAATCCCGAAACGGCCAACGCCGTGCTGATCGCCGTCACCGGCCACAGCCTGCCCATGTACATGGACGACGCGCTGGCCGTCGGCTTCCGCCACTTCCTCGTCAAACCCGTGCGCCTGGAAGACCTGGCGACGACGGTGCAGTCGGTGCTGGCGGGGTAGTTCGCTGACCTACGGCCGGCTCAGCGACCACTGCTGGTTGTTCGCATTGGTCAGATTCCACTGGATGATCTGCGCATTTTCCGCCGTGCTCAAGTTGAGTACATCCAGGGTCAGGTTGCTGTAGCGGTTGCTGATCGTCTGGTAGCCGGCAGCAGGGCTGGCGAAGCGCCATTGCTGGCCCAGTCCGCCCCAGTAGCTCCATTGCGCGATATTCGTGCCGGCCGTGGTCGAGTTGTTATAGTCGTCCAGACCCAGCAGGCTGTTCGCATTGATCAGGCTATAGTAGCCATCGCCGTGTCCCACCACATACCATTGCTGGTGTTTTGCCCCCGTATACGTTTGCTGCTGCACCAGTGCGCCATTCGCCGTGCCGGCGCCCGCCACGGCCAGCGCCTTGCCGCTCAGGCGCGAGCGCAGCACCGTGGGCCCATCCGAGATGCCGCCGCAGCTGGCGACCGTGAAATTGCGCGTCAGGCTGGGCCAGCCGCTGTCATACGTCATCTTTAGAATATCGAGCTTGGCCGCGCCATTGTCGTTGACGTCGTAGTAGTGGATTGAGGTGTAGTTGCAGCCATCCTGCTTGAGTACGCCGATATGGCCCGGGCCCTTGTACTTGCCGTCGAGGTTAGGCAGCACTGTGCGCGTGCCGCTGTATGGCCCCGTCACGCTGCTGGCGCGCTGCACTTCCACGTAATACGTGCTGGCGGCGCCCTGGCAGCATTTGCCGCGGTTGGCGAACAGATAGTAATACTCGCCATCGCGCGTGATGTAGGGCGCTTCGATATCCTTGCCGCCGCCACCGAGGATGGTGGTGACGTTGCCCGTGGTTTTGCCCGTGGCCTGGTTGATTTCCGTCACGCCGATGCCGCCGAAAAACGAGCCATACGACATGTAGACCTTGCCGTCATAATCGCGGAACAGGGCCGGGTCGATGGCATTGATTTCCGCGCCGCCTCCATACGATTGCACGACGATGCCCAAGTCCGTCCAGCTCGGGTTTTTCAGCGAGGCGGAACGGGCCACGCCGATGGCCGATACGGACGTGCCGAAGGTGGAGACCGAGTAATACAGATAATAGTAGCCGTTCATGTGGATCACGTCCGGCGCCCAGTACGAGCCGCTGAAGTTGGGGATTTTATTGGCAATCCAGGCCGGCGGCGTGCTGAACACGGGCGCGGGGCCGGCCGACCATTTCAGCAAGTCCGTCGAGGTGGAATACCAGATGCCGTCGCCCGTCGTGAAATTGAAATACGTGTCACCGTCGCGCGTGAGGGTGCCGGGGTCGTGCGCGTTGGGCACGCCCGTCAGGTTGATCGCTTGCGCATGGGCGCAGAACATCAGGCACAGTGCTGCCAGGATTTGCTTCATCGTTGTCTCCGTACTGTTTTTATGGGGCGGTCCAGGCCGCACCCCAGAGTAGGGCGATGGTCAAATTTGCACTAATGAATTTTTTATAGGAAGCGATACCGGGGCCGGTATCGGAGGAGAGATAAAACGGGCGCCGGAATAGAAAAAGCCCGATTCGAAAACCGGGCTCTTCTTTATTCTGTGGGGTGGCTGATGGGGCTCGAACCCACGACAACAGGAATCACAATCCTGGACTCTACCAACTGAGCTACAGCCACCACTGTCTTACTTACCTGTTTAGCTGTTTTGCTGAACAGGTGCCGAATTATACAAAGAACTCGGCAAAGTGGCAAATCTAAATGCAGTCTTTTTTAAAGAATCGAAAGATTGCATGAAAACGCCTGTTTTCCCTCATACGGACAGGTGTTCGACGGGTGGGTGCAAGTCCAGCAAACCGGCGAAGGCTTGCGCCAGGGCTTCGACCTTGGCCGTCGTGTAGCCCTGCAGTTGCGGCGCGTCGTTGCCGGTGCGGCGCAGGCTGGCAGCGTCGAGCAAGCGGGCCAGCTGGCGCGCCACGGCTTCCCCGGTGTCGACCAGGGTGACGGGTTCCGACGTATGCGCGCGCACCGTGCGTGCGATGGCGTCCTGCACGAAAGGGTAATGGGTGCAGCCGAGCACGAGGGTATCGACGCCTTGCGCCAACAGGGGCGCGATATAGCGGTCGAGCATGGCGCTGGTGGCGTCGAGCGGGTCGCTGCCCATGGCGGCCTGTTCGATGCGTTCGACCAGGCCGACGCAGGGCTGCAAGATGAACGTGGCGCCCGTCGCGCTGCTCACCTGTTCGCGCAAGGCCAGCAGTTTGTCGCCGCGCAAGGTGCGCTCGGTGGCCAGCACGCCGATCTTGCCGTTGCGGCTGATGGCGGCTGCCGGTTTCAGGCCCGGCTCGACGCCGACGATGGGCAAGTCCGGGTAGCGCGCGCGCAGCGCCTTGATGGCGGCGATCGTGGCCGTGTTACAGGCGACGACCAGTGCTTTTGCGCCTTGCTGCAGCAGATAGCTGGCTACTGCCAGTGAACGGTCGATCACCTGCTGTTCCGTCTTGTCGCCATACGGCGCATGGCCGGAATCGGCAAAGTAAATCAGGTCTTCCTGCGGCAGCTGCGCACGGATATGGCGCAGCACCGACAGGCCGCCCACGCCGGAGTCAAAAATGCCGATGGGCGCGTCAGGGTGGGCATTGCTTGCAATAGAAGTCATGGGAAACCGGAGTAGATAAAAAAACGCCGCGCTGATTGCTGCGCGGCGTTAATGGTAGAGCTTGTTTAAGCAACCGTCACGGGAATCTTGCTCACGCTATTGAGTTGCTCGATCTTCGCCTGCCACTCTTTCGGGCCCGTGTTGTGCACCGAGGTGCCTTTCGCATCCACGGCCACCGTCACCGGCATGTCGACGACGTCGAATTCGTAGATCGCTTCCATGCCCATGTCGGCAAAGCCCAGCACCTTGGCGTGCTTGATGGCTTTCGACACCAGGTAGGCGGCGCCGCCCACGGCCATCAGATAGGCCGACTGGTGCTTCTGGATCGATTCGATGGCAACAGGGCCGCGCTCGGCCTTGCCGATCATGGCGATCAGGCCGGTTTTTTCCAGCATCATGTCGGTGAATTTGTCCATGCGCGTGGCGGTCGTCGGACCGGCCGGGCCGACGGCTTCGTCGCGCACCGGGTCGACCGGGCCGACGTAGTAGATCACGCGGTTCTTGAAGTCGACCGGCAATTCTTCGCCCTTGGCCAGCATGTCCTGGATGCGCTTGTGCGCGGCGTCGCGGCCCGTCAGCATCTTGCCGTTCAACAGCAAGGTCTGGCCCGGCGTCCACGAAGCGACTTCTTCTTTCGTCAGCGTGTTCAAGTCGACGCGCTTGGATTTTTCCGTGTCCGGCGTCCAGTGCACTTCCGGCCACGACGACAGCGATGGCGGTTCCATGTAGGCAGGGCCCGAGCCGTCCAGCACGAAGTGGCCGTGGCGCGTGGCGGCGCAGTTCGGGATCATGGCGACGGGCTTCGACGCGGCGTGCGTCGGGTGCATCATGATTTTCACGTCAAGCACGGTCGTCAGGCCGCCCAGGCCTTGCGCGCCGATGCCCAGCGAGTTGATCTTGTCGCACAGCTCGATACGCAGTTCTTCCAGCTTGTTTTGCGGGCCGCGTTGTTTCAGCTCAAACATGTCGATGTCTTCCATCAACACTTCTTTTGCCATCAGCATGGCTTTTTCGGCCGTGCCGCCGATGCCGATGCCCAGCATGCCTGGCGGGCACCAGCCGGCGCCCATGGTCGGCACGGTCTTCATGACCCAGTCGACCAGCGAGTCGGACGGGTTCATCATGATCATCTTCGATTTGTTTTCCGAACCGCCGCCCTTGGCAGCCACTTTCACGTCGACGGTATTGCCTTCGACCAGTTCCATGTGCACGACGGCTGGCGTGTTGTCCTTGGTGTTCTTGCGGTCGAAATGCGGGTCGGCCACGATGGAGGCGCGCAGCTTGTTGTCGTCGAAGTTGTACGCGCGGCGCACGCCTTCGTTGACGGCGTCGGTGACGGTGCCGGAGAAGCCTTCGAAGCGCACGCCCATGCCGATTTTCAGGAAGACGTTGACGATACCCGTGTCCTGGCAGATAGGACGCTTGCCTTCCGCGCACATGCGCGAGTTGGTCAGGATTTGCGCGATCGCATCTTTTGCCGCCGGGCTTTGCTCGGCCGCGTAGGCGCGCGCCAGGTGCTCGATGTAATCAGCAGGGTGGTAGTAGCTAATGTACTGCAACGCTGCGGCGACGGATTCGATCAGGTCTTCTTGCTTTATGACAGTCATGGTGTTCTCGCGGTGGATAAGAAGGGTAGGACTTTGATGCTGTTTGCTAATCAGTATAGGAGCGCCGGAACTTAGTGGGGCGCCCTGGCTTGATTCTGGGTGACCGTCATGATGCGGTCGGTGTAGGCAATCGCCATGGCGGACAAAATGAAGACCATGTGGATCACCGTTTGCGCGATGACCACGTTCGGTTCCTTCGCATACGCGGTGGCGTTGATAAAGGTCTTCAGCAGGTGGATGGACGAGATGCCGATGATGGCCATCGCCAATTTCGTCTTTAGCACGGAAGCATTTACGTGCGACAACCATTCCGGCTGGTCTGGGTGGTCATCGAGGTGCATGCGCGAAACGAAGGTTTCGTAGCCGCCGATAATGACCATGATCAGCAAGTTCGAAATCATCACCACGTCGATCAGGCCTAATACCACCAGCATGATGGTCGCTTCGTTCAGCTTCACGGGAGGCGGCACGCCAGGCACGGTCACGGCGCTGATGACGTGCTGCAGGGCTGCATCATTGCCGAACACGGCGCCGATCAGGTCGGACAATTCCACCCAGAAATGAAATACATACACGCATTGTGCGAGGATCAGGCCCAGGTACAGCGGCAACTGCAGCCAGCGCGACATGAAGATGAAGGCGGACAGCGGATGCAGCTTGGTATGCTTGGTAGTCGGTGGTAGGTGGTCGATCATGTGGGGTTTCCTGGGGGAGTAAATACCAATTTTTGGCATGCCCGACATTTTACACTTGCTGTTGATTACTGCGCATGGCCTTGCTTCTGATTATTAGGTTTGATGAAACACAAAGTGGTATTGAACCTTCGGCGCACCGCGCATTTTCCCAGCGAAAATACTGTACGGCGTCCCCTTGACTCCTATTGCTGAAGGCGCTTATGGTTAGCCTTGATCGGGGTAAACGCTGCATAAACGCGACATGTAAGGCGTCCGTAAGACATGGGGCCTATCGTGTTAGCAAACAATTACTACACTGGAGACAAGCATGAGCGCTACAGAGAACCAAGGGCAGGGCACACAGCAGCAGGGACCAGAAGAGTCGCGCGTATTTGACCCGTCGGCAGCGTTTGCCGCACAGGCAACGATTTCCGGCATGGACGCCTACCGCGCCATGGTGGCTGAGGCCGAACGCGACTACGAAGGCTTCTGGGCCAAACTGGCGCGCGAGAACCTGAGCTGGAAAAAGCCGTTCACCCGCACCCTGAACGAAGACAATGCCCCATTCTACAAATGGTTCGAAGACGGCCAGCTGAACGTGTCGTACAACTGCCTGGACCGCAACATCGAAAATGGCCTGGGTGACAAGACGGCCATCATCTTCGAAGCGGATGACGGCACCGTCACCAAGGCAACATATAAAGAGCTGCACGAAAAAGTCTGCAAGTTCGCCAACGGCCTGAAATCCAAGGGTATCGCCAAGGGCGACCGCGTCATCATCTATATGTCGATGTCCGTCGAAGGCGTGGCCGCCATGCAAGCGTGCGCGCGCATCGGCGCCACCCACTCCGTCGTCTTCGGCGGCTTTTCGGCGAAATCCTTGCAGGAACGCATCATCGACGCGGGTGCCGTGGCCGTCATCACAGGCGACGAGCAATTGCGCGGCGGCAAAAAGCTGCCATTGAAATCCATCGTCGATGAAGCACTGGCGCTGGGCGGCTGCGACTGCGTCAAAAACGTCATTGTGTATAAGCGCACCGGCAGCGACCTGCCGATGGTAGCCGGCCGCGACACGTGGCTGCACGAGCTGGTCGAAGGCCAGAGCGCGCAATGCGAACCGGAATGGGTCGATGCCGAGCATCCACTGTTTATTCTCTACACCTCCGGTTCGACGGGCACGCCGAAGGGCGTGCAGCACTCGAGCGGCGGCTATTTGCTGTGGGCCGCGCTGACGATGAAGTGGAGCTTCGACATCAAGCCGGACGACGTGTTCTGGTGCACGGCTGACATCGGCTGGGTGACGGGCCACAGCTACATCGCGTATGGCCCGATGGCCGTGGGCGCCACGCAAGTGGTGTTCGAAGGCATCCCGACCTATCCGAACGCTGGCCGTTTCTGGGAAACGATCAAGAAGCACAACGTCAGCATTTTCTACACAGCCCCCACGGCCATCCGTTCGCTGATCAAGGCGGCCGACGTGGATCCGAAAGTCCATCCAAGCAACTACGACCTGACGAGCTTGCGCCTGCTGGGCACGGTCGGCGAGCCGATCAATCCGGAAGCGTGGATGTGGTACTACAAGAATATCGGCGGCGAGAAATGCCCGATCGTCGATACCTTCTGGCAAACGGAAACGGGCGGCCACATGATCACCCCGTTGCCTGGCGCCACGCCGATGGTCCCCGGTTCCTGCACCCTGCCATTGCCGGGCATCATGGCCGCCATCGTCGACGAAGCGGGCCAGGACGTGCCGAACGGCCAGGGCGGTATTCTGGTCGTGAAGCGCCCATGGCCATCGATGATCCGCACGATCTGGAACAACCCGGATCGTTTCAAGTCCAGCTATTTCCCGGAAGAGCTGGGCGGCAAGATGTACCTGGCAGGCGACGGCGCCATCCGCAACAAGGACACCGGCTACTTCACGATCACGGGCCGCATCGATGACGTCTTGAACGTGTCGGGCCACCGCATGGGCACGATGGAAATAGAATCGGCGCTGGTCGCCAACCCGCTGGTGGCCGAAGCCGCCGTGGTGGGCCGTCCGGACGATACGACAGGTGAATCGATCTGCGCTTTCGTGGTGCTGAAGCAAGCACGTCCGACAGGCGAGGAAGCGAAGAAACTGGCCCTGGAGCTGCGCAACTGGGTCGGCAAGGAAATCGGTCCGATCGCGAAACCGAAGGAAATCCGTTTCGGCGACAACCTGCCCAAAACCCGCTCCGGCAAAATCATGCGCCGCCTGCTGCGCGTGCTGGCCAAGGGCGAGACGATTACGCAAGACGTGTCGACCTTGGAGAATCCGGCGATTCTGGATCAGCTGAAAGAAGCGTCCTGATGTTGCTTGGATAGCCAAAACCCAAACCAGCATCCGGGGTCGGACCCGCCGGGTCCGACCCCAGCCTTTACTTGGTTACTGTAGATGCGCTACTTTTACCCCACGGTAAATAACTTTGGCAGTCCGTAGATTCTTTGCTATAATCTGCGGCTTCGCGACAAGCGAGAAATAGTACGCAATGTAAGTAAGACACATTGCCTGCAGGAGAGGTGGATGAGTGGTTGAAGTCGCACGCCTGGAAAGCGTGTATAGGTTCATAGCCTATCGGGGGTTCGAATCCCCCTCTCTCCGCCAAAGATACAAATTGGCCAGTTCAAGGAAGTCCAAGAACGTCCACAAAAAACCGTTTTAGCCCGTGCTAAAGCGGTTTTTTTGTATTCTGGCGTCCAGTACTGTCCAGCTGCAGCCAAATTTTTTGGGTGTTTGTTTGGGATCAATCCATAGTTCACACTGGGGACCATTCCCCGGTTAGTCGCCTATAGTGGTTTCTGACGCTTACGCAGAGGAGACCATCATGCCCAAGCTCATTCCACCCCTTACCGAACTCCAGGTCAAGAACGCCAAACCCCGGCCCAAGCCGTACAAGATGTTCGATGGTGGCGGCCTGTACGTTGAAGTGATGCCCAGCGGCTCGCGAATCTGGCGCTGGAAATTCCGTCATGCAGACGGCAAGGAAAACGCGCTGACGTTTGGCCCGTATCCGGAAATTTCAATGCAGGATGCGCGAGAAAAGCGTTTGGAGGCGCGCCGCTTGCAGCTGCAGGGGATCGACCCTGCCAAGCATCGCGATGACGCCAAGCGGCTTGCCGCCGAAAAGGCCGCCAATACCTTCGAGAAGGTGGCACGCGAGTGGTACGCAAACAAGGTGCCAACCTGGAGCGAGCGCACTTCCAAGAACATGCTGCAGCGCCTGGAGGCCGATATCTTTCCAAAGATTGGCAGCAGACCAATCGCGGAAATCAAGCACCGCGAACTGATTGTCATGCTGCGCAAGATCGAGGAGCGCGGCGCCACCGAGATCGCGCATCGCCTGAAGGCCGTCTGCTCGCAGATATTCAGCTACGCCATCCAGTGCGGGCTGGCCGACCGCAACCTGATGGCGGACATGAAAGACGTCCTCAAGACCAAGCGCGCGTCGCATTACGCCGCCATCAGTGCTGATGAATTGCCGACCTTCCTGGACATACTGTCGCGCAACGAGGCGCGCATGTTCGAGCCGACGCGCATCGCGCTACGCCTGATGCTGCTGATCTTCGTGCGCACCAGCGAACTGATAGAAACGCCATGGAGCGAAGTCGATCTGGAGAAGGGCGAGTGGATCATTCCCTGGCAGCGCATGAAGCGCGGCAAGCTGACCGTCAATCCCGACATGACCAATCACCATGTCTGCCTTTCGCGCCAGGCGCTGGCCTTGCTGCGCCAGCTGCACACCATTACGGGCCATGGTATTTATCTGTTTCCAAACCAGCGCGACCACGACAAGCCTCTGAGCAACAACACGCTGCTGGTGGCGCTGGCCCGCATGGGGTACAAGGGCCGCATGACCGGCCACGGCTTCCGCGCACTGGCCATGAGCACCATCAAGGAGCGCCTGGGCTACCGCCATGAAGTGGTGGACCGCCAACTGGCGCATGCGCCGAAGGACAAGGTCGCCAGCGCCTACGACCGCGCCCAATTCCTGACGGAGCGCCGCAAGATGATGCAGGAGTGGGCCGACTACCTGGAAGCGGTAGAGCGCGGTGATACGCCGCAGCCAGGCCATCATGGATCGCTGGAGCTGGTCTGGCCAGCGCCGCATCGTTAAGGGAGGCCGCCATGGCAAAACTGATTGCTTGTCTTACCGAACAACAAGTGGCCGAGGCGGAGCCTCGAAGCAAGTCTCACAAATTGTTCGATGGTTCAGGGCTGTATCTTCAAGTCATGCCAACCGGAACAAAGGTGTGGCGGATGAAATTTCGTCAGCTAAATAACAAGGAACAGACGTTGACCTTCGGCCACTACCCGGAAGTTTCTCTGGCGCTTGCGCGGAGCCGCCGCTCAGTTGCTCGCAAGATGCTTGAGGAGGGAAAGGACCCACGCCCAGAGTTCAAGGTCGTGCATACGTGCCCGCCAAAGCGGCTTCGGCAAAATCGCCCGTTGCCTCCTGCCATGAATGCCAGAAAAGTGGAGCGCTGCGCAACCCACATTGGTACGCAGGCGGTGGAGTGGATGTGGGCGCTGGTCTTCCCTGCACTGAGCCGCGTCTCCGCGGACGAAAGAGTGCGAAGCGACATGCTTGCCATGGTGGAGAAAATCCAGAAAGAGCGTGCCAACGAGGTGATTGAAATGCTGTATGGCTACTGCGCCGACATCATCTTCAGTTGCCTCGAATTTGGAATGGATGAAGATGCATTAATCGAAGCCATGACGGACGCCAGGGTGATGCAACGGCGCAGGTGAGCGTATCTATGCCGCAGGTATCCGGGTATTTTCCCGGCTTCATTCGGCTCGGGTTCCTTTGTTGCCGATGTGCCTGCTGCCCGAAGAATGCTCGATTGCTGAGGATGCCGTGCTTGTTGGTCTGCTCGCCTCGATACACGCTTGCATCCAACGTAGCACTTCGCTTCTGAGCCAAGCAGAGGAACGTCCCTGCAGCTTGACAGGGGCGGGGAAGGTGCCTTCCTTGATGCCCGCATAGACACTGCTGCGCGATTTGCCGCAAGTCGCCAGCACTTCGCCCAAGCGGATGAAGCGTTCCTCACCTATGCGAGGTTCAACGCGGCGCTCTTTCAGGTATTCAACTATTGCTGGTTTCATGGCGTCCCCTCCTGAATCAAAAATGCCAGCGGCAACACCGAGGCGAATAGCACAGACTGCAGGCCTTGCCCTGCCGCCGATTCGTCCATCGTTCGATCAAGCTCGCAATCATTATTTCGAAAACACGAGTCCAGTATCGAATGCTGGAATCACTGGCGCAACAGGAATCAACCTGCTATGCCAGCTGGATCAAGCGTGCCGCGCACTATGTGTGAGATCAATGGTGTACACAGGAGCGGTTCCGTGGAAGCTTTAGCGGCTAAAAAATGGGCGTATCTGGCAGGGCATCAGACCTGCCAAATCTGCTCTCGTACCGGCTAAAAAAGGGGTTCAGTCGAAGTTCTTGCCGACGATTTAATGGCTCAGTCGCTGAAAAATGCAGGGCAGGATAGGTGAAGTTAGCTAACCTTCGGTTAGCTAACTTCACACCTGCTTATTCGCACTTTGTGCTCAACGGTAACCAAAGAGCACAAGCCCAGTGAGCAATCACCTGGACAGTGGTATGGTGGATAATCCCCCAGCAAATGGTGACCTTTGATCCATTTGCAAAATCAGAACTAAACAATTTCTTCGAACAGTTGTTGACGAAGTTGATTGCTGAGGGGCGAGGCCAGCTGAAGGCTGAACTGACGAACAACGCTACTGAGGCCGCGTTGATGTAGTGCCATGGCCTAAGGGCTGTGTTTTTTATGTAATCTCGATCCCGCGTTCGCTATTGTTCTAGCACTTCAAGCTAGAGTGGACAAATGAGAAAAGCATCGGGATCTACCTTCCGAACGATAAGGTAGCCGGTATTCGTCATGCCGAAATAGTAACCTGGACTGGGCAAGCACTTGTATGTCCTCGCTAGTTCGTTTGCTCGCAGAAGTGACCCACTCTGTTTGCCCCGTCTTCCACTGCCTGGCAAACGCTGCCACACGGTTGTATGACCCTGCGTAGCATAGCTCTTTCAGATCCTCATGGATATGCTTGAAATTGCGCCGCTGCTTACGCGCCTTTAGTCGTATCGGCCTTGATCCACCCAGATAGCGGCACTGAGTATTTGTCTAATCCGCTAACTGATCGCCGCTCCGCGTAGGAGGGCTCAGTGGTTTCCGATCGTAGGTAACGTTGGACGGTATTGCGTGAGATGTCCAGTCGTCTAGCGATTTCTCGTATTGGAATCTGGTCACGAAGGTGCCATCGTCAAATGATGCCGAGTAGAGCCACGTGGATCACTCCGGTTTCCTGCCGAAAAGACAGGTGGAATTGTGCTACTAACGTGGGTCATATTCCGTTGCAAAGTCGTGGGGCAAGTGGGTCAATTTTCAACGCAACTTAACAGCCCCCACTGTGGACGCAATCACAGGTAGGTCAGAAGGTTTGAATGCCGCTGATGCGAGAGAAATCACTGACCGTAAAAGGCCCAACTCCACTAATTCAAAATGTTTGAGGTGTCAAGCTATTTTATAAATTTATATTAATGAATAAACATGCATTCTCAGCGGCGCTTAGCCGGCAACATTTCGCCTCTCCAATGTGAGAATCTGAGTATATTCCGTTATGACAACATGTTATGCTGTACTGTTAAGTTCCTTTTATTTTCAGTCTCATTATCCATTCAAGGAAATATTGTTCAGTTAGTAATTTCACCGCATAAATTTTCAAAAAAATTTAATAAAATATAATATGAATAGAAAAATTAATTGGCTGCACCTATCAGATTTTCATTTTGGAAAGAGTTTATATGATCAGCAATTTTCCGCAAGAAAACTGATTGAGCATATTGAACAGAAAAAAAATGCCGGAATTTATCCCGACTTTATTTTTATTACTGGAGATATTGCAAATTCTGGGCGTTTGTCAGAATATGATTTATTTGATAGCTTAGTGGTAAAGAAACTGTTGCAAATTTTCGGGGACGATTTTATTAATCGAATTTTTACTGTTCCAGGTAATCATGATTTAGACAGAGAAATTAATCCTGGATTTAGTAAAGAAAAATTCTTGAGGGATGATGCTGGGGCATTTTTACCAACGTCGGAATCTTTTAGAAAAAGAAAAATGCTTGCAGATCGTTTTGAAAATTATATCTTTGGCGTAGGCAACGATAATTTAGTCAGTTTCGGAAACGAAGAGGGTGGTTATATACAGGAATTTTTAATAGACGGTATGGAAATTAGTGTTGTTGGGATAAATACTGCTTGGCTATGTGATGGCGAGGGTGATTTTGGAAATGTTACACCTGGGCTGCAAATTCTTCGTGATAATTTGGCGAAAACAAAAACATCCTCAACAAAAATCGTTCTTGGCCATCATCCGCTATCATGGTTTCATGAACGTATAATTCAACCAATAGAAGTCATATTTGGTGAGCATAATGTTATTTATCTTCACGGCCATATGCATAAATCCTGGGCTAAGCCCGCATTAAGCGCGACTGGAGATTTTATTTGTATTCAGAGTGGTGCCGCTTGGCAAGCACCTGAGGGTAGCAAATGGAAAAATGGATTTCTCTGGGCAGAATTATCAGATGACCGCAAAAATATTGATTTAGAACCTTTTACATGGAGTTTTAGCAACCAGTGCTGGACATTAAGCGGCGAGACATTTCATGAAAATAATCGTATTGGTGGAATATGGAGATTTTTAGCCCCTACAAATAAAATAAAAGTTGATTACACTCCCAGAAAGAGGGTGGATCCACCAACAGGTTGGATAGTAAAAAGTCTTGAGGAGTTAGAAAAATGCAGAATATTTCTTGAGAAGGACCAAGCATTGCGTTATTTCGACGGGGCGACACCTACTTGGAATACGGTTCTTTCTGAGTCAATACCCCGTCGGGAAATTGTTGCAAAAATAACTAACCAGTTCTCATCAATTACTAATGATCCGATAGTTTCTGCTTTAGTCGGTGCAGGATGTGAGGGAAAAACTACAGCTTTATTTCAGGCATGTTTAGAAATTTTGCAAATTGATCAAGAGAAAAAAGCGCTTATTAGAACTAATCATGTTCGTCCATTTTCTGTAAATGATTTACTACCGATTTTGAAAACTCATCATAGCTGGTTGATGGTGATCGATGAGGCTGACCAATCTGCAAAAGAAATACTTCGGTTTATCGATAACGGTTTCGACGGTTACGATGGAAAAATTAGTTTTATCTTAGCCAGTCGCGATTCGGATTGGTTTTCTTCTGGAGCAAGTGGGCTAGCATGGGACTACACCGCTAAGTATAAAGAAATAATATTAAAGGACCTAAGTACCCGTGACGCGGAATTTATTGTT
Source organism: Janthinobacterium sp. BCJ23 (assembly GCF_059617945.1). Classification (NCBI taxonomy): domain Bacteria; kingdom Pseudomonadati; phylum Pseudomonadota; class Betaproteobacteria; order Burkholderiales; family Oxalobacteraceae; genus Janthinobacterium; species Janthinobacterium sp. BCJ23. The sequence goes on along the minus strand of NZ_JCAQAW010000003.1, from coordinate 392,033 downwards.
GCGGCGTGGGCCGCTCATGGGGAAGATGGGCTTGGTACCGAATTATCTGAGTTAGATGAGTCAAAACGTGCCGACAAACTTAAATATTATGCAAAGAAGGAGGCGAAAGGTAATTATGGAGCTTTCTTTGGTGCTCTTCTTGTCGCACGACACGGAAACGATTTACTTGAGCACGCTGAAAAGATGCTTGCTAGACTTGAAGGACATAATTTAAATAGTGATCAAAGTCTGATGGACGCATTAGGCTATATCGCTGCTATGCATTCAGAAGGGTTTGATAAGCTTAGTTTTGCGACGTTAGCTGCTGTTTTGGACCTTCCAATCTCCAAGATGGTAGCAAAAGTAATACGTCCACTTGGTCGAGAAGCTGCTGCCGCGACAACTGCCAATTTTATTTTTACCCGACATAAATATATTGCAAACGCGATTGTAGAAGTATTGGAAAGTCGTTTTAATAAAGATGTGGCACGATATTTTATTGAATTAGCATTATCTGAACAACGGAGATCAGAAACTGAACAAGTTCTAAATAAAAATTTTTGGTCTTTTGAACTATCGGAAGGTCTTTTTAAATCCGGTAAAACTGGTTTGGCTATTGATGTGGCAAGAAATTTATACGAGAACGACGAGGGAAATTTCTATTTGTTGACGAAACTTGCATCTTTGTATCGTCGAGAAAATAATGCGGCGGAGTCGATAAGACTATTTCGAGAGGCATCCTATTATCCGGCTCATCGCGGATTTTATTTCGAATGGGGTGTGTGTGAAGGAAAGGAAAGGAATTTTACTGAGAACGCACTACTAATAGCATATGCAATGAGCGATGATATCGAGAAAACTGCAATCACTCTGGAATCATGCTGTAAAATGCTTAATGCATTATCGCAATGTTATAATCAACTTTATAATCGTTACGTCGATCCAATATTTGAACAAGCTTCGCATGCTGCCAGTTCACTACTTTCTATTTTTGAAATTAAAATATCAATAAAAGAAAGGTCAGGATATAATACAAATGAGTTTTTAAAATTGGTAGCTAAAAAAAGAGCAACACTCTTTAAAAGTAAAGATGCCATTAGTAAAATAAAAGCTGCCACTGGCCGGTTGAAAAATTACGGAGTAAGTGACAACGTGTCATCATCATTGAATATGTCTTTCGAGGATTATTCAGGGGTTCAGCAACTTGCTGAGAATATTCAATCATAAAATTTTTACTATATATTCATTGAATTTTTTATTTATAGCGCCACGTGTAATTTTTTAATTATTAATTGCGCTATAAAATTTATAATATATTTAATGGGCGCAGCTTGGTGGCTGAGAAAAATATTTACTTATTTTTTCTTGCGTTAAAGAATATTCAATTATTTTCAATTTTTTTTGACGAAATTTTTCTATTGTTAGCTCGTTCATATAAAATGCATAATCTTTGAAAGAATTTCTGCATCTTTGAGATAAATATCAAGTAAATAATAAATTAAAAATTATTCCAGACTAAAAACATGAGCTCTAAAAAATCAAAAATCCGAGTATTTTATAGTTATTCTCATAAAGATGAAATTTTCCGTGAACAATTGGAAGAGCACTTGACAATTTTTCATCGCACTGGATTGATTCAGGAATGGAGTGATCGAAAGATATTGCCAGGAAGCGATTGGAAAAATGAAATAAACGAAAATTTACTGGCAGCGGATCTGATTTTGCTTTTAATTAGTAGTAGCTTTATCGCTTCAGACTATTGTTTCGAGAAAGAAATGAGTATAGCGATATCTCTACATGAATCAGGAAAAGCTCGAGTTGTTCCAATATTTATAAGGCCTTCAGATTTTAGCGGTGCCCCTTTTGCTGGATTACAGGGATTGCCTAAAGATGCAGTTTCAGTTTCCGAATGGGGCAATGTGGATCTTGCTTGGAAAAATGTAGCGATCAATCTTCGAAATTTATTAGAAGAAATCCAAGAACAAAAAGAACGTGCATTTGAATTATCTTCAATGAAGACAATAAGAGAAACACTGGTTGAGGAGGTGACTCGAATAGATGAAATTTATGGAAGGGAGAGTTTATCACAGTCAGATGGCATTCCTACCGGTTTGATAGATCTGGATAGATTGATAAATGGATTAGGCACCGAAGATTTAGTTGTTATCGCATCGCGTCCGTCGATGGGCAAAACAAACCTATCTCTACAAATAGCTGCTGAAGTCGTTTGTCTAGATTTGCCGGTGTTGATTTTTAGCTTGAAATCTAAAGCGTCGGAAATTTCAAATAGAATATTGGCATCACGTGCTCGCATTGATTTTTGGAATTTAGGAACCGGCCACCTTGTGGCAGAAGATTGGACTCGACTTACTGCGACAATTACAGATCTAATAGATAGGCCATTACTAATAGACGATAGCCCAACTTTAACCTTTGAATCGTTGCGAACAAAATGCCTCAAAGAGAAAGTGGCTTTCGGGAAATTGGCTCTAATAGTAATCGATTCTCTAGACTACGTAGAATTCGAAAAAGAATTATCTAACATGGGGCGTGCATTAAAGTCATTGGCACGCGAGCTCAATGCCAATATTTTGGTGACCGCAAATTTACCACGAGTTATTGAGACTCGCCCCAGCAAACGTCCTGTACTTAGTGATTTAAAAAGGCCGGATGATTTAGCAGACGAAGCCGACCATGTTTTTTTTCTTTACAATGACTCTCATTATAATCCTGATTCACTAGATTTAGGCACGGTTGAGCTTATCCTTGCAAAAAATAGTCGCGGTCCTATAGGTACAGTTAGGTTACTACATTTGGCTAAATATGGAATTTTAGAAAACTATGCGTTCTTACCAGAGAAAAAATTCTATAACTGACTACGTTGAGGTTTTCGGCGCTCGAATTGGCGGTGTCAGAGGCGGTTTAATAACTTAGCGGAAATTTAAGTAAATCACTCTACTAATTGCAGTCACTCTGCAAGGAGAGGTAGGCTGAGTCTCTTCGCATCGTACTCACCTGATCGCATAAACAGCAAACCCTCGGCTTTGAGCACCGAGATGCCAGAATGAGGATTGTTGAGTGGCCTGCACAACGTAGGCGATAACGGATCGAAAAGGAGAATCTTGGTAACGGTTTTGTCCGCTTTTGGGTGAGAGGAGTGTTGTTGCGCAGTCATGATTGCAGACCAGTCTTAAATAGACTAGAAACAATTCTAAAGGCGTGGAGTTTGAGGAATATGCATCGATGTGCAGAGATGAAATGAAACCCCTTCTAAACGTCTTAAAATCGATTTCTAGGAGTACTAAATTTTTCTAGGATCGTGATCGAAAGAAATATTTACGATGTTTGTCTGATTTTTTAGATAGCCAAGTTACGTGCTTGATATTTGCTTCTCTATGTCGTGCCAATATATTATTATCTTCCCAGTTTTCCGGTATTCGCTGACGTAACCCTAACTTATTCAGCTTGAAATCTTCCTCTTTTTTGTCTGTAACCCTAACAAGCATACGGTATAAAATTTTAGAAATTACTTCTTCAGTAAATCTATATTTTTAAAGGATACTGTATATTTCTAAGCTTGGAACTGTATGTTCAATAATTATGCCAGACTTTAATGAAAAATTGCCATATGATAAAGATTGTGAAAGCGCCTTAAAATATCTACAGCGAACACATGGAAGGTTATTCTAGATTTAAAAAAAGTGATCGTGTACTGAATATCGGTAAATGAAAAGTAATGTATTTCTGGCCTGAGCTTCGAGTATGCTTTTCATACTATTATAGAAGTAAAAATTTGGATAATTATGGCTGCCAAAAAATATTGACGCAAAACTGTTTCGAGCGGTGTTTAAGTTGGTATCGTCGCGACCATGGCTTGCGCAAAGAGATGAAGAGGTCATCGAAATATTGAACGATTGCGAGACAGAGCGGCAACAAAACTTAATCCTAGACTTATTGAAGCGATTTAAGTTTTCGAACAGTTCTGATCTTGGCACAAGTGCGAAATTGATTTCTGATCAAATAACTATTGGGTGGGCGATGGCACCTGAGACAACTGCAATTGTAGCCATTGCGGATAAAAATGAGTCTGACGGCTCTCATTTTTTATTAAAAGCGATGGGGCAGAAATTTTCTAGGGAACAAGGTTGGGGCGATGCTAATTTCTTCGGACACATCACTAGCGTCGCTGATTTAAACGATAGTTACAAAAATATAGTTTTGGTGGATGACTTTATAGGAACTGGGAAGAAGATTTCAAGAAAAATTAAGTGGGTTAGAGACACCTTAAAAGCGAAATCCATTAATGTGAAATTATATATATGCAGCATGGCAAGCTTAAATCTCTCTAAACCTCGACTAGATGAGCTTAATGTTGATTATTTTTCCCCAACTTGGCTTCATAAGGGAATTAGCGATTTCTATGTTGGCGACCAGTTGATTGATGCAATCGTGGATATGAATGCGCTTGAGAAAACCTTGAAGGAACTGAGTTCTGATTATCGATTTGGTTATAAAAAGAGCGAAGCTTTATATTATCATGAACCTTATAACGTTTCAAATAATGTATTCCCGTTATTTTGGTGGGGTAAATCCGAGCAAAGAAGATTTAGGAAAGTATTACTCAGTCGGGGTGCGGCATGAGCTGGGGTGTTGCCGATCGTGAGATATTGCTTTTATTATTCGAGTCATATGATGAAGTAGATATTTATAGATTTTATAAAAAATATAATTTGCTGCCTGCTAAAATACTTACATCGATTCGTAAACTTCAAGCGATAGGTGTAGTGGATTTTAATCCAGAGACAATGCTTATTTCTCTTACGATTTTTGGGCGAATCTGGGTCGTTGAAAATAGGCGAGAAATATTCATGCGCAAGGTTGACATGGCGTGGAGAAACCCACCTTGTAGCTATGTACGTTCGCGAGAGCCAGTTTTAGATCCATATGTACCGAAGCGTCGCTATATATCAAAGAATTTTTTCGATAAACTTGTACCAAAAAACTGAAAAATGTATTAGTATCCTAAATGGAGCGTGTTGGAGACTAGTACGTTGAGGTGTATTCGCCTCACTGATTAAAGCTAGCGTTAGCCCTTGAATCCCTGACGGGATTTCGTGTGACGCTCTGAAGCGTTACACGAAAACGTCAGGGCCCAAGGGCCCCGCATTTTCGGAGTCAAATGAAGGAATGGTAGTCTCCTCACCTCCACCTAATTTTAGTTCTTATGCTAAATACTGATATAAAAATAGACCGATGGGTTGCTGCGCTCAGAGAGCGTATAAGAAACCAGTCAACCTTAGCTGCAGCAACTATCTATGTTACTGATTTTATAGCAAGAAATCTTCCTCCTATTTTTGACTTTGAACACTTTTCATCATTGGTTGGAATAGAACGTTCTTTGCTAGCGAAAATTCTTGAGTCTCCTGATGATTACTATCATGAATTTTCCATGCCAAAGAATTCTGGTGGAGTAAGAATTATTCTTGCGCCACAGCCTTCCCTGATGGTTGTTCAGCAATGGATAAAGAAAAATATCTTAGATAACATTCCATTGAGTCCTGCTGCTCACGGTTTTGTTAGAAATAGATCTGTGGTGACATTTGCGAAAGAGCATGTTGGTAAGTGTTCGCTATTACATCTTGATATTAAGAATTTTTTTCCATCAATAACACTTAAAAACATCTACGGCGTATTCAGAAAAATTGGTTATCCGCCAAATATTAGCTTGTACCTTGCAAAAATATGTAGTTATAGTGCTAAACTTCCTCAAGGTGCTCCAACGAGTCCAGGGCTGAGTAATATTATTTCTCTAGGTTTTGATAAAAGATTTTTGAGTTTGGCTAGCGCAAATAATGTGAAATATTCACGTTACGCTGATAATTTAGTGTTTTCTGGTGATTATGTTGCATTCTCATTGGTAGAAACTATTGAGAATATTTTAAAATCGTATGGGTTTGATTTAAATTCTGAAAAAACTTATTTAAGTACTAGAAAGCGCAAGAGAGTAATAGTTGGAGTTTCTGTGGTCGAATCGGAAATAAAGCTGCCAAGAGATAAGAAGAGAGAAATCCGAAAAGAAGTACATTATTTATTAAAAAATGGTTTTTTTACGCATACGGAGAAGATCGGAAAGCGCGATCCGCTGTATATGGAGCGGTTATATGGTCGCCTTCAATTTTGGCGACACTTAGAGCCCAATAATGATTTTGTATTAAAGTCACTAGATTCCGTAAGGCGATTGCAAAGTTCTTCAGCATGGTCGGCTGACAGCTAGATCTAGTTATTTGGTCTCGCCCGCTGCAGTGGCCATCACAGCTCGGTGAAATCGGCCATTGTATTTTCGACCACAGAAACCACGCTGCAACGTTGCCAATAGCGGTGAAACCCGCTTAAAATGCAGGCTTCTCGGGTGTAGCTCAATGGTAGAGCAGAAGCTTCCAAGCGGCTGATATATGTCAGAAGGGGATGTTTGGGGTTACATGAAAATTTCAAATTGCCATAATCTAGGATATATGCGGGTTCTGACCTAGGGTGTGAATCCCCCTCTCGAAAAAACATAAAGCTACCCTCGGGTAGCTTTTTTTTCATCTGTACGTGGAGAGAAGCACTTCGTTCCGCTGGCGCAGGGCGATGCTCTGCGAATTCTCTGCTTCACCTTGCGCGCTCTGCGCGGGAGATTCGAAGGATCAGGCCTACCGGCCCTTTCCGAATCGACCAACTGCTACCGCTGCGCGGCAGCCTCGCGCGCCTGTGGCGCGCGTTCGTGGTTCTAATCAGCTTTGTGAGTGAGCATGTTTTTACGGCACCTAGCGCAACAGTTCGTGTCCAAATGGCGGACCTGACCCCGCGTCTATGTCGGCACACAGCTTTATGATTTCATACTAAAGCGGTCAACTTCTGCCACTGCAATCCGCGAAGCTGCCCTAACCAGCCAAAACCGCCGAAACAATCGAGCGGCGAAGCACGGTCTTCCCGGCATCGATGCCACGCTGTGAAAACGCCGGCGGCAACGCGACTTCATCCGCAGCAGTGTTGCCTGGCGAAGCCGTTTCCTTTACCAGCATGTTGGCGCTATTCTCGACCTCGAAGTACTCGTCCCAATGCACTGGAACTTGATGGGAGCGGCCATCTCCGCCTCTCACCGAGACGTAGTGGGTTCGCGCGATGCTGCGGAAGCCGCTGGCCGTTACCTGCACTTTCTGCGATCCGTCGGCCTCCTGTTGCATGGATGTCTTCAGGATACTTCGCGTGACGCACTCGGGATGCTTGAACATCGCCTCGCCGTGGTAATTGGCAATCGCTTCATGCTCCCAGAAACAGGGTTTGTGCGAATACGTGTCTTTATAGATGTCCGAGTGCGGTCGATGCTGTTGGTACAAGGGGATGGCAAGCAGCGGGGCGATCCCGAAGTAGAACGACTTGAAGAAATCGTTGTGATAGGCGTTGAAAAACATGCGCGCCTGGGCGAGTTCGTAGGCAAGAAATTTCTCCGGTGCGCCACTGATATCGGTAGCGCGCATGTGTCCCGATTCCAGGACGTTGATCATGCGGGTTTTTTCGAATACGAAGGTGTCGCCAAAACCTGTTTGACTATCCTTGAGCAGCTTGAGCATTTCCTGTTGCGCCAATGGCGTGAACAACAGCCGGAACTGGACTTCATGGTTGCGGTCCGTGGCATCGAACAAGGCGTCGAATTCGCGGTTGGCCATCACCGTAAAAGTATGCCCCTCGTCGACATCGCGGGACTTTTCTTCCAGTCTCTTGATGGCGCGATTCTTCCGCCATTTGTCGAGGAAGCCGTCTTCCAGGTCGGAGAGTTTTGACGGGTGGCGGCTGAACACGAGATCCGGCGCCGCTTCGTTGCCGTAGACGATAAACGTCTGGTTTTCATACTCGGGCATCGGACGCTCGATCGATGCCCGCAGAGTTTCGTGACGGGTTCTGGTTTCCGATTTGCCTTGCGAATTGCGGTACTGTTCCGTCCAGCTGATAGCCAGCGAGCCATGGTATGTCTTGCTGCCCATCGAGTGTGACAAGGTGCGTGCAAGAATGAACGGGTTGCCGTTCAGTACGCCGCTGTGCGAGAACTCGATCGAGTGGTTCTCACCAAGATTGCCATACCAGCCAAAGCTGTTGCGCAGCTCTTCCATGCGGCCGTTGCTGAAATACGGGTCGAATGCGATGCGAGGCACTGTTTGTTGCATCAGCTTCGCCACGATATCCCAGTCGTACAGGCGGTTCAGCGGCACCATCTGGCCCCAGGCCACGGCACGCTTTTCGTCGCAGGCATCCTGCAGCCGCTTTAACTGCGCGTCGGAATCGTTGATGATGCGGTTGAGCGTATGAATCGCAGCGGCAAGCGCAATCGCCGGGACCATGAGCCATGGCCATGCGTGATAGGCGTAGATATAGAGTGCCGCCAGTAACGCGGCCACGATGCTGGCGCCGCGCAGGATACGCCACCATTTGTTGCTGGAACCGGCGCCAGCGGCCTGCTTTTCGAGCACGCGTAGTTCCTGCACCGTCGTGATGTTGGCGTTCTCGTCCACGCCGGATTGGCGCACGAGGTCTTCGAAAAAGTCCGACGTATTGCTGGCGTGAGCATTTTTGAAATGGGAAGAATACTGCTCCAATGGTTCATGGACGTCGTTGATCAAAAGAAGACGCTCCGGGCGGCAGCCTTGGTTTCGGCGGAGGCAGTGAAAGGAATGCGGGTGGTATAACCTTGCCGCGCCGCAACGATCTGCTTGGTCGGCCAGGCAAAGACGTCCTGGTTCCACATGCCGACGGTATCGTTATACAGCGTGCGCGCGGCGGTCACTTCCTTTTGCAGATAACTGTTTTGGCGCATGGCGTCGGCGATGACGGCTTGTGCCTTCAGATCCGGATAGGCTTCGCACGCCAGGCTGATGCGGGAAAAAATCCCGTCGATTTTCTGGGATGCCTGATTGCGTTCGGCATCGGGGTTCTGTCCGCTCCGGTAAGCTGCTACCGACTTCATCACGTCCTTGTCGAGGTCGATCGCTTTTGCGACCAGGCCAACCACGTTGTTCAGGACGACGACGCGCTGTTCCAGGTAATTGTCGATCTGTGAAGCATCGGCCTGGATTTTCTGCTGCAGCTTGCGCAGATACGCCAGGGCGGAGATCTTCATGAACAGGAAGACCAGGCCTGGCAGTGCCCCCAGCACCAGGAGTGCCAAGCTGTACGTTTGCGGCAACGCACCGGTCAGCAGCGCCAAGCCTCCGATCAGCGGAAGGACGGTCCATAGGGCGATTTCAAATATGAGCGACCCGGTGCCGACTTGGACGGAAATCTGCTTGCTGATGACGTTGATGTCGCGCCCCTGCTCATTTATCGGGCCAGTTACTTCGTCTAAATCATTTGCCATGCTTGAAAATCCTTTGTATTGAGTGTTTCTTATTGAGCGTCTCTCGCTCGGTTGCAAAATATTTCGCTTTAGCTTTTTAAGTGCGGGAGCGAAATGTCGGTGTATTGTGTATATTTCCAAAAATCAATTTTTTTGTCATCATATCTTGAAGGATGAGACCCTATCAAGGGCGGTCAAGCCGATATTTCACATAAAGTTTCGGGGAAAATCCTCGATACTTTCCGGTCCGGCCAATTTTCAGCCAGCCGCTTGCATAAACCCGGCAGCAGGGAGGCGGGCACTGGATAAGGGACACCCGCTTCCAGCCGGCCATGGCGTCCCAATCAATTCCTTCTGGACCGGCAGGCAATCCCGCGCTCCACCGTATCTTCGGCTTCGCCAGACCAGACCTTGCGGAGAAATAAATGATCAATAATTTTTTAAGGCTTTGTCATCGGCAAATAGAGGAAATGCAGGAAGGGGCTGCAATGCAGCGGTGAAATAACACTGTCGAGCTGGATGAACGGCAGTATTAATTAATTTTTACGAATTTAATGACAGGAATGGCAGTACGGCCGGATAGAACGATATCGATATCGATTGCCGTTAGCATCGGCGCTATCGATTCGCGGTATGCCTATCAAGCATTAACATTCATCAGCAAGAGGGATTGCCGTTCGGTTAACGAAAAAAGCCCGCCGAAGCGGGCTTTTGTCACTGTACAGTCAAACCAAAAGCTCAGAACTGGTTCATGGTGTTGTCTTTGCCAGCCGCCTTCAGCGCCGCTTCGCCGCTGAAGTAATCCTTGTGATCGTCGCCGATGTCCGAGCCGGACATGTTTTGATGTTTCACGCAGGCGATGCCCTGGCGGATTTCCTTGCGCTGCACGCCGGCCACGTAGCCCAGCATGCCCTGGTCGCCGAAGTATTCCTTGGCCAGGTTGTCCGTCGACAAGGCTGCCGTGTGGTAGGTCGGCAGGGTGATCAGGTGGTGGAAGATGCCGGCTTCGCGGGCCGAGTCGGCCTGGAAGGTGCGGATCTTCTCGTCGGCGGCGATCGCCAGTTCCGTCTGGTCGTATTCCACGCTCATCAGCTGGGCACGGTCGTAGGCGGACACGTCCTTGCCTGCCGCTTTCATGCCGTCGAAGATTTGCTGGCGGAAGTTCAGGGTCCAGTTGAACGACGGGCTGTTGTTGTACACCAGCTTGGCGTTCGGGATGACCTTGCGGATTTCGCTGACCATGCCGCCGATTTGCGCGATATGCGGTTTTTCCGTTTCGATCCACAGCAGGTCGGCGCCGTTTTGCAAGGAGGTGATGCAGTCGAGCACGCAACGCTCTTCGCCGGAACCGGCGCGGAATTGGAACAGGTTGCTCGGCAGGCGTTTAGGACGCAGCAGCTTGCCTTCGCGCTTGATGATGACGTCGCCATTGCCCAGCGCGTCGGCCGACACTTCTTCGCAGTCGAGGAAGGAATTGTATTGGTCGCCCAGGTCGCCTGGTTCATTGGTGACGGCGATCTGCTTGGTCAGGCCGGCGCCCAGCGAATCGGTGCGGGCGACGATGATGCCGTCGTCCACGCCCAGTTCCAGGAAGGCGTAGCGGATGGCGCGGATCTTGGCCAGGAAGTCTTCGTGCGGCACCGTGACTTTACCGTCCTGGTGGCCGCATTGTTTCTCGTCGGATACCTGGTTTTCGATCTGGATGCAGCAGGCGCCCGCTTCGATGAACTGTTTCGCCAGCAGATAGGTTGCTTCGGCATTGCCGAAACCGGCGTCGATGTCGGCGATGATGGGCACGACGTGGGTGACGTGGCCGTCGATCTTGGCTTGGATAGCTTGTTTCTCAGCACCTTGGGCAGCGTCCAGCTGGCGGAACAGGCCGCCCAGTTCGCGGGCATCGGCCTGGCGCAGGAAGGTGTACAGCTCGCGGATCAAGCTGGTGACGGCGGTTTTTTCATGCATCGACTGGTCTGGCAACGGGCCGAACTCGGAGCGCAGGGCGGCGACCATCCAGCCGGACAGGTAGAGGTAGCGGCGGTCGGTGCTGTTGAAGTGCTTCTTGATCGAGATCATCTTCTGTTGACCGATGAAACCGTGCCAGCAGCCGAGCGACTGGGTGTACTTGGATGGGTCCGCATCGTAGGCGGCCATGTCGTTGCGCATGATCTTCGCCGTGTACTTGGCGATGTCCAGGCCGGTCTTGAACTTGTTCTGGGCGCGCATGCGGGCGGCGGACTCCGGATTGATGGCGTTCCACGCGCTACCTTGTTGGTCTTTCAAACCGGCAACAGCCTTGATGTCGTCTTGATATTGGGACATGTGTATCTCCTAAAGAAAAACTAAGTTTGAGAAAATCGTCGAGTGCGCCGCTGTGTCGATGCGAACTGCATGACTAAATAGTAGGCTTATCCGTATTGATTTTCAAGTCTTATATAAGACATATAACTTAAATTAAGTCTTTGTTTTTAAAGTGATTAATTATTATTTTTCATGATATGAAATGAATTTTCAAAAAGTGAGAGCATTTCTGGCTGAGTCTGTTGTCTGAAATTCCGCGATGTGAAACGCCTTTTCAGAATTTGGTGCAGCGCGACAAATCGGGGCGAAAAAAAGCCACCCGAAGGTGGCGCAAGCTTGTGCATGTCTGCAGGGAATGGGCGGGAGGCCTTGCGGGGAAGGCTGTTTCAGCGTGAATGTCGTGTGCCGGCAACAGCCTGGCGGGCAAGATGGGGCTCTGGCGCTGGTCAAGAGCGGGACAGCGCATCGATCGCGTCCGCGGCTGTCACCACTTGCGCATACTCGCCGTGCAAATTGGCCAGCGCCATCGCATGCACCTCGTCCGCCGTTCTCGGCGTGCCCGCATAATCGACTTGCGCAAATGCAAAACACGCATCGGCGACGACTTGCGTGGCAAAGCCCAGATTGCCCGCCGTGCGCGCGCTCGACTCCACGGAATTGTTGGTGCTGACGCCCACGATGACGAGCTTGCTGATGCTGCGTACGCGCAGCCAGCGTTCCAGTCCCGAGTGTATGAAAGCATCGGGCACATTTTTCTCCACGACATGCTCTTCCTGCAAAGGCGCCAGCGCTGGCTGAAATTCTACGCCGGGCTGACCGGGCCAGAAGGGCGAGCCTGGCGTTCTGGAAATGTGGCGCACATGCACGACGGTGGCGTGCGCCGCGCGCCAGGCTTGCAGCAGGGCGGCAATCTGGTGTTCCGCAGCGGGATTGTTGCGGCTTTCGGCAGCGGGGTTGGCCATGCCTTGTTGCATGTCGATGATGATCAGTGCGGGATGGTGGGCATGCATGCTGGTAGCCTGGAATGGATGGCAGGCGCACTTGGCGCCTGCCTGGGGAATAGAGCTGGAGTGATTGCCGGAAGCGAGCGGATCTAGCGCCCCACGGTCTGCCGTTGATCCTTGATGAACAGCGCCGTCAGCATGCCCACCACGCACACGCCGATTACATAATAGGCGGGGCCCAGCACGTTGTTCTTCAGCATCAGGGTCACGACCACGGGCGTCAGGCCGCCAAAAATCGCATACGACAAGTTGTAGGAGAACGACAGTCCCGAGAAGCGCACCTGGGCCGGGAACGCTTGCACCAGCACGTAGGGCACGGCGCCGACGACGCCGACGAACAGGCCCGTCATTGCGTACAGGGGCAGCAGCAGGTCGGGGCGGGTGCCGACGGTGGTGTAGAAGATATACGTACTGATGGCCAGCAGCACGGAGCCGACGAAGATCACGCGCTTGCCGCCCAGGCGGTCGGCCAGCATGCCGGCGATGATGCAACCGAAGGCCAGGCACAGGGTCGCCACGGTATTGGCGACCAGGGTGGTGCGCGGCGCGATGTGGTGGATCTTTTGCAGCAGGGCAGGCGTCATCAGAATGACGACGACGATGCCGGCCGACAGCATCCACGTCAGCAGCATCGAGACGACGACGGCGCCGCGGTGGCTGCGCAGCACGGATTTCAAGGGCATTTCCGTGGCCAGCGCCTTGCGCTGCTGCATTTCCGCAAACACCGGCGTTTCATGCAGCCAGCGGCGCAGATACATGGCGCCGAAACCGAAGATGCCGCCCAGCAGGAATGGATAGCGCCAGGCGCCATCGGTGATTTCTGCCGGCGTGTAGACGGTGTTCAAGCCCGTCGCGACGAGCGAACCGAGCAGGATGCCGACAGTCAGGCCGGCCGTCAGCACGCCGCAGGCAAAGCCCGTGAAACGGCTCGGTACGTGTTCGGACACAAACACCCAGGCGCCCGGTACTTCACCACCCACGGCCGCGCCCTGGAAGATGCGCATCAAGAGCAGCAGCAGCGGGGCGGCCAGGCCGATGGTGGCATACGTCGGCAGCAGGCCGATCAGCAATGTCGGCACGGCCATCATCAGGATAGAGAGAGTAAACATGCGCTTGCGGCCGAGCAAGTCGCCGAAGTGGGCCATGACGATGCCGCCCAGCGGACGCACGACGTAGCCGGCGGCAAAGATGCCGAAGGTTTGCAGCAAGCGCAGCCATTCTGGCATTTCCGGCGGGAAGAACAGCTGGCCGATGGCGTTGGCAAAGAAGACGAAGATGATGAAATCGTAGAATTCCAGCGCGCCGCCGAGGGCGGCCAGCGACAGGGTTTTGTAGTCTTGTTGGGTGAGGGGACGGCTTGCGGCGTTGATGGCGGCGGTGTTGGAAGTAGGCATGTGTCTCGTTCTTGTGTGTTATCGGAGATTGCCAGATCTAGCATACGCATTTCCGCCGCATGAGTAAATGCTGTGACAGGCGCGCGGGTAGGGGGAGCAGCCTCAGCTGTGCTTAATACAACGCCGCTATCATCAGCGTTGACTTCATTGGAAAGGGTACTGCATGAACATCATGATCGTGGGCGCCAGCCGGGGCCTGGGACGCGCGCTGGTGGATGGTCTGCTCGCTGACGGCCATGCCGTCATCGGCGTATCGCGCCAGCAACCTGCCGACTTGCCTGCCGGCCAGGGCACGCAGCTGCAATGGATCGCGGCGGACCTGGCGGCACCCGCCGAGGCCGTCGAATGCATCGCGCGCGAAGCGCCTGCCGCACTGGACGCCGTGATCTACAACCTCGGCGTGTGGGAAGAAAAGGCGTTCAGCGATGACTACGCTTTTCTCGGCGATGCGGACGACGCCATCGTCGACATGGTCAATACCAACATCACGGCGACGATATTGCTGCTCAAGCGCCTGGTGCCCCGCTTGCTGGCCAGCGACAAGCCGCAGCTGATACTCACGGGCTCGACGTCCGGCCTGCGCCAGAGCGGCCGCCCGGAAGTGACGTTCAGCGCGTCGAAATTCGCCCTGAACGGCATCGCCGACGCCTTGCGCGAAGGTTTCCGCGAACAGGGACTGGCCGTGACGGCGCTGCAGCTGGGCTACCTGAATACCTATGATGGCTTGGCCGTGCCGCTGGCGGACGCTGCCGCGCGGGGCGAGGGCGAACTGATACCCGTGCATGACGTCGTCGCCGTCGTGCGTATGCTGCTGAGCCTGTCGAATGCCTCGTTCGTGCGCGAACTGGTGATGCCGGCGCTGCGTGACGAGCGCTTTTAGGTTTTTCGCCTGAAACAGCGCCCTGGCTTCTCGCATGTTGGCCGGTGCGGCGAGCTGGGGCAGCGCTTGCCGCGTCAGCCGACGCACGGCTTCCTGCGCCTGGGTGCACGTGAATTCCACCTGCCGCGCCAGGGTGTGGATGTCGGGCGCCAGCCGCGCGTCGAGCAGGTTTTGCGGATCGAAACCCAGCGCCTGGGCGCGTTCCTCACCTTTGGCTAACAGCGTCGTCAGGGAGCGCAACATCTGTGCAAAGCAGGGGACAGTGATGGCGTAGACCGACATGGATTTCCTCATTAAAGGGGCGGGAGCGATGCCGGCAGTATGCCCGGGCCAGCCGTGTTTCGGCATGCCGGTTGAACATGCTACAGTCCGCCATTGCCGCCAAGCTGGAGCGGCTCCCTCTGGATCATGCGCTATGCCCACCTGGACTTCCCCGCCCCAACTCGTCGCCCTGGCCGCCTTTTATGCGCAGGCGCAAGCCCATTCGGAAACGATCAGTGATGCTGTCTTCCTGGAAAACGTGAAAGCCGCCCACTGGCCCACCAACTGCTGGAACTATGTGGAAGCATCGTTCGCCATCATCGCGCCCGCCTGCCTGCTGCGTCCGCATTTGACCGCCGAGCTGATCGCCTTGCCCATTGCCGCCATGATCGCCGGCGGCCTGGACGATGCGGAACAAGTCATCGAAATCGGCCTGGCCTGCGCCACGCGCGACGCGCCGTATGTAGCGGCCAGCGAGGAGGGCAAGCGCTGGCTGATGCAGGTGTGGCCGGGACTGGGGGAGATGGTCGAGGTCGTGTTTCAGGTCAGGTTGCAGGAGGCGCTGGCGGAGGACTAAGCAAGCTGGTGCTTGACCGGTAAAGCTGGTTTACGTTAGGGTATACGTAACTACTTACATATATCCTGTTCAACATGTCCTCCACCCTGCAAACCTACGGCTCCCTGATGCTGGCCAGCCGCCTGCGCCGTCTTTCCGATCAACTGTATGCCGGTGTCGATACCAGTTATGTGGCCGCCGGCGTCGAACTGACGTCGCGCTGTTTCCCTTTGTTATTGCTGCTGCGCGACAACGGCCCCACATCGATCACGGCCCTGGCCGCGCAGATCGGGCAGACGCATCCGGTGGTGGTGCAGCTGGGACGCAAGCTGCTCGACGCGGGTATGGTGGCGGAAATGCCGGACGCCAAGGATGAACGGCGGCGCCTGCTGGCGCTGTCCGACGCCGGGCTAGCCTTGCTGCGTGACATGGCGCCCCTGTGGGACGACGTGCGCGCGGCCGTCGACACCGTGTTCGAGCACGGTACGCCGCAACTGATGGCCAGCCTGGACCGGGCGGAAGCGCGCTTGCAGGCGCAAGGTTTCGGCGAGACCATCGCCGCCTGCCGGCGCCAGCGCGAGCGGGCCGCCGTGGAGATCATCGATTATGCGGCGCCCTATGCTGCCGACTTCAAGCGCCTGAATATCGCCTGGCTGGAACGCTATTTCTATGTCGAGGCGCTGGACGACAAGGTGCTGTCCGATCCGCAGAGTTCGATCCTTGACGCTGGCGGGCAGATTTTTCTCGCGCGCCTCGATGGCAGGATCGTCGGCACTTGCGCCCTGATCCGCGCCGATGGCGCCAGCATCGAGCTGTCGAAAATGGCCGTCACGCCAGAGTGCCAAGGGCTGGGCATCGCGCGCCGGCTGATCGAACGGGCTTTCGATGCCTTCGAGGCCAGCGGCGCGCAACTGCTGTTCCTGGAGTCGAACAGCAAGCTGGCGCCCGCCATCCGCCTGTACGAAAGCAGCGGTTTTAACCACGTGGCGCGGCCGGCCGGCGACGCCCATTACCAGCGCGCCGACGTCTACATGGAGTGGCAGGGCAGGTAGTACATTTGAACGCACCCATCGGCCGTCTCCCGCGTTACAATACGCGCACCCATAACGGAACCACGGTTCCACTATCGAGAGACGCCGACGCCGCATGCCTTCCTTTCCGATGCCCTTCCCGCAGATGATCGTTCCCCCCGAGCCCACCCAGGCGCGCAGCAAGCAGGCGTTCGAGCGCCTGCTGCAGGTCGGTGAACAGTTGCTCGCGGAAAACCGTTTCGATGAAATCGGCGTGGCCGACCTGGCCAGACTGGCGGAAACCTCGGTGGGCACGTTTTACCGTTTATTGGGCGACAAGGACACCCTGAGCCGTTTGTTGCTGCAGCGCTTTTTTTCCGACATGGTGGAAAAGGTCGAGACGCTGACGGAGCTGCGCCAGTGGGAAGGGCGCAGCCTGGAAGAGTTCATCCGCGCCATGGTGGCCATGTTCGTGGCCGTGAATGGCGGGCGCAGCGGCGTCTTGCGGGCCCTGATCACACGCGCGTCGCAGGATGCGCAATTTCGCGACAGGGTGCACCAGATCAATCATTTGATCTCGCAACGCACGGTGGCCGTGCTGGCCAGCAAGTCATCGAGCATCGGCCACCCAAACCCCACGCAGGCGATGATGGTGGTGCCGCCCGTGCTGCTGGGCATCCTGAACCAGCACACCCTGACGGGCTCGCTGTCCTTTTTGTCGGGTGCGGCGCTCGAGGATGAACTGGTGCGTGTTGCTTTAAATTACCTGACTTGAACTATTTAGCGATTTAACTTGAAATCGGAATTCGGATTCCGTATTATGTTTTCCAACAGCGGGAAAACATATTCCTGCACCTGAACACAAAGCATGTTCAACAGCAAGGAGACAGAATGCGGCGTCACACGACATCCGATGTTCCATTGCATTACCTCGACCTGGGTCTCGGCACTGAGACGGGGCAAGGCGAGCCTGCGCAGTCAGAGCCCGTTTTCTTGCTGCACGGCCTCGGTTCCTGCGCCGAAGACTGGCGCCCGCAAATCGACGCCCTCGGCAGCACCTTTCGCCTGATCGTGCCCGACCTGCGCGGCCATGGCCGCAGTCCCGCGCCCATCGGCGACTGGCAGATCGGCGACTTCGCCAACGACCTTTTCAACTTGATGGACCAGCTCGACGTGCCGCGCGTGCACATCGTCGGCTTTTCCCTGGGCGGCATGGTGGGTCTGGAAATGGCCAACCGCGCGCCGGGCAGGGTGGCCAGTTTGTGCCTGATCAATTCTCAACCGTTCCAGGGCAGCAAGCCGGCGGCGCTGCTGTTCGCGTACTGGCTGCGCCGCACCGTGATCGCCACTTTCGGCCTGAAAACCATGGGCAAGATCATCGGCAAGAAGCTGTTTCCAGATGCTGCCCAGCAAGCGCTCGTCGAGCGTTTCGCCACGCAGATGGCGGGCATGGACAAGCGCGCCTACCTGGCCGCGCTGGACGCCATTTTCCACTGGGATATCGACATTCACTTCCAGGCCCTGGCCATGCCAGTTTTCATCATGGCGGCGGACCAGGATTACACGCCCGTCGCCAGCAAGCGGGCCTTTGCCGCACAGTTTCAGCAATGCGAGATCGAGATCATCGCGAACTCGCGCCACGCCACGCCCCTGGACCAGGCGCAGCGTGTGAATACCTTGTTGCAGTCCTTCCTTACCATAAATTCAAAATAAACAGGCCACTCGCCGCACGGGCCGAGGGCCGGGAAACAGTCATCGCAGGGCAGGTGCTCGCATTGCGCGCGCGGGTACCGTTACGTCCTGCGATTCTGACATCCGGCCGTCTTCCCTGGTGGCAGGCAAGCCTGACATTGGAGACGCTATGAAACTTGCTTTGAAATTGATGCCCGCCGCCCTCGCCGTTGCCGGCGCGTTTGCCACCCAGGCCCAGGCGCAGGAAGCCAGCCCCGCTGCTGCCAACGCCGCCACTGCCCAGGAAGCCAGCGAGGCGAAAGAACGCATGGAAACCGTGACGGTCTCCGCCCGCCGCCGCGAAGAGCGCCTGCAGGACGTGCCGCTGGCCGTCACGGCGTTTTCCGCCAAGGCCCTGGAACGGGCGAATATCCAGAACCTGGCCGACTTGCAGGAGCGCGTGCCGAACCTGACCGTGTACGCGTCGCGCGGCACGAATACGACATTGACGGCGTTCATTCGCGGCGTGGGCCAGGCCGACCCCGTCTGGGGCGTGGACCCGGGTGTGGGCATATATTTTGACGATGTCTACATGGCCCGTCCGCAAGGCGCGCTGCTCGACGTGTTCGACGTGCAACGCATCGAAGTGCTGCGCGGTCCGCAAGGCACCCTGTACGGCAAGAACACCATCGGCGGCGCCATCAAATATATCTCGCGTCCGCTGGCGAAGGAAAACGGCGCATCGGCGGAAGTGGGTATCGGCAACTACAACCAGCGCAACTTCAAGGCCGCCTTCAATCTGGCCAACGAGAGCGGCACCTGGCGCGCGCGCCTGGCGGCTGCCAAGCTGGACCGCGACGGTTTCGGCCGCAACACTTTCAATGGCGAACAGGTCAGCGACCAGGACAGCACGGCCGCGCGCCTGTCCGTCGGCTATTTTCCGCAAGACATCCCTTTGACGGTCGTGCTGAGCCTGGACGCCACCGACGACAAGTCCGGCGTGCGCGGCTTCCAGCGCATGGGCGTGAGCGCTTTCGACCCGCTCAGGCGGCCGGCCAGCACGGATGCGTACGATATCCAGAGCGGCATGCCGGGCCATAACTTCACGCACAACCGGGGCGGCTCGCTGGTGGCCAACTACACGCTCTCGAACGACTGGTCCGTGAAAGTGATCGGCGCCAAGCGGCGCAGCACGTCCGAGCAAACCATCGATTTCGACGGCCTGCCGCAGCCGATTGCCGACGTGTTCGGCGACTCGCGCGACGAGCAGAAGAGCCTGGAGTTGCAGGCCTCGTACAGCGGCGACTACGGCGCCGGCGTGATCGGCCTGTACCGCTTCGAAGGCACGGCCGGCGGCGGCATCTACAACAATTTCCTGGGACGCCAGTTCACGGCCGCCGTCAGCACGGTCGAGACGGACAGCACGGCGCTGTACACGGACTGGACCTGGCCGCTGGGCAAGGTGTGGAGCATCAATGCGGGCTTGCGCCACACGCGCGAGGAAAAGCGCGCCATCGTGCTCAACCGCGCTTTTGCGGACGTGGGCTTTACGCGGCCCATCCAGACGGCGGCCGACTTCGACAAGTCGCTATCCGTCAGCAATACTTCGCCGAAATTGTCCGTGCGTTATGAAGCGTCGAAGACGACGAATTTCTACAGCAACCTGTCGCGCGGCTTCAAGTCGGGCGGCTACAACGTGCGCGCCAACAACCTGGTGGTACCCGACTCGGCGCGGCCGTACAAGGATGAAAAACTCGACGCGCTGGAAGTGGGCATGAAATACGCGGCGCCGGACGACACGTTCGACGCCAACGTGGCCCTGTTCTACAACCGCTACAAGGATATCCAGTTGTCCGTGTTTACCAGCTATGTGCAGCCGGGCGGCGTGCCGGGCTTCTATGGCGACTTCACGAATGCGGGCAAGGCGACCGTGAAAGGCGCCGAGTTCGAATTTTCGTGGCGGCCGAACCGCCAGTGGGAAGTCAACGGTTTCCTCGCCTTGCTGAACGCCAGCTATGACGAGTTCATGAGCGGTGGCAAGAATATCGCGGATACGCAAAAGTTCAGCAATACGCCCGCCCGGCAAGTGGGCTTGAACCTGACGCGCACGGACCGCGACGTCTTCGGCGGCGCCTTGCGCAGCATGGTCGGCTATGGCTACCGCAGCAAGGTGTATCCGACCACGGACTTGAGCGAAACGCTGGCGCAGGGCGGCTACAGCATCTGGACGGCTGGCGTCGTGTGGGAAGCGCCGAAGAACTGGACCTTCAGCCTGCACGGCAGCAACCTGGGCAACAAACGCTACCGCACGGATGGCTACAACATTCCGGCCGTGTTCATCCTCGACGGTTTCTACGGTCCGCCGCGCCAGATCATCGCCAAGGTTGGCTACAAGTTCTAAAAGGTTGTTGAAGTGCCAGCCTGGTTAGCGCCAGGCTGGTTTGTTGTCGCTGTTTTCGTCCTTAATAACAATCAGGAGACTGGCATGGCACATCTGCATCACCAACTACGTCACTTCGTATCCGCACTCATCGCCGCCTGCGGCTTGCTGGCCGCGTTGCCGGCTGCCGCCGGGCAGTGGGACTTCGGCCTGTACGCGAGCCTGTGGGGATCGCGCGAATACCAGGTCTGGCTACCGAGCAATTACAATCCGAACACGCCGCTGCCCGTGGTGCTGATGCTGCACGGCTGTGGTTCCGAGCCCAACAGCATGGCCGCCGTCAGCCGCTACAACCAACTGGCGGACAGCGAAAACTTCATTGTCGTTTATCCGCGCCAGAACGTCACGGCCAATCCCATGCGCTGCTGGAACTTCATGTTGCCGCTGAACCAGGAGCGGGGCACGGGCGAGCCGGCCGTGCTGATGGGCATCTTGAACAAGGTCAAGAACCAATATGCGGTGCAGGATAGCCGCGTGTATGTGACGGGCATCTCGGCGGGCGGCGCCATGGCTTCCATCATGGCCGCCTGTTACTCGGACGTGTTCGCCGCCGTGATGGTGCATTCGGGCGGCATGTACAAGGGCGCCACCGGCCTGGTCACGGCCGCCGACTCGCTGTTCAACGGCAGCTCGTTCGACCCGAAAGTGCGGGGCAAGGATGCGTGGCGCTGCTCCGGCTCGCCGCGCCGGTTGATGCCGACGATGGTATTCCACGGCACGTCCGACATCGTCGTCAATCCCGTCAACGGCGAGCAAACCATCGAGCAATTCCTGCAGACCAGCGACTACGGCGACGATGGCCTCGACAATGACAGCGTGCGCTACCGTGCCGACAGCATCGTGCGCCAGACGGTGCCCTACGGCCGCAGCTACTCCATCGACACGTATCTGCGCAACGGCGCCGTCATCGCGCAAAAATACACGGTCGAAGGCATGAACCACGCGTGGAGCGGCGGCCCTCCCGGCTGGCCCTTCAGCGATGAACTGGGCCCGGACGCCACCGTGATCAGCTGGAATTTCTTCAAGAATTACCAGCGCTGATGGCGTGAGGCTTGCAGCTTGGACCATGGGGCGCAGCGATGGCGCCCCATTTTTTATACTGGAACATGCGCCATGCCCCGTCGCGCCCATGGATGTCAACGTTCGCACGTCCTGACGCCGCGTCCGCCTTTCATTTCCTGCTAACTATATAATCTGCGCTTGGGCGATACCCGCCCTTGAACGTCGATTGAAGGAATGCCATGCCAGGATACATGCCTGCTTATTTCGTGCGCCCCTTGGCGCTGTGTGTCGTGTCGGCTCTGTGCCTCCCTGCCAGTGCCGCCGAGGCGGTGGCGGTCGATGCGCAGCAGCGCGCGTCCTTGCTGGAGTTTTATGCGCAGCAATATCCGGGCGAGCCCGCAGCGCGTACCGTGTTCGAGAGCGTGCCCGTGGTGGGCGGACGCGGCAGCGAAGTGGTGGGCAGCGTGGAAACGTCGCCGTATCGCGGCCATGGCGCGCTGTGCCGGACGCAGCGCACCAAGTTCGTGCTGCACGGCGAGGGCAAGCAGGCGCGCTGGCAGGAGGCGGGGATGGAGTATTACGCCTGGCTCGACCGTGGCACCTGCCGGCCTGTGGCTGAACCTGTGCGCATGCTGCAGCGTGTCCCTGATGGGGAACTGGAAGGCGTGTTGCTGTATCAAAAGTCGCTGCTGGAACGGGCGCGCTTGCTGATGGCTGGCAATACGGCCTGCGCCCCGTTGCGGGCGCTGAAGTTCTCGCTGGCGGCCGTCGATGTGGGCGCCGCCGCACCGCGTGCCGAAGAGCGCTATGCGCTCGTGTTCAAGAGCGACCGCGACAGCTACGCCCGTGTCTGGCTGCGCAAGAGCGGTGCCCAGTATGATGCGTGGAATGTGACTTGCCCGCCAGTGCTGTAAGCTGCGCACCCTCGATTTATTTTTTTGACTGTTGCAACCATGAACGAAAATTCCACTTCCGCCCGCAGCTGGGGCACCATCGTCACGCATAGCGACGAGATGGCCATCATCTACCGTTACGTCGACGCCTTCCATGACGACTGGGACCTGTCATCGCAGCCGGACCGCATCATCATCGCCTGGCGTTACGAGGACGAGACGGGCATGCCCGCGCCGAACGAGCGCGAGCACATGGAAGAGCTGGAAGCGGCGCTGGCGCCCGTGGTGGAAGAAGACGGCTTCGCCACCCTGGCGCTGGTGTCCACCGGTGAAAACTTGCGCGAATGGATTTATTACACGCAGTCGGGCGAAGAATTCTTCAATCGCCTGAACACGGCGCTGGCACCGCGTCCAAAGTTCCCGATCGAAATCCGCAGCGCGGCCGACCCCGCCTGGTCGACGTATGCGGGGTTCATGGCGGCACTGCCGAAGTAATTACACCAGCGCGGCCGTCACGATGCGCGTGGCGGCCGTGATGATGTCCTGGTTCGTGTCCGCATTTTTCTGTTCGCGCGTGTAGTACACGGCGATCACCAGCGGTGCGCCGCTGGCCGGGTAGGCGACGCCGATATCGTTGACGCTGCCATAGGCGCCCGAGCCGGTTTTATCGGCCACTTGCCAGCCGGCCGGCACGCCGGCGCGGATGCGCTTGTCGCCCGTCGTGTTGCCGCGCATCCAGGTGCCCAGTTGCTGGCGCTGTGGTGCCGGCAAGCTATTTCCCAATAATAATTGCTGCAAGCTGTGCGCCATCGACGCGGGGCTGGCCGTATCGCGCACTTCGCCGGGGATGGCGCTGTTCAATTCCGTTTCCCAGCGTTCCAGCTGGAACACCGTATTGCCGATGCTACGTGCAAACGCCGTCACGGCTTGCGGCCCGCCCAAGAGTGTCATCAGGAAATTGGCCGCGCTATTGTCGCTGTATTGCAAGGTGGCGGCGCACAGATCGGCCACGTTCATGCCGTCGGCCAGGTGCTTTTCCGTGATGGGCGAGTAGGTGACCAGTTCTTTTTTCTCGTAACGCACGTGCTGGTCCAGCAAGCCCGGCTGGCTGGCGCTGCGGGCCAGCACGGCACCCGCCAGCATGGCCTTGAAAGTGCTGGCCAAGGGAAAGCGTTCGTCGGCGCGATAGGCAACGCGCAGCTCGCTGCCCTGGCGCCAGGCGGCAACGCCGAGGCGTCCGCCTGCGGCTTGTTCCAGCGCGGCCAGTTGCGTCTGGGCGGTGGCGATGCTGGTGGCGGGCGCGGCAAACAGCAACGGTGCCGGGCACAGCAGGGTAGCGCCGCCAGCCAGCAGGAGGTTGCGGCGGACGTGGTTCAGGGATTCAGTCATGGTCTGTCAGTGTTTTTGGAGTGGAAAGAGTGGCCAGCAGTTCGCCGATGGCGAGCAGGTTGGCCGGTTTGGTCAGATGGTGGTCGAAGCCGGCCGCGCTCGATTGGCTGCGGTCGTTTTCGGCGCCCCAGCCCGTCAATGCGACGAGCACGACGCTGGCGCCGGCCGGTATCCGGCGCAGCGCGCGCGCTACTTCGTAGCCGTTCATGCCGGGCAAGCCGATGTCGAGGAAGATGACGTCCGGTAAAAACTGCGGCGCCACGGCCAGGGCCTGTGCGCCATCATGGGCCACTTGCGTGGCATGGCCCATCATGTCGAGCACGGCGGCGAGGGTAACGGCCGCGTCGACATTGTCGTCGACCACCAGCACGCGGAAGCGTGGGCCATCGGCGGCGCTGGCGGACACGGCAGGTGTGATGGGGGCGGCTGGCTGCGCCGCCAGCAGGGGCAGGCGTACGCTGAAGGTACTGCCCAGGCCGGCGCCGGGACTGGCCACCGCGGCACTGCCGCCATGCAACTCGGCCAGGCGACGCACGAGCGACAGGCCGATGCCCAGGCCGCCCTGAGCCCTGCCCATGTTTTGCCCCACCTGTGTGAACATGTCAAACACGGTCGTGATCGATTCAGCGGGTATGCCCACGCCGCTGTCCTGGACTTCGATCAATGCCTCGTGGCCATCGCGTAATGCGCGCAAGCTGATGTGGCCGCCGGCCGGCGTGTACTTGGCGGCGTTGTTGAGCAAATTGCCCAGCACTTGCGCCAGGCGCGTGGGGTCGGCCTCGAGCGGCAGCGCCTGTTCGTCGAGTTCTACACGCAACTGGTGACGGCCCGCTTCGATCAGCGGCATGCTCGTCTCCACGGCGCAAGCGATGATGGCTTTCAAGTCCGTGCGTTCGAGCTTGAGTTCGATCTGGCCCCGCGTGATGCGAGCCACGTCGAGTAAATCATTGACCAGATGCACCATCTGATTGACCTGCCGCTCCATCACGTCGCGCACGCGCGCCACGGTGGCGGGCTTGTCGGCGGCCAGGCGCATGATCTGCAAGCCATTGCGGATGGGCGCGAGCGGGTTGCGCAGTTCGTGCGCCAGGGTAGCGAGGAATTCCGTCTTGCGCCGGTCCATTTCGGACAGGTTGTCGGCCAGCTGGCGCAATTGCTGCTCCGAGCGCTTGCGCTCGCTGATGTCGCTGAACAGCACCGTCAGCAGGCGGCTGCCGGGGCCGCCCAGGCGCGCGGCGAAGACTTCGAACCAGCGCTCCATGGCCACGGCTTCGTTTTCATAGCGCACGGGCTCGCCCGTCTTGACGACCTGGTCGTACAGGTCGAACCAGTGCTGGTCGTGGTCGGGCACGAAGCTGCGGATGGTCTTGCCGATGGCATTTTCCAGTCCCGACTGCTTGACGAAGGAGCGATTGCCTTCGAGGTAGCGGAAATCCACGGGGCGGCCTTGCTCGTCGTACAGCATTTCGATCACGCAAAAGGCCTGGTCCATCAGTTCGATCAGGGTGCGGTAGCGCTCCTCGCTGCGGCGCAGCGCATCTTCCACCTGCTTCTGGCGCGTGATGTCGAGCAGGACACCGGGCAATTGCAGGGGCGTGCCATCGGGCGCGTATTCCGCGCGGCCCCGCGCGATGACCGAGCGGTACTGGCCATCGCCGGCGCCGACGCGGTAACTGGCCTCGAACGGCGTGTGTGCGTGCAGCGCCTCGGTAATCTGCGCGCTGACCTGTTCTCGGTCATCGGGATGGATGATGTCCATGTAACGCGCCAGTGGCGCCGCCGTGGCCGCATCGGTATTGACGGGGAACAAACGCGCCATATTGCTGTCGGCCGTGACCCGGTCGGCAATGATGTCCCAGTTCCAGGTGGCCACTTCGCCTGCCGCCAGGGTCAGGCGCAGGGTTTCCTCGTTCTGCTTGCTGGCCGTCAGGTCGAGCGAGATGCCGGACAGCGCGATCACGTTGCCGGCGCCATCGCTGGCGCAGGTGCCACGCATGTGCGCCCAGTGCAGCGAACCATCGGGCCAGCGCACGCGGATGTCGATTTCGAAATCGCCGGCGCTGGCGATGGCCGCGTGCACGACCGCTTGCCAGTGCTGCAGGTCGCCGTCGAGCATGGCGCCCGTCAGCTGCGCGTAATCGATGTGGCTGTCAGGCGGCAGGCCCAGATTGGCCTTGAACGCATCGGAGCCGGCCATGCTGCCGCTGCCCAGGTCGATCTCCCACGTACCCATGCGGCCACCTTGCATGGCCAGGCGCAGCCGTTGTTCCGTCTGCCGTTGCTGCGTCACGTCGCAATGCGAACCGAGCCATTCAACGATGCTGCCATCGGGCGCCAATACCGGCAGCATGCGCACGAGCATATTGCGGTAGGCGCCGCTGACGTGGCGTAGCCGGTATTCCGCTTCAAACACACTGGTCAGGTGCGAGGGCACGACGTAAGGCAAGTTGCGGTCGTCCGGATGCAGGGCATTGACCCAGCCGCGGCCCAGCAGTTCAGCCTCGGTCTGACCCGTGAAGGCGCGCCAGGTGGGCTGGTCGGCATCGAACTGGCCGAAGGTTTTCGTGCTCCAGACGATGTCGCAATGGGCGCTCAGCAGTAAATGCGCCGCCTGGGCGGCGACGGTGGAGGACGGGACGGCGTTGCTGGGCTGGCTGGGTTCTGGCATGGCGGCGATTAACGATGGTGCATGGAGCCGCGGCCGCACTGGAATGGGGCGGCATGGCAGCGCAAGTCTGGCGATATTACAACTATTTTTACCGTCGGGGCTGTCTTGCAGGATGCCAATTTGGCTTTCGTCTGGCCAGGCGAAAAACGGGTGCCATGCGGCAAGTCATCAGGCCAAATAGCAAGGCAAGGGCGTTATTGTGGCTGAATAACCACTAGTCGGCCCTTTATGTTGATGAATGAATATTTTACATAACAATATTCTTGCAGCGCATAAGGCGCTTGAATTAAATTGGCGCCTTACTCAAAAGTTGGTGTTCATCAGACATCCCGGAGATGCGGCCGCTACCGCTGTCAGCTAGCACGACAGCCAGGGCAGAGCCAG
Source organism: Janthinobacterium sp. BCJ23 (assembly GCF_059617945.1). Classification (NCBI taxonomy): domain Bacteria; kingdom Pseudomonadati; phylum Pseudomonadota; class Betaproteobacteria; order Burkholderiales; family Oxalobacteraceae; genus Janthinobacterium; species Janthinobacterium sp. BCJ23. Next base: position 364,834 of record NZ_JCAQAW010000003.1, on the reverse strand, counting down.
TGACACCAGGAGCGGAGAGACATCCGCTCGCGCTGCTGCACCGTGATGGTGCACACGATCATCCAGCGCCGTACATAAGCCGGAGACAGGTTTCGCAATTCTTTTTTTAAACTTCTGGGAAACAACATGATCAAGATGTCCAAGATGCACAAGCGGTTGTGCGCCAAAAGCGCCGCCATGCTGGCACTGTCCGCTGCCCTGCCTATCGGCTCGGCTTATGCAGATGAAGTCGCTGCTGATACGGCGCCCGCCGCCAGCCAGCTGGAAACCGTGACCGTGACGGCGCAGCGCCGCAAGGAAAATATCCGCGACGTGCCCGTCTCCGTGTCGCTGCTGCGCGATGAAAAGCTCGACGTGCTGGTCTCCAGCGGTCAGGATATCCGCGTGCTGGCTGGCAAAGTGCCGAGCCTGAACGTGGAATCGTCGAACGGCCGCACCTTCCCCCGCTTCTACATCCGCGGCTACGGCAACACCGACTTCAACATCTTTGCATCGCAACCTGTTTCCCTGATTTACGACGATGTCGTGCAAGAAAATCCTATCCTCAAGGGCTATCCGATTTTCGACGTGGCTGGCGTGGAAGTATTGCGCGGCCCGCAAGGTACATTGTTCGGCCGCAATACGCCTGCCGGCGTGGTCAAGTTCGAATCCGTCAAGCCGAACCTGGACAAGGTTGAAGGCTATTACAACGTTTCCGCCGCCACGCACAACACGACCAACTTCGACGGCGCCGTCAACGTGCCGCTGAGCAAAGAATGGGCGCTGCGCTTCTCGACCCTGCGCCAGCACCGCGACGACTACGTCGACAACACGTTTACAGGCCAGAAAAACGCACTGGACGGCTACGACGAACACGCCGAACGCGTGCAACTGCTGTACGCACCGAACACCATGTTCAACGCCCTGTTCAATGTGCACCAGCGCAGTACCACGGGTAGCGCGCGCATCTTCTACGCCAACATGATCAAGCAGGGCACGAACGATATCGTTGACGGTTTCGACCCGAACAAGTCGTTCACGAATGCACCGAATTTCCAGCGCCTGCGCACCAACGGCGCCAGCGCCCGCCTGAGCTGGGACCTGGACGGTATTAAACTGTACTCGGTCACCGGCTTTGAACAGGTCGGCAATTATGTGTCGCATGGTGACATCGATGGCGGCACGCCAACGGGTCCTGGCTTCATTCCTTTCCAGGTTGAAACGGCCGGCGGCATCACCAGCGTGAAGCAATACTCGCAAGAATTCCGCGCCGAATCGAAGAATGCCGGTCCGCTCAACTGGCAGGCTGGCGTGTACTACTTCAACGAAGATGCCAACGGTTTCACCGACAACTTCGATACCAACACGCATGCGCTGACCACGCACCTGGCCAGCCGCCAGAAGAACTCGGCCTGGGCAACGTTTGGTTCCGTCAACTACGCCGTCAACGATGACTTCATGCTGCGCGCCGGTTTGCGCTACACCAAGGACAAGAAGGATTTCAACACGGTGGAAGCGACCAACATCGTGCAGGTCAGCCCGACCAGCGCCGATGTCAGCAAAGCCAAGGTCAACTGGGACTTGAGCGGCACCTATAAATACAACAAGGACGTGAACTTCTACGGCCGTGTCGCCACCGGTTTCCGCGCGCCAAGTATCGCTCCGGCCAGCACCAGCGTGCCCGTCACCGTGGCCGATGCGGAAACGATCACCTCGTTCGAAGCCGGCATCAAGGCCGATCTGTTCGAGCGCCGCGCCCGCGTGGCCTTCAGCCTGTACAACTACCAGGTGAAGAACCAGCAATTGACGGTCGTTGGCGGCACCTCGAACGTGACGCGTTTGATCAATGCAGCGAAGACGAACGGCCGCGGCGCGGAACTGGAACTGGAAGGTTTTGTCACGCCGAGCCTGAAGATGTCCCTGGGCGGCAGCTACAACTTCACGGAAATCAAGGATCCAAGCCTGTCGATCGCTACCTGCGCCCAAACGCGTTGCACCGTGACCGATTCGCTGACCACCGGCAACCGTGCCATCATCGACGGCAATCCATTGCCGCAAGCGCCGAAGTGGACGATCACCGCCACGGGCCGTTATTCGATCCCGATGGAAAACGGCGAATTCTTCGTCTTCACGGACTGGGCTTACCGCAGCAAGATCAACTTCTTCCTGTATGAAGCGACCGAGTTCACCGGCAAGGCAATGGTCGAAGGCGGCTTGCGCGTGGGCTACACCTGGGATGCTGGCAAGTATGAAATGGCCGTTTTTGGCCGCAACATCACCGATACCCAGCGCATCACGGGCGCCATCGACTTCAACAACCGTACGGGTTTCATCAATGAGCCACGTCAGTTTGGTGTGCAGTTCAAAGGCAACTTCTAATTGCCTGATACCAGGCGCCGGCCCTAGCGGCTGGCGCCTGCATTGCTACCCGCCCGGTTCGCGCCGCGGCGGGTTTTTTTATGTGCGCTCGGGAAGTCGCGCCAGCCGCTGCGCCCAGGTGGGAATGGCTTGCCGCCAGAAATCTTCCACATTGTCGGCACGCACGTCGAGGCCGAGGAAGCGGGTGGCCGGCAGCAGCGCCGACGTCAGCAGTTCGGCTTGTGTGCCTGTATCGAAGGCGAGGGCGCCCGTCTGCTTGGACAGCTTTTCGCCGCTGTCGTTCGTAACGACAGGCACGTGCAGGAAGCCGGGGTGCGGCAAGCCCAGCACATCCTGCAGATACAGCTGGCGCGGCGTGGAGTCGAGCAAGTCCGCGCCGCGCACCACCTGCGTAATCCCCTGCGCGCCATCGTCGACCACGACGGCCAGCTGATACGCCCAGTAGCCATCGCCGCGCAGCACGATGAAGTCGCCCACCTCGCTGGCCAGGTCCTGCCGCTGCGGACCCGCCCAGCGGTCGGTAAAAGCGTACACCGCATCGGCCCCCTGCGGCACCCGCAGCCGCAAGGCCCGCGCCGCCTTGCCCGGCGCCAAACCGTGGCGGCACGTGCCCGGATACACGGCGGCCCCATTTTTCGGCGCGCCGGCCTGCAAATTCGAATCCTGGATTTCCTTGCGCGAACAGCCGCACGCATACACGAGCCCATCGTCCTGCAACTGCTTCAGCGCCGCCTCGTACAGCGGCAGCCGCCGGCTCTGCCACGTCGCCTCGCCATCCCAATGCATGCCGCAGCGCTGCAGGCTGGCCAGGATGCCGACGTCGGCGCCCTCGACATTGCGGTCATAGTCCAGGTCCTCGATACGCAACAGCCACGTGCCGCGATGCACCTTCGCATCAAGATAACTGGCCATGGCGGCAACGAGCGAGCCCATGTGCAGGGGACCGGAGGGGGAGGGGGCGAAGCGGCCGATGTAGGGGGAGGAGGAGAGAAGACTGTTCATGCGTGCTGGCAAAGCGGCGACGGCGCTTGTTAACCGGAGTGGAGCAAGCGTCAAGTATCGTGGAGGGAATCAGACGTGTCAAATGCGGAAAGCACACGGGCGTGTGCAATCAGCTCCGTTTGCCTTTGTCATACTGTAGTGGCTGTCCACGAACGTAGTCTCTCCAGCACAAAGTTTCCATGCCGGCATTCGCTACGTTCGTGGGTATTGATTGCTGCAATTAGAAATGATACTCCGCACGTATCATCGGCGTCTTCGCCGTCTGGCCCACGTTGCCCGTGGTGGCGGGCGAGTTGCCGAACTTGTTCTTCCAGTACTGGTATTCCAGGCCCACGCGGAAGGTGTTCTTGGCGCTGCCCAGGGCCGCGCCCACGTCGAACATCACCTGCATGTCGATGTTCGTTTCCACCGCCGTGTCACGGCCCACTTCATCCTTGCCTTTCGAATCGATGAGGTTAAAGAAGCCTTCGAACGAGAACAGCGGCGACAGGGGGATGCCCCAGGCGCCCGTCAGCATGGCGTGCGTTTTATACGTGTAGCGGCCTGTTACTTGCGAGATGGGCTGGAAGGCGCCGCTGGGGGCGTTGCTTTCGCGCAGCAACAGCAGGCTGGTGTTGAAGAAGCCGGGCACGTCCCACATCAGGGTAGGGCCGGCTACCAGCATGCGCTTGCGCGAGTTGTAGCCGACGTCGTTCTTGGTGTTGACGTCGAAACCGAGGGTGACGCCGACGCCGCGCACGGGGCCGAACTTGATGTCGCTGCCGCGCACCTTGCCGATGTCGATGGTGTTGCGGTACACGAGGTACGCTTCCTGCGCGCCGGACGTTTTACCGAGCGCGCCAGGGTCCTTGCTGTCGGACATGAGGAAATCGAGGTTGACGAAATTGCTGCCGTATTTGTAGCCGCTGGCGTGCGTGATGGCGAAGATGTTTTTCTTGATGTCGTCCGGATTGAACGGCTCGCGGTAGTCGTTGCCGGCGCGCCAGCTCAGCGCGGTATCGCTCCATTCGGCAGCCTGGGCGGTCGCGCCCGCGCCGAGGGTGGTAGTGAGGCAAAGCAACAGACACGGTAGGGTTTTTGGCACTTTCGGCTCCTGATGATGTGATAAAACGGGAACGGGGGATAGCAGGGTGCGTAGTGCGCACGAAGCGCTGCGATGAGGAAAATTGCGCACCGTTCAATCCATGATGCGAGAAGCGCCGCGTCGGGCGATATGTCTTGTCTGCATACTTACTATCAGTTCCTGCATATAATCATCGCACCTTCCCGCCCTTGCGGGGCAAGGCAGCCGCTGCAAAGCTGATAATTTTTTTCAAAATTGTATACAGGTGTTGTTTTTTTGCGGAAATAGAAATGCGCGCCGCCGCGCCCGCTCCCCAAGCGCCGCGGATGCCGATACGATAGAGACAGAGTGTTGATTTTTTTCACCGATCAACATCCCGCATACCACGCAGCGAGGCACGAAAAAAACAATGACGGCACGCCTGGAACTCCTCGATATCAGCAAGCGCTATCCGGCCGTGGTGGCCAACGACGGCATCTGTCTCAACGTCGCGCCCGGACAGATCCATGCCGTGCTCGGTGAAAACGGTGCCGGCAAATCGACCCTGATGAAAATCATTTACGGCGCCGTGCAGCCCGATGGCGGCCGCATCCTGTGGAATGGCCGCGAAGTCGAGATCGCCAACCCGTCGGCCGCGCGGGCGCTCGGCATCGCCATGGTGTTCCAGCACTTTTCCCTGTTCGACACATTGACCGTGACGGAAAACATCGCCCTCGGTTTGCCCGCTGGCACCAATATGGCGGAGCTGGCTCAGCGCATCGAAGACACGGCGCGCCAGTACGGCCTGGACCTGGAACCGCAGCGCCACGTCCACACCTTGTCTGTCGGCGAATGCCAGCGCGTGGAAATCGTGCGCGCCTTGCTGGCCAAGCCGCAACTGTTGATCCTCGACGAGCCGACGTCCGTGCTGACGCCGGGCGCCGTCGAAAAACTGTTTACCACTTTGCGCCAATTGGCGGCCGAAGGCTGCAGCATCCTCTACATCAGCCACAAGCTCGACGAGATCCGCGCCCTGTGCCATACGTGCACGGTGGTGCGCGCCGGCAAGAACGCGGGGGTATGCGACCCGTCACAAGAGTCGGCGGCCAGCCTGTCGCGCATGATGATCGGCGCCGAACCGCCGGCCGTCACGCGCGTGACGCGCACGCCCGGTGCGGCCATGCTGAGTGTCAGGGGCCTGAACTTGCCGAAGAGCCACCCGTTTGCCACGCAATTGATCGATATCCATTTCGACGTGCGTGCGGGCGAGATCGTCGGCATCGCGGGCGTGTCCGGCAATGGCCAGCAGGAATTGCTGGCGGCCCTGTCGGGCGAGGACATGCGCGCCCCCGCCGCCAGCATCGTGCTGAATGGCACGCCAGCGGGACGCTTGCCGCCGGGACGCCGGCGCGCCCTGGGCTTCGGTTTCGTGCCCGAGGAAAGGCTGGGACGCGGCGCCGTGCCCGACATGGCGCTGGCGGACAACGTTTTGTTGAGCCTGCAGACACCGGCCACCATCCGCCACGGCTTCGTGCGCCACAAGGTTATCGCGCAGCGGGCGGCCGCCATCATCGCCCGTTTCCAGGTCAAGGCAGGCGGGCCGCAGGCGCTGGCGCGCAGCCTGTCGGGCGGCAACTTGCAGAAATATATAGTCGGACGCGAAGTCATGCGCGAACCCACGGTGCTGGTCGTGGCGCAGCCGACCTGGGGCGTGGACGTGGGCGCGGCCGCGCAAATCCGCGCCGAATTGCTGGCGCTGCGCGACGCCGGTTGCGCGCTGCTGGTCGTATCGGAGGAACTCGATGAATTGTTCGACATCAGCGACCGCTTGCTGGTGATGGCGAAGGGAAAAATCTCGCCGTCGCTCGACGTGGGCGAGGCCAGCGTGGCGCAGGTGGGGCAATGGATGAGCGGGTTGTGGCCGCAGGAGGCAGCCCATGGCTAAGTTTGCCTTGCGCCTGGAAGCCCGTCCGTCCCCGTCGCGGCTGATGTCGTGGCTGTCGCCGGTGCTGGCCGTCTTGCTCACCGTGCTGTGCGGGGCGCTGCTGTTTATTGCGCTGGGACACGATCCGCTGGCGGGACTGGCCGTCTTCTTTGTCGAACCCTTGCGCGACGCGCACGGCTGGTCCGAGCTGGGTCTCAAGGTGGCGCCTTTGCTCTTGATCGCCGTCGGCCTGGCCATCTGCTTTCGCGCCAACATCTACAACATCGGCGCCGAAGGGCAGTTGACCCTGGGCGCCATCTGCGGCGGCGCGGCCGCGCTGTACCTCGACGATGGCGTCGGCGGCGCGGCCATCATCGGCGTGTCCCTGGTGGCCGGCATGGCGGGCGGCATGGCGTGGGCGGGATTGGTGGCGTGGCTGCGCGACCGCTACAACGCCAGCGAAATCCTCGTCTCGCTGATGCTCGTCTACATCGCCCAATTGCTGCTCAGCTATCTTGTGTATGGCGTGCTGCGCGACCCGGAAGGTTTCAATTTTCCGCAGTCGAAACTGCTGTCGGACGGCTTGCTGCTGCCGATGGTGATCAGCGATACGCGCTTGCACGTAGGTATCGTCTTCGCCTTGCTGGCCTCGCTGGGCGGCTGGCTGTATTTATCCCGCAGCATTGCCGGCTTCCGCCTGCGCGTGGGCGGCATGGCGCCGGCCGCCGCCCGCTATGCGGGATTTTCTTCGCGCAAGACCTTGTGGTCGTCCTTGCTGATCTGCGGCGCCCTGTCCGGCCTGGCGGGCGCCTGCGAAGTGCTGGGGCCGATGGGACAGTTGACGCCCACGGTCTCGCCCGGCTACGGCTTTGCCGCCATCATCGTCGCCTTCGTGGGACGCTTGCATCCCGTGGGCGTGATTTTTTCCAGCTTCGTCATGGCCCTGTTTTATATCGGCGGCGAACTGGCGCAGTCGCGCCTCGGATTGCCCAGTGCGATTACCGGCGTGTTCCAGGGCATCTTGCTGTTTGCCTTGCTCGCCTGCGACGTGCTGATCCAATACAAATTGCGCTGGAGAAAACATGGATAACCTGGCCCTGACCATCGCGCCATTGATTGCGGCCAGCATCAATGCGGGCACGCCGCTGATGCTGGCCGCGCTCGGTTTATTGGTGAATGAAAAAGCGGGCGTGGTCAACCTGGGCGCGGAAGGCATGATGCTGGTCTCGGCCATCACGGGCTTTGCCGTGGCCGTCAACACGGGCAGTCCCACCCTGGGCTTCCTGGCAGGGGCGGGCGCCAGCATGGTGCTGTCCGGCTTCTTTGCCTGGCTGACCGTGTGGCTGGGCACGAACCAGTATGCGACGGGTCTGGCTTTGTCGCTGTTTGGCGCGGGCGCGTCCACGTATATCGGCTTGAAGTACGTGGGCAACAGCTTGCAGAACGGCCGCTTCGGCATCCCCTTCCTGGAAGATATTCCCGTGCTGGGGCCGGCCCTGTTCCGCCAGCATCCGATGGTGTATCTGTCCTTGCTGCTGTGCCTGGCCATCGCCTGGTTTTTGTACCGCACGCGGGCAGGATTGGTGCTGCGCGCCGTGGGCGAGTCGCCCGCGTCCGCGCATGCGCTCGGCTATCCCGTGCGCCGCATCCGCCTGGCGGCCGTGCTGTTCGGCGGCGCCTGCTGCGGCCTGGCCGGCGCCTTCCTGTCGCTCGTCTACACGCCGCTGTGGGTCGAGGGCATGGTGGCGGGGCGGGGCTGGATCGCGCTGGCACTGACGACCTTTGCCACCTGGCGCCCGGCGCGCGTGGTGGGCGGCGCCTATTTGTTCGGCGGCATCACGATATTGACGTTCCACGCGCAGGCGCTGGGCGTACCGATTGCGTCGCAATTGCTGTCGATGCTGCCCTACGTGGCGGCCATCGTCGTGCTCGTGCTCATTTCCAGCAACGCCAATTACATCAAGCTCAACATGCCCGCTTCGCTGGGGAAAAATTTCAATCCCGGAAATTAATCACTGACCACAAGGAAAACCATGTCCAAGAAACTGTTGTGCGCCGCCGTTTGCGGTGCTGCGCTGATGTCCTCCATGCCCGCCATGGCCGCCGCGCCCGCTGCCGCTCCGCTGAATGTGGGCTTCGTGTATATCAGCCCCATTGGCGACGCGGGCTGGACCACCCAGCACGATCAGGCCCGCAAGGAAATGGAAAAGGCGCTGGGCGGCAAGATCACCACCAAGTACGTGGAAAACGTGCCGGAGAGCGCCGATGCGGAACGGGTGATCCGCGACCTGGCGCAGACGGGCAGCAAGCTGGTCATTACGACCTCGTTCGGCTACATGAATCCCACCTTGAAGGTGGCGAAACAATTTCCTAATGTGAAGTTCATTCATTTGACGGGCTACAAGACGGCCGTCAATGTGGCCAACACGAATGCCCGTTTCTACGAGGGCCGCTACCTGGCCGGCGTGTTGGCGGGAAAGATGAGCAAGACCCACGTCGCCGGTTATGTGGCGGCATTCCCCATCCCGGAAGTGTTGCAGGGAGTTAACGCTTTTACGCGCGGCATGCGCAGTGTCGACCCGAAGGCGGAAGTGAAAGTGGTGTGGGTCAATAGCTGGTTCGACCCGGGCAAGGAGCGCGACGCGGCCATCACCCTGATCGGCCAGGGCGCCGACGTGGTCACCCATCACACGGACTCGACCGCCGTGGTGCAGGCGGCCGAAGAGAAGGGCAAGTATGCGATCGCCTACCACTCGGACATGAAAAAATACGGACCGAAAGCGCAGCTGGCCGCCGTCACCCACCACTGGGGCGATTACTACACGAAGCAGGCGCAAGCCGTGCTGGACGGTACGTGGAAGTCCAGCAGCACCTGGGGCGGCATCAAGGATGGCATGGTCAAGCTGGAAGGCATCAATGCCGCCGTGCCGGCCGACGTGAAACAGTTTGTATTGGCGCGCGAGAAAGACTTGGTAGCTGGCAAGCTCAATCCGTTCAGCGCACCGATCAAGGATAACGATGGCAAGGTACGCCTGGACAAAGGCGTGCTGGACGATGCGGCGCTGACGAAGATGGATTATTTTGTCGAAGGCGTGGCCGGGAAAGTTTCCGGAAAGTAATAGGTTTGAGTATAAACTTGCTGTAATATTGCCGGAAACGGGAGCAGGGCCGGGAGCGCATTCCCGGCCCACCCACACAGCAAAGCCTGAACAGGCCCGTACCGGAGATTGCCCCATGGACAGATTGGAAGTATTCAAGATTATCGCGCTGCAAGCGAGCAAGGGCGAGCTGACGTTCCCCGCCAACGTCAAGGCCACCTTGAAGCTGCAGGAAGCGCTGGACGACCCCGATTGCCATATCGAAGCGGCCGCTCGCATGGTCATGGCCGAGCCGCTGCTGTCGGCCCGGGTCGTGGCATTGGCCAACTCGGCCGCCTACAACCGTTCCGGCAATGAAATCGCCAATGTGCGCGCGGCCGTTTCGCGCCTGGGCTTTGCCACCCTGAAATCGATGGTGGCGTCCGTCATCGTGCGCCAGCTGGGCAGCCAGATCACGGACCCGCAATTGCGCGCCAAGGCGGCCCGGCTGTGGGAACACACGGCCCATGTGGCCGCGCTGAGCCAGGTGATCGCCAAGAAAGTCACGCACGTGGACGTGGAAACGGCCATGTTCGCCGCCATCGTGCACGAAGTGGGCGGCTTTTATCTGCTGTCGCGCGCCGAGGAATATCCGGGTTTGCTGGACGACAATACCGAAGACTGGATCGAATACGGCGAAAAGCTGATCGGCCGCGGCGTGCTGCGCCAGCTGCAAGTGCCGGACCTGGTCTTGCAAGCCGTGGAAGGCATGTGGCACGGCGGCAGCACGTTCCCGCCCCGCACCTTGGGCGCGACCCTGGTGCTGGCCAACGATCTGTCGCCCGTCGGCTCGCCTTTGCATCCGCCGGAAAGCGCCGCGCGGCGCCAGGCGGCGGCGAAGATCGATTTCGGCATCGGCGGCAGCACCCTGCACACCATCCTCGAGGAATCGGCGGAAGAGATCGAATCCCTGGCGGCCGCCCTGCTGGTCTGAGCGTTCTTCCTGAAACATCCCCGCCCTTGCCGCGGGGATTTTTTTCGTCCGCATTTTGATGCGCCTTTCCCCATGGCATACAATCGCCGGCTTGGCTATCCGCCGTACCGCTTTCCTCCTCTTACCCAAAGGATCTTATGCAGAAGCTGTTTTCTTCCCTGACCTTGACCGCGCTGGCGTTTTCCGCCCACGCCGCGACCGGTTTGCCCGTGGTGCAGGAAGCGCCCTTGCGCGCCCACCTGGCCTTCCTGTCCAACGATTTACTGGAAGGCCGCGGCACGGGCCAGCGCGGTGCTGACCTGACGGTGGCGTACCTGGAAACCCAGGCGCAGATGGCCGGCTTGAAACCCGTGCGCGGCAACAGCTACCGCCAGAGCGTGCAAATCGCCGGCGTGAAGTCCTTGCCGCAAGATAGCAGCCTGCAGGCGATGGCGGACGGCAAGGCCGTGCCGCTGGCCTTCGGTCCGGACTGGGTCTGGGCCACGGGCGACTCCGTTGCCGCGCACACGTTCGACGCGCCACTGGTATTTGTCGGCTACGGCATCACGGCGCCGGAAGAGGGCTGGAACGATTTCAAGGGTGTCGATGTCAAAAACAAGATCGTCGTCATGATGGTCAACGACCCGCAGCCGACCATTGCCGAGCCGGATCGTTTCGCCGGCAAGGCGCTCACGTATTACGGCCGCTGGACCTACAAATTCGAGGAAGCCAGGCGCCAGGGCGCGGCTGGCGTCTTGCTGATCCACACGAAACCGTCGGCCTCGTACGACTGGAGCGTAGTACAGAATAGCTGGAGTGGCAGCGAACGTTTTCAATTGGCGGACCGCACGGCCGGTACGCCGTTGCAGGGCTGGATCGCGGAAGACGCGGCGCGCCGCCTGTTTGCGGCCGGCGGCCAGGACCTGGACGCCTTGCGCGCGCAGGCGGAAAGCAAGGACTTCAAGGCCGTCGCCTTGAATGCCAAGCTGTCGGGCGAAATGAAGTCCATCGTGCGCAAGGTGGAACAGTTCAACATCGCCGGCATGGTGCCGGGTACCGACCCGGCATTGAAGGATGAAGCCGTCATTTACAGTGGCCACTGGGATCACCTGGGCAAGCAGGGAGATACTGGCGATACCATCTACAACGGCGCCGTCGACAATGCCTCGGGCACGGCCGGCTTGCTGGCCATGGCGCAGGAAGCCGTGAAAAAGCCTGCGAAGCGCACGCAGATTTTCCTGTGGGTAGCGGCCGAGGAGCAGGGCTTGCTGGGCAGCGCCGCGTATGCGGCCGACCCGCTATGGCCGTTGAACAAGACGGCGGCCGCGCTGAATCTGGACAGCCTGAACTTTGTTGGCGCCACGCACGACATCGGCGCGCAAGGCAGCGAGCGCACGGAGCTGGGCGCCATGGCGGCGGCAACCGCCAAAGCCATGGGCATGCACATCGCGCAAGCGCGTCCCGACCTGGCCGGCGGCTATTTCCGCAGCGACCATTTCAGCTTTGCCAAGGCGGGTGTGCCCGCGTTTTCCATCAATGGCGGACGCGAGTACATCAAGGACGTGGAAAAGTCGAAAGCCAAGGCCGCCGCCTATGGCCCCCGCTATCATCAAGTCACCGATGAGTACGACGCCAGCTGGGATTTGTCGGGCATGACGCAGCAAGCGCAATTTACCTTGAACCTGGGTCTAGCGGTGGCCAACGCGGCGAAGATGCCGGCGTGGAAGGCGGGCGATGCGTTCGGCAAGGCGCGCGAGCAGGCTGCAAAGTAAGGCGTGGTTTGTGCCAACAATGTTGTCGGCTTACGCGCTGGCGCGCTAACCCGACCTACGTGGCTTGTTTCACCAGCATCAGGCGTAGGTCGGATTAGCTCGTAGAGCGTAATCCGACAACATGGCTGGCGCCGCAGCGTCGGATCAGGCTGCCCGTTCCAGCCGCCGCTGCGTGTGCCGGTACTTGCTCCACACGATCAGCATCAGCAGCGGCATGGCGCCGCCCACCATGCACAGGGCGGGCCAGCCGCCGGCCGTATAGCTGGCGCTGGCCAGGGCCGAGCCAGCGGAGGCGCCGATGAAGCCGCCCGCGATGAACACGGTGGTCACCCTTGCGCGCGCATGCGGCGCCAGTTTATAGATGATGGACTGGTGCGTGACTTGCAGGCCCATCACGCCCATGTCCAGCAGCACGATACCGATCAGCAATAGTACGAGCGAATGGGCGCCAAAGCCGATCAGAGCCCAGCCTGCGATCGAGGCGACGGCCAGCAGCCAGGTGGCCTGGCGCGCGTAGCCGCGGTCGGCCATGCGGCCCGCCGTGTTGGCGGCAAAGGCGCCCGTGGCGCCGGCCAGGCCGAACAGGCCGATCTGCATTTCCGAATAGTGATAGGGTTCGCCGCTGAGCAAAAAGGTCAGGCCCGTCCAGAACACGCTGAAGGTGCCCAGGCCCAGGCCCGAGAACAGGGCGCGCTGGCGCAGCAATGGTTCCTGGCGGATGATGTCGGCCAGGGAAGCCAGCAATTTTCCGTATTGCAGCTTGCCGCGTGGCGCCTCGTTTGGCAGGATGCGGCGCAGCATGACGAGCAGGGCCGCGACGACGATGGCGGCCAGGACGTAGACGGTGCGCCAGCCGCCGCTGATCTGCGACACCGTGCCGGAGACGGTGCGCGCCAGCAAGATACCCAGCAACAAGCCCGTCATGACGGTGCCCACCATGCGTCCCCGGCTGTGATCGGGCGCGTACGAGGCCACCATGGCCGTCACTACCATCAAGGCGCTGGACGTGATCCCCATCAAGACGCTGGCGATGGCAAAGACGATGATGTTCTGGCTGGTGGCGGCCAGCAGCAGGGCGGCTATCTTGGCGATCAGCATCCACGTCAGCAACTGGCGGCGGTTCAGCACGTCACTGAGGGGGACCAGGAAGACGATGCCCAGCACATAGCCGATTTGCGTGGCCGTGACCAGATAACCGGCTTGCGGCACGCTGACGCCAAACGAGGCGGCCAGCATGGAGGTGAGCGGCTGCACATAGTAGAGGCTGGCGACGAGCACGCCGGCGGACAGGGCGAACAGCAGGATGCGGGTCGACGTCAGCAGGGCGCTGGCATCGACGGTAGAGGGTGCGGATTTCATGCGGTTACAACTTTCTTCGAGTGATGCTTTTGGATAAGCATGATAGCGGGGCTGCGCATTTCTTGCCGAGCAGGCAAAAAAATCCCGGCGATCGTTGCCGACGGCCGGGAAAAGGGTATATGGGGATATATACCGAGGGAGAGTTAAAACTTACTGCGCGCTTGCCAGCTCCGCATGCACCTGCGCCGTGATTTCATACGAGCGCAGCCGGTGCTGGTGCTCGAAGATCTGCGAAGTGATCATCAGCTCGTCGGCGCCCGTTTCGGCGATAAAGGCGGCCATCTTCGCCTTCACGGTGTCCGGCGCGCCGATGGCCGTGCAGGACAGGACGGAGTCGAGCATGGCGCGTTCCTGCGGGCCCAATTGCTCGAGGTAGCCGGGCACGGGCGGCTGCAGACGCGACGGGCGGCCCGTGCGCAGGTTGACGAACGCCTGCTGCATCGACGTGGCGCGCAAGTGCGCCTCGGCATCCGTATCGGCGGCAAACACGTTAAAGCCCAGCATCACGTACGGTTTGGCCAATTGCTTGGACGGCTTGAAATGCTCGCGGTAATAGGCCACGGCTTGCATCATCATCTGCGGCGCGAAGTGCGAGGCGAATGCATACGGCAAGCCCAGGTGGGCGGCCAGCTGGGCGCCGAACAGGCTCGAGCCCAGTATCCACACGGGCACTTTCGCGCCCTTGCCGGGTACGGCCAGCACGCGCTGGCGCGGCTCGTCGGACATATAGTCGATCAATTCCAGCACGTCCTGCGGAAATTGTTCCGCATCGGACTGCAAGTCGCGGCGCAGCGCGCGCGCCGTCGTCTGGTCGGAGCCGGGCGCGCGGCCCAGGCCCAGGTCGATGCGGCCCGGATGCAGCGCTTCCAGGGTGCCGAACTGTTCCGCGATGACGAGCGGCGAGTGGTTCGGCAGCATCACGCCGCCTGCACCCACACGGATGGTTGTCGTGCCGGCCGCCACATGGGCGATGACGACGGCCGTGGCGGCGCTGGCGATACCGGGCATGCCGTGGTGTTCGGCCAGCCAGTAGCGGTTGTAGCCCCAGCGTTCGCCGTGCTGCGCCAGGTCGAGCGTGTTCTTGAACGATTGGCTGGCGTCGCTGCCTTCGGCGATGGGGGCCAGGTCGAGTATGGAAAATGGAATCATGGTAGCGATATCGGGACGTGGTGGAAAATCACAATGGACGATTTGTCTATCCCCTGACGACAATAGGGTCGGCCTTGAAAGCGGCAGGAATGACAGGCTGTGCACATGATAATGCGAATCGGGAATTTGCGTACTGATCGGTAAAAAACTCGTGCCGGTCGGGATCGGTGCTGCTTGAACTGGCGGAGTTGCCGCAAACTCTGGAACTTTCCTTGCCAGCCCCAGTCTTAAGAATTCGTGCCTTAAGATTGTGAAACATCATGTATTGCGAGCAACTCGTCAAGCCCGACGGGCGCCAGCTGACCCTTTACAGTAGGCGTCCCATCGTCGTCGCTGGCGTTGCACCGAGCCCTTTCCCCTTGCCGCAGGAAGCCAATCCGCACTTGCGCTGGCATCCTTTGCGCGGCGAGTGGGTCGCGTACGCGGCCTATCGCCAGGGCCGCACCTTCCTCCCTCCGCCAGAGTACAACCCGCTGGCGCCCACGCGCGATCCCGCCCATCCGACGGAATTGCCGGCCGGCGACTACGATATCGCCGTCTTCGACAACCGCTTTCCCACCCTGGCGCTGGACGCCCATGACCCGCCCGACCTGACGGTGGCCACGGCGCCGGCCGCCGGCCAGTGCGAAGTGGTGGTGTTCGCCCAGGATGCCGGCGCCTCGCTGGGCACCTTGCCCGTCAGTCACATCGTCTTGCTGCTGCAAGCGTGGACCGCGCGCACGCAAGAACTCGCCAAGCGGCCCGGCATCGCTTATGTGCTGCCGTTCGAAAACCGTGGCGCGGAAGTGGGCGTGACGCTGCACCATCCGCATGGCCAGATCTACGCCTATCCCTTTGTTCCTCCGGTGCCGGCGCGCATGCTGGAGCAGGAGCACGCGTATTTCGCCGAGCATGGCCAGGCCTTGCTGGTGGATATGGCGCGGCGCGAAGCCGATGGCGGCACGCGATTGCTGTACCTGGGGCCGGAGGCCGTCGCTTTTGTTCCCGCCTGTGCCCGCTACCCGTATGAAGCGTGGCTGATGCCGCGGCGGCAGACGGACAGCTTTGCGGCCCTGTCGGCGGCGCAGCGCGAGGATCTGGCGCGCGCCCTGAAAACCGTCCTGCTGAAATACGACGGCCTGTGGCAACGCGAAATGCCTTACCTGATGGCCTGGTACCAGGCGCCGACAGACGGCCGCGCGCATCCGGAAACGCAGCTGCACGCACAGTTTTATCCGCCGTACCGCACGCGCGAACGGCTCAAATACCTGGCCGGCACGGAGCTGGCCGCCGGCATGTACGCCATGGATGCTTTGCCCGAGGAGTCGGCGCGGCAGCTGCAGCAAGTGCGCGTGACATGGGAAATGTCAGAGGAAATCGCATGAACTGGAATGTGGAATTGGAAATTGCACATAAGCTGGCGCAGATGCGCGGCTGGCTGGAACAGGAAAGGGCTGGCGCGGTGCGCTTGCGCGGCGTGGACTGGTTCGCCTGGGCCACGGCGGGGGCGTCGGGCAGCGCCGGCCACTCAGCCGAGTGTGGCTGTGCCGAGGTGCTCGTCACGCGCGATGCGGCCTACATCCTGACGGATGCGGCCGAGGCGCAGCGGCTGCGTCAGGAAGAAGTGCGCGGCAGCTGGACCTGGCAAGTGACGCCGTGGATGCAGCCGCGGCTGGCCGAATTGCGCGAGCATTTCGTGCAGCATGCGGCGGAAGGGCGGCCCGTGCTGTGCGACCGGCCCGGCCTGCAAGAACGCTGTCTGCCCGTTGCCCTGCGCGAGGAGCGCCTGCCCCTGCTGGCGCCGGAACAGGCGCGCTACCGCGAAGTGGGGCGCCTGGCCGCCGCGGCCGCCAGCGAAGCGCTGCGCGCCGCGCGTCCCGACTGGAGCGAGCAGGACCTGGCCGGCGCCTGCGCCCGTGCCCTGTGGTCGCGCGGCCTGCACGCCGTGTACGTGCTGGCGGCGGGTGCCGAGCGCTTCGAGCGCTACCGGCGCGCGCCACCGGCCGCGTCGCCGCTGGGCGAGCGGGCCGTGCTGGCGCTGTGCGCGCAAGCTTACGGCCTGTGCGCCAGCCTGAGCCGCCAGCGCCGCTTCCGTCCCGCGCGCGACGGCATCGGTGAAGCGGACGCGGCCATCCTGGCGCTGGAAGCGGTGGCGCTCGACGCCTGCGTGGCGGGGCATGCGCTGAGCATGGTATATCACGCGCTCGACAGCGCCTATGCGTATGCGGGCCAGCCCGATACGGTGCAGGAATTCCGGCAGGGCGGCATCGCCGGCTACCGCGCGCCCGAGGTGACCGCAGGCGCGCACACGGAAATCACCCTGAAGGACGGCATGGCCCTGGCTTTCCATCCCAGTTTGCCCGGCAGCATGGTGGAAGACACTTTCCTGCTCAGCGGCGGGCGCCTGCACAACCTGACTTGCGACCCGGACTGGCCAGTCACCTCGGTGGAGGGACGGCTGCGTCCGCTGACCCTGGAGTTGCCATGATCACCCCCGACGCGTATTTCGGCGCCGTCCCCGTGGTGGCGGCCTCGGCGCCCGGGAGGGTCAACCTGCTGGGCGAGCATACGGACTACAACGATGGCTACATGCTGCCGTGCGCCACGCCGCAACGCACGCGCGTGATGCTGGCGCTTGCCGCCGACGGCCACCATCAGTTCTATTCGGCGACCCTTGACGAACTCGTGCGTTTCGAGCGCCAGTGCGCCGCGCCGCCCGGTTTCGGCCGCTACCTGGAAGGCTGCATCCGTCTGCTCGAGGAGCGCGGCGTGGCCGTACCGGCCGTGCGCGGCCATATCGATTCGGACGTGCCGCCGGGCGCCGGCCTGTCGAGCAGCGCGGCGCTGGAAATCGCCATGCTGCGCGCGCTGCGCCAGCTGCTGGGGCTGCAGATTGACGACGTGTCGCTGGCGCTGATGGGGCAGCAGGCGGAAATCCGCTACGCGCAAGTCAATTGCGGCGTGATGGACCAGATGGCGTCCAGCCTGGCCGACGAGCGCCATATGCTGCTGCTTGATGCGCGCACCCTGCGCCATGAACTGCTGGCGCTGCCGCACGACAGCGAGGTGCTGGTCATCGACAGCGGCGTGCCGCGCACCCTGGCAGGCAGCGCGTACAACGTGCGGCGCGCCGAGTGCGAACAGGCGGCGCGCCTGCTGGGCGTGGCGGCGTTGCGCGACGTGCGCGAGCCGTCCGTGGTGGAAGGCTTGCCTGAGCCGTATCGCCGCCGCGCGCGCCACGTGGTCAGCGAAAACCTGCGCGTGCTGCAAGCGTGCGGCCAGCATGGTCCCGTGCTGTTCGGCCAGTTGATGACGCTGTCGCACGCCAGCCTGCGCGACGACTACGAGGTGTCGCTGCCGGTGCTCGATACCTTGGTGGCGCTGCTGTCGGCGCAGTCCGCCGTGTATGGCGCGCGCCTGACGGGGGCCGGTTTTGGCGGCGCCTGCGTGGCCCTGTGCCGCAAGCAGTGCGCGGCCAGTACGGGGCGCACGGTGGTGCAGCGCTTTAACGCCGAAGGACACAGCGCACGCATGGTGGTTCCCCTGAATTGAGCGTGGTTTGATCTTGCTCATGCGTGACAAAGCAAGCCTCTTTCTTTGGAACTTGCTCAGTGCCGCATGCCTCCAACAGGCATGCTCAATGACCATCTCTCCCCACCCGATACGAATGATGCCCAGGCCGGGACAGCCCAGCCTGGCGAGGGCGGTTTCGCGTATCCCCGCCCGCAGATGGTGCGTGAAAACTGGCAATCGTTGAACGGCGCCTGGCGTTTTACCTTCGACAATGAGCGGCGCTACCGGCTGCCCGATGGCGGCATCGACTGGACGCACGACATCATCGTGCCGTTTCCGCCGGAATCGCAGGCCAGTGGCGTGGGCGACCGTGGTTTTCACCGCGTCTGCTGGTACCAGCGCGAATTTTTTCTGCAGCCGGGCGGCCCGTGCGTGCTGCTGCATTTCGGCGCCGTCGACTACCATGCCAAGGTATGGCTGAACGGACACGTGGTGGCCGACCACGAAGGCGGGCATACGCCGTTTGTCGCCAACATCAGCCATGCGCTGCTGTCCGACGGGCCGCAAGTGCTGACGGTGCGCGTCGAGGACGATCCGCACGACCTGGCCAAGCCGCGCGGCAAGCAGGACTGGCAGCTGCTGCCGCATTCCATCTGGTATCCGCGCACCACGGGCATCTGGCAAAGCGTGTGGATCGAGCGCGTGGCGGCCACCTATATCGGCAAGCTGCGCTGGACGCCCGTGTTCGAGGGCTACGAGATCGGCTGTGACGTCTTCGCCACGGGCGACTTGCAGGATGACCTCACGGTGGCCGTGCGTATCTGGCATGGCGACAACCTGCTGGCCGACGACCAATACAAGCTGATCGAAAACGAAGCGAGCCGCAAGATCGCTTTGTCCGACCCCGGCATCGACGATTCGCGCAACGAACTGCTGTGGAGTCCGGAACGGCCCATCCTGCTCGATGCCGAAGTGACCTTGTGGCATGGCGACGAGCTGCTCGATACGGTCAAATCGTACACGGCGCTGCGCTCGGTGGCCATCAACCGCGACCGCTTCATGCTCAATGGCCGGCCGTATCCGCTGCGCCTCGTGCTCGACCAGGGCTACTGGCCCGACACCCTGCTGGCCGCGCCTTCCGACGACGCCCTGCGGCGCGACGTGGAGCTGGCCAAGGCCTTGGGTTTCAACGGCGTGCGCAAGCACCAGAAGATCGAGGACCCGCGCTACCTGTACTGGGCCGACCGCCTGGGCTTGCTGGTGTGGGAAGAAATGCCATCGACGTACCGCTTTTCCAGCAAGGCCATCACGCGCATGGTGCGCGAATGGACGGACGTGATCGAGCGCGACTACAGCCATCCATGCATCCTCGTATGGGTGCCGTTCAATGAATCGTGGGGCGTGCCCAACCTGACGGCCATCCAGGCCCACCGCAACGCCGTCGAGGCACTGTATCACCTGACGCGCACGCTCGACCCCACGCGGCCCGTGATCGGCAACGATGGCTGGGAAGCGTCGGCCACGGACATCCTCGGCATCCACGATTACGACTGCGATCCGGAACGGCTGCAGGCGCGCTATGCGATCAGCGATTCGGCCCGCACCACCTTGTTCGACCAGCGCCGCCCGGGCGGACGCATCCTCACGCTCGACGGCTTTCCGCACCGGGGCCAGCCCATCGTCCTCACGGAATTTGGCGGCATTGCCTTTGACAGGGAACAGAGCGAATCGGCGGAAACCTGGGGCTATGCGCGCGTGGGCAACGAGGCGGCCTTCCTTGATATCTACCGGCGCCTGATGAGCGTCGTCAACACGGCGCAGATGTTCAGCGGTTTTTGCTACACGCAGTTCGCCGACACGTTCCAGGAAACCAATGGTCTGCTGACGGCGGACCGAACGCCGAAGGCCGCGCTGGAGCTGCTCAGCGCGGCCACCCGCAATATCCGGCTCAATTGAACGGGAGCCGGGCCCGGCACGTTTCATCTGGTTCATCACATCAAGAGGAGCAGGCATGGCCGATACCGATGGCGCGGCAGCGCCGTTCCTGACTTACTGGCAGGCGGGCTACGAGGGCGCCGACCACGTCACCCATGGCGGCCAGGCGCTGGACATGAACCGCGCCACGGGTCACCTGGACCGGGTGCGCGAAGACTATTTGCTGCTGCGCCAGTTCGGCATCCGCAGCGTGCGCGAAAGCATAGGCTGGCGCCTGGCCGAGCGCGATGGCCAGTTCGATTTTTCCGGCATCGAGGAGCGCGCCGCCGTGGCGCAGGAGCTGGGACTGCAAATCAACTGGACCTTCTGCCACTACGGCTGGCCGTCTGAACTCGACCTGTTCTCGCCCGACTTCGTGCCGCGCTTTGCCCGCTATTGCCGGGCGGCGGCG
Source organism: Janthinobacterium sp. BCJ23 (assembly GCF_059617945.1). Classification (NCBI taxonomy): domain Bacteria; kingdom Pseudomonadati; phylum Pseudomonadota; class Betaproteobacteria; order Burkholderiales; family Oxalobacteraceae; genus Janthinobacterium; species Janthinobacterium sp. BCJ23. The sequence continues at coordinate 344,300 of NZ_JCAQAW010000003.1, read as the reverse complement.
CAGTTCCTCGCGCCATATGCGGGTTGCGCGCCCGTGTATTCGCCCATCAATGAAATCTCGTTTACCAGTTGGGGCTTGTCGGTGCACATGTTTCAGTGCCTGAATATGTACCGGCCCGATGCCGGCCACGAAGGCAAGCGGCAGCTGGTGCGCGCCACCGTGGCCGGCTGCGACGCCATCCGCGCCGTCAGCCCGCAGGCGCGCTTTCTGCAATGTGATCCCCTGATCCACGTGACCGCGCCGCCCGGACGCACGGACTGGGTTGCACAGGCGGCCGCCTGGCGCGCCTCGCAGTTCGAAGCGTGGGACATGCTGTGCGGCCGGCAAGCGCCGGAACTGGGCGGCGCGCCGCGCTACCTGGACTTGATCGGCTTGAACTATTACCACAGCAACCAGTGGGAAAGCGGCAGCAATTTGCGCCTGTGGTGGCACCTGGGCGAACCGCGCCGCATGCCCCTGCACCAGTTGCTGCTGGAAGTGCAGGCCCGCTACCAGCGGCCGCTGCTGCTGGCCGAAACGAGCCACGTGGGCAGCGGGCGCGGTGCGTGGATACGCGACGTGGCCGCCGAGGCGGCGCTGGCCGTCCAGCATGGCGCCGCGCTGCGCGGCATCTGCATCTATCCCATCATCGACCGGCCCGACTGGGATGATGCCAGCCACTGGCACCACAGCGGCCTGTGGGATGTCGGCCTGGAAGGCGAGGGGGGGGAGCGGCTGCGGCGCATCCTCGTGCCCCCTTACGCGGCGGCACTACGGCAGGCACAGCGCCTGACCGGACAACTTTGTTCAACGTTTGCCCTGGCGGGGCAGAAAGGAACTGGCATGCGAACCATCATCGTTTTTTCCCATTTGCGCTGGAATTTCGTGTATCAGCGTCCGCAGCAGCTGCTGTCGCGGCTGGCGCAGTTCTACCGCGTGGTCTTCGTCGAGGAACCTGTCTGGCACGATGGGCCCGGTACGCTGGAACTGTCCACGCCGGCACCGAACGTGACCGTGTGCCAGCCCCGTACGGCCGTGCAGGCGCCCGGCTTTCACGACGACCAGCTGGCCGTGCTGCAGCCCTTGCTGAGCCAGATCACGCCTGCCGACGATCCCATTGTGTGGTTCTATACGCCGATGGCGCTGCCGCTGCTGCCGGCGCTGCACGCGGATCTGGTCGTGTATGACTGCATGGATGAACTGGCTGCATTCAAGAATGCGCCTCGGCAACTGCTGCAGCGCGAAACGGCCTTGCTGGCGCGCGCCGACCTCGTGTTCGCGGGCGGCCCCAGCCTGTTCGAGGCGAAGCGCACGCGCCACGCGAACGTCCATTGCTTCGCCAGCAGCGTCGATACCGTGCACTTCGAACAGGCGCTGGACCGCCACAATGGCCATCCCGCGCAAGCGGAGATCGGCCGGCCCAGGCTCGGCTATTACGGTGTGATCGACGAGCGTTTCGAGCCGGCCCTGGTAGCGGCGCTGGCCGACGCCCATCCCGACTGGCAAATCGTGCTGGTCGGTCCCATCCTCAAGATCGACCCGGCCAGCTTGCCGCAGCGGCAGAATATCCATTACCTGGGCCAGCAGCCTTACCAGGCGCTGCCGCACTTCCTGGCCGGCTGGGACGTGTGTCTGCTGCCCTTCGCCAGAAATGAAGCGACCCGCTTCATCAGTCCGACCAAGGTGCTCGAATACATGGCGGCACAGCTGCCCATCGTCAGCACCTCGATCACCGATGTGGCCGTGCCGTATGGCGACATCGTGGCCATTGCCGATACGCCGGAAGCCTTTGTTGCCGCTTGCGAGGCGGCGCTGGCCGCGACGCCGGAACAGCGCGCGGCGATGGCCGCCAGCATGCGCGCCATCGCCGAGGCTACCTCCTGGGATGCCACGGTGGACCAGATGCGCACCTTGCTCGACACGACACCGCCGGGGCAGGGCGCACGCCAGCAGGTGCCCGCCGCCAGCACGGCGCAGGCCGCCGCACCGGGCGCCGGCGCCGATGTCAACCTGCTGCATCCCCCCGGTGCGCCGCACGCCGTGGCCTGCGCCATCATCGGCGCCGGCCCGACGGGACTGAGCGCCGCCTATCACCTGGGCGCCGATACCTTGCTGCTGGATAAAAATGCCGCCGTGGGCGGCTGGTGCCGCTCCATCCAGGACCGGGGTTTTACCTTCGATCACGCGGGCCATATCATGTTTTCCAACGACGACTATGTGCTCGAGATGTATCGCACCTTGCTGGGCGCCAACCTGCACTGGCAAAACCGCGAAGCCTGGGTCTACAGCAAGCAGGTCTACACGCGCTATCCATTCCAGGGAGCGTTGTACGGCTTGCCTCCGGCCGTCATCAAGGAATGCATCGTCGGCGCCATCGAGGCGCGCTACGGCAAGGCGCCGGCGGCCCCCGGCAATGCAGCGACAGCGGCCTGCGCCGTGGAAGACTGCTGCGCCGACGGCGGCACGGGGCTGGAGCAGGTGCACGATGCCGTAGCGGCGCCGGCCCAAGCCCAAGCCCAGAGCGCGCCCAATTTCGAGCAATTCATCCATCAGGTGTGGGGCAGTGGCATCGCCCGCCATTTCGCCATTCCCTACAACAAGAAATTGTGGACCGTGCCCCTGGCCGAGATGGAAACGTCGTGGCTGGGCGGGCGGGTGCCCTTGCCGAACCTGGAAGAAATCATCGAGGGCGCGCTGGAACCGGTGGCCAGGCCGATGGGCCCGAATGCGCGCTTCGGCTATCCCTTGCGTGGCGGTTTCCAGGCCTTGATGTCGGGCTTCCTGCCGCACCTGCAAGGCAAGCTGGAACTCAATGCCGATGTGGTGCAGGTCTTGCCGCGCCAGCATGTGGTCGTGCTGGGCGACGGCCGCCGCTTCCGTTACCAGCACTTGCTCAGCACCATGCCCTTGCCGCAACTGGTGCGCCTGATTGGCGAGCAGGCGCCGCCGCAGGTACAGGCGGCGGCGCGCGCCTTGCGGCATATTTCCGTACGCTGCGTCAACTTGGGCGTGGCACGCGAAAACATCAGCGAGAAACACTGGATTTACTATCCGGAAGAGACGATATTCCACCGTATCTTCCTGCAAGGGAATGCCAGCCCCCACTGCAATGCGCCGGGCGGTTTCGGCCTCACGTGCGAGATCAGTTATTCGCCCTGGAAACCGTTGCCGCTCGATGGACAGGCCCTGATCGACCGCTGCGTGGCCGATTGCATCGCGGTGGGCTTGTTGCGCGACGATGACCGGCTGCTGGCCGCCAACCAGGTGGACATGCCGTACGCCTATGTGGTGTACGACCACGCGCGGGCCGCCAACGTGGCGCTGGTGAAAGCATGGCTGTCCACGCAGGACATCGTGCTGGCCGGACGCTACAGTGAGTGGGAATACTACAATTCCGACCACGCCTTCCTGGCCGGGAAAAAAGCGGCGGAACTGATCACAGGGCTGGCGGCAAGCCAGCGCAAGATAGGCATGGTGGAGTAGGCGCTTGCGCCGGGAGCACGGGAACGGCGCTCCCGGCGCGAGGTAGACACGATGAGCACGACGGACATGAGGGAGACGATGAAGAGGAGGGACTAGCAGTAGGCACAACAGTCACCAAGGGCGACCGACAAGAGGCAAGAGGCAAGAGGCAAGAGGCAAGAGGCAAGAGGCAAGAGGCAAGAGGCAAGAGGCAAGAGGCAAGGCAGATGGAATCCTGCCTTGCCTCTTGTTTGTTGCCCGGGCATTGGCGGCGCGGCAGACCACTGGCGTTCAGTACCCCGAACGCCAGTGGTCAGGCGTAATCAGTGCATGCCGCGCTGATCCCTGTGCTGATCCCCGGTATCGCTAATAGCGCTGCAGCAAGCCGTTGACCACCTTGACCCTATCGCCGATCTGGTAGCCGGGCTGGGAGTTTTGCATGATGGCCCGCGTGCTGCCGTCGTCCAGGCGCAGAGTGACCCGGTATTGCATGTTGCCCGAGGTGGTGCCCGCCGTGCCGGAACTGCCCGATTGCATGTCGCTGCTGCCCTGATCCATGCCGCGCGGCACCGGCTCGATCGATTGCACCGTGGCGGAGGCGATGCTCACACCCGATTGGCTGCCGTCCATGTTCATGGCGTTGTTGGCCGTGGAGGTGCGCGCGTCGGCGCTGCCGGTGCCTGCGGTGCCGCTGCTGCCCGTGCCGGTGTCGCTCATGGTGCTGCTGGTGCCGGTGCCGGCCGACGTGCTGCCAGCACTGCCCGTCCCGGCCGTATTGCTGTAGCTTTCACCGCTGCGGCCATTCGTGCTGCTCATGCTGGTGCGGTTCGGATCCGAACTGCAGGCGGCCAACGTACACAGCAGGCCGGCCAGCGCCATGGTTTTTTTTACTCTCATCTTGTTCTCCTCTTGGTCTGACAAAGTGTTAACCCGGTTTCCAGGGTGTGGCGGAGGTCAGCGTCAATGGCGCATGCCAGGCATGGCCGCAACTGCTGCTAGTAAGAGAGCAGGGCGGGAAAGATGTTCAGTACTTGTTATTTCACATTGAGGTACATCAAGCGCTTCAATTGTCGAGCTTGGTATAAAAGACATTCTTGCGCAGGGCGGGCACGGCGTTCGCCCATTGCCTTGTTCCCCGTTGCTTATTTCAGGAGAATAAATGTCTGCCGATTTCCATAGCGTCAAGCTGATCAATGAGTTGGTGATTGCCGTGTACGGCGCCCCGGGCGCAGCGAACGGTGCGCGCGCCCGCTATGCGCTGACCCAGGCCCTGCATGCCTTGACGAGGCTGTCACGGTCGGAACAGTTGATGGAGATGCAGCGCGATGCGGCGCGTGCGGCGGGAGCAGCCAGCCGGCGCGAGATGCGCACGGTGCTGCGCCGCATCGCCGGCAGGGCGGCAGCGGGCCAGGGCCAGTTGCCGCTGGCGCTCGGTGCCGGCGATGACACCGCGCTGTGATCAGCCCTGCTGTTTCTTCAGCGCGGCGGCGGCCATGCCGGGCCAGCAAAAGTAGAGCGGCAGCACCACGGCCACGGCGGCCGTGATATCGACCACCCAGTCGCTGACGGCGCCACGGCGGTAAGGCAGGAAACTCTGGATGAATTCGTCCAGCGCGCCCATGGCCGCCACCATCAGCACCGACAGCAGCGCCCGGCGCGCCATGCCGCCTGCCGTGCCGCTGAACAGGATCAGTGCCAGCACGCCATAGCCGACGGAATGCAGCACGCCGCCCGACGCATATTGGCCCACGTCCGCGCGCACGCCGGGGATGTCGCCGATCAGGATCACCAGGGCATACAGCAGCAGCGCGGTGCGGTAGCGCAGGCTTTCATAGCGGTCGGAAAAACAGAGTTCGGGCAAGGGTGCGGGCATGATGCGTCAGGACGGTTGGAAAGGCAGTCACAATATCATGTGCGTGGCGGGCCACCGTGTTTTTGCGCAAGAGCTTGCCGTACGGGCAAAAAAAGGCCCGCGGGGGCGCGGGCCAAAAACCCAAATGAAATGGGTCAAGAGTTGAGAGTTGCTCGGTACTCACCATGTCGCGCGCCTTGCCGGCGCCCGCCATGGTCATGAAAGGGGAGTGGTGTGCCATCGCGGCACACCTGTCTGTAGTCAGGCATATCGGTTGCCTGTACAGCAGATGAAGCAAGTATAGGGGGCGAAAATGACGGCCTGATGACACGCCGCAACATTTTTTTTGCGGCAGGCAGAATAATCGGGAAGATTGTGCGTCATGGCATGAATGGCCATGTTTCAGCATTGAGGGCAAAAAAAAGCCCGCTGGTGAAAGCGGGCTTAAAACTATTTTCTTGGAGGAGAATAGTGGAGACAGGTGCATTATGCTGCGTCGCACGATATGTGTCTAATGGTCTTTTCAGATAACCATTATCGTTTTTTGATATAACTGCCTCGTCTTGCCCTCATTCCTTCACGGCCACCGTGTAGTTGAGCGCCATGCGCCCGCCATCGACATAGATGGTCTGGCCCGTCATGTAGGTGGCGTCGTCGCTGGCCAGGAAGGCTGCGATGCCCGCCACTTCCTCCGGCTCGCCGCAGCGGCCCAGCGGCGTGCGCGACAATATCGTGTGGCGCGCCTCCGGGCTAGACAGCACCGCCTGCTTGGCCAGTTCCGTCAGGATGGTGCCCGGTCCGATGCCGTTCACGCGCACGCCGTGCGGCGCCAGGTTCAGGGCCATGACCTTCGTCAGCTGGTTGATGGCGCCCTTCGATACCACGTACGGCACCTGGTTCGGGATCGCCAGTTCCGCATTCACGCTGGACATATTGATGATGCAGCCACTGTTGCGCTTGACCATCTCGCGCGCCACGGCCTGGCCGCACAGGAACATCGATTTCAGGTTGATGCGCATGACCCGGTCGAAATCGTCTTCGCACACGTCGAGGAAATCGGCCGCGTGCGTGACGCCCGCATTGTTGACGAGGATATCGATGTGGCCGAACTGGGCCAAGGTTTCCTTCAGCATGGCATCGACGTCCGCCTTCTGGCTGACGTCGGCGCAAAAGAAGCGCGCCTGCTGTCCGAGGGCGGTGGCCGCCTGCGCGCCTTCTTCCTTGATGTCGACCAGCATCACTTGCGCCCCTTCGGCGATCAGGCGGGTGGCGCAAGCCAGGCCGATGCCTTGCGTGGCGCCCGTGACGATGGCGGTTTTATTGATCAGTTTCATGTGTGCTCCTCGGCGGGTAATAGAGAGCGCTGCCCAGGCCACAGGCTTGCGCGGCAATGGGCAGATTTTAATCCCTGGGCAGGAATCAGAGGAGAATGGGTTCGTTCGGCAACTGGTTGCCGCGCGTACCGTCAGCGGGGAAGTGGCTTTGCAGCAAAGTATTCAACTGCTGCAAGGCATCGAGCGTGCTGTCGTGGTAATTGCCATCCTTGAAACCCTTGGTCATCGTGCGGCATACGGCTTGCCACTGTTCCGGCGTGACGCGGCGGCCCACGTTGCGGTCGGCCACGATATCGACCTGGTGCTCGGCCAGGTTGATGTAGATCAGCACGCCAACGTTGTCTTCCGTATCCCACACGCCATACTGGGCGAACAGTTCGCGCGCCCGCTCGCGGTTGCTCACGCCCTGGTAGGCCATGCCTGGCGTCAGGGCCGCTTCGACGATCAGGCGCACTTCCGCCCGGTGCATCGTTTCACCGTCGGCGATGGCCGTCTCGATGGCTTTCAGGGTGCGTTCCGGAAACGCCTGGCGCGCCGTCGCGGGCGTGCCCCGCAAATGTTTCAAGGCGCGTCCGCAGCGCTGTCCGAATGTCAGTTGTTTCGTCATTACCAATCTCCCGAGGCGCCGCCGCCGTCAAATCCGCCGCCGCCGCCACCGAAACCACCGCCGCCACCGCCAAAACCACCTCCGCCGCCGAAGCCGCCACCGCCGCCCCGGTTGTTCAGCGCCTGGCTGAGGATGCTGCCCAGCACGACGCCGGTGGCGCCGCTGGACCAGTTGCTGCCGCGCTGCAGGCGGTTAGGCCCGCCGCGCGAACGGAACAGGGTCAGCACGACGAGAAAGCCGAAGAACAGCAGCGGCAGCCAGAAGGTCATGCCGCCCGCGTCCACCGTGGCCGGCGCTTTCTGCTGGGCCGGGGCGGGGAATTGCTCCTGGTTCAGCAGGGTGGCAATCGATCCCACGCCGGCGACCAGGCCGCCGTAATAATCATTCTGCTTGAAATGGGGGGCGATCACGTCCTGCAGGATGCGTTTCGATTGCGCATCCGTCAGCACGCCCTGCACGCCGCGGCCCGCCTCGATGCGCAGGCGGCGCAGCGACGACGGGTTGTCCTTCGCCACCATCAGCAGCACGCCGTCATCGACGCCCTTGCGGCCCAGCTTCCAGGCATCCGTCACGCGGATGCTGTATTGCTCGATGGCTTCCGGTTCCGTGCTCTTGACCAGCAGCACGGCGATCTGGCTGCCCGTCTTGGCTTCGTAATCGGCCAGCACGCCTTCCAGCGCCGCTTTCTGCTTGGCGTCGAGCATGCCGGCGTTGTCCGTCACGCGCGCCGCCAGCGGCGGCACGGGCACAAGACCCTGCGCGCTGGCGGACAGGCTGGTGCACAGCAGCAGCGCCGTCGCCAGCGCCGCCAGATAAGACCAGGCTTTCATCTTATTTGCCAAAGTTGACGGTCGGCGCGGTCGAGATGGCTTTTTCGTTTTCCACCGTGAACGATGGCTTGACCTTGTAGCCGAAGACCATGGCCGTCAGGTTGTTCGGGAAGCTGCGCGCATGCACGTTGTAATCCTGCACGGCGGTGATGTAACGCTGGCGCGCCACGGTGATGCGGTTTTCCGTGCCTTCCAGCTGCGACTGCAAATCGCGGAAGCTCGTATCGGCCTTCAGGTCAGGGTATTTCTCGGACACCACCATCAGGCGCGACAGGGCCGACGACAACTGGCCTTGTACTTGCTGGAATTTCTCGAACGCGGCCGGATCGTTCAGCACTTCGGGCGTGATCTGGAAGCTGGTGGCGGCGGCGCGCGCCTTGGTCACCGCTTCCAGGGTTTCGCGTTCGTGCGTGGCATAGCCCTTGACAGTGTTGACCAGGTTGGGAATCAGGTCGGCGCGGCGCTGGTACTGGTTGACCACTTCGCCCCAGGCGGCCTTGGTGGCTTCGTCCTTGCTCTGGAAGTCGTTGTAGCCGCAGCCCGTCAGGATGCCGGCCAGGACGGTGACGCTCAGGGCCAGGCGCAGCCATTTTATGAATTGATTGGTGATTTGCATGATGGGTTCCGTGCAGAGTAAAGGAGGTGAGGCAAATATACCTGAAACAGCCCGCAATGTCGGTTTAATAAGCGCCGGACGCGGCCCCTGGCTGCCTTCACGGGTCCATGCCGCGTTACAATACGGGGTTTGCAACTGAATATAGAGAAGGTGTGCCGTGAATTTCATCGATAAATTATCCGCCGCGTGGACGGCCAATAATTCCCTGCTGTGCGTGGGCCTGGACCCGGACCTGGCGAAACTGCCGGCCGAACTGCGCGACTTGCCTGATGGAATCACCACCTTTTGCACGCGCATCATCGACGCCACGGCCGACCTGGCTTGCGCCTTCAAGCCGCAGATCGCCTATTTTGCAGCGCTGGGCGCGGAAAAGCAGCTGGAAGACATCTGCCGCTATGTGCGCGAGAACTACCCGCACATCCCGCTGATCCTCGACGCGAAACGGGGCGACATCGGCGCGACGGCCACGCAATACGCGCGCGAAGCGTTCGAGCGCTACGGCGCCGACGCCGTCACCGTGAATCCCTACATGGGCGAAGATTCGCTCGACCCCTACCTGGCGTGGAAAGACCGCGGCGTGATCATCCTGTGCCGCACTTCGAACCCGGGCGGCTCGGACCTGCAATTTCTGAATACGGACGGCGAACCGCTGTACCAGCGCGTGGCGCGCCTGGTGGCCGACAAATGGAACAAGAACGGCCAGTGCGCGCTCGTCGTCGGCGCCACCTTCCCTGAAGAACTGGCGCAGGTGCGCGCCATCGTCGGCGACATGCCGCTGCTGGTGCCCGGCATCGGCGCCCAGGGCGGCGACATCGCCGCCACCGTCGGCGCAGGCCAGACGGCCAAGGGCATGGGCATGATGATCAGCTCGTCGCGCGCCATCATCTACGCCACGCCGCAAGCGGGCGAAGATTTTGCCGACGCGGCCCGCCGCGTGGCGATTGAAACGCGCGATGCGATCAATCAGCATCGTTCGGTTTAAGCACCATCCATCAAAAATGTAGGTCGGGTTAGGCCAGCGGCCGTAACCCGACAACACAGGTAACGTCAACAATCTTGTCGGATTACGCGGGCCTTCGGCCCGCTAATCCGACCTACCCGGCTCGCGCCCTCTTTCAGTCGCGCATGGGCGCCACCATCTCCGCGTAATCGTAGAGTTCTCCCAGAATTTCCTCGCCCCGCTCATCCACCGATTCCGACAGTACGTCGATCTCCGTAAACAGCATTTCGATGGTGCGGGCGCCGCCGTCGCCGTCGAACAGGCGGGCGGCGCGGTGCTGTTCCCAGCGCAGGCTTTCCGCTTCGCTCAGCGTTTGCGGGAAATTGCGGGCGCGGTAGCGGAACAGCAATTCCTGCAGGCGCTCGTCGGCAAACGAGGGGCGGGCCGTGGCCAGCTTGGCCGGCGTTTCGCGGCGCAAGGATTCGAGCAGGCGGCGGTCGTCGTTGCTGACAAAACCGTTATACAGATCCTCATCCACGTCCAGCGCCACATTCGCCCCCGGGCGCTGGAATACTTCGGCCCAGATGGCATCCATGTTCGGCGCCGTCGCGGCCAGCTGCGCGTTGACCTTCGCGGCGTCCACGTCGATGCCCCATTGCGCGGCCATGGCCGGCGACAAGGTTTTCAGGTTGCCGACCAGCATGGGCGACTTGTTCAGATGCACGCTTTTCACGGGCAGGCGCGTCATGCCTTCGGGCATGGCTTCCTTGCGCGTGAACAGCCGCGTGCGTATGGTGTCGGCGTCCAGTTCGAACAGTTCACGCGGGTCGTAGGCGCAATCCCAGACGAGGATCTCGTTCTTGTTGCTCGGGTGCGTGGCCAGCGGCCAGACGACGCCCACGCAGCCCCGTTCGGCGGGGAACATGCCCGACACGTGCAGGAAAGGCTGGCGCTCGCCGGCGGCCAGGTGCATGCCCATTTCGCTGGCGACCCGGTCCTTCTTGTGCAGCGCCAGGCAGAATTCGAACAGTTTCGGCTGTTTCTGCTTGATCAGGCGCGCCAGGGCAATGGTGGCGCGCACGTCGGACAACGCATCGTGCGCCGCTTCGTGGGCTAGGCCGTTGGCCTTGCTCAAGTGTTCCAATTTAAAACTGGTCTGGCCATCGTCGCGCTTCGGCCATTGAATGCCTTCCGGGCGCAGCGCGTGCGTCATGCGCACCACGTCGAGGATGTCCCAGCGGCCGCAATGGTTCTTCCATTCGCGCGCGTACGGGTCGATCAGGTTGCGCCAGAACAGGAAACGCGTGACTTCATCGTCGAAACGGATGGTGTTGTAGCCCACGCCGATGGTGCCCGGCTCCGAAAAGGCCGCTTCGATGGTGGCGGCGAACTGGTGTTCGGGCACGCCCAGTTGCAGACACTGCTGTGGCGTAATGCCCGTGATCAGGCACGATTGCGGGTCGGGCAGGAAATCATTGGCAGGCTGGCAATACAGCATGATCGGCTCGCCGATCTCGTTGAGTTCGGCATCCGTGCGGATGGCGGCAAACTGGGCCGGGCGGTCGCGGCGCGGCTGTGCGCCAAAGGTTTCGTAGTCGTGCCAAAGAAAGGTCTGGTTAGTCATTGATGGTCATTACTTGGTTACTTGATTGGTTATCCGGGCCGTAAACGCGCCGCTGCTACAGTTTTCTGAAAACCTGCCGATACTACACGAGAGGATGGTCATCATCGCGTTTCCCGCATGGTGGCATACATTGCCCGTTCAAGGAGGTCTATCGTGTCAATTCCCATCGCCGCAGGCGGCAATTCCAACCCTTCCGTGACTTCCGTCAGTACGGGCGTTGCCGGCAAGGACGATAAAGTCCAGCAAAAGGACGGCGTCAACGCTGAAATGAGCGTCAACGACCGCACGAAGCTGCAATTGAACGCCTCCATCATGCAGGCGTCGCTGAACGTGTCGATCGGTTCCGAGAACGAGCCGCTGGCGCTGCTGTACAAGACGGCCATCACCAACATCAATGAAGCGCTGAAGGGCCAGTACGGCGACGATGCGATCCAGAACGCGGCGTCGCAGGACAATAGCGCCGAAGCGACGGCGAGCCGCATTGTATCGCTGTCGACGGGTTTTTTTGACGCCTTCAAGAAACAGAACCCCGACCTGGATGACGATACGGCCCTGACCAAGTTCATGGATACCATCAGCGGCGGCATGGAAAAAGGCTTCAAGGAAGCGCGCGATATCCTGGAAGGCTTGAAAGTGCTGGGTGGTGATATCGCCGGCAATATCGACAAGACGTATGAACTGGTGCAGAAGGGTTATGCGGATTTCATCGCCGCGCACAGCAGCAAGAAGGATGACGCTGCCAAGCCGGATGCGACCAAGCCGGCCGACAGCAAGGCCGCCTGATCTACAGCATGACCCGGTTGCGTCCGCCTGCCTTCGCGCGGTAGAGCGCCGCGTCGGCCGTCGCGATCAGCGCATGGTCATCCTGTTCGGCCGCCAGGCTGGACACGCCGAACGAGCCCGTGATGTGCGGCAGCGCGCTGCGCATGTCGGCGAAGATGACGGCTTGCTGCATGCGTTCGCACAGGCGTTCGGCGACCCGCAGGGCCACGTGTTCGTTGGTATCGGGCAAGATCACCATCATTTCCTCGCCACCGTAGCGCACGGCAAAATCCGTGGGCCGCAGGGCCGCGCCCAGCACTTGCGCGGCGATGCGCAGCGCCTGGTCGCCCGCCTGGTGGCCGTGCGTGTCGTTGAAGCGCTTGAAATGGTCGAGGTCTATCATCACCAGCGACAGAGGCGAGCCGCTGGCGTGGGCCGTGACGATCATGTTCGGCAGTAAATCCGTCAGCCAGGCGCGGTTGTACAGGCCCGTCAGGCTGTCGACCATCGACAGCTGGCGGTAGAACTCGCCCAGTTTCTGCCGGCGGCGCAGCAAGGCGTTGGCGGCGCGGATGCGGAAGGACAGCAGGCGCAGCAGGTTGCGCGCCAGGCCGTTCGATTGCTCGATCAATTCCCAGACGACGGCCGCGTCGATCACCAGCAAGTCGGTTTCTTCCAGGGCGGAAATGGCGGCCAGGTTGCTCGCTTCATCGAGCACCGATTGTTCGCCCACGCTTTCGCCGGGCAAGACCTTGCTGACGGTGCCGTCATCCATGCCCGTATGGATGTCGGCGGCCACGGCCAGCGAACCGCGCAGGACGATGTACAGGCAAGTACCCTGTGTGTCGGCAATGGCTTCGCCCGCTTCGAGGCGCATGACGGGGCAGGGCGCCAGCATGGCGGCCGTCTGGCTATCCGCCCCATCGCGAAATAGCTGTAAATCGCCGATGTTGCAGCCTGAAGCGTCGAAGTTGCCGATCTGTTCCACAATCACACTTTCAAAAAGCCGGCGCGCGCGAGCAGAGGGCCGGTAGCTTCATGATAGCGTAAAGCGGCCTTGGCTGTAACGCCAAAGGCTTGCTTGATGTCACTTACTGTGAGAAATACGACAATTATTTCATTGCGGTGTTAATACGCCGGAATGCTTGCTGTTCTGCTATGGATATTGTCGCGCAGGAAGGCGGGTCCAGATGTGCAAAGGCAGCCTTGAACGGCTGCCTCAGTCTCTGGAAATCCTGCAGGTGGGGAATTACTCGGCGGTTTCTTCCGCTTCGGCCGTATCGATCACGGCATTCTTGCCGGTGGCGTGGCGCTTGCTGTCTTGCAGGCGGCCCAGGGCGCTATCGATGGCGCGTTTCAGTTTGTCGGTGGCGCCGGCAACGGATTGATGCACGGTGGCGTTCTGTTCGGTCACGGCGATCGGTTGGTAGCCAGCAACGCGTGCTTCCATGACGCAGCGAATATCGTCGGCGCCGCCTTTCGGGCCATTCGTATCGCTGATGTGGACTTCGATGCGGGTCAGGTTGTCGCGGAAGCGGCTCAGTGCGCTTTCAAGTACGGATTGCACATGTTCGTTCAGTCCAGCGGTGTTGGCGATGGTGCTGTCGGTATGAATATTGATTTGCATATGCTTACTCCTGTCAATTCAAAAAAAACCCATCTCAGGCGTGCTGCGGCCTGGTTGCTGCCCCATGCACATGACCTCTGTGCATGGAACTTATCTTACTCCTCTTTCCAGTATTTCAAGAGGGTGCGCACGATTAAGATGAGCTTAACCCTTCAGCCAGGTCAAGTTTCCACCACGAAATTATTTCAACCATTGATCAGACCGGCGGCGATATTGATCGACAGCCCCAGCACGACCAGGTTGAAGAAAAAGCTCAGCACGGACTGCCCCAGCACGATCTGGCGCATCATGCGCGTCTGCACGGAAACGTCCGACGTCTGCACGGCCACGGCGATGGTGAAGGCGAAATACAGAAAATCCCAGTAATCGGGGTTTTGCTCGTCGTCGGGAAATTTCAACGGGCGCAGTGCGGGATCGGCCTGGTAATACAGGTGGGCGTAGTGGAAGCAGAACAGGGTGCCGACGAGGAACCAGGAGCCGACCAGGGTGAGGATCGTCAAGCCGTAGTGCAGTGCGCGCTCGTCCGGCGCCAGGTCTTTCATTGAAGACAGCTGCGAGACGATGGCCACCAGGCTCATCACGGATGCGACGGACAGGGCCGACAAGACTGTTGCCGCCCGCTCGTCCTGGCGCGCCGCCATCATTTTCACACGGTGGTGGTTGGCGCGCATCATCATCCAGGCCATCGTCGCCAGGTAGAACCAGACGGCCACGTTCCACGCCGTCAGCAACCGCGTCATCTGTTGCCACGATGCGGGCAGCAGCAGGCCGGCTGCCACGCCGATGGCCGTGGCCAGGCTCAGGTGGGGGCGGCTGCGGATGAAGCTGCGGAACGGAAGCGTGATTTTCATGGTGCCAGGATGCATCTGTTGGGATAGCGCATCTTAGCGCTTAAGTTGCCGCCGTGGTGGCCGTCCTGGCGGCCGCTTCCTTCTCGTGGTGGGGGAAGCGATCCATGCGCGACAGCACGGGGAACAGCACGGCCCAGATGCCCGTCACGGCCAGGGTGGCGGCGCCGCCGAAGAGCACGGCGCGCACGAGGCCGAACCAGCCGGCCGTGAGGCCCGATTCGAATTCGCCCAGCTCGTTCGAGGCGCCAATGAAGACGGCGTTCACGGCGCTGACCCGGCCGCGGATTTCGTCGGGCGTCTCGAATTGCACCAGCAGGTGGCGGATGTAGACGCTGACCATGTCGCCGGCGCCCATCAGGAACAGCGCCGCCAGCGCCAGCGGGAAATAGCTGGTGCTGCCCAGCACCAGCGTGCCCAGGCCGAAGACGGCCACGCCGCCGAACATCCATGGGCCCACCCTGCGCGTGATGGGGAAGATGGCCAGCGCGATCGAGCACAGGGCCGCGCCGGCGCCGGGCGCCGTGCGCAGCAGGCCCAGTCCGCTGGGGCCGATATGCAGCACGTCGTGCGCGAGCGCCGGCAGCAGGGCCGTGGCGCCGCCGAACAGCACGGCAAACAGGTCGAGTGAAATGGCGCCTAGCACGATGGGTTTCGACCAGACGAAACGCAAGCCTTCGAGCAGGGTATGCCAGCTGACGGGTTCGCGTTTGACCACCTGCGGCGCGGGCGTGGTGGCGCGCATCAGCAGGACGGACACGACCAGCAGCGCGGACGAGATCAAATACACGACCTTGGGGCCGAAGTAATACAGCAAGCCGCCCAGGGTAGGCCCCAGGATGATGGCCACGTGCGAGCTCGACGAGCTGAGCGCGACGGCGCGGCTGAAGTGTTGCGTGGGTACCATGTTCACCAGCACGGCTTGCGTAGCCGGCATCATGAAGGCGCGCGCGCTGCCGAACAGCACCAGCACGGCAAACACGGGCCAGACGATGGAAAGTCCTCTCAGGGTGAACGCCAGCAGGGCCAGCGCGCAAGCGAGCTGCGCCGCCAGGCACCAGGCGATGATGTTGCGGCGGTTGTAGCGGTCGGCCACGTGGCCGGCCGGCAAAATCAAGACGAGGAAGGGGGCGAACTGCGCCAGGCCGATCAAGCCCAGGTCGAACAGGCTGCCCGTGATCTGGTACACCTGCCAGCCGATGGCCACGCTTTGCATCTGCACGGCCACCGTGCCTAGCACGCGGGCGGAAAGATAAAAGGCGAAGTTGCGGTGACGCAGGATGCTGAAGCCGTTGCCGGCAGAGGCGAGAGACATGAAATTTCCAGGAAGCAGCGGGATAGAGCGGTGGTGGCAGCGGGCGTCGCACCAGCCGCGCCCCGCTGTCTGGACGGTGACGCTTACTTGGCCAGGTCGGCTTCCGTGGTGAAGGCGTCCGCGTAGAACTCGTCGGCTGGCAACTGGCACAGTTGCACGAAATCGCGGTTGGCCGACTCGACGACGATCGGCGCGCCGCAGGCATACACTTGATACGCGGACATGTCGGGCAAATCGGCGATAACGGCCTGGTGCACGAAGCCCGTGCGGCCGCTCCACGCGTCTTCCGGCAGGGCGTCCGACACGACGGGCACATAGGTGAACTGCGGCAAGTCGGCGGCCCACTGGCGGCACAGCGCGTCCATGTACAGGTCGTGCGGACGGCGCCCGCCCCAGTACAGGGTGATCGGACGCGGGGATTGCTCGTTGATCATGTGCTCGGCGATGGCTTTCAGCGGGGCAAAGCCCGTGCCCGAGGCCAGCAGCACGACGGGCTTGTCGGAATCTTCGCGCAGGAAGAAGGTGCCCATCGGGCCTTCGAAGCGCAGGATATCGCGCTCCTTCATGGTGCCAAATACCTGGTCCGTGAACAGGCCGCCCGGCATGTGGCGGATGTGCAGGCTCACGGGACCGCCGTCGACGGGCGCGCTGGCCATGCTGTAGCTGCGGCGTTTGTTGTCGCGCAACATGATTTCGATATACTGTCCGGCGCGGTAGTTGAGGCGCTCGCTGGCTGGCAACTGCAGGGTCAGCACGACGACGTCGGGCGCGACTTTTTCGATGGTGGTCACGCGCGACGGCATTTTCTTGATCGGGTAATCGCTGCTGCCCGCCACTTCGCGCGCCTGCAGCACGAGGTCGCCCTGGGGCACGGCGCAGCACAGCAGCGAGTAGCCGGCTGCCGCTTCATCTTCCGTCAGGGAGCGGGGCTGATATGGCTTATGCTGTACATTGCCGGACACGATCTTGCCCTTGCAGGAGCTGCAGGCGCCACTCTTGCAGCTGTATGGCAGGCCGACGCCGGCGCGTATCGCCGCCGACAGGACGGTTTCGTCCGCTTCACAGCTGAATTGGTGGCCGCTGGGCTGAACAGTAATTTGAAAAGTCATACAATCCTTGAGATGAAAAATATGTTAATGCACACTTTGCGCAAGCCGTCAGGCTTGCCGCGCCTGCTGATCCTGGGCTGCGGCGACGTCGGCATGCGCTTGCTGCCCCTGCTGCGCGCGCGCTTTCGCGTCTTTGCCGTCACCAGCCAGCCGGCGCGCTGCGCGCAGTTGCGGGAAGCCGGCGCCGTGCCCATCGTGGCTAACCTCGACGACCGCGCCAGCCTGAAACGGCTGGCGGGACTGGCGACGATGATCGTGCACCTGGCGCCGCCCCTATCGTCGGGCTTGCTGGACCGGCGCACGCGCAATCTGGCCGCCATTTTACCCGAGCATGCACGCATGGTGTATGTGAGCACCAGCGGCGTGTATGGCGATTGCGCTGGCGCCTGGGTCGATGAAACGCGCACGACGGCGCCGGCGAATGCGCGCGCGAAGCGGCGCGTGGACGCCGAACAGGTCTTGCGCGGCTGGGGCGCGCGACGCGGCGCCAAGGTGGCTATCCTGCGCGTGCCCGGCATCTATGCGGACGACCGCTTGCCCTTGAAACGCTTGCGCGAAGGAACGCCGGCTCTGGCCGCGGATGACGATGTGTACACCAACCATATCCATGCCGACGACCTGGCGCGCATCATCGAACGGGCCTTGTGGCGCGGCAAGCCGGGACGCGTGTATCACGCCAGCGATGACAGCGAACTCAAAATGGCCGAGTATTTCGATGCCGTGGCCGACACGTTCGGCCTGCCGCGCCCGCCGCGCCTGCCTCGTGCCGAGCTGCGGCAAGTGGTCACGCCGATGCTGCTGTCGTTCATGTCCGAATCGCGCCGATTGCACAATACGCGCATCAAGCGCGAGCTGGGCGTGCGCCTGCGCTACGCGCGCGTGGCCGATGCCTTGCGGGCGCTGTCCGCCGATGGCGCCGGCATCGGGTAAAATGGCCGGTTATCTGCGCACTTTGCTGGGCCGGCGCGCAGCGCGCCGTTCCTGCTCTGCGCCACTCACTTAAGGAATACAGCATGAGCACCCTCACTTACGAAGAATACCTGGACGAGGTCACCACCGTCCTG
Organism: Janthinobacterium sp. BCJ23; assembly: GCF_059617945.1. Lineage (NCBI taxonomy): Bacteria > Pseudomonadati > Pseudomonadota > Betaproteobacteria > Burkholderiales > Oxalobacteraceae > Janthinobacterium > Janthinobacterium sp. BCJ23. The sequence goes on along the minus strand of NZ_JCAQAW010000003.1, from coordinate 326,331 downwards.
ACGGAACTGTACGACCTCGACGACGAAGCCGCCATCAAGCTGGTCGTGGCGGCGCAGGACGCCGAATTTTTCGTCCCGCACGATGCACATGAAGAAATGCGTACTGTCGAGCAAGCCAAGAAAGATGCGGTCACCCTGTTCGAGCGCAAGCAGAACCGCCAGCAAACGCAGGAAAAACAGCAACAGCGCGTGCGCCAGCAAAAGAAATAAGACGGAACCAGGCCGTGGGGCAGTACGGGTTCCGGCGCAACACCGGGGCCGTGCCATTTGATGCACCGCAAACGCGTCATGGCGCGCTGGCGATATGGTGAGCAATGTCGTCACGCGTCTGGGCTCTTGTGACGGGCTCTGCATCTACAACCAGCGTGACGTTGTTTTCCGTCAGCAGGAGCGAGTCATGCGAGCAACGAGTCACCCCAGCAAGGAGCAAGTGCGCGCCTATATGCGGCGGCGCGAACATGCGCTGCAGCCACCACCACCGCCCGATGAAATTCGCCGGCAACTGGCCTGGTGCCGCGCGGACGATTCCCCATGCATTTGCCCACTTGCCACCCCGGCCGGCGTGGCCGTGCAAGGCTGGCATTTATCTACGGAAATGGCCCGCCTGGGCACCCTCATGGCCATAGCCTGGCTCATGCATAGCGGTGTTGCTCATCGTAAAAATTGATGACGTGCAGCAAATTTTTCCGATTTGAGTTATCCTCTAGCACATTCCAAGTGCGTCAATTCTCTTCAATTATCACAATTTTGCTCTAAGTTACGCAAAAATCAACAATAGCGTGTATTATATTGTTTGTGGCGTAAAAGCCGCATAAGTGATGGCGCTTTTTAGTGTGTTTACCCTGAATTAGTGCGGAAGAGACATTCTGTCTTTTATTGCCCTAATACAACAAGTACGGATTTTTGATCATGTCTCTCAAACAAATTACCTCTTTGCCTACCTACAACCCGAATCGCGTCCTCGATGCGATCATCGACAAGCTGCAACTGAAAAACGATGCCGCCTTGTCGCGAGCTCTGGAAGTGGCGCCACCTGTTATCAGCAAGATTCGCCACAACACCTTGCCGATCGGCGCCACGATCCTCATCCGTATGCATGAAATCAGCGATTTCAGCATTCGTGAACTGCGCGAGTTGATGGCTGCCTAAGAGCGCCTGACAGACGGCAAACTGAGAGGTGCCGTCTGGGTAAGTCAGGCTTGCCGCGTGCGGCAGCCACATCTGTTTTCCGCTTTTCTATTGCGGATCGCGGTTCAATACCGGACGATCGACATAGAAGCGCCCCATTTCCAGGCCAGTCGAGGACGATTTGACCACCGCTGCGGTAAGTGAGGCAGGCGCGCTGGAAAATGCGGTGCTGGCAGCCCCGGTCGCGCGGCCCGAATACGCCGTCGCCTGCACCGCCGCACTGGAAAACGCCGTTTGCACAGCCCGGCCCGAGTAGGCCGTTGCCTGTACCGCCGCACTGGAAAATGCTGTTTGGACAGCCCGTCCCGAATACGCAGCCTGCACAGCCCGTCCCGAATACGCCGCCTGTACGGCGCGACCCGAATACGCCGTCTCCGCGCGGATATAGTCTTCCCCGAACGTTTGCTCATACAGCTGCTTCATGCGCTCGCCCACGCGATGGTGCGCCGCTTCGTCGTCTTCGCCGCGCAAGCCGATGTAGGGGAAGTGATGGAGGAAGTAACCGAATACCTGTTCGCAGTCGGCCGCATATTTCAGGGTGTCGAGAATGTGGTAGTGCCAGAAGGTATCGACGTCCATCAGTGGCGCCGTTTCTTCTTCCGGAAACTGTTTCATCAGGATCAGGAAGCGGCGGTATTCGAATTCCACCGCATTTGCCTTTTCCAGGCTCCATCCTTCGCCTGACTCGCGGTGCATCAGCTTGACCTTGATCGCGTCCAAATTCAAATCGGCAATTGCCTTGAAACTGTCGTTCGTATCCATGAATGTCCTTTTGTAAAGAGCGTTGTGGGAAATACGGTGAAACAAGGGAAAGCGGCGGGTGCGTACTCCTGGCAAGTAGTCGAGGAATGCCTGGCCCATGGCGGGCGGGCGCTGAGTTGTTCCACATCAATATTGCATCTAATTACGAAATATGCAAGCTGAGCTTGCTTCATGCGGGCGCGCGCCTGTCAGTTGCTGGCCCGGCTTTCTTCCTGGTAGGGAAACGCGGTGGCGTCCGCGCCCAGTGGTACGCTGACGTGCACGCTCATGCCGGCGCCGGGACTGCTTTCGATGTAAAAAGTGCCGCCTAGCAACTTAATGCGCTCCTCAATGCCTACGAGGCCAAACGAGCCCAGCTTGTTGCGCCCGTCGATGGCCGCGCCCACGCCGTTGTCGCTGATGCTCATCGACACCGTATCGCGGCACTTTTCCAGCTTGACTTGCACGCGGCTGGCATGGGCATGCTGGGAAATGTTGCTGAGCGACTCTTGCAGGATGCGGAACAGGGCCGTCGCGCACTGGTCGCTGAGGCAAATGTCGTCATGGCTTTCGCTCACTTCACAGGCAATGCCCGTGCGCTGGCGAAATTGCGCCACCTGCCATTCGACGGCCGCATTCACGCCCAGGTCCAGTACGGTAGGGCGCAAGTCGTTGATGATCTGCCGCACGCTCTTGATGGTGGCGTCGATCTGTTCCAGGGTCGAGCGGGCGCGGGCATTCAGGCGCGGGTGGCGGCGATGCGTGCGCGAGGCCAGCATGTCGGCGTCGATGCGCAGCACCAGCAGGTTCTGTCCCAGGTCGTCATGGATTTCGCGCGCGATGCGCTTGCGCTCTTCTTCCTTGATCTGGTCGGCGTGGGCCGCCAGGCGGCGCAGTTTCTGGTGCGACAGCTGCAGACGGATCTGGCTGGCGCGCAATTCCTCCGTCATGCCGTTCGCCATCTGGATGGCGCGCCGGCGCGACGACGCCAGGGTGTGGAACAGCATGTACAGCAGCATGGTGCTGGCAAAACCGATCAGCAGGGCCAGCCAGGGTAAAAAGACGTCGAAGCGCGTATACAGGTCGCTCTTGCGCACGCTGAACAGTGCTTGCCACACGCGGCTATTGTGCTCGATCAGCATCGTGCTGCTCAGGTAGCGGCCGGAATTGCCGGGCAGCCACCATGGCGCATGCATGCCCGCCGTCGTGCTGTCGAAGATGGGGCGCATGTCGTGCGGTAAGTCTAGCGGTGCGCGCGCCTGCGGGCCGATATCGAACAGAGTCAGGCGAACGTTGCGTACCGGCATGTCCGCCAGCGCGCTGCGCATCATCGTCACCAGGTCGTAGCCGATGCCGACGGAACCCTGGTACGCCGCGCGCCGCTGCTCCACCGTATCGACCGGCATGCCAAAACGGTACACGGGCAGGCGCATGGCCATGCCCGTCAATTGGGGGCGGCCTTGCATCGGCACGGGCACGCCGGAATTGCTGATGTGGCCAGAATCGCGCGACTGCGCCAGCATTTCGGCGATCAGGGGGCGCGAGGCGATGTCATAGCCATATTTTTCAGGGGCGCTGGCAATCGGTTCGATATACACCAGCACGGAATAGTGCGCGCGCGGGGCGGGCGGATGGATGGCAAACGCCGGATAGCCGTCGCGCCCAGGCGGATAGTCGCGCTGCATGGCCGCTTCGACGGCGGCGCGCTGCGTCTCGTCCAGTTCCTGGCTGTAATTGAGGTTCATCACCCCCGGATAGTTCTGTTGCAGGGCGATGTTCGCCACGTAGCGATGAAATTGCTCACGGCTCACGTGTTCGTTGGCGTGGAACAGGCTGGCCGTGCCGCGCAGCAGGTTGGCATACGACTTGACGCGCGATTCGATGTTTTTCTGGGTATTGCGGGCCAGATTGTTGAATAGCTCGCTGGCATCGTTTTCGATCGACAGCGAGGCGGCCATATAGAACAGCAGGCCCACCATCGTCGACATCACGAAGCCGAGCAGCCACAGTGGTCTTTTTTCAGCAGATAAGGGGTGTTCGCCGGCAGTAGAAGACATCGCCATCCGCATCAGGAAGAGGAATCGGGTGCCGCCTGGGCGGCGGAGGCTAGGCTGCGTTGTACAAGCGCTATTAAAATTGCAAATTGCTCAATAGCTGCCTAATATACAAAATTATCGTTATTATAGTCAACAGGCAATATTTCTCGCTGAAACGAAAAAAACCGCCGCAGCGGTTTTTTTCGTGTGCCATCAGCCTTTATTTGGCGGGCTGCCAGCTGTCTTTCAGGGTGACGATGCGATTGAAGACGGGCTTGCCAGGCTGGCTGTCGACGCGGTCGGCCGCAAAATAACCGTGGCGCTCGAACTGGAAGCGCTCTTCCGGCTGGGCCAGTTCAGCACCCGGTTCCAGCCACGCTTGCACCACTTCCTTGGCCAGCGGATTCAGGGCCAGCTTGAAGTCCTTGCCGCCCGCATCGGGCTGCGGGTCCGTAAACAGGCGGTCGTACAGGCGTACTTCGGCGGCAATGGCCGTCGGCGCACTGACCCAGTGCATATTGCCCTTGACCTTGTAGTTGGAGCTGCCTTCCGTGCCCGACTTGCTGTCCGGGAAGTAGGTGCAATGCACGGCGATGACCTTGCCGTTGTCATCCTTGTCGTAGCCCGTGCACTCGATCACGTAGCCGTAGCGCAGGCGCACGCGGCTGCCCGGCTTGTCGTCGATCGGCGGATACAGACGGAAATAGCCCTTGTTCGGCACTTCCATGAAGTCGTCTTCCTCGATCCACAGCTCGCGCGAGATGGGGAAGGTGCGCAAGCCGCGCTCGGGGAAGTGCGGGTGCACGGGCGCCGTGCATTCCACGCTTTCGCCTTCGGGGAAATTGTCGATGATCAGTTTCAAAGAACGCAGCACGGCTACCGAGCGCGGCGCTTTCGGGTCCAAGTCTTCGCGCAAACAGCCTTCGAGCACGCTGTAGTCGATCCAGCCGTCCGATTTCGTCACGCCCGTGCGTTCGCACATCAGCTGGATCGCTTCCGGCGTGTAGCCGCGGCGGCGCATGCCCACCAGGGTCGGCATGCGCGGGTCGTCCCAGCCGTCGACGATGTTTTCTTCCACCAGCTGGCGCAGCTTGCGCTTGCTGGTGACGATGTACGTCAGGTTCAGGCGCGAGAATTCGTACTGGTGCGGCACGGGCTTGGCGAAGAAGCCGCCGGCCGACAGGGTTTCCAGCAGCCAGTCGTAGAACGGGCGGTGATCCTGGAATTCCAGGGTGCAGATCGAATGCGTGATGTTTTCCAGCGCGTCCGAGATCGGGTGCGTGTAGTCGTACATCGGATAGATGCACCAGGCGTCGCCCGTGCGGTGGTGGTGCGCATGGCGGATGCGGTAGATGGCCGGGTCGCGCAAGTTCATGTTCGGCGAACTCATGGCATCTTCGCTCATCTTCGCGCGCAGGATGTGCTCGCCGTCCTTGAATTCGCCCGCCTTCATGGCGCGGAACAGGGCCAGCGATTCGTCGCGCGGACGGTCGCGGAACGGCGAATTCTTGCCGGCCTGGCCGAAATTGCCGCGGTTGGCGGCCATGTCTTCGGCGCTCTGGCTGTCGACGTAGGCAAAGCCGGCCGTGATCAGGTACTCGGCCATCGCGTACAGCTGGTCGAAATAGTCGCTCGCGTAGTGCAGGTGGCTCTGGCCATCGGCCTGCTTCGGCTCCCAGTCAAAGCCCAGCCATTTCACGCTGTCCATGATGGTGTCGACGTATTCCTGCTCTTCCTTGGCCGGATTGGTGTCGTCGAAGCGCAGGTTGCACTGGCCGGCGTAATCGCGCGCCAGGCCGAAGTTGACGCAGATCGACTTGGCATGGCCCACGTGCAGGTAGCCGTTCGGCTCCGGCGGGAAACGCGTGATCACCTGGGGCAGGCCGGGACGCACGTGGGCGCCGGCAGCCAGGTCGGCTTCGATGATGTTACGCAAGAAATTGGGCGCCAGCGCTGGCGCGGCGGTATTCGGTTTATCGTTGCTCATTGATCAATGCGGAAGAGTGACAGTAAAAAGCATTTTACCGTACCGCAAGCGCTTTATAAGCACGTATTTACCCCCATTTCCCGGCATGCAAGCGACGCCGACGCCGTTCTATAGGATAATTCGCCTTTAATTAGTAGAAAAACGTGACCCCGGAGTCTTTTATGGAAAATTTATATAACGTCCTCGGTGTCGCGCCCAATGCCAGCGACGATGAAATCAAGAAGGTTTACCGTTCGCTGGCCATGCGCTTCCACCCCGACCGCAACCAGGCCCCCGGCGCCGAGGCGCGCTTCAAGAGCGTCACCAAGGCGTATGAAATCCTGGCCGACCCGGCCAAGCGCGCCGAATACGACCAGAGCGTGAACCACCGCATCATCATCGATCCGGAAGCGGAAGCGTATGCCCTGTGGTGCGGCGTGTTTCGTTTACATGGCACAGTATTACCTGCCGACTAAAACGATGCGGCCCGCATCAGCCAGCCCGAATTACTTGAAAACAACAACAACGGCGCTTTTATCAGCGCCGCGCATTACATTGGAAAGCACAGCATGAGAAGAGTACACCCTGAATTCGCGTACCAGTCGCGCGAGCTGGAAGGCCAGATCGAAGGCATCCTCGGCGACCCGCCGAACCGCAAGAACTACAAGAGCATGGTCGATGCATTGGTCGGCGAATACGCGAGCGGCGGCGGCATCGAAGACGTGAACATGCTGGCCTTCGCGCTGGTCGACCACATCACCTTCAGCGACCCGAAAGGCTTGCTGGCCGAAAGCGAAGACTACGAGTTCGGCGACCCGGCCCGCGTGTTTTCCATGGCCGCGTGCGCCGCGCCGGAAGCGGCGAAGATGTACGCCGCCATCGAAGAGAGCTTCCCCGACCTGGCGCGCCAGGCCATCATCACGGCTTTCCTGCACAAGAATCCGCGCCTGTGGGACGACGACGACCAGTCGCTCGACCAACTGGCTGCCAATGACGACGGCGACGACGATCACGACGAAGACGAAGCCACCGACGATTTCGCCCAGATGTTTGACCAGGATGGAGATGACCATGGCCGATAACACGGAACAAAAGAGCAATCTTCCCGCGCTGACGAAACAGGTCACGGAATTGGTGCTGTCCGGTTCGCTGGGCCACGCCGAGCAGGCGTTTGCCGACGCGGCCGACCAGTATGGCGACCTGGCCGTGGTGGAAGTGCTGAGCGCGATCCCGCCACAGGTAACGGCGCTGCACCTGGCTGGCTTTGACGGCGGCAAGATGTCGCTGGCAACCCTGCTGGTGCCGCCGAAGGCGTGGGCCGACAGCCTGGCCTTCATCGCCGCCACGTGGAGCGACGACCAGATCGAGGACGATCCGGAACGCATCGCCGAAGCCCTGTTCGCGCATATCCACGGCGTAGTGTTTTCCACCGACGATGCCGAGCGCCGCCGCGAGCTGCTGCTCGAAGCGTCCGCCACCGACTGGGGCGCCACGGCGTTCGCCATCCTGTTCTCGATGGCGCCGAAGGAAATCCTCGAAGTGGCCGGCGAAATCGTCATCAAGGGACCGTACGTGACGGGCGTGACCTCGTCCGACAACGACGTCGTGCCGCTGGCCATCGAGCTGGCGCAAGCGAATGAAGACGGCTGGGACCGCTCGTTGTTCGAACTGTTCCCCGACTTCCGCCACAGCGCCGACCTGGCCGACGCGGAATACTCGGACGACCCGGACGAAGAGCCGACCATGTTGCAGCGGAGCACCAAGGAATTGCTGTACCGCCTGCGCAAGCAAGTGCCGAGCACGCGCAGCGCGCCGCGTTCCAGCACGCGCCGGAGCCTGGGCACGGGCATTTTCTCGTAATGAAAGCAGGGAACGTCTAATGCTGCCAGCAATTGTTGTAGAGAATCTTCCGCGCCTCGTGCGCGCCATCAAACTGTTGCCGGGCGACCCGCGCGAGGACGCGGCCCTGAACCTGGCCGACGAATTGACGGGTATCACGGCCATGGTGGCCGAGAAGTTTACGAATGAACGCACGGCCGACGGCATCCAGAAAGCGCTGTACCTGACGGTGGGCGGCGTGTCCTTGGGCCTGGAGCAGGCCGTCACGCATGAGGGCGACCAAGCCGCGCTCGATTTCCTCGTCGAGCACGGCGCCGAGCACGCGTTCCAGGTGGGCTTTCGTCTGATCAAGGAATTGTCGCAGCTGCCCGAAGACGCCCTCGTCGGCGAATACGACCAGGACCCCGTCTACCTGCAGCGGCGCTTGCGCGAGCTGTTCATCGATATTTGCCAGGCCGACCCGAACCAGAACTGGGCCGGCTATGAAAAGTATGCAGTGCAGTTACAACAGCGCAAGGAAGTGCAAGCCGTCGTGCGCCTGGCAAGCTGGCTGCGCCGCCACCATGACAACGGCCCCGTCAGCGACAGCGACTTGAATGCCGAGGGCGTCATCGCCCTGGCCATTATCTTCGCCATCGAAGGCGGCGGGCGCATCATCGCGCGCACGGGTCAAAAGGAGTTTGAACGCTTCGTGCGTTCCGTGCGCAAGAACAAGCCCGACTTCGAGGAAGGCTGGGCCGCCCTGGTGGCCAAGGTTCCCGTGCAGCACCATCCGGTCTTGCTCGACCGCATCGAGTCGTACCGCCGCAGCTGCACCGTCGTGCATAAAATCCTCACGCGGGCCAGCATGAAGAGCCTGTTCGAGGACCTGGAAAATTATGCGGGTTCGGAGCTGGACGCGGATTACTCGTGACCGCTGGTGTCGGATTACGCCCTTTGGGCTAATCCGACCTGCGACTTGACGCATGCGATTGTCGGATTACGGCCTGCGGCCTAATCCGACCTACGCCGACCTACGCCGGCCTCATCGGCCTATTCTTTCTCTTCCATGGCCGCTTCCTCGGCCAGTTTCACAAACGCCGCCACCAGCGGCGACGTCTCTTCTTCTCTTTGCGCCAGTAACAGGCTGGTGGTCGCCTGCGGGTCGGCGATGGGGCGGTAGCACACGCCATCCATGCGGATGCGGTCGAATGAGGCGGGCAGCACGGAAATACCGCAGCCGGCGGCGACCAGGCCGATGATGGTCGATGCCTCGCCCGCTTCCTGCGCCACCTGGGGCACGAAGCCGGCCGCCTTGCACAGGCGGAAGATCTGCGGATAAATCCCCGTGCCCGCATCCTTGGGATACATGACAAAGCCTTCGCCCGCCATGTCGGCAATGGCGATCGCGTCCTTGGCCGCCAGCGCGTGGGCGACGGGCAAGACGAGGAACAGCGGATCCTGGCGCAGTTGCGTCAGCTTGATATCGGATGGATATGTCGTTTCCGGCGGGCGCACGAAGCCCAGATCCATCGTCCTGCCCGAGATCGCTTCCAGTTGATGCAAGGTCGCCATTTCGTGCAAGGTCAAGGTGACGTGCGGGAACTGCTGGCGGTAGCGGTTGATGACGGTGGCGAAATACGGCGTGAACGGCGTGGAAAAGGTAAAGCCGATGCGCAATTCGCCCGCTTCGCCCCGCTGGGCCCGGCGCGCCGTCACGGCTGCCTGTTCCGACAGGGCCAGGATGCGCCGCGCATCGTCGAGGAAAAGACGGCCTGCTTGCGTCAGCCGCACTGAGCGCTTGTTGCGCTCGAACAACTGCGCGCCCAATTCCGCTTCCAGCGCCTGGATTTGCTGGCTCAGCGGCGGCTGGCCGATGTGCAGGCGCTCGGCCGCGCGCGTGAAGTGCAGCTCCTCGGCGACGGCGACAAAGTAACGGAGGTGGCGCAGTTCCATGTTCAGTAATCGTTTTAAAGTATGAGTTGGGCCTTGAATATATATTGGACGATATGAGTTGGCAATCCTAAGATGAAGACTCGCTCCTCTTTGAAACATGGCCATGTCTGATTCATCGCTTGCTTTTGCCCCCGCTGCCTCATCCGCCATTCCGGTTTCCGCTCCCGCTCCCCGCACGGCCATCGCCAAGGGTTCCATCGAATTCAAGCGCAGCAACCGCGCCCTGTTCTTTGGCGGCTTTTCCACCTTCAGCTTGCTGTACTGCATCCAGCCCCTGTTCCCCTTGCTGTCGCACCAGTTCCATCTGACGCCGGCGCAAAGCAGCTGGTCGCTCTCCGTGTCGAGCGGCTTGCTGGCCATCTCGCTGGTGCTGCTGAGCGCCGTGTCGGACCGTGTCGGCCGCAAGCCCTTGATGGTGGCGTCGATGTTTTCCGCCGCGATACTCACGATTTTGTCCGCCTTCGCGCAGGATTATGCGCAGCTGCTGGCCATCCGCGCCGCGCTGGGCGTAGCCCTGGGCGGCATGCCGGCCGTGGCCATGGCTTACCTGGGCGAGGAAATCGAGGGTCCTTCCCTGGGCCTGTCGATGGGGCTGTATATTGCCGGCAGCGCGTTTGGCGGCATGTCGGGACGGCTGGTGGCGTCCATGCTCAGCGATTTCCTGTCGTGGCGCTGGGCTCTGGGCGTGCTGGGCGTGGCCGGCGTGCTGGCGGCGGCGGAATTCTGGCGCAGCCTGCCCGCATCGAAAAATTTCGTGCCCAGTACAAAAGGCTGGAACGCCTTGCCGCACGCCATCCGCCAGCATTTTTCCGACCGGGGCTTGCCGTGGCTGTTTTGCCTCGCCTTCGTGCTGATGGGCTGTTTCGTCAGCCTGTATAACTATATCGGCTACCGCCTGCTGGCCGCGCCATTTGGCTTGCGCCAGAGCACGGTCGGCTTGCTGGCCTTTTTGTATCTGATCGGCATTTTCAGCTCCGTCTGGGCGGGGCGCCTGGTGGACCGCCTGGGGCGCCGGGGGGTGCTGTGGATCATGCTGTTGCTGATGCTGTCCGGCATTTTATTGACGCTGTTCGACTCGCTGCCGCTGATCGTCATCGGCATGGCGCTGGCCACCTTCGGCTTCTTTGCCTCGCACTCGATCGCCAGCAGCTGGGTCAGCCGCCGGGCCCGCGCGCCACAGGCGCTGGCCTCGGCCTTCTACCTGCTGTTCTATTACCTGGGATCGAGCCTGATCGGTTCCGCCTCGGGCATGATGTGGGGCTTCGACGGCTGGACGGGCGTGGTCATCATGCTGGGCCTGTGCCTCGGTGGCGGCGTGCTGATCGCCTTGCGCCTGCGCCATCTGCAGCCGCTGGGCGCGCGCGAAGCGGTGGGCTGAGTCCGGCTATTTGGGGCACATGCCGATCATCGTTTCCCCCTGCTTGCCCGCGCGCGTGGTCACGCACAAGCTGCCCAGCGCGCTTGTGATTTTATACGTGCGGCTGCCCCTGGCCTCATTGGCACCGATTTCCTCGATCTTTGACGCCTCGTACCATTTCGGCGGCACGGCCGCGTAGGCTTCGGCAAAGCCCTGCTGCATGCGCTTGTAGCCCGTGTCGTCGAATTTCTCGCCGCCCCGCTGCGGGAATTCCTTGCGTAAATCCTTGTCGATCTTGCCCACGTCGCGCTTGGCTTGCGCCAGGATATCGGCCGCGCTTGGTGCCGGAACGAGCGTGATCGCTTCCGGCGTTGCTGGCGCTGGCGGCTGCTCGATGGCGGGAGCGGGCAGGGGGCGGCTGATGGACGTTGGCACTGGCAGGCGCTGCGTGTGCACGGCTGGTTTTTGGCCCGGCAACGGTGCGGGTACGGGCTTGGGCGGCGCCGGGGCGGTGTAGCGCAGCCAGGTGATGGCCGGGCCCTGCGGCAGGTTCTCGTCCGTGACGGTGCGGGACCGTGACTGCAAGACGACGTATGCCAGGCCCAGGTGCAGCAGGACGATCAGCAGCAGGCCGGGAGCGCGGCGGGGCAGGGGCGGCAACGAGATCATGGGCGGCATGGGGGTTCAGGTACGCCAATGTATCTGAAGGATTTGATCATTATCTAAAATGTCACAAGCGCTTACAAAAAAGTGCCGCATGGAAATTTCGACCTTGTCGCGGCCAGCGGGGAACCCTGTGCCGGCTTGACGATCCAACTCCCTACACTGTGGGAGGACACATCATGATGCAGGTAAAGGAAGTGGCACGGCGCTTTGGCGCCATCGAACACGCGATCGGCCAGGCGGCCCAGCTGTGCGGCCAGCAGCAGGGCATGCCGATGGACTTGAAGGATTGCATCAACCAGCTGGACCAGCAAAAGAGCGCCGTGCGGCAAGCCATCGACACGCAAGACGATGCGCGTATCCGGCAAGCGGTCGACCAGATGGAATCGCTGGGCGACCGCGCCAAGCGGGCGTGCGGCACGGCGACCAGCGTGACGCCGGAAATGAAGAGCGCCGTGCTCAAGGTGCACGATGAGTTGTCTGACTTGAAGCACCAGATGCACTAGGCATTGGCTCTTGAACGTTTTACATCTGGCGGAACAGATGCGCATATAAAGGGCTGACGCGCAGTTGCGCGGGGTGCTGGCGCAGGGTCAGCGACAGCTTGCCGGCCTCGTCACGCACGGCCGTGGCGATGGCGCTGGCGTTGACGATGGTGCCCCGGTGGATTTGCCAGAATTGTTGCGGGTCCAGCTGGGGCAGCAGCTCCTTCAGGCTCGTGCGTATCAGCGCTTCGCTGTCCTGGCACACGACATTGATGTATTTGTCCAGCGCTTCAAAATAGACGATGTCGGCCAAGGCGATCATGCGCACGCTGTTGCCCACGGCCGCCCGTATCATTTGCAGGCGCGGCGCGGGCGGCAGCATGGCTTGCAGTTGGCTCAGCAGGCGGGCCATGTTGTCATCGCTGGCGGTTCCGGCTGCCGGCGCTGCCGTGGCGGTCGTCGCTGGCGCTGAGGTCGATGTTGATGTTGATGTTGATGTTGATGTTGATGTTGCTGTTGCTGTTGCTGTTGCTGTAGCGGTGCCGTTGCCAACGCCTTTGCCAACGCTGCTGTCGCGCAAGCGCTGCTGCAAACGTTCCACCGTCTTGCCCAGGCGCGCATCGTTGACGGGTTTCAAGACGTAGTCGGCGGCCGCATGCTCGAAGGCGGCCAGCGCGTATTCGTCGTAGGCGGTCACAAACACGATGTGGGGAAACGGGACGCCGTCCGGCCACTGTTCCGCCAGCTCCTCGGCCGCTTCCAGGCCCGTCTTGCCTGGCATTTTGATGTCGAGAAACAGAATGTCGGGCTGCAGCGCCAGGCCTTGCCGCAAGGCTTCCACGCCGTTGGGGCAGGTGGCAACGATGTCGAGTTCCGGCCACAGCCGCTGCAAGGCGTGCGTGAGGGCGGCGGCGAGTATGGGTTCGTCTTCGGCGATCAGGGCGCGCGGGGTGAGGCTGGTCATGGCGTGGGGCTCGCGGTGGTGGAGTGAATCGGTAATTGAAGGCGGGCGATGACGCCTGCCGGCGTGTCGGCGTCCAGTGACAGGCTGGCGGTATCGCCATGCATGCCGCGCAGGCGTTCGCGGATATTCGCCACGCCCAGCTGCGTGCCTTTGGTCTGGCCCGGATGGTCGAGGCCCAGGCCATCGTCGCTGACGGTGAGCAGCAGCACGCCGCCATCCGTGGACGCCTGCACGTGAATGTGGCCGCCTTCGATCTTTGGTTCCAGGCCATGCTGGATGGCGTTTTCCACCAGCGGCTGCAACAGCATGGGCGGCACCTTGATTTGGCGCAAGGCTGCGGGCAAGTCCAGCGTAAAGCGCAGGCGCGCGCCCATGCGTATCGACATCAGGCCCAGGTAGGCTTGCATCAGGGAAAACTCCTGTTCCAGGGTGGTGGACTCGGCGCGCGAGGAAGAGAGGGTGGCGCGCAAGTACTGGATCAGCTGGTCGAGCAGCAACTGGGCGCGGTCGGGGTCAAAGCTGATCAGGCCCTGCAGGTTGGCCAAGGTGTTGAACAGCATGTGCGGTTCGATCTGCGCCTGCAGCAATTGTAGTTGCGCCTGCATGGCCTGGCGCGCCACGGATTCGGCGCGGGCTTTTTCCTCGGCAGCCGCCATTTGCAGGCGGGCAATCTTTTCGCGGCTGGAGAAAAACAGCACGGCGCCGCCCGTGGCCAGCAGGGTGAATACGAGTGTGCCCATCATTTGCGTGGGCAGCAGGTTTTCGAAGCCGCCCACGTCCACGCCCGTCAGCCAGCCGAACAGAAGCAAACCCAGCATTTGTGCCACGGGCACGGACAGCAGGATGATGAGCATGAAGGGCAGGAATCTGGGCCGCTGGCCTGCACCCCATAACGTCAGGCGCATGCCGTCGATCAGCAGGAAGGCGATCGTGCCGATGCACATCGAGGCGACCAGGTTTTGTCCAAAATGGCTGCCTGGATTGAGCATGAACGTAATGACCAGCGCGCAGATCACGTTCAGCACCACCGCGTAGCGCGCGTCGAGCAGCATGCGGTAGTAGGGGAAGCGGCGCCTGGCGGGGGCTTCGGCGAAAGGGACGTCGGATTTCATGGAAGTGTCTGCTGGTAGCGATGGGGCATTGTGTGCCAGCGCAGGCCAGCGCGCAACCGGGCTGCGACGAAACGGGGCTGGCGGGGCGCCAATCGCTGCGGCGGGCCGTCAAACGGCGGCCGCTTTACTTTTCAGCATCGGCACGCGATAGTATGGCAAGACAGTCTTGCCTCCATAGAATTGCTTAAAGGAATCCCATGTGGCCCTATCCACGCACTCTCGCGCACCGCGGCGGCGGCACCATGGCGCCTGAAAACACCTTGGCCGCCCTGCGCTGCGGCCTGGCCCACGGCTACCGTGCCGTGGAATTCGACGTCATGCTGGCGTCCGACGGTGTGCCCGTCGTCGTGCACGACCCCGAGCTGGGCCGCACCGTGGCCGGCAGCGGCCGTATCAATGACTACACGGCCGCGCAGCTGGGGACGATGGAGGCGGGTGCATGGTTCGGCCCCGCATTCGCGGGCGAAGGCGTGCCTACTTTTGACGCCGTGGTGGCGTATTGCAAGGCGCAGCGCATCTGGATGAATATCGAAATCAAACCGGCGCCCGGCTTTGACGTGCCCACGGGCGAGACGGTGGCGCGCGCCACGCGCGATTACTTTGCACAGGAAATCGCGGCTGGCGAATTACTGCCGCTGCTGTCGTCGTTCAGCATCGACGCGCTGGAAGCGGCGCACCAGGCGGCCCCGCAACTGGCGCGCGGCTGGCTGGTCGAACAGATACCTTCTGATTGGGCGAAAAAGGCAAAGGAACTGGGCGTGGTGGCGATCCATTGCGACCACCAGCAACTGACGCGCGAACTGGCGCGAGAGGTCAAGGAGGCGGGGTACTGGCTGTTCTGCTACACCGTCAACAACTCGGAGCGGGCCAGCGAATTGCTGGCCTGGGGCGTGGATGGGTTTTGCACGGACAGGATAGATATTATTCCATCCATGGCGTAGGTCGGATTAGGCGCGCAGCGCCGTAATCCGACAACATTGTTGGCGCCGCTGGTGTTGTCGGCTTACGCGCTTGCGCGCTAAGCCGACCTACGTTTCAAACAGCTTAGAACGTTACACGCATGCCTACCGTCAAGTTACGCCCCGTCAACGGCGCCGCATTCTTGATGAACGAAGTGTGGCTGTACGCCAGTTCATTCGTCAGGTTGTTCGCCTTGATGTAGAACTGGGCCGGCGTCGTGCCGATGCGCGTGTCGTAGTTGGCGGAGAGGTTGAGCATGTTGTAGCCCGGTGTTGCCGTTTCGAACGCGGCCACTTTATCCTGCTTGCCCACGCGGTAGAACTCGGCCACGCCGCTCCACGCTTGCCAGTTGGCGTCGAACTTCACGCCGAAACGCTGGGCCGGGATGCGCGGCAAGTTGCCCCCACCGTCGGCCAGCTTGGCCCGCACGTAGTCACCGAACACGCTGGCGCCGAACATGGGG
Organism: Janthinobacterium sp. BCJ23; assembly: GCF_059617945.1. Lineage (NCBI taxonomy): Bacteria > Pseudomonadati > Pseudomonadota > Betaproteobacteria > Burkholderiales > Oxalobacteraceae > Janthinobacterium > Janthinobacterium sp. BCJ23. Next base: position 310,622 of record NZ_JCAQAW010000003.1, on the reverse strand, counting down.
TTCAGCTGCTGGCGGATATGGCCTTCCACGCCCGTAAAGGTAGCGTCGCGCTGGGCGTACTGGATCAGCTGGAAGCCTTCGTGGCTGTCCAGAGTGGAGCCGAAGATGTAATTATCGACCTTGTTGCGGTAGGCGCTGGCCGAGAACGTCGTGGCGCCCGCATATTTGCGCAAGGTCAAGTCGATATTGTTCGACGTTTCCTTGCCCAGGTTTTCATTGCCCAGCTCATACGTGGCCGTGGCCATGTGCACGCCGTGCGCATACAGCTCCTCGGCGCTGGGCAAACGGTGCGTGCGGGAAATGGTCGAGCCGAGCGAATACTGGGGCGCGAATTTCCACACGGCGCCCAGCGAGACCGACGTGCCCTTGGCGCTGCGGTCTTGCAAGGTGGCGCTGTCGACCGTGATGTCTTGCCATTCGTGGCGCAAGCCCGCTTCGAAGCGCCATTGGTCGAGTTTGTATTCCTCGACCAGGAAAGCCGCGTGTTTCTTCGTGACTGTCGGCGCCACGTACGCTTCTTCGCCCAGGGCGGAGAAATCGCGCTTCGACGTTTGCAGGCCGACCACGCCGCGCCAGCCGAAGACGGGATGGTGTTCCATTTCCAGGCGCGCGTCGTGGCCCTTGTTCTTGAAGGTGGTGGCGATTTCCGTGCCTTCGATTTCATCGTGCTTGTAATCGGTAAACGAAGCGCGCAGGCGCAGCTTGGCGAAGCCGGGTACGGGATCGCGCAATTCGCCGCGCACGTCCCAGCGTTCGCTCTTCAGTTTCACGTAGGGAACGGCACCATCTTCGTGGTCGTGGTCATGTTCCTCTTCATCACCGTGATCGTGGCCTTCGTGGCCGCCGCAATGCAGGTGCGTGCCGTGCGGGTGGCAGCTTTCGAATTCGTGGTTGTGGCCGGGCAAGCCGTATTCCGCGTGCTGGCTGGTGAAGGCCAGGCCCAGGAAGCCGCGCTCGCCCACCCACGACACGCCCACGCTGCCCGTGTCCGTCTTGTTGTAGCTGCCGGCCACTTTCGAACCGCCTTCCCAGCCGCTGCCGACCTTGTATTCTTTTGCGTCGCGCTTGACGCCTTCCGCGTGGAAGGCGATGTTGCCGGAGCCGCCAGTCACTTCAAAGGCGCCCGCCTTTTCGCGCGCGGCCGAGTTGGCGCGCACTTCCGCGCTGCCTTCAAAACCTTTTGCGGGCACGCGCGTGGGGATTTTCTTGTCGATCACATTGACGACACCGCCGACGGCACCGCCGCCGTAGGCCAGCGCGGATGGGCCGCGCAAGACTTCAATCTGTTCCGACAGCATCGGTTCGGCCGCGACAGCATGGTCGGGGCTGATGGTCGACGCATCCTGCACTTCGGCGCCATCGGACAGCACCTTGACGCGCGGGCCATCCATGCCGCGGATGATGGGACGGCTGGCGCCGGCGCCGAAATGGCTGGACGTGATACCGGGTTGGCCGGCCAGGGTTTCGCCGAGGGTCGCCGCCCTTGCCAGCACCAGTGCGTCGCCTTCGAGTACGGTAACGGGCGTGCTCATGTCGTCGCTGCCCAGGGCCAGGGCGCTGGCCGAGACGGTCACAGCGGGCAAGGTTGTCGCCTGCTGCGCCAGTGCGCTGGCGGGAGCGGCAAAGGCCAGCATGATGGCCAGCGCGAGGGGAGTGGGTTGGTGAGGACGGACGGACATGGGCAAAAGTTCCTTATTCGCTATCGGTATTGGCAGGGTTGGGGCAGCGCGTGACAGGTAAATGCCTGCCCTAAGTTGATAATGATAACCCATTATCATTACTGTGTGACAGTTTTTCCGGGCGGTAGATGCAGGCGGATGGTGTATTCTGTCGGCTATGGAACGCACAACACGTCAAAAAACCGCAATTCAAGCCGCCATCGAGTCGGCCCAGCGCCCCTTGTCGGCGCAGGAAATCCTCGAACAGGCCAGCTTGCAAGTGACGCAGCTGGGCATCGCCACCGTTTACCGCAACCTGAAGTCCCTGGTGCTGGAAGAAAAGGTACACGTGGTGACCTTGCCGGGCGAAAACCCGCGCTACGAGTCGAACACGGCGGCCAATCACCACCACCACCATTTCCAGTGCACCACGTGCCAGCGCGTGTTCGACGTGCATGATTGCCCGGGCGACTTGAAGCGCATGGCGCCGCAAGGCTTTGTCGTCGAGCGCCATGAACTGACCCTGTACGGCCGCTGCGCCGACTGCAACGCCGCCGCGGGCGTCACGGGGGCCGCAGCCGCCAAGGCCAAGCCCGCGCCACACGCCTGCGCCAGCCACCACGACCCGGCCTGAGCGGGCGGGGCGGCATGCGTGGGCAGGCTTGCAACAATGCTGGCTGCCCGGCGCCAATTCCCGTACCTAGATCACGTATAATCTTCCCTTTAAAGCTGCCGCCACTCTTTGCCAAAAAAACATGAAATCAACTGAAATCCGCGACAAGTTCCTCAAATTTTTCGAGTCCAAGGGCCATTCCATCGTCCGTTCCAGCTCCCTGGTGCCAGGCAACGATCCGACCTTGCTGTTGACGAACAGCGGCATGGTGCAATTCAAGGATGTGTTTACAGGCACGGACAGCCGTCCCTACACGCGCGCCACCTCGGTGCAGCGCTGCGTGCGCGCCGGCGGCAAGCACAACGATCTGGAAAACGTCGGCTACACGGCGCGCCACCATACCTTCTTTGAAATGCTGGGCAACTTCAGCTTCGGCGACTATTTCAAGCGCGACGCGATTCAATACGCGTGGGAACTGCTGACCAAAGTCTATGGCTTGCCGGCTGACAAGCTGACCGTTACCGTCTACATCGAAGATGACGAAGCCTACGATATCTGGGCAAAGGAAATCGGCGTGCCCGTCGAGCGCATCATCCGCATCGGCGACAACAAGGGTGCGCGTTACGCCTCAGACAATTTCTGGCAGATGGCGGACACGGGCCCATGCGGTCCGTGCACGGAAATCTTCTACGACCACGGCGCCGACATTCCTGGCGGCCCACCGGGCTCGCCTGATGAAGACGGCGACCGCTTCATTGAAATCTGGAACCTCGTGTTCATGCAGTTCAACCGCGACGAAGCGGGCGTCATGCACAAGCTGCCGAAGCCATGCGTCGACACGGGCATGGGCATGGAGCGCCTGGCCGCCGTGCTGCAGCACGTGCATTCGAACTATGAAATCGACCTGTTCCAGCACCTGATCCGCGCCGCCGCGCGCGAAACGGGCGCCACGGACCTGGAAAACAAGTCGCTGCGCGTGATCGCCGACCACATCCGCGCCGCCGCCTTCATGATCGTCGACGGCATCATTCCAGGCAGCGAAGGCCGCGCGTATGTACTGCGCCGCATCATCCGCCGCGCCTTGCGCCACGGTCACAAGCTGGGCCAGACGAAACCGTTCTTCTACAAGCTGGTGGCCGATCTCGCCATCGAGATGGGCGGCGCCTATCCCGAGCTGGAAGAAGCGAAAGACAACGTCGCCAATATGCTGAAGGCCGAGGAAGAGCGTTTCGGCGAAACCCTGGAAACGGGCATGAAAGTGCTGGAAGCGCAGTTGGCCAAGGATGCCACGGGCATCGACGGCGCCACCGCTTTTACCTTGTACGAAACCTACGGCTTCCCGCCGGACTTGACGGCCGACATCTGCCGCGAACGCAATATCACGTTCGACCAGGCCGGCTACGACGCGGCCCTGAAGGAAAGCCAGGAACTGTCGCGCAAGGGCGGCAAGACGCACAAGGACAGCAAGGTCGAGTACACGGGCGAGAAAAATAAATTCGTCGGCTACGATCAATTGACGTTCAGCGGCAAGGTCGTCGCGCTGTACGCGGCCGGCACGCAGGTAGCTGAACTGACAGCGGGTCAGGATGGCATCGTCGTGCTCGACACGACGCCGTTCTATGCCGAATCGGGCGGCCAGGTGGGCGACCAGGGCGTGATCGCCTCGGGCGCCGGCAGCTTTGCCGTCAGCGATACCCTGAAAATCCAGGCGGACGTGTTCGGCCACCACGGCGTGCTCGAGTCGGGCGTGCTGAAGGTGGGCGACGCCGTCTCGGCGCAAGTCGATACGGCCAAGCGCGCGCGCACGATCCGCAACCACTCGGCCACGCACTTGATGCACAAGGCCTTGCGCGAAGTGCTGGGCAGCCACGTGGCGCAAAAAGGTTCGCTGGTCGACCCGGACAAGACCCGTTTCGACTTCAGCCACAATGCGCCGATGACGGCCGAGCAGATCGCCGCCGTGGAAACCATCGTCAATAAAGAGATCCTGGAAAACCGCGCCACGCAGGCGCACCTGATGTCGTTTGACGATGCCGTCAAGCATGGTGCGATGGCCCTGTTCGGCGAGAAATACGGCGATGAAGTGCGCGTGCTCGACATCGGCAGCTCGAAAGAGCTGTGCGGCGGCGTCCACGTGCAGCGCACGGGCGACATCGGCCTGTTCAAGATCATCGGCGAAAGCGGCGTTGCCGCCGGTATCCGCCGCGTGGAAGCTGTGACGGGCGAGGGCGCGCTGGCGCTGGTGCAAACCATCAACCGCCGCCTGGTCGAAGCGGCCAACGCCCTGAAGGCGCAGCCGGAAGAACTGACTGCCCGCATCGGCCAGGTGCAGGACCACGTGAAGGCGCTGGAGAAGGAACTGGCCGCGCTGAAATCGAAACTGGCCTCGGGCCAGGGCGATGAACTGGTCACGCAAGCCGTCGACGTCAACGGCATCAAGGTGCTGGCGGCCGTGCTGGACGGCGCCGACGTGGCCCGCTTGCGCGAAACCATGGACAAGCTGAAGGACAAGCTGAAAACGGCCGCCATCGTGCTGGCCAGCGTGGCGGACGGCAAGGTCAGCCTGATCGCCGGCGTGACGGCGGACGCGACTTCCAAGGTCAAAGCGGGCGAGCTGGTGAACTTCGTTGCACAGCAAGTGGGCGGAAAAGGCGGCGGACGCCCCGATATGGCGCAGGCTGGCGGTACCGATCCGAGCGGTCTGGCGAACGCCCTGGCTGGCGTGCCGGCCTGGGTCGGCGAGCGCGCAAAATAAAGCGTAAGCTAGCAGGCATGCGGGGTTTTCGCCCCACAGCCTCTTGAAAACGGCCCGCAGACGGTGTTTGCGGGCCGTTTTGCCGTGTGGAATCTCGTTGTGACACCACAACAGCCGATGAACTATTTTGGTGCAGCGCGTCAATGCCCCTGATTTAGAGTAGTATGTCGAAAATCAGTACAACAAAACAATGGTGGGATATTGATGATGAGCGACACACTACTTGATACCGAGATTATGGAATTTCACAAAGAACTCGACGCGCGGGGCTTGAATTGCCCGTTGCCGATTCTGAAGGCGAAAAAGGCTTTGTCAGAGCTGCAGAGCGGGGAAGTGCTGCGCATCATGGCAACCGATCCCGGTTCCGTGCGCGACTTCCAGGCTTTCGCCAAGCAAACGGGCAATGCCCTGCTGTCGCATGTGCAGACGGGTACCGAATTCGTCTTCCTGATGCAACGCAAATAATTCTGCCAGCCGGGGCCGCCGTGGCGCGGCCTGGTTTTCCTTCCCGAGCCAGCCCTTTTGCTGCCCTGCAGCGTAGCGGCGGATACCCTTGAAATCCCCGAAGCTGGACAGTTTAGATGGATTGCTCTAACAAAAAATCGCACGATCGTGCTTAAATTCGGTTCAAGATTCAAATTTCTCTTATAATCGAACGCACAATCAGCACTTGATCCGTCATTTTTATAATTTCCCAAAGGCATAGCTATGAAAGTCTTGGTACCCGTCAAACGCGTGGTCGACTATAACGTCAAAGTCCGCGTCAAGAGTGACGGCACTGGCGTCGATACCGCCAACGTCAAAATGTCGATGAACCCTTTCGATGAGATCGCGCTGGAAGAAGCGATGCGCCTGAAAGAAGCCGGCAAGGTCACTGAAGTGGTCGCCATCTCCTGCGGCGTGACGCAGTGCCAGGAAACCCTGCGCACGGCCATGGCCATTGGCGCCGACCGCGGCATCCTGGTGGAAACGACGACCGAACTGGAACCGCTGGCCGTGGCCAAGCTGGTGAAGTCCCTGGCCGAGAAAGAACAGCCGCAACTGATCATCCTGGGCAAGCAAGCGATCGATGACGACAGCAACCAGACCGGCCAGATGCTGGCTGCGCTGCTGGGTTGGCCGCAAGCCACGTTCGCCTCGAAAGTCGTGCTGGAAGACGGCAAAGTCACCGTCACCCGCGAAGTCGACGGCGGCCTGGAAACCCTGGCATTGACCTTGCCAGCGATCATCACCACCGACCTGCGTTTGAACGAGCCACGCTATGTGACCTTGCCGAACATCATGAAGGCAAAGAAAAAGCCGCTCGAGACCGTCAAGCCGGAAGACCTGGGCGTCGACGTTGCGCCACGCCTGAAGACCCTGAAAGTTGTCGAGCCAGCCAAGCGCTCGGCCGGCATCAAGGTCCCGGACGTCGCTACCCTGGTCGCCAAGCTGCGTACCGAAGCCAAGGTTATCTGAGCGGTTTGCCGCCAAAACATAAAATCTGGGGTCAGACCCGGCGGGTCTGACCCCGGCACTTGCTAACTATTAGGAATAATCATGGTCGCATTAGTTATTGCTGAACACGACAACGCTACCTTAAAGGGCAGCACCCACCACACCGTGACCGCGGCTGCCCAGTGCGGCGGCGACGTGCACGTACTGGTCGCAGGTTCGAACGCATCGGCCGCTGCCGCTGCCGCCGCGCAAATCGCCGGCGTGACGAAAGTCATCGTGGCCGACGCGCCGTACTTTGCCGACGGCCTGGCCGAAAACGTGGCCGAGCAAGTGCTGGCCATCGCCGGCAACTACAGCCACATCCTGGCGCCAGCCACCGCCTACGGCAAGAACATCCTGCCGCGCGTGGCCGCCAAGCTGGACGTGGCGCAAATCTCGGAAATCACCAAGGTCGATTCCCCTGACACCTTCGAGCGCCCGATCTACGCCGGTAACGCGATTGCTACCGTGCAATCTGGTGACAAGATCAAGGTCATCACCGTGCGCACGACCGGTTTCGACGCCGCTGCCGCCACCGGCGGTTCGGCTGCCACGGAAACCGTCGCCGCCGTTGCCGATGCCGGCAAATCGGCTTTCGTGGGCCGCGAACTGGCCAAGTCCGACCGTCCTGAACTGACCGCCGCGAAAATCATCGTGTCGGGCGGCCGTGGCATGGGTTCGGCCGAGAACTTCCATATCCTGGAGCCGCTGGCCGACAAGCTGGGCGCCGCCATGGGTGCTTCGCGTGCCGCCGTCGATGCCGGCTTTGTGCCGAATGACTGGCAAGTGGGGCAGACGGGCAAGATCGTCGCGCCATCGCTGTACATTGCCGTCGGTATCTCGGGCGCGATCCAGCATCTGGCCGGCATGAAAGACTCGAAAACCATCGTCGCCATCAACAAGGATCCGGAAGCGCCGATCTTTGCCGTGGCCGACTACGGCATCGTGGGCGATCTGTTCGAGATCGTGCCGCAACTGGTCAAAGAACTGGGTTAAGTCACACCCCTTCCGGTTTTGTTACTGACAAAGCCACGCCGGCCCGCCCCACACGGCGAGCCGCGCGTGGCTTTTTTCTTGGAGAAAAGAAGATGAGCTATCAAGCCCCGCTGAAAGACATGTTGTTCGTGATGAACGAACTGGCCGGCCTGGCCGAAATCCACACCTTGCCGGGCTGCGAAGACGCCACGCCCGACACGGCCGAAGCCGTGCTGGAAGAGAACGCCAAGTTCTGCGGCGGCGTGGTGGCCCCTTTGAACGGCCCCAGCGACAAGGAGCCGAGCTTCTGGCACGACGGGCAAGTGACGACCTCGAAAGGCTTCAAGGAAGCGTTCAAGGCCTATGGCGAAGCGGGCTGGCAGGGCGTGCAGCATCCGACCGAGTTCGGCGGCCAGGGCTTGCCCAAGCTCCTGGCCACGCCGTGCATCGAAATGCTCAACTCGGCCAGCATCTCGTTCGCCCTCGTTGCCCTGCTGTCGGACGGCGCCATCGAAGCGCTGCTGACGGCCGGCAGTGACGAACAGAAAGCTGTCTACCTGGAAAACCTGGTCTCCGGCAAGTGGACGGGCACCATGAATCTGACAGAGCCGCAGGCCGGCTCCGACCTGGCCGCCGTGCGCACGCGCGCCGTGCCGCAGGACGACGGCACCTATAAAGTGTTCGGCACGAAGATTTTCATCACGTACGGCGAACACGACATGGCGGAAAACATCGTCCACCTGGTGCTGGCCCGCACGCCGGACGCGCCCGCCGGCGTGAAAGGCATCTCGCTGTTCATCGTGCCGAAGTTCCTCGTCAACGCGGACGGCAGCCTGGGCGCGCGCAACGACGCGCACTGCGTCTCGATCGAGCACAAGCTGGGCATCAAGGCCAGCCCGACGGCCGTGCTGCAATTCGGCGATCACGGCGGCGCCATCGGCACCCTGGTGGGCGAGGAAAACCGCGGCCTCGAATACATGTTCATCATGATGAACGCGGCCCGCTTCGGCGTGGGCTTGCAAGGCATCGGCCTGGCCGAGCGCGCCTACCAGCAGGCCGTGGCGTTCGCCAAGGACCGCGTGCAGTCGCGCGACCTGGCCGGTTCGCCTGGTCCCGTCTCCATCATCCACCACCCGGACGTGCGCCGCATGCTGATGTCCATGCGTTCGCAAACGGAGGCGGCGCGCGCGCTGGCCTACGTGGGCGCGGCCATCAGCGACGTGGCGCACCACCATCCCGATGCGGATGTGCGCGCGGAAAGCCTGGCCACCTATGAATACCTGGTGCCTGTCATCAAGGGCTGGGCCACGGAAATGTCGCAGGACGTCACGCGCGACGGCGTGCAAGTGCATGGCGGCATGGGTTTCATCGAAGAAACGGGTGCCGCCCAGCATTACCGCGACGCCAAGATTCTCACCATCTACGAAGGTACGACGGCCATCCAGGCGAACGACCTCGTGGGCCGCAAGACCGTGCGCGACGGCGGCGCCGTGGCGAAAGCCATCATCGCCCAGGTGCGTGCCACGGAAGCCCAGTTGGGCGAGCTGACGGGCGCCGACTTCCAGGCCATGCAGCGTCACCTGGCCGAAGGCAGTGCCGCGCTGGAAGCCGTGGTCGAGTATGTGGTGGCGAACATGAAGACGGACATCAAGGCCGTGTTTGCGGGCAGCGTGCCGTACCTGAAGCTGGCCGGCATCGTGCTGGGCGGCTGGCAGATGGCGCGCGCGGCCGTGGTGGCGCAGCAAAAGCTGGGTGAGGGCAGCGGCGACGCGGCGTTCTACAAGGCAAAAATCGCCACGGCCCGCTTCTTTGCCGATCACATCCTGTCGCAAGCGCCAGGACTGCGCGCCACCATCATCGACGGCAGCGCCGGCGTGATGGCCTTGTCGGAAGAGCAGTTTTAAGTTGCATCCTTGCCGGTAACTGCCGGCTGAATGCAAAAAAGCGCTGGAGATCACTCTCCAGCGCTTTTTTTAACCCCAAAAGCAAATTCTGGGGTCGTACCCTCAGGGTACGACCCCGGCCTTTCTTGGGTTCAGCTTACCTTCTGGCAATGCCATTACCCGAATTGCGCACCAAGTCGCCAGCAGCCAGCCCGGGATCCTGATCAAACGCAAAGTCAGCCTTGGCGCCCGTCTCGTATTGCACGGTGACGGTCCACGTCTTGGCGTTCTTCATGTGGCCTTCGACTTGCTTGCCGGCATACGCGCCGCCAGCGGCGCCGGCCAGGGTAGCCAGGTCCTTGCCGCGTCCGCCGCCGACCTGGCGGCCCAGCAGGGCGCCGGCCACGCCGCCGCCGATCATACCCAGGGCGCCGCCTTCTCCAGCTTTTTCAGTGACGTTGACTGCCAGCACCTTGCCGCACTCGGCGCAGATCTGCTGGGCTGGCTTGCTGTTCTGGCCTGCATACGAGTTGCCGGCCTTTTGCGCGGCCTTGGCGTTGATGATGGCCTGGTCGTATTCACCCTTGGCGTCGCGCAGGCATTGCATGCGGGCTTTCGAGCTGGTTTCTTCCGCGCACAATTTCTTGTCGTCCGCGTAGCGGGTGCTGGCTTGCTTCGTGTCGTACGCGTATTGCGCCTTCGGCGACAGGTTTTGCGCGAAGGCGGAGGTGCTGAACAGGGCCGTGACGGCGACTGCGAGGATGAGTGGGCGACGAATCATGATCTTCTCCTAGGGGGTGTTAAATGAACCAGTAATGTCGGCATTGTGAATGCAGTATAGAGGAAAATCATGATTGCTTACCAACACTTACATGTGCGGGTGGCGCGCCTTGATGGAGGTGGTTGCCGCATGGAAATTAACCGTAGGCGCCGCCTGTGTACAGCAGGTCGAACAGGCGCGCCATGGTGGCGATCAGCACGCCCGCGCCTAGCATCAAGGTAGCGACCAGCACCACGGCCAGGGGCCAGCCCGTGTCCGACGCGCGGCCGGAGGCGGCGTTGTAGCGCGCATCCCATTTGTCGTCCGGCATCAGGCCCAGCACCAGCGCTTCCAGGAAGCCGCCCAGCGCGGACAAGGTCAGCGGCAATATCTGGTAAAACCAGTCCGCCTCGGGAAACAGCTGGCGCAGCAGCAAGCTGGCGGGCAAGGCGGCCAGGTGTAGCCAGCCCCAGCGGTCCTTGGCGCCGTGCAGGTAGAAGCGGTGGGCGCCCAGGCATCCCAGCAAAAAGGCCAGCAGGCTGGTGAATGCCTTGTTCTTGTGCGACTGTTGCAAAATGGTAGCGGTGGTCATGGGACTCCAGAGTTGCTCATCGGTAAAGATTGTCAGTATCGGTCATTCCCTGCCGCAACGATAGCACTTTCGTGCCGTGTTCAGGCGATGCCGTCACCGCCTGGACGTGGCATCGGCGGCACGATAGACGCACGCGCCTATTGCGTCTTCGGTCATGACTGGTCATAATGTTTGATTAGCCCAAATTACACGCCCGTCATCATAACGCTTGCTGCCTGGCGGTAAAGCGCGCTATAATTTGCGGCTTTTTCCGCCTCAGCACACTTTTTGGAAATATTATGGTCGTTATTCGTTTAGCTCGTGGAGGCGCCAAGAAGCGCCCGTTCTTCAACATCGTCGCTACTGATTCGCGCAATCGCCGCGATGGTCGCTTCATTGAGCGTATCGGTTTTTACAACCCGATGGCGCAAGGTGGCGAAGTTCCACTGCGTATCACCGCAGACCGTCTGGCCTACTGGCAAGGCGTTGGCGCACAATTGTCGCCAACCGTTGCTCGCCTGGTAGCTAGCAACAACAAAGCAGCAGCTTAATTAGATCACTGGTTTGACGGTCAAGACTGCATCCGGGGTGAAAGTCCCCGATGACCTGGTACAGGTAGGCTATGTCTCCGGTGCCTATGGCATTGCTGGCGGAGTCAGGATCACTCCTTTCTCCGACGATGCGGATGCATTATTAAGCGTCAAAACCTGGTGGTTTGATAAACCGACCTTGCATGATGTTCAAGTCAGGCAAGCGAAGTTACACGGCGGTGACGTCGTGGCCCAGCTGGTGGGTGTGGTCGGGCGGGATGCCGCAGAAGCGCTGAAAGGCGTCTCTGTGCAAATTCCGCGTAGCCATTTCCCGACGCTGACGGCCGATGAATTTTATTGGTCCGATCTGATCGGACTGACAGTCGAGAATTTGCAAGGCGAGTGCCTCGGCACAGTGCACGACATGATGAGCAATGGTCCGCAGTCGATCTTGCGCGTTACGCCCGTCGCCACTGCTGATGAGACCGTTGAAAAGGCGCCTGAGCGCCTGATCCCGTTTGTTGGCCAGTTTGTCATTAACGTTGACAAGGCTGCCAGCAAGATCACGGTCGACTGGGGCCTCGATTATTAAACCGCCTGCGCTTAACAATGCGCCGGGCAAACTTTGCAGGATGGTGAACGATGCAATTTGATGTCGTGACCCTGTTCCCGGAAATGTTTGCCGCGCTGACGCAGTCGGGTGTGACCCGGCGCGCCTTCGAGCAGGGGAAATGTGGCTTGTCGCTGTGGAATCCCCGTGATTTCACGACCGACAATCACCGTACCGTGGATGACCGCCCTTATGGCGGCGGCCCCGGCATGGTGATGATGGCCCGTCCCCTCGAAGCGACAATTACTGCCGCGAAGCAGCGCCAGACCGCATTGGGACTGGCGGCGCCCCGCGTGGTGTTCATGTCGCCGCAAGGCCGTCCGTTGACGCACGAGCGCGTCACGCAGCTGAAAGCCGAACCTGGTTTGGTGATCCTGTGTGGCCGCTATGAAGCCGTGGACCAGCGTTTGCTGGACCGTTGCGTCGACGAGGAAATCAGCGTCGGCGACTTCGTGTTGTCGGGCGGTGAATTGCCTGCCATGGCGCTGATGGATGCGGTGATCCGTTTGTTGCCGGGTGTCTTGAACACCGAGGCATCGGCCATCGAGGACAGCTTCGTCAATGGCTTGCTCGATTCGCCGCACTACACGCGGCCGGAAACATATGAAGGCATGGCCGTGCCGCCCGTCTTGATGGGTGGCAATCATGCCGAGATCGTCAAATGGCGCCGCCAGCGCATGCTGGAAGCGACTGCGACAAAGCGGCCTGACCTCTTGGTCAGTGCGCGCGCCGCCGGCTTGCTCAGCAAGACCGACGAAAAATTCTTGGCCAGCCTGTAAGCCGTCTCCGGACGGCGGTCAGGATGGCCAGTAGTGCCGGGCATGTTGCCCATATTGTGTTACCCATCCTCTACCGGGCGGATACTTGCTATCCACAGTGCGCCGGCATGATGGTTTTCGGAGTGTTAAAAATGGACTTGATTCAACAATTAGAGCAGGAAGAAATTGCTCGTCTGGGTAAAACCATTCCTGAATTCGCACCAGGCGATACCGTTATCGTCAGCGTCAACGTAGTCGAAGGTACGCGCAAGCGCGCCCAGGCTTACGAAGGCGTCGTTATCTCCCGTCGTAACCGTGGCCTGAACTCGAACTTCATCGTTCGCAAGATCTCGTCCGGCGAAGGCGTTGAGCGTACGTTCCAACTGTACTCGCCGCTGATCGCTTCGATCGAAGTGAAACGCCGTGGTGATGTTCGCCGCGCCAAGCTGTACTATCTGCGTGAGCGTTCGGGTAAATCGGCGCGTATCAAAGAAAAATTGCCAAATCGCCGCGTTGTGGCGAAAGCAAGCGCGTAATATCAGCGTCTGCGTTGGGAAAAGGGTGCCTCAGGGTGCCCTTTTTTTTATGGTGACACCTGGCCAAACCTGCTGCGCGTCGGTATAGGCAGCCTGCGATGCTCACCGTGCTAGAGCACGGTTGCGCGTCTCGGCTACCTCTTCCTTCCGCTCGCGACGGTTTTGCCAAGTGCTTTTAATCATGAGGGAGGGGCAATGGCCACCATCGCATTTGATCCCAAACAACTTGCCATCGATTCGATCGCCGGCGAGGCGGCGCTGGACGCCGTGCGCCTGACGCCGGACTGGCTGCGCCAGCGCCTGGCCGAACAGCCTGACTGGCAGCCCGAGATTACCCAAGATTTCCTTTCCGCCCGCGCCGTGCCCGTGCGCGCCGCCGTTCTCATTCCCCTCGTGCAACGCCCGCAAGGCTTGACCATCTTGCTCACCATGCGCACGGACCACCTGAGCAGCCATGCGGGGCAGGTCAGCTTTCCCGGTGGGCGCAGCGAAGCGTTCGATGCGTCGCCCGTCGCCACGGCCCTGCGCGAAACGGAAGAAGAAGTGGGCCTGGCGCGCGAGCACATCGAAGTGCTCGGTTGCCTGCCCGATTACCTGACGGGCACCGGCTACCAGGTCACGCCTGTGGTGGGCCTGGTGACGCCGCCGTTCGAGCTGCGCGCCGACCCGTCGGAAGTGGCGGAAATCTTCGAAGTGCCGCTGGCTTTCCTCATGGATGGGCTCAACCATCAGCGCCTGTCGGTGGAGTTGCCGGGCGGACGGCGCTCGTTCTACGCCATGCCGTACGAGCGCTTCTACATCTGGGGCGCCACCGCCGGCATGCTGCGCAATCTGTTTCACCTCTTGCGCGCGTAAAATGGCGTCCCGCACGTAATAAGTTTGATTCCAGCACTGCACTGCGCTATCGTAGCGGGCATTGCGGTATTGCTGAAAAAGACAAAAAGGACGTTTGATGACATTTCTCTCCATACTTTGCGCATTGCTGATCGAGCAGCTCAAACCTTTGCGCGCGGACAATCCGATCTACGCCGAAATCAAGAGCCTGGCAATGCGCATGGAGACCTGGTTCAATGCCGGCCATGCCAACCACGGCCGCATGGGCTGGTTCCTCATGATCGGCGTGCTGATGGTGCCGACGGCAGGCATTTACTGGCTGTTGCAGCATTATCAGCTGACCCTGCTGGCCTTTGCCTGGAACGTCCTCATCGTCTACCTGACCCTGGGCTTCCGTCACTACAGCCATTACTTTACGTCCATCCAGCTGGCCCTGAGCGCCGGCGACGAAGCGACCGCCCGCACCTTGCTGGCCGAGTGGACCAAGCTCGACACGGTGGGCATGGAAGCGAGTGAAATCGCCCGCATCGCCGTGGAAAAAGCCCTAGTCACCACGCACCGCAACGTGTTTGGCGTGTTCTTCTGGTTCCTCATGCCGCTGGGCCCTGCCTGCGCCGTGATGTACCGCGTGGCCGAATACCTGGCGCGCGCCTGGAACGAACCCGAGCATATGCGCAATGAAGCATTCGGCCAGTTCGCCGCGCGCGCCTTTTATTGGATCGACTGGATCCCCGTACGCCTGACGGCCGTGGCGTTTGCCGTGGTCGGCAATTTCGAGGATGCCATCTACGCTTGGCGCAATTTCGCCCAGCGCTGGCAGGACGAGGCCATCGGCATCATCCTGACGGCCGGCGGCGGCGCCATGGGCGTACGCCTGGGCACGCCAGCGGAAACGGCGGCCCGCGTGCTCGTCACGCCGGACATGGCCGTCGATGACAGCGACAGCGAAAGCGATATCCTGCCAGGCGAAGAGCCGGGCGCGCGTGCCTTGCAGAGCACGGTGGGCCTCGTCTGGCGCGCCTTGCTGCTGTGGATGCTGCTGCTGTTGCTGATGTCGGGCGCCGTTTTCCTCGGCTGACGCGGGCGCACACGCGCCATCCATGCGCCTGGCGCGTGGAACAAGGTTAAAATAGGGGCTGGCGCGTGATGCGTGCCGGCCCCTGTTTGCATCGTCAGGGCAGATCGAGGTAGAACCCAAGTCTTCTATAAGATATAATACTGGCTTACCGCAGCAAACGTAGTTGAATTACCAGCCCGGCCTACCCGCCGGGGCCATTCACGCAATCCAGTCCCGACAAGCCACATGGCCGAGTTATCTCAAAAAACAGGGGAACTCTCAGACGAGTTCTTCATCCTTGGTCTCACCAGCAATGGCAAGCAATTCCGACCCAGCGATTGGGCCGAGCGCCTTTGTGGAGTGATGTCCTGTTTCAATCCCGAAGGCGGCGGGCGCAATGCGCACCTCCAGTATTCGCCCTACGTGCGCCCGACCGTCGTCAATGGCGTCAAGTCGGTGGTGGTCAACACCAAGCTGCGCGAGATCGAGCCGATGGCGTTTCACTTCGTGCGCGAATTTGCCAAGGATAACGACCTGCAAATCGTCGAAGCCTGCTTCCTGCCGCCCCCCGAAGAAAAATAAGTCGTTTCAATTGATGTGCCTCAAACCCGCCACGGCGGGGTGGCGTAGCGTGGACACTCTGCCTCAAACGGAGTGGCGACATGCGTATCGGCGACATCTGTACCCTGCACACCATTCATTGCCAGCGTGACACCAGCGTGCAGGACGCGGCGCTGCTGATGCGCCAGCACCATGTGGGCGACCTGATCGTGGCCGAACAGCCAAACGGCGAACGCGTGCCCATCGGCATCCTCACCGACCGCGACATCGTCATTTCCGTCATCGCCCTGGGCCTCGACCCCGCCAGCCTGCTGGTGGGCGACATCATGAGCGCGCAGCTGCTCACGGCCAGCGAAGACGAAGACGTCTACGACATCATCGAACGCATGCGCATCAACGGCATCCGCCGCCTGCCTGTGGTCAACAGCCTGGGTGCGCTCTCGGGCGTCGTCAGCATCGACGACCTGCTGGCCTTCCTGGCCGAAGAGATGGCCGAACTGGCGCGCATCAGCAGCGGCCAGCTCGTACATGAAAAGCGCACCAGAAAGTAAGCCTGCATTGCGCAATTCCGGTCAAGTCACGCCTGCCTGAAAATGCTACAGTCGCTGCTCGTTCAACGGGAAGCGTCCATGCACTATCTTGCCAAGGCACTCTGGTATATCGAATCGCATTATGCGCAGAATCTCTCGCTCGGCGATATCGCCCGCGTGGGCGGCGCTTCGCCGTACCAACTGACGCGTGCGTTCGGCCTGGCCACGGGCCACTCCGTGATGCGCTATGTGCGGGCGCGCCGGCTCAGCGAGGCGGCGCACGCGCTGGCCCAAGGCGCGCAAGACATCCTTTCGGTCGCCCTGGAAGCCGGCTACAGTTCCCATGAAGCATTTACGCGGGCCTTTCGCGACCAGTTTCAAGTCACGCCGGAAAAGGTGCGGGCCCAGCGCCACGTCGCCAACCTCGCGCTGGTGGGCGCCATCAAAATGGATGTGGCGCCAGGCGTTCCCCTGGAAGCGCCCCGTTTCGAGCAAGGACCCGCCTTGCTGGTGGCGGGCCTGGTCGAACGGTATCGCGCAGAAACGGCTGCCGGCATCCCAGCCCTGTGGCAGCGCTTCCTGCCCCATGTGGCGCCCGGCCAGCTGGTGTATGGCGTGTGCTGCAACAATGACGACGCGGGCAATTTCGATTACCTGTGCGCCATGCCGGTCAGCGACTTTTCCCAGGCGCCTGAGAACTGGATGCGGTTGCGCATCGCCCCGCAGCGCTATGCCGTGTTTCATCACCGCGGGCATATTTCCACCATCCGCGCCACCTGGCGCACGGTGTGGAACGAGTGGCTGCCCCAGTCGGGGCTGGAAGTGGCCGACGCGCCCGACTTCGAACGCTACGACCGGCATTTCGATCCCGCCAGCGGTGTTGGTGGCGTGGAAATCTGGCTCCCCTTGAAAGCATGAGCATGCTCAATACCTTGTCTGCGCCAGCCTTGTTTGCTGGCAGTACCGCGCTGCGCCAGCGCCTGTTGCAAATTGCCGCCGCGCTGGCGGCCGGCCTGCCTTTGTACTGGGTGCTGGGGCCGCAGCCGCTGGGCCCGCTGGCCTGGTGCGCGCCGCTGCCCCTGCTGTGGCTGGCCCTGCGCTCGTCGCGCCGCGATGCGGTCTGGATGACGTTGCTGGCCGCCGCGCTGGGGCTGTCATCGAACGTCGCCTATTTCCGCCTGCTCATGCCCTTGCCGGCCGTGCTGGCCGCGATCACCGTCAAGGCGCTGCTGTGGCTGCTGGTGGTGCTGGCCACGCGGCGCCTCGTGCTGCGCTACCGGGAGCCCTGGACGGTGCTGGCGTATCCCGTGCTGTGGGTCGCCATCGATACCTTGATGGCGGCCTTGCTGCCGGACGGTAATTGGGGCAGCCTTGCGTATTCGCAGGCGGATAATATTGCCGTGCTGCAGGTGGCAGCCCTGGCGGGCGTGCCTGGACTGCTGTTTCTGCTGTGCCTGGCGCCCTCCGCGCTGGCCTTGTTGCTGGCCGATGGCCGCGCGTATGCGCCAGCGGCGGGTGCGGCCGTGTTGCTGCTGGCGGCCGCGTTTGCGGTCGGCGCCTGGCGCGTGCACGGTGCCCCGTCACCAGGCGGGCAACTGGCGGGGCTGGTGGCCATCGATGACTTCATCGGCCCGGCCACGCCACCGCCGCGCGCGCAAGCCATCTGGGACCAGTACGCGCGCCACGTCGAACAGTTGGCCGGGCAGGGCGCCCAGCTGGTGCTGTTGCCGGAAAAGATAGCGGTGCTGGCCCCTGAGCAGGCGGACGCCGTGCGGCAGCGTTTCCAGGCGCTGGCGCGCAGCACGGGCGCGTGGATTACCGTGGGTGTCGGCGTGCAGGACGCTGCCGGCCGGCGCAACCTGGCCTGGCTGTTCGCGCCCGATGGTGGCGTGCCCGTCAGCTATCAGAAACATCATTTGGCGCCGCCCGAGCGCGAGTTTCTTGCTGGCAGCGCGTTTGCCGTGCAGCCGGTGGCGGGTCTAGCCATGGGCCTGGCCATCTGCAAGGACATGCATTTCGCGCCCCTGGGGCACGCGTATGGCGCGGCCGGGGCGCAAACGATGCTGGTGCCGGCCTGGGATTTCCAGCTCGATGCCTGGATGGGGGCGCGCATGACGGTCGTGCGCGGCGTGGAAAACGGTTATGCGGTGCTGCGCGCGGCACGCGAGGGCGTGCTGACGGTCAGCGATGCGTATGGCCGCGTGCTGGCGGAGCGCGCCAGCAGCGCCATGCCGGGCAGTACCTTGCTGGCGCCGCTGCCGGCGCACCCGCCCATTGCCACCTGGGCTCGATGGCTGGGGCCGCTGTTCGGCTGGCTGTGCGTGGCGCTGGGTGCGATGTTGCTGTGCGTGGGCCGTCGCGCCGCGTCCGCCGTCTGACGGTTAACGCCACGTTTTGCTGCAATGCGCAAAACCGCATTGCGCAGCCTTCTTTTATATTCCGCGCAGGCTGCTACATAATCGCCGCCGATGATTGCACCATTGCCGTGCATATTGAAACGCGATGCCGGCATATATATTGCACCGCAATAAGTGGTGCTATCTGGTATTGCTGAAATGGCGCGGCTGGTATTAATTGGTACTTAATTCAGCCACGAAGTCATACATATCGCCGCGGAAGTAGGAGCGGCAAAATTCCACGGCGCGGCCATCGCGCAAAAAGCCCAGCCTTTCCACCGACAAGCCCGCGTCGCCTTCCTCCGCCTGCAGCAGGCTGGCCTGCTCCCCCGTCAATAAAAGCGCGCTCAGCCGCTGCAAGGCGCGCACGGGCCGGTTGCCCGCCTGTTCCAGCGCGTCGTACATCGATACGTCGACGGCGTCGAGCGCCGGCAGGCAACTGGCGACGATGGTCGCGTATTCGAGGCACATCGGCACCTCGTCCGCATAGCGGATGCGGTGGAAACGGTACACGGGCGCGCCCGGCGACAGCCGCAGGCGCAAGGCCTCTTCCGGCGTCACGGTGCCCTCTGCGCGTTTGAGCCACACGCTGCGCGGCGTGCGTCCGCGCGCGCGCATGTCTTCGGAAAACGAGGTCAGCTTGGCGAAGTTTTTCTCGATGCGCGTATTGATGAAATTGCCCGAGCCGGGACGGCGCACCAGCAAGCCCTCGTTGACGAGGCCATCGATGGCCTTGCGCACGGTGATGCGCGAAACGGCCAGGTCGCTGGCCAGCTGGCGCTCGGCCGGCAGGGCTTCGTCGGGGCCGAGGATGCGCTTGTCGATCGCTTCGCGCAGCGCGCGCTGCAGTTGCTGGTACAGGGGCAGGCTGCTCGTCTGCCCCAGGCCTTGCATGATGTGAGCCAGGGTTGTCATACGCTGAGGGTCTCCGTTACGGCGCGTTGCAGACGCGCTCTGTATCTGTTTTGTGTCGCTGGATAATACCAAAAAAGACCGTTGTAAAACCAATTTCAATTATCAGGCCAGCAATTTATGCGTGGCTCCGCTGGTATTTAACGCGCCCATACGGGCTACAAATTGATTTCGGTGAAGTGGTCTGTGTGATTCAAACAACGTTATAAAAAAAAAGTTGCAACTGGTAGTGTTCTGGTATTGGATAGTAGTATATTGGCGTTGAATTGGTTTTGTAAGTGGTTGTGCCGAAGGGTCTGCAGCATGCCGCGAGAGTAGGCGGGCTGGAAAGAAGACCTACGTTAAAAATGAAAAGGTTCCAATCCTGGGGCCTAAATCAAGGGGGAGTACATGAAACGCAATTTGACAGCTAGCTCTGCAGCACGCAATTTGACGCCTATCGCCGCTGCTGTGGCTATGTTGATGGCAGGTGCGAGTTTCTCGGCGCATGCGCAGGAAGCGGTGACAGCCAAGCCGGCAGCAACGGCTGAAGTTGATGAAGGCCAGACCGTCGTCGTGACGGGTATCCGCGCATCGCTGCAACAATCCTTGAACCAAAAACGCAATTCCGACAGCCTGGTCGAAGTGATCACGGCTGAAGACGTGGGCAAGATGCCTGACAAAAACATCGCCGACTCGCTGCAACGCGTGCCAGGCGTCAGCGTCGCCGCTGCGGGCGGCAACGAAGGCAGCTTTGGCGAGAATGACCGCGTGGCACTGCGCGGCACACCGTTCGGCCTGACCCTGACCACCTTCAATGGCCACTCGGTCAGCAGCGGCGACTGGTTTGCCGACAATATCATCGGCGGCGGCCGCAGCGTCAGCTTCTCGCTGTTCCCATCCGAACTGATCGGCCGCGTCACCGTGCACAAAGGTTCGCAAGCGAACCTGCTGGAAGGCGGCGCGCAAGGCGTGATCGATATCGAATCGCGCAAACCGCTGGACTTCAAGAAACAAATTACGGGCCAGGTCAGCCTGGGCGCCGTGTACTCGTCCAACTCGGGCAAGAAAGATCCGCAAGTAAGCGGCATGCTGAACTGGAAGAACGATGCCAACACCATGGGTGTGATGGTGCAGGGCTTCTATCAGAAGCGCAAACTGAGCCGTGTCGGCCAGGAAAATGGCGTCTGGTATGACGAAGTCAAGCCGGATTCGGCAGTCGCTGGCGCCTTGCCAGGTTCGGCCGGCGGCCGCGTCAACTACATGGGCGGCACCGCCTGGTTCGAACAGGAACGCACCCGCAAGGGCGGCCTGATCGACGTGCAAATCAAGCCGACCAGTGCGCTGACCCTGGACTTCACCCTGTTCCATTCCGAACTCGACGCGCCGAACATCAACCATAACTTCATCCAGACCGTAGGCCTGGAAACGGGCAGCAAGGGTGGTTACCCTGTCGGCAACGTCAGCGGCACCTACAAGGGCGGTATCGTTACGGGTCTGCACACCACCGTGCCAGCCAATTGCGGCGCCGTCTGCGCCGGCTATTCCAGTGCCGTGCAGGAAGAGTTCAGCCGTCCTGTGGCGGAAAGCAAGTCCGACTTCTTTAATATCGATGCCAAATACCGCGTCAACGACCGCCTCACCTTCTCGGGTAAAGTCGGCACGACCAAGGGCGTCGGCAACACGGAAAGCGGCGCGCTGGGCGTTTGGATGCCTTGGACTGGCGGCGGCTACACCCAGAACGGCGCCAGCCATGGCGTGATCTACGATACCCCGGGCGCGAACAAGTTCTCGATCGGCGGCCGTCAGGCAACGCCTTACACCTACGGTTCGCACGTTACCGCGAACGACAAGGAAACCTATGGCCAGATCGACGGTATCCTGAAACTCGACTTGCCAGCGATCTCGTCGGTGGAATTCGGTGCCCGCGTCGCGGAACACAAGCGTGACCTGACCGCCATCGGCATCGTCGCCAAGCCATCGCTGGGCGTCACCGCCAACCTGCCGATGGATGGCCTGACCTCGTTCCCAAGCAACTTCAAGGACCTGGGCGTGAACGGCGCCGGCTACTGGACGTTCTCGCAAGCGAGCGTCAACAAGTGGCTCAAAGATAACGCCACGTACCAGGGCAACCTGCGCCAGTCCGAGTTCAACATCAAGGAGCCGACCCAGTCGGTGTACGCGATGGCGAACTTCGGCACGGAAGGCTTGTCGGGTAACTTCGGCGTACGCTATGTGCACACCAAGGAAGACGTCAACCGCTATGAGCTGAACCCGGCTGCTCAGTACGAAATCAAGAACTACACCAACACGTACAATGATTTCTTGCCTAGCGCCAACTTCCGTCTGGACGTGACGAAGGATATCATCGGCCGTTTCGGCATCAGCCGCACCATGGCCCGTCCTGAACTGGGCATGATGGCAGGCCTCGATCTGCGCGACAACCAGCTCGACGGCAACGCCGGCAATCCTAACCTGCGTCCTATCCGCTCGAACAACGCCGACATCGGCGTGGAATGGTACTTCGCGCCGAAATCGATGGTTTCGGCTGGCATCTTCTACTCGTCGCTCGATGGTTATGTGACCTACGGCAAGGGTGTGACGACGTTCTACAACCAGTTGCAGAACAAGTTCACCCAGTATGAAGTTGGCACGCCAACCAATACGACGGCGGAAGTCAAGGGTCTGGAACTGTCGTATGTACAAGCGTTGCCAGCAGGCTTCGGCGTGAACGCAAACTACACCTATACCGATGGCAAGGAAACGGGCAACGTCAAGGGTTCGCCATGCGGTGATTTCGGCGAATGCACGATGATCGGCACCTCGAAAAACGCGTATAACATTGGCGCGTTCTTCGAGAACGACAAGTTCAGCGCACGCCTGACGTACAGCTACCGTTCGGAATTCCTGAACGGCACCTCGCGCCGCAGCGCCGCCTACCAGGCTGGCATCGGCGGCCTGTCCGCATCGATCGCCTACCAGCTGACGGAGAACTTGGCCATCACCCTGGACGGCAAGGACCTGAACAATCCACTGTCGCGTTCGACCATCAAGACCCCTGGTTCGGATGACATGCCAGGCGCGTTCTACAAGAACGGCCGTCAGATCTACCTGGCATTGCAAGGCAAGATGTAAGACGTTTTATGTAGTTGATGCCTCCCGGCGGACACCCGGGATGGCATGACAATGGCGGAGCGCAGCTGGCTCCGCCATTTTTTTATTGCAAGATGCTTTTCTTTACATGGTGGGATACCTCCGATGACATTACACGCAATGCTGGCTTGCTTCGCCTGCGCGCTGCCACTGGCCGCCTCCGCCGCTCCCGCCGCACCGGTCTTCGCGCCGGAAGTGGTCGCCTATTATCCCGGCTGGAAATCGGCCGATTTTCCCGTAAACGAACACAATATTCGCGCCGGCAATGTCAGCCTGATCCAGTATGCGTTCGCCGACATCTGCTGGGATGGCGAACATGGCAACCCGGCACCCGATGGCGGCGGCGTGAGCGCCTGTCTGGATGCACAGGGCCAGCCGTCCCGGCCGGCCAATGGCAGCATCGTACTGCCGGCGCCGCAAGCCGATGCCGACAACTTGCGCAAGCTCAACGCACTCAAGCAAGGTCATCCACGGCTGCGCGTCCTGCTGTCGGTGGGCGGCTGGATCTGGTCGAACCGCTTCTCGGACGTGGCCGCCACGCCTGCCGCGCGCCAGGCGTTCATCGCTTCCGCACTGGCGCTGGTGCGCCGGCACGGTCTCGATGGCATCGATATCGACTGGGAGCATCCTGCCACAGGGGGAATCCCCTGTATC
Organism: Janthinobacterium sp. BCJ23; assembly: GCF_059617945.1. Classification (NCBI taxonomy): domain Bacteria; kingdom Pseudomonadati; phylum Pseudomonadota; class Betaproteobacteria; order Burkholderiales; family Oxalobacteraceae; genus Janthinobacterium; species Janthinobacterium sp. BCJ23. The sequence continues at coordinate 287,421 of NZ_JCAQAW010000003.1, read as the reverse complement.
GAAGGCAGGGTCTGCCACCGTAGCGGCGACAAGGAAAACTATTTGCGCCTGGCTAGCGAACTGCGCAGCGCATTCGACCATGCCGGCAAGCAAGCCGCCGGCCGCCATTACCTGATCACCATCGCCGCCGGCGCGCATGCCAGCCTGAGCGATGACAGTGACGCCGCACCCGGCTGGATGGCCCGCCTGGCGGCGCAGCTGGACTGGATCAATCTGATGACGTATGACTACCGCGGCGTGTGGGATGCCGAAAATGGCCAGCTGGCGCCCCTGTATGCCGACCCGGCCGATCCGCGGCGCGACAAGGCTTTGCATGCGGACGCCACCGTGACGCGCTTCCTGCGCGCCGGCGTGCCTGCTGATAAGCTGGTGCTGGGCGTGCCCTTCTATGGCTATGGCTGGAAACAGTGCGCCGCCGGTCCTCGCGGCGACGGCCTGTACCAGCCTTGCCAGGGCGCGGCCAGCGGTAATGACGGTACGCCGACATTTACTTACCGGCACCTGATTGAACACGGCTACCTGGCCGATGGCAAGGGCGTGCGCGGCTTCCAGCGCCATTGGAATGCCGCGTCGCAAGTACCGTACCTGTATAACCGCGACAGCGGCGTCTTCATCAGCTATGAAGATGCACAATCGATAGGCTATAAAGTGCGCTACATCCGCGACAAGGGTTTGCGTGGTGGCATGTTCTGGGAATTGAGCGGCGATGCGCAGCACGTGCTGGGTACGGCCTTGGCACCCATCCTGAAAGGGACGCAGCCATGAACCAACGCTACCTCGCCCTCGACGTCCTGCGCGGCCTGACCGTCGCCCTGATGATCGTCGTCAATACCCCCGGCGACTGGGGCAGCGTGTATGCGCCGTTCCTGCATGCCGAATGGCATGGCTTTACTCTCACGGACTTCGTCTTTCCCAGCTTTCTGTTTGTCGTCGGCAATGCGCTGGCCTTTGCGCTGAGGAAATATGAACACCTCGGCCATGGCGCCGTGCTGGCCAAGCTGTGCAAGCGCAGTGCGCTGATCTTTTTGCTGGGCTTCCTGTTGTACTGGTTTCCCTTCTTCAAGATCGACGATGCGGGCCAGTTCGCCTGGTCGCCGCTGTCGCACACGCGCATTCCCGGGGTGCTGCAGCGCATCGCCGTGTGCTACCTGGCCGCCGCCCTGGTCCTCCATTGCTGGAAGACGCGGGGCGCGCTCGTCTTCAGCGCCTGCGCCTTGCTCGGCTACTGGGCCATCCTCGCGACGTGGGGCGACTACAGCTTGCACGGCAACGCGCCGGCCAAGCTCGACCTGATCTTGCTGGGCGACAGCCATCTGTACCACGGCGAAGGCATCGCCTTCGATCCGGAAGGCATCCTCGGCACCTTGCCATCGATTGTCAATGTGATTGCCGGCTACCTGGCGGGCAGTTTCCTGCGCCGGACGGCGCCGGCGCAGCTGCGTGCGGCGCTGTATCGGCTGGTGGTGGCCGGCGTCATTTGCGTGGCCGTGGCCCTGTGCTGGAATGAGGTGTTCCCGATCAACAAGAAGCTGTGGACCAGCTCTTACGTGATGCTCGGTATCGGCCTGGACTTGCTGCTGCTGGCGCTGCTGATGTTCGTCATCGACGTGCGCAAGATCACGGGCTGGACCTACTTTTTTGAAGTCTTCGGCAAGAACACGCTGTTCATCTACCTCGTGTCGGAAGTGCTGGTGATCATCGCGTTTACCGTGCGCACCGGTGGCGGCAACCTGTACCAGTGGCTGTATCAGCACTGGTTTACGGGCTGGGCGCCGGCGCGCGTGGGGTCCTTGCTGTTTGCCGTCAGCTTCATGCTGCTGTGCTGGCTGATCGCCTATTTCATGGACAAGCGCAAGATCTACATCAAGGTCTAGAATTTCAATTTCAGGCCGTAGCGCGTGGCCATGGCCGTCAACAGCAGCATCAGGGCGGTGACGGCGGCCGCATTCCACAGGCCGGCCGCGCCGCCCGTTGCCAGATACGGCCACCAGACGGGCGGCAAGTGCAGCACGGCCGCCAGTTGCTGCCACAGGTCGGGCACGATGTAGGCGAACAGGGCATTGGTGCCGGCGGGCAAGAGCACCACGGCCCAGGCGCGCCAGCGCCACACGTCGATGACGACATAAAACACGAGGAACAGGGCCAGGATGAGGGCGCTGCACACGAGCGTGTAGGATTCCGTCGCCGCGATCTTGTTGATGTGGTGATACGGCCGCAGCAGCATGCCGGCCGCGAAGAGGCCCAGCGCGAACCACGCCATGAAACGGATGCGCTGCCCATGGCTCAAGGCGGTGCCGCGCAGGAACAGCTGGCCCACCAGGGTGCCGGCCAGTACGTTGGCCGCCGTCGAACCGAGCACTTGCGGCACGTTGACGAAGGCGTTGATGCCTGCCGGCAGGAAATCGAGGCTGCCCGCCGTGCCGCCCATGTACAGCACGAGCAGCAGGGAAAATACGCCCATCAGCGCCGTGCCGCTGCCCCGGCACGCCAGGTACAGCAGGCTGCACAGCAAATAGGACCAGCCTATCATGCCGAGGATGCCCCACCACGACGGTTGCAGCCAGGTACTGGAAAATTCCGCGTTCAGTTCGCCACGGAACGTCGCCAGCAGGAACAGCATCAGCACGCCGCCGGCGGCCAGCTGCAGCTTGCCCGCGCCCTGGCGCCACAGCAGTATCATTGCCACATAAAACAGCAGGAAGTACATGGCGTGCGGCAGCGGCGCCGCCTGCGCATCATAGCGGTAGGCGTTGGCCAGCACGACGCCGGCCAGCATCAGGCTGGCGGAACGCCACAGCAGGCGTCCCAGCAAGGCTGGCGTGACGTGGCCGCAATGGCGCTGCAAGGCCAGCGGTATGGCCATGCCGACCATGAACAGAAAACCGGGAAAGACCAGGTCGGGTAGTGTGATGCCGTCGGCGCGGGGACCCGCATGTTCGAGCCACCAGGCAATACCGGGCATGCCGGCCAGGTAGTTGACCCAGATCATGATGACGATCACGCAGCCGCGGAAGGCGTCCAGGCTGGTCAATCGTTCGGCGGTGGCGGTGGCTGGCGGCATGGAAGGAGGGCAAAGGTCGAAAAAAAAGCAGCCCCGGCGTGAGCCGGGAACTGCCTTGCGCATGCTGGCGGGAGCGGGAATTACTGTGCCGCTGCTGCCGGTGCCGCCGCTGCCGTGGCAGGACGGTTCAGCCACAGGATCCAGTAGCGGGCCAGATCGCCCACGCCGTCGCCGCCCTTGACCGTTTCCAGGACCTTGATGGCGTCGTCTTTCTTGCCGGCCATGGCGTAGGAATAACCGAGGCGCAGCTTGGCATCTTCTGGACGCTTCAGGCCGCCCTTGGCGATGCCTTTCTCGATCAGGTCGATACCTTTGTCGAACTGGTCCATCGTGACGAAGGCGTAACCGAGGTTGATCAAGCCCGTGCCATCCTTGCTCTTCATGGCCGACGCTTCGCCGCTGGCGATGCTTTTTGCATCATCGGCGGCAGCCTTGTTGGCCTGGTCGCGCAGTTTCTTGTGCTTGGCGGCATTCGCGCCCGTGCCCAGCACGCCTTTGGCAAAGCCCGCGTCGAGGACTTTTTTCGCTTCCGTTGGGAAGGCGTTCTGCAAGGCGATTTCAGCCATGTCGCTGTAATCTTGCGGCGGCATCGTGCCCACGGCCTTGAATTGCAGGCGCAGCACGTCGAGCGCGAAGCGGTCGGAATAGCCGGCCTTGCCTTGCGTGCGGCTCAGCAGATCGCTCCAGTAGTCATCGGACGGGTAGTAGCGCACCAGGTTTTCCATGGCGACCAGGTAGGTGGCTGGATCCTTGCTTTTCGAACCCGTGTTGGCCAGCAATTGCAGTTCTTCGATGGTCGGCGTCTTGCCCGCTTGCTGCTTGGCCGTCAGGTCGGCCATCAATTCCTGTTTCGCGCGTGCGAAATCATTGCTGAAGTAGTAGGCGCGGATGATGTAGGGACGCATGGTGGTCGCGTCGCCCGTTTCCGTTTGGTAACGGGTGAACCACTTGATGGCGTTCGGGTAATCTTTGGCATTGTAGTGGTAGTTGGCCAGTGCCTGGATGAAGTCGCCTTGGGCTTTCTTGTCCAGCTTGCCCGATTCGATGACTGCTTCCAGTGCCGTCATGGCCATAGGCGCATTGTTGGTGGTCGAGGCCAGCGCCACGCGCAGGCGGTTCAGCACGAACGTTTCATACGGCGTCAGGGCCGGGATGGCGGCAGCCTGGTCGATGCGGCTTTGCACGTCGGCGTAGTTTTTCGCATCCATCGATGCCTTCACGGCAACCGGATCGAGCAGCTTGAACACTTCAGGACGTACCGAATCGGCCGGAGCGGCAGCAGCGGCGGCGGCTGGCTTGGCATCCTGCGCGTGCGACAGGGATGGCAGGACATTGAGGCCGATGGCGGCCAGGAGCAGGCTAAGGCGTGCAAGACGGAATTGGGACATGGTCAATCCTTCAATCAATAACAAAAATACGCACCGGCGCTGGCAGCCGCAACATCGTGCAGTGGCATTGCCAGAGGGGCAAGGAAGCTCGAAAAAAACACATTCTGCCAGTCTGCCTGCATAAGTCAAACAGAAGCGGCATGATACAAAGCGGCTATTGTCACATAAACGGCTGAGCGGGTGCGGCAAACGTGCGCGCCAGGGCTTGCCCATTTGCATCGAACAGCAGGCAGCGCTGGGGCGGCAGATGCAGGCGCATGGCGTCGCCCGCGTGGCGCAAGCCATCCTCGGCCGGCAGCTTGACCGCCAGCATCTCGTTTGCGCCCGGCATGCTGGCGTAAACGATGGCCACGTCGCCCAGGTATTCGACATGGCTGACGGCCGCGTCGACGACGTTGTTGTCCGTATTGGCACCGTGCCGCAGGCTGACATGCTCGGCGCGCACGCCCAGGGTCAGCTGGTCGCCCGGCGCCACGCGATCGCCCTGTGCTTCGACGTCGATGACGGCGCCGCCGGGCAGGCGCACAGCCACGGAACCGGGGCCGCAGGCGACGGCCTCGCAAGCGATGAAGTTCATCTTCGGCGCGCCGAGGAAGCCGGCCACGAACAGGTTGCCGGGATTGTTATACAGCTCGTGCGGACTGCCCACCTGCTCGATGCGCCCGCCGTTGAAGACGACGATGCGCTCGCCCAGGGTCATGGCCTCGACCTGGTCGTGCGTGACGTAGATCATGGTTGTCTTCAGTTCCTGGTGCAGGCGCGAGATTTCCACGCGCATCTGCACGCGCAACGATGCATCGAGGTTCGACAGCGGTTCGTCGAAGAGAAAAACCTTGGGTTTGCGCACGATGGCGCGGCCGATGGCCACGCGCTGGCGCTGGCCGCCAGACAGGTCTTTCGGCTTGCGTTTCAACAGCGGCGTGATCTGCAGGATCTCGGCCGCGCGCTCGACGGCGGTGCGCACCTCGGCCTTTTTATGTCCGGCCAGGGAGAGGGCGAAGGCCATGTTCTCGTACACCGTCATGTGCGGGTACAGGGCGTAGCTCTGGAAGACCATGGCCAGGCCCCGCTCGGCCGGCGCGATATCGTTGGCCAGCCGGCCGCCGATATGCAGTTCGCCATCCGTGATGTCTTCCAGCCCTGCGATCATGCGCAGCAGCGTCGATTTGCCACAGCCGGACGGTCCCACGAAGACGACGAATTCGCCGTCGCGGATATCGAGGTCGATGCCGTGGATGACGGGATGCTTGTCGTCGTACAGCTTGACGATATTTTTCAATGCGATATGTGCCATGAAGTGCTTCTATCCTAGCTTGCGCTGGCCGGCGCGGACGTGGCGCCGGCGTCAGATGGGTCGGAGGTATCCTTCGGGCCGATGCGCATGAAGCGCGACAGGATCAATACGGGCACGGCCGACACCAGCACCCACAGGAAGAAAGTCTTGTAGCCGAGCGCCGTCTGGATGTCGCCACTGATCATCTTGAACAGCACGGAACCCAGCTGCATCACGCCGGTGGCGAACGCATAGTGGGCCGTCTGGTACTTGCCGACCGAGACGACCTGCATCATGAACAGGATCAGGCCGACGAAGCCGAAGCCATAGCCGAACATCTCCACGCTGAGCGCGGCCGTGATCAGGGTCAGGTCGGTCGGCATGCTGTGGCTCAGGTAATAGAACACCAGGTTCGGCAAGTTCATGGCCAGGATGAGGAAGAACATGGCGCGTTTCAGGCCCAGCCACGACGTGAAGTAGCCGCCGCCGATGCTGCCCAGCAAAAAGGCGACGGTGCCGGCCGTGCCGTACACGGCGCCCACTTCCGTCGTCGACAGGCCCAGCCCTCCAAGCTCGCGCGCTTCGCGCAGAAACAGCGGGCCGATGGTCTGCACTTGCGCCTCGCCCGCGCGGAACAGGATGATGAAGGCGATCATGCCCCAGATGCCGGGCTTTTTCAGGAAGTCCACCAGCACGTCCCACAAGGTGCGGCTGATGCCCACCACGCTCTTGTCGGCCACGGCCGCGTTGCGCACCTGCGGCAGTGCCCACAGGTGATAGGCGGCCAGCGACAGCATCATGGCGCCGATGATCAGGAAGATCACCGACCAAGCGGGCTTGACGCCGATTTTTTTCTCCAGGTAGCCAGCCAGGATCACCAGGCCGCCCAGCGAGATGAATTTGCCCGCATTGAAAAAGGCGCCTTGCCAGCCCGCGTAGGCGGCCTGCTGCTTGTCCGACAGGCTGGCGATATACAGGCCATCGCAGACGATGTCGTGCGTGGACGAGGCCAGCGCGGCGACGAACAGCACGGCGATGCAGGCGGCGAACCACAGCGGCGTTTGCAGGGCCAGCGCGATCAGGCCCAGGCTCAGGCCGCCAAGGAACTGGAACAGCACCACCATGGTCTTCTTGCTCGAGGCCAGCTCCATGAAGGGGCTCCACAGCGACTTGAAGACCCAGGCAAAGCCGATCAGGCCCGTCCAGCGGGCGATCTGGTCGTTCGGCACGCCCATGCTCTTGAACATCAGGCCTGCCACCAGGGCCACGGCGTAGAACGGCAAGCCCTGGGCGAAGTACAAGGTGGGCACCCAGGAAATCGGGCTGCGGACTTTCTTGCTGATGCTGATGCGCTGGTCGTGCATGGAGGCTTCCTTATCGAGAGACGTTTTCATTTGACTGCGCCGTCCATGCCGCGCATGAAGAAGCGTTGGGTAAACAGGAAGGCGAGCAGGGTCGGCACGATGGTGATCAGGGTGCCGGCCGCGATCACGCGCGTGCTGCTGCCGAAGGTGCCGCGCAAGTACAGCACGCCCACCGACAGGGGAAATTCATCCGGCTTGCTCATGACGATGGACGGCCAGATGTATTCATTCCACGATTCTACGGCTGTCAGGATGCCGACGGTGGCCAGCCATGGCGTGATCAGGGGCAGCATGATGCGGCTGAAGATGACCCACTCGGACGCGCCATCGACACGCGCCGCGTCGATCAGGTCTTGCGGCACTTCCTCGAACGCCTGCTTGAGCAGCAAGATGGCCACGGCCGTCACCACGTTGGGCAGGATCACGCCCGTGTAGGTATCGACCAGGCTCATTTGCGTGATGGTGATGAAGTTGACGAGGAAGTTGACCTCGGACGGCAGCACCAGGGTAGCCAGGATCAGGCCGAACACGAGTTTGCGGCCGCGGAATTTCAGGCGCGCCAGCGGATACGCGGCCAATGAACACAGCAGCAGTTTCCAGAACACGGTGAATACGGCGATCAGCACGGAGTTCTTGAAGAACGACCAGATCGGGATCGCCTTGAACACCTCGATGAAGTTGTCGAATGACGGCGCCTTCGGCCAGAAGGTGGGCGGGAAGGCGAAGATATTGCCTTCCGTGGAAATGGCCGTCACCAGGGTCCACCAGAACGGGAAGACGCAGACGACGGCGATCGCGCACAGCACGGCGTAGTGGCCCGTGTATTGGCCAATGAGCTGCAGGCGGGTTTTCAGGGGGCGGGAGCGGTTTGTCATGGTCATTCCCGGTTAGCGGTGCTTCGGTTTCAGATAGCGCAGGCACAGCAGGGCGATGGCTATGCAGAACAGCGAGACGACGAAGCTGGCCGCCAGCGCGCGCGGCAGTTTTAAGTGTTTGAGGCCTTGGTCATACGCGTAGTACAGCGCCGTGAAGGTGGAATTCATCGGCCCGCCCTGGGTCAGCACGTCGACTTCCTGGTACGCCTTCAGGGCCGCCAGCACGGACAGGATGGAACACAGCATGATGGTGGGGCGCAGCATCGGCACGGTGATCTTCCAGAAGCGCTGCCAGCGGTTGGCGCCATCGAGCATGGCCGCTTCCTGCATGTCCGACGGTATCGATTGCAGGGCCGCCAGATACATCACCATGTACCAGCCCAGGCCGCGCCACAGGGTGACGAACATGACGGCAAACAGGGCCAGGCTGTCGTTCGTCAGCCAGCCCACGGGCGCGTTCACGAGCTTTAACGTCATCATCACGTAGTTGAGCGCGCCCTGTTCATGGAACATGAAGCCCCACATGATGCCGACCACGGAAACGGTGGTCACCACGGGCACGTAGAAGGCGGCGCGGAACAAACGGATGCCGGGCAGGCGGTTGTTCACCAGCACGGCCAGCACGATGGCGCCCACCTGCACGAAGGGCACCATCAGCAAAAACATCAGCGAGTTTTTCAGGCCCGAGACGAACATCTCGTTGTTGAAGATGTAGCGGAAGTTGTCGAAGCCGACGAAGCGCGTCTCGCGTATCAGGCTGTAGTCGGTAAACGCCAGCACGGAGCCGTAGCCGACGGGCCAGAAGGAAAAGGCGGCCAGCAGCAGCAGGGCGGGAGTCAGGAACAGCCAGGCTTGCACGGTGTGGCGGTGGGCGAGTTTCATGGTGTCCTTAGTGGCGCGGCAGGGTGGCCAGCTTGCGGTTCCAGATGGCGACGGCCTGGTCCAATGCCTGCTTCACATCCTGCTTGCCCGTGACCCCGGCTTCGACGGCTTTCACGAGCGAGCGGCGCAACTCGTCGTAGTCGTCGATGCCGGCCACGTACAGGGTGCGCGAGTGGCCCATCGACAGGGCGCCGGCGGCCACCGCTTTTTCAGCCGCGCCCGCGTTTGCTGGCGTGGCGAGGAAGAACGGATCGGCCGCCGCTTTCACCGTGGTGGGAAAGACGCTGGCCTGGCGCGCGAAGGCCAGCTGGTTCTCGTCGTTTGTCAGGAAGCGCGCGAACTTGCCGACCGACGGCAGCTGGCGTGCCGGCACGCCTTTCGGAATGGCGAAGTGCACGAGCCAGCCGCCGTCGGCGATGCCGGTGGGGCCCAGCGGCGCGGGAGCCACGTCGGTGATGGCGTAGATGTCTTTCGCATCGCCGCGGATGCGCTGCATGGCCGTCGGCGGTGCCAGCAGCATACCCAGGCGGCCGCCCTTGTAGGCGTCGATCACGGCCGGGAAATTGTCTTCGGCGAACAAGCTTTCCTTCAGCAGGCCGCCGACCTTGTAGGTGTCGGCCAGTTTCTGCACCAGCGCCACGTGCTGCGGCGAATTGAAGACGGCGCGGTTGTCGGTGATGACGGACAGGCCCTGCTGCATGAACAGGCCGTCGATCTTGGACAGGGCCGGGGCGATGCCGGCCTTGCCCGTGCGTTGCGCGATCTGGCGCGCGTACGCCAGCTGTTCATCGAGGCTGGCGGGGCCGCGCGTGAGGCCCGCCTGCTTGAAGATGGCGGTATTGAAGGCGATCACCGCGACATTGCTGTACATGGGAAAACCATAGGTGCGGCCCTTGAAGCGCAAGTCGTCCAGGGCGCTGGGAATGTAGCTGGCGCGCGCTTCCCCGATCAGGCCATCGACGGGTGTGAGCAAGCCGTCGCGCGCAAATTCGTCGGCCCAGGGCACGTTCAGGCTGACCAGCGCGGGCGGCGTGCCGGCCACGATGCGCGTGACCAGCTTGGTCTGGATGATGTCCCACGGGAAGTCGACCCATTCGATCTTGACGCCGGGATTCTGCGCCTCATAGCGCGCCACCACCGCATTGAAATACGGCGTGAACTTGGGCTTCATGCTGAAGGTCCAGAATTCGATTTTCTCGGCAGCCCATGCCTGCGGCGCGAGCAGGCCCGCGCAGGCAACAACCGCCAACAGTCTCTTGATCGTCATTTTTATCCTGGAGCGTGGCGCTCCAATGTCCATGAGTCCGCGGCGCGGGTACATGCCCTTGCCGTCGCTTATATTCGGGTGCTTCTGACGGCAGCCGCACCCCGTGCCGGGGGCGTAGCTGCCGGGTAGTGCCTAGTTGGTCTTGGTGACCTTGCTCAAGTGACGCGGCGCATCCGGATCCATGCCGCGCGCGGCCGACAGTTTTGCCGCCATCACGTAGAAGGACTGGATGGCGACGATCGGATCGAGATCCGGCGTGGCCGCCACGGGCAGGGTCAGGTCGCGCTCGGCCACGTCGGCGGGCGCCGCCAGCAAGACCTTGGCGCCGCGGCCGCGCATCTCTGTTGCCAGTTGCAGCAGGCCGGCCTGGGTAGGGCCGCGCGTGGCGAAAATCAGCAGCGGGTAGCCGTCTTCGATCAGGGCCATCGGGCCGTGCTTGATTTCGGCGCCGCTGAACGCTTCCGCCTGCAGGGCCGAGGTTTCCTTGAATTTCAGGGCCGATTCCAGCGCCACGGGGAAGCTGATGCCGCGTCCGACAACCATGATGTTGCGGGCCGGGGCCAGCACGTCGATCGCCGGCGACCAGTCGACGCGGGTCGCTTCGAGCAGCGCCTCGGGCAGCGCTTCCAGGCCGCCCAGCAGCTCGGGGTCGTTCTGCCACTGTGCCACCATGCGCGCGCCGGCGACCAGGCTGGTAATAAAACTCTTGGTGGCGGCGACGCTCTGTTCCTTGCCGGCGCGCAGGGGCATGGCCCATTCGGCGGCGTGCGCCAGCGGCGAATCGATGTCGTTGACGAGGGCCACGGTGGTGGCGCCGCCGTCGCGGAAGTAGCGGATCGGCTCGACCACGTCCGGGCTCTGGCCTGATTGCGAGATCGAGATGGCCAAGGTGTCGCGCGTCACCAGCGGCGACTTGTTCAGGGTGACCAGCGACATCGGCAACGATGCGACGACGCGGCCCAGGCGCGCCATGATCAGGTAGGCGACGTAGTTGCAGGCGTGGTCCGAGCTGCCGCGCGCGATGGTCAGCGCGGTCGAGAACGAGGTGCTCCTCAATTTGCGGCCCAGTTCCGCGTAGCGTTCCGTGTCGCTGGCCAGTTGCAGGGCGACGCATTCGGCGGCGGAAATGGCTTCTTTAAGCATCATTGAGGTCACAGATTTCTCCTTCTATATACACAGCTTTGAGTTTGAGATCGCGATCGAGTACCACCAGATCGGCGTAAGTGCCGGGGGCCAGCCGGCCGCGTTCTTCCAGGCCCAGGTAATCGGCGGCGTTGGTCGACACGCGCTTGGACGCGTCGGCCAGGTCCAGTCCCAGTCCCACCAGGTTGCGCAGCGCCTGGTCCAGGGTCAGGGTGCTGCCCGCCAAGGTGCCGTCGGGCAGGCGCACGCCGCCCATGCATTTCTGCACGGCGTGGCGGCCCAGCATGTATTCGCCGTCCGGCATGCCGGTGGCGGCGGTCGAATCGGTGACGCAGTACAGGCGCGGGATGGCGCGCAGGGCTACCTTGATGGCGCCTGGATGCACGTGCAGCAGGTCGGGAATCAGTTCCGCGTATTCGGCGTGCGCAAGGGCGGCGCCGACCATGCCCGGCTCGCGGTGGTGCAGGCCGCTCATGGCGTTGAACAGATGCGTGAAGCCCATGGCGCCGTGTTCCAGCGCGGCCACGCCGTCTTCGTACGAACCGAGCGTGTGGCCGATCTGCACGCGCACGCCGGCGTCGGCCAGGGCGCGCACCAGGTCCAGGTGGCCGGCGATTTCCGGCGCCACGGTGATGACGCGCAGCTTGGCCAAGGTTTGCAGGCGTTCGATTTCAGCCAGGGTGGCGGCGCGCGCGAAGTTCGGCTGCGCACCGAGCTTGCCGGAATTGATGTACGGGCCTTCCAGGTGGGCGCCCAGCACGCGCGCCGTGTTCGGGCGGCGGTGGTTGGCGGCGATGCCGATGGCCGTCAGGGCCATGTCGATATCTTCCGGCGGCGCCGTCATGGTGGTGGCCAGCAGGCTGGTGGTGCCGTGGCGCGCGTGGATGGCCGCGATGGTGTAGACGGCTTCGCCGCCTTCCATGATGTCCTTGCCGGCGCCGCCATGCACGTGCAGGTCGATAAAGCCGGGCAGAATATAGTCGTCGCTGTTGTTCGACGGGTGGAGGGAGTTGCCCTCGATGCTGTCGACGCGCTCGCCGAAGGCGATGGCGCCGTGGATCCAGCCGCCGGGGGTAAGGATATTGCCTTTGATAGTGCTGCTCATCTGCGCGACTCCGCTACGAATTCATAATAATCACTGCGGCAATACGAGTGGGTCAGTTCCACCGCTGCGCCGTTGTCGAGATAACTGACACGGGTGATGTGCAGCATGGCTTCACCCGTCTTGATATTGGCCAGCTTGGCCTGTTCCGCCGTCGCGTTGACGGCGCGGATATGCTGCAGCGCGCGCATCGGGATGGTGCCGCGCGACTCCAGGTAGCCGTACAGCGAATCGGTCACCTGCTGCGGGTCCGGCATGTACAGGGCGGGGATGGTGGTCGTTTCGATCGCCATCACCACTTCATCGGCCGTGCGCAGGCGGCGCAAGCGCGCCACCGGCATGTGCGGCGACAGTCCCAGCGACAGCAGTTCCAGCGGCGCGGCCGAGCCGATGTCGCGCTGCAGCCAGCGCGAGCCGGCCGTAAAGCCCCGCTGGCGCAATTCTTCCGAAAAGCTCGTCAGGCGCGACAGCGGCTGTTCCAGCTTGGGCGTGATGTAGGTGCCCGAGCCGCGCTTGCGCGTCAGCATGCCCCGGTCGCACAGCATGTCGATGGCCTTGCGCGCCGTGACGCGCGAGATTTCCAGGATATCCGACAGCACGCGCTCGGAAGGCAAGGCCTGGTTGGCGCGCCAGTCTCCGCTGGCGATGCCGTCCGACAGCATGTTCGCCAGCTGCATGTAGAGCGGCGTGTCGCTGGCCGGATTGGGTTTGAAGGTGGACAGTTTGGCCAGCATGGTCATTGCTCCTGCAAGTGCTTGCGTATCAGGCGCAGACCGCCTGCGGCCGAGTCGCCCTGTGCCGGCACGACCAGTTGCAACAGTTCCGCCGGCAGGTAGTCGGACAAGGGCGCCGCCAGGCCGCCGCACAGGGCTACGGGCAAGGCGCCGGCCGGGTCGAGCGCCTTGGCGATCAGCGCGATCTGCCGGCCTGCGTCGACCAGGATGGTGCGCGCCACGGCATTGCTGGCCGCGTGTTCAAGCACCAGCCGTGCCAGTTGCGCGAAATTGGTCTGGCTGGCGGCGGCCAGCCACACTTGCATGGCGTCGCGCTGGCCGCCGCAGGCGTCGATGACGGCCGTGGCGAAGGCGCTGCCGGGCACGCGGCCGTCGACCACTTGCTGCGCGTGGTTGATGGCGCGCATGCCGATCCAGGCGCCGCCCGCCTCGTCGCCGGAGGGGAAGCCCCAGCCGCCCACTTCGTGGCGGCTGCCGTCCGCGTGCAGCACTTCGCCCACGCTGCCGGTGCCGATGGCAACGATGGCGCCCGGCTGGCCCGCATGCGCGCCCAGCAGGGTGGTCAGGGCATCCGATTCCAGCACCACAAAGGCATAGCCTGGATTGTGTTCGACGAAGCTGACGGCCCACTGCTTGTTGTGCACGCCGGCCAGGCCCAGGCCGATGGCCATGCGCTGCAACGACGGCTGTTCCAGGCCGGCCGTGCGGAAGGCCACGGTGACGGCATGCGCCACGGAGGTCCAGGCCCGTTCGATGCCCAGTCCCAGGCCGGAGGGGCCGCTTTGTCCCTGTGCCAGCTCCTGGCCGTCGAGGCGCGCCAGGCGTACGCGGGTACCGCTTCCCCCGCCGTCGACGCCGATTATGTATTCGATCATGTTGTGCAGTCCCGCGTTTGGTTGAGTGCGCCTGTCTCGGTTCTTTTATTTGTCGGGCGGCGAAAAAGCTGAAGGCACTATATTGTCGCCCCGAGGGCTTGTCAACAGGTATTTAAGTGGTATTAATAATTGCGTTGCGCGGCGTCGCGCCATGCCCGAGGGATTGATTGCAAGTATCTGTTAATAAAGGATTTTTTGTGGATGCCGAATGGTATTGAAATTGGCCTTGTTTAATGCCAATTTTTTGCAACTGGTCTGTTGTTGGGCGCGCGGTATTGCTTGTATGCATGCTTGGCAAGGGACGCCATGAAGAGTAAAGTCCGCCTTTTACACCTGAGTTGGAAGAGCATGATGAACGACAAGGCAGCAAAGAGCGAGTACTGGGACGACTGGCAGCAAGAGGCGCTGGCCGCTGGCGTGTCGGCGCCGCTGGCCGCGCTGGGCATGGAAATGATGCGCACGCACCGCAAGAACCGCTGGCCGAAGGATTTCCTGGGCCGCGAAAGCGATGGCCCGGTCATGATCGAAATGTGCCTGGAAGATGAAGCGGAAACGGAATTGTTCTTTATCGAGAACCTGTATCCCTACGATGCGGCGCTGATCGAAAAGACGCGCCGCCGTCTGTGCCTGCACTGATTGTGCGCTGACGCGTGACTGGAACGGCCGCCTTGCGCGGCCGTTTTCACGTCAGGTGCTGAATTTTTCGCTGCTGGTGGTGCTGCTGGCGCGCATGCGCAGGCTCAGCAGCACGATGGTGACCAGCAGCAGCGAATGCGTTCCCGGTTCATGCGACGCGGGGACGCGCAGGCTGGCGTCCGGCGAATGGAAACTGGCCAGGCGCGTGGCCAGGGTGGGGGGGGGCGCCTGGTAGGCGGCCATCTGAACCGGCGGCGTCTCTGCCGCCTGCGTGTTGCCAGCGGCCCAGAGCGTCAAGGCCGCGCCCAGCAAGATCATTGTTCTCATCATATTGTCTGTTTCCGCCGAGGGCTGTAAATCGATTACACATGGTCGTGCCGTATGCCGGCCATGTCCTGTCCCCAGTTTGTATGCTTGTTTCCGTGCTGGTCACGCCGCACCGGAATGATATCTATTTATAAAGTTCGTGTATTAAAACATAATAAAATAAAAATGCAAACGTCTTTTTGCAAATAAGCGCATGCGCTGCCCGTGCTTGCCGGGCGGGATCTATTGCATGGGGGAAATGACGTGGCATTTTCATGGGGGAGTGTCATAATGGCCCAGGCATTTCCGCCCAGGCATGGAGTAGATGATGAGCAAGGCACAGGACAGCAAGAAAGAAGCCAAGAAGGAACCGGCCAAGACCATGAAGGAAAAGAAGGAAGCCAAGAAGGTCAAGAAAGAAGAGCGCAAGCGCTGACCATGCGCGTGCGCCGTTCATCGATGCGCCCGTGGCGTGCGCCGGCCTTGCTGGCGGCGTTCGCCCTGCTGGCCTGCGGCGTGCCCGTGTCCGGCGTGCTGGCGCAGCAAAAGCCGCCGCCGTCCACGTTCGGGCAAGTGGTGGGCAATGCCGTGCTGTGCATCGACCAGATCGACAACAAAGCCTTCTATGCGTATCTGCTGACGGCCTTCGGCCCCGCCTACAAGCATGAAGGGGGCGCCTACTGGTTCCGCACGGACGCCACCTTGTGGGGCGCGCCGATTACCGACGTGATCGTCAGCGACGACACCAGTCCCCTCGTCTTCATGGGCGTGGTGGCGGACTCGACACCGGAAAAGCTGGAGCCGGCCATCCGCGGCGTCTCGGGCCTGCGCTTCAATAAACTCGACAATTCCGCCTTTCCTGTCCGTGGTTCCGTGCCTGGCAGTAAAATCGTCTACTTCCGCAGCAAGGCGAAAGTCTATTGCGCCAAATACAAGCCGTTGCCGCCCGCCCGCACCCGATGAGGGTATCGGCTTGCCGCTGCGCATTTTGATCGTTTCATCCGCAGGGTCTCCATGTACACGCATTATTTCCAGCTCAAGCAATCGCCGTTTTCGATCGCCCCCGATCCGCGCTACCTGTTCATGAGCGAACGCCACCGCGAAGCGCTGGCGCATTTGCTGTATGGCGTAGGCAGCGGCGGCGGCTTCGTGTTGCTGACGGGAGAAATCGGCGCCGGCAAGACCACCGTTTGCCGCTGCTTCATGGAGCAGATTCCGGAAAACTGCCAGCTCGCGTATATCTTCAATCCGAAACTGTCCGTCGAGGAATTGCTGCTGTCGATCTGCGAGGAATTCCGCATCGCCCTGGCGCCCGGCGTGGCCAGCGTGAAAGGCTATGTCGACGCCATCAATGCGCACCTGCTGGCCAGCCATGCGCAGGGCAAGAACAATGTGCTGATCATCGATGAAGCGCAAAACCTGTCCGCCGCCGTGCTGGAACAGTTGCGTTTGCTGACGAACCTGGAGACGAGCGAGCGCAAGTTGCTGCAGATCATCCTCATCGGCCAGCCGGAATTGCGCGCCATGCTGGCCCGGCCGGAACTCGAGCAGCTGGCGCAGCGCGTGATCGCCCGCTACCACCTCGGCTCGCTGACGGCGGACGAGACGGCCAGCTACATCCGCCACCGGCTGGCCGTGGCCGGCAGCACGGCGCAGACGCCGTTCGCGCCGCGGCTGATGGCGCACATTCACGCCATGAGCCACGGCGTGCCGCGCCGCATCAACCTGCTGTGCGACCGCGCGCTGCTGGGCGCCTACGTGGAAAACCAGCCGCAAGTGACGCGCCAGATACTGCGCCGCGCCGCCGAAGAAGTGTTTGCGGAAGAGGGCGGCAGGGCGGCTGTGTCCGGCTTGCGCTGGCCGCACGTTGCCGGCGGCGTGCTGGCCGGCGCCGTGGTCACGGCCGCGCTGGCCTGGCATTTCATGCCGCGCCCGTCCGCTGTACCCGCTGTACCTGCCGTGGCCGCCTCCGTACCGGCAGCCTCCGCCGTGGCGGCTGCCGCTGCATCCGCATCCACGCCCGTACCCGCCAAGGTGCCGGACCGCAACGCCGTGCTGCGCCAGCTGGCCAACCTGTGGGGCGAGCAGTTGCCGGCCGGCGACGCTTGCCAGGCGGGCGCCCGCGCCGGCCTGCGCTGCCTGCACAGCAGGGGCGGCATCGCCGAGCTGCGCGTGCTGGACCGTCCCGCCATGCTGGCCTTGCGCGATGCGGATGGTGCGGAACAGCTGGCGCTGCTCACGCGCGTACAGGACGACAGCGCTACCTTGATGCTCGATGGCAAGCAGCAAAGCCTGCCGCTGGCCCAGCTGGCGCAGCGCAGCGATGGCAGTTTCACGACCTTCTGGCGCGCCCCGCGCGGCTGGCGCGACGAAGTGCCGCTGGGCGCGCGCGGCGCCGACGTGGACTGGCTGGCGCAGCGCCTGGCGCAACAGCGGGGCTTGCCGGTGCCGGCCGCCAATCTGCCGCTCGATGCCGAGATGCAAGGCCAGCTGCGCGCGTTCCAGCTAAGCCAGAAGCTGCGGGCCGATGGTCTGGCGGGCCCGAAAACGTATATACGCCTGATGCAGCTCGGTGATAACGCGGAGCCGCGCCTGAGCAGCGCAGCTCCTGCCGTGGCAGCGCCCGCTGCGACGGCGATGGTGGCGGGGAAATAAGATGTCTTACATACTTGAAGCACTGAAAAAATCGCAAGCCGAGCGCCAACTGGGCGAGTTGCCGTCGATCCACGCACCGCAAGTGCAGCTGCACGATGGCGCAGCATCGGGCGCGGCGAGCCGCGCGCCCGTCTGGCTGGCGCTGGGCGGCGTGGCGCTGGCCGTGGCTGCCGCACTGCTGCTGTGGCAGCCTTGGCAGGCAGCGGCCACGGCGCCTGCGGCCGCGCCTGCCGTGCTGGCCCAGGCCGTGCCCGCGCCGGTGCCAGCAGCAGTCCCGCCCGCAGTCTCTGTGCCTGCGCCTGTGGCTGTGCCCGTGCCCGTGCCGCCGGCACCCACCATCGCGCCAGTGCAGCATGCCAGGCCCGTGGCGGAACCGAAGCAAGAGCCGCCAGTCCCCGCTCCGGCGCCGGCCGTGCCCGTCCCTGCGGCGGCGCCATCGGCCGAAGAGACCGTGCCCGGCATGCGCGACTTGCCCGAGCCGATACAGCGGCAAATCCCCCCGGTCGCCATCGGCGGCTATATCTATTCGAAGAATCCGGCCGACCGCCTGCTGCTGATCGACAAGGTCCTGCGCCACGAAGGCGAGGAACTGGCGCCGGGCCTGGTGCTGGAAAAATTGCAGCCGAAGGCGGCCATCTTCAGTTTCAAGGGCTACCGCTACCGCGTGCCGTATTGAATTGTTGTGCATCAAGGCCGGGTAATAGTAGCTGAACCATACTGGCCTGGCCTGGTCGAACCAGGGTCGCTGCGACCGTGTGCGCGGCCGGGGAGTTCCGATGATTGCTGCCGCAGCGGGTGAGGGTGCTTTTGATGCGCATGGCTTGGGAAACCTGGCGCGCATCGACCATATCGTCGTGCTGATGATGGAGAACCGATCGTTCGATCACATGCTCGGCTACCTGAGCCTGGAAGGCGGGCGTGCCGACATCGACGGCTTGCAGGCCGGCCATGCCAACGTGCATGCGGGCGTGAGCTACCCCGTGCACCATTTGCGGCGCACGGCTTTTGGCCCGCAGCAAGACCCGTCGCATACGGGCATGTCGGTGGCGCAGCAATTGCAGAACAATAATGGCGGCTTTGTCGACGACTATGCGCAAACGCATCCGGGCGACCCCGACATCGACCTGGTGATGGGCTATTACAATGCATCCGACTTGCCCATGTACGATTTCCTGGCACAGCAGTTCTGCGTCTGCGACCGCTGCTACAGCTCCGTTCCGGGCGCCACCTGGCCTAACCGCCTGTATGCCGTCAGCGGCAAGGCGGCCGGCAGCCGCGACAGCAAGCGCGTGCCCCTGTATACGAACAAATCCTTCGTGCGCCACCTCGACCGCGCCCAGGTCAGCTGGAAATTTTATTCCGCCTGGAAGCCCTGGAGCCTGGCGCTGACGGACGACCATTACCGCTCATCCGAGCTGTACGAACCGTTCGGTTCCAGCGCGCGCCGCTATGGTTTCATCGGCGATGCGCTGGCGGGTACCTTGCCCTCGGTCAGCTGGATCGACCCGCATTTTTTTGAGAATGACGACCACCCGCCGGCCGATATCCGCGCCGGCCAGGCGCTGGTGGCGCAGGTCTACCAGGCCCTGTCGCGCGGTCCGGCTTGGGCGCGCACCTTGCTGATCCTCAGCTATGACGAGCACGGCGGCTTTTTCGATCATGTGCCGCCTGGCCCCGCGATCGATGACGATCCCGCGTTTCGCCAGTACGGCGTGCGCGTGCCCATGCTGCTCGTGTCGCCGCTGATCGCGCCGGGCAGCGTCAGCCACGAGGTGGTCGACCACACGTCGATCATCAAAACCATTCTGCAGCGCTTTTGCCGCGCCGCCGATGGCGCCTTGCCCCAGATGGGCGCGCGCGTGGCGGCCGCCAGCGGCCTGGGCGCCGTGCTGACCCTGGCACAAGCGCGCGCGGCGCCTGCCGTGCCCGCTGCTGTGCTGGCGCAGCGCGCCACATGGGAGGCGGATGTGCGGGCGCAGGATTTTACGCCGCTGGCGCCCGCTTGCCAGCCTGACGGCGAAGTGGCCGCCGCTGCCGCCGTGCCGTTCCAGTCCGATGCCGAAGCGGGCGCGATCGCCGCCCACCGGCAATTGGCGCGCACGGCCAGGAATGCGCAGGCGGGAAATAGTAAAACGGCGAGTAAAACAGCGGGCAAAACGGCGGGCGCGGCAGTGCCGAAGCCGGCGGGCAGGCGCCGGCGGCAGGGCGGCACACCGGCGCCCGCCAGTGCCGGGAATGGCGGAAAACCCGGAGCCGCTTGACTTGGGTGGTGACTTGGGCAATGCGCGGGGCCGGCGCCGGCGGTCGCGCCCGTGGGGCTGCGTATAATCATTCCTTCTCAAACAAGGAGTGACCATGCACGATGCGATGCCCGCCCACCCGGTACTCGGTGTGATCGGCCGTTCCGGTAGCGGCAAGACGACCCTGCTGGAATTTGTGGTGAAGGAACTGGCGACGCGCGGCTTGCGCGTCAACCTGGTCAAGCACAGCCACCATGACCTGGCGCTGGAACCGCCGCAAAAGGACAGCGCCCGCCTGCGCATGGCGGGGGCGGCGGAAGTGCTGGTGGCGTCGCCGTACCGTTTTGCCATCGTGCACGAGCTGCGCGGCGCGCCCGAGCCGAGCCTGGCGCAGCAATTGGCCCGCATGGGGCCGGCAGACTTGACCTTGGTCGAGGGTTTCAAGACGGATCCCATCCCCAAGCTGGAAGTGTTCCGCCCGGAAGTGGGGCAGGCGCCCCTGTATCCGCATGACCCGCATGTGATCGCCGTCGCCTCCGACAGTCCGGCGCCGGCCGACCTGCGCGAGGGCGTGCAATGGCTGGACTTGAATGCGCGCGAGCACGTGCTGGCCTGGTTGCTGCTGCAGTTGGAAAATAAGCTGGAAAAATAAGCTAAAGGTTTGCCGGCGGCATCCGTTAACAAGGGTAGAACCTCATTGGAGAAACGTATGGACGTCGGAAGCATTGCTCAACTGTCAACCACGATGGCGGAGACAGGCACGCGGCAAGCCGTTGGCTTGACTGTCCTGAAAAAAGCTCAGGATATCCAAAGCTCGACTGCCACTGCCTTGCTGGCAGCGCTGCCACCAGTACAGTCGGCGCCGAGTCTGCCGGCTCACCTCGGCAACCGCATCAACACGACTGCCTGAGCGCAGTCCGGCGGCGCCAGCCTGGCGCTCGCGCTATCTACGCCGACACCACCGTCATCGACGGTGGCGAGTGGGTGTTTTTGTCTGTCTTCCTTCCGCCTTCCTTCCCACCGCTGCCAGCTTGACTGATTGAACATGGTTCGCCATGGCACGGCCGATTCAGTAGAATGACGTCCATCACCTCGCGTTGCCCATCGTGCAGCCAGGGGCGTGCCGTGACTGAATGATTACTTATCGATTACTTTGACCCAGCAAGAGGATTTCCATGAATAAACGTCAAGCTCTCATCGCCGCTGCCCTCGCGGGCATCTGTGCCGGCGCCACCATCAACGCGGCCGCGCACGACGGTCCCGCCCCTGGCGACAAGGAAAAATGCTATGGCGTGGCCAAGGCGGGGCAGAACGATTGCGCCTCGTCCGATGGCGCGCATTCCTGCGCAGGCCAGGCCGAGGCGGACAATCTGCCTACCGAATGGACCTATGTTGCCAAGGGCACGTGCGAACAGGCGGGCGGCTCCGTCAAGCCCATCAAGGCTGGCAAGGCTGCCAAACCGGCCACGCAGCCCTAAGCGTCCGTCGCCTGCCCATGCCGCCGCCCATCCAGGCGCTTGCAGGCGTCGGCCTGCGCGCCGCGCATTACCGCGACTTTCTGGCGCGCCGGCCCAGGGCGGGCTGGCTGGAAGTGCACACTGAGAATTATCTGCAGCCATCTGGCTGGGACTGGCACGTGCTGCAGACCCTGTGCGAGGATTACCCGATCAGCTTGCATGGCGTGGGCCTGGGCCTGGGCTCCGCGCACGGCTTTTCCGAGCCGCACCTGCAGCGCGTGCGCGCCGTGGTCGAGCGCATCGAACCGGCCCTCGTGTCGGAACACCTGAGCTGGGGCGCCGTGGCGCGGCAGCAACTCAACGATCTGTTGCCGCTGGCCTTGAACGGCGCCGCCCTCGACTTGCTGTGCGCCAGAGTGGGGCGGGTGCAGGATGTGCTGAAAAGGCCGATCTTGCTGGAGAATGTCTCCACTTATCTGCGTTTTGCCGACGATGCCATGAGCGAGGCGCAATTCCTGGCGGAACTGGCGCGCCGCAGCGGCTGCGGGCTGCTGCTCGATATCAATAATCTGTATGTGAACCAGTGCAACCACGGCGAAGACGCCATGCTTGCGATGCAATCCATCGCGCCGGGCAGCGTGGGCGAGCTGCACCTGGGCGGCCACTTGCTGACGCCGCATGCCGTGATCGACCACCACGGCGCCGCCATCGCCGATCCCATCTGGGATTTGTATGCGGCCGCCTTGCTGCGCTTTGGCGCCATTCCCACCCTCGTCGAATGGGATACGGATTTGCCACCGCTTGATATCCTGCTGGGAGAAGCGGACAAGGCGCAGTCCATGCTGGCGCGCCATGCGCCGCAGCCACCATGGCAGGGAGCGGCGCTGCCGTCCCCGCCGTCCCCGCCGCCCGTGTCGCCTGACGCGCTGGCGGCTAGCCAGCAAGCGTTTGCCATGGCCTTGCTCGATACTGCGGCAGCCCTGCCATCGTTCGCGGGAGAATCGGTACCGCAGCGTTTTTCACTGTACCGCGGCAACTTGAGCGCCACCTGGCGCCGTACCCTGGGCCACGTCTATCCCGTCGTGCTGGCGCTGGTGGGCGAGGCATTCTTTGCCGGACTGGCGCGCGCGTATGGCCGGCAGATGCCATCCGATAGCGCCGATTTGAATGAGTTTGGCGCGCGTTTCGCCGATTTTCTTGCCGCCTTCCCGCCCGTGGCCGACTTGCCCTACCTGCCGGACATGGCGCGCCTGGAATGGGCCTTGCACCTGGCCCATTACGCGGCCGATGCGCAGGGCCTGGCTCCCGAGTCGCTGGCCGCCTTGCATCCTGATCAATTGGAAACGCGCTGTTTTACCTTGCATCCCGCTTGCGCCTTGCTGGCATCGAACTGGCAAGTGGCGGCCCTGTGGCAGGCGCATCAGGAGGGAGACGGGCAGGGGATGTTTCCGCAAGAGATGCAGGTGGCCAGCTACGAGCTGGTTTGTCGGACACGCTGGAAGGCGCAGGTGCTGATACTCGATGCGGCCGCGCATGCGGCCTTGCTGGCTTTACGGCAAGGTCAAACGTTTGGCGCCGCGCTCGATGCGGCGTTCGCGCTGGACCCGGCATTCGACCTGGCCGCACACTTGCGCCAGTGGCTGGCGCATGCGGTGTTGACGGCGTAACGGTTTATTCGAAGGCCCGCAGCAGGCGCGCTTCGCCCGTCTGATCGCGGTACAGGGCATTCGCCGCCAGGGTGGCGTCCATCATGCGCGTGACTTGCTCTTCTTCAAAGCGGGCCAGCTCGGCAGTGGCGGCGACAAGGGCCAGTTCCAATCTGGCGCGCGCGCTCTGGTACAGGCTGCTGGTGTATTTGTCTGTGTTACGCAGCAATTCTTCCGCGTTTTCTATGACCTGGCGCAAATCGCCGATCAGGCGTTCCTGGCTGCGCGTACCTTGTTCAGGATGGTCCATGGCGCTCCCCTTCTGCAATCGATATTTATCTGGCAATAACGACGTGTTTGCAGCTTGATGCAGGCAGCCGGCTGGCGGGGTGCTGGCTGGACGCATGGGGCCGCTTTCGCGCCCCATGCCGGGGTCAGACTGGAGCGACGACCGTGATACGGATATCGCCCACGCTGACGACCTGGCCGGCGCGGATCTTGGCGGTCTTGCGCAATTCCTTCTTGCCATCGACCTTCACCACGCCGCTATCGACCATGACCTTGCCTGCGCCACCGCTGTCGCACAAGCCGACCAGCTTCAATAGCTGGTTCAGCTCGACGAACTCGGATGTTAAATCAAAGCTTACTTTTTGCATTGTATCCCTTATTGCAATGATGTGTTTTCAACACTTGATGACGACCTCAACTAACTCGTAGTTTACCTGAAGCCGCCAGCAATGCAGGGTGGAAGTCAGCTTTTGTTGGGGCGCGTCATCTCCAGGGGCACGATCCACGCACTGAATTGTTCCTCCGTCACAAAGCCCAAGGCCAGCGCCGCTTCCTTCAGGGTCGTGCCTTCGTGCTGGGCCTGCTTTGCGATTTGCGCCGCCTTGTCGTAGCCGATATGCGGCGCCAGCGCCGTGACCAGCATCAAGGAACGCTCCATCAGTTCGGCGATGCGCTCGCGGTTCGGCGCGATGCCGTGCGCGCAATGCTCGTCGAAGCTGCGCATGCCGTCGCCCAGCAGGCGCGCGCTTTGCAGGAAGTTGTGTGCAATCAAGGGCTTGAAGACATTCAGCTCGAAATTGCCCGAGGCGCCGCCCACCGTGATGGCCACGTCATTGCCGAACACCTGGCAGCACAGCATGGTCAGCGCTTCGCACTGGGTAGGATTGACCTTGCCCGGCATGATGGAGCTACCCGGCTCGTTTTCGGGGATCGTGATTTCGCCGAGGCCGGAGCGGGGACCGGACGCCATCCAGCGCACGTCGTTGGCGATTTTCATCAGGGCCGTGGCCAGGGTTTTCAGCGCGCCATGGGCGGCGACGAGGGCGTCGTGGGCGGCCAGCGCGGCAAACTTGTTGTTGGCCGTTTCGAACGGCTGGCCCGTCAGACGCGCCAGTTCTGCCGCGATGCGGCCGGCAAATTCCACATGGGCATTCAAGCCTGTGCCGACGGCCGTGCCGCCGGCGGCCAGTTGCAGCAGCGGCGGCAACGATGCCGTGATGATGTGCTCGGCAAAATCCAGCTGCGCCACATAGCCGGAAAACTCCTGGCCCAAGGTCAGCGGGGTCGCATCCTGCAAATGGGTGCGGCCGATCTTGACGATGTCGGCAAATTCCGCCGCTTTCGCATCCAGGGTGGCGCGCAGCTGGCGCAGCGGTGGCAAGACCGTGTTGGCGACGGCCAGGGCGGCGGCCACGTGGATGGCGGTCGGAAAGATGTCGTTCGAGGACTGGCCCAGGTTGACGTCGTCGTTCGGATGCAGCAGGCGCTCGGCGCCGCGCAAGCCGCCGATCAGCTCGGAACCGCGGTTGGCCAGCACTTCGTTCATGTTCATATTGCTTTGCGTGCCAGAGCCCGTCTGCCAGACGGCCAGCGGGAATTCCGCGTCGTGCTTGCCGGCCAGTACTTCGTCGGCCGCCTGCGTGATGGCCAGGGCTTTCTTGCCATCCAATAAGCCCAGGTCCAGGTTGACGTGGGCGGCCGCGCGCTTGACGGTGGCCAGGGCGGCGATCAGTTCAGGCGGCATCTTTTCCGTGGAGATATGGAAGTGCTCGAGCGAGCGCTGCGTTTGCGCTCCCCACAGCCGGTCGGCGGGTACGTCGATCGGGCCGAAACTGTCGCGTTCGATTCTGCTACTCATGACATCCCTTTCATCGATAGAGGTGGATCGAGTGTACTCCAGGCGTCAAAACTGCACAGGATGATGCTGTATTGCATCATTTTTGCCTTGGCCCATCTATATTTTTGCGATTTCCTGCCGTTAAAGACAGGCGAGTCCCGATTATCTATCCTGTTATCAAAGCGATCAGTCCATGCAGAGCAGCATCTTTCCCCGTTGGTCCCTGATCGCGTGCGCCGCCGCCAGCCTGGCCTTGCCGTCTGTGGCGTGCGCGGCCGAACTGGGCGAGATGGCCGTGCTGTCGCACGTGGGCCAGCCTCTGCTGGCCGAGATCGAACTGACGGCCCTGGCGCCCGAGGAAGCCAGCGGCGTGGCCGTGCGCCTGGCTTCGCCCGATGTGTACCGCGGTGGCGGCATCGGCATGGACCCGGCCCTGCAGACCTTGACGATCAGTCCGCTGGAACGCGGTGGGCGCCACTATGTGCGCGTGAGTACCCGGCAAGCGATCCAGGCGGGTCACGTGCATCTGTATTTATTGCTGGGCAATGGCAGCGGCGCCGTCGTGCGCCTGGGTACCTTGTGGCTGACGCCGGCGCCGCCTGCTGCCGCCCCCGTCAGTGCGCCAGTCCGGCCCGCCGTTCCGGCGCCCGTGCCAGCGCCGTTACCACGTCCTGTACCCGTCGCGCCGTCGCCCGACGCCGCCGCACTGGCGGCCCGCGCGCGGGCCGAGGGCTTCGTGCGTCCGGCGCGCGTGTTCGTGCCGCCGCCCGCCGCACCCACGCCAGCTGCCGCACCGCAGCAGCGCCCGGCGCCGGTACGCCGTGCCACGGCGCCCGTGGCCGCTTGCGCGCCGCAAGCCGATATGGAGCAGGCGCAAGCGTGCATGGCGCTCGATGAGAAAAACACGGCCCTCAATGCAAAGCTCGGCGAATTGGAAGGCAAGATCGGCGACTTGCAAAAGGCGCTGGCGCTGCCCGCCACCACCACCGCTGTGCCAGCCGCCGCGCCCGTCGAAGCGCAGGCGCCCCATGCCAAGCCCAAGCCACTGCACGCGGCGCCCGCCGCGGACAAGGACAAGAAGGCGGGCGGCAACGGTCTGTTGTGGCTCGGTATCGGCACCTTGCTCTTTCTGTTGTTGACGGCCGTCATCGTGTATGTCGTGCGCAAGCGCAGGCAGGAGGCGGGGTCGCGCGCGCCGTCGAAATACTGGGTCTTGCTGCGCAAGCCGTTTAGCCGCAAGAAGAAGGATGTGCCCGTGCTGACGGAAGCCGTGGAAGAAGGGGCGGCCGAGCCGGAACCGGAGCCGTTCTCGCGTTAAAGACATGGCAAGGCGGCGCCGAAATTTGATATAAAAAAAGATATTGAAAAAATACATGGAAACGCTGGCCAATCGCGTTGCCTATTTCTTAAAGATGGTGATATGATTAATTCAGTGGACTTGCTCTACGACAAAACAGCCCCAGCCTGGCGCAGTCACCAACGATAGTGTGGCGCGGCAAACAGGTGTAGCGTTGCATAAACGCCTGGGTCTGGAAGCGGTTCGCGATGCCGACGATGTGCTCGCGAACGCCGGATGCAACCGGCAGCGAGGCGACGCCAGGAGATACCTGGGGCTCGCCTTCCAAATTCCCCCTCCTTGCTTCCCGGGCGCCGCAGATGGCGCGCTCCCCTGGCATGGCGGCAGACGTAAAAAAAGCACCTTCGGGTGCTTTTGTCGTTTCTGGCGCGGCAAGCTTTACATACGTGCGCGCGAACCCTGCATGGCGTTCGGCAGCTGAGTCATCCATGGTTCCGTGATGGCGCGGATTTCGCGGTCGTTGGCCAGGATTTGCTTGAGCAAGTCGATCTTGCGCAGGCGCGAGGCGCCGGCCAGAGCGGGCACCTTGCCTGTCATGGTCGCGCTGGCGGCGCTGGCACACTGGTTTTCCAGGGTATCCAGGCCATCCCAGTCGCTCGAACGTGCGGCCACGACCATTTTATTGGTCATTCCTGCAATATTTTCATACATCGAAAGAACGTCGTTGGAGGTCATGAGCACACCCGTAACTAGTGAATGGATTACCGCTTGTCCAGATTAACGGCAGGTCCAAGCGGAACTTGAGGGTATTTTTGAAAAAAAAGTGAAAATAATTTAGATGATTGCTTGGCTGCTGCCGACATCGCCCGCCAAGCCGCATGTCTGCTGGCGTCGCGGTGGCAGGGGAGTGTGTTGCGGCGCCTCAAAACGCGTTATGATTTTGCACACTACTGTCGTTACTTTGCCTGAAAGGATCACCATGCGCGTTGCCACTGCTGCCGCTTCCTCTTTCCCTGCTTCCTGGCGCAAGCGCGCCATGGTGCTGGCCCTGTCCGGCATCGCGCTGGCCGGGGGCACCGTCCACGCGCATGCACAGGAGGAGGCCGCCAGTCCCGCCGCCGCGATGGCGGCGCCCACGGCGGTCTTGCCCGGCGACGATTTCTATGACTACGTGAATGGCGACTGGCTGCGCAGCACGGAGATTCCCGCCGACCGCAGCAGCTGGGGCTCGTTCGCCATCCTCGCCAACGCCACCAACGAGCGCATCATCGCCCTCGTCGAAGGCCTGGCGGAGGCGCCACAGGCCGATGCCTCCGCGCGCCAGGTCAGCGATTTTTACCGTTCCTGGGTCGACGAAGCGGCTATCGAGGCGAAGGGCTGGGCGCCGATCAAGCCGCTGCTGCAGAAGATCGATGGCATACGCGACCAGGTGGGACTGGCCCGCGCGCTGGGCGAAAGCCTGCGCGCCGATGTCGACCCGCTCAATTCCACCAATTTTTATACGGAAAACCTGTTCGGCCTGTGGGTGGCGCAAGATTTGAACGACACCACGCGCAATGTGGCCTATCTGCTGCAGGGCGGACTGGGCTTGCCCGACCGCGCCTTTTACCTGAGCGACAGCGCCCGCATGCAGGGCTTGCGCGCAGGCTACCAGGCGCATATCGCCGCCATGCTCAAGCAGGCCGGCTACAGCGATGCGCCGGCCCGGGCCGCGCGCGTATTTGCGCTGGAGCAGCAAATTGCCGCCAGTCACGCCAGCCGCGAGGATTCGGCCGATGTCGCCAAGGGCAATAATCCGTGGCGCGCCGCCGACTTCGCCAGCAAGGCGCCTGGCCTGGACTGGAAAGCCTTCTTCCAGGCGGCCGGCCTGGGCCAGCAGACGGATTTCATCGTCTGGCATCCGACGGCCATGACGGGCAGCGCGGCCCTGGTGGCTAGCGTGCCGCTGGCCACATGGAAGGATTTTCTGGCCTTCCACGCGATCAACCATTTCAGCACGACCTTGCCGAAGGCGGCCGCCGACCAGCGCTTTGCTTTCTATGGCAGCGCCCTGAGCGGCACGCCGCAGCAGTCGCTGCGCAGCAAGCGCGCGCTGGCCGCGACGAATGCGGCCTTGAGCGACGCCGTCGGCAAGCTCTACGTGGAACGCTATTTCCCGCCTGAATCGAAAGCGCGCGTGCAGGAGATGGTGACGAATATCGTCGCCGCCTTCTCGCGCCGCATCGACAAGCTCGACTGGATGGCGCCGGCCACCAAGGCGCAGGCGCAGGAAAAACTCAAGACCCTGTACGTGGGCGTCGGCTATCCGGAACGCTGGGAAAATTATGCGGGCTTGCGCGTGGTGCGCGGCGATGCGCTGGGCAATGTGCAGCGGGCGGAGCAGTTCCATTACCGGCAGGAGCTGGCCAAGCTGGGCCAGTCTCCCGACCGCAAGGCCTGGGCCATGCCGGCGCAGCTGGTCAACGCCGTCAACCTGCCGCTGCAAAATGCGCTGAACTTCCCGGCCGCCATCCTGCAGCCGCCGTTCTTCGATCCGGCAGCGTCCGACGCGGCCAACTACGGCGGCATCGGCGCCACCATCGGCCACGAGATCAGCCACAGTTTTGACGACCAGGGCGCGCAGTTCGACGCCCAGGGCAAGCTGCGCGACTGGTGGACGCCAGCCGACCTGGCGCATTTCCAGGCAGCCTCGAAGCAACTGGTGGTGCAGTTCGCGGCCTACAAGCCGTTCCCCGACCTGGCCATGAATGGCCAGCTGACCCTGAGCGAAAACCTGGCCGACCTGGCCGGCGTGGCTGCCGCGCATGACGCGTTCACCCTGTCGCAGCAGGGCAAGCCGGCGCAGCCGGGCGCGGACCGCGATTTCTTCATCGGTTACGGCGTCAGCTGGCGCAGCAAGGCGCGCGAGGCAGCGGCGCGCCAGCAAATCCTCACGGATGGCCATGCGCCGGCGCAATACCGCGCCGCCACCGTGCGCAACCTCGACGCCTGGTACCCGGCCTTCGACGTCAAGCCGGGGCAGCAGCTGTACCTGGCGCCGGAACAGCGCGTGCGCGTCTGGTAGCAAATGGTGACGGTGCCGGCGCACAGCGCGCCGGCACCGTAAAATGGCGGAACATATCGACAGGACCGCCATGAAGCCGACCCCACCGCAAGATCAGCAAGACCCCATCCACGCCATCACCGAACGTACCCTGGCCCATTACGACGCCAGCGCCGAGCAGTTTTTCGAAGGCACGCGCGACCACGACGTCAGCCAGAATATCAGTGCGCTGCTAAACGCCATCGGCAAGCCGGCGCCTGTGGAGATTCTCGACCTCGGCTGCGGCCCGGGCCGCGATCTGAAAGCGTTCACGGCCATGGGCCACCACGCCACCGGTGTCGATGGCAGCGCCCGCTTCGTCGAGATGGCGCGCGCCTACAGCGGCTGCACCGTATGGCAGCAGGATTTCGTCGACCTCGACTTGCCTGCCGCGCACTTCGACGGCGTGTTCGCGAATGCCGTGCTGTTCCACGTGCCCAGCGCCGTTCTGCCCGGCGTGCTGCGCGCCTTGTACGTGTGCCTGAAACCGGGTGGCGTGCTGTTCAGCTCGAATCCGCGCGGGCAGAACCAGGAAGGCTGGAACGGCGCGCGCTACGGCAGCTACCACGACGAAGCGACGTGGGCCGCATACGTGCAGGCGGCCGGTTTCAGCCTGGTCGAGCAGTACTACCGCCCGCCCGGCTTGCCGCGCGAGCAGCAGCCTTGGCTGGCGACGGTATGGCGCAAAGCGGGCTGATTCCGCGTAATTAGCTGATTTTTGGCATGTGTTAGGGACCGTACATAGTTTTTGCAACCTCAAGCGTAGTATGGACACATCGACACGCAGCAAGCAGTTTGCAACGGCGTGTGAGCCGCAGTACCGGCCCTTCGGGGCAGGACAACAGATGTACCAACTACAGTGAGGATCCATCATGAACAAAGATCAAGTCGAAGGTAAACTGAAGGAAGTCGGCGGTAAAATCCAGGAAGCCGCTGGCAAAGTCGTCGGCAGCGAAGAACAGCAAGCCAAGGGCCTGGCAAACCAGGTCGAAGGCAAAGTGCAGAAGAAGGTTGGCGACGTCAAGGATGCGGTCGAGACCGTTACGCGCAAGCCGTAATCTGACGCACGCATAAAAAAACCGCCGCCTGTCGCGAGACAGGCGGCGGTTTTCATTTGCGGGTGCGCTTTACTTCGCTACGCCCAGGTTCTGCTTGAAGAACATCTCGATTTTCTTGTACACGTGGCGCTGGCCCGCGCGCGACGAGATGCCGTGCTTGGCGCCCGGGTACGTCATCAGGTCGAACTGCACGCCGCGGTTCACGAGCGCGTCGATCAAACGCGTGCTGTTGCTGAACAAGACGTTGTCGTCGGCCATGCCGTGCACCAGCAGCAGCGGCGACTTCAGGCCGTCGAGGTGGGCGAACACGGTGCTGGCCTTGTAGCCATCGACGTTTTCCTTCGGCATGCCGAGGAATTGCTCCGTGTAGTGGGTGTCGTACAGCGACCAGTCGGTCACGGGCGCTACAGAGACGCCCATGGCGATCTTGTCGGACGCTGCCGACAGAAGGCGCAGGGTCATGAAGCCGCCATAGCTCCAGCCGAACACGCCGATGCGTTTGGCATCGACGAAGCTTTGCTTGCCCAGCCAGTCGATGCCCACCATTTGGTCGGCCACTTCGGCCGCACCCAGGTTGTGGTAGATGGCGTCCGTGAACGCGCGCTCGCGGCGCGATGAACCGCGGTTATCGAGGCGGAAGACGACAAAGCCCTGCTGCGCCATGTACTGGTCGAAATTGTTGCCCCAGCGGCGAGCCACATGCTGCGAGTGCGGGCCGCCATACGTCGACAGGTAGACGGGGTAGCGCTTGCTTGCGTCGAAGTTCGACGGCTTGACGATGGAGTAATACAGCGTCTGGCCATCGTTGGCCTTCAAGGTGCCATATTCCGTCGGCAGGTGGTCCGCCTTGTATTTGGCGTACGGGTGGCTCGCGTTCAGCGCGTTTTCTTCAAGCCAGCCCACCATGGCGCCGTCCGGGCGGCGGATGCTCACCTGCGGCGGCGTGGCGGGGTCCGAATACGTATCGACGAAGACTTCGCCATTGCGCGAGAACGTCGTGTCGTGCCAGCCATCGGCTTTCGTCACGCGCTGCGGCTTGTCGGCCGTGCTGCCGTCGAGCGCCAGCGCGTAGGTCTGCTTGTCGATCACGGCGTCGCGGTTCGACGCGACGAATACTTTACCGGTCTTCTGATTCACGGCCAGCACGCTGTCGATGCCCCATGCGCCGGACGTGACCGGGTGCAGCAGCTTGCCGCTCATGTCGTACAAATACAGGTGATTGCGGCCCGTGCGCTCGGACGACCACAGGAAGGTGCCGTTCGACAGGAAGCGCAGGTCGTCATGGATGCTGACCCAGGTTGTCGACGTTTCCGTCAGCAGGGTGCGCTGCGCCAGCGTGGCTGCGTCGACGGCGACCAGGTCGAGGATCTTCTGGTCGCGCGACTGGCGCTGGTACACGAGCGACTTGCTGTCCGCGCTCCAGTCGGCGCGCACCAGGTAGATGTCCGGGTTCGTGCC
This sequence comes from Janthinobacterium sp. BCJ23, assembly GCF_059617945.1. Lineage (NCBI taxonomy): Bacteria > Pseudomonadati > Pseudomonadota > Betaproteobacteria > Burkholderiales > Oxalobacteraceae > Janthinobacterium > Janthinobacterium sp. BCJ23. The sequence continues at coordinate 255,497 of NZ_JCAQAW010000003.1, read as the reverse complement.
CAGCTCCACCTGGCGCTGCACGCCCGTTTCCGGCGAGACGATCAGCAGCTGCACCAGCACGTTCGGGTCGCCGGCGGCAGGGTAGCGCTGCTCGACGACGTCCGTGCGGTCGGCGAAGATTTCAAAGCGGCGCACGACAGGAACCGGTGCTTCGTCGTAGCGTTTGTAGGCGATGGCGGAATCGTCCGGGGCCCAGTAGTAGCCGGTGCGCTGGCCCATTTCTTCCTGCGCCACGAATTCGGCTTCGCCGTTGCGTATCGTGCCCTTGCCATTGGTCGTCAGCTGGCGTTCCTGGCCCGACTTCAGGTCGATCACATAGATGTTCTGGTCGCGCACGAACGAGACGTAGCGGCCTTTCGGCGAGATTTTCGGGTCGAGCACATTGCCCTTGGCGACCAGGCGCGCCTTGTCCGGATGGGCCGCGTCGACCAGGTACAGATTGCCGGCCAGCGGCACCAGCAGTTGCTTGCCGTCGGGCGACCAGCTGTAGCTGAGAATGCCGTTCAGGCTGGCCGTGCGCTCGCGTTCGCGGCGCGCCTGCTCTTCGGGCGAAATCGTTTCATTCGGCACCAGCGCCTTCGAGTCGACGAGGCGGTGCGTGCTCTTGTCCTTCAGCTTGAATTCCCACAGGTCGAGCTGGAACTGGTTGTCGGCGCGGCCGCGCAGGAATGTGACTCGCTCGCCATCGGGCGACACCTTCAGGTTGCGCACGCCGGGGCCGGCCAGCGCCGGATCGGCGTGGATGCGTTCCAGGGTCAGCTTTTCAGCCGATGCGGGAACGCTGGCCATCGCGGCCAGAAAACAAAGAATAAAACGCATGGATGTCTCGGTAGTTGGAAGAATGAAGGGCACTGCATGCATAGGCGAACTTGAGCGTTGCCTAAGCGTAAGACGATACCAGAGCGTGCCTCTTTATGCGATAGGCCCGGCCACGGAATATGGGCGTGCTGGCCGTATTTCCTTCGTGAAAAATATCCAGGCACCACCCATTCGATGGCGCTTTGCCCGGTTCAGGCCAATATCGACCCCGTGACGACGCTCAGGCAGGCGCCGCCTATCCAGGCGTGACCATCGCGGAAGCTGACGGACACGCGGCCGGCGCGCTGCAGGCAGGTGCCCTGGCGGACAGTGTAGTCGCCACCGGCCAGCAGCTGCGCGATGCAGGCGTTGGCACTGCCCGTGACGGGGTCTTCCACCAGCGCGCCATGTTCGCTGAGCAGCGCGCGCACTTCGTAATCGGCCGGCCCGCCCGCAGCGTGCGGGCCGTACAGCGCCAGGCCGTCCGCTCCGGCTGCGGCCAGCAAGGCCGTCAGCGATGCGATATCGACACGCACGGCCAGGCAGGCGGCGGCGCTTGCCAGCGGTACGCACAGCCAGCGGATGCCCATGTCGACGACGGTGCCGGCAGCGGCTGGCGTGCCGCCCAGCGCGGTTTGCAGCAGCGGCAGCAGAGTGGGTTTGAGCGCGAGCGCCGTGCACGGCGGCGCCTGGAACGCCAGCCCGGCGCCCGCCTGCCGCTCGATCTGTACGAGGCCGACGCCGCATTCCTGCACGATGCGCGCGCCTTTCGGCTGCATGCCGGAGTCGAGCAGGGCGTGCGCCGTGCCCAGGGTCGGGTGGCCGGCGAACGGGAATTCAGTCTCGGGCGAAAAAATCCGCACGCGGTAGTCGGCTGCCGGATCGTGCGGCGCCAGCACGAAGGTGGTTTCCGACAGGCCCGTCCAGCGCGCGATCGCCTGCATCTGCGCGGTATCGAGGCCGTCGGCGTCGAGCACGACGGCCAGCGGATTGCCCATGAAAGGCAGGCTGCTGAACACATCGACTTGCCTGAAGGGGCGCGGCTGCGGCATGGCGAATTCCTTGAAAGTTATGGCGCTGCGCGCAGGCGCTGCAGCGACAGCCGGTTCAGATACCAGGTCAACAGCACGGCGGCTACCGTCAAGCCCGTGACGAGGCCGATCCAGAAACCGGCGGCGGCCATCGGCTCGGCCGGCGACCAGATGAAGCCTTGCGGCGCGAGGCCCAGCACATAGCCGATCGGCAGCGAGAAGCCCCAGAAGGCCAGCAGCTGGATCAGCATCGGCTGGCGCGTCACCTTGTAGCCGCGGATAGCGCAGGACGTGGCCACCTGCGTCGCGTCGGATAGCTGGAACAGGGCGGCGAACAGCAGCAGCTGCGCGCACAGCGCCTGCACTTGCGGGTCGGACGTGTAGGCTTGCGCGATCTGGTGGCGGAAGAGGGTGATGACGGCGGCCGAGACGATGGCCGCCGTCAGCGACATGGCCACGCCCACCCACGAAATGAAACGGGCCTTGCGCAAATTGGCTTCGCCCACGGCATGGCCCACGCGCGTGACCAGCGCGATGCCGAACGTGAGCGGCACCATGAAGACGACGGACGAGAAATTCAGCGCAATCTGGTGCGCCGACACCTGGATCACGCCGAAGCGCGCGACCAGCAGGCTGATGACGCCAAAGGCGCTCACTTCGGCAAAGTAGGTGACGCCGATGGGCAGGCCCAGGCGCAGCATGGGGCCGATGGACGACAGCTCGGGCCATTCCCAGTGTGTGAATGGATACGTGGCGCGGTAGGCGGGCGCGATCCTGATCCAGGCCAGCATGGCCAGCAGCATCATCCACACGCAGCAGGTGGTGGCCACGGCGCAGCCCACGCCACCGAGTTTCGGCATGCCCCAGTGGCCGTAGATCAGCAGGTAGTTGACGAAAATGTTCAGCGCCAGCGCGGCCAGCGCGATCACCATCACGGGCTTGGTCTGGTTGATGCTGGTGCTGTAGCCGTACAGCGCGCGGTAGGCGGCGAACGGCGGCAGCGCGCAGCTGATGATGTGCACGAACAGCTTGGCCTTGGCTGCCACTGCCGGTTCGAGCATCAGATGGTCGAACACGAGCGCCGCCATGTTCGTCAGCAGACAGGCGACCAGGCCCACGAGCAGCGCCTTCCACAGCGACTGGCGCACGATGTGCGGCACCCGGTCGTGGCGCGCGGCGCCGATTTCATGCGCCACCAGGGTATTGATCGCCATCATGATGCCGCTCACCGTGACGAGCACGATGGACCAGATGGCTGCGCCCAGCGACACGGCCGCCAGTTCCTCGGGATTCGTATGGCCCGTCATCGCCACGTCGGCCGCGCCCATGCCGACGGTGGCCAGCTGGCCGATCAGGATGGGCCAGGCCAGCTTCCACAGCGACGAGACTTCAGTGCGGATGGCGGGCAGGGTGAACGAGGTAGTGTGTGGCATGGGCGGAAAGCTTGACTAAACACAAGATTCTACCGGCATTCGCCGTGCTTGTCCGCCGTGGCACCCCGGGCGCTCGGGCACGGTAATCATTTGTTACAGCTAAGTGGGCCAGTCGCGGATAGACTGCGCGCTCTATTTGGCAAAATGACCAAATAGTCAACCGCAGTACCCTGACTATGGAGCAAGACCATGCTGAGACACACCCTGAACTGCGCCCTGTTGCTGGGCGCCGCCATGACGGCCGAACTGGCCGGCGCCGGCGAACTGACCCTGTACTCGCGCGACGATTATCACGGCCGCTCGCAGACCGTGCGCGATGCCGTCGCCGACCTGGAAGACGTCCGTTTCAACGACACGACGCAAAGCATCCGCGTGCGCTCGGGCCGCTGGGAAGCGTGCGAGGAAGCCGATTTCCGCGGCGATTGCTTCCTGCTTGAGGCGGGCGAGTATCCGTCGCTCGACGACCGCGCCAACAAGATCACGTCGCTGCGCGAAGTGCGCGGCGGCTGGGATGGGCATCCGGGGCGTGACCGTGACCGTGGGCGCGACCGGGACGGCCGCTGGGAACGCGAGCGCGGCCATTTGCCAGGGCGCTCGCTGGGCGGCGAACTGACCTTCTATACGCGCGATGATTTCGCCGGCCGCAGCTTGAGCGTGCGCAACGCTTCAGCCGACTTGCGCGAGCGCGACTTCAACGACACGGTGCAAAGCGTGCGCGTGCGCTCCGGCTATTGGGAAATGTGCGAGGACGTGGGCTTCCGTGGCCGCTGCCGCACCTTGGAACCGGGCGAGTACGCGAGCCTGGAGCGCATGAGCAACCGCATCTCGTCGGTGCGCGAAGTGCGCTGATGCGGGTCAGTTAGCATCTCAAATTGCAATAACCGGTTCGTGCAGGGCCGGCTATTGCTTTTGGTAACAATTTATTGTGCTTTTCCCATACTTTGTTACACCGTTTTTTCTACGGATGGCTACACTGACATCAGTTGTCATGTCGATCACTTGCCTTTGCCGCCACCGGAGACCTTCCCATGAATCGCCCGTTCGCCTTTGCTCTGCTGTGCGCCAGTTCGCTGTTTGTCCATTTCGCGGCGCAGGCCGGCGAGATCCGTCTGTACACCGATGACAATTTCAAGGGAAGGGTCGTGGTCTTGCGCGATACGACGGACGACTTGTCGCGCGTCAATTTCAATGACACCGTCTCGAGCATCCAGGTCGATTCGGGCAGCTGGGAAGTGTGCACGCATGGCGATTTCAAGGGCGATTGCAAGACACTGGAAAGGGGCGACTACCGCTCGATGCCGGGCATGAACGATAAAATTTCATCCGTGCGCGAAATCGGCGGCGGGCAGGGTAGCGGCAGCGGTAGCGGACGCCGCGCGGCGCTGGAGCTGTACGCCGGCGGCGGCCAGCGCGGCGCGTCGGTCGGCGTGAATGCGGACCGCGACGACCTGGTCGACATCGGCTTCAACGACCGCGCCAGCAGCGCGCGCGTCGAGTACGGCTACTGGCAGCTGTGCAGCGATTCCAACTACCATGGCAGCTGCCGCGTATTCGGGCCTGGCAGCCACGATGACCTGGGCAGCCTGAATGGGCGCGTGTCATCGGCGCGCCTGGTCGATCCGCGCGAGGAGAACCGTCCGCAAAATGACGAGGGCCTGGTGGTGCTGTATGGCCGCGCGTTCCTCAAGGGGCGGGGGCTGCAGGTGAACCGCGACGTCAGCGACCTGGTGCTCCTGAACTTCAACGACCAGGCCGAATCCATCGCCATCAACGAAGGCACCTGGGAAGTCTGCACCAACTCGCAGTTCAACGGCACCTGCGAGCGCATGGGGCCGGGCAGGTATGAAGTGCTGGACACGGCGCTCGACAAGCGCATTTCCTCGCTGCGCCGCCTGTACTGAACGCGCGATCGGACCTTCCCTGCGGGCTGGCACTTGTTACAATGGCATCCTGGCGTTTTGCCAGGCAAATCATCACCAAAGAATGAAGAATGGAGTTAATCATGACGGGCCCTTTCAAACACACGCTGGCATGCGCGGCCACCTTGCTGCTCTCGCTGGGGGCCCATGCGGCCGCCCATGCGGGCGATATCACCTTGTTCGAAGACGTTGATCTGCGTGGCCGCGCAGTGAACCTGCGCGAGACGACGGACGATCTGTCGCGCATGGGCTTCAACGACAAGGCGTCGAGCATCCTGGTGCGTTCGGGTACCTGGGAAGTGTGTACCGATGCCGGTTTCCGCGGCAATTGCCGCACCCTGGGGCCGGGCGAATACCGCTCGATGCCGGGCATGAACGACGCCATCAGTTCGGTGCGCGAGTCGGGGCGCGGCGATGGCTACAACCCGGGGCGTCCCGGACGCGATCCCGACCGGGGCCATGGCGGCGGCTATGGCCGTGGCGGCACCCTGGAAGTGTATTCGGGCGCGGGCCAGAATGGCGGCTCGGCGCGCCTGAACCGCGACACGGACGATTTCGTCAATATCGGTTTCAACGACCGCACCAGCAGCATCGTCGTCTATAACGGCTACTGGCAGCTGTGCAGCGATTCGAACTACAACGGCGTATGCCGCATCTTCGGCCCTGGCCGCCACGACGACCTGGGACGCGGCCTCGATGGGCGCGTCTCGTCGGCGCGCATGGTCGACGAGCGCGAAGCGCGCCGCCAGCAGCAGTACGATAACCAGTACCAGCGGCCGCAGTACGATCAGCCGCAATATCCGCAATACCAGCAGCCGCAGTACCAGCAGCGCGGCGCCGTGCTGCTGTTCCCCGAAGCGGGCATGCGCGGCGAACCGCTGGCGCTGGACCGCAATGCGGAAGACCTGGTGCGCTACAACTTCAACGACCGCGCCTCGTCCATCGTCGTCAACGATGGCCAGTGGGAAGTGTGCAGCGACTCGAACTTCCATGGCCGCTGCGAAGTGATCGGGCCGGGCGAATACGGCCGCCTGAACGCCATGGAAAACCAGATTTCCTCGCTGCGCCGCGTACGCTGATTCCTTCCTGCGCCGCGTTGACACGCCGCCTGCCGGGTTCATCCCGCCAGGCGGTTTTTACATTCGCTGCCGTGCGCTGACATTTGCTTGCCCTTTGTTACACTCGCCGCCTGCCGCCTGGTCTACACTGGCGAAAATGTCATCAGTATTGGAGTTGTCATGGTTTTATCTTTCCGGCCCGCGCTGTTGTGCGCCGCCACCTTGCTCGCCCCCCTTGCCGCATCCGCAGGCGAAATCACCCTGTTCGAGGACGCCGGTTTCCGCGGCCGCCCCGTGACCCTGCGTTACGACACGGGCGACCTGTCGCGCATGGGCTTTAACGACAAGACCTCGAGCATCATCGTGCGCTCGGGCACGTGGGAAGTGTGCAAGGACGCCAATTACCGTGGCAACTGCCGTACTTTCGGACCTGGCCGCTACGGCAGCATGCCGGGCATGAACGACGCCGTATCCTCCGTGCGCGAAGTGGGCCGCCCGGGCCATGGCGGCGGCGACCACCGACCGTATCCGCCGCGCCCCCCGCGTCCTGAGCCGGAGCGCCCCTATCCCGGTTATCCGGGCCACGGCGGCGGCCACCGTCCCGACGCGAATGGCGCCGTGCTGCTGTTCCCCGACGCCGGCATGCGCGGCCGCCCCGTGCGCCTGGACCGCGAAGTGCACGACTTGAGCCGCTATGGTTTCAATGACCGCGCCGAATCGCTCGTCGTCAATTACGGCCGCTGGGAGTTCTGCGTCGACGCCAACTTCCGCGGCCGCTGCGTGGTCATGGGGCCAGGCAGCTACGGCCGCCTGCACGGTGGCCTCGACCGCCGCATTTCTTCGGTGCGCCGCGTGCGCTGATCCCGCCGCCGGGCGGCGCTGTATTGTGCGCACGCTGTCCTTTGACCAATTCGTGTACTCTTCCCATAGGCACTTCAACCATGGGGAGCAGGCACGGTGGAATACAAGGACTACTACAAGGAACTTGGCGTCGAGAAGACGGCGTCCGAGGCCGATATCAAGAAAGCGTACCGCAAGCTGGTGCGCAAATACCATCCCGATGTCAGCAAGGAGCCGGACGCCGACAAGCGCACCAAGGCCCTGAACGAGGCTTATGGCGTGCTGGGCGACGCGGAAAAGCGCGCGGCCTACGATGAACTGGGCCGCAACCCTGGCGCACAAGGCCAGCCATTCCGGCCGCCGCCGGACTGGGGTGCCGGCTACGAATCGTCGGGCGCCGACGACAGCGATTTCTTTGCCGACCTGTTCGCCCACGTGGGCGGACGGCGCCGCGCCAACAGCACCTTCCAGATGCAGGGCGAGGACAGCCACGCCGCCATCACCATCGACCTGCAGGACAGCTACCAGGGCGCCAAGCGCCACATCGTCATGCGCGTGCCCGAAGCGGATGCGCAAGGCCACGTGGTGACGCGCGAGCGCACCCTGGAAGTGACGATACCGAAAGGCGTCACGGAAGGGCAGCAGCTGCGCATGAAGGGGCAGGGCAATCCCGGCAGCGGCGGCGCGCCCGCCGGCGATTTATACCTGGAAATCCGCTTCCGTCCCGATGCGCGCTACAAGGTGGAAGGGCGCGACGTCTTCGAGACGGTGCCCGTCACGCCATGGGAAGCGGCGCTGGGCGGCGACATCGACGTGCCCACGCCATCGGGCACGGTGACCGTCACCGTGCCGCCCAATTCGCAGACGGGGCGCAAGCTGCGCCTGAAGGGACGCGGCATTCCCGCTGCCCAGCCGGGCGACCTGTATCTGCTGCTGGAAGTGGTGCTGCCGCCGGCGAACGACGACAAGGCGCGCGAACTGTATGCAACTATGGCGCGCGAGATGGCTTTCAATCCGCGCCAGAAGCTGGGAGGCTAGATCATGACAAACAAGGTAATTGGCGAATTGCTGGAAGACCGTGCCCTGAGCCTGGAAGAACTGGCGCGCGCCTGCGCCGTGGAGCCGGACTGGGTGGTGCAGCACGTGCGGACGGGTGTGCTGCTGCAGGACGGCCCGCCGGCGGGCCAGCTGACGGCCTGGCGCTTCACGAGCCTGGACCTGGTGCGCGCGCGCCGCCTGCATGAAATCGAATCCGTGTTCGACGCGAACGCCGAACTGGCCGCGCTGGTGGTCGACCTGTCGGAAGAAGTGGCGCGCCTGCGCCGGCGCCTGCACGTGCTGGGCGTCGAGTAGTCCTCAGGCAGGATCGCCGTGCCGCTGCACGGTGATCCTGCCGATATAAAACTGCCCGTCGACGACGACGCGGTGCGGTATGCCGGCCACGTCGAAGCCGGGGCCGCCGTCTTCCATCCATTCCTGCGCCAGCGAGTCGAACTGCTGCGGCGTCATGCGCAGCATCTGCGCCGTGATGACGAAGCGCGCGCCAGGTTTTTGTTTGTTGACGAAGTCGTCGATGCCGGCCATGGTAAATCCTTGTAATTGAAAGTTGACTCCGGGTTGACTCCGTTAACGGCCGGGGTCAGACCCCCGGAAACGTTGGCACTGAGCCTTGCGTTAGCGGTGTTGAGGGTCTGACCCCAGACTTCCGCCGCGGGTTACTATCATACCTTCACTCTCACTTAACTAGAACCCTGCCTCTGGCAGCAACGGCAACTGCTCCGCAAACCGCTCCGTCAGCCACTTGCCCGCCTGCTCCGGCGGCGTGTCGGCGCGCTGGATCAAGTAAATCGGGTAATTCTCGCCATTGTCGACGGCCAGCGGCAGGTGCACCAAACGGCCTTCGGCCAGGTCCTCGCGCACCATCGCTTCGGGCATATTGCCCCAGCCCAGGCCCGCGCGCAGCAGCGCGTGCTTGGAACCGAGGTCGCCCAGGCGCCAGTTGCGCAATCCCAGCACGCCGAAATCCTGGCCCTGCGTCAGCACGCTGCGGTCGCTGAGCACCAGTTGCACGTGTTCGCGCGCCACGTTGGAGGCGATCGGCCCGGCCAGCTGCGCCAGCGCGTGGCTGGGCGCGGCCACGGGAATCAGGCGCACGTGGCCGACGGCCATACGCTCGAAGACGCTGGCCGTGGCCGTCATCCAGCCACCGAGGCCGATGTGGCAGCTGCCATCCATCACCAGCTGCGCCACGGCGCCCATCGCTTCGATGCGCAGGCGCAGGGCGACGGTGGGGAACTGCGCCTGGAAGGCTTCGAGCACGCGCACCAGCACGCAAGTGGGAAACATCACGTCGACCACCACCGACACTTCCGCCTCGAGCCCGCCGGCCAGCGCCTTGGCCCGCGCGCGCATGCCATCGACCTTCAGCGCCACGGCCCGCGCGTCGGCCAGCAGGGCCTTGCCCGCGTCCGTCAGCGTGGGCTTGCGCTTGCCGCGGTCGAGCAGCACCACGTTCAGCTGTTCTTCCAGGTTGGCGATGGTGTAGCTGATTACCGATTGTGTGCGGTGCAGCTGGCGCGCCGCGTGGGCGAAACCGCCTGCGTCGATGACGGCGACGAAGACGCGCAACTGGTCGAGCGAAGGCTGGCCCGGTTCTCTCATGACAACTCCATATCTAAAAATTCGATGCTAACCATTTATTTTTACACGGTTTCATCGATAGTAGACCCGAACTATGATGTGTGCAAGTGCAGCAAACGCCGCACCCCCATCTATCGATCTTGAAGGAGTGCATCATGGCAAACGTACTACACATCAATAGCAGCGTGCGCAACAGCGGTTCCCTGTCGCGTCAACTGTCGGGCGAATTCGTCGCCAAACTGGCCGCGCAAGGCGACACCATCGTCGTGCGCGACCTGGCCGCGCAACCGGTGCCGCACCTGACGGAAGAAGTCATGGGCGCGTTCTTCACGCCGGCCGAGCAGCGCAGCGCGCAGGCGGCCGCGGCCGTGCAATTGTCCGATACCCTGGTCGATGAATTGCTGGCCGCCGACGTGCTGGTGCTGGCCGCGCCCATGTACAACTTTTCCGTGCCCTCGACCCTGAAGGCGTGGATCGACCACGTGGCGCGCGCGGGCCGCACCTTCCAGTACACGGCCAATGGCCCCGTTGGCCTGGCCACGGGCAAGAAAGCCGTTATTTTCACGGCCAGCGGCGGCGTCTACAGCGAAGGCCCGGGCGCCGCGTATGACTACCTGAGCACCTATCTGCGCACGGCGCTGGGCTTCATCGGCATCACGGACATCGAGTTCGTGCAAGCCGAAGGCGTGGCAATGGGCGACGATGCCGTCACCAGCGCGATCGCCAAGGGCCGCGCGTCGATCGAAGCCCTGGCTGCCTGATATACGCCTTTTGAGGGATTGCCAAGCTGGCATGCTTGGCATAAGCTTGCCGGCGGCACGCCCCGTGCCAGGCCGGCGAGCCGTTCGCCATGAAAGTCCCTCATGCACCACCAGTTGGCCAGTGCAGTATTGTTCGGATGTTCCTTGTTTTCAGCAGGCATTGCGCTGGCACAGACCGCGCCTCCCGCGCCGTCCCACGTGGGCCGCCGCGCCTCCACGCCCGAGGATATCCGCGCCATTGAAAAAGTCGTCGCCGACTTCCAGGCGGCCCTGATCGCCAAGGATGTCAAGCGGCTGTCGTCGCTGATGCTGCACACGAACATCCTGTTCGCCTCGCCGGCCGATGACGCTTTCATCCAGAAAATGCGCGACACGACGGACGTCCACTTCGACGGCGTCGCGGCGGCCGGCTACGTCGGTTTCGCCAACTACATCAAGCGCGAACCCTTGCGCACGGAAGAAAAATTCTACAACGTCAAGATCACCCAGGACCGCCATGTCGCGTGGGTCAACTTCGACTACGAATTCCTCGTCGGCGACAAATTGTCCAACTATGGCGTCGAAGCGTGGCAGATGGTCAGGCGCGATGGTCATGGAAAATCCTCAGCGTCGTCTGGTCCATGCATGCCGCGGCCGAGGCGGCGAAATAGGGCAGGCGCCAGCGGCGTTCAGTACAGAGTTGCCTTCTCATAATTTTTTCGCATCGTCTATACTTTCAGTGGGCGTGCCGCCATGCCTCAAGGTGAGGCCGGCGTTCAAGTTTTTCCCTGTGCCGCGTAATAAAAAGCAGATAAGTGAGTCAGTATCCTGAGCAAGCGCGATTGCATGTATTCCAACCCTACGCCGGGTAGGGCCGTTGAGACAGGCTACCCGGGGATGTCATTTTTGGAGCAAACATCGTGCCGATAAAGTACGTTGATACGTATGAAATAAATTACACGGCGGAACCCTTACGCGGTTGCAAACTGTGGGGCGCCTATGTGTCCCTGTACACCCCATCGAGCAATCCCATGCACAGGAACAATATCGTCAAAAAGCACCGCGTGCTGGCCGACCATCCGTTTGCGACGGAAGCCGAAGCCGTCAGCGAAGCGGCCGAGGTGGCATTGAAGCTGGTCGAGCGGCGCCAGCGCCGTTACGTCTTCCACCCCTGATGCCATTGCGCCGCATCCTGCAGCGCGCGCCAGGGCAGGATCTGCACTCTGCCGGAATGCACGGCTTCCAGTTCCACGTGCGTGACGGGTTCATCCGGCGTGGCTGCGGCGCATACCTTGATGACGAGAAAATGTTTTTCCTTGTTGACGGGTGTCACCGCTGTCCATTTGCTGTTGAGTAATTTGTTTGGACGCAAGTTATTGCGATGTGGAAGGTGCATGGCGGGCCCGGGATTGGCGTGATGGCGATGTTGCCATTATCATGCAAGTTCCCGCCACGCACGAGGACCGCCATGAAACGCCAGCTACACCTGCTTGTGATCGACCCGCAAAACGATTTTTGCGACCTGCCCGCCGAATGGCTGCCTGCCGGCACAGCACCGGCCCTGGCCGTGCCCGGCGCCCACGCCGACATGCTGCGCGTGGCGCAGCTGATCCGTGAAGGGGGCAATGGCCTGACGCAGATCAGCGTGACGCTCGACGCCCACCACCGCTACGACATTGCCCACCCCGCCTTCTGGCGCACGGGCGATGGCGGCGCCGTGCCGCCGTTCACGCAGATCACGGCGCAGCAAGTGCGCGACCGCTTGTTCCTGCCCGCCGCCAGCGATGCCTTGCCGCGCGCGCTGGCCTACCTCGATGCCTTGCAGCAAGCGGGGCGCTATCAGCTGATGGTGTGGCCCGTGCACTGCGAGATCGGCAGCTGGGGCCAGAATATCCACGCGGCCGTGCGCGCCGCCTACAACGCGTGGGAAGTGGATCACCTGCAAGTGGTAGCCAAGCTGAGCAAGGGTTCCAATCCGTGGACCGAGCATTACTCGGCCGTCATGGCGGAAGTGCCCGATGCGCACGATGCGGCCACCCAGCTCAACCTGGATTTCCTCGCCACCTTGCTGCTGGCACAGCAGATTTATGTCACCGGCGAAGCGGGCAGCCACTGCGTGAAAGCCAGCACCGAGCACATCGCCGACTACCTGGAAGCGCAGCAAGGCAAGACGGCCCTGTCGCGGCTGGTGCTGCTGACGGACTGCATGAGCCCCGTCACGGGCTTTGCAACGCAGCAGCGCGACTTCCTTGCCGCCATGCACGAGCGCGGCGTGCGGCTGGCGACATCCACCGACGTTTTGCCCGAGTTGTTGGCAAACGCAGGCGATTAATGCTTTCCTGCAAGCGAACCCTGCCGAAATGCTTGCGGTGGCGTACTATTCTGGCTTCAGGAAGTTGGAGAAAACACACATGACCCCGATAGTGCGCAGTTTGCTGGAAACCGATCTATATAAATTTACAATGTGGCAAGCCTTGCTGCACGGTCATCCGAATACCCATACCGAATACGAATTTGTCTGCCGCAACGCCACCGCCTTTCCCCTGGCCGAACTGAAGGGCGAGCTGGAAGAACAGCTCGACCACCTGTGCTCGATGTCGTTTGCCGACGACGAGCTGGCCTATCTGCGCACTTTGCGCTTCATGAAGAGCGACTTCGTCGACTTTCTGACGGTGTTCCGCTTCCAGCGCAAGTTCATCGACGTGAGCACGGACGGCGACACCTTGCTCGTGCACGCGGCCGGGCCGCAAGTGCATGTGATGGGCTTCGAGATTTTCGTGCTGTACATCATCAACGAACTGTATTTCCGCCGCTTCGACCTCGACGCGGCCATGCGCGAAGGGCGCCACCGCCTGGGCTTGAAAGTGGAAGCCGTCAAGGAATTCGGCAAGCTGCCGCGGCGCAAGCACCCGTTTGAATTTTCCGACTTCGGCGTGCGCCGGCGTTTTTCCGGCGCCTGGCACGACGAAGTGGTGCAGCGCCTGGCGCGCGAAGTGCCCGAGTATTTCAAGGGCACGTCGAATGTCTACCTGGCGAAAAAGCTCGGCATCGTGCCGATCGGCACCATGGCGCATGAATACATGCAATCGTTCCAGTCGTTCGGCGTGCGCCTGCGCGACTTTCAAAAGGCGGCACTGGAAGACTGGGTGCAGGAATACCGGGGCGACCTGGGCATTGCCTTGACGGACGTGGTCGGCATGGATGCTTTCCTGGCCGACTTTGACCTGTATTTCGCCAAGCTGTTCGATGGTTTGCGCCACGATTCGGGCGATCCCGTCGAGTGGGGCGAGAAGGCGCTGGCCCACTACGCGGCCCTGCGCATCGACGCCAATACCAAGCGCCTCGTGTTTTCCGACGGCCTGAACCTGGACAAGGCGTTTGCCCTGTACCAGCACTTCGCCGACCGCATCATGACGGGCTTTGGCATCGGCACCAACCTCACCAACGATGTCGGCTTGACGCCGCTCAACATCGTCATGAAACTGGTACGCTGCAATGGCCAGTCCGTGGCGAAACTATCGGATTCGCCGGGCAAGACCCTGTGCAAAGATGAGACCTTCCTCGCCTACCTGCGACAGGTCTTTCACCACCCCGCAGTGTAGGTGCCGGTCTAGAAGCCTGTGAACACCGTATCCATGTGCTCGACCTGCGGCGGTGCGGCGAAAAATTCACCGACCAGGCCGCGCCATGCCTGGAAGTCGTCGCTGCCGCGGAAATGCACGGTATGGTCTTCCAGGGTTGTCCAGCCCACCACCAGGCGGTAGGCATCGCTATTTTCGATCGAGCGCTCCAGGCGCATCGACTCGCAGCCGCGTGCGCGCTGGAACAGGGGGACGGCTTTCGTCACGGCCGCTTCGAAGGCAGTGTGCGTGGCCGATTTGATCTGGATGTGGGCAATTTCAAAAATCATGACAAGTTCCGGTTTTGAAAGAAAGAACGCAGATCTTGCCACAGATTGTGCCCGCTTGCGGATGGCGATGGGGCCGCTGCCGTTCAGCTGTCGCCGCCGCTCCTGTCCAGCGCTTGCTGCAAGTAGGCTTCCAGCTGGGGCACGTTCATGCTGGCGACATCCCTGGCCAGGGCATGGCTGAGCCGTTTTTCCACCTGGGCATCGAGGCTTAGACGCAACTGCCCCAGGAACTTCGGTGCGGCGACCAGGCACAGCTTGTTGTAGCGCTGTTGCTGCAAGCCCTGTTGCAGCACTTGTGCGATATGCCGGGCAAACTGTGCGTTCGCATGCTCGACTGGCGTCACCCGTGGCTCGGTCGTGTGCGCCTGCGTGCCCCCCTGGGTCCCCGCGTGCATGCCGCTGCCGAAGCGTCCGCTGGCATCGCTGTTCAAGGCGTTCTCGTTTTCGCGGGCCGCCGGATTGACAAAATCTTGCAGCTCGCCCAGCTGGTTTTGCTGTCCCAGCGCAAACAGCCGGGCCCGGCTGCTGTCGGCCACTACCACCCATGTGACGTCCATGCTTGTTTTCCTTGCTGTGCGCGCCGGCTAGCGCGACAGGGCCGCCATCGCGTCGTGCCTGTCCTGGTCGCAGCGGGCCGTACGCTGTTCGATATCGCTGCCGCCACACGCCTGCACGATGGCGTGCGCGCGCTGCTGTTCCTCGGCGTGGCGCGTGGCCACCACCAGGCGGACCATGCCGCGGAACGCCGTCTTGCCGTAGTTGCGCCGGTACATATGGTTGTCGCCGCCGAACAGGGCATTGATCGCCCGTTCCAGCCGGCTGGTGAGGGTGTCGCAATTGCCGACCGTGAAATTGCCCTGCACGGGGCCAGCCTCGTCGTCGCCCGCGTCCAGCTGCACGGCGTGAGAAGGGAAACCTTCGGCCAGCAACCGGTTGCGGGCGCGCTCGGCATCGGCTAAATGGTCGAAGATACGTATCAGTGTGCTGCTGTCCATGGCCCTGCCTTTCAACGAGGTGTGCTTGATTTGACCGGCAAGGCTGCAAATAATTCCGCCTCAGCCTGTAAAATCCTCGATCAAGGCGCAAAAGTTTGATAAATATCCAGTATGGCTGCCAAGTCGCGCTAAGATACGTCTTGCGGGATCAATCTTTCATAGGAGAACCAAATGGCAGCGAAAAAAATTCTGTTTTTGACCGGCGATTTTGCAGAAGATTATGAAACGATGGTGCCATTCCAGGCCCTGCTGATGCTCGGTCATACCGTGCATGCCGTCTGCCCCGGCAAGAAAAGCGGCGAGACGATCAAGACGGCCATCCACGATTTCGAGGGCGACCAGACTTACACGGAAAAGCCGGGCCATCTGTTCACCCTGAACGCCAGCTTCGACGAGATCGATCCGGCCGACTATGACGCCGTGATGATCGCCGGCGGCCGTGCGCCCGAATACCTGCGCCTGAACGAGAAAGTCATCGCCGCCGTGCGCCATTTCGCCGAGGCGGGCAAGCCTGTCGCCGCCGTCTGCCATGGCGCGCAATTGCTGGCCGCCGCCGATGTCATCCGTGGCAAGCGCATTTCCGCCTATCCCGCCTGTGCGCCGGAAGTGAAACTGGCAGGCGGCACGTATGCCGACATCGCCGTCACGGACGCCGTCACGGATGGCCAGTTCGTCACGGCGCCCGCCTGGCCCGCGCATCCGGCCTGGCTGGCGCAGTTCGTCAAGCTGCTCGGTACCGAGATTCATTTGTAACCTTTATTTGTCCGGCAGGCCGCAGCGCTTGCCGGGCGCACCACTTTTCAGATTCGAGTTCTTCATGCATGCGCCGCGCAGTCAACCTTCCCGCAAACAACTTCCAGCCTCGCGCTGGCGCCAGCGCCGCCTGGCGCAAGCCGCATCGGGCCTGAGCGCCGCGCAGGAACGCCAACTGGCCACCCTGCACGAGATTTCCACCTTGCTGGCGGGACAGCACGCCATCGATGCGCTGTGCCGTGGCTTTTTACGTCACGTGATGGAGTTCGCGCAGGCCGAGGGCGGCACCGTGCGCATCCTCGATCCGCAGCAGGACACCGTGCACATCATCGTGCACGAGGGCATTTCCGAGGCCATGGTGGAAGAGGAGCACTGCATCCGCAACAACGATTGCCTGTGCGGCGCGGCCGTGGCGCAGGGCGTGATCCAGATCCGCGATTTCCGCCAGGTCGAAGCCTTGCAGCGCTACCGTTGCCAGGAAGAAGGTTTCATTGCCATCGCCGTCTTTCCCATCCTTGCACGCGAGCAGGTGGTCGGCAGCTTTTCGCTGCACTTTGCGCAGCCGCAAGCCGTGCAGGCGCAGCAGCAGGGCTGGCTGGAAACCCTGGGCCAGAGCCTGGGCATCGCCATTGAAAACCAGCGCCTGATCGCGCGCGAAAAGGAATTTGCCGTGGCGCGCGAACGCAGCCTGCTGGCCGAAGGCTTGCATGACAGCATCGCGCAAAGCCTGAACTTCATCAGCCTGCAAGTGCAGATGCTCGACGATTCCGTGCGCCGCGGCCAGCTCGACGAAGCGGCCGAAGTGTTGCCGCTGATGCGCATGGGCGTCGAGCAAAGCTACCAGGACGTGCGCGAATTACTCGTCAATTTCCGCACGCGCTGGCATGGCAGCGACCTTGAAAGCAAGCTGTCGGAAGTGCTGGCCAAGTTCGAGCTGCAGACGGGCGTGATCGGCACCTTGGAGATGAGCGGCAATGGCGCACCGCTGGCGCCCGAGCAGCAGTTGCAGATCCTGTTCATCGTGCAGGAAGCGCTGTCGAATATCCGCAAGCACGCGCAAGCGAGCAACGTGGCGCTGCGCGTGGACAACGGGCGCGATTTTGCACTGCAGGTGCGCGACGATGGCGAAGGCTTCGCCGCCAACCTGCGCGACAAGAAAACGGAATTGCAGATCGGCTTGCGTATCATGCAGGAAAGAGCCGAGCGGCTCGGTGCGCAATTTGCCATCGACAGCACGCCCGGCGGCGGCACGACGATCTCGCTGGCCTTGCCGGCAGCCCGGCGCCAGGCCGCGTAACAAATGAATCATCTTTATCAGGCAACAAACACGTGAACGCACCAATCAAAATCCTGCTGGTCGATGACCACACCTTGCTGCGCAGCGGCGTCAAGCTGCTGCTGCAGCGCAATCCTCAATTCCAGGTGGTGGGCGAGGCATCGAACGGGCTGGACGGCGTGCGCCTGGCGGCCGAACTGCAGCCCGACGTGGTGCTGATGGACTTGAACATGCCTGGCGTGACTGGCGTCGAGGCGCTGCAGCTGATCTTGCAGGACCTGCCGCAGATGGTGGTGCTGATGCTGACCGTGTCGGAAAACGCGGCCGACCTTGGTGCGGCCCTGCGCGCGGGCGCGCGCGGCTATTTGCTGAAAAATATCGAAGCCGAGCAGCTGGGCCAGGCCATCTGCCGCGCCGCCGCCGGCGAATCCGTGATCGCCGACGCCATGACGGCCAAGCTCGTATCGCAATTCCGCGCGGGGCAAAACGCGCCCCAGGAAGACTATGACAAGCTGACGCCGCGCGAACGCGAAGCCATGGCTTGCCTGGCGCAAGGACTGAGCAACAAGGAAATCGCGCGCCAGCTCGACGTGGCCGAAAGCACGGTGAAAATCCACGTGCAAAACATCCTCAAAAAGCTTAAGCTCAGCAGCCGCGTGCAGATCGCCGTCTACGCCGTCGAGCGTGAGTTAAGCAAATAGAGATCAAACAAAGCGCAAATAGTGGGCAAGGAATCCGCGATTGTTTGATCTGCATGGCGTTCCGGCCTAGACAACCCTAGTTCCTTTGACGTATGGCCTTGACCGTGCCTGCGCATTACACTCTTAGTCATTCGCTAATCTAATAAGAGAGTGTCATGCATAAGGTCAACGTCGATGGCTTGCTGTCGAGCCAGGCTCTGTTCCGCCATATTTCCCCTTCGCAATTAGAGCAATTGCGCCAGGATGTCGTGCGTGTCGAAGTGGAAAAAGGCAAAGTGCTGTTCCGCAAGGGCGAAGTGGCGGAAGGCGCCTACGTGGTGGTCTTCGGCCTCGTCAAGCTGAGCGTGTTTTCCATGGAAGGTACCGACAAGGTACTGGAACTGATCCGTCCAGGCCAGAGCTTTGGCGAAGCCATGATTTTCCTTGATGAACCATATCCGTTCTGCGCCGAAGCGCTTGAGCACTGCCTGCTGCTGCGCATCCCGCCGCACGCGCTGCTGCGCCTGCTGGACCAGTCGCCCCGCATCGCGCGCCAGATGATGAACAGCCTGTCGCACCACCTGATGGGTTTCATCCGCAACGTGGAGCGCTGCTCCGTGCAGAACGCCACCCAGCGCGTGGTCGAGTATTTGCTGCAGGCCTCGGACCAGCAGCGTTCGAACGAAGTCAAGCTGGACCTGAAGAAAAGTTTATTGGCATCGTTCCTGAACCTGGCGCCCGCCACCCTGTCGCGCGTGCTGCACCAGCTGACGGACTTGCACCTGATTAAAGTCAGCGGTTCGCTGATCCAGATCCAGCCCGATGCCTTGAAAACCTATCGCCATGGTTCCGCTACGGCCATGCTGAATTAAGCGTTGATCACTCAGTTTTTTCAGCAGACAAGGTTAGCCGCCAGAATAGCAGGGCGAGCAAGCTGACCGCCGCGCCCAGCGCGCATACCCCATGCCAGCCCGCCAGCGCATACACGCTGGTGGCGGCAATCGCACCGAGTCCGCTTCCCACCGCATAAAACAGCATGTAGCACGCCACCAGGCGGCTGTGCGCGTCGCTGTCCTGCTTGAAAATCAGGCTCTGGTTCGTCACGTGGATGGCCTGGCCCGCCAGGTCCAGCGCGATGATGCCGACGATTAACGGCCACAGGGCCGCACCGGCAAAGCCCAGCGGCAGCCACGCGGCCAGCAACAGCAGCAGGGCGGCGCCCGTCGTCCATTGCGCGCGGCCCTTGTCCGCCATGGCGCCCGCGCGCGCGGCGCCCAGCGCGCCGATCACGCCGACGAGGCCAAACGCACCGATGGCCGCATGGCTATAGCCTTGCGCCGTCAGGGGCAGCACCAGGGCGCTCCAGAAAATATTGAAGACGGCAAACATCAGCATGGCCAGCATGCCGCGCACGCGCAGCACCTTGTTGTGCAGCAGCATGTCCAGCATCGAGGCGAGCAGGGCGCCATACGCGAGCTTCTGGCCTTGCGACTTGGCCGGCGGCAGCATGCGCCACAGCAGCAGCAACAGGGCGCAAGCGATGGCGGCGGAAACAAAATACACGGCGCGCCAGTCGGCCACATCGGCCACGACACCGGACAGGGTGCGCGCCAGCAGCAAGCCGATCACCACGCCGCCCTGCGCCATGCCGACGACTCTTCCCCGTTCATGGCTGGCCGCCGCGCTGGCCGCGTAGGCGATCAAACCCTGCGTCATGGCCGTGCCCAGCAAGCCGACCATCAGCATGCCGCCCAGCAAGGCTGCCGTGGACCGGGCGCAGCCCAGCGCCACCAGGGTGATGGCCAGCATGCCCAGCTGGAAAAGGGTCAGCCGGCGCCGGTTCAGCATGTCGCCCAAGGGCACGAGCAGCAGCAGGGCCAGCGCGCAGCCGATCTGCGTGGCCGTGATGACCATGCCGCTGGCCGCTTCCGTCATGCCGAACTCGTGCGCCAGGGTAGCGAGTAAAGGTTGGGCGTAATACACATTGGCCACGCTGAGGCCGGCCGCCGTGGCAAACAGCCAGACGAGGGTCGGAGGAAGTGCTGTCGTGATGGGAGTCGTTGTATCGCGCATGGGAGGTCAATTAAGTGGTTTTAAATTAAAACCAGTTGGAGTCTACGCCGAGAAGTTTTAAAATGCAACCACTCAATCCTGGAGAATGCCCGTGGCCAAGCGCAAGAGCCTGAAAACCGACCTCTGTCCCGTGGCGCGCGCGCTCGACGTGATCGGCGAGCGCTGGTCACTGCTGATCGTGCGCGACGCCTTCGACGGCATGCGCCGCTTTGGCGAATTCCAGAAAAGCCTGGGCGTGGCGAAGAACATTCTGGCCGACCGCCTGCACACCCTGGTGGAAGAGGGCATCTTTACGATTGCGCCCGCCTCGGACGGCACGGCTTACCAGGAGTACGTGCTGACGCAAAAGGGGCTGGCGCTGTTTCCCGTCGTCGTCGGTTTGCGCCAGTGGAGCGAGGCGCAATTGTTTGAAGCGGGCGAGGCGCACTCGACCTTGCTGCAACGCGATACGCACGCGCCCGTGCGCAGGATGGACGTGCTGGCGCCGGACGGCCGCGTGTTGCAGGCGGGCGACACGGTCGTGCACAAGGTGGAGCAGAAAATGGAACCTGAGGCATGAAGCGCGTGGCCGTGCTGGGCGCAGGGATCACGGGCGTGACGACGGCGTATGCGCTGGCCAGGCGGGGCGTAGACGTGACCCTGATCGAACGTCACCGTTACGCTGCCATGGAAACGTCGTATGCGAACGGCGGGCAATTGTCGGCCTCGCACGCGGAAGTGTGGAACCACAAGGCAACGATACTGAACGCCCTGAAATGGATGGCGCGGCGCGATGCGCCCTTGCTGCTTCATCCCTGGCCCAGCTGGCACAAGCTGAGCTGGTTTGCCGAGTTTCTCGCCGCCATGCCGGCTTACGAGCGCAACACCATCGCCACGGCCCGCATGGCGATCGCCGCGCGCGAACATTTGTTTGCGTGGGCGCAAGCGGAAAACATAGCTTTCGATCACCGCCGCGCCGGCATCCTGCACATCTACCGTGACAAGGCCAGCTTCGAGCGGGCGGCCGGCGTATCACGCCTGCTGGCGCAGGGCGGCTTGCAGCGGCGCGCCGTCACGCCGCAGGAAATGCGCGCCGTCGAACCGGCCTTGCAGGGCGACTTCTACGGCGGCTACTACACGGACAGCGATTCCACGGGCGACATCCACAAGTTCACGAGCGGCCTGGCCGACGCCTGCGTGCGCCTGGGCGTGGCGTGCCGCTATGGCGAGGAAGTCACGGCGCTGGCGCGCGAGCACGGCAGGGTGCGCGTCAGCATAGGCGAGGACAGCAGCCTGTTCGATGCCGTCGTCATTTGCGCGGGCACGGCCAGCCGCGCCATGGCGGCCATGCTGGGCGACCATGTCAACGTGTATCCCGTGAAAGGCTATTCGATTACCGTGCAATTGGATGACGCCGCCAGCCGCGCGGCGGCGCCGAAGGTCAGCCTGCTCGACGACGCGACCAAGCTGGTCAGTAGCCGCCTAGGTGAAGACCGGCTCAGGGTGGCGGGCACGGCGGAATTCAACGGCGTCAACCACGACATCCGCGCCGACCGCATCCGCCCGCTGCTGCAGTGGGTGGAGCAGTGTTTTCCCGGCATCAATACCCGCAAGGTCGTGCCCTGGGCCGGCTTGCGTCCCATGCTGCCCGACATGCTGCCGAAAGTGGGGCCGGGCAAGGCGCCGGGCGTGTACTACAACACGGGCCACGGCCACCTGGGTTGGACCCTGGCGGCGGCCACGGCGGAGATGGTGGCGGAAGTGCTGGTGGCTAGTTCTTCGGCAGCAAATCGCTGAGCGCGGCGCGGCCCTTGACGGTGAGGAAGGGGCCGACCTTGCTGTAGGGCAGTAAAAAGTCGTTTTCGCAGCCGCTGCCGTTCGGGTCTTGCCAGAACGATACGCCTTCCGGCTTCAATGACAGGTGGAAGCGGCCGCGGCCGTCGTAATCCGTGCCCTTGCATTCGGCGTCGATCTTCACGTCCTTGAACAGGGCCTGGCGCAGGCGGTCCGGCAATTCGGCCTTGTCGTCGCCATCGCTGGCGCTGGCGCCAAACCAGTTCCACACGTCCGTTTCCTGGCCCGTTTTCACATCCCAGGTGCGGAACTTGATGGAGATGCCGCTGGCGCCATAGCCGGCCGCCCAGCGGTAGAACTTGACCGTCACCCAGTGCGGCGACCAGTAGGTGGGATCCGCATACACTTCGTCTTCCGTCGTGAAACCGTTGCGGCCCAGGTATTCGCGGCGCGTGGCATAGAAGTCTTCCAGGTCCTTCTTGTTCTTCGCCAGTATGGCGCGCAGCTGCGCATTGATTTTCGCCACGCCATCGCCGGGCGCCATCAGTTCCACGGTGATGGTGTCGCCCACTTGCAGGTTGCGGTATTGCTTGCCTTCAAAGATGACGGGTTTGCTTACCTTGGTGCCGGGAAAATCTTCCAGCGCCAGGTTGTAGGCATCGCTGGCGCAGGACGGATGTTCGTGGTCGCCCGCCGCTTCCAGCAGGCTCAAGGCCAGGGGCAGGCTCTTGCCGCTTTTCGGGTCCGTCCAGGTACCGGTGATTTTTCCGCCTTGCGGCGCGTTCAGCGACCACGTGCCCGTCGTATTGCCCTTGGCGTCGAGTTCCTGCCACAGCGTCTTGCCGTTCGGTTTGGCCAGCATGATCGGCGTCTTGTAGCGCGTGTAGTAATAGCTGCCGCTGCGGTCCGCGCCTTGCGTGGTGCTGGGCTGGTTGAAGCAGGCGACGATATTGGCCTTGCCCACGGTGCCCTGCCACACCCCTTGCACGGGCGGCTCGGCGGCCATGGCGGCATTCAGGGCGGGCAGGGTCAGGCAAGCAAACAGAAAGCGGCGCATCGGTTAATCCTCTCGTGGGCGATGGCCGATTCTACATGGCCGCGCCCACGAGATGCCACACCTGAACCTATGCGCCGGGGCGCTCCTGCGCCACGATCGCCATCGCCGCGCCCAGATACTGCAGCATGGCCGCGTCGACGAAGCTGCCTTCCATCAGACGCGGTTCCTGCTGGTGCGCCTGGCGGAATTTCAGCTGAGTGGCCGGGTCCGTGCCCGCGTAGGAACGGAACAGTTCCAGCCACTGGCGCGCCAGTTGCAGCACGGCCGGATCGGTGGGCGGCGTGCGCGCATCGATGGCGGCGCGCACGGCGGCGATCAGGGCTGGCCACTCGCCCGAACGCTTGCCGTAGTTGGCCAGCAGATGCGCGTATTCGTGCTCGTCGAGAAAGGGCCGGTACAGCGCCATGCGCGAGGCATTGAAGGCGGCGAGGATGAACTGCATCACGTCCGCGTCGATGCTGGTCGTCGCCTGCATCGATGGCTCCTGCGCATGCATGTCGTTCAGGCGCGCGAACAGGCCCGGATGGGCACCCGTGTCGCGCACCAGCTTGACCATCCATTCCGTGGCCAGCGCCTGCGCTGGCGCATCACCGGGGCCCGCGCCCGCGTCCTTGGCGGCGCGCACTCTCATTACCAGTGCTTTCCATTCCTGTTCCACGGCCGCATCGGACAGCAGCGGCAGTTGTTGCAGTTCTTCGTGACTAAAGTATTTGTCGTACATGGTCATCAACTCCATAGTGGTGAGCCACTCGGCCAGTTCCGGCGCCTGCCCCTGCACCAGTTGCGTTTGCAGGGTGCGCAGGCGTTCGCGCAGGGTGGAAGCCTGTGCGATCTGGTGCTCCAGCATGGCGATTTGCCGCGCCACGATGGAGGAGAGCGGCAGGTCCGGGCCGGCGAGGGCGTTGGCGATATCGGCCAGCGACAGCCCGAACTTGCGCAGCGCCATGATCCGGTGCAGCCGGTCCATGTCGCCGTGCTGGTACAGGCGGTAGCCAGCTTGCGTGCGCGCCGAAGGCGAGAGCAGGCCGATGCTGTCGTAGTGGTGCAGGGTGCGGATGGTCAGGCCCGTGAGCCTGGCCAGTTCACCGATTTTCAACAGCATCGTCTTCTCCTTGTCTTCAGTGCGTGCCAATCACGATGGCGCCTGACGTAACGTCAGGGTCAAGCAGGAATGTAGCAGAGGCCTCGAAAAAACCCGCAAAAGAATCCGTTGACCTTCATTTTTTTGTACGGTATATTTATAAAACCGAACGACAGCTTCAGCAAAATAAACGGGTTCGGGCCAGGCGGCATGACGGAGTAATCGTTGTGCGACGCAGCAAGACGCGCCATTGGCAGGGCTGGAAAGACAATCCGCACAGACGGATTTTTTTCACAGTTGGTTTGTACGTTAAATATAATATGCCACCGGCAAGATCCGGGCGGCGAGAGAGACGACCATGATGAAAAGTATCGTTTGCGATACCCCCGGCAGTTTGCGCATGGAACAGCGCCCCGTGCCCGTGCCCGGCGAGGGTGAAGTGCTGCTGCGCATACGCCGCGTCGGCATCTGCGGCACCGACATGCATATCTTCCGCGGCACCCAGCCTTTCCTCAGCTATCCGCGCGTGATGGGCCATGAATTGTCCGGCCATATCGACAGCGCGCCAGCCGGCTCGCGCCTGGCCGTGGGCGACCAGGTCTACGTGATGCCCTACCTGTCATGCGGCACCTGCGTGGCCTGCCGCCAGGGCAAGACCAACTGCTGCACCCGCATCGAAGTGCTGGGAGTGCACCGCGACGGCGGCATGACGGAATACCTGGCGCTGCCCGAGCGCTTCGTCTTCAAGACGGAAGGCATCTCGCTCGACGACGCGGCCATGATCGAATTTCTCGCCATCGGCGCGCACGCCGTCAAGCGCGGCGCGGTCGATGCCGGCAAGCGCGTGCTGGTGGTGGGCGCCGGCCCGATCGGCATGGCCGTGATGCTGTTCGCGTCCTTGAAAGGCGCCGACGTGACGGTGCTCGATGGCCGCGCCGACCGCCTGCAGTTCTGCCGCGACGCGCTTGGTATCACCCGCACGGTGCAGCTGGGCGACGGCGACAAGGAGCAGCTGTCTGATGCCACAGGCGGTGAATTCTTCGACGTGGTGTTTGACGCCACCGGCAATATCGCCGCCATGGAGCGGGGCCTGGACTTTGTCGCCCATGGCGGCTCCTATGTGCTGGTATCCATCGTGCGCGACCGCCTGTCCTTTTCCGACCCGGAATTCCACAAGCGCGAAACGACCCTGCTGGGCAGCCGCAACGCCACCGTTGACGATTTCGAGGAAGTGGTGGCGGCCATTAAGGCGGGGAAAGTCCCCACCGCGCTGCTCAATACCCACCGCACCACGCTCGATGAATTTACGGGCGTGCTCGATCGCTGGATGCAGCCAGAAGCGGGTGTCATCAAGGCCATCGTCGAGGTCTGAGATGAGCGATCTCAACCCCATACTGCAATTTGGCACCAGCCGCTTCCTGCAGGCGCACGCCGACCTGTTCGTCAGTGAAGCGGCGAAGACAGGCGAGGCGCTGGGCAATATCACCATCGTGCAAACGACCGGCAGCGTGCAGGGCGCGGCGCGGGTGGCGGCGTTTCGCCAGGCCGGCGGCTATCCGGTGCGCATCCGCGGCTGGCAGGACGGCGCGCAGGTCGATGAAGAGCGCCGCGCCGACGCCGTCACGCAGGCGTGGCAGGCCGGCAGCGACTGGCGACAGGTGCGCGGTGCGGCCGTGGCCGCGCGCGTGATCGTCTCGAATACGGGCGACACGGGCTACCAGCTCGAAGACGCCGACCACGCCGGCATGCTCAATGGCGCGACCGTTCCCGCCAGCTTTCCCGCCAAGCTGCTGGTGCTGCTGCATGACCGCTTCCTGGCCGGCGCCGCGCCCATCTCGATTTTTCCGTGCGAACTGGTGGCCGACAACGGCAATGTACTGCGCCAGGTGATCGTGACATTGGCGCGGCAGTGGCGCTGCGATACCGCATTCATCGGGTATCTGCAAACGGGCTGCCTGTGGATCAATTCCCTCGTCGACCGCATCGTTTCCGAACCGATCGAACCGATAGGCGCGGTGGCCGAACCCTATGCGCTGTGGGCCATCGAGGCGCAGGAAGGCATGCTGCTGCCGTGCCGCCATCCGCAGCTGGTGGTGACGGACAGCCTGCGCGAGTATGAGCAGCGCAAGCTGTTCCTGCTCAACCTCGGTCACACGTATCTGGCGCAGCTGTGGATGGAACGTGGCGGCCCGGCCGGCATGACGGTGCGCGAGGCGATGGACGATGGCGCCATGCGCGCCGCGCTGGAAGCCGTGTGGCACGAGGAAGTGCTGCCCGTGTTTGCCGCCATGGGCGCGCGGCACGGCGACGCCGCGCTGGCCTATGTGGCGCAGGTCAGGGAACGCTTCGGCAATCCCTTCCTCGCGCACCGCCTGGCCGACATCGCCCAGCACCACGCCGGCAAGATCGAGCGGCGCATGGCGCCCGTGGCGGCGCTGGCGCGGCAGCTGTGTCCCGCCCTGGCGCAGCCGCGCCTGCGCGCCATGCTGGCGCCGGGAGCGCAGCCATGAACGCCCCGCTCAGCGCAGTTGTTTCTTTTTTAGCATGCCGATCCAATCCGATATCGACTAAAATGGCCCACTCATCCACTTTCCCTTTCGCTGGCATAGCGCGTTCATTCATCCATGTCCAAACCCGCCACCGTCTTCAAGCGCAGTACCAATCTGCTGTTGCAATTTCTCGCCGAGAATGTCGCAGTGGGCGAGATGCTGCCGACGGAGCAGTTCCTGACCACGATCTGCCAGGGCAGCCGCACGGCCATCCGCAGCGCGATCGCGTATCTGTCGACGCGGCGCCTGATCGCCAGTCCTGCGGACCGGCGCCTGCTGCGCAAACCCATACCGGGCGACTACTTCGATATCTCCGAATTGCAGTCGGGGGCCGAGCGCATCCAGCAAGTGCTGATGGAACGCGTGTACCAGCGCGACATGCCGCCCGGCGCGGAATTCTCGGAAGCGGAGCTGGCGCGCGAGGCGGGTGCCAGTACCGTCAGCGTGCGCGAATTCCTGATCGGTTTCTCGCGCTTCGGCCTGATCGAAAAGAAACCGCGCGGCGGCTGGCGCCTGTGCGCGTTCGACCGCTCGTTCGCCACCGAACTGGCGGACATGCGGCGCATGTTCGAGATGGCGGCCGTGGAGCAGTTTGCGCACCTGCCGCATGGCGATCCGGCGTATGCGGAACTGGCGCGGCTGATCAAGCAGCACGAGAAGCTGGCGGCCAGGATCGACACGCGCCACAACGCGTTTCCGGCGCTGGACCGCGAGTTCCACACCTTCCTGATCGGCCTCTTGAACAACCGCTTCGCGCAGGGCTTCTACGATATCGTCTCGTTCGTGTTTCACTATCACTACCAGTGGGACAAGGGCGAGGAAAAGGGCCGCAACAAATACGCGGTGCAGGAGCACCTGGCGATCCTGCACGCGCTGGCGGAGCACGACATACCGAAGGCGCTCGAGTGCATGCGTTCGCACCTCGATTCCTCGCGCAGCACCATGCTGTCCTCGATCGGCACGCGCGAAAAACTGAGCCAGCCGGCCGCCTAGCCGTTTTTGCCGGGGAGGGTGCGCCATGAGCCTCGCTTCCCAGCCTAGCAGCCTGCTGCTGATGTCGCCCGAGGATAACTGCCTGATCGCCAGGACAGCCCTGGCCTGTGGCGACGTCGTCGCCATCGACGGCGTGCCCGTCACCCTGGCGCAAAACATCCACATCGGCCACAAGGTGGCGCGCCGCGCGCTGGCCGTGGGCGACAAGGTGCTGCGCTACGGCGCCCTGATCGGCAGCATCACGGCCCCCGTCGCCATCGGCGAGCATATCCATACGCACAACCTGGCAAGCGATTACATCCCCACGTTTACCCTGGGCCAGGACGGCCACCATTTCCTGGACAAGGACGACCAAGCATGAACGCTCCCGTAACGAAACCCGCCCTGTCGGGGTACCTGCGCGCCGATGGCCGCAAGGGCATCCGCAATATCGTGGTCGTGGCCTATATGGTCGAATGCGCGCACCACGTGGCGCGCCTGATGGTCAACGCCTTTCCCGGCCAGCCCGTGCACCTGATCGGCTTTACGGGCTGCTTCCCGAACGAATACGCGGACCAGGTGATGCGCCGTTTGCTGACGCACCCGAACGTGGGCGCCGTGCTGCTGGTTTCCCTGGGCTGCGAAGGCTTCAACAAATATGGCCTCTCCAGCGCCGTGGCAGACAGCGACCGCCCCGTGCACACGATCACGATCCAGGAAAACAGCGGCACGCGCCCCAGCGTGAGCAGCGGCGTCGAGTGGATCAGCTGGGCGCTGGAACACCTGGCGCGGCAGGAGCGCGTGCCGATGGGGATCGATGAACTGGTCGTCGCCACCATCTGCGGCGGCTCCGACAGCACCAGCGGCATCAGCGCCAACCCGGCCGTCGGCGTCGCGTTTGACACCCTGATCGCCGCCGGCAGCCCCTGCATCTTCGAAGAGACGGGCGAACTGGTGGGCTGCGAATACCACATGCAGCGGCGCGCCGTCAGTCCGGACCTGGGCAATGCCATCGTCGAAACCGTGGCCAAGGCCGCCCGCTACTACACCATCATGGGCCATGGCAGCTTCTCGCCGGGAAACGCCGATGGCGGCCTGACCACGCAGGAAGAAAAGTCGCTGGGCGCCTACGCCAAGAGCGGTTCTTCACCCATCGTCGGCATTCTGAAACCGGGCGACCAGCCGGCCGGCGGCGGCCTGTACCTGCTCGACGTGGTGCCGGACGGCGAGCCGCGCTTCGGCTTCCCGAATGTGTCGGACAACGCGGAAATCGTCGAACTCATTTCCTGCGGCGCCCACATCACCTTGTTTACCACGGGCCGCGGCTCGGTGGTCGGTTCGGCGATCTCGCCCGTCATCAAGGTGTGCGCCAATCCGCAAACCTTCGAGCGCCTGGCCGACGACATGGATATCAACGCTGGCAAGATCCTCACGGGCGAAGCCAGCCTCGAAGAAGTGGGCGCGGAGATCGTCGCCGCCGTGCTGAACGTCGCCAACGGAGAACTGAGCCGCTCGGAAGACCTGGGCCACCAGGAATTCGTGCTGACCTATAAACAATTCGATGCGGTGGGGCCAGGCTGCTTCCCATTGCGCGCCGCTTGAGGGCCGGATTCATGGATGTCACACAATTGCATACTTTGCCGCGCGGGGGCCTGTCGCTGCCCTGCATCGGCATGGGCTGCGCGCCGATAGGCGGCTTGTACCAGCCCGTCAGCGGCGCGCAGGCGCGCATCACACTCGATGGCGCGTGGGATGCCGGCGTGCGCTTCTTCGACACGGCGCCGTTCTATGGCTATACCCAGTCCGAGCGCCGTCTCGGTGCGGCGCTGCGCGAGCGGCCCCGCCATGAATTTGTGATCAGCACCAAGGTGGGACGGCTGATGCGGCCCGACGCTTCCGTGCGTCCCGGCGACGACGGCTTTGCCGCGCCGCTGCCGTTCCGCCCCCATTACGACTATACGTATGACGGCGTGCTGCGTTCGCACGAGGACAGCCTGCAAAGATTGGGGCTGGACCGCATCGATATCCTGTTCGTGCACGATATCGGCAAGGCCACGCATGGCGAACTCGATCAGCATTACTGGCGCCAGCTGACGACCGGTGGCGGTTTTCGCGCCCTCGATGAACTACGCGCCAGCGGCCAGGTGAAGGCCGTGGGCCTCGGTGTCAACGAGTGCGAGATCGTCCTGCGCGCGATGGCGGAATTTGACCTCGATTGCACCTTGCTGGCCGGCCGCTACACCTTGCTGGAACAAGCCTCGCTGTCGCCGTTGCTGGACCTGTGCGTGGAACGCGGCAACGCCATCGTGATCGGCGGCCCGTTCAATTCGGGCGTGCTGGCCGGGAACGGCAAATTCAACTACGCCGATGCGCCGGCCGCGATACTCAAGCGCGTGGCGCGCCTGGACGCCGTCTGCCGTGAATTCGGCGTGCCGCTGCAGGCTGCGGCACTGCAGTTTCCGCTCGCCCATCCTGCCGTCGCTTCCTGCATCCCGGGCGGCCAGGACCTGGCGCAGCTGCGGCAAAACCTGGACTGGTTCGCTACGCCGCTGCCCGACGCCCTGTGGCTGGCGCTGCGGGACGCGGATTTGATCGATGCGCGCGCGCCGCTGCCTGCGGGAGTGGCCGCATGATGCGCATCGACGCCCACCAGCACTTCTGGCAGCTGGCCGCGCGTGCCGGCAGCTGGCCGCCGCCATCGCTGGCCGCCATCCACCGCGATTTTGCGCCGGCCGACCTGGCGCCACTGCTGGCCGCGCACGGCATCGCCGGCACGGTACTGGTGCAGTCGCTGCCGTCGGCTGCCGATACCGATTACCTGCTGGCGCTGGCGGAAAAGACCAGCTTCATTCGCGCCGTCGTGGGCTGGGCCGATTTGCTGGCGCCTGACGCAGCGGCGGCGATTGTTCGCCTGGCATCGTACGGCAAGCTCAAAGGCTTGCGCCCCATGCTGCAGGATATCGATGACGATCAGTGGATCGCCAATCCCGCGCTGGCGCCGGCCCTGGCTGCCATGGTGGAACAGGGCTTGCGGCTGGACGCGCTGGTGCTGCCGCGCCACTTGCCCGCGCTGCTGCATTGCGCCCGCGCTTATCCGCAGCTGGCCATCGTGATCGACCATGCGGCCAAGCCGCCGATCGCCCATGCCGCGTTCGGCATCTGGCGCGAAGACATGGCGTTGCTGGCCGCGCTGCCGAACGTGCACTGCAAGCTGTCCGGACTGGTGACGGAAGCGCGGCCCGGCTGGAACGTGGACGACCTGCGCCCTTATGCCGCACATGTGCTGGACGTGTTCGGCCCCCGGCGCGTGATCTGGGGCAGCGACTGGCCCGTGGTGGACCTGGCCGGCGGTTATGCGGCGTGGCTGGCCGCCAGCGAGGCGCTGCTGGCGCATTTGGGGCAAGAGGACAGGGACGATATTTTCGGACGCAATGCGTGCCGGTTTTATGGTTTTGAATGAGGTGGCGGGCGTGTCGGCTTACGCCGTTCCGGCTAAGCCGACCTACGGTCATCGTCAACGGTATTGGTAGGTTGGCGTAAGTCAGCAAAAAGGAGTCGCAATGCAAAGAATGGGCATGGTCATCGGCATCGCGCCGGAGCGCATCGCTGAATACAAAACCCTGCACGCCGCCGTCTGGCCGCAGGTGCTGGCCAGACTGGCTGCCGCGCATGTCGGCAATTATTCGATCTTCCTGCGCGAGCCGGAAAACCTGCTGTTCGGCTACTGGGAATACCACGGCGAGGATTTTGAGGCCGACATGGCGGCCATTGCCGCCGACCCGGAAACGCAGCGCTGGTGGACCTTTTGCGCACCGTGCCAGGAGCCGCTGGCTTCGCGCGCCGAGGGAGAGCACTGGGCGATGATGGAGCAGGTATTCCACGTCAGTTAGCAAAAATCCGGGGTCAGACCCGCCGGGTCTGACCCCAGCCGTTAAGGTGTTGGGTTAAAAATATAAAAACCAGGAGACAAAAAATGACCGCCAGACTACAAGGCAAAATCGCCCTGCTCACCGCCGCCGGCCAGGGCATCGGCCGCGCCACGGCCGAAGCGTTCGTGCGCGAAGGCGCCACCGTGATCGCCACCGATATCAACCAGGCCCAGCTCGACGCGTTGAAGGAAGCGACGGGCTGCGCCATCCGCCGGCTCGACGTGACCGATGGCGCGGCGATCACCGCGCTGGCCGACGAGATCGGCCCCGTCGATATCCTGTTCAACTGCGCCGGCTTCGTCGACGGCGGCACCATCCTCGACTGCGACGATGCGGCCTGGGACCGTTCCTTCGACATCAACGCGCGCTCCATGTACCGGTTGATGCGCGCCGTGCTGCCCGGCATGCTGGCCAGGGGCGCCGGCTCCATCGTCAATATGTCGTCCGTGGCGTCGAGCGTGAAGGGCGCGCCGAACCGCTTTATCTACGGCACCTCGAAGGCGGCCGTGGTGGGCATGACCAAGTCGGTAGCGGCGGACTTCGTCACGCGCGGCATCCGCTGCAACGCGATCTGCCCCGGCACCATCGAGTCGCCCTCGCTGAAGGAACGCATTGCGGCGCAGGCGGCAGCGACGGGCGTGAGCATCGATGAAGTGCAGGCGGCGTTTGTCGCCCGCCAGCCGATGGGCAGAGTGGGCCGGGCAGAGGAAATCGCCGCGCTGGCCGTCTACCTGGCTTCCGATGAATCCGCCTTCACCACCGGTATGACTCACGTCATCGATGGTGGTTGGTCCAATTAATTACAACAACGAGAGACACACATGAAACTGATGCGTTATGGCGCCAAGGGCGCTGAAAAACCTGCACTCATCGATGCCGACGGCGTCGTGCGCGACCTGTCCGGCGTGCTGTCCGATATCACGGGCGCGACCCTGGGCAAGGATGGCCTGGCGACTTTGGCCGCACTCGATATCGCCAGCCTGCCGGTGGTGGCGAATCCTGGCCGCATCGCGCCGCCGTGGAAGGGCGTGGGCAAGTTCTTGTGCGTGGGGCTGAACTATGCCGACCATGCGGCCGAATCAGCCATGGCCGTGCCGGCTGAGCCGGTGCTGTTCATGAAAGCCACCAGCGCCATCATCGGCGCCAACGATGCCGTGGTGATGCCGCAGGACTCGAAGAAAAGCGACTGGGAAGTGGAGCTGGGCGTGGTGATCGGCACCACCGCGCGCTATGTGAGCGAAGCCGATGCGCTGTCGCACGTGGCCGGCTATTGCGTGGTGAACGATTTGTCCGAACGCGAGTACCAATTGGAGCGCGGCGGCCAGTGGGACAAGGGCAAGGGCTGCGATACCTTCGGCCCGATCGGTCCCTGGCTGGTCACAAGCGACGAAGTGGCTGACCCGCAAAACCTCGGCCTGTGGCTGGAAGTGAACGGCAAGCGCGTCCAGGATGGCAATACCAGAACCATGGTCTTCGGCGTGGCTAATCTGGTCAGCTACATCAGCCGCTTCATGACCTTGTACCCGGGCGACATCATCAGCACCGGCACGCCGCCGGGCGTGGGCATGGGCCAGAAGCCGTCGGCCGTGTACCTGAAGCCGGGCGACACCATGCGCCTGGGGATCAGCGGCCTCGGTGAACAGAGCCAGACCGTGCATGCCTGGAATCCGGAACTGATCGACAGTTAAACGAGTAGCAGACCGGCGCGCCGCCAAGGTGCTCAGACATCGGCACGCCGGCCTATGGCAGTGGAGTGGAGGAGACACACCATGAATGAATCCGAAGAGATACTGGCCCTGAACAAGGTCAGCAAGCGCTTTCCCGGCGTGCTGGCGCTCGACAACGTCAGTTTCAGCCTGCGCAAGGGCGAAGCCCACGCGCTGTGCGGCGAAAACGGCGCCGGCAAGTCCACCCTGATGAAGGTGATGAGCGGCGTGTACCAGGCCGACGAGGGAGAACTGGTCTACAAGGGCAAGGTGTGCAGTTTTTCCTGCAGCGTGGATGCGGAGGCGGCCGGCATCGCCATCATCCACCAGGAACTGAACCTGATCCCGCACCTGAGCGTGGCCGAGAATATTTTTCTCGCGCGTGAACCGGTGCGCGGCATCTTCATCGACCGCAAGAAGATGCGTGCCGATGCGCAGGCGCTGCTGGACCGGTTGAAGCTGCGCATCGACCCGCGCCAGCTGGTGAAAAACCTGTCCTGTGCGCAGCAGCAGATGGTGGAAATTGCCAAGGCGCTGTCGCTCAATACGGAAGTGCTGATCATGGACGAACCCACGTCGTCGCTGACGGAAAGCGAGACGGGCCAGCTGTTCGACATCATCAATGAACTCAAGCGCAATGGCGTGAGCGTGGTCTACATCTCGCACCGGCTCGAAGAGATGCAGCACATCATCGACAGGGTGACGGTGCTGCGCGACGGGAAATTCGTCTGCACCGACGATTTTGCCGCCACCACCTTGGACGCCATCGTGGCGAAGATGGTGGGCCGCACCCTCGATGAAAAATTTCCCGACCGCGTCTCGACGCCGACGGCTGAAGTGCTGCTGCGCGTGACCGATTTGCACCGCAAGGATGTCTTCGGTCCGCTGAGCTTTGACTTGCGGCGCGGCGAGATCCTCGGCTTTTCCGGCCTGATGGGGGCAGGGCGCACGGAAGTGGCGCGCGCCATCTTCGGCGCCGATCCGCTCACCAGCGGCGCCATCCACCTGGGCGACGTGGCGGTCACTATCGACAGTCCCATCGACGCCATCGGCCACGGCATCGCCTACTTGTCGGAAGACCGCAAGAGCCACGGCCTGGCGATCCGCATGTCGGTGGCGGCAAACCTGACCTTGACGAATGTATCGGGGCTGGCGAACCGCTTCGGCTTCATCGATTTCGCCAGGGAAGAGGCGGTGGCGCAGCAGTACATCGCGGCGCTGGGCATCAAGACGCCAACCTCGAAACAGATCGCGCGCAACCTCTCGGGCGGCAACCAGCAAAAGATCGTCATCAGCAAATGGCTGTACCGCGAATCGAAAATCATCTTCTTCGACGAACCCACGCGCGGCATCGACGTGGGCGCCAAGTTCGCCATCTACCAGCTGCTCGACAAGCTGGCGTCGGAAGGCATCGGCGTGGTGCTGATCACGTCCGAGCTGCCCGAGATCATGGGCATGACGGACCGGGTGGCCGTGTTCCATGAAGGACGCATCAGCGGCATCGTCAATACGCGCGAATCGTCGCAGGAAGAGATCATGCAGCTCGCATCGGGCCGCCAGGCAGCAATGCATTAACATCAGAAAGCCACAAGAAAATGAACAAAGAACTGATCCAAAAATTCGCCGCGCTGGGCAGCCTGTCGCTGTTGCTGCTCGTGTTTTCGCTGACCAGCAACGCCTTTTTCTCCGTCAGCAACGGCATGAGCGTGGCCTTGCAAGTAACGTCGATCGCCTACCTGGGCATTGCCGCCACCTGCGTCATCATCACGGGCGGCATCGACTTGAGTTCCGGCTCCGTGCTGGCGCTGGCCGGCGTGGCCGCCGCGCTGCTGGTGAAAAGCGGCGTGCCCGTGCCGGTCGCCATGCTGGGCGGTGTCGTGGTGGGCGCCATGTGCGGCGCCGTCAACGGCTTTTGCATCACGCAACTGAAGCTGCCTCCTTTTATTGCCACCCTGGGCATGATGCTGATCGCACGCGGCCTGGCGCTGCAAGTAACGGGTGCGCGCGCCATTTCCGGCCTTGGCGACTCGTTCGGCGAACTCGGTAACGGCGTGCTGTGGCGCATCGAGCGCGACACGGGCGGCACCTTTCCCGAAGTCGTGTTTCCCGGCATTCCGTATCCGGTGGTGCTGATGGTGGTGATCGCCGTGGCCGTCTCCATCATGCTCAGCCGCACCACCTTTGGCCGGCATATCTATGCTGTCGGCTCGAATGCGGAAGCGGCGCGCCTGTCGGGCGTGAAGGTGGGCCGCGTGACCCTGCTCGTGTACACCCTGTCCGGCGCCTTGTCCGGCCTGACGGGCTGCGTGCTGATGTCGCGCCTGGTGACGGCGCAGCCGAACGAGGGCGTGATGTACGAACTCGATGCGATCGCCAGCGCCGTGATCGGCGGCGCCTCGCTGATCGGCGGCATCGGCACCATTTCCGGCACCGTCATCGGTTCCTTCGTCATCGGCATCCTGCGCAACGGCTTGAACATGAACGGGGTATCGAGCTTTATCCAGCAAATCATTATCGGACTGGTCATCTTGCTGACCGTCTGGATCGATCAGAAGCGCAATCGCGCCTGAAGCAGCAAGCAGCACGCATGAAGTCAATCCACCAAATCTATAATTATTAAATGAGGACGACAATGAAAACCATCAAAGCCATGTCGCTCGGTCTGTTGACCGCAGCATTTGCCCTGAGCTCCAGCGCCGCCTTCGCCGCGCCGGGCGAGATCGCCGTGATCGTCAAGACGACCAATTCCAACTACTGGCAAAACGTGAAAAAGGGCGCCACGGCCAGCGCGGCAGACGCCAAGGGCTACAGCCTGACCTTCCAGGGACCGGCCTCGGAATCGGCCATCGCCGATCAGGTCAGCATGGTGGAAAACGCCGTCACGCGCAAGGTGGCCGGCATCGTGCTGGCCGCGTCGGATCCGGACGCGCTGGTGCCGGCCCTGAAGAAGGCGTGGGAAGCGAAGATTCCCGTCGTGCTGATCGATTCGCTGGTGGCCGACAGCGGCAAGCGCTATTACCAGTCCTTCCTGTCGACCGACAATGAAGCGGCCGGCGAGCAAAGCGCCAAGGCCCTCATTTCGCAGGTCGGCAAGACAGGCAAGATCGCCGTGATGTCGTACGTGGCGGGCGCCGGTTCCGAGACGGGCAGGGTGGGCGGCTTCAAGCGCTATATCGAAAAGAACTCGCAGCTGCAGATCGTCGGCACGTATTACTCGCAGTCGCAGATGGCCACGGCATTGAACCAGACGACCGACGTGCTGGCCTCGAATCCGGACTTGAAGGGCATCTTCGGCGCCAATGAGCCAACGGCCGTGGGCATGGGCCGCGCCATCGCGCAGGCGGGCAAAGCAGGCAAGGTGATCGCCGTGGGCTTCGACGGCAATGAAGACCTGAAAAACTTCGTCAAGGACGGCACCCTGTATGCGACCGCCGTGCAGGGTTCGTACTCGATGGGCGCGCTGGGCGTGAAAACCCTCGTCAGCCTGATCGAAGGCAAGAAGGTCGCACCGTTCGTCAACACGGGCGTGGTGATCGTCACCAAGGCCAATGTGGAACTGCCGGAAGCGAAGAACGTTTTGTATTGAGTTCCATATTGCGTATCAGCTGATCGTCAGGCGCTGCTTCAATTCATTGAGCAGCGTGCCGGTCTTGGTGGTCAGCTGGCGCGCCAGCGGCCACGCGAGGGACAGCGGCAAGCCTGGCGTGGCGCAGGCCGGCAGTACTTCGACGATGGCGCCGCTGGCCAGGTGCTCGTGCACGAGCCAGGTCGCCTGCTGCGCGATGCCCAGGCCCGCCAGCACGGCGGCCGTTTGCGCCTCGGCGTCCCCCACCGTCAGGCGCGGACTGACCGTCCGCCGTTCCACCCCGTCCTCGCCGGCAAACAGCCATGGCGCCGCCGTGCCGTCGCCGCGGCCGTAGGCGATGCAATCGTGGCCATCGAGATCCGCAATGGCGAGCGGCGTGCCGCGCCGCGCCAGATAGGCGGGCGCCGCGCAAAAGATCAGGCGCTCTTCGCCCAAGGGCATCTGCCCCAGCGTTGGCGGCCAGCTGCCCGGCGCGCCGATGCGCACGGCGATATCGATGCGCTCTTCGAACAGGTCGGCAAAGCGGTCGCTGAAGGCAATCGACGGCTGCAACTGCGGATATTTTTCGCACAGATCAATCAGCGCCGGCATCACGCGCATGCGGCCATATGACGCGGGCACGCCGATGCGCACCTTGCCCGCCAGTTCCCCATCCTGCTCGGCCAGCACGTTTTCCGCCTCGACCAGTTCCTGCAGCACGCGCTTGCAGGTGGCGTAATAGGCATGCCCCGCGCTGCTCAACTGCAAACGCCGCGTGCTGCGCTCGAACAGGATCACGCCCAGGCGGGCTTCCAGGCGTGCCACGCTCTTGCTCACGGCCGAGCTGCTCAGGTGTAGCCGTACGGCCGCCCTGGTGAAACTGCCGGCATCGGCGGTGGCAAGAAAAGGCGCGATGCCTTTCAAATGTTCGGACATGATTGCAGAATATTTTTCACGAATAAGGTGAAATACTATCGCGGATAAGAATTTCTGTCCGCTATATCATGGCTTTTTACACAGGCATGGGAGTACGCATGAACAAGCACGCATTGATTATCGGCGCCAGCGGCGTTATCGGCAGCAATCTGGCCACGCACTTGCTGGCGCAGGGCTGGCAGGTGACGGGCGTCTCGCGTGGCCGCACGCCGGTTCCCACCGGTTGCGCATTCCTGCCGCTCGATGCCACGGATGGCGCGGCGGTCAGCGCCGCCCTGGCGGGCCTGGACGCCAGCCACGTCTTTTTCACGGCCTGGGCGCGCCAGGCCAACGAGCAGGAAAACATCCGCGTCAATGGCGCCATGGTGGCCAATGTGCTGGCCGCGCTGGGGCCCACCGGCCACTTGCGCCATGCGGCGCTGGTCACTGGCCTCAAGCACTACCTGGGACCGTTCGACGCCTATGGCAAGGGCAGCGTGCCAGTCACGCCGTTCCGCGAAGAGCAGGGCCGGCAAACGGTCGAGAACTTTTACTATGAGCAGGAAGACCGGCTGTTCGACGCGGCCGCGCGGTATAGTTTTACGTGGAGCGTGCACCGTCCGCACACCATCATCGGCTACGCGCTGGGCAATGCCATGAACATGGGCCTGACCCTGGCCGTGTATGCGAATCTGTGCAAGGCCGGCGGCCAGCCCTTCGTCTTTCCCGGTTCGCCCGCGCAATGGCACGGCTTGTCCGACATGACGGACGCGGGGCAGATCGCACGCCACCTGGCGTGGGCGGCCGACAGTCCCGCCGCGCGCAACGAAGACTTCAATATCGTCAATGGCGACGTGTTCCGCTGGAAGTGGCTGTGGCCGCGCCTGGCCGCTTATTTCGGCGTCGAGGCGGCCGATCTGCCCGAGGCGATGGCGCCGCTGGCCGACCGCATGCAGGACGCCCCCGAACAGTGGCGCGCCATCGCCGAGCAGCAGGGCCTGGTGGAGGCTGATGTCGGCCGCCTTGCTTCCTGGTGGCATACGGATGCCGATCTTGGGCGGCCGATGGAAGTGATGACGGACATGGGCAAAAGCCGCAAGGCGGGCTTCCTCGATTACCAGGATACGCAGGATGCCTTCTTCAATCTGTTCGACAAGCTGAAGGCGGAGCGCGTCATTCCCCGCTGACCTAGTTGTGGCCAACCATGTTGTCGGCTTACGCCGTTCCGGCTAAGCCGACCTACGGGCCGTCGTGGTAGTGCGTAGGTCGGGTTAGCGCGCAAGCGCGTAAGCCGACATCTTCACATGCTATTCGGGCTTGCGCCGCTCCTGCGCCCGCTGCCACTCCAGCCCCGGGCGGTCGACGCGGAACTGCAGCAGCCGTCCCTGCACGACTTCCGTCACGTAGGCCGTACGGCCATCGGGGCCGCCGAAGGTGATGTTGCTGGGCTTGGCGCCGGGTACGCTGATTTCGCGCAGGATGCGTCCCTGAGGCGATAATTTCACCACCGTGCCCTTGCCATAGCGCGTCACGTACAGGTTGCCGTCGACATCGACGCGCATGCCGTCCATGCCGAAATCGTCGAACTTGATCAGCAAGCGCTTGCCGCTCAGGCTGCCGTCCGCGGCGATGTCGTACATCCAGATATTGCGCTGCACGCTTTCATTCACATACAAGATCTTGCCGTCGGGGCTGACCTCGATGCCGTTGGCCGTGCCCATGGTGTCGAGCGCCAGGGTCACCGTGCCGTCCTGCGCGATGCGCCACACGCGGCCCGTGTTTTCCTTCCAGTTCGGGTCGCTCGCATACAGCACGTCGTCGGCCGTGATGGCGATGTCGTTCGGCTGCGTCATGCGCGGCTCGCGCGCGTGGATGGTGAGCGCGCGCGTGGCCGGGTCGACCAGGTAGATCGTGTGTTCCATGTAGTCGGCCAAGTACATCTGGCCCCGGCTGCCGAAGCGGATGCCGTTGGCAATGCTGGTGCCGGGCAGGGTCAGGTACACCTCGCCAGTGCCGCCGGGGCTGACCTTGCCGATGGTTTGCTGGCGCGCAAAGTTGACGGCATAGATATTGCCGTCCGCATCCACGGCCGGGCCTTCGATGCCCTTGGTAAAGGAATGCGCGGGAGTCAAGGTGGTGGCGAGGAACAGCGCCTCGTGCGCGGGCGGGCTGGCGCAGGCGGACAGGTTGGCCAGCGCGGCGGCCAGCACGGCCGTGCGCAGCGACGGCAGGGCGTATCGGGAATCGGACATCAGTGTTCTCTGTATGGCAAAGGTGGCGTATGTTACCCGACGCGCGCCAGCCGGGGCGCCATTCTAAGCCTCGCCTCAGGCCGCCACCACGACGAGGTCGGGGAAGTCGTCCTGCCAGCCGTCCCACTCGTCTTGCAGATGGGTGTGCATGCCGGCGCGTTCCTGCGCCTGATCGAAGGTGTCTGCGCTGGCCAGCAGGAAGCGGGCGATGGCGCGCAGGGTGGCCGGGTCGGCCTGGATGGTCACGTCGGAACAGCGCAGGGGCTGCTCGGTGGCCTCGTCTTGCAGATAGCAGTGCAGCGATAAATGTGTGGTCATGGGTATCAATGGTTGATGTAGGCGCCCAGCATGGCGTGTGCGTTCATTGCGACGCGGGCGGCGTCCAGTTCTTCGTTGGATAGAAACCAGTGGGTCTGGCCATGCTGCTTTTCGCAGCGGCCATGGGCTTGCATGGTCTGGCGCAATGCATGCAGTCTTGGCGGCGGTAGCGCATCCAGTTTTTTTGGGTTGAAGATATTGATGGGATACACATCGCGCAGGTGCTCGTCTTGCTGCCCGCGCCGCTTG
The DNA here is from genome assembly GCF_059617945.1 of Janthinobacterium sp. BCJ23. Classification (NCBI taxonomy): domain Bacteria; kingdom Pseudomonadati; phylum Pseudomonadota; class Betaproteobacteria; order Burkholderiales; family Oxalobacteraceae; genus Janthinobacterium; species Janthinobacterium sp. BCJ23. Next base: position 214,985 of record NZ_JCAQAW010000003.1, on the reverse strand, counting down.
ATGTCTGCCCAGTTGTTTGCCGGGCAAGGACTGCCAAAGGTCATCGGATGGGCCGCATCGAGCTGCCGGTAGCCGCGTGCGTAGCCGGTGCCGTAGCCCAGGGTTTCACTGTAGCCGTACACATACTCGCAATGATCTAGCAAGCCGGGTATGCTTGCCGCGCCGTCGAACAGCTGTTGCAACGGCTGCTTGCTGGCGCGTATCGCCAGCAGCAGCGAAACTGTCGGCTCATATACGGCGAGCGCGTTGCAGTTCGTGACCTCGTCGGCCTCGTCGGGAGGCAAGATGCGAGGTGAAAACAACTCGATGCTGCTGGCATCGGGCGCGAACAGGGTTTTCTCGTAGTTTCGCTGCGAGAACTTGACGACCTTGCCGCTCTTGCTGCCGTAGCGCTCGACGGGCTCGCCGATTTGCGCGAACCAGGCGAACAGCTGCGCGCTGGCCGCGGCGGGAAGGAACGGACTATTCTTGCTGAATTCGCCGACGAGGAAATGGTATTGGTCCATAGGGCAATGCGGAGGAGGGTATCGAGGCACATATTTTTGCACGGGATGCCAAAGACTGCCAATGCGTGCGGGGCCTCCCATTAGACGAACTGATGCGTATGTATTTGATTTAACTACGATTCAAGCCGCATTGCGGTTACACTAAGTCTGGCTATACTGCAATGACAGCCGTGGTTCCTGTCGACGGCGGCGCTGGCAATCCCACGGAGGCCTCATGTCTTATGCGAATCCCACCATCCATAATGGTTTCCTGATCTCGGCTTACGCCTGCGAATTGCCTGAAGGGTGTTGGCAGGGCCAGCTGGTGCTGAGCAAGTGCGGCTTTGAAGATGTCCGGCAAGCCAACCTGGAAAATCGCGATACGCAGCATGAAGCGGAGCAATCGGCCCTCGCCATGGGCTGGCAGCTCGCCAATTACGTGCTACCCCTGCGCACTGTTGACGATAAGTAAAGCAGTTCCTTCATTTCGTAAGGGAAATAGAGTATCGTGTTCGGTTAGAAAGCAATACACCGTATGCAGCAATTGAGCTGGCGTGCGCGGCGATGTCTGAGTGAACGCCGCGGAACGAAGAGTTGTCCTTGAGGTCGGTCCCCACAGGCCGTACACCGTTACCATGCACCACACAGCACTCTCGCCGGATCCTGAGGATGCGTCCGCCCAGCAATTACCCTCCGAGCACAATCTGCATGCCTTGCATAGCCGCGAGGTCAAGCTGCTGCGCGAGACGATCAATCAATTGTTGATCATGGCCAAGATGCAGGTGCAGGAAAAGGATAAATCCGACGCCTTCGGCCTGTTGATCATGCAGTTGCGCGAAGCCAATCAAAATCTGGTGCTGGCAACATTTGGCGCACAGGACATGCAAGCGTCCGCCGAAGCGACGACCGTGCGCCAGACGGAATTCCTGGCCATGCTCGCGCATGAGTTGCGCAATCCCCTGCAGCCGCTGGCGATGGCCAATGACTTGCTGGCCAAGAAGGTCGACCTAGATCCCCAGCTGGCGCACGTGCATGGCGTGATCGGCCGCCAAGTGGCGCACATGGCGCGCCTGATCGACGACTTGCTCGATGCGTCGCGCGTCAGCAGCGGAAAGATCACCTTGCAGCTGGCGCCCATCCTGCTGAGCGACATCGTCGCCGGCGCCATGGAAGTTGGCCAGGCCAGCATCAGCCAACGCCAGCAAGTGCTGAGCGTGAGCATGCCGGAGGAACCGCTGGTCATCGAAGGGGACCTGGTACGCCTGACGCAGGTGTTTGCCAACTTGCTCATCAATGCCAGCAAATTTACGCACGAGTTTGGCCACATCGACATCGTCGTCAGGCGCCATGATCATCAGGTGGAAATTGCCGTCAGCGACGATGGCGCCGGCATCGCCCTCGATATCCAGCCCTTCATCTTCGATCTGTTCACCCAGGGTTTCCGTTCGCTGGAGCGGGCGCAGGGCGGGCTGGGCATCGGCCTGTCGCTGGTGCGCATCATTACCCAGCTGCATGGCGGAACCGTGGACGTGTTCAGTGCCGGGGTCGGCTTTGGCAGCCAGTTTGTCTTGCAGTTGCCCTTGTCGTCGCTGCCGCCGCCGCCGCCCGGTATTGACCAGGAACGGGAAGCGCACCCATTGCCTCGGCGCATATTGCTGATCGAGGATAACGCCGATGCGGCGGAAATGCTGGCGCTGCTGCTGACGCAGGATGGCCACCATGTCGTCGTGCGCCATGACGGCCCCAGCGGCTTGCGCGCCGCGCTCGATGCGCCCTACGATGTGATCGTGTGCGATATCGGCTTGCCGGGCATGGATGGCTTCCAGGTCATCAGTTCTGCACGCGCGGCCCTGGTGACGCCGCTGCCGTGCTTTGTCGCTACGTCCGGATATAGCCAGCTCGGCCAGTTCGACCGCGCCGGGCAGGCAGGGTTCGACCATTACCTGGTAAAACCCATCAATATCGACGCTTTGTCGAAAATAATCACGGCAACGGTTCCCCGCTGATGGGCGAGGAAATCCTGATGCTTTTGTTTAACATGGTCCATGCACCGAAAACCGCAGAGAAAAGATCCGATTATGGCCACAGTCCATGAACAGCGGCAGCGCTTGATAGAGCGAGCGCTGCGACGCGACCCAAGTGCGGTGGTAGACGTCAGTATTCGCCTTTGGGAGCAACTGTCCACCGAGCTGAGCCAGATTATTGGTGAGCGGGGCGTGGAGTCGATGTATGCCCGCAGCCTGCACCAGAGTCAGAAACAGTTCAGCTGGCTGACGTCCCATCCGCCGCAAGCGATGGAAGCCGCCATGACCGCCTTGCGCGCCAGCTTGCAGGGACAGGCCGACACCGCCGCCTGCGCGGCAAGCACGGCGATGATGATGCACTTCATCAATACCCTTATTTTATTAATTGGCGAACTCTTAACGAATAGCATCCTCCTCAAAGCCTGGGGTGATGACGTTGTGAATAATGCTGGAACGGAGCCGAACGAATGAAAAAAGTCACCATCCACCGCCTGGCCACTGGCGTGCCGGGGCTGGACGAACTGCTGGGAGGCGGAATACCGGAATTTTCCTTCAACCTGGTGGCGGGCACGCCCGGCAGCGGCAAGACGACGCTGGCCCACCAGATCATGTTTTCCCTCGCCTCCCCGGAGCGCAAGGCGCTGTTTTTCACGGTCCTGGGCGAGCCGCCGCTGAAGATGCTGCGCTATCAGCAGCAGTTTCCCTTCTTTGACGTGGAAAAGATCAACGAGTCGATCAAGTTCGTCAATCTGTCGGCGGACTTGCTGGAAGGCGATTTCGACCGCGTGCTGGCGCGCATTGCCGAAGAGGTGGAGGCTTTTTCGCCCAGCCTCGTCTTCGTCGATTCCTTCCGTTCCGTGGTGCAATCGGCCAAGGCCATGGACACGGGCGCGGCCGGCTTGCAACATTTCGTGCAGCAGCTGGGCACGCAAATGACCAGCTGGCTGGCCACGACTTTCCTGATCGGCGAATATCTGGCGCCCGAGGCCGAGTCGAGCGCCGTGTTCACGGTCGCCGACGGTATCCTGTGGCTGTCGCAGCTTGTGCACCGCGATGCCATGGTGCGCAAGATCCAGGTGGTCAAGATGCGCGGCCAGGCGCAAAGCCTGGGCGTGCACACCTTCCGCATCAATGACAATGGCGTGGAAATCTTTTCCCGCGCCGTGCTGAAGGCGAGCGGCATGGAAGAGGTCAGCATTTCCGGCAATGAACGCCTGTCGCTGGGTGTGCCGGAGCTCGACGCCATGATGGGCGGCGGCTTGCCGGCCGGCTATTCGTTGCTGCTGGTGGGACCGTCCGGTTCCGGCAAGACCGTGCTGGCCACGCAATTTCTCACGGAAGGCGTGCGCTGCGGCGAGCCGGGCGTGATCGCCGCCTTCGAGAAGAGCCCGAACCAGTTGCTCAGCCATCAGATGAATGCCCTCGTCAGTTCCGGCCAGATCGGCGTGATCAACACGCGCACGCTTGACCTGTCCCTGGATGAAATCCTGCATGACCTGGTGAGCATGATCACGCGCATGAAGGCCAAGCGCGTGGTCATCGACTCGCTGTCCGGCTTTGAGATGGCGCTGGCCTCGATGTTCCGCGAAGATTTCCGCGAGTCGTTGTACCGCCTGGTGGCGGCCTTGACGGACATGGGTGTCTCGGTGCTGATGACGGCCGAGCTGGAAGACCAGTACACCATGCTGCGCTTCAGTTCCTACGGCAACGCCTTCCTGGCCGACGCTATCGTCATGCAGCGCTACATCGAGCTCGAAGGCCAGTTCAAGCGCGTCGTATCGGTGGTGAAGGTGCGCGGCAGCGGCCACAGCAAGGATATCCGTTTCTACGATATCGACGCCGAGGGCTTGAAGATCGGCGCCACCCTCAGCCAGTACCAGGGCATCCTGTCGGGCGAGCCTTACCGGACGCGTGCTGTTGGTGACAGCTGAGTTGAGGCGTATGATGGAAGTGCGGCCATGCCGACGGCGATGGCCGTGCGCACAGGGGACCAACGCGTCTTCTGAATTTCCGAGCTGATCAAGAGGAGATATGATGGACAAACCCGAATTTATCCTGGCCGCGAAAGCCATGGAAACGCTGGAGATGTATCAGACCTTCTATGGCCATTCGCAGGAATACCAGGCGCATCAGCAGGAAGTATTGAAACTGCTGCGCCACAAGGGCGCCTCCCTGCTCGTGTCCGAGCATGGCCCGGCGAAGTTCCTGCTGGCCTTTGCCGATGCGCTGGAAGCGGCCAGCTTGCCGGGCGAGTATGTGCCGCTGAACCGCAGGTAGGGCGAGCCTGTCCCGGCAGGGGATCCAGATATCTGCCGGGATAGTCCCTAGCCGCCGTTTCCTCTGTCGTTCAGCGATACCCTGGGCAGGCGCACGGTAAATATCGTGCCGCTTTCCAGGCTGGACTCGGCACCGATGGTGCCGCCGTGCGCGCTGGCGATTTCACGCGCGATAAACAGGCCCAGGCCGATACTGGTGGCATTGGGCGCCTTCTGATCGTCGGAAATGGCCAGCTGAACCAGCGGATCGAAGATGCTCTTCAGCGACTCTTCCGGGATCTGGCGGCCGAAATTCTTCACTTGCACCACGGCCGTATCGGCATCGCCGCAAGCCGTGATGGTCACCGGCTGGTCGTCGGTGCGGTATTGCGCGGCATTGTTGAGCAAATTGGAAAACAGCTGGGACAGGCGTGCCGCATCGAAGTCGCCAATCATCTCGCCCGTGGTACTCAGTTCGAACTTGCATTGCGGGTGAGCGGCCGAGGCATCCTCGACGGATGTCTTGCAGATTTCCCCCAGGTCGCCCAAGGCGGGTGAAATGGGCATGTGTCCCCCCAGCTGCGTCCTGGCAAATTCCAGCAGATCGTTTACCATGGTTGTCATGGTAGCCGCGCTGCGGGCAACCCGTGCACCGATCTGCACCGTGGAAGCGGAGGTCGCGCTTGGCCGGCTCAGCAGCGCACCGGCCATCGTCATCGTGCTCAGCGGACTGCGCAGATCGTGGCTGAGGATGGCGAGAAAGGTATTGCGGGTACGGTCGCTCTGCTGCGAGTAGCGTATGGCCGATTCCTGCAGCGCCTGGTCTATCGCTTCATTGAAGCGCAAGATATCGTCCGTTGCCGTTTTCGTCGTCACCGATACCTGTGCCATCCACAGTCGCAGCACGCTGGCCCGCATTGCGCGAAATTCCGCCGTCAGCTGCGGCAGCGTGAAGCCGATCTGCTGGCGCAGCGAGCCATGCGTGGCGGCCGCCGTTTCCTTGCCCGTTATTTCCGACACGCCCGTGGTCGATTTCTTCTTTCGCTGCGCCGCGTTCTCGATGACGTCCATGTCGCGCACGATGGTTTGCAGCATCTGCTTGGCATGATCGCGCAATTCCGCTTTCGAGATGGCGGCTCCCGGAATGGGCAGCGACCTGGCGAACAGTTCCCACTCTTCCAGGATCGGCTCCAGATGGCCGGTAATAAAGCGCGATAGTTTCACGGTGGACCAATGCGTTGATGGAAGAGGAGCCAGTGTACGCTGTTGAAGAGGGGATTGGGGGATTGCGTATGGGCAGGATGTTGCCAGGGGCCTTGCTGGAACGGAGGGAGCAGAATAGTCTCGCATTCCATGCCATCTGGAATGGCGGTATTGCAATCTATGGCGAGCAGGGGCCGGATTTGATCATTGCTCTCGGCGGCGCGTAAGCCAGCCTTGTCCATGTACAATCGGCAACATCCGGATCGACATATCCGCCCCTTCACTGTGGAGTACGCAGGAGCGTGACACCAACATTGCAAATCTGGCTGCTGGCCTGGCGGGAAGCCTTCACGTGCGTCGGCCTGGGGCTGCGCGATGCGCGTCATGCGGGCCTGTGGTGGCGCTCCGCGCTGTGGTGCATGGCGGTCGTGGCGCTGTGGCTGGGGCTGTATAGCTACTTCGGCCGTTTTTTTGTCGAGCTGAGCGCCATGCTGGCGCTGGTGTCCGTCACCGGCTTGCTGGGCCTGGGCGTGCTGGATGGCGTCGGAACACTGGCCAACGGGCCTGCCACCGTGTCGCAGATGGGCAATATTGCCGGCGGCCTGGGCAGCGCCGCCAAGGCCATGCTGTCGATCGGCCAGATCGCTCTGGCATTGCTGGCGCTGGCTGCTTTTTTCTATGTAATGGTCTTCATCGTCGGCGCCATCGGCACGGCGCGCCTGCCGCTGCGCTGGCTGCTGCTGGAGCGTGCCAAGGCGGTGGTGGCGCGGCGCTATGTCGCGTGGGCGCCGCCGGCCGGCCTGGATGCATCCGCCGCGCGCCCCGCCTGGCGGCGTCGCCTGTTGCTGCTGCTTTCCCTCCTGATTCCCGTGTGGGCCATGTGCGTGCTGATTTCGTACTTGCTGGCCTGGAACGTCCAGATGGTCTACGGCGCGGCGGCTGAAGAGGTGCTCGGCGCAGAACAGCAAGCGGCGTTGCGCCGCGAACAGCGTCCGGCGATTTTCGCCCTGGGACTGCTGTTGTGCTTGCTGATGCTCGTCCCGGTTCTCAATTTACTGCTGCCAGCCTTGCTGTGCAGCAGCGTTTGCCATTTGCAGCGCCGCGGCTGGCGCGCAACGGGAACGTCAATCAACGTGGAGTGAAGATGACTGAAAACGCACGACGCGGCACCCTCGAGCGCGCGATTGAAATCGCCGCCGCCACCCATGCTGGCCAGACGGACAAGGGCGGCGCGCCGTACATATTGCACCCCTTGCGCGTCATGCTGCGCGTCGCCCCCGGCGCCCAGCAGATAGTCGCCGTGCTGCATGACGTGGTGGAGGACAGCGACGGCAACGTCACCTTCGACGACCTGGCGCGCGAAGGATTTTCCCAGGAAGTCATCGACGGCGTGCGCGCCGTGACCAAGGTCGAAGGCGAGTCGTATGAGGCGTTCATCGCCCGCGCGGCTTTGAATCCGGTAGGCAAGGCCGTCAAGCTGGCTGATCTGGCTGAGAATAGCGATTTGTCGAGGATAGATAGGCCGACGGAGAAGGATTTGGAGAGGGGGGAGAAGTATCGGAGGGCGATTCAGCAACTTATGTCGCAGCAATGATTCTGGAGTGCCGAGATCGTGTCCGAGCGTGAGACCAGAGGCCGGCACCTGTGAAGACGTTGTCAAAAGGCTGAGGTCTTGCGGAAATGGCGGAACTGATCCTGGTCGCCGACACTTCCCTTTTCCTGTGCGCAGGTTTGTTGATGCTCATACCGGTACGTAGTGAACGTGAGCTGAGGCGTCACTCCATTGGAAGCTGGCATACCATCACCACCATGCCAATGGCAACTTTGTCTGTTTGGAAGGGAATTTCGCCCCGCTCTTGAAAACCCTGTTTTGCGTAGAAGCGGCGAGCATGTAAGTTGGTTTTGAGCACATCTAACCATATCAAGCTCTCTTTGCGCTCCACCGCCAGATCATGAATGTAGCTCAAGAGCTGCTTCCCATAACCGCGTCCTGCCTCGGATTTGAGGAAGTATATCTTCTGCAGCTCCAGGCCCACTTCGCCGCTGATAGGCGCCGGCTTCGATAAGTTGACCTTGGCGAAACCGACGACTTTTCCGCTTTCGTCGGAAGCGACAAGCCAGATTTGTTTCAATGAAGTCAGCGAATTTTCAAGCGTGCTGGGAGAAAAATCTTGGTCCAGGAAATCCGATATTCCGGTAGCGGACCAAATATCCGAAAAGTGCTCGCGGTAGGTTTGGCAGCCGATTTCCTGTAGAACGCGCAGGTCTGCGATTTCAGCTTCACGGATATTAATCATATTCTTTCGGTTTGGTCAGAAATGGAGATGCAATGATATTGTAAATTGCATCATTTCGTTGGGACTCTGTGGGCGGAGTCGTGCGGTGAACAGCGGAACGAGAAGTCCGATCCCCCATTGGTACACGACCTGAGCGACTGATGTTGTCGTTAGGAAAAACCGCCTGCGGCGCAAGAACTAGTCAGAAGAATCGGAGAGGGTTGCGCTTACAAGCGCAACCCGGTTTTGCGGCGTCGAGCTGCGCTCGCCGAAGGCCCCGCAAAACCCCCGCGCCCGTACCGGACGCGGATGCGACGCCCGCGCTCTGCATGCATGGAATAAATAAAAAGGGCCTCCCCGTCAAAACGGGGAAGCCATTTTATTTATTCAGTGGTGTAACGATGGAAATCACACTGATAAATTATTATTGAATTGGTCAATAACTGGCGTGATAAATTCTTAGTTCCATTCTTTAAGTTTCCCCAGAAATACCCCGTCTGTTTTTGGACTGTATAGGAAGAATCCAGTTGTTTCCTAACGCTATCCCAGGGGTAAATAGGGTATGTCGGTGTAGGGGGAATAAGAAAATTTATCCAACCAAGTAAAGTGTTGGGCGATTTTCTGAACTCTTTGCGGTAGAGGATGGTCGTCCTGGCAAATCAAATCCAACTAAATTCCTCAGAAATGACGGTTTGACCTGCATGGATTTTGCTATGTCTTCAACATAAATCCCTTTTTTTTCCGCCAGTATAGCAAACGCTCTTGCGATCATTTCGGGACCTTCGGCGGGAATTAGATGATCCTCTCGTTCTCCGTTGGCCTCTCCAGTGCGTTTAAGTGTGATTGCTCCGCTTTTATACTGATCGTCACTGATCAAATCCAACTGACGGGCACGGTACAAAATGGCAGCTTTGCTAACCTTCCAAGTTAATTTAAAATCGCTTAAACCTTGCCAATCTAAACGAGACCCACGAGGTCGAGGAAATAGTTTGGCCATCATTCCCCGAGGTATTAAAAGAGCTCCGGAAAATCTGTTTGCTTGACTCTCTGTAACCCGATCCCCCGTCACAATACCTGCGTGAAAAACAAAATGTCCTAACTCGTGGCCTATATCGAACCGTTGACGACACACGCTTTCTTTTGCTTCGTTTCGAACAATAATTGGCCGCCGAATTGCAACTGATAAAGCATCAATTTCTTTCGATACCGATTGAAAACTAGTAACTACGACCCCAATATTCTCTGCAAGACGGCTCATATTTGCGATTGGACCTAAGCCTAACTCCCATTCCCGCCTACATTGTTCAGCAGAACGCTCAATATCATCAACCGTGTTTACATTTGATATTTCTGGAATCTTTACCTTGGGAAGCTTGAGCTCTTTATCTAAATAGTTTACTAGTCGCCCAGTCAACTCACCCCTCGCCATCGCCACATGTTTGATCATGGCACGAGTGGTAAAAAGCTTTCTAAAATGAAACTGATCTTCTTCAATCATTAGAGAATGATTGGTCAATAAAAATTCCGGGTCAATTTCGAGAACTGTTGCCAACTGTTCTAATAGCTGCCCCGTCGGGGCAGCCTGCCCCGTTTCAAGCCTGTGAAGGTACTGGCGTGTCTTATCAACCCGCTCAGCTACTTCATCTAGAGCAAAGCCATTAAAAACACGGGCGAGCCGAAGCTCCGCCCCGTTAAATTGATACGTCATTCTAATTATTTACCTGATTCCATTTTTAAATTATCATCCTGACCTACATCGTCAGATTTGACTTCAAGAACATTGTCTAATTCATCGTTTGCCACTTTATCGTCGCGTATATCGATAGGTGCTGGTGACATATCAGCAGCTTCAGGGACGTCCAGGTCAACAGCATGCAACATTGGGGCCGATCCTTGATACATCCATTGCGATATTTTTTCATTGAAGGCGTTAAAGCCAATAAAAAATACCCGATCCTCATCTTCTTCAGTGAGTGCTCTTTCGATTACAAACCGCCAAACAACCGGAATTTTATCGTCAGTATCGAAAAGGCAGTCAACTGAATTTCGTTTGAAAAATCCGGCTTTTTCTGGATTTTGCACATCATCCCGAAAAAATCTGCAAACTACGCGCTCGATGTTAAAAGTCACATCCATACCCGCGTGCTTAATTCCCATCCATGGTCGATATTCGTCTTGCCTTGCCATATCAACTAGCATGTTTCGCGAACGACCAAATACTGTGCACTCACGCGTGTAATTATCATCAAACGGCGAGTCAAGTTCGCGAATCGCATTGAAACGAACATCTAATAGCTTTGACGCGATTATCCGAAGGCGGTCATCAGAGAGCTCTGGATAGAAGGTAGCAGGATGGATCGATTGCATTTATCGTTTCCTTGCAAAAAATTGGTTTTGTCAATCGCATGATCTTGCAAAATATTGATTCTGTCAACCATTGTTTTTCGCAGGGGAGCGAGGGTCAGGTCCGCCATTCATACAAGCCCTGAGCAGCCGATGTTGTCGTTAGGAAAAACCGCCTGCGGCGCAAGAGCCAGCCAGACGAATCGGAGAGGGTTGCGCTTGCAAGCGCAACCCGGTTTTGCGGCGCCGAGCTGCGCTCGCCGAAGGCCCCGCAAAACCCCCGCGTCCGTACCGGACGCGGACGCGACGCCCGCGCTCTGCATGCATGGAATAAATAAAAAGGGCCTCCCCGCCAAAACGGGGAAGCCCTTTTTATTTATTCAGTGGTGGAGACGGCGGGAATCGAACCCGCGTCCGCAAGCACTCTACAGACAGTTCTACATACTTAGCACTATCATTTAATTTAACTCAGCCAGCACGGATGTGCACGTTATGGGCAAGCGAGTTACCTATTATTTAGTCGGACGCTAAGTAACCCAGCATACGACGAGTCCCTGTAAATGACTCTAGAGCTTTTGACGGCCCACCCCAGGGACGAGGTGTTCTAGAGCTAACAGCGATTAAGCTGCCAGTGCGTACGAGTTATCGTTTGCAGTTAAGTTTTTTCAGGTTGTATTTACGAGGTAGCCCGCCCTCGGTATGCCCTGCGCTGCTTTGCAACCCACGTCGAAACCAGGTCGTCCCCACAGAACCTTCATTGTAGCGCAATCTGCCCACTCTTGCATGATGCATTCGCGGTAAGGAGCGAGGCAGCTTTGAATCGCTTGAGCCAGACGAATTGGAGGGGCTTGTGCTGGCAGGCACAAGCCGGTTGTGCGGCGCCGGGCTGTGCCCGCCGAAGTCCCGCACAACCCCCGCGTCCGCAAGCACTCTACAGACAGTTCTACATACTTGGCATTATCATTTGATTTGACTCAGCCAGCACGGATGTGCAGGTTATGGGCAAGCGAGTTACCTATTATTTAGTCGGACACCAAATAACCCAGCATCAGACGAGCTCTGTGGTGACTCTGGAGCTTTTGACGGCCCACCCCAGGGACGAGGTGCTCTGGAGCTAACTGCGATCAAGCTGCCAGTGCATACGAGTTATCGTTTGCAGTTAAGTTTTTTTAGCTTGTATTTACGAGGTAGCCCGCCCTCGGTATGTCCTGCGCTGCTTTGTAACCGACGCCGAAATCAGGTCGTCCCCACAGAAGCTCCTGTGTAGCGCAATCTGTCCACTCTTGCATGGTGCATTCGCGCCATCGACGTAAGGGGTCTGACCCGCCGGGTCAGACCCCAGCTTTCCACTGCGGAAAGTGCTGCTCCTCAAGCCGCCAACTGCCGCTCCTGCGCCGCCTTCAGCACGCCAGTCACCAGTTCCAGCAAGGCCAGCGGCGTATCGAGCAAATGGTCCGCGTTCCAGTGCTGCGGTTCGACGGGGCCGCAGTAGCCCCAGGCGCAGGCGACAGTGCGCATGCCGGCGGCGCGGCCGGCCTGGATGTCGCGCAGGTCGTCGCCCACGTACCAGCAGTCTTCCGGTGCCAGGTTCAGGCGGCGGGCCGCTTCCAGCAGGGGGGCGGGGTGCGGTTTCGGGTGGGGCATGGTGTCGCCCGAGATCACGCAGCCGGCGGCGCCCAGGCCGATCTGGCCGACCAGCGGATCGGTGAAGCGGGCGGCCTTGTTGGTGACGACGCCCCAGGTCAGGCCCAAGGCGGTCAAGCCGTCCAGCATGGCGGGGATGCCGTCGAACAAGCGGCTTTCCACGGCCAAGGCCGCTTCGTAATTGTTCAGGAAACCGTCTTTCAGGGCTTCGTAGCCGCTTTCGCCGGGGGCTATGCCATACGACGCGCCTATCATGCCGCGCGCGCCGGCCGAGGCCGTGGGGCGCAGCACTTCATACGGGGTAGGTGCCAGGCCGGCGCGCGCGCGCAGCAGGTTGATGGCCGCCGCCAGGTCGGGCGCGGTGTCGGCCAGGGTGCCGTCGAGGTCGAACAGGATGGCGCGCGGGGCTGGCAGATGGTCAGTGATCATGGCGGGCAAAGTGTGTCAAGTGGGAATGAAAAATGGCGGCCGCAGCCGCCTTGTATTGTGCGTGATGGTTACAGCGGCCGGGTGCAGGCCACCAGGTAATTGACGCTGGTATCGCTATTAAGTGAGTAAATCTTGGTCAGCGGATTGTAGCCCATGCCGCGCATGCTGTTGACGTCCAGGCCGGCGCTGCGCAGGTATTGCGACAGCTCGGCCGGGGTGATGAATTTGTCATAGTCGTGCGTGCCTTTCGGCAACAAACGCAGCAGGTATTCGGCGCCCAGGATGGCGAACAGATACGCTTTCGGGTTGCGGTTCAGGGTCGACAGGAACACGTGGCCGCCCGGTTTGACCAGCGCGGCGCAAGCCTTGACGATGGCGGCGGGGTCCGGCACGTGCTCGAGCATTTCCATGCACGTCACGACGTCGTACTGGCCCGACTCTTCCTCGGCCATGGCTTCTGCGGCGATCAGCTTGTAGCGTACCTTGGCGCCTGATTCCAGGCTGTGCAGGTCGGCCACTTTCAAGGCCTTGTCGGACAGGTCGATGCCCGTCACGTCGGCGCCCTTGCGGGCCATCGATTCGGCCAGGATGCCGCCGCCGCAGCCGATGTCGATCACGCGCTTGCCGGCCAGCGGCACTTTCGCGTTGATCCATTCCAGGCGCAGGGGGTTAATTTCGTGCAGGGGACGAAACTCGGAAGTGGGGTCCCACCAGCGGTGGGCCAGCTCACTGAATTTTTGGATTTCGAGAGGGTCGGCGTTCATAGGTCGAATAATAGCGGCAATTTTACAATTGGGCAGCCACGGACGAAAAAAAACCCCGCCGTAGCGGGGTTTTTCATGCTGTTCTTGACTTGCGCGATGACTTGCGGCAAGTCCAGGGGTTCAGCAATTACTTGTTGCGGGTACCAACAACTTCGATTTCCACGCGACGGTTTTTCGCACGGCCTTCGGCAGTTTTGTTATCAGCAACAGGTTGTTTTTCGCCTTTGCCTTCGGTGTACACGCGGTTGCTTTCAACGCCTTTGTTGACCAGGTAGGCTTTGACAGCATCAGCACGACGTACCGACAGTTTTTGGTTGTAAGCATCGGTGCCGACGGAGTCGGTGTGACCCACAGCGATGATGACTTCCAGGTTGATGCCACCCAGTTGTGCGGCCAGCTCGTCCAGCTTGGACTTGCCTTCTGGCTTCAGCGTAGCTTTGTCGAAATCGAAGAATGCATCAGCAGCGAAGCTGACTTTTTCCGAGGTAGGAGCAACTACGACTGGCACTGGCACGACTGGTGCTGGTGCTGGAGCAGGTACGACTGGTGCTGGAGGAGCCACGCATTTGCCGTCTTGCAGGGTTTCTGGCTCTACGCACAGTGGTACGTCGCAACCTGGCACTGCGTCAGCAGGTGTCCAGTAGCCGGTACGCCAGCACAGGCCGAATGGGTCACGCACGATTACGCCGCGAGCATCTTGCACATAAGCGCTTTTTGGGCTTGGTGCTTTGATGTCAGTGGTAACTGGCGCGAATGGTGGGGAGGTTGGGGTTTGGGCCGAAGCCGAGCCAGCAATCACTGCGGATGCAGCGAAAAACAGCGTTACAAATTTATTCATTCTTTTTTCCTTTCGGGGGGTGATATCCGCAGAACAACACTGCGCTACTGGTGCTACGTGCCAAGATTTTATCATGTAGACCATATGCGCTCGTTTCAGATTGCGAAACTAGCAATTAACTTCCCAGTCATTTTGCCACACGCATCAGGGGCACACGACCGTGGTTAAATCAAAGCTTGCCCGATTTTAGACCGTGCGTTGTTTTTGCGCAACGAAAATGCCCATTTGTAACGCATCTGTAACAATTGATCGCTTTTTTTGCCTCTTTTAAGGGCAGGTGTCTTGAACTGACATTGCCATTGTGCATTATCGACAGGGCAACATGCACGGCTCCGATGCAAACTGCCAATCTTGCCGGTATGGCCAATTTGTACAGGTAGCTGGGCGCGCATGCTAAAATCGTGCGCTTGACTGTTAAGAGTGTCGAGCAAATGCCCACGGCGGCACTGCATGGCCAGCACGTACCCTTGCGGTACGCGTACTGGCCGCGCCGCCAGCCCGCCGATTTGTTCTGGCACTCTGCGACATGGAAGCCGGGCCACGCCAGTAGCGCGCGGCGCGGCGTCCACGACGACAGCCACCCAGGATATGCAGTATTGCGTCATACATTGCGTAACAGATAAGTTAACCACAGCCTGAGATCAGTCGAACCGCCAATGGATCAATTCGCAAAAGAAACAATTCCTATTTCCCTCGAAGAAGAGATGCGCAAGAGCTACCTCGATTACGCCATGAGCGTGATCGTCGGTCGCGCCTTGCCCGATGCGCGCGATGGCTTGAAGCCAGTGCACCGCCGCGTCTTGTTCGCGATGCATGAAATGAATAACGTGTGGAACCGCCCTTACGTCAAGTGCGCCCGCGTGGTCGGCGAAACCATGGGTAAATACCATCCCCACGGCGATGCCTCGATCTACGACACACTGGTGCGCATGGCGCAAGATTTTTCGCTGCGCTACATGCTCGTCGATGGCCAGGGCAACTTCGGTTCCGTCGACGGCGACGGCGCCGCAGCAATGCGTTACACCGAGTGCCGCCTGGACAAGATCGCCAGCGAGCTGCTGGCCGATATCGACAAGGACACCGTCGACTTCCAGCCCAACTACGATGGCAAGGAAAAGGAACCGACGGTCTTGCCGACGCGTATCCCGAATCTGCTGATCAATGGCTCGTCCGGTATCGCCGTCGGCATGGCGACGAACATTCCGCCACACAACATCACCGAAGTCATCGACGGTGCGCTGCACGTGCTGCGCAATCCCGAGTGCACGATCGATGAATTGATCGAGCTGATCCCGGCGCCGGACTTCCCGACGGCCGGCATCATCTATGGCGTGTCCGGCGTGCGCGACGGCTACCGCACGGGCCGTGGCCGCGTCGTCATGCGCGCCAAGACCCACTTCGAAGAATACGGCAAGGATGGCGGCCGTATCGCCATCATCGTCGACGAGCTGCCATTCCAGGTCAACAAGAAGTCCTTGCTGGAACGCATCGCTGAAAACGTGCGCGATAAGAAACTCGACGGCATTTCCGACATCCGCGACGAATCCGACAAGTCGGGCATGCGCGTGGTGATCGAGCTGAAACGGGGCGAAGTGCCGGAAGTGGTGCTGAACAACCTGTACAAGCAGACCCAGTTGCAAGACACCTTCGGCATGAACATGGTGGCACTGGTCGATGGCCAGCCCAAGCTGCTGAACCTCAAGCAGATGCTGCAATGCTTCCTGTCGCACCGCCGCGAAGTGGTCACGCGCCGTACCGTGTTCGAACTGCGCAAGGCGCGCGAACGCGGCCACGTGCTCGAAGGCCTGGCGGTCGCGCTGGCCAACATCGATGACTTCATCGCCATCATCAAGGCCGCGCCGACGCCGCCGATCGCCAAGGTCGAGCTGATGGCCAAGGCCTGGGATTCGTCCGTCGTGCGCGAAATGCTGGCCCGCACGGGCGACGGCACGACGCCGGGCGGCGTGGATGCCTACCGTCCGGAAAACCTGCCGAAGCACTACGGCATGCAGACGGATGGCCTGTACAAGCTGTCGGACGACCAGGCGCAGGAAATTCTGCAGATGCGCCTGCAGCGCCTGACCGGCCTGGAACAGGACAAGATCGTCAACGAGTACAAGGACGTGATGGAACATATCGCCGACTTGCTCGACATCCTGGCCAAGCCGGAACGCGTGACCGTCATCATCACCGATGAAATGACGGCCGCGAAGAACGAATACGGCGCAGGCAACAAGGACGTGCGCCGCTCGCAGATCGAGTTGAATGCGACCGACCTGGAAACGGAAGATCTGATCACGCCGCAGGACATGGTCGTGACCCTGTCGCACACCGGCTACATGAAGGCCCAGCCGATCACCGAATACCGCGCGCAGAAGCGCGGCGGCCGCGGCAAGCAGGCGATGGCGACGAAAGAGGAAGACTGGATCGACCAGCTGTTCATCGCCAATACGCACGACTACATCCTGTGCTTCTCGGATCGTGGCCGCATGTACTGGCTGAAGGTGTGGGAAGTGCCGCAAGGCTCGCGCAATTCGCGCGGCAAGCCGATCGTCAACATGTTCCCGCTGCAGGACAACGAAAAGATCACCGTGATCCTGCCGCTGTCGGGCGAGAACCGCACGTTCCCGGAAGACCATTATGTCTTCATGTCGACCAGCCTGGGCACCGTCAAGAAGACGCCGCTGAAGGACTTCAGCAATCCACGCAAGGCCGGCATCATCGCGGTCGACCTGGACGACGGCGACTTCCTGATCGGCGCGGCGCTGACCGACGGCCAGCACGACGTGATGCTGTTCTCCGATTCGGGCAAGGCAGTGCGCTTCGACGAAAACGACGTGCGTCCGATGGGCCGTACGGCGCGCGGCGTGCGCGGCATGAACCTGGAAGAAGGCCAGCACGTGATCGCCCTGCTGGTGGCCGAGAACGAGCAGCAGTCGGTGCTGACGGCCACGGAAAACGGTTACGGCAAGCGTACGCCGATCACCGAGTACACGCGCCATGGCCGTGGCACGAAAGGCATGATCGCCATCCAGACCAGTGAGCGCAACGGTAAAGTGGTTGCCGCGACCCTGGTCGATACCAGCGATGAAATCATGCTGATCACCACCGGTGGCGTATTGATCCGCACCCGCGTGTCGGAAATCCGCGAGATGGGCCGCGCGACGCAGGGCGTGACCCTGATCGCCGTGGAAGACGGCACCAAGCTGTCCGGCCTGCAGCGCGTGGTGGAAACGGATATCGACGAAGTCGAGCTGACGACGGAGGCGGATACCGCGCCTGCGCCGGCAGCGGCTGAACCGGCCGATCCTGTCGATCCGGCCCAGCCGGAGTAAGATGATTGGGGCTCTTTCGGGAGCCCCAATTGCTATTGGCGCGTGCTTATGCCGCCAGCAGAATTGCGTAGGTCGGCTTAGCCCGTCGGGCGTAAGCCGACAGGTCTTCCGGCCGCCACCCTTTTACCAGTCATTCAAGACCCCGCATGCCATGAGAAAAATCGTCGCCACCTTCTTCGCCGCGTTTTCGCTGGCCTTCCTCGCGACCCTGCCGGCCCTGGCCCAGAGCACGCAAGCCACGCCCGTGCGCCAGGCGGCGCCCAGCCCCGCCATGAAAGTGGCCGTGCGGCGCATGCTCGACGCGATGCAGTTCCCGCAACTGACGCGCAGCATCTTCGACCAGATGCTGCAATCGGTGCCCGCCATGATCCGCCAGTCGGCGCAGCAGCAAATCAACACCAACCCGAAACTGGACGAGCAGCGCAAGGCGCGCGCGCTGGCCAGCGCCGAGGAAGAAATCCCCCTGGCCATCGCCACCCTGACGCAGGTACTGGCCGACCCTACCCTGATCGACGAGCTGGGCGACGAAATGGTGCCCCTGTACGCGCGCTTTTACACGGTGCAGGAAGTCGAGCAGCTGACGGCCTTCTACAAGACGCCGCTGGGCCGCAAGATGCTGGCGACCATGCCGCAACTGTCCGCCGAATCGATGGCCATCAGCCAGCGCGTGCTGATCCCCCGCGTGAATGCCGTGCTTGACCAGGTCATGCGGGCGGCCACGCAGTCGCCCCAATAAGATTTTCATTTTTGCCAAGGATCGTATCGTGACCCATATCTACAATTTTTCAGCCGGCCCCGCCGTCCTGCCCAAGGAAGTGCTGGCGCAAGCGGCCGCCGAGATGCAGGACTGGCATGGCAGTGGCATGTCGGTGATGGAAATGAGCCACCGTGGTCCCGAATTCATCTCCATCTACAAGCAGGCCGTGGCCGACCTGCGCGAACTGCTGGCCGTGCCCGACAACTACAAGATCCTGTTCCTGCAGGGCGGTGGCTTGGGCGAAAACGCCATCATCCCGATGAACCTGGCGGGCCTGGCCGCGCAGCAGCCGGCCACCGTCGACTTCGTGCATACGGGTTCGTGGTCGGGCAAGTCGATCCAGGAAGCGGCCAAGTACGCCAACGTCAACGTGGCCGCGTCGTCCAAGGCCGCCCATTTCACGGGCGTGCCGCCCGTCTCCGAATGGAAGCTGACGCTAGGCGCCGCCTACCTGCACATCTGCACCAATGAAACCATCGACGGCGTGGAATTCCAGCAGGCGCCGAACGTGCCGGCAGCGACCACCATCGTGGCCGACATGTCCTCGCACATCCTGTCGCGCGTGATCGACGTGTCGCAATATGGCGTCATCTTCGGCGGCGCGCAGAAAAATATCGGCCCGGCCGGCCTGACCCTCGTCATCGTGCGCGAAGACTTGCTGGGCAAGGCGCTGCCGATTTGCCCGTCCGCTTTCGACTGGACCATCGTGGCCGAACATGAGTCGATGTACAACACGCCGCCCACCTACGGCATCTATATCGCCGGCCTGGTTTTCCAGTGGCTCAAACGCCAGGGTGGCGTTGCGGCCATGGAACAGCGTAATATTGAGAAAGCGGCTCTGCTGTACGCAGCGCTCGATGCGGACGACTTCTACCAGAACCGGATCGAGCCCGCATACCGCTCGCGCATGACCATCCCGTTCTATCTGCGCGATGAAAGTCTGAACGACGCATTCCTGGCCGGCGCCAAGCAGCGCGGCCTGCTGCAACTGAAGGGCCACAAGTCCGTCGGCGGCATGCGTGCATCGATCTATAACGCGATGCCGATCGAAGGCGTGCAAGCCTTGGTCAACTATTTGAACGAGTTTGCCGGACGCTAGAATGCCTGCCAAAAAGTCCAGGGCGTTGTTGCATTGCCTTGTCGTACATTCGTACTGCCAGCGGCAACGCGCCTAGCCCTGATCATTTTGTCCGGCATTCTCATGAGCAAGCGCGCCGGCCCGCCGCCGGCGCAGGCCGTGCGGCCATGATTGAAGTACAGCTGACGAAACAAACCACCATGACCGATAAATTGAAACCGCTGCGCGAACAGATCGATGCGATCGACGCGCAAATCCTCGAGCTGCTGAACCGCCGCGCGCAAATCGCCCAGCAGGTGGGCCACGTGAAGGCCGAAACGCAGGCTCCCGTGTTCCGTCCCGAGCGCGAAGCGCAGGTGCTGCGCGGCGTGGCCGAGCGCAATCCCGGCCCCATGGGCGACCGCGAAGTGCAGACCATCTTCCGTGAAATCATGTCGTCCTGCCGCTCGCTGGAAAAGCGCGTGACCGTGGCGTACCTTGGCCCGGCCGGCACCTTCAGCGAACAAGCCGTGTATCAGCAGTTCGGCAGCGCCGTCGAAGGCTTGCCGTGCGCGTCCATCGATGAAGTATTCCGTTCCGCCGAAGCGGGCACGGCGGACTTCGGCGTCGTGCCGATCGAGAATTCCTCGGAAGGCGCCGTCAACCGCACGCTGGACATGATGCTGCAGACTAGCCTCATCATCAGCGGCGAGGTGGCGATCGCCGTTCACCACAGCCTGATGACGAAGAGCGGCAACATGGAGGGCATCACGTCCATCTGCGCCCATTCTCAGGCGCTGGCCCAATGCCAGGTGTGGCTGAACCAGAATTATCCGCACGTGGCGCGCCACGCCGTGGCCTCGAACGCCGAGGCGGCCCGCATGGCCGGCGAAGATGGCACGGTGGCCGCGATTGCCAGCGAACTGGCCGGTGCGCAGTACAAGCTGGGCGTGGTCAAGGGCCATATCCAGGACGACCCGCACAACCGCACGCGCTTTGCCGTCGTCGGCACCTTGCAGACGGCGCCGTCGGGCAAGGACCAGACCTCGCTGGTGTTGGCCGTGCCGAACAAGGCGGGCGCCGTGTACCAGTTGCTGGCGCCCCTGGCCAAGCACGGCGTGTCGATGACGCGCTTCGAGTCGCGCCCGGCGCGCATGGGCAGCTGGGAGTATTATTTCTATGTCGACGTGGAGGGGCACGTGCACGATGCCGCCGTGGCGCAGGCGCTGGCCGAGCTGCAGAGCAATGCGGCGTTTTTCAAGGTGCTGGGGTCGTATCCGGTCAGTCTGTGACTTCGATTGATGCCTGTGGTGGTGTCGGATTACGCTGCGCTAATCCGACCTACCCGACATACGGTAAGCTGTAGCTTGGGTTAGCGCAGCGTAACCCAACAAACCACCTCCATTGACTGCCATTCATTCACCAACTTTTAAAGAACACCATGTCTAAAAATATCGGTCCAGAATACGTCCGCGCCATCGCCCCTTACCAGAGCGGCAAGCCGATCGCGGAAGTTGCGCGCGAATTCGGCCTCGACGAGGCAGCCATCGTCAAACTGGCGTCGAATGAAAACCCGTACGGCATGCCGGAATCGGCGAAGCAGGCGATGATCGCCGCCATCGATGGCCTGGGCCGCTATCCGGACGCCAACGGCTTCGACTTGAAAGCCGTGCTATCCAAGCGCTACGACGTGCCTGCCGACTGGATCACCCTGGGCAATGGCAGCAACGACATCCTGGAAATCGCCGCGCACGCGTTCGTGCAGCATGGCCAATCCGTCGTCTACTCGCAGTACTCGTTCGCCGTGTACGCGCTGGCCACGCAAGGCCTGGGCGCGCGTCATATCGTCGTGCCGGCGCAAGCCTACGGCCATGACCTGGACGCGATGGCGGCGGCCATTGCCGACGACACGCGTCTGGTCTTCATCGCCAACCCGAACAACCCGACCGGCACCTTCCTGACGGCTGCGCAGCTGGAAGCGTTCCTGCAAAAAGTGCCGGCGCATGTCGTCGTCGTGCTGGATGAAGCGTACAACGAATTCCTGTCGGCCGACGACCAGTACGAGTCGACGGCGTGGGTGCGCCAGTATCCGAACCTGGTGGTGTCGCGCACCCTGTCGAAGGCCTACGGCCTGGCCGGCCTGCGCATCGGCTTTGCCATCGCCCAGCCGGCGCTGACGGACCTGATGAACCGCATCCGCCAGCCGTTCAACGTCAACTCGCTGGCGCAGGCGGCGGCGATTGCCGCCCTGAACGACAAGGCCTTCCTCGAGCAAAGCGCGCGCAACAACGCGGCCGGCTACCAGCAGTTCACGGAAGCGTTTGCGCAATTGGGCCTGGAATACGTGCCATCGCACGGCAATTTCGTGCTGGTGAAAGTGGGCGACGACGATGAAGCGGGCGCGCGCGTGAACCTGGCGCTGCTCAAGCAGGGCGTGATCGTGCGTCCCGTCGGCAGCTACGGCTTGCCGCAATGGCTGCGCATTTCCATCGGCCTGCCGCAGGAAAACGCCATCTTCATCGCCGCGCTGACGAAAGCGCTGGCCTGACGATATGACGACGCCTGCACTGAAAAAAATTGTCATCTTCGGCGTAGGCCTGATCGGGGGCTCGTTCGCGCGCGCCTTGAAACACGCGGGCGCGGTTCAAACCGTGGTCGGCATGGGCCGCTCGCCAGCGTCGATGGCGCGCGCGCTCGAGCTGGGCATCATCGATGAAATCGGCGGCGACATGGCGCAAGCCTTGCATGGCGCCGACCTGGTGCTGCTGGCCGCGCCCGTGGCGCAGACGGGCGCTATTTTGACATCCATCGCGCCGCATCTGCAGCCGGGCACCATCGTGACCGATGCGGGCAGCACGAAGAGCGACGTGGTGGCGGCCGCGCGCGCGGCGCTCGGTGGCAAGGTGGGGCAATTCGTGCCCGGCCACCCGATCGCGGGGCGCGAGACGAATGGTCCCGATGCCGCCATCATCGACCTGTATCAAGGCAAGAAAGTGGTGCTCACGCCGCTGGCGGAAAACGCCGCGGACGACGTGGAACGGGTGGCGGCCGCGTGGCGCGCCTGCGGCGCCATCCTGCACACCTTGAGCCCCGAAGAACATGACAAGGTGTTTGCCGCCGTCAGCCATCTGCCGCATCTGCTGGCCTTTGCGCTGGTCGACGACATCGCCAATAAACCGCACGCGGGCCTGCTGTTCCAATACGCGGCCAGCGGCTTTCGCGACTTTACGCGCATCGCCGGCTCATCGCCGGAAATGTGGCGCGACATCAGCCTGGCCAACCGGCCGGCGCTGCTGCACGAACTGGACGCCTACCTGGCGCAGTTGACGACCTTGCGCGCCCACCTGGCCGCGAACGACGGCGCCGCCATCGAGGGCGTGTATGCGAACGCCCAGCACGCGCGGCAGCAATGGATCGAGGCGATTGAAACGGCGGAAGTGCCGGCCGCGCCCACACGATAAATACTCAAGGATTCCAGCATGACCCAGACCAAGCACTACCCCCACCATATCGATCTGAAACCGGTGATGCATGCCGAAGGCACGGTGCGCCTGCCCGGCTCGAAAAGCATTTCCAACCGCGTGTTGCTGCTGGCCGCGCTGGCCAAGGGCACGACGAAGATCATCGACTTGCTCGCCTCCGACGACACCTTCGTCATGCTGACGGCATTGACGTCGCTGGGCGTCAAATGGACGCAGGATGAATTGACGGGCGACCCGGCCACCGCCCACCAGGTGCACCACGTGGAAGGCTGCGGCGGCGTGTTCCCGCACCACGAGGCGGACCTGTTCATGGGCAATGCCGGCACGGCCATCCGCCCGCTGACGGCGGCCCTGGCCGTCATCGGCGGCGATTACACGCTGCACGGCGTGTCGCGCATGCACGAGCGCCCGATCGGCGACCTGGTCGACGCGCTGAACGCCGTCGGCACGCAGATCGAATACACGGGCGAGCAGGGTTTCCCGCCGCTGCGCATCCGCCGCGGCCACATCCACGCGCAGCGCATTGCCGTGCGCGGCAACGTGTCGAGCCAGTTCTTGACGGCCTTGCTGATGGTGGCGCCGCTGATGGCGCGCGACCATGCTGTCACCATCGACGTGACGGGCGAGCTGATCTCGAAGCCGTACATCGAGATCACCCTGAACCTGATGCGCCGTTTCGGCGTGACGGTCGAGCATGACGGCTGGCAGTCGTTCACCGTGCAGCCGGGCCAGCAATACCAAAGCCCAGGCACGATCCATGTGGAAGGCGACGCCTCGTCGGCCTCTTACTTCCTGGCGGCCGGCGCCATCGGCGGCGGTCCCGTGCGCGTGGAAGGCGTTGGGCGCGACAGCATCCAGGGCGACGTGCGCTTCGTCGAAGCCTTGCAGCAGATGGGCGCGACCATCACCATGGGCGAGAACTGGATCGAGGCACGCTCGAACGGCGTGCTGAAAGCCGTCGACATGGATTTCAACCACATTCCCGACGCGGCCATGACGATCGCCGTGGCCGCCCTGTACGCGGACGGCACCAGCACTTTGCGCAATATCGCCAGCTGGCGGGTGAAGGAAACGGACCGCCTGGCCGCCATGGCCACGGAGCTGCGCAAACTCGGTGCCGAAGTGGAAGAGGGCGCGGACTACCTGCGCGTGACGCCGCCGGCCGAAATCGCCGCCGCCACCATCGACACGTATGACGACCACCGCATGGCCATGTGCTTCTCGCTGGCCTCGCTGGACGGCGCCGCGCGCCGCGGCAACGAGATGCGCATCAACGACCCGAAATGCGTGGCCAAGACCTTCCCCGAGTATTTCGCCGCGTTTGCGGGGATTGCCAAAGACACCCTGATTTAATTGATTGCTCATACTATGCCGACCTCCCACATCCCAGTCATCGCCATCGACGGCCCCACCGCTTCCGGCAAGGGCACGGTGGCGCACCGCGTGGCCGACAAGCTGGGCTTTCATTACCTGGACTCGGGCGCGCTGTACCGCCTGACGGCCTTGAGCGCGCTGCGCCGCGGCACGGACTTGCGCGACGAGCACGCGCTGGCCAAGCTGGCCGAGCACTTGCCTTGCCACTTTGCTAATGGCGAGATCCTGCTGGCGCAGGAAAACGTCACCGAGCAGATCCGTGCCGAAGAAGTGGGCAATACGGCGTCGAAGATTGCCGTGTTGCCAACGGTGCGCCAGGCGCTGGTCAGCTTGCAGCTGGGCTTTCGCAAGACGCCGGGCCTGGTGGCCGACGGGCGCGACATGGGCACGGTGATCTTCCCGCACGCCCAATTGAAGGTGTTCCTGACGGCCAGCGTCGAGGCGCGCGCGCAACGGCGCTACAAGCAATTGATAGACAAGGGTTTTTCTGCTAATATGGAAGACCTTCTGATGGATTTGCAGGCGCGGGACGAACGTGATACTCACCGTGCGATTGCGCCGCTGGTCCCCGCGGAAGGGGCGCATGTCCTCGATACATCGGAAATGACGGCAGATGTTGCCGTTGAAACCGTGTTTAAATGGTATGCCGCCGCAGCAAAATAGCGTGTTGTTGTGCTATGTGGTGCCCGTTGACGGCTCCTGGCCTGTCCGGGTGTGTCAAAAACCTAACCCAGTTTAAGTCGCATCGTGCGATCTCTGCTGGATAACCTGTGTGAACCCTATGTCTACTGTTACAACTAACGAATCTACCGGTATGGAAAGTTTTGCTGCGCTCTTCGAGGAATCGTTGTCGCGTCAAGATATGCGCTCCGGCGAAGTTATTTCCGCTGAAGTCGTGCGCCTCGACCACAATTTCGTGATCGTGAACGCTGGCCTCAAATCCGAAGCATTCATCCCTGTCGAAGAATTCAAGAACGACCACGGCGAACTGGAAGTCAAAGTTGGTGACTTCGTTTCCGTGGCGATCGAATCGCTGGAAAACGGTTTCGGCGATACCATCCTGTCGCGCGATAAAGCCAAGCGTCTGGCTTCGTGGCTGGCTCTGGAAAAAGCGATGGAATCGGGCGAAATCGTCGTCGGTACCGTCAATGGTAAAGTCAAAGGCGGTCTGACCGTGTTGACCAACGGCATCCGCGCATTCCTGCCGGGCTCGCTGGTTGATACCCGTCCTGTCAAAGACACCACCCCATTCGAAGGCAAAACCCTCGAATTCAAAGTGATCAAGCTGGATCGCAAGCGTAACAACGTGGTTCTGTCCCGCCGCGCCGTCATCGAAGCTTCGATGGGCGAAGAGCGTCAGAAACTGATGGAAACGCTGAAAGAAGGCACGGTCGTGACCGGCGTCGTCAAAAATATCACCGACTACGGCGCGTTCGTGGATCTGGGCGGTATCGATGGCCTGCTGCACATCACCGACCTGGCATGGCGCCGTGTACGTCACCCGTCGGAAGTACTGACGGTTGGCCAGGAAATCACCGCCAAAGTCCTGAAATACGATCAAGAGAAAAACCGTGTTTCGCTGGGCGTGAAACAACTGGGCGACGATCCTTGGACCGGTCTGTCCCGTCGTTACCCACAAAGCACCCGTCTGTTCGGTAAAGTAACGAACCTGACCGACTACGGCGCGTTCGTTGAAGTGGAACAGGGTATCGAAGGTCTGGTACACGTTTCCGAAATGGACTGGACGAACAAAAACGTTGCTCCTAACAAAGTTGTCCAACTGGGCGACGAAGTAGAAGTCATGGTTCTGGAAATCGACGAAGAGCGTCGTCGTATCTCGCTGGGTATGAAACAGTGCAAAGCCAACCCTTGGGATGACTTTGGCGTTACCCACAAGAAGGGCGATAAAGTCCGCGGCGCGATCAAATCGATCACCGACTTCGGCGTGTTCATCGGCCTGGCCGGCAACATCGACGGTCTGGTGCACCTGTCCGACCTGTCCTGGACCGAAACCGGCGAAGAAGCCGTGCGTCGCTTCAAGAAAGGTGACGAACTGGAAGCCATCGTTCTGGCCATCGACGTTGAGCGCGAGCGCGTTTCCCTGGGCGTCAAGCAACTGGAAGGTGACCCATTCAACAACTTCGCAGCCATGAACGACAAAGGCTCGCTGGTAACCGGTACCGTTAAATCGGTTGAGCCTAAAGGCGCCGTGATCCAACTGTCCGAAGAAGTTGAAGGCTACCTGCGCGCTTCCGAAATCTCGCGCGACCGCGTTGAAGATGCTGGTACGCACCTGAAAGTCGGCGACACCGTTGAAGCAATGGTGCTGAACATCGACCGCAAAGCCCGTGGTATCCAACTGTCGATCAAAGCGAAAGACAACGTTGAAACCCAGGAAGCAATGCAGAAGATGGCAGCTACCGACAACAACGCAGCTTCGGGCACCACCAGCCTGGGCGCCTTGTTGAAAGCTAAGTTCGATAACAAGAACTAAGACTTCGCGGATACTGGCAGATGACAAAGTCCGAGCTGATCAACCGCCTCGCTGAGCGTTATTCTCAGCTGGTGGCGAAAGATGCGGAGTATGCCGTCAAGACCATTCTCGATGCGATGACCAACGCCCTGGCGACCGGTCAGCGTATCGAGATCCGCGGTTTTGGCAGTTTTGCCCTGAACAGCAGGCCCCCGCGTATCGGCCGCAACCCGAAATCCGGCGACAAGGTGATGGTTCCCGAAAAACGGGTACCGCACTTCAAGCCGGGCAAACAGTTGCGCGAGCGCGTGGACGCGATGGTCGGGCAACCGATTATCGAGGATTAATCGTCTGCTGGAAGGCGGAAAATAAAGAGCGGCGTCCTTGGATGCCGCTTTTTTTTGTTAATATGCTGTAGAGCACTGCTTAAACCTACTGCGCGGCGCGCTTTGCGGCCGGCGATGCTCACCGTACTTCAGTACGGTTGCGCTTCTCGGCCACAAATCACTGCCGCTCGCTACGGTTTGATCAGCACTCTACGTTTGCGCCATTTGCCATTTGCCATGTCGCACTGGTATTTTTTTGTTCACTCTGGACCTATCGATGAAAATCATCTCCACCATCGTTGGCTGTGTTCTTTTCGTCCTGTTCTTCAGTTTTGCGCTGAAGAATGCGCAGGTTGTCGACCTGCATGTTTTCCTCAATTATGAAATTCGCGGCCCCCTGGTCCTGATGCTGCTGGGCTTTTTTGTCGCTGGCGCGAGCCTGGGCGTATTGGCCCTGACGCCGACCGTGTTTCGTCACCGCCGCGAAGCGACCAAGCAAAAAACCACCATTGCCGCGCTGCAGACCGTTGGCGTGGCCAGCAATGTCCAGCCGCAACCGGACAGCGTGAGCGCGCAGTAAACGCCGCCGTCGCTCCTATCTCTCTTACTCGAATAAAAACAATCGCATGGATTTTGAACTCTGGTGGCTCTTGGGTATCCCGATGTTTTTCGCGCTGGGCTGGATTGCCGCGCGCGTGGACATTCATCAACTGGTGTCCGAATCGCGCAGCCTGCCGCGCAATTATTTCAAGGGCTTGAATTTCCTGCTCAACGAACAGCATGACAAGGCCATCGACGCCTTCATCGAAGTCGTCAAGCTGGACCCGGAATCGGCCGATATGCACTTCGCGCTGGGCAATCTGTTCCGCCGCCGCGGCGAAACGGAGCGCGCGATTCGCGTGCACCAGAACTTGCTGGCGCGCCCGGACTTGCCGCTGGAACAGCAGGGCCACGCCGCCTACGAGCTGGGCATGGATTACCTGAAGGCAGGCTTGCTGGACCGCGCCGAAGAAACCTTCAACAGCCTGATCGACACGCAATATGCGGCCCAGGCGCGCCGCGCGCTGCTGGAAATCTACCAGCGCGAAAAGGAATGGCCACGTGCCATCGAAGCGGCCGTGGGCTTGCAGGAATCGGGCGCCGGCGCGCGCCAGAAGGAAATCGCCCAGTTCTATTGCGAACTGGCGCATGACGCCCTCGTGCACATGAAGCCGGACGACGCCATGCCGCTGCTGGAAAAAGCCCTGCAGACGGACCGCAAGAGCGTGCGCGCCACCATCCTGACGGGCGACGTGCTGCTGGCGCGCGGCGACGTGGAAGGCGCGCTGACCACCTGGCGCCGCGTGGAGCAGCAAAGCGTGCCGCACGTGGCCCTGGTGGCGCAGCGCCTGATGGATGGCTATACCAAGCTGGGCCGTCCACAGGAAGGCGTCAACCTGCTGCGTTCCTACCTGGAAGAGGCGTCGTCGATCGACCTGATCGAAGTCGTCTTCAAGGCCGTCATCGAGCTCGACGGCGTGGAAGCGGCGAAGCAGCTGGTCAGCGCCGAGCTGCGCCGCACGCCGACCCTGCTGGGCCTCGATAAACTGCTGGAAGCGCGCATGATGGATGCGCCGGCCGCGATCTGGTCCGAGCTGTCGATGGTGAAAAACCTCGTGCACGGCTACACGCAGAAGCTGGCCCGCTACCAGTGCAGCCACTGCGGTTTCAAGGCGCGCCAGTTCTACTGGCACTGCCCTGGCTGCAACAAGTGGGAGACTTACCCACCACGCCGCACAGAAGAACTCAATGTCATGAACTGATTCGTACACGTCACCTTGCCCTGAGCAATGTGGCGTGTACTTCTATGTAAGACCTGCTTTTTATCCATACGGTACATCCATGAAAATCACTATTATCGGCACCGGCTATGTTGGCCTCGTGACCGGCGCCTGCCTGGCGGAGCTGGGCAACGACGTCTTTTGCCTCGACCTCGACGCACAGAAGGTCGCCTTGCTCAACAGCGGCGGCATTCCCATCCATGAACCGGGCCTGGAAGAAGTCGTGGCGCGCAACCGCGCCGCCGGGCGCATGACCTTTTCCACCGACATTGAAGCGGCGGCCGCGCACGGCGTGATGCAATTCATCGCCGTCGGCACGCCGCCCGACGAAGACGGCTCGGCCGACCTGCAATACGTGCTGGCCGCCGCGCGCGGCATCGGCAAGTACATGACGGACTTCAAGGTCATCGTCGACAAGTCCACCGTGCCCGTCGGTACGGCCGAAAAAGTACGCGCCGCCATCCAGGGCGAACTCGATGCGCGCGGCGTGGCCGCCACGTTCTCGGTCGCGTCGAACCCGGAATTCCTCAAGGAAGGTGCGGCCGTCGAAGACTTCATGCGCCCCGACCGCATCGTCATCGGCGTCGACGCCACGCCGGAAGGCGAGCGCGCGCGCGAATTGCTGAAAAGCCTGTACGCGCCGTTCAACCGCAACCACGAACGCACTTACTGGATGGACGTGCGCTCGGCCGAATTCACGAAGTATGCGGCCAACGCCATGCTGGCCACGCGCATCTCGTTCATGAATGAACTGGCGAACCTGGCCGACAAGGTGGGCGTCGACATCGAAGCCGTGCGCCACGGCATCGGCTCCGACCCGCGCATCGGCTACAGCTTCCTGTACGCCGGTTGTGGCTATGGCGGTTCGTGCTTCCCGAAAGACGTGCAGGCGCTCGAACGCACGGCGCGCGGCCACGGCCAGGAATTGCTGATCCTGCGCGCCGTCGAAGCCGTCAACGACCAGCAGAAGCAGGTGCTGGGACGAAAAGTGGTCACTCGCTTCGGCGAAGATCTGACGGGCCGGCATTTCGCCGTGTGGGGATTGGCCTTCAAGCCGAATACGGATGACATGCGCGAAGCGTCGGCCCGCGTGCTGCTGGCCGACTTGCTGGCGCGCGGCGCCACCGTGGCTGTGTACGACCCCGTCGCCATGGCCGAGGCGCGCCGCGTGCTGCAGCTGGACTTGACGCCGGAGCAATTGGCCAAGGTGCGTTTTGCCGACAGTTCGAAGGATGCGCTGCAGGATGCCGATGCGCTGGTCATCGTGACCGAATGGAAAGCCTTCCGCAGCCCCGACTTCGAGCAGGTCAAGGCGCGCCTGAAGCAGGCCGTGATCTTTGACGGACGCAATCTGTTCGAGCCGGCCGTCATGGCCGAGAACGGCATCGAATACCACGGGATCGGTCGCTCGATCCTGACGCGCGCATGAGCGCCCAAGAGGTGGTCGCCTTGACGGCGCCGGCCGCATTGGCCCAGGTACGCCTGCTGGTGGTGGGCGATGTGATGCTGGACCGCTACTGGTTCGGCGACGTCAGCCGTATTTCGCCGGAAGCGCCCGTGCCCATCGTGCGCATCGAGAAGCGCGAAGAGCGCCTGGGCGGTGCTGCCAACGTGGCGCGCAACGCGGCCGCGCTGGGAGCGAAGACGAGCTTGCTGGGCGTGGTCGGCGACGACGAGGCCGGCAGCCAGGTCGAACGCCTGCTCGAGGGCGGCGGCATCCACAGCTATCTGCAGCGCGATGCGGCCATTTCCACCATCATCAAGCTGCGCGTGATCGGCCGCCAGCAGCAGATGCTGCGCATCGATTTCGAGGATGCGCCCAGCGATACGGTGCTGCGCGACAAGCTGGCGCAGTTCAATGCCCTCTTGCCGCACTACGATGTGGTGATCCTGTCGGACTACGCCAAGGGCAGCCTGGTGAACGTGGCCGAGATGATCAAGGCGGCACGTGCCGCCGGCAAGATCGTCATGGTCGACCCGAAAGGCGATGATTTCAGCCGCTATACGGGAGCGTCAGTGCTCACTCCGAATAAATCGGAACTGCGCCGCGTGATCGGCAACTGGAGCACGGAAGAGCAATTGACGGAACGCGCGCAGCAGATGCGCGCCCAGCTGGGCCTGGACGCCTTGCTGCTGACCCGTTCGGAAGAAGGCATGAGCTTGTACACGGCCGATGAGGTGCTGCACATGCCGACCGATGCGCGCGAAGTGTTCGACGTCTCGGGCGCCGGCGATACGGTGATCGCCACCATGGCGGCCATGCTGGGCGCCGGCATGGGCCTGGGCGAGGCCGTGCGCACGGCCAACCGGGCTGGCGGCATCGTCGTCGGCAAGCTGGGCACGGCAACCGTCACCCGCGACGAGCTGTTCCCGCAGTAACTATGCCGCTGGATTCCGCATCTCACCTGCGCCAGTCTGTTTGATCTGGCGCAGGTTTTCCCGTCCTTCCGCTGTCCCGTCTTGTCAACCGTATCACGCCACAGCCGTTAAAGCCGTTAAGGCGCTGCTCTTCCCTTGCGTTCGAGTCAACTTGAAACCACACCACGGAGAGATACCCATGTTCAAAAAAATACTGCTGGCCATCGCCACCTTGATTGCGACGATGGGCTTTGCCTTTGCCCAGGTCGATGTCAACAAGGCGGACCAGGCGGCACTCGACAGCGTCAAGGGCATCGGCCCCGTCACGTCGAAAGCCATCATCGATGAACGTGCCAAGGGCGGCGCCTTCAAGGATTGGGCCGATTTCGAAACCCGCGTGAAGGGCATCGGCCCGAAAAGTTCCGTGAAGCTGTCGGAAGCGGGCTTGCAAGTGAATGGCCAGTCCATGTCCGGCGCGCCAGCGGCGCCCGCTCCGGCGCCGAAAGCTGCCGCGGCTAAAAAGGAAGCTGCTGTGAAGGAAGTTGCAGCGAAAGAAGCCGCAGCGAAGCCAGCTGCTGCGACCGACACCGCTGCGGCGCCAGCCAAGACAGCCGCTGAAACGAAGAAAGAAGCTGCTGCCGCGAAGAAAGAAGCCAAGGCCGCCGCTGCTGCCGCCAAGAAAGAAGCCGCCGCCGCCAAGGTCGTGCCTGCCGCCGCTACCGCGCCAGCCGCCGCCGATGCCGCCCCCGTGAAAACGGCGGCCGAAACGAAGAAGGAAGCGGCTGCCGCGAAGAAGGCGGCTACTGCAGCGAAAAAAGAAGCCAAGGCTGCGGAAGCGGCTGCGAAGAAGGAAGCCAAGCTGGCTGCGGCCGATGCGAAGAAGGCCGAAGCCGAGAAAAAGTAAGCGTGTTGCTGTAAGGCGTGCTGCGTGGTGGTGCCGCGCAGCACGAGAAGAAAACCCCGCGTGGTACCGGCCGCGCGGGGTTTTTTTTATGCGGCTACAGCTGCGACTCGATCGGCAGCCAGCGCATCACCGACACCAGCATGCGGCGCCAGAAGCCTGTTTCCGGGTCCTGCGTCCACACTTTGGCTGGCTCTTCGGTAGCGTCGGACCAGCGCAGGGCGCCGTTATCGAGGAACAATCGGTAGCTGGTGTCGCTCGCGGTCGAGTGCAGGAACAGCGTGCGCATGTCCGCCGCCAGCGCGGCATCGTCGAACAGGACGCCCATTTCCGTGTTCAGCTGGGCCGAGCGCGGGTCGAGGTTGAAGGAGCCGACGAAGCCCCGCTGACCGTCCACCACCACGGCCTTGGTATGCAGGCTGGCGCGGCTTGAGCCCATCAGGCTGATGCGCTTGCGGTGCTGGGTCTTCAATTCAAACAGCTCGACGCCGCCGCCCAGCAGCATCTGGCGGTAGCGCGCATAGCCCGCATGCACGAGGGCCACGTCGGTGGCGGCCAGCGAGTTGGTCAGTACCTGGACCTTGACGCCAGCGGCGACCTTGTCGGCCAGGGTCTGCGTCAGTTCCGTGCCGGGCACAAAGTATGGCGAGGTCAGCAGCGCTTCCTCGCGTGCGTCCGTCAGCAGGGGCAGCAAGCTGTGCATGAGCCAGTGCTCGCTGCGTTGCAAACTGGCTACGGGCGCGGCTTTTTCCGGCGGGTCCGACAGCACCTGCACCTGGTCGCTCCAGTGCAGGCGCAGGCGGCCATCGAGGTGGGCCTGCAGCTGGCCCGCATCGGTCAGCTGGCGCAGATAGGGCGAGGCGCCCAGTTCGCCCGTGAGTGCGTCGAGGCGGGCGCGTACCGCCTGCAGTTCAGCCGCGCCAGCGTCCTTCCCCTCGTGCAAGGCGCCGATGGGGATGACGGCGCGGCTGTTCCAGAAGCGGTCGAAGATGTCGCTCGTCTGCCGCACGGCGGGCCCCACCAGCAGCAAGTCGGCATCCTGGAAATTGACTTGTTCGGCGGCATCGAAGTATTCGTCGCCGATATTGCGCCCGCCGACGAGGGCGACCCTGCCGTCGACGATCCAGGCCTTGTTGTGCATGCGCCGGTTCAGGCTGACGGCGCGCAAGCCCATTTCCACGGCGCGCATCCAGATGCCGTCGCGGTTGCGGCCCGGATTGAAGATGCGCACATCGATCAGCGGGTGGCTGTCGAGCGCGAGGATGGCCGCGTCCTGGCCCCGTGCGTTGATATCGTCGAGCAGGACGCGCACGCGCACGCCGCGGTCGGCCGCGCGCAGCAGTTCGCGCACCAGCAGGCGTCCCGTCACGTCGTTATGCCAGATGTAGTATTGCAGGTCGAGACTGCGGCCCGCTTCGCGCGCGCTCAGGGCGCGCAGGGCGAACGCTTCCAGATTGTCGTCGATCAGGGCCGTGCCGCTGTGGTCCGGGCGCTGCGCCAGCTGCGGCGCCAGCACGCGGTCGAGCAGGGTGGCATCGATCGCCACGGGCAAGGCCGTGCCCGGCGCCCCCAGCGAGCGTTCGGCGAAGCGTCCGTAGCTGTACAGGGCGGCGATGCTGAGCACGGCAAACAAGGTGGCCAGCAGCAGCAATTTGACGAGCATGCGGCGCACCGTCAGCGGACCGCGCGCAGGCTGAGGCTGCGGCGTGCGGAGTGATGGGTGGTCAGGCGCATGCGGTGTCTTTCGTGAGCGGGGCAACAGCCGATTGTAGCAGTTTCTATAATGCACGATTTTCGTCCAGGAACATTCTTGCCCGTCGTCAAAAATGCGAGAATGGCCAGCTCAATCAATCATCGGGGGATGCACGCATGGTAAGGATTTTGACGGCAATGACGGCAGCCCTGCTGTCGGCGGGCGCGGCGGCGGCGCCGGGCGCCGAACCGGCGCAGCAGCAGATACGGCAAGTGGTGGCCGACATTTCGCCGCAGCGCATCGAGGCGCATGTGCGCAGGCTCGTGGGCTTCCAGACGCGGCATACGATGTCCGATACCGTGTCCGACACGCGCGGCATCGGCGCGGCCCGGCGCTGGATCAAGGCCGAGCTGGAGCGCTGCGGCGCGCAGGCGGGCGGTCGGTTGCAGGTGGCGTTCGACAGCCATATCGCACCCATATCGAAACGCATTGCGCGGCCGACGGACATCGTCAACGTGGTGGCGACCTTGCCCGGCAGTCAGCCGCAGTCGGCCGGGCGCATCTATGTCGTCAGCGGCCATTACGACTCGCGCGCCACCGACGTGATGGATGCGCAGAGCGACGCGCCCGGCGCCAACGATGACGCATCCGGTACGGCGGCCGTGATCGAGATGGCTTGCGCGATGGCGCGCTACCGCTTCGACGCCACCATCGTCTTCATGGCCGTGGCGGCCGAGGAACAGGGGTTGCTGGGTTCCGGCCATTGGGCGCAGCAGGCAAAATTGAAAAATCTCAACATCGCCGGCATGCTCAACAACGACATCATCGGCAGTTCCCGCGCGGAAGACGGCACGGTCGATGGCGGCCAGGTGCGCCTGTTTGCCGAGGGCATCCCGGCCGTGAAGGAGATGAGCGACGGCGTGCGCGCCCTGGTGGCGACGGGCGGCGAAAACGATTCGATTTCGCGCCAACTGGCGCGCCATGTGAAACAGGTGGGCGAGCGCTATGTACCCGGCTTTACGGTCAACGTCATCCAGCGCGCCGACCGCTACCTGCGCGGCGGCGACCATATGCCCTTTCTCGCGCAAGGTTATGCGGCGCTGCGCTTCACGGAACCGCACGAAGATTTTGCCCATCAGCATCAGGATGTGCGCGTGGAGAACGGCGTGCAGTACGGCGACTTGCCGCAATTCGTTGACTATGACTACGTGGCGAAAGTGGCGCGCGTAAATGCGGCGGCGCTCGCGTCGCTGGCCTTGGCGCCAGCCGCGCCCGCCGGCGTGCAGGTGCGCACGGCCCAGCTGGAAAACGCCACCTCGCTGGTCTGGCAGCCGAATACGGAACCGGACCTGGCCGGCTACCGCATCGTCTGGCGCGCCACGACGGCCGACCAGTGGCAGGGCGCACAGGACGTGGGCAATGTCACCGAAGCCAGGGTGAAGCAGTCGAAAGACAACTATTTCTTTGGCGTCCAGGCCATCGACAGCGACGGCAATGTCAGCGTGGCCACGTATCCCATGCCCTTGCGTTAAGCGCTGTTGACGGGCAGGCGCGCAAGAAAGCCGTGAATCTGGGAAACGACGGCAGCGCCTTCGCCGACAGCGGCGGCCACGCGCTTGGTGGAGCCGGCCCGCACGTCGCCGATGGCGAACACGCCCGGCACGCTCGTTTCCAGCGCGGCCCGGTCGGGCAAGTCTGGCGGATAGATTGCGTGGCCGTGGGCGCGGCATTCGGCGCGCGTGACGTCGAAGCCCGTGCGGATAAAGCCCTGTTCGTCGACGGCCACGGCGCAGTCGTGCAGCCAGTCCGTGTTCGGGTCGGCGCCGACGAAAAGAAACACGCGGCGCACGGCGCAATCGGCTTCCTCGCCCGTGCGGTTGTTGCGCCAGCGCACCTCCGTCAAGCCATCGTCGTCGCCTTCGAGGGCGATGATTTCCGTGTGCGTGTGCAAGGTGATGTTGGGCGTGGCGGCGATGCGCTCGATCAGGTAGCTCGACATGCTGGCCGCCAGGCCTTCGCCGCGGATCACCATGTGGACCTTGGCGGCGTGGCCGGATAGAAACACGGCCGCCTGGCCGGCCGAGTTGCCGCCGCCAACGAGGATGATCTCTTCCTGCCGGCACAGCTTGGCTTCGATGGGCGAAGCCCAGTAATACACGCCCCGTCCTTCATATGTTTTCAGGTTGGCCAGCGAGGGGCGGCGATAGCGCGCGCCGCACGACAGCACGACCGTGCGGGCGCGTACCTGCGTACCGTCGCACAGATTGACGCGCAGGGGCCAGGTGTCGCATAGCAAGTTGGCGGCACTGGCCGGGGTGGCGATTTCGACGCCGAACTTTTGTGCCTGCACATAGGCGCGCCCCGCCAGGGCGCGGCCGGAGATGCCTGTCGGAAAGCCCAGGTAATTTTCGATGCGCGCGCTGGCGCCCGCCTGGCCGCCATACGCGCGCTGCTCGAGCGCCAGCACGCTCAAGCCTTCGGAGGCCGCATACACGGCCGTGGCCAGGCCGGCCGGTCCGGCGCCCACCACCAGCACGTCGAAAATCTTGTCGCCGGACAAATCGGGCAGCATTCCCAGGCAGCGCCCGAGTTCCGCATTGCCGGGATTCTTCATGATCTTGCCGTCAGGGCAGACGACCAGCGGCCATTCCTGCGGCGTGGGCTGGTAGCGTTCGGCCAGCGCGGCGGCGGCCGCATCCGTGGCTGGATCGAGCACCGTGTGCGGGTGGCCATTGCTCGATAAGAAACTTTGCAGGTGGAACAGATTGCCATTGCCGCGCGGCCCCACCAGCACGGGGCCGCCTGAATTCGATTCGATCAGCGCCACGCGGCGCAGGATCAGGGCGCGCACGATGCGTTCGCCCATTTCCGCCTCGGCCACGATCAACGCGCGCAGCGATTCCGAACTGATGTCGAGCAATTCCACGTCACCGACAGCGCTGCCGTTGACGAGGGTGGGGCGGCCCGACAATTGCGCCACCTCGGCAATGAAGTGACCGACGCCCACTTCGCGCAGCACGGACGCCTGTCCCAGCACTTCATGGCGCTTGATGCTGACCCGTCCGGACAGTATGACCAGCATGCCGAAGCTGCTGCTGCCTGCCTCGAACAGCGTCGCGCCATCGGCAAAGTGATGGCGCGTGCCATAGCGCTGCAAGCGCTGCAGTTCGAGCCCATTGAAGACGGGCGAAATCTGGTGGCTGCGGCCGTGCAAGTCGAGCGTGGCGAACTGGACGGGATCGTCCTGCGTCGTTTCGGGAATGAATTCGGGTGTGCTGCTGGCCATGGCGAGTCCGTTCGGAGGCTGAATAAGCAAATAACAAAAATAACTAACAGTGACGAGTTTAGCGCATGCGGTGCGCGCCTGCCGCAATACCCCTTGCGCACGCCCGGAAATGGCAGCGCGGCAGGCGCCATGCGACCAGTGGCGGCGCAGCCGGAGGCACAAATGGGCCCGGATGCCGCCACCGATCAGCGATACGCCGTCCAGCATCTCATATTAGAATGGGTCTTTGTTGAATCTACTCAAACAGACACGATGGCTTACAAGACACTTGAAGATACGATAGGCAATACCCCGCTGGTGCAGCTGACGCGCTTGCCGGGTGCCGATGCGCTTGCGCGCAACAACGTCATCCTGGGCAAGCTGGAGGGCAATAATCCGGCTGGCTCCGTGAAGGACCGCGCGGCCATGTCCATGCTCAAGCGCGCTGAAGAGCGCGGCGTCATCAAGCCCGGC
The DNA here is from genome assembly GCF_059617945.1 of Janthinobacterium sp. BCJ23. Taxonomy (NCBI): domain Bacteria; kingdom Pseudomonadati; phylum Pseudomonadota; class Betaproteobacteria; order Burkholderiales; family Oxalobacteraceae; genus Janthinobacterium; species Janthinobacterium sp. BCJ23. The sequence continues at coordinate 177,409 of NZ_JCAQAW010000003.1, read as the reverse complement.
GACACCCTGATCGAGGCGACCAGCGGCAATACGGGCATTGCGCTGGCCATGGCCGCCGCCTTGCGCGGCTACAAGATGTTGCTCCTGATGCCCGATAACCTGAGCGTGGAGCGCCGCCAGAGCATGGCCGCCTACGGTGCCGACATTTTATTGACGCCGAAGACGGGCGGCATGGAATATGCGCGCGACCTGGCCGAACAGATGCAGAAGGATGGCCGCGGCGTGATCCTCGACCAGTTCGCCAACGAAGACAATTCGCGCGCCCACTATGAAAGCACGGGCCCGGAAATCTGGCGCGATACGGAAGGGCGCGTCACGCACTTCGTCAGCGCCATGGGCACGACGGGCACCATCATGGGCGTGTCGCGCTATTTGAAGGAACAGAATCCCGCCATCCAGATCATCGGCGCCCAGCCTGAGGAAGGTTCGCAGATTCCCGGCATCCGCAAGTGGCCGGAAGCGTACTTGCCGAAAATCTACGACAAGTCGCGCGTGGACCAGGTGGAATACGTGAGCCAGGGCGTGGCCGAGCGCATGGCGCGCAGCCTGGCGGCGGAAGAGGGCTTGTTCTGCGGCATCTCTGCAGCCGGCGCGTGCGAAATCGCGCTGCGCATTTCACAGACGGTGGAAAATGCGACCATCGTGTTTGTCGTGTGCGACCGCGGCGACCGCTATCTCTCGACCGGCGTGTTTCCTGCCTGATAGTTAATACGGGAAATATATCGGCCAGAACGGCCTGAGAACTGCTGGAAATACCCCCTCCCCATGGCGGGGAGGGAAAACCTGCAAAACTGGCAGGATCAGCCTTGTGGCGTTTCGCCTTCTTTTGGCTTGAATTGCTTGTCGCTGATACGGAATTTGTTACGACGGTCACCCATCAGGTAACGCAGGTCGCGGATGCTCAGGTCGCTGACTTCGTGCATGCGGATCAGCAGCGATGCGCCGACCGGCAGGCGGTGGTGGCGGATTTTACTGATGACCGGTGGCGCCACTTCCAGCGCGCGGGACAAGGCTGCGTCGTTTTTCAGGCGCAGGTTTTCGATCAGGGTATCGAGCAGTCTGTTTGGGTTGTACTGAAGCAGATCGTCGGAGTCCGAATCGCTGTTCATATCAATGCCGACTTGGTTTGTCATGATGTTATTGTTCCTTCTGTAGTTGCACTGCAAAGTAAAAAACACTCGGAGCTCGCTCTTGCTGCGTTCATGTTCATTCTTTACTAAAAGGAACGAATTCACACACGGTACGATCCGGGATACAGTTTTTCATGATATATACACAATTGTACAACAGGATTCAATTTCAGGCGGGAAAGCCCAATAATCTTGCTTGGTACAGAACCGGTGTTGTCTAGCTGCAACACCTATTTATTCTTTATTATGCTCTATGATAGAACAAAAATTGTACTTTGACAAAAGTTAAGTATAAAACCATTACTGCATTCCGTGCCGCACAAAGGCTGGCGAGCGAGGCTGGCACATGTTATCGGGCCTACCATAGACCTGTTTGCTGGTCGATTCAATATCCCTTACGCTTTCTTACAAGTAATATTATAACTTTACACTGACTTTCGGTTAGCGTGCGCGCACTTGACTGATGGCTTTGCCCAAGTCGATCACTGACATGGCATAAAAATAACTTCTGTTGTACTGAGTTATAGCAAAGAAGTTATTGGTTGCCAAGTGATACTCAGTTGCTTCTGAACCATTTTGCAAGTCGATCAAGCCGAACAGCATGTTCTGGGGCGTGGACGGGGCGGCACTCACGCCGGCTTCCTGCAATTCCGCCAGCCGGTACTTCGCTTGCAAGCCCTGGCCGATGAACTTTTCCCACGCGCGGCTGGCCGAGACGGTGATGGGATAGGTGCTGATGGCTGGATCATCGCGGCGCCAGCCGTGCTCGACGAGGAAGTGCGCGACGCTGCCGATGGCGTCGGATGTGGAATTACGCAGGTCGATGTGGCTATCGCCATCGAAATCCACCGCATATTTCATGATGCTGCTAGGCATGAATTGTGGCAGGCCGATGGCGCCCGCATACGAGCCGAGCAGGGTCAGGGGATCGATGCCATCCTTGCGCGCGTACAGCAGCGCGTTTTCCAGCTCTCCCTTGAAAAATTCCATGCGCGCGGCGCGGGTCGGGCTTTCCGGATAGGAAAACGCCAGGGTCGTCAGCGCATCGAGCACGCGGAAACGGCCCGTGTTGCGTCCATATACAGTTTCCACGCCGATGATGCCGACGATGATCTCGGCCGGCACGCCATATTCGCGTTCGGCGCGCGCCAGCGCTTCCGCGTTCTCTTCCCAGAATTTCACGCCCGCATTGATGCGCACCGGTTCGATGAAGCGGGAGCTGTACGCTTGCCAGTTCTTCGGCTTGCCGGGCGGCGCGGGCTTCATCAGTTGCACGGTCGACTCGACATAGCGGACCTTGCCGATCAGGGTATCGAGTTCGGCGCGGTCAAAGCCGTGTTTGGCGGACATGTCGTCGAGAAAGGCGCGTACTTCCTTCCAGTTGGCATAGTCGACAAATTCGCCTTCGAAGTCGAATTTCGCCGGTGCCTTTTTGGCTGCTGCCTTGGCGGGCGGCGCCTTGGCCGCGCGCACGGCACGGGCGCGGTCGGCAGCGGAAATATTGCTGTTTTCGCCAGCGTGCGCGGTGGCCAGGCACAGGGGAAGGGAGAGGAGCAGGGACAGGGCGGGGTATTTGATCGGTAACAAGGAGCGTCTCATCGGCATTGGGTTAACAGGCGGCGCAAGTGGCGCCGCGCGCGGAGTTGTTCGTCTGGGCTGGCATTACCATACTTCATCGCGGCATAGATTGCCAGAAACTGTGCGATGGCGGCGTGTGCCTCTTGTGTGGCCTTGCCCGCGGCCAACCGCGCAGCATAACCGTGCGGGCCTTCGTGCGGCGCACGGCTGTACCCGCGCCGCGCCTGTAAATGGCAAAACTGCGCATACAGGGCGTCAAGCGGATCGCCTTGCCGCGCCTGCCGCCACCAGACCAGTGCGCCCGCCACGGCGGACAGCAGGGCCAGCACGGCGCACGCGAGTGCCAGCTTTTTCGCCGGCACGTTTTTCAAGCCCTCGAGCATGGCGCGCTGGCGCTGCGGCGTGGTGTCGAGCACCCAGCTGCTCCAGGCGTGCTCGGCCTGCTGCCATTGCTGGCGCCACGCGGCAACCGCCCCTTGCGCGCCGCCATCAAGGCCGGCCAGGGCGCGCCACGCCGTCAGCGGCGACGGGGCCGGCGGCAGGGCGGCGTCGAGGTTGCGCTGCGTGCGCAGGGGGGCGACGGCGCTTGTCGGGTCGACGCGCACCCAGCCCCGGCCCGCCAGCCACACTTCGCTCCACGCATGGGCGTCGGACTGGCGCACCGTCAAGCTGTTGTCCGTACCGTTGCGCACGCCGCCCTGGTAACCGGTGACGACGCGCGCGGGTATGCCCATGGCGCGCATCAGCACGACAAAGCTGCCCGCGTAATGTTCGCAAAAGCCCGCCTGCGTGCCAAACAGGAAGTCGTCGACGCCCTGCTTGCCCAGCAGCGGCGGCTGCAGGGTGTAGCGGAACGGCGCGCGGCGGAAGTGCCCGAGAACGGCGGCGATCGCGCCGGCGGGCGGCAGCGCCCGCGCGCCGCTGCCGCGCAATGCGCGGGCCCAGGCCACGCTGCGCGGGTTGCTGCCAGCGGGCAAGGCCAGCCATGGCTGCTGCTGTTCTGGCGACAGGTTTGCCTGCAGCCGGTAGCGCGGCTGGGAACTGACGCGGTAACGCACGGTCGAAGTAATAGGCTGTATGGTCAGCACTTCCAGCGCGGACGACACGACGTACGGATTGCCGGGCAAGCGTTCGATGCTGCGCGGCACGTCGAGCGCGAAGATGCGCCGCTGGCCGCTTGCTTGCAGGGTGACTTCGTAGTGGCTGGGCTGGCCTTCCAGCGCGATATCTATCCGGCTGTCGCTGGCAGGCGCGCGGCCCTTTGCGCCCCGGCGCGTCCAGGTGGCGCCGTCGAAGTCGCCCAGCACCACACCGCGCCAATACAGCTGGTCTTGCGGCGGGAGCGGTGTGGAAAATCGGGCCGTGAAGACGGGTTCGCTTGACAGGGCCAGCGAGGCGATGGCGCCCGGCTGCATGCTGTCGGACAAGCCCGTACGTGCCTGCGCGCCTTCCGGTGCCGTTCCCCACAGGGGGCCGTCCGCGCGCGGCAGGGCAAGAAACATCACGGCCGACAGGGGGATGGCCAGCGCCAGCATGCGTCCCAGCAAGCACAGTCTTTGTGCCAGGCGCGGCTGCACGGCGCCGTACTGGGCAGACAACAGGCCGGCCAGCAGGACGATGACGGTGGCCAGCATCCAGGCGGCGCTGAGGATGCCTTGCGCATGGAAGAAATTTGCCAGCAGGAGGAAAAAACTGAGGAAAACGAAAACGAAGATGTCGCGCCGGCCATGCATTTCCAGCGATTTCAAGGCCAGCAGCAAGGCCAGCATGGCCACGCCGGGATCGCGTCCCAGCACGGTGCCATAGCTGGCATAGACGCCGGCGATACCGAGCAAGGCCATCGGCGCGAGCAGGGCCAGCCGCGGCTGGCGCTTGCCCCGCACGGTGATGACGGCGCGCCACAGCAGGAGGGCTGCGGCGGCGGCCGACAGCCACGGAGGCAGGTGCAGCGCGTGCGGCGCCAGCACCATGGCGGCGGACAGCAACAGCAGCACGATGTCGGCCTTGTCGCGCGGCAAGTTGCTCAGCCAGGCTTTCATGGCGTCGCCTGCGCTGGCGGAAAATCGTGCCGCCAATCGTGCGGCGAACCGTGTGGCGAACCGTGCAGGGCCAGCGCGCGCAGGCAGGCGTCGCGGTGGCTGGCGCCCAGGGCCGGCGCGACAGTCAGCGGGCCCAGGCGTAAGCCATATGACAGGCCCGTGCGTTCCGCCTGCAGCACCCAGGCGGCCAGGCGCGACAAACGCGCTTCCGGCGCCAGCGCGTGCAGGGAAGCGTGCTCGAGCATGATGCTGCCATGGGCTGCGCCTGCGGGAGAGTCGGCGGCAGGCTGGAATTGCTTGCTGAATACATGCTCGCCATCATGGCGGGCGATCTGGCGCCAGGCCAGGCGGTGCAAGGGGTCGCCGGGCTGGTAGGCGCGCACGCCGGCCAGTTCCAGGGCGCCATCGGGCAAGTCTGGCGAATCTGGCGAGCTTGGCCTCTGTACTTGCTGTACCGTGCCGGCAGGCAAGGGTAGCGGCGGCGCATTGTGTTCGGGCTGCGGATACACGAGCACGCGCGCTTCGGGCTGCCAGTGGCACCAGGCAAGGAACAGACCGAGCGGAAAACTGCCGGACAGGCGCACGGGCGGGGCAATCAGCCATCCCCGTTGCGGCGCGGCCACGACGATGTTGACGGCCGTTTCCCCGTGGGCGGCGATGTCGGCCAGGTTGGGCGCTGCCGCCGAATCGCGGATGGCCACGTGGATCGCATGGCGCGGGCGCGCGCTGCGGTTGATCAGGCGCAAGGTGAACGTGGCCTGGCTGCCCGCAAACACGGGGCTGCCCGTCGTGGCGGCCAGGGCCAGGCCCGCCAGGTTGCGGCTGGCAAACAGCATGTCGGCGATGGCGCAGGCGGCCGCGAAATACGTGAGCGCATAACCCAGGCCCAGGCGGTAATTGACGGCGGCGATCCACAGCGCCAGCAGCAGCACGGCAAACGCCAGGCCAGCGCCCGAGGGACGGATGTGCACGCGCTCCGCGCCCAGCCAGGGGCGCGCCGGCAGCCATTGGATAGTGCGCCAGCGCATGCCGCTCAGACGGGAATACTCAACAGCATGTGCTGCAGCAGCGCGCGGCTATCGATGGCCCCTTGCGCGGCATGCAGGCGGTGGGCGCAGACGGGCAGCAGCACGGCTTGCACGTCGTCGGGCGTGACATGGTCGCGGCCTTCCAGGGCGGCCCAGGCGCGCGCCGCCTGCAGCAGGGCCAGCGCGGCGCGCGGGCTCAGGCCATCGGCAAACACACCGGGCGCGCGCGTGGCATGCACGAGGGCCAGCACATAGTCGACGACGGTGGCCGAGGCGTGGATGGCGCGCAGGCCCGCTTGCGCCTGCAGCAATTCTTCCGCGTTCATGACGGCAGGCAAGGTGTGCAGCATGGCGCGGCGGTCGGCGCCCAGCAGCAGCGCCCGTTCCGCGGCCGCATCGGGGTAGCCGAGGGTCACGCACATGAGAAAGCGGTCGAGCTGCGATTCGGGCAGGGGGAAGGTGCCCAGCTGGTGCGCGCAGTTCTGCGTGGCGATGACGAAAAACGGCTGCGGCAGCGCGTGCGTGACGCCATCGAGCGTCACTTGCCGTTCTTCCATCGCTTCGAGCAAGCCCGATTGCGTCTTCGGCGTGGCGCGGTTGATCTCGTCGGCCAGCAGCACTTGCGTGAACAGGGGGCCAGGATGAAAGATGAAGCTGCCACTACCCCGGTCATACACGCTCATGCCGGCCACGTCGGCGGGCAGCAGGTCGCTCGTGAATTGCTGGCGCTTCCATTGCAGGCCCAGCGAGATGGCCAGCGCGTGGGCCAAGGTCGTCTTGCCCACGCCGGGCACGTCTTCGATCAGCAGGTGGCCGCCGGCCAGCACGCAGGCGAGGGTCTGGCGGATCTGCAAGTGTTTGCCGACGAGAACTTCGCCGATCTGCTGTGCGGCCTGGTGTATTTTCGAAAACATGCTATTTCTATCACAGTAAGACGGATTATTTAATTTACAATCGCTTTGGCCAGGTCAAGCCGTGCCGCCCGCCCGTGCCGTGCACGTGGTAGATTAGTGCAGTAGCGGCACAGACCGGCCAGTGATTTTATGCGAGAACGCGCAGGGCGAACAGGAATGCCATGCAGTGTTCCCGGAGAATGGACAGAGACAGAGGTAACCAGTACAGCGCATGAGCACAGCCATTTATACCCATCCCGATTGCCAGCGCCATGAAATGGGCGACTGGCACCCTGAATCGCCGGCCCGCTTGCAGGCCATCAATGATCAATTGATACTCGCGCACATCAGCGACCTGGTCGAGCACCGAGATGGCGTGCGCGCGCAATTGTCCGATATCGAGCGCAACCACAGCGCCACGGCCATCGGCCTCGTGCGCGACAATGTGCCGCAGGAGGGCGACTACTATCCGCTCGACGGCGACACCCTGCTCAACGCGCACAGTTACGAGGCGGCGCTGGCCGCCGCCGGCTCGGCCGTGGCAGCCACGGACGCCGTCATTGATGGCGAGATCAGCAACGCCTTCTGCGCGATCCGCCCGCCCGGCCACCATGCGCGGCCCAGCGAACCGATGGGTTTTTGCCTGTTCAATAATGTCGCCATCGCCGCCAAGCATGCGCTCGACGTGCGCGGGCTCGAACGGGTCGCCATCGTCGACTTCGACGTGCATCATGGCAATGGCACGGCCGAGTCCGTTGCGCACGATCCGCGCATCCTGATGGTGAGCTTTTTCCAGCACCCGTTCTATCCGTACAGCGATGTGGAATCGTATACGGACACGCGCGTCAACGTGCCCGTGCCGGCCCGCTCGAAGGGCGACGCCGTGCGCCAGCTGGTGTTCGACCACTGGCTGCCGGCGCTGCACCGGCAGCAGCCGCAAATGATTTTCATTTCCGCCGGTTTCGACGCCCACCGCGAAGACGACGTGGGCGGCATGGGCCTGGTGGAGGCCGACTATACGTGGATGACGCAGCAGATGATGGCCGTGGCCAGCCAGTATGGCAAAGGCCGTATCGTCAGCTGCCTCGAAGGGGGCTACAACCTGTCGTCGCTGGGCCGCAGCGTGGCGGCGCACGTGAAGGCGCTGGCGGAACTGTAAGGACCCCGCGCGCTACAGCAAGGTGGGGCGGCTGCTGGAATTCGTGTGGCGGTGCGTCTGGTAGTCGAGCGCGTCGCCCGCCATGAAGCGGTGCCAGGCTTGCGTGTAGACGAGCGATGATTTATCCGCATCAAAACTGTCGAGTTGCAACATGTCGCGGTGGTGCTTGATTTCATTGACCAGTTGGTCATACAGCATTTGCAAGCCATAGCTGTCGGCGCTCTGGCGTTTCAGGCGCTCTTCCAGCTGCGCCACTTGCTGCTGCAACTGCCGGCATTCCTTCTTCCAGTCATTGCGCGGCACGCGCTCGGGCGCCTTGCCAGTGTGTTCCATCATCATATCGAGCTATTCCCCATCGCCTATCTCCCTGCATCTGGCGGGAGCCAGCCTGGAAAATTATTGCTTTTCATTTAAGAGGCGATATTAGAGCACACTTTTTTATTACTCTCAGTAAATAAAAGAATCCATGTGGAAATATTTGACCTGGCTTCCAGCGCGCGTATCACTGGCGCAGTGCTCCTGCAGGGGCGGCTTGCGCCATGTTGCCGTCATCGGCATACGTGAGGGTCAGCAGGGTATTGTCGTCCCAGCTCACGTCGTGCAGCGGCGGCACGTAGCGCTGGCGGTCTTCCGTGATGCGGACGTCCAGCGTGCGCTCGCCCGAGCGGGCCTGCACGGCAAGCAGCTTGCGGAACACGGGATACGGCACGTGGATCAGCGACGAGTGGCACGGTCCGCCCGCCAGGCGGAACAGGTTGCGCCGCACAAACGGCAAGTCATCCTGCTCGACGGCCCAGCGGATTTCGCATTCCAGGCGCAAGTCGCCCAGGCGGCGCACGTTGTGGGGCAGGCCCGGCGTGTGGATGTCGGCGCGCCAGCGCAGGGTGGCGCGCTTCTTGTTACTGACCAGGTCGGCATTCGCATCGTAGGCGGTCTTGTCGCGCGTCAGGATGAAACCGCCGTCCGCCGCCAGCGGCACGGGGATCGACAGATTGTCGGCCGACAAGTGCAGGGTCACGCCATCGAGCCTGGCCTTCGGCGTGGCGGGGATCAGCATGAAGCGCAGCGGCGCGCCCGGCGCCAGGCGCTGGTGGTCGGCATACGCGTCGAGTCCCTTGAGCATGGTGCGGTAGGGACGCAGGTCGGGATCGCGCGTGCCTTGCACATCGACAATCTGCTGCATTTCCTGGTTCACCGGGTCGCCTGGCGCCGCTGCTTGTTCCTGGGCCATGGCGGGCAGCAGGCAAGTGGAAAGGGAGGCAAGGAGGCAAAAGCGGGGAAGATGCATGGAATGCGTGCCAGGTTGAGCGTGCAATGGGGAAACCGTCCAGGCTGGACGGACTGCGGATCTTATCATTCGAGTAACTGCTAAATTATCACCAATTGTCTCGTTCGCGTCGCACGGCTGGCGCTGGCGGCGGAAAACGGGACGTCGTGGCGGCAACCACGTAAAATAGCGGATTGACTGAACGATTTTGAAAGCAAGAGCATGGCGATACAATGGTACCCAGGACACATGAACGCGGCCCGCAAGAAAGCGGCCGAAACCATGGAAAACACCGATCTGGTGATTGAAGTGGTGGACGCGCGCCTGCCGGCAGCCAGCTGCAATCCCATGGTGGACGAGCTGCGCCTGTTCCGCCAGCGCCCTTGCCTGAAAATCCTCAACAAGACCGACCTGGCCGATCCTGCCGCGACCGCCGCCTGGGTGGCGTATTTCAATGCGCAGGAAGGCGTGACCGCGTATGCGATGACGACCAAGAAGCCGGGCGACGTGGCGCGCATTCCGGACTTGGCCAAGTCGCTGGCGCCGCACCGCGGCGTGCCGACCAAGCCGCTGCGCATCATGATCATGGGCATCCCCAACGTGGGCAAGTCGACCCTGATGAACGCGCTGCTGAAAAAGCGCGTGGCCAAGGTGGGCGACGAGCCGGCCGTGACGAAGATGCAGCAAAAGCTGTATCTGGACAAGAACACCATCCTCGTCGACACGCCCGGCATGCTGTGGCCGAAGATCGCCATCCCCAGCGACGGCCTGATGCTGGCCGCCAGCCACGCTATCGGCTCGAACGCGCTGATCGAAGAGGAAGTGGCCGTGTTCCTGGCCGAGGAGTTGCTCAAGCGCTACCCGGACTTGCTGGCAACCCGCTACGGCACCAAGGTCGGTGAAGTCGATGCCATCGGCGTGGTCGAGGGCATCGCCGCCAAGCGCGGCTTCCGCATCAAGGGCGGCGACTACGATTTCGAGAAGGCGTCGCACACCTTGCTGCTCGATTACCGCAGCGGCATTCTGGGACGCATCTCGCTGGAAACGCCGGACACGCGTGCGGCCCTGATGGCCCAGCACGCGGCCGAGATGGCGGAAAAAGCGGCCAAGGCGGCCGAGATTGCTGCCGAGAAGGCGAAGAATGCGGCGCGCGGCAAGCGCGGTACGTAATGAACTAAAAGCCGCTTGTTAGCGGCTTTTTTAAATTCTGGGGTCAGACCCCCGGTGACGTTGGCGCTGAACCAGCCGTTAGCGGTGTTGAGGGACTCGGCGTCCCCGTCTGACCCCGGCTCGTTGCTAATTTCCGCCAGTCGCTCCAAACCGGAAACTCGTCACCGCCAGCGCTCCAAAAAAATCCTCCTCGTGATACGCCACGTGCGCCGCTTCCTGCTCGGCCGCGCCGAGCGCCACCATCAGCGGCAGCAGATGGTCTTCCTGCGGATGGGCCTGGCGTGCGCCCGGCGCCCGGTCCCAGGCCAGCAGTTGCGCCAATCTCTGTTCCGGCGGCAAGGCCATCGTCTGGCGCAGCCAGGCGTCGAACTGGTGCGAGGCGACGGCGCCCGCCTGGCCGAACTGGCGCAGGTTATGGTAAGACAGGCCGCTGCCCAGTATCAGCACGCCCTGGCGGCGCAGGCTGGCCAGCGCGCGGCCCACCTCGATGTGGGTGAGCGGGTCGTAGCCGTGTTTGAGCGACAGCTGCACCAGCGGCATGTCCGCCTGCGGGTAGATGGGGAACAGGGCGCTGAAGGTGCCATGGTCGAAACCACGTTCATGGTCGAGGCGCGCCGGATGGCCGGCCGCGTCCAGCAACTGTTTTACCTGCGCAGCCAGTTCCGGCGCGCCCGGTGCCGGGTACTGGATTTGATAGGTGTGCGGCGGAAAGCCCGAGTAATCGTAGATCATGCCCGGCCGGGGGCTGGCCGAGACGAGAAATTGCGGCCCTTCCCAGTGCGCCGTGACGACCAGCACGGCTTTCGGACGCGCGCCGATCTGGCGCGGGATATCCTGCAACGACGCTTCGAGCACGTCGTAGCGGCCGCCGAACTGGTCTTTCATGAACGGCCAGGGGCCGCCGCCGTGCGACAGGAAGTAGGTAGGGAAAGTGTGCTCTTGCATGGCGGCTCCGCAGTGGAATGGCTGATGCTATCGATGATAGTCATCCCCAGCCAGTTGATCAAGATCGCCATTATTGATATATCATTTCCATTTTGTTGATGATCGGGCAGTCATGGATACCTTGCGCAGCATGCGCGTGTTTCGCGCCGTGGTGGAGCTGGACAGTTTCGTGCGCGCCAGCGAGCGCCTCGACCTGTCGCCGGCCATGGTCAGCAAGCACGTGATGCACCTCGAGCGCCACCTGGGCGCGCGATTGCTGAACCGCAGCAGCCGCCACCTGAGCCTGACGGAAATCGGCAAGGTGTATTTTGAACAGTGCCGCGACATGCTCGACAACCTCGACGAGGTGGAAGCGACGGTGGGCCGCACGACCGTGGTGCCGCGCGGCATGCTGCGCCTGAGCGCGCCCGTCTGGTTCGCCAACGCCATCTTTACGCGCACCCTCGTGGCCTACCGCGAGCGCTTCCCGGAAGTGACGTTCGACATCGACTTGAGCGGAAGAGTCGTCAACCTGGTGGAAGAGGGCTTCGACCTGGCCCTGCGCGTGAGCCAGGCGCCGTCGCCGGCCCTGATTGCGCGGCCCATCGGCAGCATCGCCTTTCACCTGGTGGCCGCGCCCGCCTACCTGGCGCGCGCCGGCCAGCCGCAGCTGCCGCAAGATCTGGCGCAGCACGCGATGATCAGCTATTCCTTGTTGGCGAACGGCAATGAGCTGGCCTTCGACGGGCCGCAGGGACGCGAGACGGTGAAGTTCTCGCCCGTCCTGCAATGCAATAACGAAAGCCTGCTGCACGCGGCCGCGCTCGACGGCATGGGCATCGCACTGTTGCCATCGTGGCAGACGGATGCGGACCTGGCGGCCGGGCGGCTGGTGCGCCTTTTCGACGCTTACCAGCTGGCGGGCGGCAAGGTGTATGCCGTCTACACGAGCCGCCGCTACCTGTCCTCGAAAGTGCGCACCTTCATCGACTTCCTCGCCGATGAAGGGCGCCTGGGAGCTTGATCACGCGAGCGAACGCTTGACGCCGATCAGCGCGAACAGGCGCGCACTGCGCATCCACGCCAGCACCAGCACCGCCAGCTGCGTTGCCAGCAAGCCGGCCACGATGGCCAGCGGACCCGGGCCGGCCAGGTTCAGGCGCGCCACGCCCAGCAGCGCATACAGGGCCAGTCCCAGCACGGTGATGGCGAGGTAGATGGCCAGGCAGGCCAGCGGACGCCGGCGCAGCATGCCCAGGCCGCGCCACCACGCCTTGACGGCCGACGTACGGCGCCGGTCGACGGCCAGCGCCGCGCGGCCCGCATCGAGCGTGGCGCAGGCCAGCAGGAACAGCACGCCCGCGAACAGCAAGGCCAGGTGACGGGCCAGGTCGGCGTCCGCTTCCAGGATGGCTGTCGCCGCGTGCTTGTCGGCCAATTTCAGCGCGCCGGCACCGATCGCCAGCGCGAGGCCCAGCGGCACGATGCTCCACAACAGCATGCGCAGCATGCGGCCGTATGCGCTGAAGGCGCCCGTCAGCAGCGCGCCGAAGCCCAGTGGCGCCGGCGCGCGCGCGGCCGTCACCACCAGGCCGCTCAGCAGCGGCGACAGCAGCAGGGTCAGGACGACGCCGGCGATGGCGGCCTGGCTGATGGCGGCGCCATTGCGGCTGGCATTGGCTGCCAGATCGGCCAGGGTCATCAGGTCGAGTTGCTGCGCCAGGGCCGCCGCATGCACGGCCTGATCGAGGCTGGCGCTCAAGGTGCGCCAGAGCGGGATGACGGCAACGATGGCGGGGATCAGCAGCAGGCCGGCCCATAGCAGCAGCAAGCGCCATTGCAGGGCGGCGCGACTGGCGCGCGTGGTCAGTGTCAGGCCGCTGGCCCGTGTCGTGGAAGTGGCGCTCATACGGTGGCAATCAGGGAAAAGAGGTATTGGAAGGCGGCGGCGAGGTCGACGCTCCAGCGCCGCGCGGCGGACTTGTCGGCTTTCAGGGTGCGGCTGTCATCGAGCTTGTTGACGTCGAGGTAGTGCACGCGATCGGGGTCCAGTTCGGCCGAAACGGCCTTCACGGGCTTGCTCCAGGTGTAGCGCTGCCACAGCTGGTCGTTGTCCCACACCACGCGTTCGGACGTGCCGTCGGCGAACTTCACCAGCAGCACCTGCGGCACGGGCGCGCCGCGGCGGCGCAGCACCACGCTGGTCAGATACGGATAGGGACCCGTGCCTGGCTTGGCGTCCGGGTGCGCTTTGTCCCACGCCTCGCGCACCTTGTCCTCTTCTTGTTCCAGCGCCTCGGGCGTGCGTTCCACGCGCTTGCCGTTCACCAGCGCCATGCCGGCCAGCGGCGTCTGCTCGTCGCTGGTAAAGCTGCCGATGCGGTCGTCGATATTCGCGCTGGCATACACTTGCTGCGCGAAGACCTGTTCCACGATGCGCCGCTGGCCCGTCGCTTCGGCCAGCGCTTCGCGCAGGTCGGCCACGCTCGGGTGGCGGAATTTCCACTGTTCATAGTAGGCCTTGAAACCCCGTTCCATGGCCTCGCTGCCGATGCGCGCTTCGAGGTCGCGCAGGGTGGTGGCCGTGCGGGTGTAGACGGGGCCCACGCCCTGCAGGCGGTCCCACGCGTTCTGGCCCAGCGGGTCGGCCGCGTCCTGGCGCGGTGCGGCCGTGCGCTCGAACTCGAAGACCTTGAAGGCGGGAGCGAAGCCCAGGCGCTTGAGCAGGGGCGTGGTGGCGTGGATATCCTGGCCGCGCGCGCGCAGCATGCGCTGGTCCCAGTACTCGTTCAAGCCTTCGTCGAGGATCGGTTCCTCGAATTCGTTCGAGGCCAGGATGCCGTAGAAATAGCCATGGCCGAATTCATGGATGGTGACGAAATCGAGGCCGAATTCAGCCGCCGTCTTCGGCTGCAGGCCGGCGTAGCCCGAGGCCGTGAAGAAGGTCGGGTATTCCATGCCGCCCGCTTCGGCCGCGTTAAATGGTGGAATCACCACCGTCAGGGTCTTGTACGGATACGGGCCCAGGGTGCGCGAAAAATACGTGAGTGTATCCTTGGCCGCCTGCAGCGCGGGCGCCGCGTTCGACGCGTATTCGGGCGGGTACAGCACCTTGATGGCCACGGGCGGGCTGCCAGGGCCGTTCCAGCTGTCCAGCAGCGGCGGCGCGCTGCGCTTGTCGGCCGTCCAGGCGAAATCGTGCACGTCGCCCTGCACATAGTGATGCGTGAGCATGCCGTTCTTTTCCTGCGGCGCGCCCTGCAGCTCGCCCGTGGCGCCCACCGTGTATTCCTTGGGCACGGTCAGCTTCACGTCGTAGTGGCCGAAGTCGGCGTAGAACTCCGAGTTCAGGTGGAATTCATGGGCATTCCAGCGCGGCGCCGTGGCGCCCCGTTCGCCGGGCAGTTCCAGCACGGCGATCTTGGGGAACCACTGGCCCACCAGGTGGAAGCTGCCGAAATAGCCGGTGCGCGCGATGACGCGCGGCAGCTGGTCGAAGAAGCCGATGTCGAGCGTCGTCTCGGCGCCCGGCGCGACGGCCTGCGGCAAGTCGACGCGCACCACCGTGCGGTCGGTGGCCGGGCCGTTGTCGGGCTGGACGAAATGCCAGGGCGCCCTGGCGCCGTTCTGCGTCATGCTGCGCAGTTCGATGTAGCCCCACTCGCCGTCGCGCGTATCGACGCCCGAGCGGAAACCCGTATCGAGCTTGCGCTTCTCGGTGAAGAAAGTCGAATGCTCGCCTTCGAACGCGTTCAGGTACAGGTGCAGGTAGACGCTGCTGACGGCTTGCGCGCTGCGGTTGCGCCAGCGCAGTTTCTGCCGACCATCGATCGTGTGCTTGACGGGATCGAGCGTCGCTTCGATCCGGTAGTCGACCACGCGGTCCGACAGGGTCGCTTGCGCGCCCGTGCGCGCACCGCCCCAGGCGTTGCTGGCGCTGGGCGTGGTGACGGCCGACGCATGCGGCGAAGCGAGGGCGATGCCGTCGGCCGATGGTGCCAGCGGCAGGGGTGCGCTGGCGGGCTTGCCCTGATCCGGCTGGGCGAACAGGTCGGCTTGCAGGGCCAGGCCGGCCAGCAGCAGGGCGGCGATGGAAAGGGCCTTGAGCTTGCCCGGGATGAGGGAAATGCGGCGGCGCGGTGTGCTACGACTTTCCATGCGTGACTCCCACAGTGACTTCTGATTGATGATCTTCAAATGCAGTCGGCTGCACCCAGGATCGCCGGGCGTTCCTTAATATACCTGTAAAAATTACAAATAAGCAATGAATTGTGCTGGCAGCTTTGCCGGCTGTTGCGGCGCCGCGCGCCGTGCGTATAATGATTCGCTTTTGCCATCCCTCCTGCTGCCGTGCGTGCGCGCCCCGGTGGCGCACCCAGCTTTCCGCCATGATGCCTGCCCCTTCCGCCCTGACCATCGCCATGCGCACCTTGCTGTTGTGCGCCCTGGCCATGCCTGCGTGGGCGCAGGAAGGCGCGGATGGCGGCGCGGCCGGCGTCACGCATGGCGACTTGTCCGCCGAACTGGCGCAGGGCGGCCAGCACAGCGTGCGCGGCGCCTTGTCGCGCGACCAGGGCGGCATGGTGCTCGACGTGGCCATCGACGGCCTGCGCAACGGCAATTACCGCGATGGCAGCGTGTTTCACCAGCGCGGCTTCAACGGCGGCGCGGAATGGAAGCTGCGCCAGGGCCGCTTCGGTTTCAGCGCCGACCAGCTGAACCAGGACACCCGCTATCCCGCGCCCGAGGCGCCGTTCCTGGCCTTGCTGGCGGCCCGCCCGGAAGACCTGTACCGCTATGAAGTGCGGCGCGCCAGCGCCTTCGTGCAGCGCTATGTGGGCAGTTTCGAGCTGGGCGTGGAACTGTCGCAGCGGGAAAAGCGCGCCACGGCCCACTATGCGGGCGAGGACGGCAGCAGCGAATCGACGTACAGCAGCCGCCGCCGGCAACTGGCGCCACGCCTGCGCCATTACGGCAAGGTGGGCGGCGTGGGCACGGATACGGAAGTGGGCCTGGACCTGATGCAGTGGCAGCGGCGCTCGGGCCGCGCGGGCGATGCGCAGCGCCGCCAGTATTCGCGCGCGCTGCTGCTGCGCGAAGAGTTGGCCTTTGGCGGCCCGTATGCGCCGCGCCTGTTGCTGGGGCTGCGGCATGAACAGTTCCAGCTTGATCCGGCCGATATGCCCGCCGGCGGCAGCGACTGGGAAAACCAGAATGCCTGGGACGTGCAGGGCAGCCTGCAGCTGCGCCCGCAACTGAGCGTGTATGCGAAGGCCGCGCGCAGCTACCGCATCGACGATGATGGCTATACCCGCGCCGGCTACCGCCCGCTGGCGGGACAGTTGCGGCGCGACATGGAAGTGGGCGCCACCTTCGGCGACGCGGCGCGCAGCGCTTCCGTGCGCGTGTTCAGCGAGCGCCTGAGCAACCAGATCGTCTTCGACCAGAACCTGGGCCAGCTGGGCTTTGCGGGCAACCTCGATCCCTCGCGCCGCGACGGTGTCGCCATCGAGGCCAGCATGGCGCTGGCGCGCGACTGGCGCCTCGACGGGCAGCTGCGGCAAGTGCATGCGCGCTATGACGATTACGCCTACGACGGCCCGGACATCGCTCTCGTGCCCAAGACCCTGGCCAGCCTGCGCCTGTACTGGACGGGGCAGGCGGGCGCCAGTGCCGATGTGGGCGTGCAATGGCTGCGCGCGCTGCGCTATGGTCCCGATTTCGCCAACAGCTGCCTGGCACAGGTGCCAGCGTTTGCCACCGTGGACGGACGCTATGTGCGCAAGCTGGGCGCCTGGGAGCTGGAACTGGCCGGCAGCAACCTGGCCAACCGCCGCCATTACGGCGATGCGCCGGGCTGCCGCTCGAGCATTTACCTCAATGAGGCGCGCCAGTTGCGCGTGTCGGCGCGCTACCATTTCTGAGGCAGGGGCGCGGCGGGGCTTAAATGCGGCTTAAGCGGGTGCAAACGGAGCGGATAAAAGCGCTTTTTTTCCGGCCGGGCGACATCGTCCGGCGCAAAAAGTGGTAATCTCGCCCCGTTCACGACCACTTATGATGAAGGATTTATATGCGTTTTCTGCGTTTCTTGCGTCCCCTGCTTGCCGCCGTCACCCTGGTGGCGGCCACCGGCGGCGCCATGGCGGCCGATACCGGCTTTACCACGCTCACGACGCCAGTGCGCACGGACACGGGCAAGAAGGTGGAAGTGGTCGAGTACTTCATGTATTCGTGCCCGCACTGCTACGTGCTCGATCCGCTGATGCACGACTGGGTCAAGAAGCAGGGCGACAAGATCGCCTTCCGCCGCGTCCACCTGGCCGCCACCGGCCCGAAAGACCCGCAGGCGCACGCCTATGCCACGCTGGAAGCGATGGGCCAGCTGGACCAGTTCCACGACAAGATCTTCCGCGCCATCCACGTCGAGCGCAACCGCCTGAACCGCGATGACGCCATCCTCGACCTGCTGGTCAAGAACGGCATCGACAAGGCGAAATACCTGGACATGTTCAACTCGTTCGGCGTGCAGACCAAGCTGAAACGCAACGAGCAGCTGATCACCGCCAGCAAGATCGAGAGCGCGCCGACCATCGTCATCGATGGCCGCTTCGTGACGTCGCCGGCGCAGCTGTCGCGCCCGGGCCAGTCCGAGCCGCAAACCCAGGCCGCGACCCTGCGCGTGATGGATGAACTGGTGGCGCGCGTGCTGAAAGAGCGCGCACCGGCCCCAGCGAAGAAGTAAGCGGAGACGTCATGAAACAGCTGCCCTGGACCCTGTGCGTACTGGCCCTCGCCCTCGTGGCGTGGCTGGCGATTGCCATCGTCAACGTGGAAAACCAGCGCAATGCGCTGGCCAGCAAGGCTTGCGTGGACCCCGCGTTCAAGAACGAGGTCGATGCGAAATGCCTGGCGTCCGTGCAGTCGCGCGAACACTGGTGGCAGCACCTCACTTACGCCATGACGCATTTCCGAAATTGAATGTGTCAGTACGAAAAACCCGCCGCGTGCGGGTTTTTTTTCGTCCGCGTATGATGAAGCCACAACTATTCAGGAGGGACGATGAAGGAAGTGATCTTGATTACCGGTAGCAGCCGCGGCATCGGCGCGGCGACGGCGCTGCTGGCGGCGCGCCAGGGCTATGCCGTGTGCATCAATTATGTGCGCGACGCGCAGGCGGCCGACGCGCTGTGCGCGCGCATCGTGGCCGACGGGGGCGAGGCCATCGCCGTGCAGGCCGATGCCAGCGATGAAGCGGACGTGGCGCGCCTGTTTGCGGAAGTCGATGCGCGCCTGGGTACGCTCACGGCGCTGGTCAACAATGTGGGCGTGCTGGAGCAGAAATGCCGGCTCGTCGACATGTCCGCGCAGCGCCTCGAACGCGTGCTGCGCACCAATGTGATCAGTTATTTCCTGTGCTGCCAGCAGGCCGTGCGGCGCATGTCGACGGCCCATGGCGGGCAGGGCGGGCGCATCGTGAATGTGTCGTCGGCGGCGGCGCGCCTCGGCTCTCCGGACGAATACATCGATTACGCGGCCTCGAAAGGCGCCGTCGATACCCTGACCCTCGGCCTGGCGAAGGAAGTGGCGGCCGAGGGCATCCGCGTCAACGGCGTGCGGCCCGGCATCATCTATACGGAGATCCACGCTTCGGGCGGCGAACCGGGCAGGGTGGCGCGCCTGGCGCCCGGCGTGCCGATGCAGCGGGGCGGCCAGCCTGAAGAAATCGCCGACGCCATTGTGTACCTGCTGGGGCCGGGCGCCAGCTATGTCACGGGCAGCATCCTCGACGTGGCGGGCGGACGCTGATTTTCAACTTCAGTAAGCGACTGATTCAAGCACGGGACCAATTATCAAGCGCGGCAAGCGGGTCCAGAATGGCGGTGTGCCATGTGCACGCCGATCAACTCATTTGGAACTACTATGCCCGCTTTTGCCCCCGCCCTCCTGGCCCTGTCGCTGCTGGCCGCCGCGCCAGCCCATGCCGCCATGGATTTGCCCATGCCGGCCCACCTGTCCGGCGCGAAAGCCGATGCCACCGTGGCGCTGGCCGCGCGCCGCTATGCCGCGTTCTGGCAAAGCGGCGATCCGGCCCTGGCGCGGCTGGCGCTGGCTGACGATTTCACCGACCGTACCTTGCCCGCCGGCCGGCCGCAGGGCTTGGCCGGTCCGCTGCAGGCGTCGCAGGTGTTCCATGCGGCGGTGCCGGATTTGAAAGTCGCCATCGAGGAGATGCTGGTGGCCGGCGACCGGGTCACCTTGCGCCTGCATTTCACGGGCCGCTTCACGGGCGTCTTCCCCACGCCGCAGGGCGAGCTGCGCGGCCAGGGGCAAGCCATCGATTTCCATGCGTTTGATTTGTACCGCGTGAATGCGCAAGGGCGCATCAGCGACAACTGGCACCTGGAAGACAATCTGACCCTGCTGCGCCAGCTGGGCGTGCTGGCGCCGTGATGGCGGCCCGCTAACCGTGCGCCTGCAGGTCGGCGAATTGCCGCAGCAGGAACTCGACCAGCAGGGTAACGCGCGGCGGCTGGAAGCGGCTGCGCCGGTACAGCAGGTTCAGGGGGACGCTATCGGCAAAGTAATCGTCGAGCACCGTTTGCAAGCGCCCCGCGCGCAGGTCGTCGCCGATGTCGAGCAGGGATTTGTAGGCATAGCCATGGCCGGCCACGGCCCAGCGGCGGATGATTTCGCCGTCGTTGCTGTGCCAGTCCCCCTGCAGCCGCAGGCTGTGGCGCTTGCCGTTTTCGCGGTAGCGCCACTCCTGCGGCGCGCCGTCGCCGGCCGTGAGCACGAGCGTCGGCAGCGATGCCAGGTCGCGCGGCGCGGCCGGCACGCCGACCCTGGCGGCCAGCGCGGGCGCCACGCACACGACGCGCCGGCCCGGGTGCAGCAGGCGCGCCACCATGTCGCTGTCGGGCAGCTCGCCGTAGCGGATGGCCAGGTCGACGTCGTCCTGCACCAGGTTGGCCGTGGCGTCCGTCAGGGTCAGCGCATGGCGCACCTGCGGGTGCAGCGCGGCAAAGCGGTCGAGCATGGGCAGCAGCAACTGGCGGCCGATGTCGGACGGCGCCGAAATGCGCACCACGCCGCGCACGGCGCCGCCGCCCGCGTGCAAGCCGTCTTCGGCCTGCGCCAGCAAGTCCAGCGCCTGTTCGCTGTAGCGGCGGTAGTGCAGGCCTTCTTCCGTCAGGCGCAGCTGGCGCGTGGTGCGTTCGAACAGGGTGGCGCCCAGCGCCGCTTCCAGGCGCGCGATGGCGGCGCTTGCGGCGGCCGGCGACAGGCCGTGCTTGCGGCCGGCCGCGGAAAAGCTGCCCAGCGCCGCGGCGTCGAGGAACAGGGCGATTTCCGCCAGGCGTCCGGCGCCGCCGCGTATCATGCGGGGTGCGCGGCCGCTGGTTTCGGCGCCGGTGCAGAGTGGGGCGTGATCACCACGGTGCACGTGGTGCCGGCCACCAGCAGTTGTCCTTTCGGCTGCTCGTCGATGTGGATGCGCACGGGCACGCGCTGCGCCAGGCGCACCCAGTTGAACGTGGGGTTGACGTCGGCCAGCAGTTCGCGGCCCGTGGCGGCGTCGCGGTCGGTGATGCCGCGCGCGATGCTCTCGATGTGGCCATGCAGCGTGCCGCCGCTCATCAGATTCATTTCCGCCTTGTCGTCCTGCGCCAGCATGCCCAGCTTGGTCTCTTCGAAGTAGCCGACGACGTAGTAGGAGGCGCTGTCGATGACGGCCAGCTTGGCCGCGCCGACGGCGGCGAAATCGCCCTTGTGCACGTTCAGGTTCGTCACGTAGCCGCTGACGGGCGCGCGCACGGTGGTGCGCTCGAGGTTCAATTGCGCCAGTGCGCGGGCGGCCACGGCGGCCTGCACTTGCGACGTGGCCGAGGTGGCGGCGAACGCCGCGCTTTCGCGGCTTTCCGTCGAGATGATGCTGGCGTCAAGGCCTGCGCGGCGCTGCGCTTCCTTGCCGCGGCGGCCCTGTTCCGTCCTTTGCGCGGCCAGCACGGCATCGGCTTGCGCCAGCGCGCTCACATAGCGTTCCTTGTCGACGACGAACAGCACGTCGCCTTTTTGCACGACCTGGTTGTCGCGCACCAGCACGTCCGTGACGGTGCCGGCCACGTCGGCGCTGATGTTGACGATGTCGGCCTTGATGCGGCCGTCGCGCGTCCACGGCGACTCCATGTAGCGGTCCCAGACGGTCTTGCCTATCCATAGGGCGGCTGCCAATAGCAGCACGGTGATTGCATAGCGGGTCAGTTTGCTTACCATGTCGGCAGCCTTTCCTTGATCGGGTTGAGCGGTTTTTTTTATTTGTAAAGCGATAGCGCCAGCGCGCCGAAGATGGCGATGAAGATGCACAGCCGCGCCAGCGACGGGTGCCACACCATGCGGTACACGCCCAGCCAGCCCAGCACGCGGTCGAGCAGGGTTTGCAGGACTATGCTGAGGAGGAACAGGGGCAGCAGGGTAGGAATCAGAATTCCGAACAGGGCGAATTCACGCGGCATGGTGGTCTCCGGCGCCAGGCGCCATGTGGTCGAGCAATGAGGTGTAGATCGAGTGCAGGTCGGCCAGCGCCGTCTGCAGGCGCGCGCTGCGCTCGCCGGTGGCATCGGCTTCCGTCTGGGCCGCGCGCACGACGGCGCCCGCCTGCAGGGTGGCCGCCAGCGCCGCCTGCAGTGCCGTATCGCTGCGCGTGCGCAGCCAGCTGGCGATGTGGTCCACGCACTGCTGCAGCGCGTGGCGCGTGGCGCCTGGCCGGGCGGTGGCGATCAGTTCGCGCAGTTCGATCACGGAGTGGCCGATTTCCAGCAGGGTCAGTGCCTGGCGCACGACGGCGCGCGTGGCTTCGCCCGGCGCCGGGCCGGCCGCCGCGTTGAGCTGGCTGAGCAGGTCGCGCACGCGGTTGTCGAAACGGTGTTTGACACGGCGTGCGGGCGCCGTGCACGCATGCAGCGCTTCGCGCCACAGGGCCCGGCCGATGTGGTCCTTGTGGCCCATCGTGTGCTCGGGCAGCAGCACGGCAAACACGAGGGCGGCCAGCATCAGGCCGACGATCAGGGCCATGCCCGTGTTGAGAAAGGCCGCGCCATCGACATGCATCACATTCGTCGGCGCCATCTGCGTGATGAAGGTCGACACGCCCAGGCCCACGCCCAGCTTGGCGGGATTCGTCATCAGGTACAGGCCGACGGCGAGGAACGGCGCAAAACTGAGTACCAGCATGGGGAAGCCGTCGCCGTGCACCAGCACGAAGTACACGCAGACGAGCGACAGCGGCATGGCGATCAGAAAGCCCGCCAGCACCTGGCGGATCATCATGATCGGGCGCGGCGAGGACGAGGCCAGCGCGCAGAACACGGCCGCCATCAGCATCGCCGTGCTGGCGTAGGGCCAGGCGAGGAAATAGGCGCCCAGCGCCAGCAGGGCCAGGCTGATGCCGGCGCGCGCGCCGCTGGCAAGTACCAGTGCGGGCGGCGTCTTCGGTGCATATGCCTGCGGCGTGCTCACGTCCAGCGGCGTGTCGTGCACGAGGCTGAAATACACTTCGTGAAAGCGGCTCATGTCGCGCGCGAAGCGCTCGAGCAATTCGCACACGGTGTCGAAATCGATGCGCTGCGCATGCGCGATGGCGGCGCCGTCGATGTCCGCGCGCGCCTGGCCCAGCGCCGTCTGCAGATGCCGCTGCATGGTGTCGAGGGAGTCTTGCGAAGGCGTCGCTTGCAGCGCTTCGGCGACGATGGCGTACAGGGGCGCGCAGGCCTGCATGACCTGGGTTTCGCCATCGCGCTGCAGGCGGTCGAACAGGCGGTGGAAGGTATAGAAGGTGGTCAGCGCCGTCATGAAGGTGGCGTTGAAGGCGTGCAGCTTGCGGTTTTGCGCACGCACGTGACTGACCTTGCTCGTCACTTCGAACAGGGCGGCCGAGCGGCCCAGTTCCAGCGCCGCCACGTCGGCGGCAAACTGCAGATGCGTCAGTTCCACTTGCGCCGGCGTGAGTTTTTGCTGCAGCACATCCTGGCAAAAGGTGAGGAATTTGCCGTAGCGCGCCTGCACCGTGCGCATGACCTGCGTGCCCTGGTGGCGCGGCAGCAGCACGCTGGACACGGCTGCCGAGCAGATGATGCCCAGGCTCACTTCAGCCACGCGCGTGACGGCCAGCGAGAAGACCTGCATCGGCTGCTCGATGGCGGGCAGCACGATCATGCAGGCCGTGTAGCCGGCCAGTACGTACACATACGACTGGGCGTTGCGGTGCAGGGCCGAGCCGCTCGTGCACAGGCCCACCCACAGGGCCAGGCCGGCGAACAGCAGCACGGGCTGCTGCGGGAACAGGCCGATCAGGGTCAGTGCGGCCGTGCAGCCGAGCAGGGTGCCGCACAGGCGGTAAAAGCTTTTTTCCAGCACCATGCCGCTGCTGGGCAGGGCCAGGATGATGGTGGTGGTCATCGCCGTGCTCGGTGAATCGAGGCCCAGGCGGTAAGCCAGCCACAGGGCGCAGAACGCGGCGATCAGAGTCTTGCCGACGTAGATCCAGCGTTCGCCTTCCGTCGCGCGCCAGTCCTGCAGCGCCAGCGCCAGCCAGCGGGCCACCCGGGTCAGGGGGCCGTCTATAGGTGTTGTTGCTGTGGCTGGCGTCATCGATAGGCTATCAGTTCTGGTTGTTGAGATTGTTCAAATTGCGCAGCTGGCGCATGTACAGCTTGTCGAGCACTTGCAGCTCTTCTTCCGTGAACCCTTCGTACAGGGCCGACGTTTCCTGGTACACGTCGGGCAGCGCCGTTTCGATCAGCGCGCGGCCCTTGTCGGTCAGCGAGATCATCACGGAGCGGCGGTCGCCGGGACGCGTGCCCCGATGGATCAGGCCGCGCGTTTCCAGGTCGTTGCACACGCGCGTCAGGTTGGCCGGTTTTTCATGGCAGGCCATGCCCAGGGTGCAGGCGTTCGAGGTTTCGTCGTCCGTGCCGTACAGCACGGCCAGCACCATGTAGCTGGCATCGACCAGGT
This sequence comes from Janthinobacterium sp. BCJ23, assembly GCF_059617945.1. Classification (NCBI taxonomy): domain Bacteria; kingdom Pseudomonadati; phylum Pseudomonadota; class Betaproteobacteria; order Burkholderiales; family Oxalobacteraceae; genus Janthinobacterium; species Janthinobacterium sp. BCJ23. The sequence goes on along the minus strand of NZ_JCAQAW010000003.1, from coordinate 153,210 downwards.
CGTGCTTTTTCAGCGCGGCGTTGGTCAGGTCCTTCATGCCTTTTTGAATGTGGTACGTCATGCGCAACAGGCGCATCAGTTCCATGGGGAAGCCTGGCATGCGCGTGCGGATGTTTTGCAGCCGCTTGGCGGTGGCGTCAAAAGCGGTCATGTCATATTCCTTCATGTGTGAATAAAGTTCCGATTGTATCTTGTTGAGCTAGGGCAATGCCAGGATTGCAAGCTTATATGCCGCCTCCCAGTGCATTCATCAAGGAAACGTACAGATCGAGCTCGCGCGCCCCATTTTGCGCCTGCTGCTGTTCTTCCGCCAGCAGCGCCACTTGCGTGTTGAGCATGGCGATGGCGTCGCTCATGCCCGCCTTGTACGCCTTTTCCGCCAGGTCGCGCGCACGCCGCGCCGTGGCCAGCGCCTGCACGGTCAGCTCGTGTTGCTTGGCCAGCGACTGCGCCTTGGTGACGGCGTTGGCCACGTCCGACATGGCGTTGATGACGGTGGCGTTGTACTGCTCCACGGCGCCGTCGTACACGGCTGTCTGGCTGCCCAGCTGGGCGCGCAGGCGGGCGCCGGCAAAGATGGGCAGGCTCAGCGCGGGCGAGGCGCCGCGGATCTGCGAATTGGCGTCAAGAAAATGGCTGAAGCCGAAGGCCTGGAAGCCGGCAAACGCCACCAGGTTCACGTTAGGGTAGAACTCGGCCTTGGCCGCGTCGATGCGCTGCGCCGCCGCTTCGACCCGCCAGCGCTGGGCGGCGATGTCGGGCCGGCGGCCGATCAGGTCGGCCGGCAGGGCGGCGGGAATGGCCAGCGGCTGGTCCAGGCGCAGCACAGGGCGCGTGAGCGCCGCGCCCGCTGCCGGGCCCTTGCCCGCCAGGGCCGCCAGCTGGTTGCGCAGCAGGGCCAGCGATTCGGCCGACTGTTCCAGCTGGCGGCGTCCGGCCGGCAAGGTGGTTTCGATCTGCGCCACGTCAATGTCGGTACCGATACCGGCCGCCTTGCGCTGGCGCGTGATGTCGAGGATGCGGGCGCGCTGCGCCAGGCTGCGTTCGATCACGTCCTGCAGCTGGAATTCATACGACAGCTGGATGTAGGTGCGCACCAGCGCCGTTTCCAGGGCCAGGCGGGCCATCTGCGATTCGGCCGACGCCATCTGCACGTCGCCCAGGGCGGCGGACAGGGCGGCACGGTTGCGGCCCCACAGGTCCAGGTCGTACGAAGCCGTGACGGTGGCCTGGTTGCGCCACGCGTAATTGCCGGCCAGCGGCGCTGGCGTGCTGCCATGCTGGGAATACAGTTCGCGGTTGATGGAAACATTCGCGTCGGCCTGCGGGCGGGTCTTGTCCTCGGCGGCGCCGGCCAGCGCCTCGGCCTGGCGCACGCGCGCCTGGGCGCCGCGCAGGGTGGGGCTGTCGGCCAGCGCCTGGTCCATCAAATGGTTCAATTGGGGGTCATGCAAGTCTTGCCACCATTGCGTGCGCGGCCAGGCGATCGCTGCGCTGGCGGCGGCATCCATGGCCTGGCTCGCTTGCAGCTTGTTGGCGTCGAGCATGGCCGATTGCGGCGCGATATGGCCCATGTCGGCGCACGCGCTCAAGGCAAGGATCAGGCTGGCGGCAAGCAAACGGCGGTGCAGGGACATGCAGGAACTCCGGAAGAAGGTGTTGGGGTACTGCTGACAGCTCGCCGCGGTGAGCGCCGGGAGTGGCCCGGGTGCTGCGCCGCAACTGAGTTGTTACTGACTGAAACCGGCTGACTGGTTTCTTATTGCACGACGTGTTTTGCCGTTTGCGCGACGTCAAAGTCCGCTTCCGTTTGCGGGATCAGGCCAGCTTTGCGGGCGGCGTAGAACTCGGCCATGACTTGCTCGCGCGTCACCTGGCTGGCGGCGGTGGCCGGTGTTTTCGGATAGTCGACTTCGCTGGTGGCGATTTCGCCGGCGTTGCGGGCACGGACGTATTCGGCCGTGACTTGTTCGCGCGACAATTGCTGGCCCGTGGTGGCAGGCGCGGCGCTTTGGGCGAAAGCCGAGGTGGCGGCGGTGACGGCAAACAATGCTGCGATAAGGGATTTGGCTTGCATGATAAGACTCCAAAATGTGCTTGATGGCTGGGTGGATGGGCCGGATCGCCACGTACCGGTCGGTTCGGCGGCATGGCGCTGGTGGGCGCCATGCCGACGATGAAGCAGTTTCTGGGTGAGAAGATGCTTACTTGAATTAACTATAGCAATGAATATTACATTTGTGAAGTAATTTATGAAAATAGTTGTGCGCCGCCGCATTTTCTGGGGGAAAGGCCGTGCAGGCGTGCGCCGCTGGCCGGGCCAGGGGAGTAAGCTGGTTTTTTTGTTAACGGAGGCCGCCATGAGCAGCAGTTCACTCGATCCGGACAATTTGCCCGTCATCCCCGACCGCGTCCTGGGCAGCGGCCATGGCAAGGGGGCGCTGGGTCCCAGCGACAGTTCCGACAGCGGCAGCGACATGCAGGGCGTGCCGGGCCAGGACCCGGAAGAGCTCGATAACGACAGCGATGCCGCGGGCACGGGCGAGCGGGCCGGCGTGGAGCCGCGCAATACGGCACCCGATGGCGGCGACATCGACGTCGACCATGTGGAAAGCCTGGCGCCCGTGCGGCCTGCAGAGGACGGCGATGGCGAACCCGGCGCTCCCCAGGCGCCAGCGCCACGGCCCTGATGCCAGAGGCCGGCCGCAAATTGCCGCCGCTGTGGCGCCATCAGCGTAAAATGGCGGCAAGGCGGCGTGCGCGCCGCCATGGCCAGCCGGCCGGCACAGGATAGGATGTCAGAGGATGCAAACGCAGATGTCGCAAGAGAAAGAAAAAGACTTGATGTCGATGTACCGCGAGACGCGGCCACGCGAGTTTTTTGGCGAAAAAAGTAATACCAACCACCTGGCCTGGAGTTTGCTGGTGGTCTTGCTGGCGCTGGCGTTCTGGCTCGTCGTGGCCCTGTCGGCGGCGGAAAACCAGCGCTATGCCCTGGAAACGAAGGCTTGCCAGGATCACGTGTTTCCCACGGAAATCGACACGTCTTGCCTGAAACAGGTCAAGTCGCGCGATCACTGGTGGCAGCACGTGGGCCATGCGCTGGTGCGCATGGGCGCCTGACCCTGGCGCAAGCTGGCTGAACGATCTGGCTGAACCTTGCGGCGGCGAAGGCCGCTGCGGTGATGGAGCGATAGTGCGGGAGGCGCCATGCCACGCGATCACTCGCGCGAGCAGCCGCAATGGCTGCTGGCGCGCCACAGTGCCTTGACGGCGCGCCAGTTGCTGCGCGCCTATGGCTTGCTATGCCTGTTTTCCCTCGTCATTGCCGCCGCCTTTGCGCTGCGCGGCCTCTGGTACATTCCCGTCTTTTCGTTCGCCGAACTGTGCCTGGTGGCTATCGCCCTGCTGCATTACCTGCGCCATGCGCGCGACTATGAACACATCGTCCTGCGCGACGGCGAACTGATCATTGAACAGGTCAGCGGCGGGCATTGCCGGCGCCAACACTTTGCGCCGTGGCGCACGCGCATCGCCATGCCGCAAGGGCCGCGCCAATTGATACACATCAACGATATGTATGATGCTACCCGGCACGTAGCGGTGGGCGTCTTCGCCACGCCAGAGCGGCGTCGGCAAGTGGCGCAGGAATTGGGCGCGTTGCTGCCGCCTTATTTGGGCCCGTAAAACTGGAATGTCTGTACCACCAGCAAGGTGGTGGGGAAGCCCGTGATGGTCTTGAATTCCTTCACGCCCGTGATCTTGTAGGCGCTGGCCTGGAACGCTTCCCCTTCCGCCCAGCTGTGATCTTTCATGGCAAACTGCAGCAGGCGCTTGTCGTTGTAGCGGTAGCTGAAGATGGTGTAGGCGCCGACGCGGCTGGTGACGACGAAGTTTTCATCCTGCGCGTCGGCGATGAGCAGGATGCCCGGATAGCGCCCGATGCCCGCCTCCTCGTTTTGGATTCTCAGGATCACATCGGTAAAACTGCATTCGGCGTCGCGGATCTTGTCGCGCTTCGTGGCGATCTGCATCACCTCGTCGTAGCTCTTGTTGTGCACGATCGACCATTGCGGCGAGTCGCAATAATTGGCCGCGTTGACGCTGGCCGCGCAGGACAGCAGCAGGCAGAGGGTGATGGCGGGGATGGCGTGCATGGAACCTCGTGGAGGAAATTGGAAGGCGGCGGCAGTCTACCTGCCCGCTGCCGCCGCCACAAGCGCAGGACGGGTGATCAGGTCGCCCGCGACGGACCTTCCCACAGATTGATATGGCCTTCGCGCGCCTGCACGTCGATGGCGGCCAGCTCATCGGCAGTGAACGACAGTTGCTGCAGCGCGGCCACGTTTTCGCGGATTTGCGCGCTGCTGCTCGCGCCGATCAGGGTCGAAGTGACGCGGGGATCGCGCAGCACCCAGGCCAGCGCCATCTGCGCCAGGGTTTGCCCCCGTTGCGCGGCGATCTGGTTCAGGGCGCGTACGCGGGCCAGGTTTTCCGCGCTCAGGTGCTGTTGCATCAGCGAACCGCCGCCGGGCCGGTTGACGCGCGCATCCTGCGGCACGCCATCGAGGTACTTGTCGCTGAGCAGCCCCTGCGCCAGGGCCGTGAATGTGATGCAGCCCATGCCTTCCTGCTGCAGGGTGTCGAGCAAGCCGTCTTCCTCGATCCAGCGGTTGAGCATGTTGTAGGCAGGCTGGTGGATCAGACACGGCACTTTCCATTCCTTCAGCAGGGCGGCCGCCTCGGCCGTCTTTTGCGGCGAATACGACGACAGGCCCACGTACAGCGCCTTGCCCTGTTGCACGGCGGTGGCCAGCGCGCCCATGGTTTCTTCGAGCGGCGTGTCGGCGTCGTAACGGTGCGAGTAAAAGATGTCGACATAGTCGAGGCCCAGGCGCTTCAGACTTTGGTCCAGGCTGGCCAGCACGTATTTGCGCGAACCGCCGCCCTGGCCGTACGGCCCCGGCCACATGTCCCAGCCCGCCTTGGTGGAAATGATCAGTTCATCGCGGTAGGGCAGGAAATCATCGCGCAGCAGCTTGCCGAAATTGCTTTCCGCGCTGCCATACGGCGGGCCGTAATTATTGGCCAGGTCGAAATGCGTGATGCCCAGGTCGAACGCCGTGCGCAGCATGTCGCGCTGCGATGCCAGATTGTTGCTGTCGCCAAAGTTATGCCACAGTCCCAGCGACAGCAGTGGCAGTTTCAGCCCGCTGCGCCCGCAGGTGCGGTATTGCATGCTGTCGTAGCGGTTCTCGGCGGCGTGGTAGGTCATGGCATCTCCTCGTTGAATGAAGCGCTTATTTTCGCGCAAAATCAAGGTCCGTGTGCGTGCGCCGTACGCGTGGCCGCACGCGCCTTACAATGGGCGATCAGGAGTCTCGCAAGGAGCGGTCATGGAAATCGAATTGAAATTGTTGCTGGCGCAGCAAGATGTACCGCGTTTGCGCGCGCACCCGCTGCTGGCGCAATCCACGCAAGGTGAGCCGCAACTGTTGCAGATGCACGATATCTATGTCGACACGCCCGATCTGCAGCTGTGCCGCCACCAGGCGGGCTTGCGCGTGCGCCAGGTGGACGGACGCTGGGTGCAAACCCTGAAGGCGGGCGGCACGGTCAGCGGCGGCTTGCACAGCCGCCACGAATGGGAGGGCGAGGTGCCGGGGCCGCAACCGGATCTGGCCGCGCTCGACTCGGTCATCGGCCGCAAGCAGCCCATCCGCGCGCTGCTGCGCCAGGACGCCATCCGCGACGCCTTGCGGCCCGTGTTTACCACGCGCATGGAGCGCACCGTATGGCAGTTGCGCACGCCGCAGGGCGACCAGATCGAATGCGTGCTGGACCAGGGTGTCATCGAAAGCGGCGCGGATGGCGCCGCGCGCAGCGTGCCCGTCAGCGAGATCGAACTGGAATTGAAGCAGGGGCAGGCGTCCAGCCTGTTCGACGTGGCGCTGGCCCTGCTGCAGGAGGTGCCGCTGCAGCTGGGCCATATGAGCAAGGCGGAGCGCGGTTACCGGCTGGCCGCATCGCATCCCTTGCAAGCCGTCAAGGCGCAGCCTTTGCGGCTCGATGACGGCATGACGGTGCAGCAAGCCTTCATCGCTATCTGCGGCAATTGCCTCGAGCAGGTGAGCGGTAACCAGGATGGCGTGGCGGGGGGCGAGGACGTGGAAAGCGTGCACCAGATGCGCGTGGGCCTGCGCCGTCTGCGCTCGGCGCTGGGCATGTTCAAGTCGCTGCTGGCGCTGCCGGACGTCTTGAAGGGCGAACTCGAGTGGCTGGGCGGCGCGCTGGGCGAGGCGCGCGACTGGGATGTGTTGGCGGGTAACACCCTGGCGCAGATCAATGGCGAGGCGGCCACGGATGCGGCGGCGCTGGCGGAGGCGGCGCACGCGCAGGCGCGCCTCAAGCACGAACAAGCGGCCCAGGCCGTCACCTCGGCGCGCTACACGGCCTGCATGCTGGGCTTGCAGCGCTGGCTGCAGGCGCGCGCCTGGCGCGACAGCTGTTCCGCGCGCCAATTGCGGCGCCTGGATGCGCGCGTTTCGCCATTTGCCCGCGCGACCTTGCGCAAGGCCCAGCGCCGCCTGATAAAGCGTGGCAAGCGTTTGCTGCATGCGACGCCGCAGCAGCGCCACCGGGTGCGCATCGCGGCCAAGAAGACGCGCTATGCGACGGAATTTTTTGCCTCGCTGTTTGCGGGCAGGGCCGTGCATCCGTATGTGGGGCGGCTGTCGGCCTTGCAGGATGAACTGGGCTGGCTCAACGATGTGCAGGTGGCCGACCGGCTGCTGCGGCAATTGCCCGAAGTTCAGGCCGACCAGCCCGGCCAGGCCGACCAGTCGGCCCAGGACCGGTTGCGGCTGCATGCTGCCTTCGTGCGCGGCTATCTGGCGGCGCGCGCGCAGGCGCAAGGCAGCGATGGCCGCATGCACAAGGCCTGGCGGCGCTTCAAGGCGGTCCGCTTGCCGGCCTGAGCCCCGGCTAGGCCAGCGGGCGTTGCAACTGGCGCTCGAGGATGGCCAGCGGCGACTTGTGCGGAGCGGCCATGGCGTGCACGGGCAGCAGCCAGGTTTGCTCCAGCGCATGCTGTCCCCGCAGGGCAGCGTGCGATACCGTGTCGCTGAAGACGATCCACGTCTGGCCCGGCGCGAACGCATGCGTGTACTGTTCCACCTGCGCCTGGTAACCGAGGTCGGCCTTCATGGCGTCGTGCAGCTGCAGCATGTAGTGGTCGTAGGCCGTGCGCCGCGACTTGGTGACGCGCAGCCATTGCAGCAGGGCCGCCAGCACCGGTTGCGGACGTTTCGCGACGGGCAGGAAATGCTGTGCCACCTGCTCGAATGGCGCGCCCAGTTTCCACACGCGGGGTGCGTCGCGCGGATGGATGTTGGTGAAGACGCGCAGGATGCGCCGGCCCTGCGTGGGCGAGGAGGGAAAGCTGTCGACGTGCAGGCGTGTATCGTCCTTGCGCCACGAGGTCACCCTGCCGGCAATTTCCACGGGACGAAAGCTGCCCTTACCTTGCTGCAGATGGGCCGAATAGGCAGGCAGCAAGCCGGCCAGCAGGCGCTGCGTGTGCCGCGCATAGCGCTGCATCAGCGCGGCCAGCAGGGTCGCATCGTAGGCGTCGCCGTGGCCGCGCACGCCGCGCGCCGGTTCCCAGCTGATGTTCTTGGCGCTGCTGGCGCTACCCACAGCGCCGTTCAGCAGCGTATGCTCTTCCTGCCGCAGGGGAAAGCCCAGCGCGGGCAGCAGCAGTACCTGCCCATCTTCGAGTGCCTGCTGCGCCGCCGCCTGCTGCGCGGCGCTGCCGCGGGCGTCCCACCGGTCCAGGGAAATATCGATGAGTTTGTTCATGGCACAAACGGGTAAGTCATCGGAGCGGCCAGTATGGGCGCTTGCCGCCCGCTCCCGTTTGCGCTGGCGCAGATGCAGTTCACGGTGTGGCGCGATCGCGGTTCACATAGAACAAGCCCGGCGACCGGCGCGCCCTCAGTAAGCGAGGCGGCCCGGCACGCTTACTTCGATCTGCGTGCCGGCACCGGGCCGGCTGTCGATGCGCAGGCTGGCCGCGATGCCGGCGGCGCGCTCGCGCATGCCGACCAGGCCCCAGTGGCCGGGCCGCTGGCCCGCCTGTGCGACGGCGTCATCGAGGCCGCAGCCGTCGTCGCGCACGCGCAGGGTGAATGCCTGCTCCGCATAGTCGAGTTCCAGCACGATGTTGGCCGCTTCGGCATAGCGCGAGGCGTTGAACAGCGCTTCGCGCGCGATCGCATAGATCTCGTCATGCACGCGCGGCTGCAGGCGCCGGCAGGTGCCGCTCACATGCACGGTGAACGCATGCGCGCGGTGCTCGGCCAGGCCCTTGCCGAATTGCTGCAGCGCCAGGCGCAGTTCGTCCGGTTCGGCCGAGGCGCGCAAGTCCATGATCTGGTCGCGTCCTTCGATCAGCAGCTGGTCGGCCAGGTTGAGGGTGCCGTCGAGGCGCGCCCGTTCGCGCGTGCCCTTGGGCAGCATGTCCGCATGCGCATGGAATGACAGGATCAGGCCCTGCACGCTTTGCAGCAGGGTGTCGTGCAGCGAACGGGCGATGCGCGAGCGTTCGGCCAGGCGTTCCTGCAAGCGTTCCTGCAGCCGCTCCTGCATGTTGCGCGTCAGGTGGCGGATGCGCAGCACATAGCCGCCATACAGCAGCAGCGCGGCGCCCAGCGCCAGCAGCACGATGAACCACGGCGTTTGCGCGAAGGCGGGCGCGATGACGATGGCTAGCCCTGTCCCTTGCGTGTTCCACACGCCGTCTTCGTTGGCGGCCGTGACCTCGAAGCGGTAGCTGCCGGGCGCGAGGTTGGTATAGTAGGCTTCGCGGCGTCCGACCGCTTCTTGCCAGCCGGCATCCACGCCCGTCAGTTTGTAGCGCAGGCGCACGCGTTCCGGCATCGACAGGCTCAGGGCCGTGAAGCCGATCTGCAGGGTCTTGCTGCCTTGCGGCAGGTGCTGCGGCTTGCCATCGTCCAGCGCGTAACGCACGCCATTGGCCAGCAAGCTGTGGATCTGCACGGGCGGCGCCAGGGCGTTGCGGCGGATATGCAGCGGGTCGAGCATGCCGATGGTGGCCGAGGTGGAAAACCACAGCTTGCCATCGGGCGCATGGATCAGCGACGGCACGGGGCGCAGCTGCGAGGCATGGCCCTGCAAGCCGTCGAGCGCGTCGAAGCGTTCCGAGGTAACAGCGCTGCCGTCGCGCATCCACGCGGCCAGGCTGGCGGCGCCGATATGGGCTATGCCGTCCGCGCCATGCAGCCACAGGTCGCCGTCCGGCAGGCGCACGATGCCCGACACGCCGCGAAATACCGTGCCGCGCGCGCCGCGCAAGGTGTGGAAGCGGCCGGCGCGGTACAGGGCCACGCCGTTTTCGCCGCCGGCCCACATCGCGTCGCCATCGCGGTACAGCTGCAGCACGGTGCCCACTTGCAGGCCCTCGGGCGCGCCGAGCCGCCTGACGGCGCCCGCGCGCTGGCCGTCGGCCACCAGGCTGATGGTATTGTCGGCATGGCCCAGCCAGACGGTGCCGGCGCCATCCATCGCCATGGCCGTCGTCAGCACCGTCGGCAAGCCCGAGAGGCCGCCGTTCGCGATCCATTTTCCTTCGCTCCGGCGAAACAGGCCGCCACCGGAAAACGAGGCCCACAGGGCCCCCGAGCGGTCTTGCTGCAGCGCCTGCGGATCGAGTCCCTGCACGGGCGTCGCCACGCGCGTCATGGCGCCGTTGCGCGCGCGATGGTGGAGTTCCTGCTCGTTGCCCAGCCACAGCGTGCCGTCGGGCGCCCAGTGGCTGGCCGCCAGCGCCCCTTTCAGGATCACTTTTTTCATGCCATCGGCCGTAAAGCTGCGCACGTCGCTCACATAGTCGCCGATCCACACGTCGCCATCGGGCCCCGGCAGCATGCCGGGATGGTCGAAGGGCACGGCCACGGCCAGGGTCTTCAGGCGGTTCGGCCGCAGCCGGTCCAGGCCCGTCGAGGTGCCGAACCACAGATTGCCTTCGCGGTCCTGGAACGAGGTCTGCGGCAGCGGGCCGCTGATGCCGTTCTGGCGCGTCAGGCGCTGGGCCGGCAGGCTGGGGCCGGAAGGGTCGAACTTGCGTTCGATGCCATCGGGCTGCATCAGCCACATGGTGCTGGCGCGGTCGAAGCGGATGCTGTTGCCCCTGGCGTCGGGCCGGATGGGCGCACCGCCGCGCGGCGCGCTGGTGCGCACGCGGTAGTAATTGCTTTGCGCATCGACGGCCCAGATGGCGCCGTCGGGCGCTTCATCCATGCCGGTGAGGATGGTGCGCGGCCAGGCGTGGGAAAAGCGCGTCTCGCCCGGCTTGCGGAAGTAGGCGCCAAGCATGGTGCCCACCCACTGCGTGCCATCGCGGGCGAACAGGATCTGGTAGACGCGCTTGTCGGGCAGGCCCACGTTGGCCGCCTGCGCAACGAAGCGGTCCGCGCCCGGCGCCAGGCGCGCCGCGCCATCGCGCGTGCCGACCCAGATGGCGCCGTCGGGCGCTACCTCGATATGGAACACGGCGCCCGGCGGCAAGCCGTCCGCCTCGCGGTAGGTGCGCGTGCCATCCTTGCGAAAGACGCTGACGCCGCCGAGGCGGTAGCCGACCCACACGGCGCCATCGGCCGGCGTGGCCAGGCCCAGCACATTGCTCGACGGCAGGCGGTGGCTGTACACGCTGTCGACCCTGTCGAAGCGCACGCCATCGTAGCGGTACAAGCCGGTGGCCGTGGCGATCCACAGCCAGCCATCGTTGCCCTGGGCGAATTTCAGCACATCGACGGGCGCGCCTTGCAGGGCGCCCCAGGCATTGTGGGTGTAGTCGGACAGCAGGGGCGATGGGGCGGCCGCGCACGCGTGCAGGTGGCACGCGAGCAGGGGCAGGATCAACAGGCGGCGCAGCAGGCGAGCGGACATCGTGGCAGAGGGAGATAGCGGTGGCGGGGCAGTGATTGTAGCGCAGCGCCGTGCTTTTCAGCAGGCAAAAAAAAGCCTGCGCGGGGTGGCGCAGGCTTCTTTTCGCCCTACGTTGACAAGGTTCCGCGCTTACGCGAAGTTCTTGGCAACGAAGTCCCAGTTGACCAGGCCCCAGAACGTTTCCACGTACTTGGCGCGCAGGTTGCGGTAGTCGATGTAGTAGGCATGTTCCCAGACGTCGCAGGTCAACAGCGGCTTGTCGCCGGTGGTCAGCGGGCAGCCGGCGTTCGAGGTGTTGACGATGTCGACGGAGCCGTCGGCTTTTTGCACCAGCCAGGTCCAGCCCGAACCGAAGTTGCCCACGCACGACTTGGTGAATTCTTCCTTGAACTTGTCGAACGACGACCATTTGGCGTTGATCGCGTCAGCCACGGCACCCGCAGGTGCGCCGCCGCCGGCCGGCTTCATGCCGTTCCAGTAGAAGGTGTGGTTCCATACCTGGGCTGCATTGTTGAAGATGCCGCCCGACGATTTCTTGATGATTTCTTCCAGCGACAGGTTCTCGAACTCGGTACCCTTGATCAGGTTGTTCAAGTTGGTGACATACGCCTGGTGATGCTTGGCATAGTGGTATTCCAGGGTTTCTTTCGAAATATGCGGCGCCAGAGCGTCCATTTCATATGGCAGTGGTGGCAGAGTATGTTCCATGTGATGTCCCTTTATGGTGAGTGTTCGGAGTCTTCCAGCCTGTGGCCGGAGGGTTGAGCCAAGCTTGCTTGAAGCAGGCATTCTTGCTGAACGAGCCACTATTGTAAAGCGGATGCGCCATTGCTGCAGATTCCGGCACGCGTCGCGGATGCCTTTGGCGTAGTGATTCTCGTTCAGCCTGAATCGGGCGGAAAAGTTCCCAGCCGCAAGCCTCAACGGATGCGCCGGGTGGTCTCGCGAACGATCAGTTCCAGCGGTGGAATGGCCGCCTGCACGGCCTCGCCATTGATCAGTCCCAGCAGCGCTTCCGTGGCGATGCGGCCGATGTCGTACAGGGGCTGGTGGATGGTCGTCAGCGGCGGTGTCGTGTAGGACGAGCCGGGCAAGTCATCGAAACCGACGAGCGAGATATCGTCGGGCACGCGGATGCCCTTGCGGTACAGGCACAGGCGCACGCCGTAGGCGGACAGGTCGTTGGCGGCGAAGACGGCGCTGAATTGCTGCTGCGTATCGAACAAATGGTTCATGGCCAGCATCCCGCTTGCCTCGTGGAAATCGCCTTCCACCATCAGCTTCGGGTCGATGGCGATGTCCGCTTCGCGCAGCGCGCGCTGGTAGCCCGTCAGGCGCTCGGCCGCATCCGTGTTGTTGGCGGGGCCGGCCACGAAGGCGATGCGGCGGTGGCCCAGTTCCACCAGGTGGCGCACGGCCAGGTAGGCGCCGTATTCGTTGTCGAGCTTGAAGCCGATGGCGCTTTTCGTGGCCAGCAGGCGGCCCGTCGAGACGATGGGCCGCTGCTGCGAGAAATCGAGCACGCTCTCGTCCGAGATGCGCCCCGACAGCAGGATGATGCCGTCGACCTTCCGCGCCAGCAGCAAGTGGATGCGGTCCGCCTCTTCCTGCGCATTCCAGTGCCCGCTGACGATGACGGACGCGTAGCCCGTGTCCTTCAAGCCGTCGTCCACGCCGCGCAGGCTTTCGTCGAAGAAGGGGCTGGAAATATCTTGCACCACGATGCCGATGGTCATCGAGCGGCCCTTCTTCAGACCTTGCGCCATCTGGTTCGGCGCGAATTTCATGTGCGCAATGGCCGCCAGCACGGCGTCGCGCTTGTCGTCGGAGACCCTGGCCGTGCCATTGAGGATGCGCGAAACGGTGCTGGGCGACACGCCGGCCTGGCGGGCCACGTCGAGCAGGGTGGAAGGGGGAGCAGCGTGGGCGCTATCGTTCAAGGTGATTCCTGGGTATCAAGATGGCTGGTCCTCAGTGCTCTGAAAACCTTTTCATCGAAAGATTACCATAAATGCCCACAGGGCCGTCGGTCGGGGTAGGTCGGGGTAGGTCGGGTTAGCCCGCAGGGCGTAAGCCGACACAGCGTAGCCAACAACGCGTCGGGACCATGCCTCTTGCGCCAACAATGTTGTCGGATTACGCGCGTAGCGCTAATCCGACCTACGTATGAAAACGTTTTCACGAAAAACAACAACCTCTCAAAATGGCGGATTTTTGTGTCCTTTCATAGGAGAACACGAGCCATGGCATGGACCTTGCCACGCTGCCCTCAATAAAAATGACAACTTTTTCGATTGACTTGATTTTCTTTGCGGTGTTAAATGGACACATGTTGTGAAAACGTTTTCAAGATAGAAGACGCTCAATAAACGGAGATGAAATAATGAAGTCAAGCATCCTTGGCGCCGCCCCTCTGGCGGCGCTGACCCTGGCCGCCGGTGTGGCCGCCGCTCCCGCCGCCGTCCCGCCGGCCGCACCGTTGCCGGCGCTGGCCCCGGCCACGATTACCGTCGCCTCGTTCCCCGACCTGGACCGCGCCGTGAAAACAGCCTTGCCCCTGTGGGAAAAGCTGTATCCGCAAGTGAAGGTCAAGCTGGTCAGCCTGCAGATCGACGACCACCATAACTCGATGACGACGGCGCTGGCGGCCGGCGCGCGCCTGCCCGACGTGATGGCCATCGACTTCCGCTATGTCGGCAGCTTCGCCGAATCGAAGGGCATGGAAGACCTCTTGCTGCCGCCATACGGGGCAGGGCAGTACCGCGCCCAGTTCGTGCCGTTCACGTTCGTGCAGGCGACCAGTTCGCGCGGCACCCTGGGCGCCATGCCGGCCGACCTGGGACCGGGCACGCTGTTCTACCGCAAGGACTTGATGGACAAGGCGGGCATCAAGGAAACCGATCTGACGCAATCGTGGGAATCGTATATCGCGGCCGGCAAGAAGCTCAAGGCCGCTACCGGCACCTATCTGCTGGCTGGCGCCAGCGACCTGGCCGATATCTATATCCGCGCCAATTTGAAAGATGGCGAAGGCATCTATTTTGGCGACAAGGGCCAGGTGCTGGTCGACTCGCCCCGCTTCGTCAAGGCGTTCGAACTGGCCAAGGCGGCGCGGGTCGCCGGCATCGATGCACGCACCGTGGCCTGGACGGGCGAGTGGGCCGAAGGTTTTAAACGCGATAAGGTGGCCAGCCAGATGATGGGTTCGTGGCTCAGCGGCCACCTGGCCAAGTGGCTGGCGCCGGCGTCGTCCGGCCAGTGGCGTGCGGCGAACCTGCCGGCCGGCGCGCTGGCGTCGTACGGCGGCTCGTTCTACGGCATCCCGAAAAAGGCGGCGAATAAAACCCAGGCCTGGGAATTCATCAAGTTCATGACCGTCAACAAGGATATCCAGCTGCACTCGCTCAAAGAGATCGGCGCCTTCCCGGCCCTCAAGGCCGCGTATGCGGACCCGATGATGGACGAGCCGCAGCCGTATTTCGGCGGCCAGAAGACGCGTATTCTGGCGCGCGACACGGCGGCGAAAATCCCCGTCATCCGCGTCGACAAGTTCGACGCCGTGGCGCGCGACATCGTCAACATGGAACTGGAAAGCGTGCTGGCGCAAAACAAGGATATCAAGACGGCGCTGGCCGACGCCAAGGCCCTGATCACCCACCGCGCGCGGCGCTAGGAGCAGCATGACTACTTCCATGCCTTGTACCGATGGCGCGCCCGCTGCTGCGGCGGCGAGGCCCGCCAGGAAACGCTTCAACATGAAGAAGTGGGCGCCATATATTTTCATCAGCCCATTTTTCATTTTGTTCGCCGTCTTCAGCCTGTTCCCGCTGCTGTTTTCCATCTATCTGTCGTTCAACCAGTGGGAAGCGGCCAGCGGCGTGGAAGCCATGCAGTGGGTGGGCCTGGACAACTACAAGTATGCCTTGAGCGACCCGTGGTTTCTGCGCTCGCTGGGCAATACCGTCTGGCTGGCGCTGGCCTCGGGCGTGCCGCAGCACCTGGTGGCCATTCCGCTGGCAGCGTTCATCCACAACAGCTTCAAGCGCTCGCGCAACCTGGTGATCGGCATTTACTTTTTACCGTTCATCACGTCCAGCGTGGCCATCGCCATGGTCTTCAATACCCTGTTCTCGCGCGATTATGGCCAGATCAATGTGCTGATCCAATGGTGCGCCAGCCTGCCGTTAATCGGTGGCCTGTTCCCTGCCGAATCGATCGACTGGCTGGGCAGCTCGCTGTTCATCAAGCCGGCCGTCGCCTTCGTGATTTTCTGGCGCTATCTGGGCTGGAACCTGGTGCTGTATCTGTCCGCGCTGCAGGTGATACCCAAGGATCTGTACGAGGCGGCCACCATCGACGGCGCGTCGAAACGCCAGCAGTTCTGGTACATCACCTTGCCGCAGCTGCGTCCGATGATTTACCTGGCCGTGACCCTCACCATCATGGGTAACCTGCAGCTGTTCGAGGAACCGTTCGTGCTGGTGGCCGAATCGAGCGGCGTAAGCCAGTCGGTGATGACGACGGCCATCTTTGTCTACAAGACGGCGTTTTCCTCGGGCGACTTCGGCACGGCGTCGGCCATTTCCTGGCTGCTGTTCCTGATCATCGCCAGCACCACCTGGGTCAATAACCGCATTTTCAGCCGCAACGAACGCAATGAGCGCAAGGAGTCCCGATGAAAACCACCCGCTGGACGGCCTACGCCATGGTGGCCATCGGCGCCCTGATCATGGTCGCGCCGTTCTACTTCATGTTCGTCTTCGCCACGCACACGAGCGCCGAGATCTACAGCCTGCCGCCGCCGCGCTGGTTCGGCACGGCCCTGCTCAACAACATCGAGCTGCTGCAGGAGCGCCTGCCGTTCTGGCGCAATATCGGCATCAGCCTGTACGTGGCCCTGATGACGACGGCGCTGACCTTGTTCTTTTGCTCGCTCGGCGGCTATGCGTTCGCCATGTACGAGTTCCGCTTCAAGCGGCCCCTGTTCACCCTCGTGATGGCGTCGATGATCATCCCGTCTTTCATGAACATGATTCCGACCTTCATGCTGATGGATTTCCTCGGATGGCTGGACCAGCCGCGCGCCCTGTACGTGCCTGGCGCGGCCGGCGCGCTGGGGATTTTCCTCATGCGCCAGTACATCGGCACGGCGATCCCGAAGGATCTGATCGAGGCGGCGCGCATCGACGGCTGCGGCGAATTCGCCATCTACTGGAGAGTCGTGCTGCCGCTGATCGGTCCCGCCATGGGCACCCTGGGCCTGATCACCTTCATCAACTCGTGGAACAACTTCATCACGCCGCTGGTCGTCATGCGCTCGGTCGAGAACTACACGATCCCGCTGGCCCTGCGCAGCATGCAGGCGCCGAACAACACGGAGTGGGGCGCGCTGATGACGGGCGCCGCCATCGCCGTGCTGCCGCTGCTGCTCATGTTTTTTGTCGCCTCGAAGCGTTTAATTGAAGGACTGACCCAGGGCGCCGTCAAAGGCTAGCACTCTTTTCATCCACTCACACTGACATGACCACCATGCATAACGACGATATTGACACCAACTTTCCCGCCACCTTCACCTGGGGCGTGGCCACCAGCGCCTACCAGATCGAGGGCGCCGCCGCCATCGACGGCCGCGGCCCTTCCATCTGGGATACCTTCAGCCATACGGATGGCAAGATCATCGACGGCAGCAATGGCGACGTGGCCTGCGACCACTATCACCGCTACGCGGAGGACGTGGAGCTGATCGCCAGCCTGGGCGTGAACGCCTACCGCTTTTCCATGTCCTGGTCGCGCGTGCAGCCCACGGGTTCCGGCGCCTGGAACGAGGCCGGTTTCGATTTCTATGGACGCCTGCTCGACGCCTTGGCCGCCAAGGGGCTCGACGCCCATCTGACCCTGTACCACTGGGACTTGCCGCAAGCCTTGCAGGACGAGGGTGGCTGGCTCAATCGCGCCACCTGCTACCACTTTGCCGCCTACGCGGCCGAAGTGGCGCGCCGCTTCGGCCACAAGGTCGCCAGCATCGCTACCCATAACGAACCGTGGTGCACGGCCGTGCTGGGCCACGGCACGGGCCAGTTCGCGCCCGGCATGGCCGACCCGGCCGCCGCCGTGCAAGTGTCGCACCATCTGCTGCTGTCGCACGGCCTGGCCATGCAGGCGATGCGCGCCGTCAATCCGCCCGCGAAACTGGGCATCGTGCTCAATCAATGGACGGCCACCCCGGCCACCGACAGCGCCCAGGACCGCGAGCTGGCCGAACTCGAATATGCGCGCTCGGTGCAGTGGTATATGGACGCCATCTTCAAGGGCCGCTACCCGGCGCTGGCCCTGAAACACGTCGACGCTTCTGCTTTAGCTATTTTTGAAAACGATTTCATAGATATCAAGCAGCCCATCGATTTCCTTGGCGTGAACTACTACACGCGCGCTTTCATGAGTGCCGAGACGCCGCCGCGCAAGCCCGAGTGCAAGCTCGGTGTCAACGACATGGGCTGGGAAACCTATCCGCAAGGCTTGACGGAACTGCTCGTCGGCCTGCACCGCGAATACCGGCTGCCGCCCGTCTACATCACGGAAAACGGCATGGCCGTGGCCGACAAGCCCGTCGACGGCAAGATCCACGACGCGCCGCGCATCGAGTACGTGCAGCTGCACCTGGACGCCTTGCGCGCCGTGATCGCGCAGGGCATCGACGTACGCGGCTATTTCTACTGGAGCCTGATGGACAACTTCGAGTGGAACTCGGGCTATGCCAAGCGCTTCGGCATGGTCTACGTCGATTACGCCACGCAGCAGCGCAGCTTCAAGGACAGCGCCCTGTGGTACCGCGACTTCATCGCCGCGCAGCGCGCGTCCCACGCCGCCGTGCTGGCCGAGGAGCACTGACATGGCCGCCATTTCCCTGCGCGGCATCCGCAAGACCTATGGCGACGGCCCGGAAATCGTCAAGGGCCTGGACCTCGATATCCACGACGGCGAATTCATGGTCTTCGTCGGGCCATCCGGCTGCGGCAAGTCGACCCTGCTGCGCATGATCGCGGGACTGGAAGACATCAGCGCGGGCCAGTTGCGCATCGGCGACCTGCTGGCCAACGACGTGGCGCCGGCCGAGCGGGGCATCGCCATGGTCTTCCAGAGCTACGCGCTGTACCCGCACATGACGGCGCGCGACAACATGGGCTTTGCCTTGAAACTGGCCGGCAAGCCGGAAGCGGAAGTGCGCGTGGCCGTGGGCAAGGTGGCCGAGATATTGCAGATCACGCACCTGCTCGACCGCAAGCCCAAGGCCTTGTCGGGCGGCGAACGCCAGCGCGTGGCCATCGGCCGCTCCATCGTGCGCCAGCCCAAGGTGTTCCTGTTTGACGAGCCGCTGTCCAACCTTGACGCCTCGCTGCGCGTGCAGACGCGCATCGAACTGGCCAAGTTGCACCAGGAACTGGGCACCACCATGATCTACGTGACGCACGACCAGGTCGAAGCCATGACCCTCGGTGACCGGGTCGCCGTCTTCCACGGCGGCCACCTGGAGCAGGTGGGTGCGCCGCTGGACTTGTACCGCCAGCCGGCCAGCCAGTTCGTGGCCGGCTTCATCGGCGCGCTGCGCATGAATTTCTTGCCGTGCGCCGCCGTGCCCGCACTGGCCAGCCAGCTTGGCGGCGAGGCGGGCATGCTGGTCGGCATACGCCCTGAACACCTGCGCCTGGTGCCGCGCCAAGAAGGCTATGGCGCCACGGTGACCCTGATCGAGCAGCTGGGCGACGCGCAAATCATTCACGCGATGCTGGACGGCAGCCCGCACGCGGTGGCCATCAAGCTGCACGGCGAGGCGCGCCACGCGCTGGCGCAGGGGAGCGCCATCGGCTTTGCGCCGGAAGAAGGCCATGCCTTTCTATTCGACACGGCCGGTCGCGCCGTGGCTACCCATTGACCCCGCACGGAGGCGACATGACTTCAGATTGACACCCAAAAAATGTGCAGCAATAGCCAAAGAGCTATGTGATCATCAATCAACCAGCGGTACAGGAGACAACAACAATGCAACAGCTCAAACCCAATACCATCGCCCTCAGCCTGGCGCATGCGACCTTCGCCCAGTTCATCTTGCTGGGCAGCGGCGCCGCCATGGCCCAGGAGGCTGCCGCCACGGACGCGGCAAAACCGGCAGCCGAACAGATGGACCGCATCGTCGTCACGGCCACGCGCCGCAATACCTTCGTGCAGGAGACGCCGCTGGCCGTCACCGCCTTCAACCAGGACACCCTGCAAAACAACCAGGTCAAGGATCTGGCATCGCTGGCCACCATGGTGCCCAGCCTCGTCGTCGAGCAGCATGGCGACTCGGGCGGCGTGCACGTCTACATGCGCGGTGTCGGTTCGGCCAACCACACGGAGCTGGGCGACCCGGCCGTCGCCTTCTATGTCGATGGCGTGTATTCGCCGCGTCCCCAGGGCGCCACGGCGCTGATGTACGACTTGTCGCACGTCGAGGTGGCGCGCGGACCGCAGGGCACGCTGAACGGCCGCAATTCGACTGCCGGTGCTGTCAACCTCGTGTCGGCCGCGCCTAGCACGGCCAAGTTCATGGGTTCGGCCGGCATCACGGTGGGCGACTACCGCCACCTGCAGACGCAGGGCATGATCAATATTCCGTTTTCCGACGACGTGGCGCTGCGCATCGCCGCCATCAAGGATAGCCATGACGGCACGGTGGACTTCCGCCGCGGCTCGAACGTCATGCCGGGCACGGCCAAGTATGGCGCCGGCGACCAGATGGGCGTGCGCGCCTCGCTGCTGTGGAAGTTCACGCCGCAGCTGCGCGGCACCTTCATCGCCGACTACTTCCTCGACCAGGGCGCCGGCAACGTCTACCTGGCGGCCGAACCGAAACGGGGCGAGAAGCTGCGCTCGGCCCTGATCGACACGCCGGGCACCCTGGACCAGTCGATTCTGACCTACAAGGGCAAGCTCAATTACAAGCCGACGGACGCGCTGGACTTCACGTACCTGGGCAGCTGGAGCCGCTACAAGCGCCAGAACAGCAACGACTCCGATGCGGGCCTGTTCCCCGGCTTCAAGTCGGAAAACCGCACAGACTGGGCGCAGTTCGACAGCTATTCGCACGAGCTGCAGGCGCGCTCGGACGACGATGCGCCGTTCCAGTGGGTGGCCGGCCTGTTCCTGTTCAATGAAAAGAATAAGGTGCGCTTCGATATCGACCGCAGCCAGATTTCGCAGGCGGCCGTGCAGCAGGATATCGCCAATGGCGCCGTGATCTTCGTGCAGCCGACCGTGGGCCAGTATGCGTCGTCGATGTCCTTCATCCAGGGCGACCGCCAGCTCAAATCGAAAGCCGTGTTCGGCCAGGTCAGCCAGCAAGTGACGGACCAGATCAAGCTGACGGCCGGCGCGCGCTACACAAAAGACCATAAATTCGACATCGGCGGCAAGAACTGGGCATGCCCGAACTGGCCGGCCAACACCCCGCTGGGCACCACGGTCCTCACTGCCGACCAGCTGCGCCAGCTCGTCACGCCGGGCACGGGCCTGGCCAACACGCACAATATCGGCCCGGGCGGTGCCATCACGGCCGCCACCTGCGGCAATACGCCGGGCGACAATACGGCCGACCTGAAATACGGCCAGGCCACCTGGCTGGGCCGCATCGAGTACAAGCTGCGCCCCGACATCCTGCTGTTCGGTTCCGTGACGACGGGCTTCCATTCGCCGGCCATCGGCGACGGCGGCGCCACCACCAAGCCGGAAAAGCTGACCAGCTATGAAATCGGCTTCAAGTCGGACTTGCTGAACCGCGAACTGACCCTGAACCTCGACGCCTTCCTGATGAAGTACAAGGACAAGCTCGAGTCGCAGGTGGTCAACAGCGTGCTGGCCAACTTCAACGCGGCCGGCGCCACCGTCAAGGGCCTGGAAGCGGAGTGGGTGTGGCGGCCAACGAAGGTCGACCGCCTGACGGGCAACGCCACCTGGCTCAAAGCCGTGTATGACGACTTCATGTCCTGCGACGTCGATGCGGCGCGCGCGAATGGCCAGTCCTGCGGTTCGACGGCGCCACTGGTGAACGTGGGCGGCAGCACCATGAAGCATGCGCCGAAGTTTTCCACGACCGTCCAGTACGAGCATGATTTCAATGTCGCCGGCGGCCAGATCACG
The DNA here is from genome assembly GCF_059617945.1 of Janthinobacterium sp. BCJ23. Lineage (NCBI taxonomy): Bacteria > Pseudomonadati > Pseudomonadota > Betaproteobacteria > Burkholderiales > Oxalobacteraceae > Janthinobacterium > Janthinobacterium sp. BCJ23. The sequence continues at coordinate 132,069 of NZ_JCAQAW010000003.1, read as the reverse complement.
CCGCGCGCTTCGGTGCACTATGAAACCATGTCGTACGTGGGGGCGGGGGCGTTCAACGGCGACGTGCCGGGCCATGCCGGCGTCAAGCGCCAGGAAGCCTACACGACCCTGGACCTGAGCCTGCGCTTCCAGCCGGCCAACAAGGCCTACACGGTGGAAGCGTTCGTGCAGAACGCCACGGACAAGGCGGTCAAGCTGGACGTCAATGAAATCTGCACGGACGTGGGCATGCCATGCCAGCCGACGCAGCAGATCTACGGCGCCTTCTACAACGCGCCGCGCACGTTTGGCGCGCGCGTGTCGATGAAGTTCTAAGTCAGGTAGTGTGAAAGAGCAGTTGCGGTAGCAGTCCACTCAGTAGGGAAGGTGTTGGGCCGGGGTTCTTCCCCGGCCTTTTTTATTCCAGCGCTTATTCCAGGCTGGCCTGCACGCTGGCGATGCCGACCTGCGCGCTGCCTTCGGCCAGGCGCACGTTGACGTTCTGGCGCGCCTGCAGCTGCACCGGCGAGCGCACGATATTCCCCTTCTCATCGCGCAGTATCGCGTAGCCGCGCTCCAGGGTGCGCTGGGGATTGAGCAGTTCCAGCTGCGCCGCCAGGCCGTCGAGGCGGTGGCGCCGCTGGCCCAGCTGCTGCGCCATGGCCGCGCCGCTGCGGCGCTGGGCTTCCACCAGCCGCGTGCGCGATGCCGTGACGTCGGGCCGCAGGTTGGCCCAGCGCGAGCGCAGGCGTTCGAGCGCGTACTGCGACTGGTTCACGGGCGCGCGCGCCGCATGCGTCATGGCCGTCGACAGGGCCAGCAGCTGCAAGCGCTGCTGCTGCAGCTGCGCCTTCGGATTGAGCAGGCGGCGGCTGTGGCGGTCCAAGGTTTGCGCCGCATCGTCGAGGCTGCGGCGCATGGCGCGGCGCAGGTCCGTCGCGTCGGCGCGCAGGGAAGCCATCCAGTCGGCGCGCGGCGTGGCCGCCAGTTCGGCCGCCGCCGTCGGCGTGGCCGCGCGCAGGTCGGCCGCGAAGTCGGCGATGGTGAAATCCGTCTCGTGGCCCACGCCGCTGATCACGGGCATGGAGCAATTGGCAATCGCATGCGCGACGGCTTCATCGTTGAACGACCACAAATCCTCGATGCTGCCGCCGCCACGGCACACGAGCAGCACGTCGCACTCGGCCCTTGTCGATGCCGTGCGGATGGCGTGCGCGATCTTTTCCGGCGCCTGCTGTCCCTGCACGGGAGTCGGGTACAGAATGATGTTGACGTGCGGCGCGCGGCGCTTGAGCGCGATCAGCACGTCGCGCAGGGCGGCCGCCTGCGGGCTGGTGACGATGCCGATGCTGCGCGCGAACATGGGGATGGCGCGCTTGCGCTCCTGGTCGAACAGGCCTTGCGCGGCGAGCTTTTCCTTCAGGCGCTGGAATGCTTCGTACAGGGCGCCTACGCCGGCGCGGCGGATGGCTTCCACGTTGATCTGGTAATCGCCGCGCGCGCCGTACAGGGTGACGAGGGCGCGTACTTCGACCTTGTCGCCTTCGCGCGGCGTGAAGCCCGCGTACTGGGCGCGGCCACGGAACATCACGGCGCGGACCTGGGCGCCATCGTCCTTCAAGGTGAAATACCAGTGGCCGGAAGCGGCGCGCGTGAAGTTGGATATCTCGCCGGCGATCCAGGTCAGGGGAAACGAGCGCTCGAGCAGGCGCGCGACGGCCTGGTTCAGGGCGCTGACGGTCAGCACGGGTGGGGCGGCAAAGCCGCTGTCAGTCGGGTTGTCAGTCATCATAAAGCTGGGAGCGGGAAGGGAACTGTCCACATATTATCGGCGAGGTCATGCTTATGTCATATATCGCGCAAAACAACAAGTTCTATTTCTAAGTAATTGATTTCATGACGAATTCCCGTATGCCTGATTTGCGTGCACAGGGAAAAAATCCTTTAATATCAAGTACATCAGTGTAGCCCCTGCCACTTACGCACAAAGTTATCCACAGAAAGTGTGCGGAACTTTTTGCCTTGGACAAACATGGCCGGGCTGGCCTTGTCCGAGCGATAAAAGTGCCTTGCTACATTTTTGCGCACGGAAATAAAGTGCCTATGAATCAAGCGCTTAGTATGCCATGCATGGCCTTGCGCACAATCTTATCCACAAAAAATGTGCAGAACTCTGGCGCGGCACCGGATTTATCCATGGGAAGGCCCATAGCATGGCTTGCCTTAATTTTGCGCAGCATAAAAATAGTCTTACAAATCAAGGGTATAGCATCGTACCGTGCGCCTTGCTCACAATCTTATCCACAGAATGTGTGTAAAACTGCATAAACCGTTTCGTGGTTTGTCCGGGTTTTCCACCGTGTGAGCATGTCGAATTGCTGCCTTATTTTTCAGCAGAGAAAAAAATCCCTTTAGAATCAATGCTCTTGCATGGAGTCAATCGGCTTGCTCACAATCTTATCCACACTTTATGTGTGGAACTGCGCTGGCGGTGGAAAACTGCTGTTTTGAAGTGGAATCGGACCGTGAAAAACACGCTTTTCAGCCAATGCCACATTTTTGTGCATGGCAATAAAAACGATATAAATCAATGTACTTGGCGCGTATCCGTACGCTTGCGCACAATCTTGTCCACAGATTGTGTGCAGAACTTTGAGGGCCTGTCTGGCGCCGGTTGCGCGCTGCCTGCCACTTTTTTACGCATTGATTTAATTTCCTTTAAAATCAATGGCTTGATTACATTCCTCGGCTTTGCGCACAATCTTGTCCACAGTAAATGTGCAGAACTCTTCAAGTGTTAATTTATTGACATTGACTACTGCCGATAAGCTGCTATGCCTGTATTTTGCGCAGCACGATAATCTCCATGTAAATCAATGACTTGTGGGCTGGACTTCATGCTTGCTCACAATCTTATCCACACAAAGTGTGCAAAACTGGGCCGCAGCGGCAGGTGCTCACTGCGCGCTGGGGACAAGTACCATGCAGGCGCCACTTGCCGCCGGCGCGGCAACGCGCTACATTGCGCCATTCCTGCGCGCACGTACAATCGGTCTTCGGCGCTCGGTACAATACAGGCTGTTCGGGCGATTCATCGCCTTCCCTTTACCAGGAGTTTCTTTTGCTCGCTATATTTCAAGCCGCTGGCTGGCCCATCTGGCTGTTGTTGATCGCTTCCATCGTCGCCCTGGCCCTGATCATCGAGCGCCTGCTGTATTTGCGCCGCGCCAAGATACTGCCCCGCAAGCTGTTCGATGAGGTGGTGCAGGTGTATCGCAGCGGCAAGATCACGCCGGATACGGTGGCCAAGCTGGAAAGCAATTCGCCGCTGGGCGTGGTGCTGGCCGCCGCCCTGCGCAACGTCGACGCGCCGCGCGAGGTGATGAAGGAGTCGATCGAAGAGGCGGGCAGCGGCGTGGCCCACACGCTGGAACGTTTCCTGACGACCTTGGGCACGATCGCCACCCTGGCGCCGCTGATGGGTCTGTTCGGCACGGTGGTGGGCATGATCGAAATCTTCGGTTCGCAAAACGCCAGCGGCTCGAATCCCGCACAACTGGCGCACGGTATCTCGGTGGCCCTGTATAACACGGGCTTCGGCCTGGCCATCGCCATGCCGACCCTCGTCTTCTACCGCCACTTCCGCGCCCTCGTCGACAGCTTCGTCATTGACATGGAGCAGCAAGCCGTCAAGTTCGTCGACATCGTCCACAGTGGCCGCAAATGAATTTCCGCAAAGGCAAGGGGCGTGAAGACCCCGAAATCAACCTGATCCCGTTCATCGACGTGCTGCTGGTGATCCTGATCTTCCTCATGGTCAGCACCACCTACAGCAAGTTTACGGAGCTGCAGATCACCTTGCCGACGGCCGACGCCGAGCCGGCGAAGGAGAAGCCGCAGCAGATCGACGTCACCATCGACGCCAAGGGCAACTACACGGTCAACCGCGAGCCCATCTCGTTCCGCGACGTGGCCGGCCTGGCCGATGCCCTGCAGAACGCGGCGAAAGCAGCCAACGGCGGCAAGGCGCCCGCGCAGACGCCCGTGGTCGTGGTCAACGCCGACCAGTTCGCCATGCACCAGATGGTCATCCACGTGATGGAAGCGGCCCGCCTGGCCGGCTATGAAAAGCTGACGTTCGCGGCGCAAGCTGGGGGCAAGTAAGCTTCGACCGTTACCGGCAACAAAATTGGGGTCTGACCCGCCGGGTCAGACCCCAGCCCTTTACTCCTCCCCCCATGCTCACATCCTCCCCCGCCAAGCTTGAAACCACACTGACCCGCGCCTGGCTGACGCGCGGCCCGCTGGCGTGCGCGCTGTGGCCCGTCTCCCTGCTGTTCGGCGCTTTGAGCAGTGTCAGGCGAGGCCTGTACCAGGCAAACCTCCTGACATCCGCGCGACTGCCCGTGCCCGTCGTCGTCGTCGGCAACATTTTTATCGGTGGCACGGGCAAGACGCCGCTGACGATCTGGCTGGTGCAAGCCTTGCGCGACGCGGGCATGCGCCCTGGCGTCATTTCGCGTGGCCATGGCAGCGCCGACCGTTCGCCACGCGCCGTCACCGCTGCTTCCACGCCGCAGCAGGTGGGCGACGAGCCGCTGCTGATCTTCCAGCGCGGCGGCTGTCCCGTGATGGTGGGGCGCGACCGCGCGCAAGCGGGCAGGGCGCTGCTGGCCGCGCACCCGGACGTTGACGTGCTGGTCACCGACGACGGCTTGCAGCATTACGCCTTGCGGCGTGACGTGGAAATCGTGCTGTTCGACGGCCGCGGCGCGGGCAATGGCTGGCTGCTGCCGGCGGGGCCTTTGCGTGAATCGCCGCGCCGCCGGCGCGACGTGACGATGATCAATGCGCCCGAGCTGGCGCCGGATCTGGTGGCCAGGGTCGCGCCGCAGGGCGGGCTGGTGGTGCAGATGCTGCTGGCCGGCGGCGTGGCCGAACGCATGGTGAACCGCAGTGAAAGCGTGGCGCTTGAAACCCTGGCGGCCAGCGGCCAGCGCATCGTGGCGGCGGCCGGCATCGGCAACCCGCAGCGCTTCTTTGCCATGCTGCGCGGCGCCGGATTGGATTTCACGGAACTGCCCTTGCCCGACCATCACGACTTCCTCGACCAGCCATTTGCGGCACTCGACACGGATGTGATCTTGATCACCGAGAAGGATGCAGTAAAATGTGCGCAAATTGAATATCTCAAAGATGACCCGAGACTGTGGGTCGTCCCCGTCAGTGCGCGCATCGATAGCGCGCTGGCCCAACAAATTGTGGAGAAATGTCGTGGACGCTCGACTGCTTGATATCCTGGTCTGCCCTGTTTGCAAGGGTCCGCTTGAACACGATAAGAAGGCGCAGGAACTGATTTGCCGCGCCGACCGCCTCGCCTATCCGATCCGCGATGGCATTCCCATCATGTGGGCGGACGAAGCGCGCACCCTGCAAGACGCAGTGGAATAACGATGGCGTTCATCGTCATCATCCCGGCCCGCCTGGCCTCGACGCGCCTGCCGGGCAAGCCGCTGGCTGACCTGGGCGGCAAACCCATGGTGGTGCGCGTGGCCGAGCAGGCAGCCCTGTCGGGCGCCGCGCGCGTCATCGTCGCCACCGACCACGAATCCATCCGCGCCGCCTGCGCCGCGCATGGCGTGGAAGTGTGCATGACGCGCAGCGACCATCCGTCGGGCACGGACCGCATCGCCGAAGTGGCGCGCACGCTCGAGCTGCCGCTCGATGCCGTCGTCGTCAACCTGCAGGGCGACGAACCGTTGATCGATCCGGCCTTGCTGGCCGCCTGCGCGGCGCAGATCAGCGCCGCCGTCCCCATGGCCACGTGCGCCCATCCGCTGCACGATGTGGCCGATGCGTTCAACCCGAACGTGGTCAAGGTCGTGCTGGACAAGAATGGCCGCGCCTTGTATTTCTCGCGCGCGACGATTCCGTGGCACCGCGACGGCTTCGCGCAGTCGAAAGACAGCCTGCCGACCGGCTATGTGCCGCTGCGCCATATCGGCCTGTATGCCTACAGCAATGCATTCCTGCAAGAGTATCCGCAATTGTCCGCGTCGCCGCTGGAAGCGATCGAGGCGCTCGAGCAGTTGCGCGTGCTGTGGCACGGTGTTGCCATCGCCGTGCATGTCACGGACTCGGCCCCGGCCGCCGGTGTCGACACACCGGAAGATCTTGCCAGGGTACAAGCCCACTATCGCGCCCAGTAAGCGCGTTACCCGCAAAACGGCAGGCGTGCAAATATAATTTTGTGCGCCTGCAGCAAAAACCACATTTTGAAACGTCTGCTTCGCTAATTGCTGGCTTTGATCAATCAGGGCATAGCAATTCGACAGCAAACTGGCGTTCCGGGGATTTTTTGTGGTAAGTTTCGTAGGGAAAGATAGCCATAGCAACATCATCTAAAAATAATTACACATACCACCATCCAAAATCTGTTTTTTAGGAACTTTTCAATGCGTCTGATACTTTTAGGAGCACCCGGTGCCGGCAAGGGCACCCAAGCTAACTTCATCAAAGAAAAATACAATATTCCACAAATCTCCACGGGCGACATGCTGCGCGCGGCGATCAAGGAAGGCACGGAACTGGGCCTGGCAGCGAAAAAAGTCATGGATGCGGGCGGCCTCGTGTCGGACGACATCATGATCGGCCTGGTCAAGAACCGCCTGCAGGAAGCCGATTGCGCCAATGGCTATCTGTTTGACGGCTTCCCGCGCACCATCGCGCAAGCGGACGCCATGAAAGATGCCGGCATCAATGTCGACTATGTGCTGGAAATCGACGTGCCTGACGCTTCGATCATCGAGCGCATGGATGGCCGCCGCAGTCACCCGGGTTCGGGCCGCGTGTACCACGTCAAATTCAATCCGCCAAAAGTCGACGGCGTCGACGACATCACGGGCGAGCCCCTGATCCAGCGCGACGACGACAAGGCGGAAACCGTCAAGAAGCGCCTGGACGTGTACCACAACCAGACCAAGGTTTTGCTCAACTACTACAATGACTGGGCCAAGTCCGGCCTGCCAGGCGCGCCGAAATACCGCCGCATCGCCGGCGTCGGTCCGGTCGAGCAAATCCGCGACAGCGCATTTGCCGCCCTGGCGGAATAAGCAGTGTTTGAAAAGCGGACCTGAGTGTCCGCTTTTTTTGTGCCCGCGCTTCAGGCGGGCGCCGTATCGTTTTCGTGGTTCAGTTTTTTTGCAGGTCGTGTTTTCCTGGCTGCGCGTGCCTACCCGGTGCGGTCTGCAGCTGTTGGCAATGACGTCGGATAAAAACAGAAGGGGACGATATGGCAGCCAGTTTGTGGTTTGCGGTAGCCTGCGGCGTGGTCGCAGTCATTTATGGTTTGGTGTCGCGCAGCTGGATCCTGAGGCAGGATCCCGGCAACGCGCGCATGCAGGAAATCGCGCTGGCCATCCAGCAGGGCGCGGCCGCCTACCTGGCGCGCCAGTACCGCACCATCGCCATCGTCGGCGTGGTGCTCCTGATCGCCATCTATCTGCTGCTTGGCCTGCACACGGCGCTGGGCTTCCTGATCGGCGCCGTGCTGTCGGGCGCCTGCGGCTTCATCGGCATGAATGTCTCCGTGCGGGCCAATGTGCGCACGGCGCAGGCGGCCACCCTGGGCATCAACCAGGCGCTGAACGTGGCTTTCAAGGGCGGGGCGATCACGGGCATGCTGGTCGTCGGACTGGGCTTGCTGGGCGTGACCCTGTTCTACTGGCTGCTGGTGACGACGGGCGCGCCCGGCCTGACCCAGCATGATTTGATCAAGCCGCTGATCGGCCTGGCCTTCGGCGCTTCGCTCATTTCCATCTTCGCGCGGCTGGGCGGCGGCATCTTCACCAAGGGCGCCGACGTGGGTGCGGACCTGGTGGGCAAGGTGGAGGCGGGCATACCCGAAGACGATCCGCGCAACCCGGCCGTCATCGCCGACAACGTGGGCGACAACGTGGGCGACTGCGCCGGCATGGCGGCCGACCTGTTCGAAACCTATGTCGTGACCCTGATCGCCACCATGCTGCTGGGCGCACTGCTGATGGCAGAAGCGAGCAGCACGGCCATCATCTACCCGCTGCTGCTGGGTGCCGTGTCCATCCTCGCTTCCATCGTCGGCTGCTCGATGGTCAAGACCAAGCCGGGTGCGAAGATCATGTCGGCCCTGTACACGGGCTTGTGGTGGGCCGCCGGCCTGTCCCTGGTCGGCTTTGCCGTCGTCACGTGGCTGCTGTGGCCCGACGACGCGATGCGCTACAAGATGCTGGGCGCCACCGTCGTCGGCATCGTGCTCACGGGCCTGATGGTGTACATCACCGAATACTACACGGGCACGGATTTCAAGCCCGTGCGCCACATCGCCGAAGCGTCGACGACGGGCCACGGCACCAACATCATCGCCGGCCTGGGCGTATCGATGAAGTCCACCGCCTATCCGGTGCTGGCCGTCTGCATCGCCATCCTCGTCTCGTATCAATTGGCGGGCCTGTACGGCATCGCCATCGCTGCCACGGCCATGCTGTCGATGGCCGGCATCATCGTCGCGCTCGACGCGTATGGCCCCATCACCGATAACGCGGGCGGCATTGCGGAAATGTCGGGCTTGCCCGACTCCGTGCGCGCCATCACCGACCCCCTGGACGCCGTCGGCAACACGACCAAGGCCGTCACCAAGGGCTATGCCATCGGCTCGGCCGGCCTGGCCGCGCTGGTGCTGTTTGCCGACTACACGCATGCGCTCGAATCCGTGGGCCAGCACATTACCTTCGATTTATCGAACCCCATGGTCATTGTCGGCCTCTTCATCGGCGGCCTGATACCGTATTTGTTCGGCGCGATGGCGATGGAAGCCGTGGGCCGCGCGGCCGGCGCCGTGGTGGTCGAGGTGCGGCGGCAGTTCCGCGACATCAAGGGCATCATGGAAGGCACGGCGCGGCCCGAATACGACAAGGCCGTCGACATGCTGACGGCGTCGGCCATCCGCGAAATGATCGTGCCCTCCTTGCTGCCCGTGGTGGTGCCCATCGTCGTGGGCATGCTGCTGGGGCCAGCGGCTCTGGGCGGCCTCTTGATGGGGACCATCGTCACGGGCCTGTTCGTGGCCATTTCGATGACCACGGGCGGCGGCGCCTGGGACAATGCGAAGAAATATATCGAGGATGGCCACTTCGGCGGCAAGGGTTCCGATGCGCACAAGGCGGCCGTCACGGGCGACACGGTGGGCGACCCGTACAAGGACACGGCCGGTCCGGCCGTGAACCCCCTGATCAAGATCATCAATATCGTCGCCCTGCTGCTGGTGCCGCTGCTGCCGGCCACGGGCTGGCTGGCGGTCAAGGCGCCGGCACCGATCCACGCGCCCGTGCCGCCCATCCTGGCGCCGGCCACACCGGTGCAAAGCTTGCCGGCGCAATAAACCCCACGTCAAACAGCCCCGTTTCCAGGGGCTGTTTTTACGTCGGGCATGTCAAAATTTCCTGATTTCCATATCGTGTACGTATCAAAAGTGAGCAAATGTTACAGCGCCTTGCCTGCGCCAGCCGTCTGCCAATAATGAAGGAGTCACTTCAGGCAGCAGAAGGCAGGAGGCATCATGGACAAGGCAGACAAACGGCGCTGGCTGATGCGGGGGCTGGCCGTGGCGGTGGGGCTGGCGCTGGCCGGCAGCGCCTGGGCCGATCCTGGCAGGCATGGCCGGCACGGTGGACACGGCTTCCACGGCCATCATGGCCACCATGGTCATCACGGACACGGCCATTTCCGTGGCCGCTCGCATGTCGGCGTGTGGCTGGGTTCTAGCTGGGGCTACGGGCCGGGGTGGTACGGCGACCCGTGGTACCGCCATCCGTACGGACGCACGGTCGTGGTACAGCCGCTGCCCGTCGCGCCGCCCGTGTATGTCGAGCAGGGCGGGGTGCCGACGGCGCCGATGTGGTACTACTGCCGTCAGCCGCAAGGCTATTATCCCTATGTGGCAAGTTGCACGCTGCCGTGGCGCGCCGTGGCGCCGGGCAGTGTGCGCTGAAAGCGAGGTGCGACATGAACGGGAAAACAGGCGCAGTGTGCGGGGGCGTGCTGGCGCCCCTTGTGCTGGCGGCATGCACGGTGATGCCGCAAGGGCCATCGGCCATGGTGTTGCCCGGCACGGGCAAGAGTTTCGCGCAATTCCAGGGCGATGACGCCCAGTGCCGCGGGTATGCGCAGGCGCAGCTGGGCGGCAGTTCGGCGCAGCAGGCCGCGGCCGACAGCGGCGTGCGCAGTGCGGCCCTGGGCACCTTGCTCGGTGCGGTGGCCGGCGCCGCCATCGATGGCGGCCATGGCGCCGGCGTGGGTGCCGGCACTGGGCTGGTCTTTGGCGCGCTGGCCGGCACGGGCGCGGCCGACAGTTCGGCGTATGGCATGCAGCGCCGCTATGACTACGCCTACCAGCAATGCATGTACGCGAGCGGCCACAAGGTGCCCGTGGCCGGGCAGATGCTGAGCAGCGTGCCGGCCAATGCCGCCACGCCGCCGCCAAATACGCCGCCGCCCCGCTATTAGAAGCGCGACGTCAGGCCGACGAACATGCGCCGTCCCGGCACGTAATAGTCGACCAGTCCATCGGCCAGCGGGCCTTTCTTGAACAGGTTTTCCACGCCGCCGCGCACGGTCCATTGTGGCGTGACCTTGTACGACACGACCGTGTCGACGATGGTGTAGGCCTTGTTGGCCGCCTGGCCCGCGTCGAGTTCCTTGCCCGTGTACTGGGCCGATACTTCGCCGAACAGCTGGTCGTTGACTTGCCAGCCCAGGGCCGAGTACCACGACAGTTTTGGCGTCGACAGCAGGTTGGCGCCCGTCGTCAGGTTTTTCGCTTCCGCCATGTAGGTCACGTTGTTACGCCAGTTCAGGTTTTTCGTCAGCGGGATGGTGGCCGTCGCTTCCACGCCGCTGGTGCGCGCTTTCTGGATATTCGTCATCTTGGTCCACCACTGCTTCTGGTAAAAGCCCAGCGGCGCGTAGTCGATCTTGTTCTTGAAATCCGTGTGGAAGTACGTCACGCCCACGTCCCAGCCATTCTGTTCCCACGCCACGCCGATTTCGCCGGCCGTGCTCGTTTCTGGCTTCAAGTCCGCATTGCCGGCCATGTAGCAGCCGCCCGTGATGTAGCCCAGGGGTTTCAGGCTGCCGCAACCGCGTCCTCCCGACTGCGTGGCCGCCGCCGGCGAGTTTTCCTTCAGGCTCGGGGCGCGGAAGCCTTGCGACACGCCGCCCTTGATGGTCCAGGCGGGGGCAGGGTGGTACACCAGGTACAGGCGTGGGCTGTAATGGTTGCCGAACTTGCTGTGGTGGTCGAGGCGCAGGCCGGCCGTGGCCGTCAGGTTGTCGCGCAGGAACAGCTGGTCTTCCGCAAACAGGGCCGACGTGGTGCCGGACAGGGTGGCGCCGCTGACGGGGTTGCCCAGGTAGTCGGTGGGGATGGTGCCGATGGTGTCCGTGTTCGTCAGTTCCTGGTGCTTCCACTGGCCGCCCATCACCAGCATCTGCTCGATGCCGCCCCAGCCGACCCGTTTTTCCAGGCTGGCGTCGAGGGTGCTGTCCTTGGATTTGGCCACCGTGCCGACGACTTCGTTGTCGAAATCGTTGTGGTACAGGTTGACCATGGCCTTGCCGAAGTCCCAGCGGCCTTCATAGCCGATGCTGGCGCTCTTGCGTATCAGCTTGCTCGCGCCCCAGGCGCCGAACAGCGGGTAGCCGTCGGCGTCGAGCGTGGTCGAATCCGTCGATTGCTGCTTGCCGTAGCTGGCGTCCAGCGTCAGGTTCTGTTTCTTGTCCAGCGCCCAGCTCAGCTGGCCCGTGACAGTCTGGTTGCGTTCGCCGCCGATGCCGCCCGATTTTCCGATGGCTTTTTCATCGGGATTCTGGCGCGTCTGGCCCACGCCCAGGCGCATGCCGACAGTGTCCGACAGGGGACCTGCCAGGTTCACGCCCAGCTGGTGCGCCGTGCCGCGGCCGCTGTCCTGCGGCTGCGTGTAGTTGGCCGTGGCCGAACCGTTCCACTTGCCCGGTACCTTGCGCGTGATGATGTTGATCACGCCGCCCATGGCGTCCGAGCCGTACAGCGACGACATGGGTCCGCGCACCACTTCGATGCGCTCGATCATGTCGGGCGAGATCCAGTTCAAGTCCTGGCGGCCCAGGTCGGGGCGGTAAGCCGTGTCGGCCGAGCTGCCCACGCGCTTGCCGTCGACGAGGATCAGGGTGTATTTGTCGGGCAGGCCGCGCAGCTTGATCTTCGATTCTTCGCCCACGGGGCTGGTGCCGCCCGTCACTCCGGGGATGCGGCGCAGCAGGGTGTTGAGGTCGTACACGGGCTGGCGTTCGATTTCCTCGCGCGTGATGACGCTGATGCTGGCCGGTGCATCCTTGATGTCGATGGCCGTACCCGACGCGGTGACGACCACCGTGTTCATGGTCGGGTCGGCGGCCACAGTGCCTTCGGCCCAGGCGCTGCTGACGGCCAAGGACAGCAGGCAGGGCAGGATCAGGGTGGTGCAATGGCGGGGACGGGCGGGAGTGGCGACGGGGACTGCGAAGGATGTGAAGGCGGGACTGCGCTTGGTCATGGTGAACTTTCCGGATGTTGTTTTTTCCTGGCTGCCTTCCGGGTGGCTCGGGTATGAATGATTGAAAATGCAATAAACTGCGCTCCCATTCTGCTAATGAGAATAAGAATCGTTCTTATTGTAATGCTATCCTGGCAAGAAGGAAAGTGATGAAAGGAAATAAAACACCGTTGCAGCATATGCATGGCATCTGGCGCCGCGTGTGCCAATAATGAAAGCGGTATGATCGATGCATGGGGAGGTGGCATGAAGACGATGATCAAAACCATACCGGCGCTGGCCTGCGCCCTGCTGCTCGTTGGCGGCCATGCAGGCGCCCAGGAGCAGGCCGTTTCCGATGATTTGCCCGTGTGCCAGCTCGATCCGCGCGACAGCGGCAAGCTGGCCGTCGAACCTTGCCGCCCGGCGCCGCCCGTGCAGCCGCGTCGTTCCGTGCCGCAAGTGATCGGCCGCATGCCGGCGCAGCCCGCGCTTCCCGTCGTGCCCATGGCGCCCCTGCCGCCCAGCCCGGCCGTGCCCATGCCCCGTGCGCCGCAGCCGATCGGCGCCTGCGACACGGGCGGTTGCCGCGATGCGGCCGGCGCGCGCTATAACGGCGCGGGCAACGCGACGCTCGATGCCAACGGGCGCATCTGCCACCGCAATGGGGCGTTCATCCAGTGTTTTTAGTCCTGCCATAGGCTGGTCCTGCAAGTTTTCGCGCGGTGCGCTCAAAAATGGCTACAATTGTCGCCGACATTACGTTTACGTAAACGTAACTATGGCACCATGTAACCATCAGGCGCCGGGAACACGGCGCTTATCACTCAGGAGATTTCATGCAGATTCAAGACAATGTATTCATCATCACGGGCGGCGCATCGGGCCTGGGCGCGGCCACGGCGCGCATGCTGACGGCGGCGGGCGGCAAGGTCGTGCTGGCCGACGTGCAGACGGAAGCGGGCCAGGCGCTGGCCGCGGAACTCGATGGCGTGTTTGTGCAGTGCGACGTGACGTCGGAAGAAGACGGCATGGCCGTGGTGGCGGCCGCTACCAAACTCGGTACCTTGCGTGGCCTCGTCAACTGCGCCGGTGTGGCGCCGGCCGTGAAAACCGTGGGCAAGGATGGCCCGCATCCGCTGGCCCTGTTCCAGAAAGTCGTCAACATCAACCTGGTGGGCACCTTCAATATGTGCCGCCTGGCGGCCGACGCCATGGCCAAGCAGGATGCCACCGCTGAAGGCGAGCGCGGCATCATTATCAACACGGCGTCCGTGGCGGCCTACGATGGCCAGATCGGCCAGGCAGCCTACGCCTCGTCGAAGGCGGCCGTGGTGGGACTGACCTTGCCGATGGCGCGCGACCTGTCGCGCAACGGCATCCGCGTGATGACGGTGGCGCCCGGCATTTTCGAAACGCCAATGCTGCTGGGCATGCCGGCCGAAGTGCAGGATGCGCTGGGCAAGATGGTGCCGTTCCCATCGCGCCTGGGCAAGCCCGGCGAATACGCGCAGCTGGTGAAAGCCATCGTGGAAAACGTCATGCTCAATGGCGAAACGATTCGTCTCGACGGCGCGATCCGCATGCAACCGAAGTAAGCCCTAGACGAGGGTGCAGCGCCGTGGCCGGCATTTGAGGTAGCATACCCGGGTATCTTTACCGGAGTAAGCATGATCACATTGAAGCCGCTGGCGCTGAGCCTGACCTTGCTGGGAGCACTCGCTGCCAGTCCCGTATTTGCCGAGGTGCCGCAAAAGGCGCCGGAAGTCGCCACCGCGTATGCGGAAAAATCGGGTTGGGCGGCGCAGAAATTCATGGTCGCCGCCGCCAATCCGCTGGCTGCCGATGCGGGCTATCAGATGCTGAAAAAGGGCGGCAGCGCCATCGACGCGGCCATCGCCACGCAGCTGGTGCTGACCCTGGTCGAGCCGCAATCGTCGGGTATCGGTGGCGGCGCATTCCTGCTGTACTCCACGGCCAAGGGCGTGCAGGCGTTCGACGGGCGCGAAACGGCGCCGGCCGCCGCCGATGAACACCTGTTCCAGAATCCGGACGGCAGTCCCGTCTCGCGCGCCACGGGCGTGGTGGGCGGGCGTTCCGTGGGTGCGCCGGGCGTGCTGCGCATGCTGGAACTGGCGCACAAGGAACACGGCAAGCTGCCGTGGGCGACCCTGTTCGGCCCCGCCATCAAGCTGGCGCACGGCGGCTTTCCCGTCAGCCAGCGCCTCAACGGCTTGCTGAACTGGGACCAGGCCTTGAAGCGCGATCCTGTCGCCGCCGCGTATTTCTATGACAAAGAGGGCAAGGCCTGGCCCGTCGGCCACGTGCTGAAGAATCCCGAACTGGCGCGCACCCTGCGCGAGATCGCCCGCGGCGGCGCCGACGCTTTTTACAACGGCCGCATCGCGCGCGACATCGCCGCCAAGGTGGCGTCTCACCCGACCAACCCGGGCAAGCTTACGGCGACCGACATCGCCGGCTACAAGGCCAAGGTGCGCGAGCCCGTCTGCAGCGATTACAAGGCCTGGACCGTGTGCGGCATGCCGCCGCCATCGTCGGGCGGCATCGCCATCGCGCAGATGTTGGGCATCCTGGAGGTCAAAGACATCCGGCCGTATGCACCCGTCGACGGCGTGCTCGATGCGCAAGCGATCCACCTGTTCTCGGAAGCGGGGCGCCTGGCCTACGCGGACCGCAACCGCTACGTGGCCGACACGGACTTCGTGCCGCTGCCGGGCAATGGCGTCGCCTCGATGCTCGATAAAACCTACCTTGCCCAGCGCGCCGCGCTGATCGGTGAAAAATCCATGGGCAAGGCCAAACCTGGCACGCCGCCCGGCATGCAGGTGGCGTGGGGCATGGACAACGCCTTGCAGCGCCCGTCGACCTCGCACCTGGTGGCCGTCGACGCTTTTGGCGGCGGCCTGTCGATGACCACCAGCGTGGAAGACGCGTTCGGTTCGCGCCAGATGGTCGACGGCTTTTTGCTCAATAACCAGCTGACGGATTTCTCGTTCGATTCGCGCGATGCGGACGGCCCGATCGCCAACCGGGTCGAAGCGGGCAAGCGGCCGCGCAGCGCCATGTCGCCCACCCTCGTGTTCGAGAAGGGCACGCACAAGCTGGTGCTGGCCACGGGTTCGCCCGGCGGCTCGTCCATCATCAATTATGTGGCCAAGGTGCTGGTCGGCACCATGGACTGGGGCTTGAACGTGCAGCAGGCGATCAGTCTGCCGAACTTCGGCAGCCGCAACGGCCCGACGGAACTGGAAAAGGGCCGTGCGCCGGCAGCGCAAGTCGAGGCGCTGCAGGCGATGGGCCACGAGGTGCGCGTGATCGAGCAGAACTCGGGCTTGCAGGGCATCATGCGCCTGAATGCGCATGGCAGGGATTTCTGGTTTGGGGGGGCTGATCCACGGCGTGAAGGCATGGTCAGGGGGGATTGATTTTTTGATTGTTACTGTTTAGCCCAAAGGCAAAAGCTGGGGTCAGACCCGACGGGTCTGACCCCTAATCTTTTCCACAAAGCATCCAGACCCTGCTAATCTGCCGGCATGGGAATGCAAAATAAAACAGGCTTGATACTCACGGGAGGAGGCGCCCGTGCCGCCTACCAGGTGGGCGTGCTGCAGGCGATTTCAGCAATACTGTGGGAAGCGGGCTGGGCGCCGGCGCGCAACCCGTTCGACATCATCTGCGGCACCTCGGCCGGCGCCATCAACGCCACGGCGCTGGCCTGCCGTGCCGACAATTTTGGCGAAGGCGTGCAAAAGCTGCTCGACGTGTGGCAGCACATCGAAGTCGAGCAAGTGTACCGCGCCGATTCGCTGGGCGTGATCCGCTCGGGCGCGCGCTGGCTGTCCTTGCTGTCGTTCGGCTGGCTGCTGCGCCAGTGGCATGCGTCGCCGCCCAATTCCCTGCTCGACAATACCCCGCTGGTCAGCTTGCTGCACCGCATGCTCGACCTGCCGCGCCTGGACGCGGCCCTGGCCGACGGCTTGCTGCATGCGCTGGCCGTGACGGCATCGTCGTATTCGGGCAGCCGCCATATGACGTTTTACCAGACGGCTGAGGATATCGCGCCGTGGGTGCGCACGCAGCGCCTGGCCCTGCCGGACCAGATCGGCGTGGAGCATTTGCTGGCGTCGGCCGCCATCCCCTTCATCTTCCCCGCCGTGCCCCTGTACGTGGGTGGCCAGCGCGAATACTGCGGCGACGGTTCCATGCGCCAGCTGGCGCCGATCTCGCCGGCCATTCACCTGGGCGCGAACAAGGTGCTGGTGGTGGGCGCCGGGCGCATGACGGAACCGGCGCCCGCCGCGTCCGAAGCGGCGCGCTACCCGAGCCTGGCGCAGATCGCCGGCCACGCGCTCTCGTCGATCTTCCTCGATGGCCTGGCCGTCGACATCGAACGTTTGAACCGCATCAACCTGACCCTGTCGATGCTGCCGCCCGAGTTGCTGGGCAAGACGGCCTTGCGGCCCGTGGAATTGCTGGTCATCGCGCCGTCCGAACGGCTCGACGCCATTGCCAGCCGGCATATCGGCAGTTTGCCGCGTCCCATCCGCACAATGTTGTCGGGCATCGGCGCGGCCGAAGCGCGCGGCGCGGCGCTGGCATCGTATTTATTGTTCGAATCGACGTATACTAACGAGCTGATCCGTCTTGGACAGCGCGATACGCAAGCCCGCAAGGACGATGTACTGGCGTTTTTTGGTTCTTGAGACGGCCCTTGGAGCGGCGTGCGGGTTTTTCGCGTTTTTTTGACAGGACGATTGTGCGGGTATTTCGACGTGTTTGCGATGTTGCCTTACTGTTAATTTTGATGGCGGGCGGATGGGCCGTGGCGGCGCCTGCGCCCACCTTGCGTTTCGACCAGCTCAGCGTCGACCAGGGTCTGGCGCAGGAATCGGTGCTGGCCATCGCCCAGGACCGGCAAGGCTATATGTGGTTCGGCAGCCAGTCTGGCCTGAGCCGTTACGACGGCTACCGCATGGTCGTCTACAAGAATATCGAGGGCGACAAGACCAGCCTGGCCGATAACTGGGTCGGCGAGCTGCACGTCGATAGCCAGGGCCAGCTGTGGGTGGGCACGGACAATGGCCTGGACCGCTTCGACGCCGCCAGCCAGACCTTCATCCATTACGGCCCGGCCGAAAAGAGCAAGCGCGGCAACGGCAACCGGCATATCCACGCCATTCTCGACGATGGCGCGCGCGGCTTCTGGATCGCCACCTCGGACGGCTTGCAGCATTTCGACCCCGCCACGGGCCGCTTCCGCACCTGGCACCATGAAGAGGGCAACCCGCACAGCCTGGGCGACAATGAAATCAAGGCGCTGGCGCTGGATGCGCAGCAGCGCCTGTGGATAGGCACGGTGACGGGCCTGGACATGCTGGCGCCGGGCAGCGAGCGCTTCGAGCATTTCGCCGTCGATGCGGCGCCCGGCTCGAAGTACAACGTGATCCAGTCGCTGCTGATCGACCGCCAGCAGAACCTGTGGATCGGCACCATGGCCGGCGCCGAGCGCTGGCGCCTGGGCGCGGCCGGCCAGCTGCCGCAATCGAGAGTGCGCTTAGGCGAGAAGCATGGCTTCTCCGCCATCCGCGTGGCCAGCCTGTACCAGGATGTCGACGCCACCGTCTGGCTGGGCAGCAATGCCGATGGCCTGTTCCGCTGGCTGCCCGAAAGCGACACCTTCCTGCAATACCGCCACCAGACGGGCGACAAGTTCAGCGTGGCCGACAACCAGCTGTCGTCGTTGTACCGCGACCGCGCCGGCACCTTCTGGGTCGGCTCCTGGTACAACGGCGTGAGCCGGGTCGACCTGGGCAGCGGCGGCTTTTCGCGCATGGCGCGCGCGCCCGGCGACGTGGGCGCGCTGGCGGACAAGAAAGTGCGCGCCGTGGCCGACGCGGGCAATGGCAAGCTGTGGCTGGCCACCAAGGGCGGCCTGAAACTGTACGACACGCGCGACGGCAGCTCGCGCCTGTTCGACCTGCGCAGCGCGCCCGGCATGTCGCGCGACGAGCAGGTCACGACCCTGTACAAGGCGCCGGACGGCGTGCTGTGGGTGGGCGGCTCGACGGGCTTGCACCGCTTCGATCCCGCCTTGGGGCGTTTCTTCACCATGCGCTTTGCCGCCGGCGACCCGAACAGCGACACCATCCGCAATATCGTCAGCGACCGCAGCGGCATGCTGTGGGTCTCGACGCGCGGCGGCGTGCACCGCTTCGACCCCGTCAGCAAGCGTTTTACCACATACCGCCACGACCCGGCCGACCCGAACAGCCTGTCCGACAACATGGTGCGGCCCGTGCTGGAAGACGGCAAGGGGCGGCTGTGGATAGGTTCCTTCCACGGCCTGGACTTGCTGGACCGCGCCAGTGGCCGCTTCCGCCATTTCCGCCACGACCCGCAAAACCCGCAGAGCCTGAGTCACGACGAAGTGCATTTCCTGCACGAGGACAAGCGCGGTGTGCTGTGGGTGGGCACGGCCAATGGCTTGAACCGCATGGACGTCGACGCCAAGGGCGAGATTCGTTTTCGGCGCTTCCTGCGCAAGGACGGCATGGCCGACGATGCCGTCGCCAGCATCCTCGGCGACGACAACGAGCAGCTGTGGCTGAGCACGAATAGCGGCATCACGCGGCTCGACATGCGCAGCGGACTGTTTCGCAACTACGACAGCGCCGACGGCACGGTGGAAGGCTCGTACTTCGATGGCGCGGCCCTGCGCGCGTCGGACGGCACCATGTATTTCGGCGGCTTCAACGGCATGACGGCGTTCATGCCGCAGGATATCCACGACAACCGCGTGCCGCCGCTGGTGGCCGTCACGGAACTGCAGATCTTCAACAAGCCGGTGGCCATCGGCCGCGGCGAGTTCGCGCACGTGCTCAAGACGGCCATCGACCATACGCGCGAGCTGGTGCTGACCAGCCGCGAAAGCGTCTTTTCGCTGGAATTCGCGGCCCTGCATTTCGCCGCGCCCCAGCGCAATATGTTCGCCTACCGGCTCGAAGGCTTCGACCAGGACTGGGTCATGACGGATGCGGGACGGCGCTTTGCCACCTACACCAACCTCGATGCGGGCAACTATGTGTTTCGCGTCAAGGCGGCCAACAAGGACGGCGTGTGGAACGAGAGCGGCACCACCCTGGCCATCACGATCTTGCCGCCGTTCTGGAAAACCTGGTGGTTCCGCACCCTGATGGCGGCGCTGCTGCTGGGCGCCGTGTATGGTGCCTACCGCCAGCGCGTGCGTACGCTGCGGCGCCAGCAGAACGAGCTGGAAAAACTGGTCGGCGAACGCACGGCCGAGTTGCAGAGCAAGGAAATCGAAGTGCTGGCCCAGTCGGAAAAGCTGGCACAGGTGAACAGCAGCCTGACGAAAAACGAGGAAAGCCTGCGCCAGGCCAAGCGCAAGGCCGAGGATGCGACGCGCCAGAAGTCGGAATTTTTGGCCAACATGAGCCACGAGATGCGCACGCCGCTGGCCGGCGTGATCGGCATGTTGGGTTTTGCCCTGCGCGACGAGCAGCTGCACGACGCCACGCGCGAGCAGATCCTGCGCGGCCAGGCCAATGCCCAGTCGCTGCTGGTGATCATCAACGACTTGCTCGATTTTTCCAAGATCGAGGCGGGCAAGCTGAGTATCGAAAACATCGACTTCGCGCTCGGCGCGGCGATCGAGACGGTCGTCACCCTGTTCGAAGAGCAGGCGGCCGCGCGCAGCATCGGTTTCTCCATCGATTTCGCGCCCGACCTGCCGCCCTTCGTCGTGGGCGACCCGACCCGTTTGCGCCAGGTGCTGGTCAACCTGGTCGGCAATGCCTTCAAGTTCACCCAGCGCGGCGGCGTCAGCGTGTGCGTCGAGCGGGCCGGCGTGGCCAGCGGCAGGGGCGGGCGCCGTGTCAACCTGATCCGCTTTACCGTCAGCGACAGCGGCATCGGCATCGATGCCGATGCGATGGCGCGCCTGTTCCAGAAGTTCGAGCAGGCCGACGCCAGCACCACGCGGCGCTATGGCGGCACGGGCCTGGGCCTGGCCATCTGCCGCCAGCTGGTCGAACTGATGGATGGCGAAATCGAAGTGGCCAGTACGCCGGGGCAGGGCAGCACGTTTGCCTTCACCTTGCCGCTGGCCGATGGCGTGGCGCCGCCGCTGGTGCCGCAGGTGGCACTGGCGCCGCACAGCCACCAGCTGCGCGTGCTGTGCGCGGAAGACTTCCCCACCAACCAGATCATCATCCGCGTGATGCTTGAGGAACTGGGACACCGGGTCGACGTGGTCGCCAACGGCGTGCTGGCCGTGGCGGCCTGCGTGCATACGCGCTATGACTTGATCCTGATGGACGGGCGCATGCCGGAGATGGACGGCGCCACGGCGACGCGATTGATCCGCGTGGGCGGCTGGCCGGACCAGCCCGTGCGTGACCAGGAGCTGATGATCGTGGCCCTGACGGCGAACGCCAGCGAGGAAGACCGCAGCCGCTATCTTGGCGTCGGCATGGATGATTTCCTCAGCAAGCCGGTGGACGAGGCGGCGCTGCATGGCTTGCTGGCGCGCGCCATCGAGCGCCAGCTGCAGCGCGGTTTCATGCTGCCGCGCATGCCGTCGAATGCGCCGCGCGGCGCCGCGCGGGGGCAGGCCGAACTCGACGCCCTGTTCGGCATCGCGCCGGCAGTTCCTGTTCCGGCGCCTTCCCAGTCCATCCGCAGCGGCGAGCTGCAACGGCGCATCCGTGTCGCCTTCGTCGCCGACCTGGAAGGGCGCTTGCGCGAACTCGACGAAGCCCTGGCGGCGCAGGACCGCGATAACGCCGGGCGCCTGCTGCACGGCTTGAAGGGCAGCGCCGCCTATCTCGATGAAACGCAGCTGCACATGCTGTGCACGGAAATGGAAGAGGCGGCGGACGGGGGGCGCTGGACGCAGGTGGCCCTGCATTTGCCGCAATTGCGCGCACTGTTGGCGCAAATAGCCGTTTCGGGTCAAGAAATGTAAAATAGGCAATGCCGGCCATCGGGCGCGCGGCGAAACTGGGTAGAATACGGCCAGGCACCTTGACGTTGCCGCCAATGGAGAAAGCAATGAAAGTACTGGTGGTTGACGATGATGTCGTGTCGCGCATGGTATTGATGCATCTGATCGACAGCTGCGGCGTTCACGATATCGTGGAAGCCGAAGATGGCGCGGCGGCGTGGGAGCAGCTCGAAGGCGGCTTGCGTCCCTCGCTGTGCTTCTGCGACTTGCGCATGCCGCGCCTGTCCGGCATGGAGCTGCTGCAGAAAATCCGCTCCGACAGCGCGCTCGACGCCATGCCGCTGGTGCTCGTCTCGTCGGCCAATGACCAGGACACGGTACGCGACGCCGTGCAGGCCGGCGCCGCCGGCTACATCGTCAAGCCCTTCCAGCCGGAGCAGGTGCGCCAGCATATCGACGCCTGCTTCGACGTTTCCGCCTTGCCGGCCGAGGCGCCGCGCGACACCTTGCAGCGGCTGGGCATCGACAGCGAACGCCTGCTGGCCTACTTGACGGGCTTTCAGGGGCAGATCGGCGCCGCCAGCGAACAGGTCGACGCCTTGCTGGCACGCGGCGAACCGGCCCAGGCGCGCCAGCAGCTGGAACGGCTGCACCTTGGTTGCCGCACCCTGGGGCTGCATGGCGCGGAAGCGGGCATGAGCGCGCTGCTGCAATCGGCGGTGCTTGACGGCGGCCAGATGCAAACGGCCCTGGCCGCGCTGGCGCGCAGCGTGGCACAGCAGGCGCGTTTGCTGCAGCAACAGGACAGAGACGACTGAATCTGCTGTTTTTCGCTTGCCGGAAAAATACTTTAGGTTTAAAGTATCTGCTTCCGGGCCTTGTGCACGCGCCCGCTACCCGCCAGGATGAGCATGAGCAGCGACCCTTCGCCTACCACAGCATCTCCCCAGGACGACTTTGCGCGCACGCATTTGCCGCCGCGCGCACTCTGGCCGCAGCTGTGCCTTGATTTGCCCGAGCTCCAGTATCCGGCGCGCCTCAATTGCGTCGCCGCGCTGCTCGATGCGGCCGTGGTCAACGGCGGCGAGCGTACCGCCATCCTTGCCGACGGCCAGCGCTGGAGCTACGCCGAGCTGGCGCGGCAAGTCGACCGCATCGCCCACGTGCTGCGCAGCGATTTACGCCTGATCCCCGGCAACCGCGTGCTGCTGCGCGGCGCGAATACGCCCATGATGGCCGCCTGCCTGCTCGCCGTGCTGAAAGCCGGCTGCATCGCCGTGCCCACCATGCCGCTGCTGCGCGCACGCGAACTGTCCATCATCCTGTCCAAAGCTGAAGTGAATGCCGTGCTGTGCGCGCAGAGCTTGCGCGCGGAACTCGATGGCGTGCCCTGCTTGCCGCCCATGCTGTGCTTTGGCGCCGCCGACGCGGAACTGGAACGGCGCATGGCGGCCCACGCTGCGCCATTTTCCGCATGCGACACGGCGGCCGAAGACGTCTGTCTGATCAGCTTTACCTCGGGCACGACGGGCGTCCCCAAAGGCACCATGCACATGCACCGCGACCTGCTGGCCATCTGCGACTGTTTTCCCCGCTCCATGCTGCAGGTGCGCGCCGGCGATATCTTCATCGGCACGCCGCCGCTGGCGTTCACCTTCGGCCTCGGTGGCTTGCTGCTGTTCCCCCTGCGCTTTGGCGCGGCCACCGTGCTGCTGGAAAAACTCACGCCCGACGGCCTGCTGCGCGCCATCGGCGCCTATCAAGCCACGATCTGCTTCACGGCGCCCACCTTTTACCGCCAGATGGCACCCCTGGCAGCCAGCCACGACTTGCGCAGCCTGCGCTTGTCCGTGTCGGCCGGCGAAGCGCTGCCGCTGGCCACGCGCGACGCTTGGCAGGCGGCGACCGGGCTGGCCATGACGGACGGCATCGGCGCGACCGAGATGCTGCACATCTTCATTTCCGCCACGGGCGAGGGCATCCGCCGCGGCGCCATCGGCAAGGCCATTCCCGGCTACCAGGCATGCATCGTCGACGATGCGGGCGTGCCGCAGCCGCCCGGCGTGACGGGCCGCCTGGCCGTGAAAGGCCCCACCGGTTGCCGCTATCTGTCCGACCCGCGCCAGCGCGATTACGTGCAGAACGGCTGGAATCTGACGGGCGACACCTTCGAGATGGATGCGGACGGCTATTTTTATTACCGCTCGCGCAGCGACGACATGATCGTCTCGGCCGGCTACAACATCGCCGGCCCGGAAGTGGAAGAGGCGCTGCTGCGCCACCCTGCCGTGGCCGAATGCGGCGTGGTCGGGCGCGCCGATGCCGAGCGTGGCCAGATCGTCGAGGCGCACGTGGTGCTGAAAGACGACAGCCAGGCCAGCGCTGCGCTGGCGGCCGAACTGCAGGACTTCGTGCGCCAGCAGATCGCCCCGTATAAATATCCGCGCACCATCCGCTTCCTGCCTTCGCTGCCGCGCACGGAAACGGGCAAGCTGCAGCGCTTCAAACTTCGCACGGACACCCCATGAATATTGTCTGCATCGGCGGCGGCCCCGCCGGCCTGTATTTCAGTCTGCTCATGAAAAAGCAGAACCCCGATCACCGCATCACCGTCATCGAGCGCAACCGCCCGTACGACACGTTTGGCTGGGGCGTCGTGTTTTCCGACCAGACTCTGGGCAACCTGGCCAACGCGGACGAGCCGACTGCGCGCGCCATCCTGCAGGCGTTCAACCATTGGGACGATATCGAAATCCACTTCAAGGGCCAGACCGTGCGTTCCGGCGGCCATGGCTTTTGCGGCATCGGCCGCAAGCGCCTGCTCAACATCCTGCAGGCGCGCTGCGAGGAGCTTGGCGTACAGCTGGTGTTCGAGACGGAAGTGCAGGACGATCAGGCCATCGCGAAGCAGTACGGCGCCGACCTGGTGATCGCCAGCGATGGCTTGAACAGCCGCATCCGCATGCGCTATGCGGCCAGCTACCAGCCCGAGATCGACCAGCGCCATTGCCGCTTTATCTGGCTGGGCACGCGCAAGAAATTCGAGGCGTTCACGTTTGCCTTCCGCCAGACGCCGCACGGCTGGTTCCAGGCGCATATCTATCAATACGATGGCGACACTTCCACCTTCATCGTCGAGACGCCCGAACACGTGTGGCGCGCCGCGGGCTTGGACAGCATGAGCCAGGAAGCAGGCATCGCCTTTTGCGAAGCCCTGTTTGCCGAGGAACTCGACGGCCAGGGTTTGCTGAGCAATTCGCCGCACTTGCGCGGCTCGGCGCAGTGGATCACCTTCCCGCGCATCGTCTGCCGGCAATGGGTGCACCGGCAGGATGGCGTACCCGTCGTGCTGATGGGCGACGCTGCCCACACGGCCCATTATTCGATCGGCTCCGGCACCAAGCTGGCGCTGGAAGACGCGATCGAGCTGGCGCGCTGCTTCGGCCAGCATGGGGATAGCGACACTGCGCTAGCCGCCTACCAGCAGCTGCGCGCCATCGAAGTGCTGAAAATCCAGAGCGCGGCGCGCAATTCCATGGAGTGGTTTGAAAACGTCGAGCGTTACAGCGCCATGGAAGCGCCGCAGTTCGCCTATTCCATGCTCACGCGCAGCCAGCGCATTTCGCATGAAAACCTGCGCCTGCGCGACCCCGCGTATGTGGCCGATTATGAACAGTGGCTGGCGCGGCGCGCGGGCGAGCAGGCCGGCGTGGAGATGGGGGCCGAAGCCTTGCCGCCCATGCTCACGCCCTTCCGGCTGCGCGGCGTGCTGCTGAAAAACCGCATCGCCGTCTCGCCGATGGCGCAGTACAGCGCCGTCGATGGCGTGGCGGGCGACTACCATTTGATGCACCTGGGCGCGCGCGCCATGGGCGGTGCGGGCCTCGTGTTTGCCGAGATGACGTGCGTGTCGGCCGATGCGCGCATCACGCCCGCCTGTCCCGGCATGTACAGCGAAGCGCACACGCAGGCGTGGCGCCGCATCGTCGATTTCGTGCATGCGAACAGCGATGCGAAGATCGCCCTGCAACTGGGCCACGCGGGCGCGAAAGGCTCGACGCGGCCCATGTGGGACGGCATCGACCTGCCGCTCAGCGAGGGCAACTGGCCCTTGATCTCGGCCTCGGAACAGCAATACCTGGCCGGTGTGTCGCAGGTGGCGCGCGCGGCCACGGAAAGCGACCTGGCGCGCATCGAGCAGGACTTCGTGCGCGCCACCCTGGCCGCGGCCGTCGCCGGTTTCGACTGGCTGGAACTGCATTGCGCGCACGGCTATCTGCTGTCGAGTTTTATCTCGCCGCTGACGAACCGCCGCACGGACGAATATGGCGGCAGTCTGGAAAACCGCTGCCGTTATCCGCTGCGCGTGTTCCGCGCCATGCGCGCCGCCTGGCCGCAGGATAAACCAATGAGCGTGCGCATCTCGGCCCACGACTGGGTCGAAGGCGGCATCACGCCCGACGATGCAGTCGTCATCGCGCGCCTGTTCAAGCAGGCCGGCGCCGATCTGATTGACTGTTCCTCGGGCCAGGTCAGCAAACTCGAACAACCCGTGTACGGGCGCATGTTCCAGGCGCCGTTCGCCGACCGCGTGCGCAACGAGGCGGGCATCGCCAGCATGGCCGTCGGCTCAATCTTCGAAGCCGACCACGCCAACAGCATCATCGCCGCCGGGCGCGCCGACCTGTGCGCCGTGGGCCGCCCGCATCTGGCCAACCCGGCCTGGACCTTGACGGAAATGGCGCGCATCGGCTACAGCGGCGCCGGTGCTGCGTGGCCAAAACAGTACCGGCCTGGCCAGCAGCAGCTGGAACGCAATCTGCAGCGCGAACGCCAGTTGGCCGCCGCCAATACGGGCCTCACCCCGCAACAGGTGGCCGCGCGGCTGCTGGAAGGATGACATGAGCAAGGATCAACTGGATGGCGCATTGGCCGACAAACATGCGCTGGTGACGGGCGCCGGCAGCGGCATTGGCCTCGCTTGCGCGGGCGCCTTGCTGGACGCGGGCGCCAGGGTTACCCTGGCCGGGCGCGATGGCGCGCGGCTGGCGCGCGCGCGCATGCAGCTGGAAGAGGCGGGCCACGCGGGCAGGGTGGCCATCTGCGTGCTCGACGTGGCCGTGGAAGCGTCCGTGCAGGCAGGGTTTGCGCAGGCGGCCGCGCATTTCGGCCGCGTCGATATTCTGGTCAATAACGCGGGCCAGGCGCATGCGGCGCCTTTCGGCAAGACGGACGCCGCCATCTGGCAGCAGATGCTGGCCGTGAACCTGACGGGTGTGTACCACTGCTGCCAGGCGGCCATGCCGGCCATGCTGGAAGCGGGCTGGGGGCGCATCGTCAACGTGGCGTCGACGGCGGGCTTGAAAGGCTATCGCTATGTCAGCGCCTATGTCGCGGCCAAGCATGGCGTGATCGGCCTGACGCGCGCACTGGCGCTGGAAGTGGCGCCGCGCGGCGTCACCGTCAACGCTGTCTGCCCCGGCTACACGGAAACGGACATGGTGGCGCAGGCCGTGCAGAACATCGTGCGCAAGACGGGGCGCGGCGAAGAGGCGGCGCGCGCGGAACTGGCGGCTGGCAATCCGCAGCAGCGGCTGGTGCAGCCGCAGGAAGTGGCCGATGCGGTGGCGTGGCTATGCCTGCCCGCGTCGTCCGCCATGAATGGACAATCGATCGCCGTCGCCGGCGGCGAAGTCATGTAACTGAATGAAGACCATGGATAAAGAACCCGAAAATTTGCACGACGAACCCGTGCTGGACCTGGCCAGCCGGCTGACGCAGGACCACCACCAGTCGCTGAAATTGTGGCTGCGTATGCTCTCGTGTACGGTCAAGATTGAAAACGAGGTGCGCACGCGCTTGCGCGCCACCTTCGGCATCACCTTGCCCCGCTTCGACTTGATGGCGCAGCTCGAGCGCTTTCCCGATGGTTTGCGCATGGGCGAACTGTCCAAGCGCATGATGGTCACGGGCGGCAATATCACGGGCATCACCGACCAGCTGGAGCAGGAAAAACTCGTGGTGCGCGTGGTCGATCCGAAGGACCGCCGCTCGTACAGCGTCAAGCTGACGCCAGCGGGCCGGCGCGCCTTCGACGAGATGGCGCGCGTGCACGAAGGCTGGATCGCCGAACTGCTGCACGGCGTGACGCCCGACGACAAAACCCAGTTGATCGACCTGCTGTCGCACATGAAGCAGCAACTGAATGACACCTCAATAAAGGACTGACCATGCGCCACCTCCCCGGCCAGCCGCAAGACCTGCCAGGCAACCGTGCCAGCCTGGCACATTACGCGGCGCGGCATTTTCTGTTTGCCGTCGACGCAGGCGTTGCCACACTGACCCTGCACCGCCCTGAGCGCAAGAATCCGCTCACTTTTGACTCGTATGCGGAATTGCGCGAGCTGTTTCGCGCGCTCGCGCATGCGGACGACGTCAAGGCCGTCGTGATCACGGGTAGCGGCGACAATTTCTGTTCGGGCGGCGACGTGCACGACATCATCGGCCCGCTGACAAAACTCGACATGCCCGGCCTGCTGGCGTTTACCCGCATGACGGGCGACGTGGTGAAAGCCATGCGCGCCTGTCCGCAGCCCATCATCGCCGCCATCGACGGCATATGCGCGGGCGCCGGCGCCATGCTGGCGCTGGCTTCCGATATCCGCATCGGCACGGCGCGCAGCAAGACGGCCTTCTTGTTTACCCGCGTGGGCCTGGCCGGCTGCGACATGGGCGCCTGCGCCTTGCTGCCGCGCGTGATTGGCCAGGGCCGCGCCGCCGAGCTGCTGTACACGGGACGCTCCCTGGCCGGCGCCGAGGCCGAGCGCTGGGGCTGGCTCAACCGCCTCGTCGAGCCGGAAGAATTGGCAGAGGCCGCGCAGCTGTTCGCCGCCGGCCTGGCCAGCGGCCCCACGTTCGCGCACGGCATGACGAAAAAAATGCTGCAGCAGGAGTGGAACATGGGCGTCGATGAAGCGATCGAGGCGGAAGCGCAGGCGCAGGCCATTTGCATGGCCACCAACGATTTCCACCGCGCCTATCACGCTTTCGTGGCGAAGGAAAAACCACAATTCGAGGGTAACTGACATGCGTGACATGAGCTATCTGGACTGGCCATTTTTCGAGGCGCATCATGCAAAGCTTGAGTCCGAGCTCGATGCGTGGGCGACGCAGCACCTAGACGACGCCCATGATGCCGATGTCGATGCGGCTTGCCGCGTGCTGGTGGCGCAACTGGGGCAGGGAGGCTGGCTCGCGCATGCCACAAGCGCCGATGGCAAGATCGATACGCGTGCCATTTGCCTGATCCGCGAAACCCTGGCGCGCCACGACGGCCTGGCCGATTTCGCCTTTGCCATGCAGGGACTCGGTTCGGGCGCCATCGGCCTGTTCGGCAGCCTGGACAACAAGGCGCGCTATTTGCCGGACGTAGCCAGCGGCAAGCGCATCGCGGCCTTTGCCCTGTCCGAGCCGCAGGCCGGCTCCGACGTGGCGGCCATGGCGTGCGCGGCGCGCCGCGACGGCGACGACTACGTGCTCGATGGCGAAAAGACGTGGATCTCGAACGGCGGCATCGCCGACTTTTACGTGGTGTTTGCCCGCACGGGCGAGGCGCCCGGTGCGCGCGGCATCAGCGCCTTCATCGTCGACGCCGACAATCCCGGCCTGGAAATCGCCGAACGCATCGCCGTGATCGCGCCGCATCCGCTGGCGCGCCTGCGCTTTGCCAATTGTCGCGTGCCCGCGTCGCAGCGCCTGGGCGAAGCGGGGCAGGGCTTCAAGGTGGCGATGGCGACACTCGATGTGTTCCGCACGTCGGTGGCCGCTGCCGCCCTGGGCTTTGCGCGGCGCGCGTTCGACGAAGCGCTGCGCCACGCGACGGCGCGCCAGATGTTCGGCCAGACCCTGGCGGACTTCCAGCTGACGCAGGCAAAACTGGCGCAGATGGCCACCGGCATCGACTCTGCCGCCTTGCTCACCTACCGCGCCGCCTGGCAGCGCGACCAGGGCCGCAAGGTGACGAAGGAAGCGGCGATGGCCAAGCTGACGGCCACGGAAACGGCGCAGCAGGTGATCGATGCGGCCGTGCAGCTGTTCGGCGGCATGGGCGTGGTGAGTGGTCATCCGGTCGAGCGCCTGTACCGCGAAATTCGCGCTTTGCGCATCTACGAGGGCGCCAGCGAAGTACAGCAATTGATTATCGCGCGCGAACTGCTGCGCGAGGCGGGGAACGCATGAGCAGCATGAACCGCATGAACAACGAGGAAAACAATATGCAAGTGTTACAACCAGCGGGCTGGGCCAGGCCGCGTGGCTATGCGAACGGCATCGCCGCCAGCGGGCGCACGGTGTACGTCAGCGGCATGATAGGGTGGGATGCGCAGGGGCAGTTTCATACGGACGATTTTGCGGGGCAGGTGCGCCAGGCCTTGCAAAATATCGTCGCCGTGCTGGCCGAGGCGGGCGCCTTGCCCGAACACATCGTGCGCATGAACTGGTATGTGCTGGACAAGAAGGAATATGTGGCGGCATATCCACAAATTGGTGTTGCCTACAGGGAAATCATCGGCAAGCATTTCCCGGCCATGACGGCGGTGCAGGTGGCGGGACTGATCGAGGACAGAGCGAGAGTTGAGATCGAGGTGACGGCGGTGTTGCCTGGTTGAATTCTTTTTTGTTAATATTGCACTTTTTGCGATAAAATAAGGAATATAAAAACATTATCTGTTATGTTATATTTAGCAACCGGAAAATACACCGGTTCCAAATACTGACAGTCGAGGTAGCAGATGCAAAACAAATTCAGAACGGCAAGTGCCTTCCTGCTGGCGGTGGCTGGCGCGGGTTTCTGCTTGAGTGCGCAGGCCGCCTCTGGGCCTTCGCTGCTGTCTCCTACCTATCAGGGACAGCTGGAAACCTGGCTGGGCGAAGGGCACTTGAAGCTCGATGCGATCTATACCAAGTCGGCAGGCGACACGTCGCTCGACTTTCACAAGGCGTCCGATGGCAAGGGGCGCACTTTTTCCGTCATGGAGGCCACGAATTCATCGGGCAAGACGTGGCTGGTGGGCGGCTATAATCCGCAAAGCTGGAGCTCCACCGATGGCACGCATGTCACCATGGACGACAGCCAGCGTACCGCCTTTCTGTTTAATTTGACGTCAGACTTCATGCTGCCGCAATTGAAGCAGTATTTCAACGGCGACGGTATCGGCAAGGACCAGACCTACAATCAGGCCAACTACGGACCTACTTTTGGCTATGGGCATGATTTGTATGTGCCGCAGGACCTCACGCATGGAGGCAGTTCCTTCCTCTATACCTATAATTATCTGGGCCAGCCATCGACCGGCGTCAGCCTGCTCGACGGTTCCATCTGGCATAGCAATGATGTGACCTTCGGCGCCATCCAGGTATTTTCCATCAGCGCCGTACCGGAACCGGCCACCTATGGGCTGATCCTGGCAGGATTGTTTGTATTGCTGATGCGCCAGCGCGGCAGGGCCACGTCACGCGTTGTGTGAAGTGGCACCGCCCGCTTGCCGCGCTGTCAATGGCAGGCGCTTGCCTGTATAATGCCGCTGCGCGTGTCGCCATCGTACAATGGATAGTACAAGGTCCTCCTAAGACTTAAATGCAGGTTCGATTCCTGCTGGCGACACCACGTTTCCACGCAACGCGCGTCGGCAGCCTGTGATATTCCAGGCGGTAGTTACTGGTCGATGGCGATTGAAGTCCGAGTTATCGGTACAATGCGTGCTTCATTCATCCAATCGGCGACTGTTTTGCACACCACGCGGTGTGCGCGAGACGGCGCCCGAGCACTCTTACTCATTATGGCTGTCATTTCTCTTTCATCGGCGCAACTTGCGTTCGGTCACGTCGCGCTGCTCGATCACGCGGAATTTTCACTGGAAACCTCGGAACGGGTCGGCTTGATCGGCCGCAACGGCACGGGTAAATCGTCGCTATTGAAGGTTATTTCGGGCAAGTTCAAGCTCGATGACGGCTTGTTGGTGATGCAGCAAGGCATCAAGATCGCGTATGTGGAGCAGGAACCGCAATTCGACCCGGAGATGTCCGTGTTCGACGCCGTCGCTTCCGGCATGGGTGAATCGCAGGCGTGGCTGAAGGAGTACGATGCGTTGACCGGTCAGTTTGGCCAGGGCAATGACGACGAACTGATGGAACGCATGCACGACATCCAGGTCAAACTCGATGCGGCCGATGCGTGGAGCTTGCCGAACAAGGTGGAAACTGTGCTCGACCGTTTGAACCTGACGGGCGATATGCTGATGAAAACCCTGTCCGGCGGGATGCAAAAGCGCGTGGCCCTGGCGCGTGCACTGGTGTCGGCGCCCGACGTGCTGCTGCTCGATGAGCCGACCAACCATCTGGACTTCAGCTCCATCCTGTGGCTGGAAGGCTTGTTGCGCGACTTCAAGGGCAGCGTGCTGTTCATTACCCATGACCGCTCCTTCCTCGACAACGTCGCCACGCGCATCATCGAACTCGACCGCGGCCGTTTGCTGTCGTATCCGGGCAACTTCACGGCTTACCAGACCCGCAAGGCGGAGCAGCTGGAAATCGAGGAAGTGGAAAACGCCAAGTTCGACAAGTTCCTGGCGCAGGAAGAAGTGTGGATACGCAAGGGCGTCAAGGCCCGCCGCGTGCGCGACGAAGGCCGCGTGCGCCGCCTGGAAGCGCTGCGCCTGACGCGCAATGCGCGCCGCGAACAGCAGGGGCAAGTGAAACTGGACGTATCGGCCGGCGAACGCTCGGGCAAGATCGTGGCGGACCTGGAAAACGTCTCGAAGATCTATGGCGACAAGGTCATCGTCAAGGATTTCAGCGCCACCATCCTGCGTGGCGACAAGGTCGGCCTGATCGGCGCCAACGGCGCCGGCAAGACCACCTTGCTGAAGATGATCCTGGGTCAGGAAGAGTCGGACACGGGCACCATCCGCCTGGGTACCAAGCTGCAGGTCGCGTATTTCGACCAGATGCGCACGCAGCTGAACGAAGAGGCGAACCTGATGGAAACCATCGCGCCAGGCAGCGACTGGGTCGAGATCAATGGCCAGCGCCGCCACGTGATGACGTATCTGAACGACTTCCTGTTCGCGCCGGAACGTGCCCGCTCGCCCGTCAAGTCGCTGTCTGGTGGCGAGCGCAACCGCTTGCTGCTGGCCCGTCTGTTCGCCAAGCCGGCCAACGTGCTGGTGCTCGATGAGCCGACCAATGACTTGGATATCGATACCCTGGAATTGCTGGAAGAGTTGCTGGAAGAATACACCGGCACCGTCTTCCTCGTCAGCCATGACCGTACCTTCCTCGACAACGTTGTCACGCAAGTGATCGTCGCCGAAGGCGAGGGCAAATGGCGCGAATTCGTCGGTGGCTACACGGATTGGGAGCGCGTGCGCACCTTGCCGATCGCCACGGCGCCCGCCAGCAAGCCGGCCGTGAAGGTCGAAGCCGCCGCGCCGGCCGCCAAGCAGAAAAAGCTCAGCTACAAGGAACAGCGCGAGCTGGAAGAGTTGCCGAAACTGATCGCCAAGCTGGAAGACGAGCAATCGGTGCTGGCCGCCGAACTGTCGCATCCGGACTTCTACAAGAAGACGCCGGCCGAAGGCAAGCGCCTGAACGCGCGCGTGGCCGAGATCGAAGGTGAGCTGCTGGAAGCGTTGGAAAAGTGGGAGCAGATCGAGGCGCGCAGCAATGCCTGATTAGTTTCTTGCATCCTCTGTTGTAATTTAAGTTAGGATTACTTGCCACGGCAACGGTTCCGCTTGATATAATTATATAATTATATTTTTTACATCGGAGGATGCATGTTTGTTATCAAAAACACGTGCTCCGGACCACTGCGTCCGGCGCGTGGTTCCACCTCCGGTGCGCATCAGCATGTTTGACCGCGCCGCCTTGCCCCGCGTAGCGCCGTTCCTGGCCTACCTCTCCTTTATCTTTATCGCCGACATGCTGGGCCGGGCGGGCTATGCCGCGCACGATTTGCGCTGGCTGTATGCCGTCAAGATCGGCGTCGTGCTGGGTATGCTGTTGTACTGGCGCCGCAGCTATACGGAACTGGCCTGGGTGCCATTGGGTGCGCGCGCGCTCGCCGTGGCGCTGGCGACCGGCATTGTTGTTTTTCTGCTGTGGATCAACCTGGACGCAGGCTGGATGACGATCGGCAGCGCCGACGGCTTCGATCCCCGCGATGACGGCCGCATCGAGTGGACGCTGGTGGTGCTGCGCATCGCCGGCGCGGCGCTCGTGGTGCCTGTGATGGAAGAGCTGTTCTGGCGCTCCTTCCTGTTGCGCTGGATCGATGCCCCTGACTTTCTGCGGTTCAACCCGCGCCTGGCGAGTGCGAAGGCCTTTGTTGTCACCGTGGTACTGTTTGGCTTCGAACACAATTTGTGGCTGGCGGGTATCGTTGCGGGCGCCGCCTATAGCTTGCTGTACATGCGCAGCCAATCGCTATGGTCGCCCATCCTCGCCCATGGCGTGACGAATGGCGTGCTGGGCCTCTGGATTGTTTCCGGTGGACACTGGACTTACTGGTAATATTACCAACTAACTGTTTGCTCTTTCAAAGACAATACCCATGTTGAATTCCTTGCCTCATAGCCCAGCGTCTGCCGGGCAACCCAGAATGCAACGCAACCGATTGGCCCTGGCCATGGTGCGCATCTTGCCCACCTCGCTGATGCTGCTTGGCGGCGCGACCTGCAGCGTACCGGCGTGGGCGGCGATCAGCGACACGATTTCCCCCTTCATTGCGACAACTTATTCATATGATAATAACTTGTTCCGGCTGGACGACAGTGCTGCCGGGTTCGACGGTACGCGTTCCGATACTTCGCGCCAGGTGCAAGCGGGATTTCTGGTTAGGCGGCCGATCGGACGGCAACTGTTGACGGGCCAGGTAAAGTGGTCGCGCGTCTATTTCGATCACTTTGATCAGCTCGACTATACGGGCAAAGATTATCTCGCCGATCTGGAATGGCATATCGCCAACCATCTCGAAGGCCATGTCGGCGGCAGTTATTCGCAGACCTTGACGCCGTTCAGCGACTTGCAAAGCACGGAGCGCAACCTGCGTACGATACGCCGTGAATATGTCAATGGCGGCTGGCGCTTCCATCCCAGCTGGCGCGTGCGCGGCGGTTTTTCGCGTGACAAATATACCTATGATTCCATCGCGCAGAAAATTTCGGAGCGCCAGGAAGATGCGTACGAGCTCGGCCTTGATTACCTGCCGGCCAGCGAGAGCCGCATCGGGGTCCAGTTGCGCCATCTCAATGGCACATATCCAAACCGGGCCAGCCTGGCAGCCTTTGGGGTGGAGCAAGGGTATGAACAGGATGAGGTCAAGGCCAATATCTATTGGCGCGTTAGCGGCATTACGCAAGTGCAGTTGCTCGGCGGCTGGGTGAAGCGCAAGAACCAGCTGTTCAGCGGGCGCGATTCCAGTGGCGCCAATGGACGCGTGATCGTGT
Organism: Janthinobacterium sp. BCJ23; assembly: GCF_059617945.1. NCBI lineage: Bacteria > Pseudomonadati > Pseudomonadota > Betaproteobacteria > Burkholderiales > Oxalobacteraceae > Janthinobacterium > Janthinobacterium sp. BCJ23. Next base: position 97,015 of record NZ_JCAQAW010000003.1, on the reverse strand, counting down.
ATTGGGCGCCGCTTGGAAAAGTGCGGTTTACTGGCAGCTTGTGGCATGAGTTTGCCGCTGTGGAAAATTCATTGATTACCAGCAGCTTGAATAACGGCGCCAGCCTGGCGGCGGCATGGGACATTTCCGCGAAGGTCAGGATGGATGCCCAGGTGCGGCGCGAGAAGCGCGATTTTTCCGCCGCAAGCGGCCTGTCCTTGCCTATCGATGTCAGCGATACGACACGGACCGCGACCGTGGGCCTGACTTATGCGCCACGGCCGAATATCCAGCTGGGCGTAAACGCCTTCCGCGATGCACGCAGAGGCGCTCCGCTCATCAATACCAGCAGTTATCACGCCAACGGCATTTCCTTCAATGCCAGTGCCCAGTTCTGAAGAGCATCATGACGGTTAATGATATACCCTTGATTTCGTTTTTCCAGCGCATACTCGACCCATTGATCATCATGGGCACGCTGTATCTGCTGGCCGCCTTGTCAGGTTCGCCATTTACCGGTTACTCGCTGGTATTGATGATCCTTGCATTCTTTATTTCATCATCCGTATTCCAGTATGTCGATCCCTATCGTACCTGGCGCAGCGGTCGCATGCTGGCCTATGCCCGCGATATTTTTGTCAGTTGGGGCATCACGGCCCTGATCCTGGTATTCCTGGGCTCGGCGACAGGACTGGCGTTTCATTTTGACCGCGAGCTGGTACTGGCCTGGTTCCTGTTGACGCCGTTCATATTGCTGCTCAGCCATCTGGCCGCGCGGCGCATGGTGGCCGATCCCGGGCGCGACAGCGAAGTGCGCTCCGTCGTCATCATCGGCGCCAATGACGCCAGCCTGAAGTTTGCCGCTACCGTCGAGCGTAATCCGAACCTGTTCATGAGCGTGCGCGGTTTTTTTGACGACCGCACCGATGACCGCTGGCCCGAGACGATGCGCGAGCCCATGCTGGGCAGGATGGCCGATATCGCTGCCTATGTGCGCGAACACAATATCAAGATGATATTCATCAGCCAGCCTATTTCAGCCCAGCCGCGCATCCGCAAGATGCTCGATGAACTGCAGGATACGACGGCATCCGTGTATTTCTTGCCGGATATTTATATCTTCGATTTGATGCAGGCGCGCTTCGACAATGTGGGCGGCATGCCGGTAATCGCCATCCGCGAGTCGCCGTTTACCGGTTTTAACAGCATGGTCAAGCGGGGCAGCGACATTGTGTTGGGCTTGTTGATCCAGATCATGCTGCTGCCAGTAATGCTGCTCATCGCCATCGCCGTCAAGGTAACGTCGAAGGGGCCGGTGATTTTCCGTCAACGGCGCTATGGCCTGTATGGCGAAGAAATTATCGTCTATAAATTCCGCTCGATGACGGTCAGCGAAGACGGCGACAAGGTGGTGCAGGCAACCAAGAATGATCAGCGTGTGACGCGCATTGGCGCTTTTCTGCGCCGTAGCTCGCTCGATGAATTGCCACAGTTCATTAATGTTTTGCAGGGACGCATGAGTATTGTCGGGCCCCGTCCGCATGCCGTGGCGCACAACGAGCAGTACCGCAAGTTAATCAAGGGCTACATGCTGCGCCACAAGGTCAAGCCCGGCATTACGGGCTGGGCCCAGGTCAACGGTTTGCGCGGCGAGACGGAGACCCTGGACAAAATGGAAGCACGCATCCATTTTGACCTCGATTACCTGCGTAACTGGTCGCTGTGGCTCGATTTGTGGATCATCATGCGAACGGTGAAAGTCGTGCTGAAGCGTGACAATGCGCATTGAGTGACAGGCGGAGGGAAAATGATCTGCAATTTAGTTTGCGCTCAATCAATACGCGATAAAATATGTGTAATAGGTAGCGTTGGGCGCAGTCAGGTATAACCCAGGTGGAAGGAAGCTCGGTGATACGCAAACCGTACACGGCAGAGTGCGCTGGCGATGCATGCTCCTGGCAGCTATGGCTACCCATTGGCGGGCAACCTGCCCCATCACTGTTGCTCAGCGGACGTTGTTTGCGACCTATTGGGCTCTTTAATCGGCCTCATCCTCGCCGTAATACACTGTTAGCGGCCGTAAGCTCAGCCGCTTGTCATCAAGATATATTACGAAGGCCAAGGCGCTATCGCTCTTAAACGATCCACATTGAAGAACATTTTCTTAGTGCAACTTATTTTCTAGTCGACAATGGAAATAGTTGTATTAAAAGCTTCTTAATAGATTTTTAAGCAAATTGTTTCCATTTTGGCTTGCATCTTGTGTATCATATTTACAATATTAATAATTGTTTGCATAGCTTGCTAGTCGCTGGTGGCTTGTGTCATTTTGGTAAAAAATATCTTTTTTGCCATCGCGCTGCGTTGCAGTGAATTGCATTTTAAATAATGAATCCGAAGGAGTAATCTTGAATCATTTTCGCAACTATCGTTTGACCATGCCCAAACCGGCCGCCAACACCCGATTGTTGTGCGCGGTGCTGGTCCTTTTTGCTGCTGCCGGATTGTCCGCTTGCGGAAGTAAGGAAAAAAAGGCCGGTCAGGCATTGGCGAGCGTCAACGGCGAGGAAATCACAGTGCTGCAATTGAATGAAGAATTGCAGCGTGCCAATGTTCCTGCGGTACAGCAGGAAGCGGCAAGCAAGCAATTGCTGGAATCGTTGATTGACCGCCAATTATTGCAGAACGAGGCGATCAAGGACAAGGTCGACCGCGATCCGAAGGTCGTGCAAGCCGTTGAGCGGGCCAAGGCGCTGATCGTTGCCCAAGCCTATATGCAAAAACGTATAGGCACCATCAACAAGCCCTCGCCGGCGGAAGTGGAAGATTACTTTAACAAGAATCCACAGTACTTTACCCAGCGCAAGCAGTTCGACATGCGTGAACTGATTATTGCCTCGGCCGACATGAACGACGACTTGAAAAAAGCGATGGATGCGGCGAAAACGCTGGAAGAGGTTGCGGTATGGCTAGATGCCAACAAGGTCAAATATGCCCGTACGCAACTGTCTCGCACCAGTGCTGATCTCGCTCCTGAATTGAGCAGCAAACTGGCCGGGATGCCAAAAGGCCAGTTGTTCATTATCCGCGAAGGTGATCGCACCCTGCTGATTTCCCTGGCCGACATCAAGGATAACCCGGTGACGCTGGCGCAAGCGGCGCCACAGATCGAGCAGTTCCTTTTCAATAAGAAGAACAAGGAAGCAGCGGACGCCGAGTTGAAGCGTTTGCGCGCCAGCGCCAAGATCGAGTATCTGAACAAGACGGACAAGCCGGCTGCGGCGTCCGCCTCAGCCGCTGTTGCCGCTTCGGCGCCAGCGGTGGCGGCGCCAACGGCACCAGCGGCCGACAGTAGCGACGTGAATGCGCGCGGCGTGGCAGGCCTGAAATAAGAGCGGGCAGGGATCTTTCGGATTAATAGAAGTTTTTAAAAGGATAGAGCAAATCATGAAACGACTTGCGATGTGGGCAGCCGCCGTACTGATGGCTTGCAGTGTTGGTGTGGCAGGGGCCGCCGAAGTGTTGCTCGGCGCTGGCGATGTATTGAAAATTTCCGTGTATGGCAGTCCTGACCTGGGTTTGGAGACGCGTGTCAGCGAGGCCGGCAGCATTACCTTCCCGCTCGTTGGCAGTGTCGCCGTAGGGGGCTTGTCCGTTGCCGCTGCAGAAAAGAAACTGGGGCAGGCACTGGAGAGCGGTGGTTTCCTGCGCAAGGCGCAGGTCAATATCATTGTCACTGCCTTGCAAAGTCAGCAAGTTTCCGTGCTTGGGCAAGTAAATCGCCCGGGCCGTTATCCGATTGAAGGCAAGCGCAGCCTGCTCGATATCCTCGCCATGGCTGGCGGCCAGAACACGGATGGAGGTGATGTCGTTAGCCTGATCCGCAAGCGCGGCGGCACAACCACCAAGGAAACCATTGATATCGTCGACATGATGCGCAGTGCCGATCTGGCCCGCGACTTCGACCTGACCGGCAACGATGTGCTGTACGTCGAACGCGCACCGCGTTTCTACATTTACGGCGAAGTACAGCGTCCCGGGGCATTTCGCCTGGAACGTTCGATGACGGTCTTGCAGGCTCTGTCAGTTGGTGGTGGTTTGACGCAGCGCGGTACCGAACGTGGCGTACGCATCAAGCGCCGTGATGCGGCAGGTGTCATGCAAATACTCGACGCCAAGCATGACGACATCATCCAAATCGATGACGTGGTGTATGTTAAAGAAAGCTGGTTCTAAGTTGAGTGGTGCCGGCGCTATGGCCAGGCTGGCTTTGTTTATTAATATGAGAGTTGACCATGAATTTCCACCAGTTTCTACTCGTCTTGCTTGCCCGCAAACGGATTTTACTATTCACTTTGCTTATCACAGTCGGGGCGACGATGGTGGTGAGCCTGTTGTTGCCCAAGACGTATAAAGGCACGGCATCCCTGCTGATCAACTACAAGGGCGTCGATCCCGTCACGGGTCTGGCATTGCCGATGCAGTTGTTGCCAGGTTATATGGCGACGCAAATCGATATTATCAGCAGCAAGAATGTGGCGCTGAAGGTAGTGGATAATCTGCGTCTGGCGGAAAATCCTGCGGTCGTTGCCCAGTTTAATGAAGCCACGCAAGGTAAGGGTACCGTGCGCGATTGGCTGGCGGATCTGCTGCTGGCGAAGCTCGAAATCGTACCGTCGCGCGAAAGCAGCGTGGTCGATATCAGTTTCAAGGGTAACGATCCGCAGTTTGTCGCCGTTATTGCGAATGCATTTGCCGATGAATACCAGAAAACCAGCATTCAGCTGAAAGTCGATCCCTTGAAAAAGGTGGCTGTGTATTTCAATGAGCAAACGAAGCTGCTGCGCGACAGTCTCGAAGTGGCGCAAAGCCGCTTATCGAAGTACCAGCAGGAACATGGCATCGTCAGCGTCGATAACCGTCTTGACGTCGAATCGAACCGCTTGAATGACCTGTCGGCACAGCTCGTGGCTGCACAAGGCCAGGCGATGGAAGCATCCTCGCGTCAGCGCATGGCCGAGGGCAATGCCGGTTCCGATTCGCCGGACGTGGCGTCGAACCCGTTGGTGCAGAATCTGAAGCTGAGTTTGGCAACGGCCGAATCGAAGCTGGCCGAGATGGCGCAGCGCTTGGGGCGCAATCATCCCCAATATGAAAGCCTGAACGCCGAAGTCGAGCGCATGCGCCGGGAACTGGCGGATGGCACGCGCGTGACGTCCAATTCGGTCAGCAAGAATGCCGGGATCCTGCAACAGCGCGAAGGTGCCGTGCGTGCGGCGCTGGCGGCGCAAAAGGACAAGGTTCTGGAATTGAACCGTACCCGCGACGAAATGGGCGTCTTGCAAAAAGATGTGGAAAGCGCACAGCGCGCCTTCGATATCGCCTCGCAACGCTTCTCGCAAACCCGTATTGAGGGGCAATCGGAGCAATCGGATATCTCCTTGCTCAATCCTGCCGTGGCGCCGATCAGGCCGGCCGGCCCGAAAGTGATGTTGAACACGCTGTTGGCCTTGTTCCTGGGCGGCTTGCTGGGCGTGGGGTTTTCCTTGCTGGCCGAGATGCTGGACCGTCGCGTACGTTCAGAAACCGATTTGAGCGATTTGTTGCAATTGCCTGTACTCGGCTCTATCGACTGGAGCGCGCCGACGCGCCCGCGCTTGAACCGCTTCAAATCGTTGTTGCCTCGCAGCTTGCGTCTTAATTAAGTATTGGAAATAATATGAATCCAGCATTGCAACCGCTAGTATCCGCGGCGCCGCGGACAGCCGATTCCAGCATCGGTGGGCTTTTGCTCGCATCAGGCAAGATCACGCCGGAAAGTGCCGAACGTGTTCTGCGCATGCAAAAGGAATTGGGCATCCGTTTTGGCGAAGCTGCCCAGCGCCTCGGTCTGGTGACGGAGGCGGATATCCAGCAAGTCCTCGCGCGCCAGTTCGACTATCCCTATCTGCAACAGGGGGAGGGCAAGTATTCCGACAAGCTGATCGCTGCTTATCAGCCGTTCAGCCCGCAAGTGGAAACGCTGCGCGCCATCCGCAGCCAGCTGATGCTGCGCTGGATGGCGTTGGGCCGCAAATCGCTGGTGGTGGTTGGCGTCAACGATGGCGACGGCACCAGCCTGTTCGCGGCCAACTTGGCCGTGGTGTTTTCCCAATTGGGCGAACAGACTTTGCTGGTCGACGCGAATCTGCGCAACCCGAGCCAGCACGAGATCTTTGGCCTTGCGGGACGCCAGGGCTTGTCGGATATCCTGGCTGGACGTGCCGAGCGCGATGTGATTACGCGCATTGAATCGTTCGTCGACCTGTCCGTGCTGGGCGCCGGCACCTTGCCGCCGAATCCCCAGGAACTGTTGAGCCGTCCAGCGTTTTCTTCCTTGCGCACGGAACTTGAGTCGTCATATGACGTGGTGCTGTATGACTCGGCGGCATTTTCGCTGGGCTCCGACGCTCTGGCGCTTGCCGCCCGGACCGGCGGCGTCCTGCTGGTGGCACGCAAGAATCACACGCCTGTCGGCGACATCAACGCCATGACCGAGCAGATGCTGCACAGCGGTGCACAGGTGATCGGCTCGGTACTGGTCGATTTCTGATGAATACCAGCACTCGGCTGAACCTGGCATCTGCCTTGCCGCGGCGCGACCAGTTGCTGGAATGGTTGCCTATTGTTATTGGTTTTGCGGCGCTGTATATCCCATCATTTTATACCTTGTTTACTGGTATCTGGATGACCGAAGAGCAGGCGCATGGTCCCATTATCCTGGTACTGTCGGTTTGGCTCATCTGGCGCCAACGCGAGCAGATATTGGCTGCTGCCGAGCATGATCGTGCACCTGTAGCCGGCTGGCTGCTTTTTATCGCCGCGCTGCTGATTTATATCGCCGGTCGCTCGCAGCAGATTCTTGCCTTCGAGATTGGCTCATTCGTCATGCTCACGGCATCCATCCTGGTGCTCAAGCTGGGAGTGGGCGCGCTACGCGCCGCCTGGTTCCCATTCTTCTTCATGCTGTTCATGATTCCGTTGCCAAGCTCGGTCGTCAGTACCTTGACGTTGCCAATGAAGATGGCCGTGTCGTATGTGTGCGAGCATATCCTGTTTTGGGCAGGCTATCCGATAGCACGTACAGGTGTGATCCTGCAAATTGGCCAGTATCAGCTGTTGGTCGCCGATGCTTGCGCTGGACTACAAACCTTGCTCACGCTCGAAGCCTTGGGGTTGTTTTACTTGAACCTCGTGCGCCATACCTCGGCTATCCGCAATATCGGTCTGGCGATCCTGATTATCCCTATTTCCTTTACGGCCAATGTCATGCGCGTCATAGCATTGACGTTGATCACTTATTATTTTGGCGATGCGGCAGGGCAGGGTTTCCTGCATGGTTTCGCGGGCATGGTGCTGTTCGTGAGCGCCTTGGTGCTGATATTGAGCCTTGATTCTTTACTGCAATGGATAGCGCGGCAGTGGAACGCCCGAAAGGTGGCATTATGAAGAAGCGTTCGATAATTGGTCTTACCATGGGTGGCCTGATGCTGATCGCTGCCTTGTGCACCAAGGCGGTCACGCCAACATTGCGTCTATCCGATACCCGTCCAAAAATCATTCTCGGCACGGCGATTCCAACGAAGTTTGGCGATTGGCAGGAAGATGCAAGTCAGGTCGCGGCAGTGGTCAATCCCACCACCGTGGCTGAACTTAATAAAATCTACGCTGAAACGTTGTCGCGCACTTATGTTAATCGGCAAGGTAATCGCATCATGTTGTCGATTGCTTATGGCACCGACCAGCGCGATAACTTGTCCGTACATTTTCCAGAAGGTTGTTATGGCGGCCAGGGCTTTGCAGTCGGCCAAACCAGTCAAGTCGTCTTGCCGACGGTCGCAGGAGGTATTGCGACGTCGCGTACAGTGGCAACGCTTAATTCTCGCGTCGAACCTATTACATATTGGGTTGTCGTTGGCGATAAGGCCGTGCCCAATTCGTGGGAAGTCAAAAAAGTCAAACTCGCTTACGCATTGCAGGGGATGATTCCTGATGCGACATTGATGCGCGTGTCGAGTATCGGCGAGGATATCGAACAAGGCTATCAACTGCAGCAATCATTTATAGATCAATTGTTGCAATCCATGCCCCCCGACTTGCGCGGCCATTTTTCTGGTACCTCGCACTAAGGTAATCCTGGCATAGACGCTGTACGCGATTGGCTGGCATAGCTAATCGCTACAGCAGACAGTACTTCTAACGGTTCACATTATTGAGTCCAGCGTACGCGCTGTGTATGGAACACATATGAGTTTTTCTATCCATAAACTGGGGTTGAGGACAGGTAATGCGCGGAATGCGCAGTCCCAGCGTCGCAAGGCCAGGCAGGGCATGCCTGTCTTTACTGCTGTCCTGTTGGCCCTGGCTGGATTAGCGACGGCGCTTTTGCTTGGAATGGTCATCGCCCTGGGAGCGATTCAGCTAACTATCATGTTGGCTGGCTTGCTAATCTTTATACCGATCCTGCTGTTTGTCGATACTAAAAAACTATTGCCGCTATTGTTTATAGTTGTGTTCTTTGTCTCTGGCACGGCACAATATTTTTTCAATCTGCGTCTGGCGACCTGGATGGCCAGTGGCTTGGCTGCGCTCTTCTTCGCCCGGACGATTCTGGAAAAAACACTGGCCAATCATTTGGTCAAGGATCAGTTCGGTGACAGTTTTTCCGGCGCCACGCGTATTGTTGCTGCAGCCTGGATTTATCTGGCGTTCTATGCGTTTAGTATTTTTATGGGCCATGCGTCCACCGTTCAGTTAATTTCCGTCCTACGCTTCTGTTTGCCCATGTTTGGCGTTCTTTTTGCCATGTACTGGTTTCAATGGTCTGATCGGCGTTTGCTTGTACTGTGGGGAGCGATCGTGGTGATTGCGGTGGCACAGTTGCCATTGGCTCTGTACCAGCATTTTTTTAATATAGCGTCCATGGGCTGGGATAGCGTAGTGGGTTCTTTCGGTGGCAACATGAGCCCAGTACTGGTGCTGTTTACAGTTGTGGCGATGCTCTACGTGCTAGCGCGGTGGGTACAAGGCATCACTCCGGTTTCGCATGTGGTTGGCATGTTCATCATTGGCCTGGCTATTATTCTGCTGGGCGAAGTGAAGGCGGTCTTTATTTGGTTGCCCCTTGGCGTGTTCTGGGTGGTGCGGCGTAAGGTTTTGAAAAATATCCTGGTTTTCGTTATGTTCGTGGCGTTGATGTGCAGTATTAGCTCTGGCATCTTCATGGCTTATCACGCCTTGTACTGGGGGAGCCATACGAAAACCGACACCATGGAAGAAAAGGTCAACAGTGTCGGTGGCTATGTGGTGGATCCCAATGGCATCAATTATGTTACAGGGGAAATTAGTCGCGGCGCGTCGTTGGCGCTGTGGTATCAGGATCCGGTTCCGACTATCCAGGAACGCTTGATTGGTTATGGCCCCAGCGCAAGTTCAACGAGTCAGAACGTTGGGCGTGGCTATGTCGCGGCACGTTATCGTAATTTGCAAATTGGCGCAACTGGACTGGCGAGCTTGCTTTGGGATGTGGGCATACTGGGAACTTTGGTTTATCTTTCCATTTTCATATTGGGGATACGGCAAGGCGCACGGTATGTGGCGCACAGCCAAGCCGGTCCCGAGCGCCTGGCGATGGCTGATGCCAGTACTGTGACCCTGATATTGCTTGTCAGTACGCTGATCTACAATCGGACCATGATTGATGAACCCTCCATACAGTTGCTGTGCTATTTTTCGCTAGGCTGTATCGTTCAATTTTCTCGGTATGGCAAGCCTGCAGCTGATTCGGCGAAGCTGCCTCCCCAGCGCACCCCGGGCCACACCCCGCATGGCGTTCTGGCATGACTGTATCGAGCAAGGTATTTAATAACCTGGTCAAAAATAGCTCCATGATGTTCTTGCTGAATGTAGCTGGAGCCGGAGTGAGCGTTATTACCATTCCTGTCATGCTTGCCATTGTGGGCGTGGAGTCATATGGTCATTTGGTACTTGTGCAATCGATCGCTCTGGCGGTATTTACCGTCTGCGGATTTCAGTACTGGCAAGGCATGCTGGTAGCCATGCCGGGGCATAAAATTGATGCCGCCATCTTGCGTGTTGCCGTTGTAAGAAGCCTACGCTATGAAATGCTCGCGATGGCTGCTGTAATACTGGTGGTGGCGGGGCTGACTCTGTTTTCCTTGCCCCAATTGAAAGAGTTTTCCACTGTAAATTTATTGTTACTATCCCTGGCTGCGGTTTTTCCCGTCATTGGTACCCATACCGCATACTTCCGGTTGGTCAATCAATACAAGGTGTTGATGTATGCGGGTTTCCTGGCCAATTTACTCAAGCTACTTGTATTGGTCGTAGTGTCCCGGTATCAGCCCACGCTGTCGAGTATGGTGCTGGCCTATACACTGCCGGAGGTCATTCGGTGTGTGGTGTTGTTTGTGCTGATTTTTCGCAATCGTAGCGGCATTGACGGTGCCTTGCCCTGCACTGATTTGCGCCCGGCACGCCTGATCGAGGCGGGGAAATGGGGTACCTTGCAGGCGATCTGTGATTTACCTGTGGCGCAACTCGACCGTATCATCATTGGATTGACACTGCCGGGTTACAACCTGGGCGTTTTCAGTATCTTGAAGCGTATCTATTCGCTGGTCAATATGGCCACGGCGCCATTTTATTCGACATCGATTCCCGAGTTTGCTGCCTGTGCCAATGCAGGCGATCTGAAGGGGGCGTTCGAATTGTGGATCAAGACGATGAAGATGCTGTTTGTGGTAACTGCTTCTGCTGGTGCCATCTGTTATTTGAGTAAATTTATCTGGATGCCATTGGTCTTTCCTGTACTGCAAGATTATGTGCTGGAGTTCGCAGTGGTTCTCTTGACGGCTGTGATGGCTGGCACTTTCGTGACAACGCATTCGTTTTACTGGGCGTTGGGAAAGCTGCGCCAATCGACGATTATCTCAGTAGGCACAAATCTTCTGTATTTGTTGGAGTTGTCAATATTGACGATGTATTTTGGCCTGTTTGGTGCGGTACTTTCCTTTCTGATTCACGTCACATTCGTCGCTGCAATCAAAATTATCTTGCTACGAAAAATTGCTCTGAGAAATCAATGATTCCTAAAGTTATACATTACTGTTGGTTTGGCCGTGGTGAGATGAGTGTACTGCACCGTCGCTGTGTTGAGTCATGGAAAAAATATTGTCCAGAATATGAGTTGAAATTATGGAATGAGGACAATGCCAATATCGACAATGATTATTGTCGAGAGGCCATCATTCAAAAAAAATGGGCTTTCGTTGCCGATTGGGTACGTTTTGACGTATTGTCCAAATATGGTGGTATCTACCTCGATACGGATCTGGAGTTGATTACTTCACTCGATCTTGTGCTGAACTTGCATGGATGCCTGATGGCCCGCGAAACCTGCAAGGACGTGGGGGCGGGTTATGGTACCGGGTTTCTCGCATGCGAAGCCGGCAATCCTGTGATGATGACTGCCCGTGAACTGATTTTGGGTGAATTGATAAAACAGCGGCTCTTTGCCACATCACCGGTGGTGCTGAAAAAAGCGGTGGAGCTTGATCTCGGCGGGAATAGCACGCAATTGGATCCAGTTACTTTTTATCCGTTTAATCCATATGATCGCAGTAATTCGCAGAACGCCATGCAGTTGATGTACAGCGATATTACCGCTCAGACTATTGGCATCCATCACTATGGTTTGAAAGCATCATGGGTGGACAGCCGCGTTAAACGGCTGATCTTCAAGATAGTCAAACGCATGGCGCTGCAGCGTCGTTGGGATATTTCCTTTAAGCCATTTGACCACGTAAACAGTATTACTCATACAGCTTAACGACACTAGGCCATATTTCTATATTTGTTCTGAAAGTAATAATGGACGTTGTAAGTTTTTTGCCTGCCGTGGCGAGTCTGCTGCTGGCATTATTTTGTTGTGCTCTCATTGTTAAAAAATGGGGGGCACCACCACTTGCCGGACGCTATGGAGCGATCGACGGCTTGCGTGGTTACCTGGCATTTTTTGTCTTCCTGCACCATGCTTGCATATGGTACTTTTATGTGCGCTACGGTGCATGGAACGTACCGCCATCACCGCTCTATACAAATTTTGGACATGCCAGCGTTGCCATGTTTTTCATGATTACTGGTTTCTTGTTTTATGCAAAACTACTCGCTGCACGTGGTCGGGGAGTAGACTGGGGGAAACTGTATATTTCCCGGATTTTGCGCCTGACACCGCTGTATCTGTTTGCCATGGTGCTCTTGTTTATAACGGTCGCTTGTCTTTCTGGTTTTCGCATGCAGGAAACATTGCCCACGTTATTGAAGCATGCCGCACAATGGTTGATGTTTACCGCGCTGGAGGCGCCAGACCTGAACGGTATTAAAAATACCACTCATATTATGGCCGGCGTCACATGGTCGCTGCCATACGAATGGCTGTTTTATCTTCTGTTACCATTATTGGCCTTACCCCTGCGCATCATGCCGCCGTGGCCGTATTTGCTAGCAAGTATCTTGGTATTTTTGACTGTGCTGGCAGCTGCGATAATAAGGCAGGCCCCTGTACATCACTTTTTGGCATTCTTGGCGGGAATGATTGCTGCCGTGTTAGTTCTTTTACCTACCTTTTGCCGATTTTGTGCAAGCCGGCTTGCAAGCATTCTCACCGTTGTATGTATCGGAACCGCTTGCCTGGCCTTTGCTTCCGCGCATGAAATTGGATCATTATTGCTTCTATCCATCGCCTTTGCCATGATTGCGGGCGGGACCAGCATATTTGGCACGCTGCATACTGCCGTATCACGCACTTTCGGTGAATTCGCATATAGCATTTACTTGCTGCATGGTTTGTTGCTGTTTGTGACGTTTCATTTTGTAATCGGTCGCGAATATGCCATGACATTTTCTCCCTTGTTGCATTGGTCGGTCATCTTGTTGTTGACTCCGTTACTGATATGTATTTGCTTCATGACATTTAAACTCATCGAGCAGCCGGGTATGCGACACGTCAATGCAGTAGCAGCATATTTTCGCCGGGTATCCCGTCATGCCAAATCAAGTGTCTGAGGCGCTTACCGCAAAAGTACGGCCGACGCCCGCTACCAATTGAATCGCGTTTGACCCGTCTTGGACATAGCAGTTGGCCGATAGTGGGTGGCGTGCCGCCCTGATGGCCAACGTATCGTTGCCGATGTCCCTGCTTGCAAGGCTCCGAATGCCTGCAGCTTGAGAGGCGAATTTTTTTAACCTTCGTTAGTCGAGCTAGTCTATGCAGAGAATCCCTTCGAATACGTCAATTTGGCTCAACGTAATGCGTGCGTTGGCTGCCCAAGCTGTTGTTATCGGGCATGCCAATTACCTCTTCTTTGACCATGCGGAAGGCACAGGTGGTGCGCTTGCATGGCTGGTGGGCCTGTGCAGTTCCGGAGCCCACAAAGCGGTCATCATGTTTTTTGTCATGAGTGGTTTCCTGATTGGCGGGCCAGTCATCGAGGCAATGCGATCACAACGCTTCGATTCGTTCAAGTATTTCATCGATAGATTGACCCGATTGTGGATAGTGATCCTTCCCGCCTTATTAATGACAGCCTTGCTCGATGGACTGGCCTTCAGCTACGGTGGAGGAGAAGCTTTGCTGGCCAGCCGCACTCCATTTTTTCCTGAGTGGTGGAGCAGCTTGGAACCGGATTCTATCAAGACATTTGTACTAAATGCATTCTTCATGCAAATGATTATCGGTTTTCAGTATGGGACGAATCTTTCGCTATGGAGTATTTCCAATGAATTCTGGTATTACCTCTTATTGCCGGCGGTCTTCGGTATATTTGTTTTCAAGAGAAATATAAAAGTTTTATGCGTGCTTTTGACTCTTTTTATCGGTTTTCTTTTTATTTATTCGGCAAAACCAAATGATGAGGGGAGGCCGTTGACCTATTTTATGATGTTTGTAATTTGGATGATGGGGGCGGCTGCTTATTGTTTTTACGAAAATATACGGCGGCGTTACCTCGCGGCTTTTTTTCTTGTTGTCGCATTTTTTATGTTTATTGTTTTTAAACGTATTTACCCAGACGCCCTTGGTTATGATTTCGCGCTTGGTTTTTTTACGGTTTTCCTTGTTATGATATCAAAGGATATTCCTGCAAATTATCTGAAAAGAATATCCGATTTTTTTTCCGGCTACAGCTTTTCTTTGTATGCACTACACCTGCCATTGACTTTTTGCCTCATGAGTTTCGATCCTCAGCTGGCGTTGCCACAGCCTATTCGCTACGATACGGTGCTGCGTTTCACGCTGTATCTGTTAGCCATTAATGGTGCATCGATTCTCCTATGGGCCCTAACCGAGCGGCACACGGCTGCGGTGAGACGGTTTGTGTTTGCAAAACTGATAACCCCGCGCGTTGCCTAAGATTGGATATGTGCTCTTTTCATATTTTATGCTCTCAGAGTATGTGGTTAGTCGCTGTGGAATATGTGGTGAAATATGTAAACATTTTCATTAAGTTATCATTTTCCATTCGCCGCATTTAATTTATCTTGAAATATTTCATCAGAAATAAAATTTTCTTATAATGTTTTGTTTGTTGCAATTGTTGTGCTGAAGTTTTTTATTTTATCCCTTGTTATGACTATTGTTGGCTTCGGACAACGCCATAATCTTATATCCGGTGTATAGTTGGGCGATTAAGAAGCAGGTGAAATAGCGCTTAGATGCCAATGCATGAAGATTATGCGGTTTGTATTTTATGCGGCAGCCTGACAGGCCCGATGCGGCGATATCGCTTCCTGTAGCATCCGATTGTTTTTTGTAGGAGCCAATAATGGTTAATCATAAGTTATTTTTTTCGGTTGGCCTTGGGCTGGCGCTGAGTGTGATGGCTGGATCCAGCCAGGCTGATTGGGCCGAGTCGAAAGAGGTGTTCATTGTCCGGCCTGCGCCTGTCGATCGGCAGATACAGGCGCAAAACCCGCCTGCGTTTGCGTGGGCACAATATCCGGGTACAACTGCGCCCCCGTCCTATGTTGTTGAAGTTCAAAAGAGTGGTGTCGTGTTTGCCACTTACACGACCAAGCGTACCTTTTACCTGCCGACGACGGCATTTGGTGCCGGCCAGTACAGCTGGCGCGTGCGTCCCAGTACCAATACCGATTGGTCGACGCCACGCACCTTTTCGATTGATAGCACTTCACAAACGTTCGAAGTACCTGACAACGAGTTAATCAGGAGCAAAGTGCTGGCGCATCCTCGCCCTCGCCAGCAGCGCGCAGATTTCCTGCCGTTGAGTGCATGGACGCCGGCCATGCGCACAGCGCGCGGGGCTGCCCTGACTCGGCTTACGGCACAGGTCAACAGTCTCATGCCGGGTGGCACCCGTGCGCTGGCCGCGCCATCGGATTCACTTTGGCCAGTGACGACAAGCACGCCATCCGCGGCGCGCACGGCGTATGTCACTCAGGTTTCTCAAGCCATAGGTAGCGCAACCAACCAAATGTTGGGTGCGGCACTGTTGTATCAACTGACAGGTGAAAACAAGTATCTGCAGGAAGCACTGACACGTGGTGATCAGTTGGCAGTACTTGATCCTGCGGGCATGACCAGTTATGTCAATCATGATATGGCGACACGCAGCATCATGTTGACATTGGCTAAGTCCGCGGACTTGCTATCGGTCGAGCTGAACAAGGATCCGCAGCGTAAAGCACTCTGGATGGCGGCCATTACTGCGCGGGTCACTCCCATGTATGCTGATCTGATCAAAAATAATTACAGATTAGATCAAACCCCCTTCGATGCTCATGGCGTGATAGCGCTCGGCTATCTGGCAGTGATTTCCACGCTCACGATGGGTGATATCCCTGCTGCAACTACCTGGTTTGATTTCTCTTTCCGTTCCTATGTCAACGCGGTGTATGCCTGGAGTGGTCCCGAGGGCGGCTATGCCAATGGTACCTCCTACGCAATGTTTAATACTGAGTATGCCCTGCAGTTATGGCAGCCGATGGCTGAAGCGACTGGAGTGAATATTTTCACCAAGCCGTGGAGTAATGGTTTTGCGCGTTATCTGATGCATTTCCTGCCGCCAGGTGCGCCAGGACAGGTATTTGGCGATCAGCATGAGGGTGATATCTATAATTTTGTATTGAAGGGTTTTGCATCGCGCTTCAAGACACCTCAGGCTGCCTGGTATGTCAAGAATATCGTTGGCGAAGAGGCCGATCTGACTTTGTTTCAGGCGCCTTATCCTCTGCCTGTTGAAACAGTGACTGAGGCGCCTGTGCCGCCACCCAATGCTGCCCTGTATCCAACTATCGGTTGGGTAGCCATGCATAGTAATCTGGCGGACCGTGCTCGTACGTCCGTGTACTTCAAATCCAGTCCCTATGGTTCCTATAATCATGGCCATGGCGATCAGAACTCGCTGGTGATCGATAGTGGCGGGCGCCGTCTGCTGATTGAGTCCGGATATGAGGACTTTTATTATTCGCCGCTGGTCATGTCTTGGTATCGCCAGACCAAATCGCATAATGCCATTACGTTCAATAATGGCGTAGGCCAGCTAATCAACGATAACGTTAATAACCTGAGCCGAAATGGCAAGATCACGGCATTTTCGACGACCCCGACGTTGGATTATGCAGCCGGTGATGCGACACCAGCTTATGGTGGAGCGTTGACTTCGGCGGTGCGCAAGGTATGGTATTTGCGTGGACAAGACGCGGTGGTGGTGGTGGACAAGCTATCCGCGCCAACAGCGTTGTCCTTCGAATGGAATCTGCATGCGGGCGGACCGATCGCCAAGGAGAGTGCAACCGCCGTGAAGATTACCAAAGTTGATCGTACCCTGTGCATTACTTCATTGGGCGGCGAGGCCAATAGCTACCAGCCACGCTCGGGGCCACCGCCAGCCCCAGGTAAAATCGAAGATCATGGTGCCTTTGTGAAAACGGGTGTTGCGCAGACTGGCGAATTCATTGTTTTGCTCGATGTCGGCTGCAAGCGTCCGAAGACTACTTTAACCACCACGGCCACTGGCAAGCAGTTGGTGGTTGGAGGACAGACGATCATGATTACGAACTAAGAAGTCCCGGTTATAGGCCAAAGATCCTTTATTCGTTGTAAAAAAACCTGCTGCGGCAGGTTTTTTTTTATGTGCGAATGAGGAATGGTAATGCAAGCGAAAGTGGGGAAGAGGCGAGATTTTTTTGTCAATGAAACTAACTTTTTTGTTAATTATTTACCTTGGCGCGGGTATGATATGCCTGTTCTTTGAGATCGATGGCCGCGTAGCTGCCATCGATCTTTCTTCAGCGTCTTTCATTGACGGGCTTATATGGGATGTTTGCCTTGAAATCACACAAAGTATTTCGATTATTGCAACTTGTACCTGAACCCTTGCCAACCTTCCGTGTCGATGTGGCCACCCTTTTCGGTAAATACCTGCCGCTTCATGGCGTGATATGTGACATTGTTGGGCGGGCTGGCAAGGGGGAGCTGGTGGAAGGTGCTTATATGACACAGGTGCGCCCCGCCGAATATTCCGGTCGCTTGCGCCGGGAGTGGGCATTTTTCAAGCTGTGCCTCGGCCGTGTATTGGCGACCAGTAAAAAGCAGTGTGACTTGATCCAGGTGCGAGATATGGTCTCCATCGGTCTGCTGACGATGCTTATGGCCCGTTGCAAGGGTATCCGGTTTGCATATTGGGTATCATTTCTGATGAGTGAAGGACGCATCGCGCGTGCCCGATCCTCAATTGCCGCTGGCAGGGGCAAGCGCTACTACATCGTGTTGCTGAAGGGGCTGGTTGAACGCTTTCTGCTGTACAAATTTGTGCTGAAATGGGCAGACCATGTTTTTGTGCAAAGTGAAGCGATGAAGCAATTGATGGTGGAACGAGGTATTGCTATAGATAAGATCACGGCCGTACCGATGGGTGTCGACATGGAAATGCTGCATGCGGATGCATTGGCGCCACGCCGCCTGGTCGGCTGGGAAGACGTCCCCGTGCTTGCTTATCTCGGCACGCTGGATAGTTCGCGCGAGCTGACTGTGCTGCTCGATGCGCTGCTGCTTCTGCGCCGCCGCCAGCCATCGGCACGCTTGCTATTCATCGGCGATTCGCCGACGGCATCCGATGTGCCCGCCTTGATGGCTTACGCGGCGCGCCTTGGTATTGCCGATGCCATTCATGTGACGGGCTGGCTGCCGTCGCTGCAGGCGCTGGCCCTGCTGCGTGGCGCCGACGTGGCACTTTCCTATGTGCCGCGCGGCGCGCTGTTCGATTACAGTTCGCCAACCAAGCTGCTCGAGTACCTTGCGCTGGGCATGCCTTGCGTGGGCAATGACAGTCCGGATCAGGAAAATGTGTTGCGCGCCAGCGGTGCCGGCTACCTGGCGGCCAGCACCGCCGAGGCGATGGCGGAGCAGATCGGCGTCATTTTTGCCGACCTGCCTGCCGCCCGTCTGCTTGCGGCCGCTGGCCCGGCCTTTATTGACGAACAGCGCAGCTACCGGGTTCTGGCCAGCCGCCTCGCCGCCGTGTACAAAGAAGGCGTTGCTCAAAAGCCATAATATTGTAACAATTCTGTGCACTGCAGCAAAATGCTAGGCGATGTCGCTATGCTATGTGATAATGTTTTTTTGAAAATGTTTTCTGATGATTCAAATAATCCTTTCTCAAGCTGGCGGCTACCAGGACGTTGTCGCCTATCTGCAGCAGCAGGGGGCCCACGTCAGTAACATGGGGCCGGAACGTGGCCGTGGCTCGTCGTTTCGCGGAAAACTGTCGATCCTGGCAGCCATGGTGTCGCCCAAGCTGTGGGGCGTGCGCAAGCTGTGGGGCAGCGATGATATCGTGCTGCTGATCGGTTGGCAGGCGCTCCCCATCCTGGCGATGATACGCTGCGGCCTGGTGAAGCGCCCGCGCAAACTGCTGGTAATGGCGTGTTTCGTCCATTCGGTGCGGGCGCGCCGTGGTCTCAACCTGCTCTGGCGCGCACTGCGCTTCCCCGGAATGGGCTTTATCGCCTTCTCGAAAGGGGAGGGAGATAATTTGATCCAGGCCGTCGGCATGGCGCCGCAAGACGTGTATTTTCACCTGTGGCGGCAGGAACTCTATGGTTTTGGCGGCGCCGCGGCAGCGGTCGAGGGCGACTATGTGTTCGCCGGCGGTTATTCCAACCGCGACTATGACTTGCTGTTGCAGGCCATGGCGGGCGTCAGCGCCCCGCTGGTGGTGGTGGCTGCGGAACGCAATCATGTCGCCGTGCCGGCGCAGTCGCGCATGACCCTGCACCTCGATTTGCCGGAGGCGCAGTTCGAGAGCCTGCTTGCCGCCAGCCGCGTGGTTGCCATGCCCTTGAAAAGCCAGGGCGAGGCCTGCGGGCAAAGCGTGCTGTTGCGGGTGTTACGCAACCGCAAACCGCTGGTGGCGACGCGCCATGAGGCGATCGAGGCCTATCTGGGCAGCGATTATCCGGGCTTCGTCCCGCATGACGATGTCGAGGCCATGCGCGCGACCCTCGAGCGTGCCGTCGAGGACGCCACATTCCGGAAAGCATTGAGCGATGCGATCATGCAAGCCGAATCCCGCCTGGCCAAGGTCGGCAGTCCAGGTGAAGAAATACATCGTTTCCTGCTGAGCTGATGCCTTCCATTCCACTCCTATCGGATACCCCGTTGCGGGAGCCATTGTGACTATGTCTTCAATCAAGAACGAACTGCGCTTCGGCATGCGAGCCATGTTGCGCGATAATTTTTTGTTGCGGCGTGCCATGGACCGCCTCGCTGTACATGAGCGCATGAGCGTCGACGAGCTGTCGCACTATTCCCAGCTGCGCCTGCATGCGAGCATGCGGCACGCCATACGAACGCTGCCGCATTACGCGGCCATGCCGACCGGTTTTACGCCAGCCCAGGCGGCACAGGTATTGCGCGAGCATTTTCCCGTGATCGAGAAGGCGACGCTGCTGGCGCACCGCGCCGCGCTGTACCCGCATCTGGGCCGCAAACGGCCGTGGCAGGCGGCTGGCCAGACCAGTGGCACGACCGGCACGCCGCTGACGATTTTTCGCAGCATGCAGTCGGTGCTGATGGAAAACGCCTTCATCCAGCGCCACTGGAGCTGGTCCGGCTACACGCCCCAGGTGACGCGCGCCACCCTGCGTGGCGACATGGTGGCCGGCATCAACCAGACCAGTCCGCCATTCTGGTTCTGGAACCGCTATAACCGCCAGTTGTTGCTGTCGTCGCGGCACCTGACCGAGGCGCATGCCGATGCGATCATCGATCGCCTGGAACAGGCGGCGCCTGCCATGTTGCAAGCCTATCCATCGACTGCCTACACGCTGGCCGGCTTCTTGCAGCGGCGAGGACGCCGGCTATCCATTCCGTATGTCTTTACGGCATCGGAACCGCTGTATCCGCATCAGCGTGCATTGATCGTCGAGCGCCTGGGCGCCACCATCATGGATATGTATGGCATGGCGGAGCGCGTGGCGTTCGCTACCGAATGCGAACATGGAAACATGCATTTGAACAGTGATTATTCGCATGTTGAAATCCTGGACGAGCATGGCGAGGCAACGGACGGAGAAGGCTTCGTGGTGGGAACGACTTATCATAATCTGGCCATGCCGCTGCTGCGTTACCGGCTCAGCGACCGGACCCGCTGGAAGCCCGGCCGCTGCGATTGCGGCAGGCCCTTTCCCATGATCGAGCCCGTTACCGGCAAATTTGAGGACAGCATCACCGGCAGCGGCGGTGCGGTGATCAGCCCATCGGTCCTGACGTTTGCCTTCAAGGGCGTCGACAACATCCTCAAGTCGCAAGTGGCGCAAGTGGGTGCTGCGCGCTGGGAAGTACGCCTGCTGCCCGGCCCCGCCTTTTCCGACAGCGACAAGCGCAAGCTGCTCGACAATATCCATACCATGGTCGATTCCGGCGTCAGCGTGGATGTGGTACTGAAGGTGGACTTGCCCAATACGGCGGCGGGGAAATTCCGTTGGGTGGTCAATGAGACGAGTGCCCGGGCAAATGGCTAGCGCCCCGCCGGCTGGCGGAAAATGACAAAATTACCGGATTCGACATGAAAAAAATTCTGATGGTCGGCACCAGCCTGAGCACCATGGGCGGCATTGCCGCCGTGGCGCGCGTGTACGAGGGCGCCGGCCTGTTCGAGCGCTATCGTGTGCATTACCTGGCTACGCATTGCGATGGCGGACCCATGGCCAAACTGCGCATCATGCTCTGGGCCTATGCGCGCTTCCTGGGTATGCTGCTGAGCGGACAGGTAGGCCTGATCCACGTGCATGTCGCCTCGCACGCGAGCTTCTGGCGCAAGTCGGGATTTTTCCTGCTGGCCTTCCTGTGCCGCGTGCCCAGCATCCTGCACTTGCATGGCGGCGGCTTTGCCGCTTTTTACGAGCGGCAGTGCGGTCCCTTGCGGCGCGCCTATATCCGCTACATTTTCAATCATGCGTCGCGCGTGCTGGTATTGTCGAGCGGCTGGCAGGCCTGGGTGCGCGGCATGAGCCGCAATCCGCATGTCGAGATCATGTTCAATCCCGTGTCGCTGCCGCCCATTGCCGCGCCATGGTCTGCGCGGCAAGCGGGAAGCGTGTTGTTCCTGGGTAAACTAGGCCAGGCCAAGGGGGTAGATGACCTGCTGCAGGCATGCGCCGAATTGACGCAGCGTTGTCCATCGCTGCACCTGGCCTTAGGCGGCGATGGCGATCGTAGTGCCGTGCAGCAACAGGCCGATGCGCTGGGAGTGGCGCAGCACGTCGACTTGCTGGGCTGGGTACAGGGCGAGCAAAAGACGCGCCTGCTCAATAGTTGCCGCATCTACGTCTTGCCTTCGTATTTTGAAGGCTTGCCGATGAGCATTTTGGAGGCGATGGCCTGCGGCGTGCCCGTGATTGCCACGGCGATCGGCGGCATTCCCGAGGCAATACAAGATGGGGTGGAGGGATACCTGCTCGCGCCCGGCGACGTCAAGGGACTTGCCGAGCGGATCGCACGCTTGCTGGAAGACGATGCGCTGGCGCAAAGAATGGGCGCTGCGGGGCGCAGCAAGGTGGAACGTCAGTTTTCCACGGCGGCGGTCTTGCCGCGCCTGGAACAAATGTATACCGACTTGGGGTTGAATGCCGTATGACATCGTTAGCATGGAAAATCAACCGTTTGAAATTGATGGGCGCCCCCGAAATTGCCTGGCGCGTGCAGCAATTGCTGCAAAAGAAGGCCAGCAAGTTTGGCATCGGCTTGCTGCGCAGCGTGCCGGCGCCGCAATTGAAGCGCATGGGCTTGCCATTCCTGGCCGGCGATGGCCGCGATACCGATAGCGCCGCCTTGCGCGCCGCGGCCGATGCCGTGCTGGCGGGCCGCTGGAATGTGTTTGCCCTGCGTGGTGCGGAATTGGGTTTCCCGCCGCAATGGAACCGCGACCCGAAAACGGGTACGGTGGCACCGCTGACCCTGGGCAAGCAGATCGATTACCGTAGTGAAAAAGTGGTCGGGGATATCAAATACCTGTGGGAACCGAACCGGCACCTGGAACTGGTGGCGCTGGCGCAGGCATGGAAAGTGACGGGCGAGAAGCGCTACGCCGATGGCGCGCGTACCTTGCTGCAATCGTGGTTCGAGCAATGCCCGTATCCCATGGGCGTGCACTGGACCAGTTCGCTCGAGCTGGCGCTGCGCCTGTTGAACTGGGCTTGCGCCTGGGAATTGCTGGGCGGCTTGGCGTCGCCGCTGTTCCAGGGCGAGGCGGGGCAGCGCTTCCAGGGCCAGTGGCTAGCCGCCATCTACCAGCATGCGCATTTTATTTCCGGTTATTTTTCGCGGCACTCGTCGGCGAACAACCATCTGTTCGGCGAATACATGGGCTTGTTTGTGGCCAGTAGCGTGTGGCCTTGCTGGCCGGAAAGTACAAAATGGCAGGCGCTGGCGCGCAAGGGGCTGGAAGAGGAAGCGCTCAAGCAAAATACGCCCGATGGCGTGAACCGCGAGCAAGCCGTCTATTATCAGCACGAAGTGATGGACATGATGCTGCTGTGCCAGAGGATCGGGCAGGCCAACGGCGCGGGCTTTTCCGCAGTGTACTTGCAGCGTCTGGAGCGCCTGGCCGATTTCATCGCCGCGTTGATGGACGTGGACGGCAACGTGCCGATGACGGGCGATGCCGACGATGCGCAGATGGTGCGCCTGGCGCACGACGATGGCTGGCATCGCTACCGTTCGCTGCTGGCCAGCTGTGCCGTGTTGTTTGGCCGCGCCGACTTCAAGCGCAAGGCCGGCCATTTTGACGACAAGAACCGCTGGCTGTTCGGTGTGGCAGGTTTGCGACAGTGGCAGGCGCTCGACGCCAGCGGGGCCGAAGCGCCCGTCATGGCGTTTCCCGACGGCGGCTATTTCCTGCTTGGCAGCGGCTTCGGCACGCCCGATGAGGTGCGCCTGGTGGCCGATTGCGCACCGCTTGGCTATCTGTCCATTGCCGCGCATGGGCATGCCGATGCGCTGGCATTTACCCTCTCCGTGAGCGGGGAAGAGTTGCTCACCGATCCAGGCACCTACGCCTATCACACGCAAAAAAAATGGCGCGACTACTTCCGCAGCACGCCCGCGCATAACACGGTAGCCGTCGACGGCCTGGACCAGTCTGAAATCGGCGGCAATTTCATGTGGCTGAAAAAAGCCAATGCGCGCATGATTGCCCATGAAACGGATTCCGAAGTGCAAGTTTTCGAGGGCGAGCACGATGGCTACGGCCGCCTGGCCGATCCCGTGCTGCACCGGCGTCGTATCGAGTTCAACTTTAATAATAAATGCATTGTTGTAAAAGACATATTACAATGTACAAATGTACATGATATTTCCGTGCATTGGCAGTTCGGCGACCACTGCGTGGTGACCGTTGACGAGGGGCAATTGCGGGCACAGGGATTGCGGTCCGGATTGCACATGCGCTGTTCGCATGGAACGCTGGACGTATTGCGCGGTAGCGATACACCGCCTGGCGGGTGGATATCGCGCCGCTTCGACGAGAAATCACCGATTGCCAGTGCCGCCTGGCGCATGAGGGTGCAGGGAACAACTGAAATCGTGACGCACATCGAGCTGATGCCGCAGGCGTCGCCGGCTGATTCGCCGGCTAATTATTAAGGGAGCATATTTTGAAAATCAGTATTTTTGGCCTCGGCTACGTGGGTGCGGTCTCTGCCGGTTGCCTGGCAACGGATGGGCATGAAGTGATCGGCGTCGATCCGAACAGGACCAAGGTGGAGCTGATCAACCAGGGCACCACGCCCATCATCGAAAAAGACATCGGCGAGATGATCGCCGCCACTGTGAAAAGCGGCCACTTGCGCGCCACGTTCGACGTGCGCGACGCCGTCTTCAGCTCGGACATGTCGCTCATCTGCGTGGGTACGCCTTCGCAGCTCAATGGCAACCTGGACCTCAGCCACGTGCGCAAGGTGTGCCAGGAGATCGGCGCCGCCATCCGCGAAAAAGACAGTTTCCACGTCGTCGTGGCGCGCTCGACCATGCTGCCAGGCTCCATGCGTTCGCTCGTCATTCCTACCCTGGAAGCGGCCTCGGGCAAGGTGGCCGGCGTCGATTTCGGCGTGTGCAACAACCCGGAATTCCTGCGCGAAGGCACGGCCGTCTACGATTACTACAATCCGCCGAAGACGGTGATTGGCGAGTCCGATGAAAAGGCTGGCGCGCTGTTGGTGCAGCTGTATGAAAAGATGGATGCGCCGCTGGTGCGCACGGACGTGGAAACGGCCGAGATGGTCAAGTACACGGACAACACCTGGCACGCCGTCAAGGTGGCGTTCGCCAATGAAATCGGCAACATCTGCAAGGCGGTCGGCATCGATGGCCACAAGGTGATGGAAATCTTCTGCCAGGACACCAAGCTGAACCTGTCGCCGTACTACATGAAGCCGGGCTTCGCCTTCGGCGGCTCCTGCCTGCCGAAAGACGTGCGCGCGCTGACCTACAAGGCGCGCAGCCTGGACCTCGATTTGCCTCTGCTCAATTCCATCTTGCCGTCGAACCAGCGGCAAGTGGAAAAAGGCATCAAGATGATTGTCGACAAGGGCGCGCGCAAGGTGGGCATCCTGGGCTTCTCGTTCAAGGCCGGCACGGACGACTTGCGCGAGTCGCCGCTGGTCGACGTCATCGAGTACCTGCTGGGCAAGGGCTACGAGCTGAAGCTGTACGACAAGAACGTCAACCTGGCCGCCCTGACTGGCGCCAACCAGGATTACATCCTCAACCACATCCCGCACATTTCCAAGCTGATGGTGACGAACATGCAGGACGTGCTCGATTTTGCCGACACCATCGTCATCGGCAATGGCGCGGCCGAATTCAAGACCGTGCCTGGCAGCCTGCAGCCGCACCAGCACATCGTCGACCTGGTGCGCATCAGCAAGGATCAAAGTGGAGAACAATATGACGGCATCTGCTGGTAATCAATTGGCAGGGCAGCCGCGCCGTGTGCTGATCCTGGTGGAAAACCTGCCGTCGCCGTTCGACCGGCGCGTGTGGCAGGAAGCGACCACCCTGCATGCGAACGGCTATGAAGTGTCGATCATCTGCCCGACGGGCAAGGGCTACGAGTCGCGCTACGAAGCCATCGACGGCATCCATATCTACCGCTACAACCTGCCGCTGGAAGCGGAAGGGGCGAAGGGGTACCTGGTCGAATATTCGCTGGCGCTGTTCCACACTTTCCGCCTGGCGTGGAAAGTGCACTTCGCGCGCGGCTTCGACGTCATCCACGCCTGCAATCCGCCCGACCTGCTGTTCCTCATCGGCGGCTTCTTCAAGTTGACGATGGGCAAGCGTTTCCTGTTCGACCACCACGACATCAATCCGGAGCTGTACGAAGCCAAGTTCGGCCGGCGCGATTTCTTTTATAAACTGATGGTGCTGTTCGAGCGCTGGTCGTTCCAGAGCGCCGACGTGTCGATCGCCACTAACGAGTCGTACAAGAAGATCGCCATCGAGCGGGGCGGCATGAAGCCCGAGGATGTCTACGTGGTGCGCAGCGGACCCAAGCTGGACCGCTTGCGCGTGCTGCCGCCCGTGCCGGAACTCAAGAAGGGCCGCACTTACCTGGTCGGCTATGTGGGCGTGATGGGGGCGCAGGAAGGCATCGATCTGCTGCTGCAGGCGGCGCAATACATCGTGCAGACCTTGAAGCGCGAGGATGTGCACTTCGGCCTGGTGGGCGGCGGCACGTCGCTGGAACAGATGAAGCAGATGGCGCAGGACATGGGCATCGCCGACTATGTGACGTTCACGGGACGCGTGCCGGACCAGCAATTGCTGGAAATGCTCAACACGTCCGACGTATGCGTGAACCCGGACGTGGCCAACGACATGAACGACAAGTCGACCATGAACAAGATCATGGAATACATGGCATTGGGAAAACCGATCGTGCAATTCGACCTGGTCGAAGGCAAGGTGTCGGCGCAGCAGGCGTCGCTGTATGCCTTGAAGAACGACCCTATCGACATGGCACGCAAGATCGTCGAATTGCTCGACGACCCGGCCCGCCGCGAGCAGATGGGCGCGTTTGGCCGCCATCGCGTGATCAACGAACTGGAGTGGGAATATGAAGCGCCCAAGCTGCTGGCCGCGTATGCGCGCCTGTTTCCCGCCGCCGCGCCCCCCGTTCCCGTGACCTTGAGCAAGGATGGCGGCTGATGGCGCCGGACAAAAGCGCCGCGCGCGGCGTGCTGGGTGGCATGCTGATCGCCTGAACGATTATAGTGTCGAGCGTGCATGCTCCTCAATAAACTGCTTTTGAAATGAAACCATGAAAATTTACCCAGTCATCCTGTCCGGCGGTTCGGGCACCCGTTTGTGGCCGCTGTCGCGCGCCGTGTTGCCCAAGCAACTGTTGCCGCTGGTAACGGACAAGACCATGTTGCAGGAAACGGCGTTGCGCGTGAGCAGCCTGTCGAACCGCCGTGCCGGCGATAGTGCGCTGGCCGAGTTTGAAGTCATGCCGCCGCTGGTGGTGTGCGGCAATGAGCACCGCTTCATGGTGGCCGAGCAGCTGCGCGAGATCGGCTTGCCGCCGCTGGGTATCTTGCTCGAACCGGTAGGGCGCAACACGGCGCCTGCCGTGGCCGTGGCCGCGCAATACCTGCTGGCCATCGACCCGCATGCGCTGATGCTGGTCTTGCCGGCCGACCATGTCATCACCGACGTGGCCGCGTTTCACCAGTCCATCGCCGAGGCGGCGCTGCTGGCGGCCGACGGCGCGCTGGCCACCTTCGGCATCGTGCCGACGGCGCCGGAAACGGGCTATGGCTATATCCGCAGCGGCGCACCCGTGAGCCCTGGTG
Source organism: Janthinobacterium sp. BCJ23 (assembly GCF_059617945.1). Classification (NCBI taxonomy): domain Bacteria; kingdom Pseudomonadati; phylum Pseudomonadota; class Betaproteobacteria; order Burkholderiales; family Oxalobacteraceae; genus Janthinobacterium; species Janthinobacterium sp. BCJ23. Next base: position 69,601 of record NZ_JCAQAW010000003.1, on the reverse strand, counting down.
CCATCGGTTGCAAGGTCGAGCGTTTCGTGGAAAAGCCGGACCTGGCCACGGCGCAGTCGTTCCTGGCTGCCGGCAATTATTTCTGGAACAGCGGCATGTTCATGTTCCGCGCCGAACGTTATCTGGGAGAACTGGGGCAATTCCAGCCCGCCATGCTGGCCGCCTGCGAGGCGGCCGTGCGCGACGGCTACCGCGACCTCGATTTCTGCCGCCTGGAAGAGAAGGCCTTCGCCGCCTGTCCGTCCGATTCGATCGACTATGCCGTCATGGAGCATACGGCGCATGCGGTGGTGCTGCCGGCCGCCATCGGCTGGAGCGATGTCGGTTCCTGGTCAGCCCTGTGGGAAGTGCAGCACGGGGATGCCAACGGCAACGTGGTGCGCGGCGACGTGTATCTCGACGGCGTGAGCAATTGCCTGGTGCGCGCCGAGCGCCGCATGGTGGCCGTGCTGGGCGTGCAGGACTTGATCGTGGTGGAAACGGACGACGCCATCCTGGTCGCGCACAAGGACCAGGTGCAGCGCGTGAAACAGGTCGTCGATCACTTGAAACAGGCGGGGCGCAGCGAACACGTGCAGCACCGCAAGGTGTACCGCCCATGGGGCAGCTATGAAGGCATCGATATCGGCGAGCGCTTCCAGGTCAAGCGCATCACGGTCAATCCGGGCGGCAAGCTGTCCTTGCAGATGCACCATCACCGCGCCGAGCACTGGGTGGTCGTCAGCGGTACGGCCAGCGTCACCTGCGGCGAGAAGGTGACTTTGCTGACGGAAAACGAATCGACGTACATTCCCATCGGTATGACGCACCGGCTGGAAAACCCGGGTAAATTGCCGCTGCACCTGATCGAAGTGCAATCGGGCAGCTATCTGGGCGAAGACGACATCGTGCGGCTGGAGGATGTCTACCAGCGCGCCTGATGCGCGGTTTTTACGATATCTGCACTGTGAAACTATTGGCTTAAAGAATGATGCTATAAAGTAACTCATCATTAAACAATAGTTAACATAAAAAATTGCTTTATGCTATGATTCTGCCTGGTTTGATTAGATAAATACATGCGGGTGCAATGCTACCCGCAGTTACGTTGGTGGAATCGCATGAAGAAAAATATTTGCTCGGTGCTCGCAACGCTGGCGTTTGCCTGTTCAGCTGTATTCTCGCAGGCAGCTTTTGCCGCGCCGGTGGACATCAGTTCGCTGCCAGGTGCCATGAAGCTGTCCACGGGTGGTTCATTGACGTTCAGCGACAAGTTCAAGAATAATCAGAAAAACAATTTCTTCAATGATTTGTTTACGTTTGACGTGGCGCACGCCAGCGATCTGAGCCTGGTCTTGACGTCGCGCAGCAGCAGCGCCTTGAATGGCCTGAATCTGACGGGTTTTGGCTTGTACAGCAGCGTCAACAATGCGCAATTGCTGGGAGGCGATCAACTGCTGAGCGGCATAGACGACAAGTGGACCTTGTCGTACGCGAATCTGGCAGCCGGTTCCTACTACCTGAAAGTCAGCGGCAATGTCGTGTCGAACACGGGCGCCGCTTTCAGTGCCAACGGCAGCCTGGTGTCGGCCGTGCCTGAGCCTGGCACGTATGCCATGCTGCTCGCTGGCCTGGGTCTGCTGGGCTTCATGGCGCGCCGTCGCCAGAACGCCGGCTGAGCACGGCGAACGACGTCCGTTTGCCCCTCCATTCGCATTTTATCCCGCGGCCAGCCTGAGCTGGCCGCAGCACTCTTGGTGAAAAGTATGAAAAAATTTCTTCAGTCCCTGTTCGTGGCAGCGATGTTTGCCGGCAGCAGCCTGGCGGCCCACGCCGCTCCGGTCGATATCAGCCATGCACCGGTAGATTTGACGCAAGACTTGCTCGATTACTCGAGCGCTGAATTGCTGGGTTCTTTCTCGCTGGCGGCAGGCCAGTTGGCTGGCGCGCAAAATAACTTTTTCAGCGACAAATATACCTTTAGCGTAACGGGTTTCAATGACCTGAGCGCACTGGCGACCTCGCTCAAGCCCAGCGCCAATTCCGGCCTGACCTTGACCGGCTTCAGCCTGCGCAATGCCGGCGGCGTACTGTTTCAGGGTACGCTCGATCTGATCAACTATACGGCGCAAGACCAAGCCTGGAGCCTGGCATCGGGCGGTACGCCGCTGGCGACCGGCAATTACTTCCTGCAGATCGATGGCTATGTGGCTTCGTCCGCTGGTGGCAGCTATAGCGGCAACCTGGCGGTGACGCCGGTGCCGGAACCGGAAACCTACGGCATGCTGCTGGCCGGCCTGGGCCTGGTCGGCTTCGCGGCGCGCCGCCGCAAGCTGCAAGCCTGAGCGCGTCTGTTGCATTGATGAAATGGAGGCTGCGGCCTCCATTTTTTTCGCCTGTCGATTGCTGGGCGCTATAATCATCGGGCATAGCTGGCGGCCGCCACATGGCGGCTTCGATCTTCTTCAACGGCGATATTGACCTTGCATAAATCTCTCTTCCTTTCGCTGGCGCTGGCTGCCGGCATCGCCCATGCCGATGCACCATCCATGCCGCCAGGATTGAATGCGCTGCAATTGGCAGTCGTGATCAATGACGCCGAACCAAACAGTATCGTGGTGGGTGAATATTACCGCCAGGCGCATGGCATCCCGCCTGCGAACGTTGTGCACGTGAATATCCCGAATCGCCCGCGCAAGCTCAGCATGGATCAGTTCGCGCAGTTGAAGGAGCGCATTGACGCGCAATTGAAGCCCCATATCCAGGCCGTGCTGATGGTGTGGAGCGCGCCTTACGCGGTCGAATGCAATTCCATCACTTCCGCCTATACCCTGGGCTACGATGCGGGGCAATGCGCCAAGACGTGTGACGCCGGCAAGCCCAGCACGTATTTCAACAGCAATGTGCCGCAGCCATTTACGCAGATGGGCATGCGCCTGTCCATGTTGCTGCCCATCGATTTTGTGGAAGAGGCCAAGGCTGTGGTGGATCGCGGGACGGTCAGCGGTTTTTCCGTGCCCGCCGCCAGCGCGTATTATCTGACCACCAGCGAAAATGCGCGCAACAGTCGTGCCGCTTTTTTCCCGCCTGCCGGGATCGTTCGCCAGCGCAAGCTGACGGTCAAGAATCTGAAGGCTGATGTGCTCGACGGTGCACAGGACATCATGGTCTACCAGACCGGCATGGCCAAGGTCGCCAAGCTCGATACCTTGCGCTTTCTGCCAGGCGCCCTGGCGGATCACCTGACTTCGTTCGGTGGCGATCTGCAGGGGACGGCGCAAATGAGCAGCCAGCGCTGGCTGGAGGCGGGCGCGACGGCCAGCTACGGTACCGTCAGTGAACCGTGTAACTATTGGCAGAAATTCCCGAATTCGACAGTCTTGTTGCGGCGCTACCTGACGGGCATGACGGCGTTGGAAGCGTACTGGGGAAGTGTGGCGTGGCCGGCACAAGGATTGTTCATCGGCGATCCACTGGCGGCCCCCTACAGGGCATTCCGACGTTAACAGCGCTCGCTTGCGTTGCTGCCAGATAAATAAAAAAAGGCTCTTGCGAGCCTTTTTGATTAGGTTTTAGCCGTGCGTTTTCGGCGTCCCATGAAGGCCACCAGTCCCAGGCCGGCCAGCAGCATGGCATACGTTTCCGGTTCAGGAACGGCCAGTACCGGCGGCAATATGGTGTTGGGAGTAACACCGCGGCCTTCGATGCCGCCGCCAGCACCACCGGAGCCAACGCCACCGCCGCCGGCTGCCGCGGGAGTGGGCGTGTCGGAGGACGTCAGCAGAGACGCATACTGTTCCGGCATCGCCCGTCCCACACCACGGTAGCCTTCGCTGCCGCTAAACGGTTCCAGTCTTTCTTGCGCAACAAAATCGCGCGTACCCGAGCTATAGTCAAAACCATCTTGCTTGATGCCTCTTCCCAAGCCTTTGGTACGCGTACTTGCATCTGTATCGAACTGGCTCAGATCATGGCCGCGACTGTCGAAATGCGGCTTGCGCAATACTTGCGAAGATTCTTCGCCACCGAATTCGGGCGTGGATCCTTTGCCGTCGTTGGTGCGCCAACCCATGCCAATGGCACCATTTGCCAAACGGCACGCGCTATATGTGCTGTTCATGTCTGCCTCGCTGGCGTTGCCGTTGGTGCCGGCATTGTTTGCTTCGCAGCGTTTATTGTCCGCAGCGGCTGGTGCCGCTGTTTGCGCTGTCGCGTAACCTGCGCTCAATGCCAGGGTGGCGGCAATTGTCAGCAGGGATAGGTGGACGACGGGGGTGAATTTTTTCATGGTTTGATCTCGCTAGGGTTTTCATGCCGACAGGGCGCTGCGCGCTCCATGATCTCGACGCAATAAAATTAGCAGTACATTCAAATAGCGCATCGATTGTGCGTGGCGCAGGGCGTGGACTGGGCCCTTTGCATATCTATTTACTGGCGTGTTGCTACTGACTGGGCAAGCTTTATAAACTTGCAAGGAATAAAACTTATTTAATAGAAATATATCATATTTTTGAGCAATTTGCTGTGCTTGCTGAAGTCTGACGGTCAAATGTTGTTGCCTAGCTACTTGGATGAAGGATGGGCGGCTGGACTTTTACTCCATTCGGCTTAACCAAATGTCATCAAGTCGTCATCCCGGGCCTTTAATATGCAAATAACAAGTCTGAAATACTTTTGTTAATTGTGGCGCGCCGGCCGATCATGTGGGGCCGGCGTCATTTATTTACCGACCGGGATCCTCATGCACACCTCGTTTTCCCCCTTGCGCACGCCGCTGCGCCTGACCGTCATGGCCGCCGTGCTGGCCAGCGTGTCCGTGCCAGCCCTGGCTGCTTCCGATATCGTCATCAGCCAGGTGTATGGCGGTGGCGGCAATTCGGGGGCGCTGTACCGCAACGATTTCATCGAAGTCTTCAACCGCGGCGCCAGCCCCGTGAACTTGGGCAATTGGAGCGTGCAATACGCGTCCGCCGCTGGCACGAGCTGGGCCGTGACGGCCTTGCCGGCTATCGATTTGCAACCAGGCCAGTATTTGCTGGTCCAGCAAGCCAAGGGCGCGGGCGGCACGCAGGACTTGCCTACGCCGGACGCCACGGGCAGCCTGGCCATGTCCGGCACGGCGGGCAAGGTGTTGCTGAGTAATAGCAAGACGGCCCAGACGGGCGCCAGCCCCACGGGCGCCGCTATCGTCGACCTCGTCGGTTTCGGCACGGCCAACGGTTTTGAAGGCGCCGTGGCGCCCGCACCATCGAATACCCTGTCGATTGCGCGCGCGAATGGCGGCTGCGGCGACACGGACGACAATAGCGCGGACTTCGCCACCGGCAGCGTGACGCCGCGCAATACGGCTTCGCCGCTGAATGTGTGCGGCGGCCCCGTCGTGCACCAGATTATTACCAGCTGCCCAGCCAGCCTGGCCTTGGCTGTGGGCAATGGCGGCAGCGCCGTGCTGCGCGCATCCGACGTCGATGGCGTCGTGAATGCGGCCACCCTGAGCTCGCCGGCCGTGGCCGGCATCAGCCTGGCCAATTTCAGTGCGGCCGGCGTGGCGGGCGAGAGCGCCAGCGTGGACCTGCTGGTGGCCGCTGGCGTGCCGGTGGGAAATTACCCGGTCATCGTGAATTTCAGCAACGACCAGCAGCAGACGGCGTCGTGCAAGGTTGACGTGGCCGTGCAAGGCCTGGCCGCCATCAGCCATACGATCCCGCAAATCCAGGGCAGCGGAGCCAGCAGCCCCTACGCCAATTCCGTGCAGACGACCGAGGGCGTGGTGACCTTGAAAGTGGGCACCGGCTTCTTTATCCAGGATGCGGCCGGCGACGGCGACCCGTCGACGTCGGACGGCATCTTCGTGTACACGGGCGCGACGGCCACCACCGTGCAGCCGGGCGAACTGGTGCGCGTGACGGGCACGGTGGTCGAATACACGCCATCGGGCGCGAAAAATTCCTATACGGAATTCAAGGACGTGACGGCCATCCTCACGCAAAGCGCGGGCCACAGTGTCGTGCCGGCGAATGTGAGCTTGCCGAACGACAACCTGGCTGCCGTGGAAGGCATGCTCGTGCGCTTCACGCAGCCGTTGACCGTGTCGCAAAACGCCTATCTGGGCGCGCGTGGCGAACTGAGCCTGTCGTCGGGACGGCGCGAAGTGCCGACCAACCGCTACCCGGCCGGCTCCGCCGAGGCGCAAGCCTTGATCGCCGCCAATGCGAACAACCTGATCGTGCTCGATGACGGCATTTTCGTGGCGCCGCCAACGATACCGTATATCGGCCAGGACAACACCGTGCGCAGCGGCGACACGGTGGCCGACCTGACGGGCGTGGTGGACTTTGGCGCCATCGGCGGTGGCGGCGCCGCCTACAAATTACAGCCGACACAGACGCCGCAATTCTCGCGCGACAACCCGCGCACGGGCAGCCCGGAACTGCCGTCCGGCAACGTCAAGGTGGCCAGCGCCAACGTGCTGAATTTCTTTACGACCTTTACGAATGGCAACAATATCTTTGGGCAAACGGGGCAGGGCTGTACCGTGGGCACTTCGACCACCAAGAGCAATTGCCGCGGCGCCGACAATCTGGCCGAGTTTGTGCGCCAGCGTGACAAGATCGTCGCCGAGCTGAAAGCCATCGATGCGGACGTGGTCGGTTTGATGGAAATTCAGAACAATGGCGAAACGGCCGTCACCTACCTGGTCGAGCAGCTCAACGCGGCCATCGGCGGCGTCACGTATGCCGTGGTGCCGAAGCCGGCCGCCACGGGCACGGATGCTATCCGCGTGGCCATGATCTACAAGCCAGCCAAGCTGGGCCTGGCGGGCGGTGCCTTGTCGGACGCCAACGCCATCAACAACCGTCCGCCGATGGCGCAAACCTTCCGCGCAGGCAATGGCGAGAAATTCTCGCTGATCGTCAACCACCTGAAGTCGAAGGGCAGCTGCCCCTCGAGCGGGCTGGACGCGGACCAGAACGATAGCCAGAGCTGCTGGAACGCCACCCGCGTGCAGCAAGCCCAGCGCCTGATCGGCAGCTTCGTACCGCAGGTGGCGGCCGCTGCCGGCGACGCGGACGTGCTGGTCATCGGCGACCTCAATTCCTATGGCGCGGAAGACCCGATCCAGGTCATCACGGGTGCCGGCTTCGTCAATGAACTCGAGCGTTTCGTGCGGCCGTCCGGCATGCCGTATTCGTACGTATTCGGCGGCCAGAGCGGCTACCTCGACCATGCGCTGGCCAGCGCCTCGCTGAGCCCGCAAGTGGCCGGCGTGGCCGAATGGCATCTGAATGCGGATGAGCCGGAAGTGATCGACTACAACATCGACTCGGCCAAGCCGCAAGACCTGTACAACGCCTTGCCGTACCGCGCTTCGGACCATGATCCCGTCGTCATCAGCCTGGACTTGCAGCCCGCCTACCGCGACATCACGGCCGGCGTGGCGCAAGCGAGCTCGGGCCTCACCTACAACCGCGTGACGCAAAAGTACACGGGCACGTTCTCGTTCACCAACACGGGTACGAGCGTTTTGAACGGCCCGTTCCAGGTAGTGTTCGGCGGCTTGCCTGCCGGCGTCAGCCTGGCCAATGCCACGGGCAGCCATGCGGGCGCCGCCTATGTCACTGTCAACGCGGCCAGCCTGGCGCCGGGTGCGACGGCCTCGTTTGCCGTCAGTTTCACCAATCCGTCGAAAGTGACGATCAATTACTCGGCCAGCATTTTCGCCGGCAACTTCTAAGGACACCATCATGTTGACAACGACATTCAACCTCACCCTGCGCCGCGCCGTGCTGGCCGCCGTGCTGGCCGCCAGCTCCAGCCTGGCGTTGGCGGGTCCGCTCGGCTACCACGTGGAAATCGACACGAGCCAGTTCTCGGGCGCCGGTTTCCTCGACTTCGCCTTTATTGCCGGCAACAGCCCGGCGCCGGGCGCCAGCGCCGTGCTCAGCAATTTCTCGGGCGCGTTCGGCGCACTGGAATCGATGGAAGGCAATGTCAGCGGCAGCTTGCCCGGCACCTTGACCTTCGGCAATAGCGGCGCCTACAACGACTGGTTCCACAACGTGACCCTGGGCGGCAAGTTCGGTTTCAATATCGTCTTTGGCGGCGACTTCCTGAACACGGCCGGCAACGCGGGCACGACGTTTGGCGTGGGCTTGCTCGACTACACCGGCATGGCTTACCTGGGCAACGTCAATGGCAACCTGGTGCAGTTCGAGCTGACGCCGATGACTGGTGGCTTGCCCGCCAGCATCGCCGGCAGCACGTATGCGAGCATCGCTTCGATCTCGGCCGTGCCGGAAGCGTCGGAATGGATGATGCTGACGGGCGGCCTGGCGCTGATCGGTTTTGCCCTGCGCCGCCGCCAGCCTGTCGCACGCGCATAATCGTCCCAGACTAAACACAGCGCGCCTGCGGGCCGCTGTGTTTTTTTTCGTCTATTTATTCGCAATAGCTATAAATCAGGAAACTAAATTGTATTAGTCACCGTTTTACGCTTGATGCATAGTAAAAAACTTGTCGGGCAGTCTAGTATTTTTATGACTGCTGCCAACTTTTTTCGGGAGATGCATCGATGCCTGGCCATATCCTGGTGCTGGACCCTGCGCCTGCCATGCAGGCGCTGCTGGCGCATAACCTTGCGGGCGCCGGCTACCGGGTCAGCTGCGCCCTGGATGCGCGCGGCGCGCTGGCGCTGCTGGCGGCCGATCCGCCAGACGTGCTGTTGCTGGAATGGGAACTGCCCGATGCGTCCGGCATTGCGCTGCTGCGCCAGGTGCGCCAGGATGGCGCGCTGTGCGACTTGCCCATCATCATGATCAGCACGCGCGACAGCGAACAGGACAAGGTGCTGGCGCTGGAAAGCGGCGCCGATGATTATCTGTGCAAGCCTTTCGGTCCCCGTGAGATGCTGGCCCGTGTGCATGCGCTGCTGCGCCGGCACGCGCCATCGGCCTTGCGCACAGGCGCAGGCACGGCCGGGGCTGCCGCCTTGCGGCTCGACCCGCACACCCTGCGCGTGACGGCGGGTAAGGTGCCCATCCACCTTGGCCGCGTGGAATTCAAACTGCTGCATTTCCTCATGGACCATCCGGGCAGGGTGCATAGCCGCGCGCAACTGCTGGACCAGGTGTGGGGCCATGCCGCCTATCTCGACGAGCGCACGGTCGACGCCCACGTGGGACGATTGCGCCACGCCTTGCAGCCGGGCGGCTGCGGCCACCGCATTGAAACCGTACGCGGCAGCGGCTACCGCTATCTGGCGTTTGATACCGCCGTGTGCGCATGATGCTGCTGACGGGGCGGGAGCAGGAATACCTGCTGCACGCCATCCTTGGCGCGCATGGCATCGCCGTGCCCGGCGATTTCTTTCTGTGGAGCCAGGGGCCGCTGCAAACGCTGTTGCCGCACGACATATTGATGTGCGCGCAACTGGACGCCGGCGGGGCCGTGCTGCGCAGCGAAGCCTGGCACAGCGCCGCGCCAGATCACGCGCAGCTGCGCGAGCGCCAGGCCCAGCTGGCGCACCTTGCGCTGGCCTGGCGCGCGGGTGGCCATAGGGCGGGCGTCATCGACGGCGTGCTGGTGCATGGCAGCGTGGGCGACGCCGGCGGCAGCTTTTTTGCCTTGTTCGCCGTGAAGCCGGCGGACGCGGCGCGCCAGGCGTATGCGCTGGAGTTGCTGCTGCCCTACCTGCACGTGCACTGGCTGGCGCTGCCAGGTAGCCAGCGTGCATCCGTGACGGGCCCGGCTGCCGCGCGCGCGGCCAGTGCGCGCGAGCTGGAAGTGCTGCATTGGGTGCGCGAGGGGAAAAGCAATGACGAAGTGGGGCAAATTCTCGGCATCAGCGGCACCACCGTGAAAAGCCATTTGCAGCGCATCTATAAATTATTGGGAGTAAGCAACCGCATGCAAGCCGTGTCGCGCGGCATCGCGCTGCGCCTGCTCAGCCACTAGCGCTGGTCCCGCGGCCGGGCCCGACTCTTTTCATTACCGCCGTCTTGCGTGTGTTCGATGCTGCCGGGCGATACCCGCGCCACGTCCGGGCTCGCTTGCAGGCGCGCCACTTCGGCCGGTGTCAGCATGGCGGCAAAGCCGTTGAAGGCCGTCGTGTAGCGGTATTGCACGGGGGCATCTGGCACCAGCGCCAGCACGGCGCGCTGCTGCGCTTCCAGCTGGGCCGTGTAGCGCCGCGCCGCATCGCTGTGGGTATCGAGCCCATGCACGCCGTCCGCTTGCGAGGCCAGCGGCGGGGCGCGCAATTGCACTACGTAGGACTGCCGCGCCGCAGCGGCCTGCGCCGCGACAGGCAGGGCATGCATGCTGGCCATGCCGGCCAGGATGGCAATGCAGAGGCGAAAGGTGGACATGCGCCGATTGTACGCGCGTCGCGCATAAAAAACGCGCCCCGCAGGGCGCGCCGTGTTACTGCGTGGAGCGATAGCGTTACAGCTTGGCGTCCGCCCTCACGTTGCGCTGGCTGGGGACGGCCAGCGGCAACGGGTTGTTGGTCTCTACCGACAGTACGGTGGTGGACGCTGCCGCGCTGTTGCCATCAAGGAAGACTACGCCGCCCAGGTAGCGTTTGCCCGTTTCCAGTCCCGACCAGCTGATGCCGGCCGTGGCGCTGCCGCCCACATATACCTTGGTAGGCAGGGTGGCTTTCAGGTTGCCGCCCTTGTCGGCTGTCGTGACGACGGCCGACGACAGGCCGAAGCCGGTCGAGACGCCATTTGCCAGTTCATAGCCGATCACGCAGACCTTGTAGCTGCCTGCCGCCGGGGTGGTCACGGTGATGGCTTCGTTCGAGCCGGCCGTGGCCGAGGTGGCGACCGTCGCGCCGGCGCTGTTGAGCAGCAGCATGTCGAGGTCATTGCCGGTGCCTTCCGTGGTGTCCCGGTCGAAGATTTCGAAGCGCGCCACGACGGTGCTGGCGGGAATGCTGACATTGACCGCGCGCACGCCGCTGCCGCCCGCCTTGCACGCGTCGGCCATCTGCGCCAGCGTTTCCACGCTGCCCGGCGCGGCCTGGCTGATGGTTTGCTCGCTGCGCGCTACTTCCTTCAGGCCGCCCGTCGCCGCGCCGACCTTGCCAGCAAAGCCGGTGGACAGGGTCAGCGAACGCAGGCCGCTGACTTTGTCGGCCTGCAGCAATGCCGGCGACTGCACCGCGCGGCCCGAGCGGGCCGTGACGGGGCTGCGCACCGTGTGCACGCCGTCGCTCCACACGAGGGCGCCATACTGCCAGGCATTGTCCGGCGCCGTCGTGCGCGTCAGGGTCACGGTGAAGGACTTGGTTTCACCGGGTGCCAGCGCCAGGGTGGCAGGCGCCACCGCCACGCTGTAACCGCTGAGCGAGGCGCTGGCCGTGTAGGTGGCGCTGCTGCTGCCCACGTTGGTGACGCGGCGCGTCACCGTTTGCGTGCCCAGCACGTTGCCGATGGTGATGGACGGCATGTTCAGGTTGTAGCCGGCCAGGGTGCCGCCCGCGCATTCGGCCGTCATGCCGACGCCGCACATGTATTTCTTGTAATCGGCCAGGCTGGCGTCATACACGAGGCCGGGATCGGTTGCCTTGTTCGGCGTCACATGGCCGGCGCCCTGGCCCCATGGCAGGATGCCGCGCGCGTCGCCCGCCTGGATGTCGGGCAGGGTGGCGCTGCCGGTCGTCATCAGGGCCGACTTGATGGCGGCCGGGCTCCAGTCCGGATGCTGCTGGCGCAGCAGGGCGGCCAGGCCGGCCACGTGCGGGCTGGCCATCGAAGTGCCTTGCAGGAAGATGTAGGCTTGCGGCGGTACCAGGCTGCCATCCTGCACGGCGTCGCGCTGGGCGCGCGACAAGGCAGGCGTGCCGCCGGCCAGGATGTCCACGCCAGGCGCGGTGACGTCCGGCTTGAGCAGGTTGGCGTCATACAGGTTCGGGCCGCGTGACGAGAAGTCGGCCACCACGGGGGCGGCGGGGCCGTTGCCGTTGGTGACGAAACGCGAGATGGCGGCCGTGGCCGTGCCCGTTTGCGCCTGGGCATTGATCAGCGCGCCATCGGCGGCGCTCACGTGCACGGCCGGCAGCACGTGCGGGTCGGACACCAGACCGATGCCCGTGTCGACCAGCACCATGCCGGCGCCGCCCGCTTCGAGTACGGCGACGCCCTTGTCGGTGCGTGCCGTGGTGCCGCGCAGGCAGCTGACGACCTTGCCTGCAACCTTGGCCGGGTCCAGCAGGGCCACGCCGCCGTTGTCGCCGGCGCGGTAGCACAGGGCCAGTTTTTGCGCATCGGCGCCGGGCAGGCCCGCGTCTTGCGCGCGGATCAGGGCGGTGGCAGGCAGCGGGTTGTAGTTGAGCGAGGCGCCCGTGTAGCTGGCGCCGTTGCTCAAGGTTACCTTGGCCTGGTTGGCGCGGTTGTGCGTCGAGGCTGCCACGGTGGTGATCCATGGGCTGACGTGGGCCACCGTGTTCGCCGGTCCCGCATTGCCGGCCGAAGCGGCAACGAACACGCCCGCATTCGACGCGTGGAGGAAAGCTTGCTCGACCGGATCGTTGACGGTGCCGCCGCCGCTGATCGAGTAGTTGATCACGTGGACGCCATCCTGCACGGCTTTTTCAATCGCCGCCACGCTGTCGCCGCCGTAGCAGCCGTTCTTCGCACCGGTCGGCTGGGTGGCCAGGTTGTACGACCAGCATACCTTGTAGACGGACAGGCGGGCGCGCGGTGCCACGCCGGAAATGGCGCCCAGCGGCGAGCCGTTCACGGTCACGGGCACGCCCGCATTGCCGCCCGCGGTGGACGAAGTGTGCGTGCCGTGGCCGCCTTCGCCATTCGGGTCGCCGATGGAATCGCGCGGCGAGGTGAATTCGCTCCAGTGCTGGATCTTGTCCGTCTCGGTCAGGCGCACGGCGTTGAAGTATTGCGCGCCCAGCAATTTGTTGTTGCAGTGGTCGGACGTAAAGCCTTCGCCTGCCTGGCAGCTGCCTTTCCAGGCGGCCGGCGGCGCGCCGTAGGCCAGGGTGGCGTTCGGGTCGAAGGTCGGGGCGCCGTTGGCGTCGACCTTGTCCGCATACGACAGGTTTTCCGGCCACACGCCGCCATCGACGATGCCGATGATGATGTCTTCGCCCGCATGCTGCTTGCCGCCCAGCTGGCTCCACAGGCCGCCCGGCTGGTCCAGGCCCAGGAAGGTCGGCGTGTAGTTCGTTTGCAGGGCGCGCGGCTCGTCGGGGGCGATGCTGGCCACTTCGCCGCTCGCCTGCAGCTGGCGCACTTCGGCGTCCGTCAGCAGGGCGGAAAAACCGTTGAGGACGATCTTGTACTGGTATTGCACGGGCGCGGCGGCAACGAGCGCCTGTACCCGGGCCTGTTTCTGTTCAAGGTAGTCGCCATACAGCTGCACTTGCGTGCTGGCCAGGTCGAGGCGGCCACCGGCGGCAGGCTGGGTGGCGCCCAGGCCTTCCACCGAGCCGGTGTAGGAAGCGATCGGTTTGTCGGTCAGTTGCACGATGTAGGGGCGGCGCAGGTCGTCGGCGTGGGCCTGGAAGCTGAGGCTGGCAAACAGGCTCAGCACGGCGAGCGAAATGGGACGCAAGGCGGGACGGAATGTCATGTAGGGTTTCCTGTATCGGTATCGGAGTCAAAAAGAGGCGGCAATCAGGCTTGCTTGCTGCGGCGGCGCGCAGCGAATCCGACACCGGCCAGGCCCAGCAGCATCATCGCGTAGGTCGATGGCTCCGGTACCGAGGCGACGATATTGTCGAGCGCAAACTGGCCCTTGTTGGTCGTGAAGGCGTTGCAATTGCCGGCCGTGTTGCAAGTGAATCCGAAGAAGGCCAGCGAGGCGAATTGCTGGCTGCCGAAGTTGGCGCTGGTGTTGTAGTGCTGGAACTGAAAGTTGCCGCCGACGGGTCCGCCCAGCTGGTACGTTTCATACAGGGAAGAGCCATCCGCATAGAAACCCTGGACGCGCAGCAGGCCGGCCACGGCCGGATAGCTGACGCCCTGGGCATAGCCGATGAAGCTGGCGTCGAAGCCCTGCAGGCTGACGCTGCCGCCGTAGTGCGCTGGGTCGAGATAGACGACGCCGTCGTTGAGCGACGCATAGTAATTGCTCGTATTATTGGTCGGGCACGCCATGCCGCAGGCGGCCGGGTCCGTGCCGTCGAAGACGGCGCCGACCAGGTCGCCATAACTGGCGCCCGGCACATTCGAGGCGCCCGTCAGCAGGAAATCGTAGAATTCCAGGGAGCCGCCGTGGCCGACGAACTGGCTGTCCAGATTATCGAAGTTGATCACTTCCGCGACGGCGGCGGGCGCCCAGGCGGCGGACAGGGCCAGGATGGCGGCGCCAGTCCACTGCTTGGCCGAGAAAGGACTTGCTGCGGCAGTTGCCTTCGAATGCACAATACGAGTCATGAATTTTCCCTTGATGATTATGTCGGATGCAATATGTTTTGCGTCTGGGATGCTCTTTTCTGCGTGGACGGATAAGACCAATACGTAGAAAATTGACTTTTACTATAGCAAAAGAGGCAATTCCATTGTTTGATATTCTTGCAAATTTAATTTGAAAGTTACAAATAATGAATGAATAAAATTCATCACTTACTATGATTTGGTAACCAGGAGTAGATAGTTTCTGCATTGAAAATAGTTGAATCATCAAGCAGCCAGGCAAGCGCGCGCGGCGCCGTGGCAGTTTCGCGCACACTGGATGGTTTCCGCAGGAATTTGTTGTTCACAGAGCAAAGAAAAGATTGTATTAACCATAACCGGCATGGTAGGCTGATAAGCATCAGGCAAGCGCGTGTCGCCCGTGCGTGGCCATCCGCCGCGCGCAGCGACGCAATGTATTGAAGGTAGGCAATAAGGAGTTACCGGATGCATGCAGCACACAGGCAGAACCTTGCGGCAACGCGCCATGCGCGCGGCTTTACCTTGCTCGAATTGCTGGTCGTCATCGTGATCATCGGCTTGCTGGCGGCCTATGTCGGCCCCAAGTATTTCGCCCAGCTGGGCAAATCCGAAGTGACGGTGGCCAAGGCGCAGATCGAGGCGTTTGAAAAATCGCTCGACACCTACCGCCTCGACGTGGGGCGCTATCCCACCACGGAAGAGGGGCTGGCCGCGCTGCTGGTGGCACCGCCCGCCGCCGGCACGCGCTGGAATGGCCCTTACCTGAAAAAGGCCGTGCCGCTCGACCCGTGGGGCCATGCCTATCAATACCGCGCGCCGGGCAGCAAGGGCGAATATGACATCGTCTCGATGGGCAAGGATGGCCAGCCGGGCGGCAGCGGCGAGAACGCCGACATCAGCTCGCAATAGCGCCAGCGCCATTCTTTTTCCTACGGACAAGCCATCATGCAGTTCGAAGTACGCGCGCTTTCCACGGACCAGGCCGTAACTACCTTGCAGACGTGCGTGATCGACGGCCGCGACGAAGCCGACGCGCGCCGCCAGGCCGAGGCGCGTGGCCTGTTTGTCAGTGCCATCCGCCCCGTGCGGGCCACGCCGTTCAGCGCCGCCGGGCGCCAGCGGGCGCGGGCGCTGCCCCTGCTGCTGTTCAGCCAGGAATTGCTGGCGCTGCTGCAAGCGGGCCTGGGCATCGTCGAAGCGCTGGAAGCCTTGCTGGAAAAGGAAGCCTCGCCGGCCACGCGCAGCGTGCTCACGCGCCTGCTGGAAGGCTTGCGCGAAGGCAAGCGCTTTTCCGCCGTGCTGGCAGAGCAGGCGGAACTGTTTCCCCCCTTGTATATCGGCATCGTCAAGGCGGCCGAGGGCACGAGCGACTTGCCGCGCGCCCTGTCGCGCTACATCGATTACCAGCAGCGGATCGATGCTGTACGCGGCAAGATCGTCAGCGCCGCCATCTATCCCGCCATCCTGCTGGCCGTGGGCGGCGGCGTCAGCGCCTTCCTGATCAGCTATGTGGTGCCCCGTTTCGCCGAGGTCTACCAGGGCGCCGGGCGCAACCTGCCGTGGATGTCGCAAGTGATGCTCAGCTGGGGCCAGTTCGTCACCGAACACGGCGTGCTGTTGCTGCTGGGCCTGGCGCTGGTCGGCAGCATCGTGTTGACTGCCGTGCGGCGCGTGCTGCGCAATGGCGGCGTGGCGCGCCTGCTGGCGAAACTGCCCGGCATCGGCGAGCGCGTGCGCATCTATGAATTGTCGCGCCTGTACCTGACCCTGGGCATGCTGGCCGAGGGCGGCATCACCATCGTGCAGGCGATCGCCACCGTGCAGGCCATGGTCTCGCCGGGCATGCAGGCGTCCTTGCAGCAGGCGCGCGGCGCCATCGAGGCGGGTCAGCCCCTGTCGTCGGCGTTCGAGCAGCACCAATTGACGACGCCCATTTCCCTGCGCATGCTGCGCGTGGGCGAGCGCACGGGCGACATGGGGCCCATGCTGACGCAGTCGGCCGCTTTTTACGACGGCGAAATCAGCCGCTGGATCGACCGTTTTACGCGCACCTTCGAACCCTTGCTGATGGCCGCCATCGGCCTGGTCGTGGGCGCCATCGTGATCCTGCTGTACATGCCCATCTTTGACCTTGCCGGCGATATTTCATGAACCAGATTTTCTCCGTTCCTGTCGCCATCGATCCCGCGCTGCTGCAGCGCGCGCGTATCCTGAGCCGGCAATCGAAGCGCAGCCTGGTCGAGGAATTGCAGGAGCTGAGCGGCATCGAGGCGCGCGCCGTGGTGCGCGAACTGGCGCGCCCGTTCGGCCTGGACGTGCTGGAAACGGCCGACATGCTGGCCTTGTCTCCCGCCTTCGATGTGCTGCCCCTGTCGCAGGCGCTGGCGCGTCACAGCGTGCTGCTGCGCGCCGCCGGCGGCCAGCTGGTGGGCGTGATCGCCGACCCGTTCGACCTCGACCTGCAAACCTGGCTGAATGCGCGCGCCGGGCAGGGCGTCTTGGACGTGCGCCTGGCGCTGCAGGCCGACATCGGCGCCTACCTGTCGAAGCAGGAAGAATCGGCGCGCGCCGTCGACAGCCTGCTGCCCGGCGCCGCCAGTGACGCGCGGCGCGATGGCAAGACGGCCGCCGTGCTGTCGTTCGCCAGCGTGTCGGAAGCGGCCAGCCCCGCCGTCAAGCTGGTCAACTCGACCCTGTATGACGCGCTGAAGGCGGGCGCCTCGGACATTCACCTGGAAAGCACGGCCGGCGGCCTGGCCGTCAAGTACCGCGTTGACGGCGTGCTCGATCACGCCACGTCCGTCAACGGCATCGAAGTGGCCGAGCACATCATCTCGCGCCTGAAAGTGCTGGCCGAACTCGATATCGCCGAGCGCCGCGTGCCGCAGGACGGCAGCTTTCGCGTCGAGTCGGGCGGGCGCGAAATCGATTTGCGCGTCTCCATCATGCCCAGCATCCATGGCGAGGATGCCGTCATCCGTATCCTCGACAAGCGCGCCATGATCGAAGCCTACGGCGCGCTGACTCTGGAAGCGCTGGGCTTTGACTCGCCATCGCTGGTCGCCTTGCGCGCGCTGGCGCAGGAAGCCTACGGCATGCTGCTCGTGACGGGACCGACCGGCTCGGGCAAGACGACGACCCTGTATGCGGCGCTGACGGAAATCCACAACGGGCGCGAAAAGATCATCACCATCGAAGACCCCGTCGAATACCAGCTGCCCGGCATTCTGCAAATTCCCGTCAATGAAAAGAAGGGGCTGACCTTTGCCAAGGGCTTGCGCTCGATCCTGCGCCACGACCCCGACAAGATCATGGTGGGCGAGATCCGCGACCGCGAAACGGCGGAAATTGCCGTGCAATCGGCCCTCACGGGCCATTTGGTGCTGACTACCGTGCATGCAAATAATGTATTCGACGTGTTCGGCCGTTTTACGCATATGGGCATCGACCCGTATGCGTTTGTCTCGGCCCTGAACGGCATCTGGGCGCAGCGGCTGATCCGCACCAACTGCCCCCATTGCGCCACCGAGTACACGCCTGACGATGCCGAGCTGGCCAGCGTGGGACTGGCGCGCGCCGACGTGGCGGAGTATCAATTCATGCAGGGCAAGGGCTGCGGCGATTGCCGCGGCACGGGCTACAAGGGGCGGCGTTCTATCGCCGAAATTCTCGTGCTGACCGATGAAATCCGCGAATTGATCGTCGATAAAAAACCGATCCGCCAGATCAAGGCGGCCGCGTATGCGAACGGCACGCGCAGCCTGCGCCTGGCGGCGCTGGAACTGGTCAAGCGGGGCGCCACCACCATCACGGAAATCAAGAGGGTCACCCTGCATGCGTAGAGGTCTTGGACAAGGATTGCGCCTGGGCGTGGCGGCGGGCAAGGTGAGCCTGTGGCGCAGCAGCCGCTGGCGCGCGCCCGCATGGACCTCGCTGGGCGAAGCCGCGTATGCGCCGGACGACACGCCGCATGGCGACTTTGCCGCCCTGGGCCAGGCGCTGGCGCAGTTGCTGCCAGCTGGCGAGTACGCGGGCTGGCCCTTGTCCGTGGTGCTTGACGATGGACTGGCGCGCTTGTGGCAAGTGGACATGCCGCAAGGCGCAGCGCGCCTGGCCGACATCGAGGCGGCTGCCGCGCTGCGTTTCCAGTCGCTGTATGGCGATGCGCCGGGCTTGTGGCACAGCAGCAGCGCCTGGGATGCGCGCGCGCCGTTTTTCTGCGCCGTGCCCCGTGCGCTTCTGACACAGCTGACGCGCGTGGCCGCAGCACGCAAGCTGGCCCTGATTTTTATTACGCCGCAATTCGCGCGCCACTGGAACCGCTGGCACGGCGCCTTGAAGCCGGGCGCCTGGTTTGGCCAGTTGCAGGAGAACGCCCTGACCCTGGGCGTGCTGCACGATGGTTATTTGCGCGCCGTGCGCGCGCTGCCCGTGCCGCCTGGCGCTGGCAGGGACTGGCTGGCGCAGACCTTGGCGCGCGAGGCGCTGCTGCAAGGCGTATCCGCACCGGCGCTGTTGCAGCTGTGCGGCGCGCCGCCGCCCGCATGGCTGACGCCGGCGAAAGAATTCCACTGCCAGGTTTTTTCCGCGCCGGACGGGGAAGCCGCCCTGTCGCCGGCCGCCCGGCTGGCGCATAGCGGAGGCGTGGCATGACGCGCCTCGATATCGATTTCGCGCCGCCAAACTGGCGCCGCAGCCTGCACCGCGTGCCCGCGTGGGCGTGGTGCGTCGGCGCGCTGGGCGTGGCGCTGGCCGTCACGGCGGCGTACAGCGGCAGCGCCGCGCTGCAGCGCCAGCAGTTGCGCGAGGGGCAGTTGCAGCGCGCGCAGCAGCGCGTGCTGGCCGCCACGCAGGGACCGGCGCCGGTGGTGACCACGCCGATCGCGCCCGCGCAGGCGGCGGCCGTGAATGCGGCCATCCTGCAATTGAACCTGCCGTGGCGCGACCTGCAGGATGCGCTGGCCAGCGCCACGCCGCCCGCAATCGCGCTGCTGGCGCTGGAACCGGACGCGCGCAAGCGCGTGCTGAAGATCACGGCGGAAACGACCAGCAGCGACGCCATGGTGGCGTATGTGGCGCAACTGAAGCAGCAGGAGCTGTTCGGCACGCGCGTGCAGCTGCTGCGCCATGAAATCAACGCGCTCGATCCGAATAAACCCTTGCGCTTCCAGCTCGAAGCGCGCTGGGGCACGCCATGATGGCCATCGACCTCAATAGCTTGCGCCTGCGCGCGCAACTGCTGCTGCGCCGTTTGGGGGCGCCCGCCTGCCTGGCAGTGGCATTGCTCGCGCTGGGCGTGGCTGCCTGGGTCTGGGCCTGGCAGCAGCGCGCCGTGGCGGCGCAGCTGGAAGCGCGGCCCTTGCCGCAGCCAGCGCTGGCCGTGGTGGCCGCCGCACCGCCGGCGACAGCCAGCGAAAACCTGGCGCGCTTTTATGCCGCGCTGGGACAGCAGCGCCATGCCGAGCAGCAGGTCAAGCAGCTGTTCGACCTGGCCGCAAAAAACGGCTTGCTGCTGGCGCAGGGCGAATACAAGAGCGGCTACGACAAGGCCAGCCGAGTTGCCACCTACCAGGTGACCTTGCCGCTGAAGGGCAGTTATGCGGCCGTGTCGCAGTTCGCGCTGCAAGCGCTGCGCGCCGTCCCCTTCGCCTCGCTCGACGAACTGAGTTTTCGCCGCGAGCAGATCGCCGATACGCAACTCGAAGCGCGCTTGCGCCTGACCTTTTACCTGACCGATACGCCTGGCGATGCGGGAGAAACGCCATGACCCCGCGCCATTATCTGATGCTGGCCGGCGTGCTGGGCGCGGGCGCCTTGCTGCTGTTCGGCGAGCGCCAGCCCGTGGCCGACGTGGCCGAGGCGGTGGAGCGGGCCGTCGCGCCCGCGCGCCATGCTGCGGCCAAGGCGCCAGCCGCGCAGCCGGCCATCCTGGCCCTGCTGCCGCGCAGCGAAGTGGCGGGCGAGGATGGCGATACCTTTGGCGGCGCCGGCGCTGTCTTCCAGAGCCAGAACTGGAATCCGCCGCCGCCGAAAATGGCGGTGACGGCCGCGCCGCCGCCTCCGCCTCCAATGGCGCCGCCGCTGCCTTTCGTCTACCTGGGCAAGGCGGCCGCCGATGGCGCCTGGGAAGTGTTTCTGTCGCGCGCCGACAAGACGTATATCGTGCGCGCCAATACCGTCATCGATGGCGCCTACAAGGTCGTGACGATCGCGCCGCCCGTCATGACGCTCACTTATCTGCCGTTGAACCAGGTTCAGCAGCTCAACATTGGAGTTTCCGAGTGATGTCTCGTTCCTTTTCATCGGCGCTGCTGCTCTTGTTGCTGTCCGGTTGCGCAGGGCAGCAAGCCTACCGCGACGGGCGCGAGCTGATCGCGCAAGACCAGGTGCCGGCCGGCCTGCAAAAGCTGCAGGAAGCGCTGCAGCAAGACCCCGGCAATGCGCAATACCGCAGCGCCTATCTGCAGGCGCGCGAGCGGGCGACCGGCATCCGCTTGCAGCAGGCCGAGCGCCAAGCGCAGGCGGGGCAGGGCGAACTGGCGCGCGCCTCCTTCATGAGCGTGCTGGAAATCGATGCGCAGAACGAACGGGCCAACAGCGGCTTGCGCGCGCTTGAACGCGAGCAGCGCCAGGGCAAGCTGCTGGCCGAAGCGCAGAAGGATATCGACGCCAAGCGCTACGACCCCGCGCGCCAGCGCCTGAACGCCATCCTCACGGAGCAGCCGAACCATGCGGGCGCGCGCACGCTGCTGCGCGAGGTCGACGACAAAACGGCGCCGCCCGTGGTCGAGTCGGGCCTGGCCAAGTCGTACAAGCAGCCGATCACGATCGAGTTTCGCGACGCGCCGTTAAAACAGGTATTCGAGCTGATCGCGCGCCGTTCCGGCCTCAATTTCGTCTTCGACAAGGACGTCAAGGCGGACGCGAAAACCTCGATCTTCCTGAAAAACAGCACGGTGGAATCGGCCGTCTACTTCCTGCTGGTGACGAACCAGCTGGAGCAGCAGGTGATGGATGCGAACACGATCCTGATCTATCCGAACGTGGCGGCGAAATTAAAGGAGTACCAGGAAGTGCTGGTGAAGACCTTCTTCTTGGCGAATGCGGACGCCAAGCAGGTGGCCAACACGCTCAAGACCATTTTGAAGACGCGCGACGTGGTGGCCGATGAAAAGCTCAACCTGGTCATCGTGCGCGACACGCCCGAGGCGATCCGCCTGGCCGAGCGCCTGATCGCGCTGCAGGACGTACCCGAGGCGGAAGTGGTGCTGGAATTGGAAATCCTCGAAGTCAAGCGCAGCCGCCTGATGGAACTGGGCGTGGCCTGGCCATCGAGCCTGACCCTGACGCCGCTTTCCACCTCGGGCGGAATCGGCCTGACCATCAGCGACTTGAATAAGCTGAACCAGCGCACCATCGGCGTGAGCGACCTGTCCGTGACGGCCAACGCCAACAAGACGGACGGCGACGCGAACATCCTGGCCAACCCGCGCATCCGTGTGCGCAACAGGGAAAAGGCGAAGTTCGTCATCGGCGACAGGGTACCCGTGGTGACCACCACGATTTCGCCGGGCACGGGCGGCTTCGCTTCCGAGTCGATCAGCTACCTGGACGTGGGCCTGACGGTAAACGCCGAGCCGACCATCTATTTGAACAACGAGGTGGGCATCCGCATCTCGCTCGAGGTGAGCAACCTGGGCGCGGCCACCACCACCCGCAGCGGCTCGACCCTGTACCAGATCGGCACGCGCCAGGCGTCGACCATGCTGCAGCTGAAGGATGGCGAAAACCAGGTGCTGGCGGGCCTGATCAACAATGAAGAGCGCAGCTCGGGCAACAAGGTGCCTGGCCTGGGCGACATCCCCGTACTGGGGCGGCTGTTCGGCAGCAGCAAGGACGACAGCCAGAAGACGGAAATCGTGCTGTCGATCACGCCGCACCTGGTGCGCACCGTGCAGCGTCCGGAAGCGAAGGAATCGGAATTCTCGGCCGGCACGGAAGGCAGCTTCCGCCGCCGTCCCGACATGGCGGCCAAGGCGCCCACGCAGATGCCGGGCACGGTGATCGTGCGTTCCGGCCCGTCAGCCGTCGGCATGCAGCCGGCGCCGGCGCAGCCGATGATGACGCCAGGCCAGGTGCCATCGACTTTGCCGCAGAGCGTGCCGGCGCCGGAAGTGGCGCCGTCGCCCGAGCCGTCTCCGTCGTCTTTGCCGATATCGTCGGGCCAGCCCGTACCGCTGCAGGCGGCGCCCTTGCCGCTGTCGTCGAGCCAGCCGGTACCGGTGGCGCCGCCACCGCCACCGCCTGCCAAATGAGACTGGCGCATGCGCAGAGGGGGCAGGGAGGTTTTACCCTGATCGAACTGCTGGTGACCCTGGCCATCCTGGGCGTGCTGGCCACCCTGGTCATTCCCGTCACGCAGGTGACGGTGCAGCGGCGCCAGGAGCAGGAATTGCGGCGCGCACTGCGCGAGATCCGCCAGGGGATCGATGCGTATAAACGGGCTGGCGACGAGGGCCGAATCGTGCGCGCGACAGACGCCAGCGGTTATCCGAAAAGCCTGGAACTGCTGGTCGAGGGGGTGGCGGACCAGCGCAACCCGAAGCGCAGCAAGATGTTCTTTTTGCGCCGCGTGCCGCGCGACCCGTTCAATGGGGATGCTGGCCTCAGTGATGCGCAAACGTGGGGCAAGCGCAGCTACGCCAGCGAGGCGGCCGAGCCGCGCGAGGGCGACGATGTCTACGATGTGTACTCCACGTCCGGCAAGACCGGCTTGAACAACGTGCCTTACCGTCTATGGTGAACCATGGCCGCTGAAAACACCCAAGTCCGCACGCGCGGCTTTACCCTGATCGAATTGCTGGTGGTGCTCGGCATCGTGGCTTTGCTGCTGACCCTGGCTGTGCCCCGCTACTTTCCCAGCCTCGACAAGGCAAAGGAAACCGTGCTGGCGGACAATTTGCGCAATTTGCGCACGACCATCGACCAGTTCCACGGCGATACGGGGCGCTATCCCGATTCGCTGGAGCAACTGGTGGAAAAGAAATACCTGCGCGCCATGCCCATCGATCCCATCACGGACAGCGACAGCAGCTGGCTCATCGTACCGCCGCCCGACGATACGCCGGGCCAGGTGTATGACGTGAAAAGCGGCGCGCCCGGCAAGGACCGCAGCGGCACACCGTTTGCCGACTGGTAGCGGCCATGCACCGTTCTGCGCGCCGCCAGCGCGGTTTTACGTATCTGGGCCTGATCATTCTGGTGGCCATCCTGGGCATGGTAGGGGCGGCCGGGCTGAAGATGGGTTCCTTGCTGCAGCGCCAGGCGGCCGAGCAGGAATTGCTCGACATCGGCGCGCAGTTTTCGGATGCCCTCTACAGTTATGCGGCCGCCACGCCGCCGGGCCAGCCGCAACAGCCGCCCAGCCTTGCCGCCTTGCTGCGCGATCCCCGTACGCCCCAGTTGCGCCGGCATCTGCGCAAGCTGTTTGTCGACCCCATCACGGGCCGCGCCGAGTGGGGCTTGCTGTACCAGCCCGGCAGCAACGGCATCATTGGCGTGCACAGCCTGTCGCAGGCGGCGCCATTAAAGGTCGGCAATTTCGAGGCCCGGTTCGCCGGCTTCGAAGGCAAGGCGCATTTCTCGGAATGGCGCTTCATGGTCGATGCCCGGGTGTCTTCCGTGCCGTCCGCGGGACCGGCAGCTGTGCCGGCGAGTGATGAGGCCGGCATCGCGCCTGCCTTGCCGGTGCCACCGTTGTTTTCTCGCCCTGTTACTCCACCGCAAGAACAATCGCCATCAGCGCCAATTGAGCAGCCAGAACCGCAAAATTCAGATGAAAACACTGCCGAGTAGGCGTTTTCACCTTAAAACGTAACAAAAATAAATGTATGCGCCGGTAACTATTATTGTGTGGAAATTAATAGATAGCGGCAAATAGTTCATTTCGAAAATACTTATCTCATATGAAACTTCGATAAAATATTTATAAGTAATTTGATGTGATTATGCTACCATTCTGTTCAGTACTTCCGGTACTAAAACTATTGGTGGCCTGCGCATTGCAGCCATAAATTACTTTTTAAGGGATAAACTATGAAATTGAAATTTATCGCTGCAGGTATCATGGCAGCAGCATCGTTCAGCGCATCGGCAGCAACCTATGACCTGGGCATCCTGGATCCAACCGGTTCCGATACCCTGTCGGCTTTCACGACCAAGTTCGCCATCAATTCGGATATCAATGATTCGTGGACTTTCCAGTTGCTGGCCCCATCGTCGACCTCGTTCGGTGCATTGCAAACGTTCTCCGTTGCTAACGGCGCGATCAAGGATTTCGCTGCTACTCTGGTCGGCTATGGCGACCTGACCAAGAGCACGGCTAGCGGCATCCAGAATCTGAGCTGGGCAGGTCAATTGGCTGCAGGCACCTACACGGTGCAAGTCACGGGCCTGACCCTGGTGAAAAATGTTCAGTACGTAGGCACGGTTTCGGCCCTGCCAGTACCAGAACCAGAAACCTATGGCATGCTGCTGGGCGGCCTGGCGCTGGTTGGCGCCGTGGCCCGCCGCCGCGCCAAGAAAGCTGACTAAGCTTACGCTGCAATGAAAAAAACCCGCTTCGGCGGGTTTTTTTTCGTCTGGATCAGCTGCTTGATGCAAGACGCCGGCAACAGCATCCCGCGCAATCACGCGTGGCGCTTGAAGTCGCGGAAGCGGAAGCCAACTATAAAGAGAGTGGCAAAGTACGCCACGCCGCACAGGGCCACCACCAGGGCCAGCGCGCCTGCCCGCAGCAACGGATGGGCTTGCATGGCGATCCAGTCGATGCGCACGGCGCCCGCATACGCCACGCCACCCATCACGATGAGTGCCGGCAGCAGGCGCAGGAAGAACTTGGCCCAGCCCGGTTTCGGCTGGTAGATGCCGCGCCTGCGCAAGCCCCAGTACAGGAAGCTGGCGTTCAGGCAGGCGCCCAGGCCGATCGACAGGGCCAGGCCGGCCACGGCGATATACGGCACGAACAGCAGATTCATCAGCTGTGTGGCGATCAGCACGCCGATGGCGATCTTCACGGGCGTACGGATGTCCTGGCGCGCATAGAAGGCGGGCGCCAGGGTCTTGACGAGGATGATGCCGATCAGGCCCAGGCTGTAGGCCACGAGTGGCTGCGTCGACATGGTCACGGATTCGGCCGTGAACTTGCCGTAGTGGAAGAGGGTGGCGATCAGTGGCGTGGCCAGGGTCGCCATGCCGACGGCGGCGGGCAGGGCCAGCAGGAAAGTCAGGCGCAAGCCCCAGTCCAGCAAGGCCGAGTATTCCGTCTTGTCGCCATCCACGTTCGCCTTCGACAGGCTGGGCAGCAAGATGGTACCCAGGGCCACGCCCAGCATGGCGGTGGGGAATTCCATCAGGCGGTCCGCATACGACAGCCAGGAAATGCTGCCCTCGGCCAGGCGCGACGCGATGCTCGTGTTGATCATCAGGCTGATCTGCGCGGCCGAGACGGCGAACACGGCTGGTCCCATCTTCTTCAGCACGCGGCGCACGCCGCCGTCGGACAGGCCGATGGCGGGATTGATCGACAGGCGCGGCAGCATGCCGATCTTGATCAGCGCAGGAATCTGGATGGCCACCTGCAGCAGGCCGCCGGCGAACACGGCAATGGCCATGGCGTAGATCGGCTGTTTCAAATAGGGCGCGAGGAACAGCGAGGCGGCGATGAATGACAGGTTCAGCAGCACCGGCGTGAACGCGGGAATCTTGAATTCGCGCCAGGTATTCAAGATGCCGCCGGCCAGGGCGACGAAGGACATGCAAGTAATATAAGGGAACATCAAGCGCGTCATCCACACGGCCGCGTCAAAAGCGCCCGCATCCTTGGTCAGGCCCGTGGCGATCAGATACACGAACCAGGGCGCGCCGATGATGCCGATGGCGGACACGAGCAGGGTGGCCCAGACGAGCGTGGTGGCCACGTGGTCGGCCAGCTGCTTGCTCGCTTCCTGGCCGTGCTGGTTCTTGTATTCAGACAAGATCGGCACGAAGGCTTGCGAGAACGCCCCCTCGGCAAACAAGCGGCGCAACAGGTTGGGGATGCGGAAGGCAACAATGAAGGCGTCCGTGTAGGCGCCGGCGCCAAAGGCGCGCGCGAACAGGCTTTCGCGCAATAATCCGGTTACACGGGACAGCATGGTCATGCTGGAGATGGCGGCGAGGGTTTTAAGCAAGTTCATGGGGGCAGATTATAGCCGGGCGCGGTACCGTTAAACGGTTAAAATATGGTAACAATTGCCGCCGATTCGCCCTTGCCCGCCCCATTTTCACGTGTTTTTGGCGTGACACACGGTTTTTTGATTTGCCCCCGCTTGAAAATATCGCTATAATCGAAGGCTGTACAGAATTCTGTTACGCAGACACTAATGTTTGACAGGCACTGGTTTGGCACACATGGTTCGGCAGACGCACAGAACGCACCGGTTGGCAAACACTAATGTTTGCAAACGCACTTTGACCCTGTTTTAGGAAATTCCATGGCAAATACCGCACAAGCGCGCAAACGCGCTCGTCAAGCAGTTAAGCAAAACGCACACAATTCGTCCCAACGTTCGACCTTGCGCACGGCTATCAAAGCTGCTCGCAAAGCGATCCAGGGCGGCGACAAGGCAGCTGCTGCTGCAATCTTCCAAGCATCCGTGTCGACCATCGACCGTATCGCTGACAAGAAGATCATCCACAAAAACAAGGCAGCTCGCCATAAGAGCCGTCTGGCAGCTGCTTTGAAAGCACTGTCCGCTTAATATTCGCCAGCAGGCAAGCCACCACGGTGGCCTTGTCTGTGCCGGTACGCTGGCACTGGTTGAAAAGCAAAAACCCGCAGATTCGTTCTGGCGGGTTTTTTCGCGTTTTTATTCGGATTTTTAAGGCCGCATCCGCTAGCGGCCCGCCGCCATGGCCTAGCGCGCCGCCGGCAAGTTGCCGATGCTCATGCCTGGTTTGATGTTCTTTTGCTTGAACCAGCCCAGATGCATTTCCAGCGCATAGCGCACAGGCACGGTCTTCGTGGAGCAATGGCTGTCGAGCGTGTGCGGCTGCATGTCTTCGATGTTGACGATCTTGCCGCTGGCATCGATAAAGGCCACCGACAGGGGCAGCGGCGTGTTTTTCATCCACATGCATTGCGTGGATGGGTTGCCAAAGACAAACAGCATGCCTGCATTGGCCGGCATCTTTTCACGGTACATCAAGCCCTGTTCGCGCTGCTCTTCCGTGGCGGCCACTTCCGCCTGGATCAAATGCATGCCGGCCGACAGTTGCAAGCTCTTTGTTTGCGCCTGGGCCATGCTGGCGCAAGACAGCAGGGCGATGGACAGGCTGAGACGGCAAAGGGAATTTTTCATGGGGCGGGACGGTGGCTGCGAAGCGGCGATTAAGCCACGCTGGCGGCCGGCTGGTCAAGCATGCTGCCCGGCCGCATCGAAAGCGTGGGGTTACAGCAACATGCTCGCCATCGTCAGCCCGGGACTGCGCTTATTTCACGGGCTTGCCCGCTTCAGCGGCCGGCTGCTTCGTCTTGCGCGCCTGGGGAATCAGGCGCGGCGCATCGGTTGCGGCCGATGCGTTGACGGAGGCGGACGCCGGCGGCACGGGCTTGCTGGCGTCGGTGGCGGCCGAGGCGTGGCTGGCTGCCGATGCGGGTGGCGGCTTGACGGCATCGGTCGCGGCGGATGCGTGCACCTGGGCGCCCGACTGGGCCAGTGCGGCGCCGGCAAGCAGGGATGCGGCCAGGGTCGAAATTATTTTTTTCATCATCTTTCCTTTTCCGTCATGTTGAGGTTAGATGATTTTAATGCATTATCTAAAAATAAATAGTGCTTATTGGAAAAATTCGCTACCGTCGCCGCTCTTTCTTGTGCTGCTTAGGCCTTGCCAATGTTTTCGGCTGGCACTTCGCACCATTCGCCGGGCATCAATGGATGGCTGGCCAGCGAGAACGGGCCGATGGCGCTGCGCACCAGGCGCAGGGTGGGCAGGCCGACGGCCGCCGTCATGCGCCGCACTTGGCGGTTTTTTCCTTCTTTCAAGGTGATCGCCAGCCACGAGGTCGGCTTGTCGGCGCGCGCGCGGATCGGCGGATTGCGGGGCCACAGCCAGTCCGGCTCGGCGATGCGCACGGCCTTGCACGGCTTGGTGATGAAGTCGCCCAGGTCCAGCGGCGCCTGCAGGCGCGCCAGGCTGGCCGCATCGGGCACGCCGTCGACCTGCACCAGGTAGGTTTTCGCTTCCTTGCGGTCCGGGTGGCTGATTTCATGCTGCAGGCGGCCGTCGTCCGTCAGCAGCAGCAAGCCTTCGCTGTCGGCGTCGAGCCGGCCGGCCGGATAGATGCCGGGGATGGTGAGATGGTCGGCCAGGGTGGTGCGGCCGTCCTGCGGCGAAAACTGGCACAGGACCTGGAATGGTTTATTGAAGAGAATAAGTGGCATGCTGGATAAATGGATGCAAACGATGGTGGCTGCTGGTCGGCGCCGCAAAAGCGTGGCGCCCTGTAAGATACTGGTGCATAATGTGAAACGTTAGTCTTATGTCTTATAGAAGACTATGGCGATGCGCTTCTTTGGCGATGCGGATGGCCCGGGTGTTCTTTCCCTGCTAAAGTGCGTTGTTGCCGCCCTGTTCGGACTTGTTTTTGTAAACTCTGCAACCGCAGAGCGCGTCGCCGGCCTGTGTTGCCCGCCAGCGGTGTGTCCCACTTCGGAGATCACGATGTATCAACATATCACTGTACCTGCTGACGGCCAAAAAATCACCGTCAACGCCGATTTTTCGCTGAATGTACCAGATAATCCCATCGTTCCCTTCATTGAAGGCGATGGCACGGGCATCGATATCAGCCCGGTCATGATCAAGGTGATCGACGCTGCCGTGGCCAAGGCCTACGGCGGCGCGCGCAAGATCATCTGGATGGAAATCTACGCAGGCGAAAAATCGACGAATGTGTACGGCCCCGATGTGTGGCTGCCGGAAGAAACACTGGAAGTACTCAAAGATTACGTGGTGTCCATCAAGGGCCCGCTGACGACGCCTGTCGGCGGCGGCATCCGTTCGCTGAACGTGGCCCTGCGCCAGCAGCTCGATCTGTACGTCTGCCTGCGCCCCGTGCGCTACTTCACGGGCGTGCCGTCGCCCGTGAAAGAGCCGGAAAAGACGGACATGGTGATTTTCCGCGAAAACTCGGAAGATATCTATGCCGGCATCGAATACCAGCAAGGCTCGCCCGAAGCCAAGAAATTGATGGATTTCCTCGTCAATGAAATGGGCGTGACGAAGATCCGCTTCCCGGCCACGTCGGGCCTGGGCATCAAGCCCGTGTCCATCGAAGGCACGGAGCGCCTCGTGCGCAAGGCCATCCAGTACGCGATCGACAATGACAAGCCATCCGTGACGATCGTGCACAAAGGTAATATCATGAAGTATACGGAAGGCGGCTTCCGCGACTGGGCATATGCGCTGGCGCAAAAGGAATTTGGCGCCGAACTGATCGATGGCGGTCCATGGTGCAAGTTCAAGAATCCGAAGACGGGCCGCGACGTCATCGTCAAGGATTCCATCGCTGACGCGTTCCTGCAACAGATTCTGCTGCGTCCGGCCGAATACAGCGTCATCGCCACCCTGAATCTGAACGGCGATTACATTTCCGATGCGCTGGCGGCGCAAGTGGGCGGCATCGGCATCGCGCCAGGCGCCAACCTGTCCGATTCCGTCGCCATGTTCGAAGCGACGCACGGCACGGCGCCGAAGTACGCGGGCAAGGACTACGTCAATCCCGGTTCCTTGATCCTGTCGGCGGAAATGATGCTGCGCCACATGGGCTGGCTGGAAGCGGCCGATCTGGTCATTTCCTCGATGCAGAAATCGATCGCCTCGAAGCGCGTCACCTATGATTTCGCCCGCCTGATGGAAGGCGCGACGCAAGTGTCGTGCTCCGGTTTCGGCGAGGTGATGATCGAGCACATGTAATAGAGGGGCAGGGCGCCGTGTGCCCTGCGGACGAAAAAAAACCCCGTTCGAAAACGGGGTTTTTCACATCTGAGGGCCGGCGATGCTTAGGCTGCTTGGATGTTGGAAGCTTGCTTGCCTTTAGGGCCTTGCGTGACTTCGAATTGAACTTTTTGACCTTCTTTGAGGGTCTTGAAACCGTTCATGTTGATTGCGGAGAAATGAGCAAACAAATCTTCGCCGCCATCATCTGGAGTGATGAAGCCAAAACCTTTGGAATCATTGAACCACTTAACTGTACCTGTTGCCATAAAAAGAACTTTCAAAATTAAAACAAATCACACGAGCCATAAAAGCAAGAAGCTTCTTGCCCCCTCCTCGACGTCTCACTTCTTATCAAGCTGTACATTACTGCAACAGTCGATACAGCATTGTTGGCGGAATAAATAATGAAGTCAAGCGCTTTTCCATCGATATTGCCAAATTCTTCACGACAACCAAAAAAGCAACTCTTGATTTTGACGGCAAGGTCGCCATCTGCGCACTATTAAGAAAACGCGTAAGATTGAAAACAATTGGAAAGGCGTAGATATTGCGCATGACAACCACTGTGAAAGCATTAGAATAAGCGTATGGCAACCAAGCACGACACAGAAACCCTGCTGGAGCGGCAAGTGCTGAAGCCGCCACCGCTCTACCAGGTGGCCTTGCTCAATGACGACTACACCCCGATGGAATTCGTGGTGGCCATCATTCAGGAGTATTTCAACAAGGACCGTGAAACGGCGACGCAAATCATGCTCAGTGTTCATCGCTACGGCAAAGGAGTGTGCGGCGTGTTCTCTAAAGATATAGCGTGTACCAAAGTGGAGTTCGTTTTAACGCATGCGCGCAAGGCGGGGCATCCCCTGCAGTGCGTGATGGAGGAAGTATGATTGCGCAGGAATTAGAAGTAAGTTTGCACATGGCGTTTGTCGAAGCTCGGCAGGCACGGCACGAATTCATCACGGTTGAGCATCTACTGCTGGCACTGCTGGACAATCCCTCCGCTGCCGAGGTGTTGCGTGCCTGCGCGGTCAATATTGAAGACCTGCGCAAGACCCTCACCAATTTCATCGGCGATAACACGCCGACCGTGCCTGGCACGGGCGAAGTCGACACCCAGCCGACGCTTGGTTTCCAGCGCGTGATCCAGCGCGCCATCATGCACGTCCAGTCCGCCTCGAACGGCAAGAAGGAAGTCACGGGCGCCAATGTGCTCGTGGCCATCTTCGGCGAAAAGGATTCGCATGCTGTTTACTACCTGCACCAGCAGGGCGTGACGCGCCTGGACGTGGTCAATTTCATCTCGCACGGCGTGCGCAAGGACCAGTCGACGGAAAGCGCGAAAGCCTCCGAAGGCGTGGAAGAAGCGCCCGTCGATGGCCAGCCGAAGGAAAGCCCGCTCGACCAGTTCACGCAAAACCTGAACAAGGCCGCTGCCGAAGGCAAGATCGATCCGCTGATCGGCCGCGAGGAAGAAGTCGACCGCGTGATCCAGATCCTGTGCCGCCGCCGCAAGAACAATCCGCTGCTCGTCGGCGAGGCGGGCGTGGGCAAGACGGCCATCGCCGAAGGGCTCGCTTACCGCATCACGCAAAGCGACGTGCCGGAAATCCTGCAGAATGCCGTCGTGTATTCGCTGGACATGGGTGCCTTGCTGGCCGGTACCAAATACCGCGGCGACTTCGAACAGCGCCTGAAAGCCGTGCTGAAACAGTTGAAGGACAATCCGAACGGCATCCTGTTCATCGACGAGATCCACACCATCATCGGTGCGGGCTCGGCGTCGGGCGGCACCCTCGATGCGTCCAACCTGCTGAAACCGGCACTGGCGAATGGCCAGCTGAAATGCATCGGCGCGACCACGTACACGGAATTCCGCGGCGTGTTCGAGAAAGACCATGCGCTCTCCCGCCGCTTCCAGAAAGTGGACGTCAACGAGCCGACCGTCGAGCAAACCGTGCAAATCTTGCGCGGCCTCAAATCGCGCTTCGAAGAGCACCATGGCGTGAAATACTCGGCCTCGGCCCTGTCGACGGCGGCTGAACTGGCGGCGCGGTTCATCAACGACCGCCATCTGCCCGACAAGGCGATCGACGTCATCGATGAAGCGGGCGCGGCGCAGCGCATCTTGCCGAAGTCGAAGCAAAAGAAAACCATCGGCAAGGCCGAGATCGAGGACATCATTGCCAAGATCGCGCGCATTCCGCCGCAAACGGTCAACCAAGACGACCGCAGCAAGCTGCAGACGATCGACCGCGACTTGCGCAATGTCGTGTTCGGGCAAGATCCCGCCATCGACGCGCTGGCTTCGGCCATCAAGATGGCCCGTGCCGGCCTGGGCAAGACGGACAAGCCGATCGGCTCCTTCCTGTTCTCCGGTCCGACCGGCGTCGGCAAGACCGAGGTGGCCAAGCAACTGGCCTTCATCCTCGGTATCGAGCTGATCCGTTTCGACATGTCGGAATACATGGAACGCCACGCCGTCAGCCGACTGATCGGCGCGCCGCCGGGTTACGTCGGTTTCGACCAGGGCGGCTTGCTGACGGAAGCGATCACCAAGAAGCCGCATGCGGTCTTGCTGCTCGATGAAATTGAAAAAGCCCATCCGGATATTTTCAATATCCTGCTGCAAGTGATGGATCACGGTACCTTGACGGACAACAATGGCCGCAAAGCCGATTTCCGCAACGTGATCATCATCATGACGACCAATGCGGGCGCGGAAAGCTTGCAAAAGACGTCGATCGGCTTCACGAATTCGAAGCAGGCGGGCGACGAGATGGCCGACATCAAGCGCATGTTTACGCCGGAGTTCCGCAACCGTATCGACGCGACCATCAGTTTCCGCGCGCTGGACCAGGAAATCATCCTGCGCGTTGTCGACAAGTTCCTCATGCAGCTGGAAGAGCAGTTGCACGAGAAAAAGGTCGAAGCCGTGTTTACCGAGAAGCTGCGTGCTTTCCTCGGCAAGAAAGGCTTCGATCCGCTGATGGGCGCGCGGCCGATGGCGCGCTTGATCCAGGACATGATCCGCAAGGCCCTGGCCGACGAGCTGCTGTTCGGCCGCCTGGTCACCGGTGGACGTGTCACCGTCGACCTCGACGACAAGGACCAGGTCTTGCTGGAATTCCCGGAACCGCCAGATGCGGCACCGACGGCTGCGCCAGAAACGGTGGAAGTAGAGTAATCGGCTCCTTCGCCAAGTGCGATCCAGAAACCCGCCCACGCAAGTGGCGCGGGTTTTTTTACGTCTTTGTGGGCAATAAAGAAGGTTTTCTTTGGCCATAGTTATGCCAGAATTGCTGTCCGGTATCGACATGATGTCCATGCCGTCTCATCGCCCTGACCGCTATCTGGATGCCCACATGAAAATTTCCCGCAATCTCGCCTTGCTCCTGTTGTCCGCCGGCCTGCTGGCTGACGCTGCCGCCGCGCCTGCCGGCAGCTATTTCCGTTTTCCCGCCGTGCGCGGCGACACCGTCGTCTTCACGGCCGAAGGCGATTTGTGGAAAAGCAATCTACGCGGTGGCGCGGCGCAGCGCCTGACCACGCATCCCGGCTATGAAACGAACGCGGCGATTTCGCGCGACGGCCAGTGGCTGGCGTTTTCCGCCGCTTACGAAGGGGCGCAGGAAGCGTATGTGATGCCGCTGGCGGGCGGCTTGCCGCGCCGCATTTCGTATGACAATGGCGGCGTGCTGGTGCTGGGCTGGACGGCGCAGGGCGAGGTGCTGGTCAGCACGCAAAATACGGACGGTCCCGCTTCGCGCCGCATCGTCGCCGCCATCGATCCCGTGAAACAGACGCGGCGCGTATTTCCCGTGGCCGACGCCAACGACGCCGTGCTCGACGACTCTGGCAAGACGCTGTTCTTCACGCGTTTCGGCCTGGCCATGACCAACGACAATGTGCGCAACTACCGCGGCGGCGCGCATGCCACCCTGTGGCGCTATGAGCTCGATGGCAAGGGAGAGGCCGTGCGCATGCATACGGAGCCTGCCGTGTTGGCGGGCAACAACAAGCGCCCCATGTGGTGGCAGGGCAGAGTCTATTACATCAGCGACGAGGGCGGCAGCGACAATCTGTGGAGCATGCTGCCCGACGGCTCCGACCGCCGCGCCTTGACGACCCATACGCAGTGGGATGTGCGCAATGCGCAGCTGGGCGATGGCAAGATCGTGTATCAATTGGGCGCTGATTTGCACGTGCTGGACCTGGCGGCAGGCACGGACTCGCCGCCATTGCCGATCAGCCTCGTGTCCGACTTCGACCAGCAGCGCGCGCGCCAGATCCGTTCGCCGCTCGACACCCTCTCCAACGTGCAGCTATCGGGCAAGGATGAGTGCATCATCCTGACGGCGCGCGGCAAGGTCAGCATCGCCGGCACGGGCAGCCTGCGCCGTGTCGACATCGCCATTCCCGATGGGGCAAGGGCGCGCGACGCCGTCTTTTCCAGCGACGAGAAATCCGTCTTCGCCATCGTCGACACGAGCGGAGAGAATGAAATCTGGAAGTACGCCGCCGATGGCTCGGGCAAGGGCGAGCAACTGACGACGCAGGGCGACAACCACCGCTGGAAACTGTATCCGTCGCCGGACGGGCGCTGGCTGGCCCACACGGATAAAAAGGGGCGTTTCTGGCTGCTGGACCTGGCGACCAGGGGCAACCAGCTGATCGACGACGCGGGCAAGGCGGGCGTGGACAAGCACGACGAAGTGCAATGGTCGCCCGACAGCCGCAACCTGGCCATCGTGCGCGTGGCCAGCAACGAGCAGCGCGAGCAGATCGGCCTGTATAACCTCGCATCGAAACAGCTGCAGTTCGTCACCAGCGACCGCTACACGTCCGGTTCGCCCGTGTTTTCGCCCGACGGCAAGTGGTTGTACTTCCTGTCGGCGCGCAATTTCCAGCTGGCCAACGGCTCGCCGTGGGGCGACCGCAACATGGGTCCCGTGTTCGACAAGCGCGTCGGCGTGTATGCGCTGGCACTGCAGCCGGGCAACCGTTTCCCGTTCCAGCCCGACGATGAGCTGAGCCGTCCTGGCGTCAAGCCGCCCGAGACGGACGATGAAAAGGTGGCCGAGCAGGCGGCGGAAAAGGCATTGGAAAAGGCCGGCGGCAAGTCGGCCGTGAAGAAAGCGCCGGCTGCCTTGCCGGCCATCGTCAGCCAGGGCCTGGCCGAGCGTTTATATGAAGTGCCGCTGGCGGCGGGCAACTACAGCGCGCTGGCCGCCGACGACAAACGCCTGTATTTCCTCGAGCGCGACAGCGGCGAGAACAAGTCCAGCCTGAAGACGCTTGCCATTGGCAATGCGGGCTCCAAGCCGGAACTGCTTGTGGCCAATGTGCGCGAATTCGACCTGGCGCAAGATAAAAAGCATTTGTACTACAGGACGGCGGCAGCCACCGGCCCGGGCGAGATGCTGGTGATCGAGGCGGGCGCCAAGCTGCCGGCCGACCTGTCGAAAGCCAAGGTCAAGGTCGATGACTGGACGTTTGTGTCGAATCCGCGCCTGGAATGGAAGCAGATGTTCAACGATGCCTGGCGTTTGCACCGCGACTTCCTGTACGACGCGAAGATGCGGGGCGTGAACTGGAAGGCGGCGCGCGACAAATATGCGCCGCTGGTCGAGCGGGTCACGGACCGCGCCGAGCTCAATGACGTGCTGGGCATGATGGTGGCCGAAGTGGGCGCCCTGCATTCGCAGATACGTCCCGGCGAATTGCGCCGCACGGAGCAGGAAGGCACGCCGGCGGGCCTGGGCGCCGTGCTGGCGCGGACAAACGACGGCTACCGGGTCGAACATGTCTACCGCAGCGAAGCAGAATTGCCCTCCGCGCGCGCGCCGCTGTCGCGCCCCGACGTGGACGTGAAGGCGGGCGACGTGATCACGGCCGTCAACGGCAAGGACGTGCTGGCCGCGCGCGATATTAGCGATTTGCTGTTGAACCAGGCCGACAAGCAGGTGCTGCTGCAGGTCAAACGGAGCAAGGGCGCGCCGCGCGCCGTCATCGTCACGCCCGTCAACATGGCGAAACAGACGGCGTTGCGCTATGGCGACTGGGAACTGAGCCGCGCCGAGCAGGTGGCCGCCGCCTCGCAGGGACGCATCGGCTACCTGCACCTGCGCGCCATGGGCGCCAATGACATCGCTTCGTTCGCGCGCGATTTTTACGCCAACATCAACCGCGAAGGCTTGATCATCGACGTGCGGCGCAATAACGGCGGCAATATCGACAGCTGGATCATTGAAAAACTGCTGCGCAAGGCCTGGGCTTACTGGGCGCCGCCTGGCGTGCAGCCGTCGTCGAATATGCAGAACACCTTCCGCGGCCACCTGGTGGTGCTGGTCGATGAGCTCACGTATTCCGATGGCGAGACCTTCGCGGCCGGCATCAAGGCATTGAAACTGGCGCCGCTGGTGGGCAAGCGCACGGCCGGCGCCGGCGTCTGGCTCAGCGACAATACGCGCCTGGCCGACAATGGCATGGCGCGCGTGGCGGAAAATGGCCAGTTCGGCATCGATGGCCAATGGCTGATCGAAGGCGTGGGCGTGGTGCCGGATGTGGAGGTGGAAAACCCGCCGCACGCCACCTTCAATGGCGCCGACCGCCAGCTGGAAGTGGCGCTCGACATGCTGGCGAAAAAGCTCAAGGAGCAGCCGCGCCCCGCCTTCCAGGCGCAGCCGATCCCCGCGCTCAGGTAGTCCCGCTACAGGCCGCAGGCGGCCTTGAACTGCTGCGCGCGGCGGCGCGACACCTCGACCACGCTGCCGTCCAGCAGGTGCAGGGCTAGGCCATCGGCGGCGTTCGGCGCCAGCTGCGCCACCTGCTCCAGGTTGACGATCTGGCGCCGGTTGGCGCGCAGGAACAGGGCCGGATCGAGCTTTTCTTCCAGCTGGTTCAGGGTGCGCAGCATCAGCGGACGCTGTGCGCCGAAATGCACGCGCGTGTAGTTGCCTTCCGATTCCAGCAGGCGGATATCGCCAAACGCGACGAACCAGCAGCGTTCCCCGTCCTTGATGAAGACCTTGCGCGGCGCGGGCGGCGGCACGGCTTGCGCCCGCGCGCCGGCGCGCGCCAGGGCCGTGGCCAGGCGCGCCGCCTGCACGGGTTTTTGCAGGTAGTCGAGGGCGCTCACCTCGAACGCCTGCAGCGCGTACTGGTCGAAGGCCGTGCAAAAGATGACGTCGGGCGCATCATCGAGCGCGGCCAGCAGGTCGAAGCCGGAGCCGCCCGGCATCTGCACGTCGAGCAGCAGCAGGTCGGGGCGCAGCTTGCCGATCTGCGCGACGGCGTCGGCCGCGCTGGCCGCCTCGCCCACGATCTCCACGGCGCCGCACTGCACATGCGGCGCCAGCAGCCGCCGCAGCTCGGCGCGCGCCAGGCGCTCGTCATCGACCAGCATGACCTTGAGCGGCGATCCGTTCATGGCCGCTCCGGCAGGTCGATGGTGGCGTAGACCCAGCCCGCCTCTTGGCGCAAGGCCAGGCTGGCGCGCTCGCCGCAGGCCAGCTGCAAGCGCTGGCGCGCATTGCGCAAGCCGATGCCGGTGGAGCCGGACGCGCCGCGCAGTTCGCCCGTGTTGGCCACCTCGATCCGCAGCATGTCCACGCCGGTGCTGCGCTGCGCGGCAATGCGGATGTCGCCGCCATCGGCGCTCGCTTCGACGCCATATTTGACGGCGTTTTCCACCAGCGTTTGAACGGCCATGGGCGGCACGCGCACATGTTCCAGAGTGGGCGCGCTGATCTCGATCGCGAAGCTGACGCGCAGGCGTTCCTCGAAGCGTATCTGCTCGATGGCCAGGTAAGCGCGCACGGCGTCCAGTTCGGCCGCCAGCGGCACGGTGGCGTGCTGGCCCGACTGCAGCGCGTGGCGCATCAGCTTGGCTAGCTGGTCGATCATGTGCGCGGCCGCGTCGCGGTCTTCGAAGATCAGCGCGCGCACGCTATTGAGGCTGTTGAAGAAGAAATGCGGATTGACTTGCGCCTGCAGGGCGCGCAGTTCCGCTTCCCGCCCATGCAGCTGCAGGCGCAGGGTTTCCGCTTCCAGGTGGGCGGCGCGCCGCAGCGACAGCGCGGTAAAGTAAAACACCGTCCAGGTCAAAAATACCCCGAACCAGAACAGCAGCGCACCGGGCAGCCAGGCCAGACCACGCAGCACATCGGGTGGATACATGACGTGGAAGGCGGCCGTCACGCTGGCCGTCTGGATGGCGGCCAACAGCAATAATGATGGCAGCACGCGTGTCCAGCGCATGCCGCTCGCCACCCAGCCGCGCCGGAGCAGGACGCCATGCCACAGGTGCGACAGCAGCAGCCCGCCCAGCGAACCCCAGCAGGCAATCGCCACGACGATGCGCAGCTGCGAGGAGCCGCCATACACGCTGTTGAACAGGGTGAGCGCGCCCCAGCCGGCCAGCTGGAAGGTCCAGTACCAGTTGATCCTGGCCAGCAGCGGCCGGTGCAAGGGTGCGTTCATTGCCTAGTCCAGGAACTGTTCGATGCGCGCAACCATCCAGTCCGGCTGGTCGTACATGATGAAGTGGCGCGCCGTGTCGGCCAGCGCGATCTGCACGCCGGGCAGCTGTGCGTACTGCTGCTGGAAGGTCGCTTCGATGGCGGTGCGCGGCGCGTAATCCTTGTAGGCGATCCAGGTCCCCAGCACCAGGGTCGGCGATTTTATTTTCGCCACGTCCTGGCGCAGGTCGCTGGCAATCAGGGTGCCCATGGCCTTGATCACCGTTTCGCGGTCCGAGCGCTGGCCCCAGCCGATGATGCGTTCCACGTCGGCCGGTGCGCTGGCCATGCTGCTTACCGTGCGGCGCTGGCTGGCGGCGTAGGTGGCGCCATCCTGCGCGCGCATGGCCGCTTGCATCTGGCTTGACATGGCTTGCAGCTGCGGCGGCGTGATGGAGGGCAGCTGCGTCGCGCCCAGCGCCGGCAGCGAGTCGACGATCAGCAGCTTGCCCGTCTGCTGCGGATGGTCGATGGCCATTTTCAGGGCCAGGAAGCCGCCCAGGCTATGTCCGATGATGGCCGGCTGGCCCAGTTTTTGGGTGCCGATGTAGTCGGCCAGTTGCTGCTCCGCCTGCGCCAGCAGGTCGCCTTCGATGGGCGCCGCGCCGGCAAAGCCGGCCAGTGTCAGCACGTGGCATTGGCGCGCGGCTTGCGGGCCGCACAGGCGCGCCACTGTGCCTTGCCAGACTTCGCCCGATGACGCCAGGCCGGGAATCAGGATCAGCGGGCGGCCCTGGCCCGTGACCTCGGCCGTGAAGGCTGTGGGCGCGGCGGCCTGGCCGGCGCCCGCCAGCAGCACGCCGGCGAGCAGGATACAAGTTTGCAGTGTTCGTTTCATTGGTTACTCCTCCTTGACGACCATGCTAGCGGCGAGGGCATGCGGCCGCCAGCGCTGCGGGATGAGCGGCGGCAGGGCGGGATGAGCGGTTCATATCCACACATCCTGGTCCTGGCAATGGTCGGGAAGGTAGGTCAGGTACTGCACCATGCGCGGCGCCGGGCCGCGGTTGGGCGTGGCGCAATGGGGCAGGGCCTGGTGCCAGATGATGAAATCGCTGGCCATGCCGTCGACGGGCACGGGCCGCAAGTTGTCGACCGCCCATTCGCGCGGCTGGCGGCCCGGTGGCACTTGCCGCAGCCAGTCGGCCATGCGGTGCTGGAAGCCGGGCACGCAATGGAAGGCGCCGTGCTGCGCGGGACAGTCGCTCAGGTACAGCATGCCTTGCAGCTTGAAGGGCACCGGCTGTTGCAGGCTGACGTCCCAGTGCAGGGCGCTTCCAAGGAAGCGGTGCTGCGGTGTTTCCGGCGGATTGAAACTGACCTTGTCGATGCTGGCGTAGATGCCGGTGCCGGTACCGTACAGTTGCTGGAAGGCGTGGCGGATGTGCGCGTTGTGGCGGTTTTCCTCGAGGGCCCGATGGTCGGAAAACTGCAGCATCAGGCCCCGCTTGCCCGGGTGCGGCTGGTACCACGATGCCGGATCATCGGGGCTGGCGCCCAGATATTCCCAGATGGCCGCCCGGGCAGCTGCGCACTGCGCGCGCGGCACGGCGCCGCGCAGCACCAGATAGCCGTGCTCCTCGAAATGGCGCAGCTCTGCGGCGGACAGCACGTCCTGGTGGGGGCTGGCGGCGTGCGCCGGACGGATGCGCGTGCGGCCAGCCAGCCACGCCTGAAAGGCTGCCAGGGTAGGGCGTTGCTGGAACAGGAACTGCATGGCGTCTTCCATCGAAATGCCGCGCGCGTACAGGGCCTTGATGTCGCGGTGGTCGCGCGCCAGCCCCTGGTTGCCGCTCGCGCCACCATGTCCCGTGCAGCGTTGCCATAATTCGAGCAGGTGAGGCCAGTCGTCCATGGTGAGTAGGGAATGGTTGAAAAATCAGCCGGCGCGCAGGCGGCGCCACAGCGTGGTGCGGCTGATGCCGAGGTAATGGGCGGCGGCGTCGCGGCGCCCGCCGAAGCGCGCCAGTACGGCGCTGGCGCTTTCGACTTCCAGGCGTGGCGCGCTGGCGGCAGGCGCCGGCGGCAGCGCCGGCGTGCCGGCAGCGTTGGCCAGTTCCGGCGCCACGCCCAGCACGAAGGCGGGCGTCAGCGCCTGCAGCGGTTCGGCGGCCAGGAACAGGGCCAGGCGCTCGGCCAGGTTGCGCAGTTCGCGCACATTGCCGGGCCAGCCGTAGCGGCGCAGCAGCGGCGCGCAAGCCTGGATTTCCGCGTGCAGGTTGGGGTGCGGACGCGCGCCCAGCGCGGCCAGCGCATTTTTCAGCGACCATTCGGCCAGGCCGGGAATATCGCTGGCGCGTTCGCGCAAGGCGGGCAAATGCAGGCGCAGCACGGCCAGGCGGTAGAACAGGTCGGCGCGGAAGCGTCCTTCGCGGATGCGCTGTTCCAGGTCGCAGTGCGTGGCGCTGATGATGCGCACATTGATGGCGATGGGCCGCGTGCCGCCCACGCGCACCACTTCGCGCTCTTCCAGCACGCGCAGCAGGCGCGTTTGCAGGGCCAGCGGCATTTCGCCGATTTCGTCGAGGAACAGGGTGCCGTGGTTGGCCGCTTCGAACAGGCCCGCATGGCCGCCCCGGCGCGCGCCCGTGAAGGCGCCGTCCTCGTGGCCGAACAGTTCTGATTCCAGCAAGGACTCGGCGATGGCGCCGCAATTGATGGCGATGAAAGGCCGGTTAGCGCCCAGGCTGCGCGGGCTTTCGCGGTGGATCGCCTGTGCCACCAGTTCCTTGCCGCTGCCCGTCTCGCCCTGGATCAGCACCGTCGCCGGCGAGCGCGCATACAGCACCACCGACTGGCGCAGCGCTTCCATCGCTTCCGATTCGCCGCGCAGATCGTGCAGGCCGTGCCGTGCGCGCAGGGTGTCGGCCACCACCGCGCGGCGTCCCCGCGTCGATTCGATCTGCGTCAGGCGCGCCAGCTCCAGCGCATCGTCGAAGGCGCGCCGGATGGCCGTGGCCGAATACACGAAGACGGCGGCCAGCCCGGCCTCTTCGGCCAGGTCGGTGACGAGGCCCGCGCCGACGACGGCTTTCACGCCGGCCGCCTTCAGTTCATTGATCTGCGCGCGCGCGTCTTCCTCGGTGGCGTAGGTGCGCTGCGCGATCTGGAAGCCG
The DNA here is from genome assembly GCF_059617945.1 of Janthinobacterium sp. BCJ23. Classification (NCBI taxonomy): domain Bacteria; kingdom Pseudomonadati; phylum Pseudomonadota; class Betaproteobacteria; order Burkholderiales; family Oxalobacteraceae; genus Janthinobacterium; species Janthinobacterium sp. BCJ23. Next base: position 27,541 of record NZ_JCAQAW010000003.1, on the reverse strand, counting down.
AAGGTGGCGGCGAATTCGGCCAGTTCCGGCATCGGGTCCTGGTAGGTAACGACGCCGATGTGCGGCGAGATGCGCCGCGCGCGCGCCAGCGCCTGCATCACGTCGTAGCCGCTGGCCTTGGCGATGATGACGGGTACCGACAGCCGGCCTTTCAGGTAGGCGCCGTTCGAGCCGGCGGCGATGACGGCGTCGCAGCGCTCGGTGGCCATGCGTTCGCGGATATGGCGCACGGCGTCGTCGAAGCCCAGGTTGATCGGTTCGATCGTCGCCAGGTCATCGTACTCGAGCGTGATGTCGCGGAACAGGTCGAACAGCCGCGAGACGGAGACGGTCCAGATGACGGGTTTGTCGCGGTGATCGAGCGGAGGTTGGGGAGGGCGGCGCATGCTTTATTCTAAACGATTTGTTTCATTTTCTTGCCATGCAACGCGGTTGCAACAATCGTGTTGCAAGTGGTTTGTGGCGTTTCAGATATTGCCAATGAGGAATATGAAAAAACCCCGGGAAACTGGTTTATGATCTGACAGCACCATGATGCTTGTGAGAATTTTTGCCCAGGCACATGTTTATCTCGTCCTTAACCGTCCCATGGTGTCCATGAACCGCGTACCGACCAGTCCCGATTTCATCGCCGATGCCTTGCAGTTGATCGCCTTGCCGGCCTGCGCCTGCGATGCCTGCGGCATGGTGGTGGCGGCGAATGGTGCGTTGCAATCCTTGCTGGGCACGGATATAGCGGGCCGGCTGCTGGCCGACTGTTTTACGGACGCCTACCGCGCGTCGAGCACGAGCATGCTGCGCGGCGCGCTCGGTGCGGCCGGGCGCGAGCGGCAGTGGGACAGCAGTCTGCAAGGGGTATCTGGCGCCATCGCCGTGCAGGTCTGGTCGAGGCCGCTGCTGGTGGACGACGGCTTGCCGGGCGCGACCCTCGTGTTTGCCGACATCCGCGTGCAGCAGCGCGACCAGCAAGCCTTGCGCAAGTCCATGCTCGAGCAGCAGGCCATCCTGGAAAGCGCGGCCGTCGGCATCATCTTTTCCAAGGGCGGCTTCATCGAGGAGTGCAATATCCGCGCCGCCGAGATGCTCGGCTATGCGCGCCATCAGCTGACGGGCATGCCGGGCGCGGTGCTGTACCGCTCCGCCGAGCATTGCCGCGCCCTGGGACTGGAAGCGGCGCCGCTGCTCTCGAAAGGCAAGCCATACCGCACGGAGCTGGAATTGCGGCGCCAGGATGGCACTTTGTTCTGGAGCCGTTTGCACGGGCGCGCCGTCGATCCCCTCAATACGCATGACGGCACGGTCTGGATCATCGAAGATATCAGTGACCACCGGCGCGATGAAGACCAGCTGCGCCGCGCCATGCTGGAAATGCAGGCCGTGATGGACAACGCGCCGCTGGCCATCGGCTTCCAGCGCGACAAGGGCGTGCTGCGCTACAACCGGCGCTTCGCCGAATGCTTCGGCTTCGATGGCGACAGCGGCGTAGGCCTGGCCGTCGCCGACCTGTATCCGTCGCGCGCGGCGTACGAGAGCGTCGTGCGGCAAGCCGCTCCCCTGCTGCGGCGCGGCCTGCCGTTCCAGGGCGAGATGGAGATGCGCCGCCGCGATGGCTCCACGTTCTGGGCGCTGGCCTACGGCTATGTGCTGAATCCGGAAAACCAGTCCGACCGCGCGCTGCGCGACACGATCTGGCTGTTCGACGACCGCAGCGCGCAGAAGGCGGCCGAGGAGGCGACGCGCCAGCTGATGCTCGAGCAGCAGGCCATCCTCGACAATGCCTCCGTCGGCATCCTGTTTTCGCGTTCGCGCCTGATCCTGCGCTGCAATCCCCGCTTCGCCGAAATGTTCGGCTACACGCAGGACGAGATGATCGGCCTGCCCGCCGCCGAGCTGTTTCCCTCGCCCGCCGCCTACGAGGCATTCGGCGTGCAAGCCACTCCGCTGCTGGGACAGGGCTTGCCTTACGAGCAGGACGAATCGCTGTTCCGCCGCCGCGACGGCAGCCTGTTCTGGTGCCGCATCCGCGCCAAGGCCGTCGATCAGACGCACAGCGAGCAGGGCGCCATCTGGATCCTCGAAGACATCACGGCCAGCCGCCAGGCGCAGATGGAAGTGGCGGCCATCATGACGAATGCCTCGGTCAGCATCCTGTACACGAAGAACCGCCAGATCACGCGCTACAACCTGGGCTTTGCCGCGATGTTCGGCTACAGCGGCGACGAGGCGCTGGGCCTGCCCGGGCGCGCGCTGTACGTGTCGCAGCAGTCCTACGATTTGCTGGGCGCGGCCGCGTTTCCCTTCCTGTCCGTCGGCAAGCCGTTCCAGACGGAAGTGGAGATGATGCGCCGCGACGGCAGCACTCTGTGGGCGCAACTGATCGCCTATGTCGTCAATCCGGACGACCCGGCCGCCGGTACCATCTGGATCATCGAGGACCGCACGGAAGCCAAGCGCGCGGAAGAATCCCTGCGCAACGCGCTGCTGGAAAACCAGGCCATCCTCGACAGCGCCGTGCTGGGCATCTCGGTGATAGAGGGCGGCTACAATTTGCGCGCCAACAGCAAGATGGAAGAGCTGTTCGGCTATGGCCCGGGCGAGATCAACGGCCTGTCCGTGCAGGCCCTGTATCCGGACGTGGCCGCGTGGAAGGTGGCGCGCGGCGAGACGGCGCGCGATTTCGAGGCGGGCAGGGTCCACATGTCGGAATACCAGCTGGTGCGCAAGGATGGCAGCCGCTTCTGGGCGCGCCTGTCCGGCCGGCCGTTCGACCTGGCGCATGCGCATGGCCGTTCCGTGTGGCTGGTCGACGACGTGACGGCGCGCCGCGAGGCGGCCGAGGCGGTGCGCCGCGCGCGCGACGAACTGGAATTGCGCGTGCAGGAACGCACGGCCGAACTGGCCGGCGCCAACCTGCTGCTGCAGGGCGAGATCGCCGAGCGGCGCCAGGCCGAGGCGCGCGTGCACCACATGGCTTACCACGACAACCTGACGGGCTTGCCGAACCGCGCGCTGCTGTCGGACCGGCTGGAACGGGCCATGCTGGCCTCGCAGCGCTCGGGGCGCAAGCTGGCCGTGATGTTCATCGACCTCGACCGCTTCAAGACGATCAACGATTCGCTCGGCCACATGACGGGCGACTTGCTGCTCAAGGAAGTGGCCGCCCGGCTGTGCGGCGCCGTGCGCGCCAGCGACACGGTGGCGCGCCTCGGTGGCGACGAATTCGTCGTGCTGGTGCCCGGCATCCGCGGCGGCGACGAAGCGGCGCGCGTGGCCGAAAAGATCATCGAGGCGCTCACGCCCGCCTTTCCGCTCGACGGCCATGTGCTGCACGTGACGCCATCGATCGGCATCTGCGTGTATCCGGACGATGGCGGCGACGTCGACGCCCTGATGCGCCATGCCGATGCGGCCATGTATCACGCCAAGGGCAATGGCCGCAACAACTACCAGTTCTTCACGCAGACGATGAACCAGGCGGCGGCCCTGCATTTTGATCTGGAAAGCAGCTTGCGCACGGCGCTGGCGCTGCAGCAGTTCGAGCTGGTTTACCAGCCGATCATCGATATCGCCACGCGCCGCCTGCACGGCATGGAAGTGCTGCTGCGCTGGCGCCGTCCGGGCCACGGCCTGGTGCTGCCGGACCGCTTCATTCCCATCATGGAGGAAAACGGCTTGATCGTGCCCGTGGGCGAGTGGGTGATGCGCCAGGCGTGCGAGCAAAGCATGGCCTGGCAGCGCATGGGCTTGCAGCCCGTGCCGCTGGCGGTGAACCTGTCGCCGCGCCAGTTCATGCACAAGGGCCTGGTGGCGGCGATTGGCGCCGTGGTGCGGGAAACGGGCATCGATCCGTCACTGCTGGAATTCGAGATCACCGAGACGGCGCTGATGCAGCACGGCGAGCATACGCTGGAGATTCTGCGGCAGATCAATGGCATGGGCCTGCGCCTGTCGATCGACGATTTCGGCACCGGCTATTCCAGCCTCGCTTACCTGAAGCGCTTCCCCGTGAAGAAGGTCAAGATCGACCGCGCCTTCATCAAGGACCTCGAGCACAGCGCGGAAGACCGCGCCATCGTGGCGGCCATCATCGCGCTGGCCGACAGCCTGCAATTGTCGGCCGTGGCCGAAGGGGTGGAAACGGAAGAACAGTTCGCGCTGCTGCAGGCGAACGGCTGCCGCTATGCGCAGGGCTATCTGTTTTCCGCGCCGGTTCCAGCGGCCAATGCGCAATCGCTGCTGGAACGTCTTCCCGCTTAGTCGATCGTCGCGATGAGGGGTGCATGGTCGGACGGCTGTTGCCAGTTGCAAGTGGTCCCCTGTCGATGATGCCCGTATCGGTCAGTCGATAGTGGCGACGACCGGCGCGTGGTCGGACGGCTGTTCCCACTTGCGGGGCACGCGGTCGATCACGCAAGCCTTGCAGCGGCCAGCCAGGGCGGGCGAGAGCAAAATATGGTCGATGCGCAGGCCCTTGTTCAGGCGGAAGCCCAGCTGGCGGTAATCCCACCAGCTGAACGATTTGTCCGCCTGTTCGAACAGGCGGAAAGCGTCCGTCAGACCGATGTCGAACAGGCGCTGCAGGGCGGCGCGTTCCTTGTCCGAGACCAGTACCTGGCCAGCCCAGGCGACAGGGTCGTGCACGTCGCGGTCGTCGGGCGCGATATTGTAGTCGCCGACGACGGCCAGCTGCGGGTGCTGCAGCGCTTCTTCGGCCAGCCAGTCGTGCAGGGCGGACAGCCAGCCCAGCTTATATTCGTATTTGTCCGAGTCGACGCTCTGGCCGTTCGGCACGTAGGCGCAAACGACGCGCACCCCGCCGATGGTGGCGGCCAGGATGCGCTGCTGCGCATCTTCATAGCGGGGGTTGTTCTTGACCACGTCGGTGATCGGCAGCTTCGACAGGATGGCCACGCCGTTGTAGGTTTTCTGGCCGCTGAAGACCACCTGGTAGCCGGCCGCCTCGATCTCGGCGACGGGGAACTTGTCATCCGTGAGCTTGGTTTCTTGCAAGCACAGTATGTCGATCGGGTTGTCGGTCAGCCATTGCAGCACTTGCGGCAGGCGCACTTTGAGCGAGTTGACGTTCCAGGTGGCGAGTTTCATGGGAAAAATCCTTGCTTGAATAGGTGGCGATAGGCGCGAATCTTACCGCATGCGTGTCGATGGCGTCCTGCCCCGCTTACCGGGCATGGGCTTTATTTACTAGCAGGAAAAAAGGGGTGCCAATAAAGTATTTGTATTTAACCAATCGTGGCGCATGAATATTATGTTTTTGTGTATCATTGATCAACCCCTATGTTTGATTTGGCATAAGTGGCTGGCGTGGCAGGCTGCGTCTCGCTGTTTAGCGCGACAAAGGTGTAAAGTTTCTCGCTAAAACGCAATAAAAACTACTAAAATGGCACAATGTAACAACTGTGTCATACAGCTTTGTTACAGCCCAGTTAAGAACCGAACAGGAAGCAGTTGTAATTAGTTGTAATTGCTATTCCGATTACATGACCACTGTGCCGGGGACGGAGTGTCAATTCCATCCCTGGCGCCGCCAGACTTGTTATATAAATTGCAGTACTGTATCTATGAGACTGTTTTGCGACATCAATAGATGGTACTATTTTGAAATGTTGCAGTTTTAATAGTGAGACTTGCGCGTAGCATTTGCAAAGGAAGAAAATGCGAACTGCATTTGAAGCGTGGGCGCAGCGTGACGGCCACATTGTGCGGCGAAGAGAAGACAAACCGGATGAGTACCTGATTTTCGAGACCCAGCGCCGCTGGGTTATCTGGCAGGCAGCTCTGACGCATGGCAAGACGGCTGCCAAGCCGCGCGTGAGCGCGGCCGAAAAGGCGGCGAAAGCCCAGCGCGCGCTGGAAATGTCCTCCGATGAAGCGACCGTGCGCAACAAGGTGCTCAATGAGGTGCTCGACGCCTTCAGCGGCGCCGATGGCGCGGCCGGCATGGAAGGCATACTGAAAGTGATCCAGGGCCTGAAGCAGAAGCAGAAGGCGCTGGCCGACGACAAGAGCGAAGATTCAACGGCTTGAGGGGACGGCGATGCGTTATCGGCACTACAAGGGCGGCATTTACGAACTGGTGTGCGAAGCCACGCTGGAAGCGGATCTGACGCCGATGATCGTCTATCGCGCCGAGGATGGTTCCATCTGGACCCGGCCGAAAGACGTGTTCTTTCAACTGATCGAAGTCGAAGGCGTCATGGTTCAGCGTTTCGCTCCCATCAACTGATGGCCGCCCGCGTGCGTGCCCGGGATTTTCTTCATGCGTAAATTGCTGCCTGCCGCTTTGGTGCTGGGCTTTGCCTGCGCCGCGGCACATGCCGAAACCATCGGTTCGGTCGACACGGTGTTCAAGCTGATCGGCCCTGACCACAAGATCGTCGTCGAAGCGTATGACGATCCGCGCGTTGCCGGCGTCAGCTGCTATCTGTCGCGCGCCAAGACCGGGGGGCTGAAGGGTGCCGTCGGCCTGGCCGAAGACAAGGCCGATGCGTCCGTGGCTTGCCGCCAGGTGGGGCCGCTGCAATTCAAGGGCAAGCTGCCGCGCCAGGAAGAAGTGTTTACCGAGCGTGCCTCGATCTTCTTCAAGCACGTGCGCGTCGTACGCATGGTCGACAGCAAGCGCAATGCGCTCGTCTACCTCGTGTATTCCGACCGCCTGATCGAGGGCAGTCCGAAGAACAGCGTCACCGCCGTCGCCGTGCCCGGCGACCAGCCGATTCCCGTCCGTTAAGCGAGCTACCCATGCGCATGCCATCGTCTGCAGCCCTTGCCGCCAGGACGCTGCTGCTGTTTGGCCTGGGCGGCTGCGCCACGTTGACGGGCAACACCGAGCAGATGGTGCTGGTGCAAACCATCCAGGACAACCGCGAGCTGACGGGCGCCGGCTGCATCCTCAGCAACGACGTGGGCAAGTGGTTCGTCACCACGCCCGGACGCATCACCATCCGCAAGAGCCAGGAACCGTTGAAGGTCGATTGCCGCAAGCATGGCTCTCCCGCCATCGCGACGGATGACCATATCGATCCCAAGCTCAATGGCAGCGTCTGGGGCAATGTCATCCTGACCCTGGGCGTCGGCTATTTCGTCGACCGCAACACGGGCGCCGGCTTCGACTACCCATCTATTTTGACCATCGTCATGCAAGACCCGTCGCGCCTGGCACCGCCGCCCGCGCCCGTCGCCGTGAAACCGCCGCCCGCCGTGCCGGAAACGGTGGTGCAGCCCAAGGTGGCGCCATCGCCGTTGCCCAATTCCGTCGTCTACTGATTCATACACACGAAAAAAAGCCGCCAGGGTCAGTGACCATGGCGGCTGCTTCGCGACGCCGGTAGCGCAGGGCGCTGCCGGCAAGGCGTCAACTTACACGCGGTTGATCAGGAACATCGTCAAGAGTGGAACTGGACGGCCGGTCGCGCCTTTTGCGCCGCCCGATTTCCATGCCGTGCCGGCGATGTCCAGATGCGCCCAGGTGTACTTCTTGGTGAAGTTTTCCAGGAAGGCCGCTGCCGTCACCGAACCGCCGCCTGGCGTGCCGATGTTGGCCAGGTCGGCGAAGTTCGACTTCAGCTGCTCGTTGTACGCCTCTTCGATCGGCATGCGCCATGCCGTGTCGCTCGATTGCTTACCCGCTGCCAGCAATTCATTGGCCAGCTGGTCATGCGCCGCATCGCTGCGCGTAAACAGGCCGCTGTTGTGGTGGCCCAGGGCCACGACGCAAGCGCCCGTCAGGGTGGCGATATCGACGACGGCTGCCGGCTTGAAGCGTTCGGCGTAGGTCAGCGCGTCGCACAGCACCAGACGGCCTTCGGCATCCGTGTTCAGCACTTCGATGGTCAGGCCGTTCATGGAGGTGACGATGTCGCCCGGCTTGGTGGCGCGGCCCGACGGCATGTTTTCGCACGCGGCGATGACGCCGATGACGTTCAGCTTCAGGTTCATTTCGCCGATGGCGCGGAAGGTGCCCAGCACCGAAGCGGCGCCGCACATGTCGTACTTCATTTCATCCATGCCAGGACCGGCCTTGATCGAAATGCCGCCCGTGTCGAAGGTGATGCCTTTGCCGACGAGGACCACTGGCGCATCCTTGGCCTTGCCGCCCATGTGCTTCAGGACGATGAATTTCGGCGGCTGCTCGCTGCCGTTGGTGACGGACAGGAAGCTGCCCATCTTCAGCGCTTCGAGCTGTTTGCGGTCCAGCACTTCGACTTCGAACTTGTAATCCTTGGCCAGCTGCTTGGCCGTGTTGGCCAGGTAGGTCGGGTTGGCGATGTTCGCCGGCAGGTCGCCCAAGTTGCGCGTCAGGTCGGAACCGTTGGCGATGGCGATGGCTTGCGCCAGCGCGCCGCGCGTCGCTGCTGTTGCGGGAGCGGCCAGGACGATCTTGCGCACGCCTGCTGGTGCCGGATCTTTTTTGCTTTTTTGCGAGTCGCAGCGGTATTCGCTGTCGTGGGCGGCTTGCACCACGCAACGGATTGCCCAATTTACGTCGCGCTCTTTCACTTCAGCCAGCGGTAATGCGATAATGGCGTCCGCAGTGCCCAGCGAGCCGAAGGCCTTCAGTGCGGCTTGTACGCCGGTTGTGAAGCTTTTTTCGCTGACAGTATCATCGCTGCCCATGCCTACCAGCAGAACACGTTCGGCGGCGACGCCATCGACTGCGCGCAGCAGCAAGGTGCTGCCAGGCTTGCCGCTGATGTCGCCGGACTTCAGCGCAGCCGAAATCGCACCCTTGCTGTCCAGCGATTTTGCCGCTGGCGACAGTTTTTTGTTTTCGAATACCGCAACCGCGATGCATCCGCTTTTGGCCGTGCCGAGGGTGCTCTTGGTATCGAATGCTTTTATGCTAAAGTCCATTTGGTTCTCCGTTTTCATTTACTAGTAACGTGTTACTCAACTAACTGACCCGAATTATAAACTCCGAATGATCTTTCAACGCGCCCTTCGACGTGAATTGGCTAGTGCCGCCGGGGCCACCTTCACAGTTTTGTTCAGCATCCTGCTCACCTGGATGCTGATCGGTATTCTCGGCAAGGCGGCGGGCGGCAAGATCGCGTCATCCGACGTCATGTCCCTGATGGTTTTTTCCGCCCTGATGCAGCTGCCCACCATCATCATCCTCACCGGATTCATTTCGGTGCTGATGGTCGTCACCCGCAGCTACAAGGAGTCGGAGATGGTGGTGTGGTTCGCCTCCGGCCTGAGCCTGTCGCGCTGGATCTGGCCCGTGCTCAGCTTCGGCTTGCCGCTGGTGCTGGCCACCGGCGTCCTGAGCCTGTACGCCACGCCATGGGCGCAAAAGAAAAGCGATGAATATGTGGCGCGCTTTGAAAAGCGCGAGGATCTGCAGAAAGTCACGCCGGGCCAGTTCCGCGAATCGGCCGGCAGCAACCGTATCTTCTTTGTCGAGGGCGTCAGCGGCGAGAAGAACGTGGTGCAGAACGTCTTCGTCAATACCGTCGATGAAAAGGGCAGCGCCGTCGTCGTCGTCGCCAGGGAAGGCGTGATCAATACCGACGCCAAGGGCGAACGCTTCCTCGTGCTCAAGAGCGGCCGCCGCTACCAGGGCGTGCCGACGCAGGCGGACTTCCAGACCATGGAATTCGAACAGTACATCATGCGCATCGAGAGCAAGCAGCAGGAGATGGGCGCGGACCTGGGCGTGCGCGCCATGAGCACCATGGCGCTGGTCGAGGCGAACAACCAGTTCACCATGGCCGAATTGCTGTGGCGGGTCAGCGCGCCCCTGATCGGCCTGATGCTGATCCTGCTGGCCATTCCGCTGGGTTTTGTCAATCCGCGCGCCGGCAGTTCGACCAATCTGATCATCGCGCTGCTGATTTTCTTTACGTACAGCAACCTGATCAAGGTCATCGAAGCGAGCGTGAAACAGGGCCGCATGACCTTCGGCCTGGCCTGGTGGCCGCTGCACCTGCTGGCGGCGCTGGCCGTGGTGGTGCTGTTTGCGTGGCGCCTGAATGTGAACCACCGCTATCATCCGCTGGTCCTGCTGGCGGCTTTCAAGCGCGCGCGCCGCGCCGGCAATACAAGTAAAGCGGCACCGAAATGAAGATTTTACAGCGCTATTTTGCGGTCTCGATATTCCAGGCGGTGCTGTTCGTGCTGCTGGCCTTTTTGGCACTGCAAGCCTTCATCGACCTGACGGGCGAGCTGCCCAAGGTGGGCCGCAACGGCTACACCATCCAGTATGCCTTCCTGTATGTGCTGGTGCTGGTGCCGGGGCACGTGTACGAGGTGATGCCCATCGCGGCGCTGATCGGCACCATCTACACGATGGCGCAGTTTGCCGCCAGTTCCGAATTCACCATCATGCGCGCTTCGAGCATGTCGACGGCGATGGCGGCCGGTTTCCTGTTCCGCATCGGTATCGTCTTCGTCGTCATCACCTTCATCTTCGGCGAGTTGATCACGCCGCGCACGGAGCCGCTGGCCGAGCGCCTCAAGCTGACCTCGCGCGGCGCGGCCGTGTCGAGCGAGTTTCGCTCTGGCCTGTGGACCAAGGACATGGTCAAGAGCGATGGCTTGACGGGCACCGTCACCGGCTCGCGTTTTTTCAATGTGGGCGAAGCGCGCCCGGACGGCCAGCTGAAAAACGTCAAGCTGTATGAGTTCGACACCGATATGCGCTTGCGCACCCTGACCGTGGCCAAGGGCGCGACGTATCAGGGCAGTAATATCTGGCGCCTGACCGATGTGACGGAAACCTCGTTCTCGAACAGCGCAGCCACCGCGCCAGGCTTCGAGCCGAAGCTGGCGAACTACTATGGGCAGGAAACGAGCTTGGTGCGCACGGTGCAAAGCGCCAGCAAGGACATGACGTCGGAAGTGACGCCGAAGATCCTGACGGTGTCGGCCTCCGATCCCGAGCGCATGTCGGCCAGCGAACTGGCCGTGTACACGCGCCACCTGGCCGAGAACAAGCAGGAAACGGAGCGTTTCCGCATCGCCTTCTGGAAAAAGCTGATCGATCCGCTGGCCATTTTCGTGCTGATGGCGCTGGCGCTGCCGTTCGCCTACATGCATACGCGCAGCGGCGGCATCAGCTTGAAGATCTTCATTGGCATCATGATCGGCGTGAGCTTCATGCTGGTCAACACCCTGTTCTCGCATCTTGGTCTGCTCAGCACCTGGCCGGCCTTCCTGACGGCGGTGGCGCCGAGCGCCCTGTATCTGCTGCTGGCGCTGGGCGCCCTGTGGTGGGTGGAGCGGCACTGATGGAGACGAACGTGAAACAGGCACTGATCTTGTTTGCCCATGGCGCGCGCGCCGCATCGTGGGCCGCACCGTTCGAGCGCCTGCGCGACCTGACACAGGCGCGCATGCCCGATACCTGCGTGCACCTGGCTTTCCTGGAACTGATGACGCCACGCCTGCCCGAACTGGTGGCGACCCTGCTGGCCGAGCTGCCCGCTGGCGCCATCCTGGACGTCACCGTGGTGCCCGTGTTCCTGGGGCAGGGCGGGCATGTGCTGCGCGACCTGCCGCTGCTGCTGGAAGAACTGCGCCAGCAGCATCCGGCACTGCGCCTGAAGGTGGTCGAGGCGGTCGGCGAGAACGCCAGTGTGCTGGCCGCCATCGCCGATTACTGCGTGGCGGCGCCAGGCTCCAGCCCTATCCCTTGAGCGGTATCGACATCGTCTACCTGTGGGTAGACGGCGCCGATCCCGCCTGGCGCGCGCGCCGGCAGCACGCCTATGCCGCCTGGGTGCAGGCGCATCCGGGCCAACTGGCCCTGCACGGTAACGTGGCGGGGCGCTACCGCGACAACGGCGAACTGCGCTACAACCTGCGCGCGCTCGAGCGTTTCTTCCCAGGCCACGGCCATATCTACCTGCTGACGGACCGGCAAGTGCCCGACTGGCTGCGTGCTTCACCGCGCCTGACGGTGATCGACCATGCGAGCCTGATGCCCGGTGCATCGCTGCCCGTGTTCGACTCCGGCCATATCGAATCGTATCTGCACCATATTCCGGGCCTGTCCGAACGCTTCCTGTATCTGAACGACGACGTATTTTTTGGCGCGCCGTTCGAGACCGCGTTCTGGTTCGGGGAGGAAGGGGAGGGGCGTTTGAGTGTGTTTACGGAGAGCGCGCCGCACGATGACGTGCAGGACTTGCGCGCCGACGTGGCCGCGCCAGTCAATTGCGCTACGTTGTCGCGGCAATGGCTGTCGGCGCAGTACGCGGAATACCTGCATGAACCGCGCCTGTATGCGCATGCGCCGCGGCCCATGCTGAAAAGCGCGCTGCATGCACTGGAAGGGCTGGCGCCGGCCATGTTTGCCGGCGTGCGCGCGACGGTGTTCCGCTCGTGGCAGGTGCCGGCATTGCTGCCCGATCTGGTGCCGCGCTGGATGGTGCATCAGGGATTCGCGCGCTCGCGCATGCTCGACCCGCTGCATATCGCCAGCGGCGATGTGGCGGCGCCGCGGCAGCTCGAGGAGCTGGCCGCGCGATTCGGCAGCTTGCCGTTTTTCTGTATCAACGATACCTGCGACGAGGCCGACGATGACGATCCGCGCCTGCTGCGCGTGGCCGCTACCTTGCAGCGGCTGCTGCCGCTGCCATCCTCATTTGAAAGTGCTTAAGCCGTTTTTTTCTTCGGCGCCAGGCTGATGCGGGCGGCGGCCGTGCTGTCGGACAGCGAAGCGAGGAATAGCAGCAGATAGGCGCCCAGTTCGAAGACTTCCTCGCCCAGCAGCGCGTAGGCGTCGGGCATGCCATGGAAGACCTTCTTGTCGAAAGGCCAGCCGGCGGCCATCAGCAAGCCGCCGATGGCCGTCAGGATGGTGATGCGCATGCTGAAAATCAGGCCCGCATGGGCAAACACCTTGCGCGCGCGCGGCGCGAAGAAGATCAACAGGCGTATCAGGATCAGCAACTCCACCACGCGCAGGGCTTTTTCCAGCTGCGCCCAGAAGGGCGCCGCGCCGAACTGGTCGATATCGAGTTCGCGCAGCAGGAAGCCGAACAGCAGCGCGCACAGGCCTGCATGCATGAGGAAGCGCAAGGACTGGCGGTCAGTCTCTTGCCAGGCGCGCACGCCGTGCACGGTGCAAGCGAGAGCCAGGAACAGCGCCTGCAGCCATTCCAGCAAATGGTTTTCGTCGTCGATATTCGGGAACACCGTCCACAGGGCGATGGAGGCGAGCATGCTTAACAGCACAGCGCTGGCGACGCCGACATTGCTGCGGCTGAGCGAAGTCAGGGCTTCGCGCATGGAGTTGAAATTCATCTGTGATCGTAAGGCTAAAGTTGCGCGGCGCGGTATTGCAGCCTGCGGGCGCAGCTTTTTTCGGGGAGATTGCCAGGGCTCCCGTCAGCCGGGAGGCCGCATGGCAAGCGCTATGGCGGGGTGAAGCGTGAGTTTATTGCTATCACACAACAACTTCTCGAGAAAAGATGCGTGAGCATCGTATCATGTTTCCCCGGAAGACGTCGGTTACTGACTTTAAAGTCGGTAAAATACGCTGTGTTTATTCAAGCATGGCGCGCCAGAATGGCGGCCGTTTCTTCGATGGCCTGGTGCGCGCGCACGGCCATGGCGTCGCCCAGCATCACCAGCACGGGGCCGTGGTTGTCGCCCAGACCATGCGCCAGGGCGCCCAGCGTCAGGCGCACGATGCGCTGGTCCGGGCGGCTGCAGTTTTCAATCACCACCACCGGGGTGTCGGCACGGCGGCCCTGGGCCAGCAGGCGCTGGGCCGTGGCGATGGCTTCGCGGCCACCCATGTATTGCACCAGGGTGTCACAGTCGGGGATGCGCGTCTGGTCCGGTTCGCCTGGCGCCGTGCTGGAAGTAAAGAAGGCGACGCTGCGCGACACGCCCCGTTTGGTCAGCGGCTGCTGTGTAGCGGCCGCGGCCGCCAGGGCCGTGGTAATGCCGGGCACCACTTCGACGGCGATGCCCGCTTCTTCCAGCGCGCGCAATTCCTCGTCGGCGCGGCCGAACAGCATGGGGTCGCCCCCTTTCAGGCGCACGACGACGGCGTGCTTGCGCGCGTTGTCGACCAGTTGCTTGTTGATGAACGCCTGCGCCGTCGACAACTGGCCGCAGCGCTTGCCGACCAGAATCTTTTGCGCCTGCGGGCACAGCTCCAGCATCTCTTCGGTGACCAGTGCGTCGTGCAGCACGACGTCCGCCTGTGCCAGCAGGCGCGCGCCGCGCAAGGTCATCAGGTCTTGCGCGCCGGGCCCGGCGCCGATCAGGTAGACCTTGCCGGGGAGAGATGGGGAGCTGTTCATGTGGCTGCCTTTCCTGGACGATACGGGATTAGAGCCGAACCATGCCGGCCGCGACGGTCTGGTGGGTGACTTCATCGATCAGGATGAAGGCGCCGGTGGCGCGGATATCGGCATACGCGTCGGCCGCCAGCGCTTGCTGCACGTTCAGGCTGATGCGGGCGATGTCGTTGAGCTTCAAGCCTTCGGCCGGATGGCGCTGCTGCGTATTGATGTCGAGGATCGATTCGATCGCCGTCACCTTGGCCGCCGTCTGCTTGGTGCCGTGCTTGATCCAGTACTTGCGGCGCAAGTCGAGCGCGTCTTCCGACAGCCAGCACACGTCGGCCACCACTTGTTTCAGCAGTGTGGCAGGGCGCTCGCTGCTCGCCAGCAAGTCGCCGCGCGAGATGTCGAGGTATTCATTGAGCAGCAGGGTCACGGACTGGCCCACCACGGCGGTGCTCAGCGAGCCGTCCAGGGTGACGATATCCTTGACGGTTGCCGTCTGGCCCGATGGCTGCACCACGAGGGTGTCGCCGATGCTGACCTTGCCCGCCTCGATGCGGCCCATGTAGCCGCGGAAGTCGTTTGCTTCGTGGCCGTTGTGGCGCGCCACCAGCTGCACCGGGAAGCGGAAGGGCGTGTCGTGCGATTCGTCGTAGACGGACAGCGATTCGAGCAGCTCGATCAAGGTCGGGCCCGTGTACCAGCCCAGCTTGTCGCCGCGTTCGACGACGTTGTCGCCGGTGAGTGCCGACAGCGGGATCGGCGTGATGTCCTTCAAGCCCAGCGACTGGGCGAATTCGCGGTAGGCGGCCACGATGCGGTTGTACACCGTTTCATCGTAGTCGACGAGGTCCATCTTGTTGACGGCCACGACCACGTGTTCGATCTGCAGCAAATGGGCAATCGTCGAGTGGCGCTTGGTCTGGATCAGCAATTCCACGCTGCCGTCGTCGCCCAGTTTCACTTTCGACACGTCGATCAGGATGATGACGGCGTCGGCCGTGGAGGCGCCCGTCACCATGTTGCGCGTGTATTGCTCGTGGCCCGGCGTGTCGGCGATGATGAATTTGCGTTTCGGCGTGGCAAAGTAACGGTATGCCACATCGATGGTGATGCCTTGCTCGCGTTCCGCTTCCAGGCCGTCCGTCAGCAGCGACAGGTCGACCGTGTCGCCCACCGTGCGCTTGTGCTTGGAGCGCGACATGGCGTCGAGCTGGTCGGCGAAGATGCCCTTGCTGTCGAACAGCAAACGGCCGATCAGCGTGCTCTTGCCGTCATCGACGGAACCGGCCGTGATGAAGCGCAGCATGCCGCGCTCCAGGCTGTCGGTGAGGTTGGTGTTCTGGATTGCTGCGTTCATTAGAAATACCCTGCTTTCTTGCGTTTTTCCATCGAGGCTTCGGAAGTCTGGTCATCCATGCGGGTGGCGCCCCGCTCCGTGATTTGCGTGATTGCCGTTTCGGCGATGATGGCGTCGACCGTCGCCGCATCGGACGAGACAGGGCAGGTGCACGAGATATCGCCCACCGTGCGGAAGCGCACGACTTGCGTTTCCACCGTCTCGCCTTCGCGCGGCGGCGTCAGATCCGTCAGCGGCACCAGCAAGCCATTACGCGGGATCACCTGGCGCTCGTGCGCGAAGTAGATCGGCGGCAATTCCAGTTGCTCGCGGGCGATGTATTGCCACACGTCCAGCTCGGTCCAGTTGGAGATCGGGAAGACGCGCATGTTTTCACCGGGATGGACGCGGGTGTTATACAGATCCCACAGTTCCGGACGCTGGGCTTTCGGGTCCCAGGCGCCGAATTCGTCGCGGAACGAAAAGATGCGTTCCTTGGCGCGGGCTTTTTCTTCGTCGCGGCGGGCGCCGCCGATGCAGGCGTCAAATTTGTATTCGGCGATGGTTTCCAGCAAGGTAACGGCTTGGGCCGCGTTGCGCGAATCCGTGGCCGGGTTGCGCAGGCGCACGGTGCCGCGCTTGATCGAGTCTTCCACGGAGCCGACGATCAGGCGCTCGCCCAGTTCCGCCACTTTCTTGTCACGGAAAGTGATGACTTCGGGGAAGTTGTGGCCCGTGTCGATATGCACGAGGGGAAACGGGAACTTGCCTGGGCGGAAGGCTTTTTCGGCCAGGCGCAGCAGGACGACGGAATCCTTGCCGCCGGAAAACAGCAGCGCAGGGTTGGCCGATTCGGCCGCCACTTCGCGCATGATGTGGATGGCTTCCGATTCAAGGCTGTCGAGGTGACGCTGGTTCAAAATATTGCTCATATGGGTGCTTTCTTGTTCTGCTGAGTCTGTTGTGTCTGTTCAGGCTGCCACGGATTTGATGCGTATCAGTTTGCCGTCCACCATGTGCAGGCCGCATTCCTTGGAGTCGGGGTTTTCCCACCACCAGCGTCCGGCGCGTACATCTTCGCCCGGCTGCACTGCGCGCGTGCACGGTTCGCAGCCGATCGATGGGTAACCCTGGTCATGCAGCGCGTTGTACGGCACGTCGTTGGCGCGGATGTAGGCCCACACGTCTTCTTCCGACCAGTCTGCCAGCGGATTGAATTTCGTCATGGCGTGGGCCGCGTCGTCTTCCTGCACGTGCAATTCGGCGCGCGTGGTGGACTGGGCGCGGCGCTGTCCCGTGACCCAGGCCTTGTTGCCGGCCAGGGCGCGGCCCAGCGGCTCGACCTTGCGGATGCGGCAGCATTCGCGGCGCATCTCGACGCTGTTGTAGAACGCGTTCAGGCCGTTCTGTTCCACGTAGGCAGCCACGGCTTCCGGTTGCGGGCGGTACAAGGTGATGTCGTGGTCGTAACGGGTCTTGACCTTGTCGAGCACGGCCAGGGTTTCCTGGTGCAGCCGGCCTGTTTCCAGGGAGAAGATGCCGATGGGCAGCTTCGCCTTGAGTATCATGTCGGTCAGCACCATGTCTTCGGCTGCCAGGCTAGAGGCGAACACGGCCGGCGAAAAGTCCGCGGCGATGCGTGTCAGCGTTTGCTGGGTGGCGTCAATTAAAGTAGAGAGGTCGCTCATGGCTCGCTTTCTCAGATGCCGGCCGCGTTGTCGAGGTCAGGATTCTGGCCTTCGCGCTGGTGGCGGCGGAACAGCGGCGATTTTTGATCCCACGACGCCTGGTAGGTTTCCGAAAAGACCGATAAACCTTTCAGGGCGTCATGGATGCTGCGGTCGGGGCGTGTCGCATACGCGTCGAAGCCGACCCGGTGCATGGAAAACAGCTGGTCGCGCAGCACGTCGCCAATCGCGCGCAATTCACCTTGGAAACCGAGGCGGGCGCGCAGGTTGAACGCGATGGAATAGCCGCGGCCATCCGTGAATTTCGGGAAGTCCACGCCGATGACGGGCAGTTGCGCCATGTCGGCCGCTAGTTCTTCCGGGCGCTCGTCGCTGGCCAGCCATACGCCGATGTCGGGCAGGCGAGCGGCCAGGGTTTCGCGCTGGGCTTGCCATACGAGCAGCGGCACGATGACCTTGCCGGCTGGCACGACGACCGTTTCCGGCGTGTCGTTTTCATCGAGGCGCAGCAAGCCCCAGGTATTCGGCACCACGGCGGCGTTCTTGATGATTTCTTCGCGTACTTCAAACATATTCGTCTTCTCCCACCAGGTTGCCGACCGTGATCGGCGTTGCATATACGTGTTCCTTGAACGGCGCCAGGCCCAGGCGCTGTGCCGTGTCGACGAAGCGCTCGCCTTCGTGGCGGTCGCGCACGTAGACGTGCAGCAGGCGGCCGATGACTTCAGGCATCTGCAGGGAAGAGAACGATGGCCCGATGATCTTGCCGATGGCCGCGTTGTTGCCTTGCGCGCCGCCTATCGACACTTGATACCATTCGCTGCCATCCTTGTCGACGCCGAGGATGCCGATGCTGCCCACGTGATGGTGGCCACAGGCATTGATGCAGCCGGAAATGTTCAGTTCGATCTCGCCGATGTCGTGCTGGAAGTCGATGCTGTCGAAGCGTTCCGCGATGGCGGCCGCGATCGGCAGCGACTTGGCGTTGGCCAGCGAGCAGAAGTCGCCACCAGGGCAGCAGATCATGTCGGTCAGCAAGCCGATGTTCGGCGTGGCCAGGCCATGCGCCTTGGCTTCCTGCCACAGCGTGAACAGTTTCGACTGTTCCACGTCGGCCAGCACGAGGTTTTGCTCGTGCGTCACGCGCAGTTCGCCAAAGCTGTAGCGGTCGGCCAGATCGGCCACGAAATCGATCTGCTCGGCCGTCGCGTCGCCCGGCGGCACGCCCGTTTTCTTCAGGGACAGCACCACGGCCACGTAGCCGGGGCGCTGGTGCGGCTTGACGTTGCGCGCCAGCCAGTTCACATAGGCCTTGTTGTCCGCGTGTTCCGCTTTGTAGTCGAGTTCCGGCAGGGCCTGGTAGGCGGGCGGATTGAAGAAGTCCGCCACGCGCTGCATTTCCTCGGCCGTCAGGGTTTCCGGACCATCCTTCAAGTCGACCCACTCGGCTTCCACCTGGCGCGTGAATTCTTCGACGCCGATGGCTTTCAGCAAAATCTTGATGCGCGCCTTGTATTTGTTGTCGCGGCGGCCGTGCAAGTTGTACACGCGCATGATCGCCTGGATATACGTCAGCAAATGCTGCCACGGCAGGAAGTCGCGCACGACGCTACCCAAAATCGGCGTGCGGCCCATGCCGCCGCCGGCCATGACCTTGAAGCCCACTTCGCCGGCTTCGTTGCGCACGGCCGTCAAGCCGATGTCGTGCACGGCGATGGCGGCGCGGTCTTCCTCGGCGCCATTGATGGCGACCTTGAATTTACGCGGCAGGGCGATGAACTCGGGGTGGAAGGTGCTCCACTGGCGCAATACTTCCGCGTACGGGCGCGGATCGATGATTTCATCGGCCGCGACGCCGGCGAACGGGTCCGATGTTGTATTACGGATACAGTTGCCGGACGTCTGGATCGCGTGCATTTCCACGGAAGCGAGGTCCGTCAGGATATCGGGAGTTTGTTCCAGTTCGATCCAGTTGAACTGGATGTTCTGGCGCGTCGTGAAGTGGCCATAGCCGCGGTCGTACTTGCGCGCGATGTGCGCGAACATGCGCATCTGCTTGGCCGAAAGCAAGCCGTACGGCACGGCGATACGCAGCATGTAGGCGTGGCGTTGCATGTACAGGCCGTTTTGCAGGCGCAGCGGAATGAATTCCTCTTCCGTCAGTTCATTGGCGATACGGCGCGCAACCTGGTCTCGGTACTGGGCGATGCGTTCTTTGATGATGAGGTGGTCGTACTGATCGTAATGGTACATATCAATTCCTAAAAAAGCCGGGGTGCTGGAAGATTGCCTGGGATTATGTTCTTGATACTGCTCTTGTCACTTGTTCGGTAATTAATAGATTAGCTTCACTGCCACGCCGGTCAAGGTCATCGCCAGCAGCACTCTTAAAAACTTTTCCGGCACGGAGCGGGCGACCCAGGAACCGAGCGTGATGCCGGGCAGGGAGCCGACCAGCAAGGAGGCCAGCAATTCCCAGTGGATGGAGCCGAGCCACCAGTGGCCCAGGGCGGCGATGGCCGTCAGGGGCACGGCATAGGCGATATCGGTGCCCGCCACTTCGGCCGAGCTCATGCGTGGATACAGCATCACCAGCAGGGTCGCGCCGATGGCGCCGGCGCCGATCGACGAGACCGTCACCAGCACGCCCAGCACGGCGCCGGCAATAATGGTCGCAGCGGCAAGCTTGTTTCCTTGTAATTGTTTCTCGGGGTGCGCATTGATCCAGGCCAACATGCGGCCCTTGAAAATCAGTGCCACGACGGTCAGCAGCACGGAGCCGGCGATCGAGTAGCGGATGATCTGGCCGATTTCCGGCGACAGGGTGCCGAACGATTTGAGCGCCAGGGTCGCGAGGACGGCGGCGGGCAGGGCGCCGATGCACAGGCGCTTGACGATATCCCAGCGGATGGTGCCGCGCAGGCGGTGCGTCAGGGTGCCGGCGCTCTTGGTGATCGAGGCGAACGCCAGGTCGGTACCGACGGCCACGGAAGGCGGCACGCCAAACAGCAGGGTTAACAGCGGCGTCATCAGCGAGCCGCCGCCCACGCCGGTCATTCCTACGAGTAATCCTACGGCAAATCCTGAGACTATATAAGACAAAGTCATGCTTGCACCCCCAAAGTACTCGCAATAGTAATAAACTTAGTGTTTATTCCAAACTACTAAGTACGCATTTGCTTATATGCGATATGCGTATATGCATGAACGCAAAATCATGGGTGGGGCGGAAACTCGGCAAATCACGGCAATCTAGGGCAAACCAGCAATGAATCTCCATCAACTGCGCTTCGTGCGCGAAGCGGTCCGGCAGAATTACAACCTGACGGATGCCGCCAAGGCCCTATTCACGTCGCAACCTGGCGTATCGAAAGCCATCATCGAGCTGGAGGAAGAGCTGGGCGTGGATATTTTCACGCGCCATGGCAAGCGCATCCGCGGCTTGACGGAGCCGGGCCGCCTGGTGCTGGAGTCGGTCGAGCTGATCATGCAGGAAATCGACAGCATGAAGCGCATCGGCAAGGAATTCGCGGCGCAGGACAGCGGCAGCTTTACCATCGCCACCACGCATACGCAGGCGCGCTACACTTTGCCCAAGGTCGTGCAAGCCTTCATGCTGAAGTTCCCGAAGGTCAGATTGTCTTTGCTGCAAGGCAATCCGCGCCAGATCGCCGAGATGGTGCAGCGCGACCAGGCCGACCTGGCCATCGCCACGGAATCGATCGCCGCCATCGATGGCTTGATTACCTTGCCATGCTATCAATGGGAGCACGTGGTGGTGGTGCCCGTCGACCATCCGCTGCTCAAATCGAAGTCCGTGACCCTGGAAGAAATCGCCGCTTTCCCCCTGATTACCTATGACAGCGCGTTCGCCGGACGCAACAAGATCGACCACGCTTTCGTGCTGCGCGGCTTGAAACCGGACATCTTGCTCGAAGCCATCGATGCGGACGTGATCAAGACTTATGTCGAGTTGGGCATGGGGATTGGTATCATAGCGGGTATGGCCTTCGATGCCGAGCGCGACAAAGGCTTGCGCGCCATTCCTGTCGGCCATCTGTTCGGCATGAATGTGTCGCGCGTGGCCGTCAAGCAGGGCGCGTATTTGCGCAGCTATATCTATACCTTTATCGAGTTGCTGACACCGACCCTGAACCGCAAGCTCATCGAGCAGGCGATGAGCGGTGATAAAGAGCACTACGAACTATAAACAATGCATGAAGCCGGCCGGGCGAGTTGCCTGGCCAAGATTATTTAAGAAGAGAAGAAACAATGATTACCGATCAGCTTGCCAAATATTACGCCACCATCGCGCAGCAGTACGAGCGCGTCTATGACAAGCCCGAACGCCAGGAAGACCTGGAAGTGTTGCGCGACAAGGTCGCCGACGTGCTGGAAGGCCACACCGTGCTGGAGCTGGCTTGCGGCACCGGCTACTGGACGGAAGTGGTCGCCGAGTCGGCCGACTCCGTGCTGGCCACCGATATCAACGATGAAATGCTGGCGCTGGCCCAATCGCGCGGCTTGCCCGACAACGTCACCTTCGCCAAGCTCGATGCCTTCAACTTGCCCGATGACTTGCTGGGCAAGTTTACGGCCGTGTTTGCCGGTTTCTGGTGGTCGCACGTCAAGCGCGAAGACCAGGATAAATACCTGAAGCAATTGCGCAGCAAGCTGGGCAAGGACATTCTGCTGGTGCTGATCGACAATTCCTATGTCGATGGCAGCAGCACCGTGATCGCGCGTACCGACCTGGAAGGCAACACCCACCAGTTCCGCACGACGGACGCGGGCGAGCGCTATGAAGTACTGAAGAATTTCCCGTCAGATAGCCACCTGCGCAAGAAGTTTGCCCACTCGGCCCGCGAAATCCGCATGAAGCGCCTGGAATACTACTGGCTGCTGAGCTGCCGCCTGAAGTAAGCTGTTGCCGCATGAACCGCCTCCGGGCGGTTTTTTTTCGTCTGTTGTTTTTATCTGACATGACGTTGTGCCAAAAAGCAACATCTTGTCGATGTCATATTGTTGAAGTATTTGGTGGGCATGATTCGGTTCAGCAGCTAAGCAGCACCACTCTTGTCCAACCTAATGTAGAGAATCTCAAGTGAAAAAAATTACTCTGGCAGCATTGATCATCGGCACCTTCGCAGCAGCTACGGCACAAGCACAATCGAACGTCACCGTGTACGGCCTGGTTGACCTCGGTATTGCCAAGACCACTGGCCAGCCGACGGTACAACGCGAAAACAATGCTTCGCGCCTCGGTTTCAAGGGTACGGAAGATCTGGGTGGCGGCCTGTCCGCAATTTTCAACCTGGAAAGTGAATTCCTGGCTGACACCGGCGCGCAAAAAGGCGTGTTGTTCGACCGTCAAGCCTACGTGGGCTTGAAAGGCGCGTTTGGTACCGCCATCCTGGGCCGCACCAAGAATCTGGTCGACGGCACCATCGCCCGCGTTGATCCATTCAACACCTACGGTGTGGTTGGCAAGAACAATGAAACCCTGCTGCGTTCGGGCGTCGGCACGTCGCGCGTCAACAATGCCGTGACCTACAACAGCCCAAGCTTTGACGGTTTCGTGGGCAGCCTGCAATACGTGCTGAGCGAAGTCAACAGCGCTGACGCAGGCGTGATCGGCCTGGCAACCTACGACAATGGCCCGATCAGCTTGCACGCCGGCTACGAAAAAGCCGTGCAAGCGACGGCAACGGCCGCCAAGCCTGATCTGTGGTCCATCGGTGGCGGCTATAAATTCGGCCCAGCGAAGATCACGGCCGCCTATTCGAAAGGCGACACCAAGGTTGCCACGACTGGCGAATTCAAGTCCTACCTGATCGGCCTGAACTACACGGTCGGCGGTGGCGATGCCAAAGTGTCGTACGGCAAGCAAGAGCAAAGCAACAACAAGTTCAAGGATCAGGACACCATCAAGGAATTCGGCGTTGGTTACGACTACCACCTGTCGAAGCGCACCGATGTGTACGCTTACGCTGGCCGCGAGCGCGTCAAGTCGCTGACTTCGTACCAGATCGGTCTGGCACACAAATTCTAAGCATCATTCGATGTGACGAAGCAAAGGCGCCTGCGGGCGCCTTTTTTATTGCATCGCCGCGGCGGCCGCCTCGGCATGCATGGGCAGCGAGATTTCGATGCGCGTGCCGCCCAGTTCGCTATCGGTACCGATATGGATATTGCCATTCAAGCCCCATACCCGTTCACGCATGCCCAGCAAGCCAAGTGCCGTGGCTTTTTCCAGGTCGTGTTCGGCAATGCCGCGGCCATCATCCTGGATGGTGATCGCCAGCGAGGAATCGATGCGGTGCAGGGCGATGGTGATGTGGCTGGCCTCGGCATGGCGCGCGATATTCGTCAACGCTTCCTGCACGATGCGGTAGATGGCCGTGCTGCGCGCGTCGTCGAGCACGAGGTCGGCTTCGTCGGCCAGCAAGTCGAAATGGATGGCGCGGCGCAACAGGAAGTCGTGGCGCAGTTTTTGTAGCGCAAAATACAATCCCCCTTCATCGAGCGCGCGCGGACGCAGGTTGCTAGCGATGCGCCGCAGCGAGGTGATGGCTGTCACCAGCAAGCCGTCCATGCTGTGCAGCAGCGCCTGCAGGGACGCGGTGGTATCCGTGTGCTGGCGCACGAGGGTCAGGTCGACGCGCAAGGTGGCGAGCAATTGCCCCAAGTCATCATGCAGTTCGCGCGCGATATGCTTGCGTTCTTCTTCGCGGATGGTTTGCAGCGCGCTCGACAATTCACGCAATTGCGAAAAGGAGCGGGCCAGCTGTTCATGCATCTGCTGGCGCGCGCTGATGTCGCGCACGATGATGGTAAACACGCTCTGGCCATCTTCCTGCATGGACGAGAGCGAGCCTTCGAGGGGAAACATGGCGCCATCGCTGCGCCTTCCCGTCAAGGTGTAGTCGGTGGCGCGCCGGCCCGTCAGGCGCAGCTCCAGGCTGATGTCGTCAAACGGCGGATCGCCATCGTGCGTGCCCAGGCTGCCGAGGGTACGCAAGTCGCGCAGGATGTAGTGGCCCAGGGGCATGCCGCACATGGCGGCCGGCGTGTCGTCGAACAATCTGGCCGCCGCCGCGTTCGCATGCAGGATGATTTGCCGGCTGTCGATACTGATGATGGCGTCGCTGGCGTTGTCGATGATGGCCTGGCCGCGCGCCTGCTGTTGCCGGCGGGCTTTCAGTGGAGGAAACAGGCACAGCAAAAGCGCCGCCGCCATACCCAGCGGCAAGATGCGCAGCAGCGCGGGACTGCCTCGGTCGGGCATTGGGGTCTCCTTGCGAACGTGGGCGAAGGCAGGCAGTGCAGGAATGACGGGCGGGACTTGATATAGCCTATGCCTGCTGGCGCGGCGCGGTTTGATGTGGCGCAGAAAGGGGGCAGAAGAGAGGCATGCGCCGCGCCGGCCTGGACCGGGCGGCGGAGACTTACATTTGCTTGAACAGGTGCAGGAAGCTGCGGCTCACTTCGAGCTTGTCGGACTTGCCTTTGATGAGGACCAGGTGGCGGCCGCGGATGTCGCGCGTCACGCCTTCGATGGCATTCACATTGACGAGGGTGGCGCGGTGGATTTGCCAGAACAGCGAAGGATCGAGCTCTTCAGCCAGGTCGCGCACGGGTTTGCGGATCAGCGCCTCGTACTTGGCTGTCTGCACGCACGTGTATTTCTCGTCCGAACGGAAGAACAGGATCTCTTCCACGGGAATCATGCGCAAGTCCTGGCCGATGCTGGCCTGTATCCATTGCAAATACGTGGGCTTGGCCGTGATTTTTTCCGCCAGCTGCGACAGCATGGCCGTGACGCTGCTGTTGACGTCCAGGGCCGGCTTGTTCAAGTGCGTTTTCAGGCGCTCCACCGTCACCAGCAAGCGCTCGTGCTCGGGCGGCTTGAGCACGTAGTCGACGGCGCCCCGCTCGAAAGCTTCGACGGCGTGGCTGTCATAGGCCGTGACGAAGACGATATGCGTCTTGCTGCCGATTACTTGCGCCGCTTCCATGCCCGTCTTGCCCGGCATGCGGATATCGAGGAAGGCAAAGTCGGGCTTGAGTTGTTCCACCAGTTCGATCGCTTCGTCGCCATTCTTGGCTTCGCCGATGATTTCCAGTTCAGGCCAGGCCTGGCCCAGGCGCAGGCGCAGCTGGTCGCGCATCAGTCTTTCGTCGTCGGCAATAATAGCGGTAGGCATAAGTCTCAAGTGTGAACGGGCGAAGATTGATTATTCAATGATTTAGCGTTTTTATCAACTACTCTGTCTTATTTGGACAATTGATAGGGCACTTCGATCACGGCGCACACGCCGGACGGTTGATTTGGCGTAATGGTCAGGCTGCCCTGGTCGCCATGCAGCAGTTTCAAACGCTCGCGGATGGTCGGTAAACCGAGGCCCGTGCCATCGCTGGGCACCACGCCAAAGCCCAGGCCGTCGTCGGTGACCGTCACGCGCAATTTGCTGTGCGCCACTTCGGCCACGATGCGCAGGGTACCGCCTTCCGGTTTGACTTCCAGGCCGTGCTTGATGGCATTTTCCACCATCGATTGCAGCATCATGGGCGGGAAGGCGGCGCTGCGCAGGCCATCGGGAATCTGGAAATCGACGGTCAGGCGTTCTTCCATGCGCATTTTCAGCAGGTTCAAATACGCTTGCACCATGTCCGCTTCACGGCCCAGGTTGGTAATCAGGGCGTTGTCGCGCATTTGCGGCAGCACGGCGCGCAGATATTGAATCAGGCTGCGCTGCATCTTGGCCGCGCGCGGCGGATCAACCTGGATCAGGTGTTCGACGGAGGCAAGCGTGTTGAACAGGAAGTGCGGCTCGACTTGCGCCTGCATCATCTGCATCTTCGCTTCGCTGAGCTGGCGCTGCATGGATTCGCGCTCGGCCGCTTCGTTCGCCGTGACGGTTTCCGCTTCCGCGCGTTTCTTGCCGCCGACCAGGGCTTTCATGGCGAACAGGGCCAACACCAGCAAGGAGACAAAGCTCTTGAACCAGGTCGAGGCTTGCTGGTGATAGCGCGACACTTTTTGTTCAGCTGCATCATCGACGGCTTCTTCGATGGCATTTGACAGCTCTTCGCCGATTTGCGGCGGCAATTCAATATGGACTTCTTCGCCCGATGCATTGGTGGTCACCGGATAGCTGGGTTTGGCGGGGGCGGCCGGCGGTTCAGGCGGTGCCGGCGGCACGGCACTGGCTTGCGCGTCCGCCTCGGCGGCGTCGGCCGGATCGCTGGCTGCATCGGCCGCGCTGCTGCGCCGGTTCTTGCTGTTGCGGGGATTGAAATGGATGCCCGTATCGTCGATCAGGATATTGGTTTCGCCCGAGCCCTTGCTGCTGCGTTTATGCGACTTGATGACAACTTCTTCGTCCGGGCCGGACGAAAACAGTTCATCTTGCAAAATGGAGCCGGCGATCAGGGCCAGCGCAGCGAACAGGAAGAATTTCCACCAGGACAGTTGGGTGACCCAGGTCGTCGTCGCGTCGAATGCCCGTTGCAACCAAGCGAGGATGGTTTTCAACAATTCGGGCAGGCTGGAAATCGGAAGCATGGGGGCACTTTCAAATACAAGAGTTAATCGACGCAGCGGGCAAGTTTAACCGCTTGTTGCGTAGCGTCAGAGTCTGATGTTGCCACTGTGCCTAAAGACCACGAACTACGCCAGCCGATTGCGACAGGCTGCACAAAAAGGCGCTTGAAGTGAAGGCCAGGCTTGCTGGGCGGTGAGGGGCGATAAATAGCGCTTGCAGGGAATGTGGGGCAGGGCTATAATTCGCCCCCTCGCTGAACGACGCATGCAAATGCTGAATGAGACGAGAAAAAAGAAGGTTGACGAAATGCTGCAAACGCTTCATACTCTTCCTTCTTCGCAGCTGATAAACACAACGCTTTGTCGATAGCGCGAAAGCAGTACCGAATACAGTTCTTTAACAATTAACAGTCGATAAGTGTGGGCATTTGATGTCAGTGCAGCGTCAATCTTAGGATTGGCGTCTAACTTAAAATATCAAATGTTCACAAGAAATAATGAAATAGGATACTTCTTCGGAAGTAGCCTGTCAGTTTTTTGAGTGAGCGACCCGTCGCAAGACGGTGCCAATAAAACGGCAAAGTAACAGAGATTAAACTGAAGAGTTTGATCCTGGCTCAGATTGAACGCTGGCGGCATGCCTTACACATGCAAGTCGAACGGCAGCACGGAGCTTGCTCTGGTGGCGAGTGGCGAACGGGTG